>CADEEV010000108.1 GCA_902826455.1 uncultured Acidobacteriota bacterium | reverse complement strand
CGAGGATGTGGTGATCTTCGCGAGCGGCGAAGCCGGCGCGACCGGCGCGCAGGCGCTCGCCCCAGATCAGTCGCCGCGCCAGGCGGTCGACGCCGCAGCACCGCCGCCAGTCTCCGCGATCCCCGCCGGCGATTCCGTGCAGCGGCAGGTGGAACAGTTCCTGTTCCGGCAGTCGGAGTGCCTCGACGGCAAGCACTGGCAGGCTTACATCGACCTGTTCGCCGACGACGGCGTCTACTGGATGCCGGCGACGCCGACGCAGACCGAATGGCTGGACTCGCCGTCGATCTTCGCCGAGGACACGCTGCTGATGCGGGTCCGCATGGGGCGCATCACGCACCCGAACGCCTGGTCGCAGGCGCCGGCCTGGTCGACGAGTCATCTCGTCGGCAACGTCGTCGTCGAGTCGATCACGCCGACCGAGATCACCGTGCGGTCCCGCTTCCATATGCTCGAGCTGCGTCGCGACACCACGCGCGCGATCGCCGGTACCTACCGGCACACGCTGCGCCGCATCGACGACGATTTCCGCATCGCGCTGCAGCGGGTTGACATCATCAACGCGCAGGCGCCGTGGGACTACGTGCTGCAGGCGTGGGTCTGAAACGGGGCTCGCGGCCGGGAGGGTCAACGGGATGACAGCGAACACGCGCAAGGTGCTCGGCGGGCGGGAGGTCGTGCGGATCTGCATCGCGCAGATCTCCGCGGCCTACATGGATCGCGACGAATCGGTGCGCCGCGCCGTCGCGGCGATCCGCGAGGCGGCGGCGGGCGGCGCCGACCTGGTCGTGTTCCCGGAAGCCTGGCTCGCCGGTTATCCGTATTGGACCGAGGGCTGGGATTCCGGTCTGCAGGCCTGGGCTGGTGGCCGCCTGCGTTTCGTCGACCAGGCCGTCGAGGTGCCGAGCGAGGCCACCGCGGCGATCGCGCGCGCCGCGCGCGAGGCCAACGTGCTGGTCGTGCTCGGCTGCAATGAGATGGACCCGCGTCCCGGCGTCGGCACGATCTACAACTCGCTGCTGCTGTTCGGCCGTGACGGTTCGCTGCTCGGCCGGCATCGCAAGCTGATGCCGACGTTCACCGAACGGATGTTCTGGGGTTCCGGGCATGCAGACGACGTGGCGGTGTTCGACACGGACATCGGCCGCATCGGCATGCTCATCTGCGGCGAGAACCTGATGACGCCGCTGCGCGCCGCCATCGCCGCGCAGGGCGAGGACATCCATGTCGCCGTGTTCCCGGGCGCGTTCGCGTTGCACACCGGCCCTCGGCTGGAAGAGTGGAACATCAGCGGCGACTTCTGGGGCCATTTCGTCACGCGCGCGCATTCCTTCGAGGCCGGCTGTTTCACGGTCTGCGCCTGCAACTATCTCGACCCGCACGACGTGCCGGCGGACTTCCCGTACCGCGAACGCATGAACATCGATTACGCGCGCGGCGGCAGCCAGGTGGTCAATCCGCTCGGTGTGCCGGTGACCGGCCCGGTCGAGGGCTCGAAGCTCGTCCATGCCGAAT
>CADEEV010000107.1 GCA_902826455.1 uncultured Acidobacteriota bacterium | reverse complement strand
CCGTCGATCGGGGAAGTGCGCGGTTTGCCGCGCTGTTTCGCCGTGCTCGGGTACGGGGGCAACGGCATCACGTTCAGCGCCGTGGCCGCCCAGGTCCTGCAGCGGGCGCTGCTCGACCTGCCGGACCCCGACCGCGACCTGTTCGCCTTCTGATAAGGTCTTGGATCCATGAGTCGCCAGCCTCGCCAGGGCCTGAGCCTTCCGGTGCTCCTCGGCTTCTGGCTCCTCGCGATCTTCGTCCTCGTCAACGGCTTCCTCGCGTACTACCACACCCGGCACGTCTACGAGGGCGGCCAGGCCGTGGCGGAGTCCTACGAGCGCCGCGCCGCGGCGGCCTGGATCCTGGTCGTGATGCGCGACGCCGAGACCGGCCAGCGCGGCTTCGTCATCACGGGGGAAGAGCGTTACCTCGAGCCATTCCTGCAGGCGAAGCGCGACCTCGAGACGCGTCTCACGACGCTCGGCAGCGTGAAGTCCCTCGGTCCCGAGGAGGACAAGCTCGTCGACCAGATGCGCAAGGCCGTGGATCTCAAGATGAAGGAGCTCGAGTACACGATCGCGCTGCGCCGCGAGAAGGGCTTCGACGCGGCGCGCGAGGTGATGCTCACGGACCAGGGCTTCAAGTCCATGCTCGAGATCCGCCAGACCGCCGCGGCGATCCGCGAGATGGAGACCCGCGAGCTCGACCGGCGCAACGCGGAGAGCCGCAGGAGCTACTACTCCACGCTGGCGGCGCGCATCCTGGCGACGCTGCTGGGCGTGGGCCTCGTGTACCTGGCGTATCGCGTCAGCGACCGCTCCGTCGCCGACCGGGCCCGCCACGCGGAGGCCCGACGCGAGAGCGCGGAGCGCTTCCGGGTCACGCTGAGCAGCATCGGCGACGCGGTCGTGGTGACCGACGAGAACGCCGTCGTGCGCTTCATGAACCCGGTGGCCCAGGGGCTGACCGGCTGGGCCGAGGGCTGGGAGGGCCGGCCGATCGGCGAGGTGTTCCACATCCAGGTGGAAGGCTCGGGAGCGCCGGGCCGCGACCCGGTCGCGCGCGTCCTCAAGGAGCGGGTCGTCGTCGGCCTCGAGAACCACACGGAGCTCGTGCGCCGCGACGGCACCAAGGTGCCGATCGACGACAGCGCGGCCCCGATCCTCACCGAGGACGGCGAGCTGACCGGTGTCGTGCTGGTGTTCCGCGACATCGCCCAGCGCCGCAAGGCCGAGCTCCTGGTCCGCAGCCAGAAGCAGGCTCTCGAAGAGGGCGACCGCCGCAAGGACGAGTTCCTCGCGGTGCTGGCCCACGAGCTGCGCAATCCCCTGGGCGCGTTGCGCAACGCCGCCGAGGTGCTGCGTCTCGTGCCCTCCGACTCGCCCGAGGGAGGCAAGGCGCGCGCGATCATCGAGCGTCAGCTGCGGCTGATGGGGCGCATGGTGGACGACCTCATCGACATCTCCCGCATCTCGAGCGGCCGCATGGTGCTGCGGCGCGTGACGAGCGAGATCCGGGACGTGGTGGAGTCCGCGACCGAG
>CADEEV010000106.1 GCA_902826455.1 uncultured Acidobacteriota bacterium | reverse complement strand
GAGCAGCGTCAAGGATCAGCTGATCAAGACCGGTCACGTCACCCGCAGCCGCATCGGCGTCTCCATCCAGGACGTCACCGCGCAGCTCGCGGAGTCGTTCGGCCTCGACCGTCCGCGCGGCGCGCTGGTCGGCCAGGTCGAAGACGATGGCCCGGGCCAGAAGGCCGGCATCAAGGCCGGCGACGTGATCCTCAAGGTCGACGGCGACACCATCGAGACCTCCTCGCAGGTGCCGGTGCTGGTCGCGGCCAAGAAGCCCGGCTCGCAGGTCAACATCGAGGTGTGGCGCAACGGCGGCCCCAAGGAGCTGACGGTGCGTCCGGTGCAGATGGAGGACAAGAACGAGCGCGTCGCCAACAACGACTCGCAGGGGAGCGATGAGACCTCAAAGCTCGGACTCGCGGTGCGGCCGCTGACGCAGCAGGAGAAGCGCCAGGCCGAGACCGACGGCGACCTGCTGGTCGAGCAGGTCGACGGACCGGCGGCGGGCGCGGGCGTGCAGCCCGGCGACATCATCCTCGGCGTCAACGGCGCCAAGGTGAAGTCGATCGACGAGCTGCGGGCCGCGGCGAAGAAGCGCAACGGCAAAGTGGTCGCGCTATTGATCGAGCGCGATAATGCGCAGATCTTCGTGCCCGTGCGTGTCGGTTGAGTTGAGGTTGATGCGCCTGCTCCTGATCGAAGACGACCTGCAAGCCGCCGAGTATCTCGTCAAGGGATTGCGCGAGAGCGGCTACAGCGTCGAGCACAGCCCGGACGGCCGCGACGGCATGGAGAAGGCCGGTCGCGGTCCGTACGACGTGATCATCGCGGATCGCCAGCTGCCGTATCTCGACGGACTGGCGATCATCACCTCACTGCGCGAGCGCAGCGATCGCACGCCGGTGCTGATCCTGTCCGCACTCGGCACCGTCGATGACCGCGTGCACGGCCTGAAAGCCGGCGGCGACGACTACCTGACCAAACCCTTCGCCTTCGCCGAGCTGCTGGCACGCATCGAGGCGCTGAACAGACGCGGCGCGGCGGCGAGCGAGACGACTCGGCTGAAAATCGCCGATCTCGAGCTCGACCTGCTGGCGCGTCGCGTCACCCGCTCCGGACGCAACATCGAGCTGACCACGAAGGAATTCCAGCTGCTCGAATACCTGGTGCGCCACACCGGCCAGACGGTGACGCGCACGATGCTGCTGGAAGGCGTGTGGAACCTGCATTTCGATCCGCAGACCAACATCACGGACGTGCACATGAGCCGGCTGCGCAATGCCATCGACAAGGGCTTTCCCAAGCCGCTCATTCACACCGTGCGGGGCGCGGGTTATGTTCTGAAGGAATGATATTCAGAGCAACCCTCCGCTCATGACCGCGCCGCCGCGCATGCGGCTGTCCTCGGCGCGCCTCGCCGCGCTGTTCGTCGTCATCTTCGCCGCGGCGATTACCCTGGTTTTGACCGCGGTGTACGTGCTCACCGCGCGCGTGCTCGACCGCGAAGTCGACTCCGTGATCCGCAGCGAGGTCACGCATCTGGTCGACGACTATTCGAGCGGCGGCCTGCTGCAACTGGTCGCGACCCTGCGGCGCCGCGCCGACAGCTG
>CADEEV010000105.1 GCA_902826455.1 uncultured Acidobacteriota bacterium | reverse complement strand
GTGCGGCGCAAGTTCCACGGCCTGGGCCCCAAGAAGGGCGGCGACTCGCCGATGTCGCAGCAGCAGAACTACTCGATCGAGGCGCTGGCAGAGCGCGACGCCGACAAGCCGTTCGCCAAGCCGGTGAAGGCGGCACCGGCGTTGCCACCTGCGCCGCCCGATGATCTGAAAGTCGATCCATCCGAGGTCAAGGCGATCGGGCGTGTGACCTCTGGCCCAGCGTTCAGGAAGAAGGCCGCCATGGAGCCGGCGCTCGCATGACACCCGAGGTGCTGAAGGCGCTGGTGGAGGGCGTGGTCGAGGGCATCACGCCAGAGATCCTCGAGTTGATTCGGACGCGTCACGCCACCATCGAAGCCAAGGTCGCAGAGCAAGGCCGAGAACTGGAAGCGTTGGCGGGCCTGCTTCGCGAGATCTCGCTGCGCGCCGACGAACAGAAGTCGCTACCCGGCGTGCCGGGCCCAACTGGTCCCGCAGGTCCTGCTGGTCGGGACGGGGTTGACGGCGCGCCTGGTCCTGCCGGAGAGCGCGGCGAGGCTGGTGCGGTCGGACAGGATGGCGCCGCTGGAGCGGCCGGTGAACGCGGCGCCGACGGCGCGCCCGGGCCGCAAGGAGAGCGCGGCGCCGACGGCGCGCCTGGAGACAAGGGCGACCCAGGCCCGGCCGGCCCGCAGGGCGACCCAGGCCCGGCCGGCGAAGTTGGTCCGGCTGGTCCGGCCGGCGCCGCGGGTGCGCGCGGTGAGGATGGTGCGGCCGGCGCTCCCGGGCAGAAGGGTGCCGACGGCACGCCAGGCCGCGACGGCGTCGGCCTGGCCGGCGCGGTGATTGATCGCGACGGGGCGCTGGTGGTGACGCTGACCGACGGATCCACGAAGTCGCTCGGCTTGGTCGTCGGGACGAAGGGTGACCCTGGGCGCGACGGCACCAATGGTCGCGACGGCGTCGGCCACGACGACGTGGACGAGCGGGTCGAAGACGGGGGTCGGGTGCTGGTCCGTGAGTACAAGCTCGCCGGCCAGGTCGTGAAGACCTTCCGCCACACCCTCGCAACCACGATCTACCGCGGCGTGTTCCGAGACGGAAAGTCCTACGAGGCCGGTGACGCCGTGACGTGGGCTGGCCACATGTGGGTGGCCACTGCGTCCACCGACCTGAAGCCAGGCGCCGGCGAGGACGCGGCCAAGGCCTGGACCATGGCGGTGCGGCGCGGCGACCAGGGGAAGACCGGCAACATCGGTCCGGCCGGCCCGCAGGGACCGCGGGGTGGGCAGGGCGCCACGGGACGGAGCTACTGAGCCATGCCGGCGCTCATCACCATCGAGCAGGCCCGCCGCCAGGCCATGCTGAACCCGGACGACCCCTCGCGCGACGACGAGCTCGAGCCGCTGCGAGAGGAAGCGACGGCGATCGTCATCGACTACATCAAGCGGCCCGCCCACGGCTGGGCCGAGTCGACGGACCCCGCGGCCGGCAGCCCCTACGACCAGGACTTCGTGATCGTCACCGCGGCCATCAAGCAGGTCCTCACGAACTTGCTGCGCCACCGCGGCGACACCGATGACGCCGGCCCGTTGACCGAGCGGGTGAAGCAGATTCTCCACCGCCTG
>CADEEV010000104.1 GCA_902826455.1 uncultured Acidobacteriota bacterium | reverse complement strand
AGGCGGCGGACGCGGCACGGCGCAGCGCGCTGCTGGCCCTGCGCCAGGTCGAGGGCCCGATCGCCGAGGAGGCGCGCCTGTTCAAGGCGAGGCTGCAGCGCGCGGCCGGCGACGGCACGCGCCCGTCCCTCGCGCCGCCGGCCTATTCCGAGTACGACGTGGCGCCGGAGGAGAGCTGGCGTCGGGTGCCGGCGCCCGACGAGGCGAACTCCTACCGTCAGCTCCTCGACGACGCCGTGAGCCGTCTCGACCAGCGCGATCCCACCCACAAGGCGTCCGTCGCGCTCCTGCTCGGGGAGATGGACCGCATGCCGCAGGCCGAGGCGCTCTGGCTCGACCTCGCCCAGCGCCTCGAGGGCTGGAATCTCGACGACGAGCTCGGCCCGCGCTACGAGCAGGCGCTCACCCGCTTCAAGGGACCGGGCTGGTGGCCGGCCGCGGCGCGCTGGTACGCGAAGCGCTCGCGCCACCGCGAGCTCGACACGTTGGCCCGGCAGCTCGCGGCCGGCTTCCGGGGCGCCGAGCTGTTCGCCCGCCTCGAGGCCTCGCCGGTCCGTCTCGAGCTGCCCGAGCAGCCGCGCGTGGGCCAGCGCGTGCGGCTCGCGCCCTGGGCCGACTGGGTGCGCCTGCAGGCTCTCGAGCGCTTCCCCCACAGCAGCCGCGTCTTCCGCGAGGCCCGGAGCCACCTCCAGACCCGCAGCGACTGGGACCGGGAGCTCGCGCGTTTCGGGGCCGTGGCCCTCGCGAAGCGCGCCCAGGATCGCGTGGTCGTCGAGGACGCGCTCCTCGAGGAACGGGGCTGGGCCGTGCTCGCGAGCGACCCGGCGCGCCGCGAGGAGTTCTTCGCGCGCGAGATGCTCGCGGGGACCCTCGAGGCGCGCCTCGGCGCCCTCGAGGCCGAAGCGGCGACGCCGGTGCGCGACCGCCTCCTGTTCGAGGGCTGGTCGCGCCTGTCGCGCTTCGAGCAGGCCGTGGCCGCGGCGGATCGCCTGGCCGGCGCCTATCCCGGCGACGAGCCCCTGGCCCGCAGCGTGCTCTCGCTCCACCGGTCCCTCGCCGGTCTCGACCCGGCCCACGCCGCGCCCGCACGCGCCCTCGTCGCGCGCACCGCGCCGGCACTCGTGGACCCGGCTCCGCTGTGGACGGAGCTGGGCGAGCTCGAGGAGGAGAGCGGCCGGCCTGAGGCCGCCCTCGCCCACTGGCGGCACATCCTCGAGAACGACCCGCGCAACCCGGATCGCGTCTCCGAGCTCGCGACGCTGCTCTGGGACTACGGCCACATGAAGGAAGCGCTCGAGGTCGTCGAGCGCGGGCGCGAGCTGCTCGCCCGGCCGCGCTTCTTCGCCTTCGAGACGGGGGTGCTGCGCGAGGAGATTCGCGACATCCGCGGCGCCGTGGGCGAGTACCTCTCGGCACTGCTCCCGGAAGAGGGCACGTGCTACTGCTCGGCCTTCGAGACCGACCAGCGCTCGCTGCGGCGCCTCGCGCAGCTCCTGGGACGGCCACGCGTCCTGGCCCTGATCGAGGCGGACATCGCGTCTCTCGCGCCGGGCCGCGCCGACGACGAGCGCCGCCTGGCGGCGCTCCTGCCTCTCGCGACGATCACGGCGCCGGAGCCGGGGCTCGACTGGGACACCGACGACTGGATCGACGGCCAGGACATGCCGAACGATCCCGTGGGCCGTGCCGCGCGCGACGCCCGGCGCCAGGCGGCGCGGCCGGACGAGAACTCGGCCATCGCCCGCATCGCCGAGGTCCTGCTGTCGAGGGCCGAAGCCCTGGTGCCGCAAGCCACGAAC
>CADEEV010000103.1 GCA_902826455.1 uncultured Acidobacteriota bacterium | reverse complement strand
CGCACGTCGACGGGCAAACTGCCGCCGGCTGCGCGCTCTGCGACGACGCGCATGTTCGTGCCGCGGCCGGAAATCAGAATTGCGATCGGCAGCCGGCTCATCCGCGGATGATGACGCCGCCGTCGCCGCGCCGGACTTCACCGATGACGACCGGCTGCTCGCCGTGCTCGCGCAGCACGCCGAGCGCGCGCTCGCAATGCTCGGCTGCGACGCAGACCGTCATGCCGATCCCGCAATTGAAGGTCCGATACATCTCGTCTGGCGGGATACTGCCCGCGCGTTGCAGCCACTCGAACACGGGCGGCGGTGTCCACGTCTGCGCGCTGAGCAGGACTTCGAGGCCATTCGGGACGACGCGCGGAATGTTTTCCGTCAGACCGCCGCCCGTGATGTGCGCGAAGCTGTGGACCGGGACGGACTTGGCGAGCGCGAGCAGCGGCTTGACGTAGATGCGCGTCGGTATGAGCAGCGCGTCGTACAAGGTGCCGCCGTCGAGTTTCGTCGTCGGCGTCGCCTTCGCGGTCTTGAGCAGCTTGCGGATCAGCGAGTAGCCGTTCGAGTGCGGTCCGGAGGAGGGCAGGCCGATGATCACGTCGCCCGGGCGCGTGCGGCTGCCGTCGATGATCGCGTCTTTTTCCACGATGCCGACGCAGAACCCCGCCAGGTCGTAATCGCCGGCGGCATACATGCCGGGCATCTCCGCGGTCTCGCCGCCGATCAGCGCCGCGCCCGCCTGAATGCAGCCCTCGACGATGCCTTTGATGACCGACTCCGCCACGTCGACGCTGAGCTTGCCGGTCGCGTAGTAGTCGAGGAAGAACAGCGGCTCGGCGCCCTGCACGACGACGTCGTTGGCGCACATGGCGACCAGGTCGATGCCGATCGTGTCATGGCGACCGGTCTCGATGGCGAGGCGCAGCTTGGTGCCGACGCCATCCGTGCCCGAGACCAGGACCGGTCGGCGGTAGCGGTCCACGGGGACCTCGACCAGCGCGCCGAAGCCGCCCAGGCCGCCGAGCACCTCGGGCCGCATCGAGCGGCGGACGTGGGGCTTGATGCGCTCGACGAGTTCGTCGCCTGCGTCGATATCGACGCCGGCATCGCGGTAGGTCAGGGAAGGTGAAGTCATGGGCGGGCGGTCGCTCGGAACGGGAGGGGGAATCGGGGCCGCTGGGCGGGTCGTGTGGTATTTTACACAGCCTTGTTGCCCGGACCTCATGCGAATTATGGACCACCGCGCGTCCCTCCAAGGCTCCATGACGCCGACACCTGACAACCGACCGTCACCTCGACGTCCGCGCCGGGTCCTCGGGGGCTGGATGCTGGCCGTCGCGAGCGTGGTGGCAATCGCGTCACCGGCCTCCGGCGCCGTCGTGGTGCCGCGTCTGTACGAGGCGTCGGTCGCCGTGGCCGGCACGGGCGAAGCTACCCGCAAGGTGGCGTTCGCCGCCGCGCTCAAGACCGTGGCGGTCCGCACGAGCGGCCGACGCGATGCCGGCGAACGGCTGAGTCCGGCGGTGCTGGCCGACGCGGGCAGCCTGGTCCAGCGCTTCGGCAACAATCCGGACGGCACGCTGCAGGTCGGCTTCGACCGCGCCTCCATCGACCGCCTCCTCACCACCAGCGACCTGCCGGTCTGGGGCAGCGAGCGCCCGGTGACGCTGGTGTGGCTGTCGATCGAGGAGGCCAACGGCCAGCAGAACTGGGTCGGTTCGCAGACGGTGATGCCGGAAAGCCGCGTGCTGCAGCAGGTCGCGGAGTTGCGTGGCCTGCCGCTCGTGTGGCCGGTGATGGATACGG
>CADEEV010000102.1 GCA_902826455.1 uncultured Acidobacteriota bacterium | reverse complement strand
CGGGCTGGATCCTGTGGTGCTAGCGAGCGGATACGGCTTGCGGCGCGCGGTCAGCGACCTTTTCGGTCCAACTCTGGCCGGTCATCAGGTGGGGGGCGAGCAGATGTTGAAGGCGGCGGCCGGGTCTGGTGGTGCCGTAGTCCCCGTGCTCAAGCCACGAGGCCGTCCTGGTCCAGCCCATCTCCTCGCCGATCGCGAGGCACTCCGCGTATGTAAGGGCGTACGTCTCCGGCGGCTCGGCACCGTCCACGTTCCACACGAAGGCGATGAGCAGGTCGTGGAACTTCTCGTACTTCCGGAAGATCCCGAACGAGCGCCGGGACGCCGCCTTCATCTGGATCGGGCGGGCGACGAAGCGGGAGCCCGCAGGGTCCACGTCGACGTAGGCGATCAGGTCGATCCCGCGGTCCCGGGCGGGGAAGGCGACCTCGAGCCCGGCTTGGAGAAGCTCGCTCGCCAGGCGGTGACGACCGACGAGCTCGAGGGTCTGGGAGTCCACGGACGCGATAATACTTATAGTCTCTGGTCCCCGTACGTCAACGGCGCGCACTCTTCGCCCCGTGGAAGGGCTGCAGGCCGGGTTCGGCAGGCGGGTGCGCGAGCTGCGGAACGCGCGGGGCTGGTCCCAGGAGGAGCTCGCCCACAGGGCGGGCATGCACTACACCTACGTGGGAGGCATAGAGCGCGGCGAGCGGAACCCGGCCCTCGTGAACATCGGCGCGCTGGCCTCGGCTCTGGGCGTCCAGCTCGCCGAGCTCTTCGCCGGGCTCAAGCCGGAAGGCGGGCCCCGGAAGCAGAGGCGGTAGTGCGGTGACGTTCAGCGAGCCGGGTGAGTCGGCCGAGGAGTACTGCCGCCGCGCACTTGGCGCCGAGCGTTTTGCGGACGTGACCTCGGAGCTGCGATCTCTGCCGCGGCTCAAGTCCAGGGACGAGGTCCTCGCCGTGCTCGGAGACCTAGGCGCCTTCGCGGCGCTGCACAAGGCCAGCTCGCCCGCCGACCTCCACGACCTCGAGACAGCGCTCGTCGCGATCGGCCGCCACATCAAGATCGCCAAGGGCGCACTCCGGCGACTGAGCCCAGGCCTGCCCGAGAGGACGCCGCGGCCCGCCCACGTCCAGCCGGTGTGGGCTGACATCGAGAGTGCGCACGCCGCCTTGACCGAGTGGTGCGGGATGCTGAAGGGCATGCTCGCCGACGAGCGGGGCGCCAAGCGCCCGGGCCGGCGAGGCCAGCCTTGGCGCGCCAGCGCCGAGCGCTCGCTGCGGGGCCTGGGCATCGCGCATCCCGCCGCAAGGACCCTGATCGCGGTCGCCCTGGGCGAGGCCCCGTCCTAGCGTCCGGAGAGCACCGACCGCCCGCCTCAGCGCAAGGGTCCCAATTGAAGAAAGTGGCGTAGTTCGGGCGGAGCGAGTTCCGGCTCGGGCACCTATGTTCGGATTGCCCCAAGGACATCCCTCGGCGGCGAATAGGGAGATCGAACATGTCAGTGTCTGGGATCGGGATCTTGTCAAAGTCGGGGCGGCCCCTCTCCATCGCGAGCGGGCACATCAAGCTGCGGGCGAGGGTGGGGGAGCTGGACGCCGGGGCGTTCACCAAGGCGGTCGACGCCTCCGGCGTGCTGCGCCGCACGTCCGAGACGAATGAGAAGACCGACGGGCAGTTCGTCGAGATCGGATGCGACGCGTCTTACGGCCCGGCTCACGGAGCCTCCAAGTCTGACCTGCGGCGCGAGCTGCACGCGATCGCGCGACGGCTCAGCGCGAACGCCCTCGAGGACCCTCTTGAGGGCGAGGTGTTTCGCGTGTCGGTCACGAAGCTCGGGCCCAGCGACGTCGCTCGCATCGTCTCCGAGATGGAAGAGAAGATCGGCGACCTGTCGGTGCCCATGCCCGAGCGGGCGAAGCTGGCGAACAAGCTGGAGCGGCTCATGGGGCGCAAGTCGGCGTAGCCCCGGGCGGGCGCGGGATCGGTGCCCCGCGCCCGCCTTTCTATTCCTGCGTTCGACCGGCCGCTGTGCGCCGTTTATTTACTGGCGCAGCGCGAATAGGGCGCTCCCTTTTCGGTCACAACGCGACATTATGAAAACGATCGCCGGCGGTGGAGATTCGCGGTCTCCCGAGGGCAAGTGACGTGGAACCCGA
>CADEEV010000101.1 GCA_902826455.1 uncultured Acidobacteriota bacterium | reverse complement strand
AACGACTGTCGGTTCGAGGTGAGCGCGGCCCGATGACCGCATTCCAGGCCCTGCTCTTGGGCCTCGTCCAGGGCTTCGGCGAGTTCCTCCCGATCAGCAGCTCCGGCCACCTCATCGTGGTGCCCTGGCTGCTCGGCTGGGACGAGCAGCCGCTCGCCTTCGACGTGGCGCTGCATCTCGGGACGCTGGCCGCCGTCGTGGCGGCGTTCTTCGGGGACTGGCTGCGCCTGGTCCGCGCCGGCCTCGGGGGGATCGTGAGCGGCAAGCCGTTCGCCGACCCCGACGCGCGGCTGCTGTGGCTCGTGGCCCTCGGCTCCGTGCCCGCGGCGATCGCCGGCCTGCTGCTCGAGAAGCGGGTCGAGACCACGTTCCGCTCACCGCTGCTGGTGGCCGTCACCATGCTCGTGATGGGAGGCGTCCTGCTGCTCGCCGACGCCCGCGCGTCGCGGGCCGGCTCCCGGGGCATCGGCGTCGGCCACGCGGCCCTGATCGGCATGGCCCAGGCCGCGGCGATCGTGCCGGGGGTGTCGCGCTCGGGCGCCACGATCAGCATGGCGCTGTTCCTCGGCTACGAGCGCGAGGAGGCCGCGCGCTTCAGCTTCCTGCTGGCGACGCCCATCACCTTCGGCGCCGCGGCGCTCAAGGTGCCGGCCCTGCTCGCGTCGGGCCATGCGACCCCGGTGCTGCTCGGCATGGCCGCCGCGGCGCTCTCGGGCTTCCTCAGCATCCGCCTGCTCCTCGCCTACGTGAAGACCCGCACCTACCGTCCGTTCGCCTTCTACCGGTTCGCCTTCGGCGCCTTCGTGATCGCCGTGGTCCTGCTGCGGGCCCGGGCGTGATCCCGGTCCTCACGGCGGCCGAGATGCGCGCGGCGGACGCCGCGGCCATCGACGGCCTCGGCCTTCCCGGCATGGCGCTCATGGAGAGCGCGGGCGCCGCGGTGGCGCGGGAGATCGAGACGCGCTACCCGGCGGCGCAGCGGGTCGCGATCCTGTGCGGGCCCGGCAACAACGGCGGGGACGGCTACGTCGTCGCCCGCCGCCTGCTGGCCCGATCGCCGGCCGTGTTCGCGCTTCCCGGCCGCACGACGAAGGAGTCGGACGCCACCCGCCACCGGGCGATCTTCGAGCGGGCCGGCGGTCGCGTCGTGGAGCTCGCCGACGCCGCGGCCTGGAACAAGGTGCGCGCGACCGTGCTCGAGGCGGACGTGGTCGTGGACGCCCTCTTCGGCACCGGCCTGCGCGCCGCGCCTTCGGGCCTCGCCGCCACCGTCATCCGCGACCTCGGCCGCCGCCAGCGCCGGCCCCTCGTCGCGATCGACGTGCCCTCCGGCCTCGACTCGGACGCCTCGGCGCTACCGGCCAGCGCGCTCCGCGCGTCGCTGACCGTGACGTTCGCGGCGCTCAAGCCGGCGCTGCTCTTCGCTCCCGCGGCCGAGGCGGCAGGCGAGGTC
This sequence comes from uncultured Acidobacteriota bacterium, assembly GCA_902826455.1. Classification (GTDB taxonomy): domain Bacteria; phylum Acidobacteriota; class Vicinamibacteria; order Fen-336; family Fen-336; genus CADEEV01. The sequence goes on along the minus strand of CADEEV010000101.1, from coordinate 1,700 downwards.
GTCGTGGCCGACATCGGCCTGCCCGCCCTGCAGGCGTCGTTGTTCGTGACCGAAGCCGTCGACGCGCGCGCGGCCTGGCCGAAGCGCGCCCGGACCAGCCACAAGGGCGTCCAAGGACACGTCCTGGTGATCGCCGGGTCCCCCGGCAAGAGCGGTGCGGCGATCCTCGCGGGCCGCTCGGCGCTGCGCGCGGGCTGCGGCCTCGTCACGGTCGCGACGGCGCCGGCGGCGTTGCCGCGGGTCGCCCAGGGCCGGCCGGAGCTGATGGCGAGTCCCTTGCGAGTGGAAGGCGCTGGAGTGCGTCGCGCGCTCGCCCTGGCGGCCGCGGCGAAGGCCGTCGTGCTCGGACCGGGGCTCGGGAACACGCCGAAGACCCGCGCCTTCGTCCGCCGCTTCGTGGCCGCGTGTCCCGTGCCGCTCGTGATCGACGCCGACGGCCTGAACGCCTTGGTGGCGCCGGGTGACTTCGGGAAGCGGCTGAGGGCGCGCAAGCCACCGACCGTTCTCACGCCGCACCCCGGCGAGGCGGCGCGCCTGCTCGGGACGTCGACCCGGGCGGTTCAGGCGGAGCGCCTGGCCAGCGCCCGCCGCCTCGCGAAGGCGACGGGAGCGACGGTGGTCCTGAAAGGGCACCAGACCCTGGTGGCCGAGCCCCAGGGCCGTGTGGCCGTGAACCCGACCGGCAACCCGGGCCTGGCCGTGGCCGGCGCCGGCGACGTGCTGGCCGGCATCGTCGGCGCGCTCCTGGCGCGGGGCCTCGACGGGTGGACCGCCGCCACTGCGGCCGCCTACGTTCATGGGCATGCGGCCGATCGGATCGCGGCGCGCCGCGGCGAAGAGGGAATCCTCGCCGGCGACGTCGCCGACGAGCTCCCGGCCGCGATCCACGAGCTGGCGGCTCGCGCATGAGCACGCTGACGAAAACCCCGGCGGAGACCGAGGCGATCGCCGAGAGCCTCGGGCGGACGCTGCGAGGGGGCGAGGTGGTGTTGCTGTCCGGCGAGCTGGGCGCGGGCAAGACGGCGTTCGTGCGCGGCCTCGCCCGCGGTCTCGGGGCGGACCCGGGGGAGGTGGCGAGCCCGACGTTCGTGCTCATGACGTCGTACCCGGGCCGCCTGACGCTGCACCACGTCGACCTCTACCGCCTGGGCGGCGCTGCCGACCGGGAGCTCGGGCTCGAAGAACTGCCGGGACCACGCGGCGTGCTCGCGATCGAGTGGCCGGAGCGGCTCTCCTTCCGGCCGTGGAGCCGGGTCATCGAGGTGCACCTGGAGCATGCCGGCGAGGACCAGCGGCACGTGGCGGTGACGGGAGACCGCGCATGAGGCGCTGGCTCGCGCTCGGGGCGCTGCTCGTGTGCGCGTGCCGGCCCCGGGAGGCGCCGCCGTCGCCGTCCCCGGCCCCGCCCAGGGGCAGCGGGCTCTCGATCCTGCTGATCACGATCGACACGCTGCGCGCCGACCATCTCGGGGCGTACGGTTACGCGCGGCCCACGTCGCCGCACCTCGACGCCCTGGCGAAACGGGCGACCGTGTTCGACCAGGCCTACACCTTCTGGCCGAAGACCCGCGGCAGCTTCGTGATGATGCACACCGGCCGCACGCCGTCGCAGAACGGCTACAGCAAGACGCACCCGGTGCTCCTCGACTTCAACCCCACGATCGCCTCGGTCCTGAAGGACGCCGGCTATCGCACGGCCC
>CADEEV010000100.1 GCA_902826455.1 uncultured Acidobacteriota bacterium | reverse complement strand
CGGGTTCCCGTCCGACAACGAACTCGCCGGCTGGATGGCCGGCGGCCCGGCGCGCACTACGCCGCTCGTTGTGGCGCGCCTGGGCGCCATCGCCCGGATGATCAACCACGAGGGCCCAGTCTTCGAGGAGCCGCGGTGACGGCGGCCAAGCCGCACGACCCGACCAAGCCCTGGGCCGACCAGAGCATCGGTCGCGGCGAGGCGCGTGCCCTCTGCATCCGGCTGATGCGCGGCGTGCGCGGAGAGCAGGCGCGCAAGGCGCAGAAGGCGAAGCTGCGGAACCTGCTGATCCTGTTCGGCCTCAAGGAGGTCGAGGCCGGCTTCGAGGCGAAGCATGCCCACGCCCAGGACGAGGACGCCGACGCGACGCTCGACGAGCGGATGACACTGCTGGCCGAGAAGTGTCGCGCCGTGATCGACGGGTGGGACACGAAACCGTCCCAGGCCGACGCCGACGACGCGCGCGACCGACTGCACGAAACGCTCGCCCAGCACTCGCTCGACCGGGAGGGCGCGTTCCAGCTGTCTCTGTGGGCGCTTCGCAAGGGTCTTTCCCGAGCCGCACTCGTGCGCCTGCTGAGACAGCAGAACCAGGGCGAGGCGGCCGTCGAGCGGGCCGAGGACGCCATCATGAAGCCCGGGTGGCTCGAGGCGAACCGGCGGCCCGCGCTCGTGGACCTGTTCCACGGGGCGGACCAGGGCGAGGGCTTCTTCGACGACTCGCAGGCCGAAGCCTACGCTGCCGCGCTAGCGACCTTCGAGACGAAGTCCTCCGGGGAGAAGTCGCCCACCAGCCCCGGCAACGTCGGGGCGGCGCTCCTCAACCTCGGCGCCGACGTCGCCTGGGACTCGTTCTCCAAGAAGTTCCTCCTGCGGCAGTCGAGCGACAGCAGGTGGCGCTCGCTAGAGGACGTGGAGACAAGCGCGCTGTGGTACCGCTCCCAGGAGCGCTTCGGATTTCGACCGTCGATGGAGTCCTTCGCCGAGCGCGTGAAGTTCATCGCGCGGCTCAACCCGTTCCATCCGGTGCGCGACTACCTCTCGGGGCTCAAGTGGGACGGGACGCCCCGCGTGGACTTCTGGCTGCGCGACTACTTCGGCGCCGCCGACACCGAGTACGTGCGCGCCGTCAGCCGACTGTTCCTCATCGCAGCCGTGCGGCGCGTGCGCGAGCCCGGCTGCAAATTCGACGAGCTCCCGGTGCTCGAGAGCCCGGAGGGCAGGGAGAAGTCCACGGGGCTGCTCGCGATGTGCGACGACCCCGAGTGGTTCTCGGACGACCTGCCGCTCGGCGTCGAGTCGCAGCAGATGATCGAGCGGACCGGCGGCAAGTGGATCATCGAGGCCGCCGAGTGCCTCAACCTCGGCAGGCGCGAGACCGACCAGCTCAAGGCATCGCTCTCGCGGCGCGTCGATGGGCCCGTGCGTCTCGCCTACGCCCGTTCGGCCACGGAGGCGCCACGGCACTTCGTCATCATCGGCACCACCAACAAGCGCAGCTACCTCACTGGGACCACTGGCAACCGCCGCATCTGGCCCGTGGCGGTGGACACTGTCGACGTCGCGGCGATCCGCAGGGACCGCGACCAGATCTGGGCCGAGGCCGCGGAGCGCGAGGCGAAGGGCGAGGCGATCAGGCTGCCGAAGGAGCTCTGGGCCGAGGCAGGCCGCGAGCAGGAGGCGCGCAGGACCGAGGACCCGTGGGAGCCCACGCTGCGCGCCGCGTTCCCTGATCCTGGTGCGAGCTACCGCGTCCCGCACACGGTGGTCTGGGGCCTGCTCGGGCTCGACGTCGAGAAGCGCACGGAGCAGGCGCAAAGCCGAGTCACACGGATCATGGAGCTCCTCGGCTTCGAATCGAAGAAGGCGCTGCGGGTGAACCAGGATGACGTCACCAGGTGGGGAGCCGGCCAGGGCCCGGGCATGCCGCCGCTCAGCACGACGAAGACCTACGCCGGGTGGGCTCGGGGATTCAGGCAGCGCGGCGGACTGGGCACGGGAGACGACCAATGACCTGCGTCCTAGGCCTCGACTCTCAGGGTTGTTGGTGTTGTACCAATGAAAACGTCACAAGCCCTTTGGATCCAATGACGTTGTCTTGGTTGTGATCGTTGGCTCACCTCCTTAAGGGGCTAGAGGGAGGGAAGGGCCAAGTCCCTTCCTTATTTCTGCAAAGAGTTAATGGATAGAAACATTGAAAACATTACAACCTTGCTGATTTCAAAGGGTTTGAGTGGAAACGTAGCCAAAACCATTGGCAACGTCGAGAGAGATCCACCGTGGCCAATGAAGCAGATCCACCGTGGATATCGACGCGAGCTGCTAGATACGCGCCGCCCCGCTTCGGGCGGCGCCCTAGAAAAACTACGGGATTGCTAGACATGACTTTCAAACCTGGCGCGGAGTGGAACGGAAACAGGGCCGGTCGCCCGAAGTCCCCGAGAGTGCTGAGCGACGCGCTACTCGCGAAGCTCAACGAGCCGTGCGACCGCGAGCCCTGGAAGTCCCGCGGCGCGACCTGGAAGGACTACGTGGTCGATACGCTCCTCGACCTGGTCCAGACCGGCAACCCGCAGGCGCTGAAGACCGTCTTCGAGCGCATCGAGGGGAAGGTCGCGCTGCCCGTGGACATCGCCGGGGACGTGACCCTGCGGCCGGGCAGGCTGCGGGAAGCGAGCGACGCGGAACTGGAGCAGGAGCTGCGCGGCAGCATGCTCCGCAGCCTGGCGCTAATGGCCGACACGGACAGGCCCGCGTTCGACGACTTCATGGAGGAGCTGAGGCGCAGGACCCAGGTCGCGCCGCTCGAGCTCCCGGGGCCGGAATCCCCGTAGGGAACCGACCAAAGACTGGACGAGAGAACGTGGACGCGCAGGCCAGGCCCTGCGCCTTTGGATGACGGGAGACGACATGGCAAACCGTAAGCAGGTCGCGGAAGTGACGAGGCTGATGGCGAAGGTGCACGGCGACTCCGTGAGCCGGGCGAACAAGGCGTGGGCAGAGAGCCTCCGTGAGCGGGTTCTCGGCGAGCTCGCGCCGCAGATGGAGCGCTTCGACGCCCGGGTGGCCGAGGTGGACGCCGACTCGGAGCTGTCGGTGGTGGGCAAGGCGCGCGCGCTGAACGCCCTGCGTGCCGAGGCCCGCGCCTCCGTCGAGGGCTTCCGCAAGGCGACGGCGGGGACGATCCTGGAGCAGGTCACGCGCGGCGAGGCGGCGCTGGTGGGGCGCGTGGGCTTCAAGCCCGCCTCGGACCCGACGGAGCGGGCGGCGCAGGAGGCCCGCGCCAAGGAGCTCCGGGACTCCGTCCGCGGCCTCGACCCGCTCAACAGGTTCCTCCTGTACTCGACCGCCGACTCCCAGGGCGACCTGTTCACGACCTGGGCCCTGGAGAGCGGGCCGCGGGTCGTCGACTCGCGTCCCAGGAACGACCCGCAGTCGCCGGGCGCGCCCTACCTCGCGGACCTCGTCGATGGCGAGAAGGTGGCCGAGATGCGACTCGCCCGGGTGCGGCGCGAACACCCGGAGGAGGCCGAGAAGCTGCGCGACCTCCAGGGGGCGGCGTCCGCGTACGCCGGCATCGCTGACGCGGTGCTCGTGGCCATCGGCCCGGACGACGGCGCCCCGGCCAAGCGGGAGGCGGACCGCAACAAGCCGCTGACGGGCGACCCGCAGAAGGACGTGCTGCTCCGGGCCGGCCTCATCCCGACGCGGGGCTAAGCGGTGGACCCGCTCGACGTCATCGAGCGCGAGGTCGGCGAGGCGCAGGGCGCACGTGAGGCGATCGGTGCCCTGCGCCTCGAGCGGGAGCTCATGGCCCTCGCGGTGTCGTCTGGCGTCGCGCCGACCGCGCTCGAGGACTTCCTCAGGCGCGGCGCTGCGGCCTTCGCGGGCGACGCGCGCTTCGACCCGCGGGACCCCACGCGCAGGCTGACGCCTGCCTCGTGGGCTCGCGGCCTCGCCGCCGAAGCGCCTCACCTGTTCCTGAAGCGGCGCGACCGGTGACCGGGGCCCGGGCATGGCGAGTTCCCCTCGGGGATCCGGGCCCCGGGGTCGTCGGCATCTTTCCGCGAAGAGGCCGTGTACGAGGCGCTGTGGTCACGACACGATGACCGTGGTTCGAGCCAATAGGGGCGCGGCCGAGATGAAGGAGCGAACGAATGGAAACCCAGGTGGTCGGTG
>CADEEV010000099.1 GCA_902826455.1 uncultured Acidobacteriota bacterium | reverse complement strand
TCCGCGAAGAGGCGCCCGAAGGCGTCGTCGACCGCCGCGGCGTCGGCCACGTTAAGGGCGAGGGACGTGGCCTTGCCGCCGGCCGCCAGGATCTCCGCGACGCCCGCCTCGAGCTTCGCCTCGTCGCGAGCCCCCAGGACGACCGCCGCGCCGGCGGAGGCCAGGGCCTTCGCGATGCTGAGGCCGATGCCTCGCGAGGCGCCGGTCACGAGCGAGACGCGGCCCTCGAGAACGCCGCTCACGACGCTGTTCCCTGCAGGCCCGTCACCGTCTTCTCGAGGGAGGCGGGATCCTCGACGTTCATGGTCACGGACTCCTTCGCGGTCTTGCGGATGAGGCCGGTCAGCACGCTGCCGGGCCCGACTTCGACGAAGCGGGTGACGCCCTCGCGCGCGAGGGCCTCGATGCCCTGCTGCCAACGGACCGTCCCCGCCACCTGGCGCAGGAGGCCGTCGCGGCACTCGGCGGCGGAACGCACCAGGCGGGCGTCCACGTTGTTCATGAGCGGCATCGCGGGATCGGCGAAAGGAATCGCGGCGAGATCGACTTCGAGCCGGGCGCGGGCGGGCTCCATGAGGCTGCAGTGGAAAGGCGCCGAGACCGGCAGCGGAACGGCCCGCTTCGCTCCGGCCGCCTTGCACGCCGCCGAGGCCCGCTCCACCGCGCCCGCGTGGCCGGCGATCACGACCTGGCCCGGGGAGTTCACGTTCGCCGCTGAGACCACCTCGCCCTGGGCGGCCTCGGAGCAGGCCCGCTCCACGGCCTCGAGATCGAGGCCCAGGATCGCCGCCATCGCCCCCTGACCCACGGGAACGGCCTCCTGCATGTACTGGCCGCGCTTGCGCACGACACGGACGGCGTCGGCCAGGCTCAGCACCCCGGACGCCACGAGGGCCGAGTACTCGCCGAGACTGTGGCCGGCCACGCGCTCGGCGCGCACGCCGCGGGCTTCGAGGGCCCGCAGGGCCGCGATGCTCGTCGCGAGGATCGCCGGCTGGGTGTTCGCCGTCAGGTTGAGGTCCGCCTCGGGGCCCTCGAAGCAGAGCCGCGACAGGCCGAACCCCAGCGCGTCGTCGGCCTCCTCGAACACCGCCCGGCTCTCCGGAAAGGCTTGCTGAAGCGCTCGCCCCATGCCGACCTTCTGGGAGCCCTGGCCGGGGAACACGAAGGCGAGCATCAGGCCTGGGCCACCGGTTGAGCTTCCTTGCGCGCCGTGAGGGCGCGCAGCTCGCTCTCGATCTTCTCGTTGACGCCGCTCGAGTGGAACTCCGCGGCGGCACGCACGCCCTGGCGGATGGCGAGGGCGTTCGACTTGCCGTGGCCGATCACGCAGCACCCCGCGACGCCGAGGAGCGGTGCCCCGCCGTATTCCGACGGGTCGGTGCGCTGCTTCACGGCCTTGAAGGCGCCGCGCGACAAGGCGGCCCCGAGCTTGCGCACGGCCGTGCGCATCAGCTCTTCCTTCAACAGGTGGAGGATCGACTCCGCGAGGGTCTCGCTCGCCTTCAGCACGACGTTCCCGGTGAAGCCGTCCATCACCACCACGTCGACCTTGCCGGTGAAGACGTCGTGGCCCTCGACGTTCCCGACGAAGTTCAGGGTGGAGTCCTTGAGGACCTCGTGGACTTCCTTCACGAGGTCGTTCCCCTTGGTCTCCTCCTCGCCCATGCTCATGAGGCCGACCCTCGGGTTCTCCTTGTGGAGAACGGCCCGCGTGTAGACGGTGCCCATGACCGCGAACTCCTCGAGGTGGCGCGCCTTGCACGAGGCGTTGGCACCGACGTCGAGCAGGACGGTCATGCCCGTGACGTTGGGAACGATGGCCGCCAGGGCCGGGCGGTCCACTTCCTCGAGCGTGCCGAGGACCATCTTCGCGATCGTCCAGCAGGCCGCCGTGTTGCCGGCCGAGAAGAAGGCGTCCGCTCGGCCGTCCCGGAGCAGCTCGACCGCGACCTGGATCGACGAACGCTTCTTGAGGGTCGCGCGGGAGACCTTCTCCCCCATGCCGATGACGTCGGGAGCGTCGACGATCTCGATTGCCGAGAGGTCGCCGCCCACCCGCTTCAGCTCCTCGCCGAGCATCGCCTGGGGTCCCACGAGGAGGACACGTATGCCCAGCGTGCGGCAGGCCTGGAGGGCGCCGTCGACCACGACACGCGGCCCGTGGTCGCCCCCCATGGCGTCGACGGCGACGCGGGGCGACCCGGACGGACTACTCAGGCTTCCTCGACTCCGATCGCCGGCTTGCCCTTGTAGTGGCCGCACTTCAGGCACACGCGGTGGGGCAGCTTCGGCTCGTGGCAGTTCGGGCACAGCGACAGGCCCGGGGCCTTGAGATGGTCGTGGGCGCGCCGTGAGTCGCGGCGCATCTTCGAGTGACGTCGCTTGGGATTCGGCATCGGAAAGGCTCCTTTAGGAGACGGGTCCCTTCCCGATCAGGTTCGCGAAGGGAGAGAAAGGCTCGGACGCGATCACGCACGTGCACGCGGCGAGGTTGCGGTTCGTCCCGCAGACGGGACACAGGCCCGCGCAGCTCTCGCTGCAGAGGCGCTTCATGGGCAGGGCGAGCAGGAGCTGCTCGCGCAGCATGTCGCCGAGGTCGATGCGTGCGGCCTCGTAGTAGGCCACCACGAGCTCGCGGTCGGAGAGCTCGGCGTCCTCCTCGGAGTCGAGGCCGGGGACGCGCGGCAGGTAGAACAGGTCGAGCTCCTGCGCGAGGGGGTACGCGAAGGGCTCCAGGCAGCGCGAGCACTCGACGCCCAGCCTGCAGTCGAGCCGGCCCCGGACGTGGACCGAGTCGCTGTCGCCCTTCTCGACCCGGCAGACGAGCCGGCCGCCCTCTTCGAGCCGGAAGGAGTCCTCGCCCTCGACGTGGATTTCTCCAGCCGTGAGGGCGGAATCGACCTCCAGCCCTTCGGGCGGGATCTGGGTGACGTCAATGAGGAGCATCGCTTGAGCGCTCAAACCGACTATTGTAGCGATCGGTGCGGTTTCGTCAAGGTGTCGCTCGTCGCCTGCTAGAGCTAAAGCTCTCTCAGGAATGACTTTCCGGCGGCGAGGGGCGCCACGGCGCGTCCGTCGAGGTCGGTCACCACGGGCGCTTGCGCGCCGTACGCGCCGGCGCCGGACAGCGCGAGGACCGCGGCCGCCACGGCGAGGCGCAACGATGCAGATGCTGCCGACATCGCAGTTTCGAGTATAGCCCTGGGCGTCTAGCACGAAACCCGTGCCAACGGTGCCAGACCCCACCCCAATTGGTGGTGGGCCGGACAGGTATAGCCACAAAGACGAAGGGCGGGCCCTGAGGCCCGCCCTTGGTCCGTGCGTTGTCCGAACTCCGGGACCCGAGTCTCGAGCCGTCTACCAGCTCGACTCGATCCCCACCCGGAAGAGCCGGCCCTGGAGAATGGTCGCCGGCTGCAGGTAGGTCGCGGCGGCGTACTGCGCGGTGGTGATCGACGACCAGCGGTCGCTGTTCGTCGCGTTGAAGACGTCGACCTTGGGCATGACCCGGATGCCACGGACGTTGAAGGTCTTGGACATCGACAGATCCAGCTGGTTGATTCGCGGCATGTACTCGGTCTGCGGCGCGCGGAGCGGCACGTTGAGGGCCGCCTGGGTGAGGTTGGGAATCACCAGCTCACCGGGACGGCACGGCGACTGGCAGTTGGCGGCGTAGCGGGTGTTCCGGGTGATGTTCCAGAACGTGCCCTGGCCACGCGGCGTGTCGAAGCCGGTGCCGAAGGTGAACACGCCGTAAGGAATCGCCTCGGTGCCGACGACGTAGCCGTTCAGGCTCTGCAGCGACGCGCTCACGGTCACGCCCCACCACGGCAGCGGATACGTGCCGGCCAGCTTGAACTGCCGGAGCCACGGCAGGCCGTTCTCCGCCTGGTCGCAGAACACCGTGAAGTTCGGGTCGGTGCCGACGCTGCAGGTGTTCGAGATGGTCCGTTCGAGGTTGAAGCCGCCGAACACGCGGGCGCCGCGCGGCAACCGGGCGTTGAAGCCCAACTCGAAGCCGTTGTAGACGCGCGAGATGTCGGAGTCGCTGTTGTCGACGTTCTGGACCGCAGACAGGAACTCCGGCTTCACGTTGTAGGCGGGGATGATGGCGCCGTCGATTGGGCTGACGACATCGACCCGCGTGTAGCTGTCGAAATTGCGGGCGACGTTGTTGCGCTCGGTGATGTCGGTGAAGCGGTTGTGGTACCACTCCGCCGTCAGAGTCAGTCGGCTCCACAGCTCCTGGGTGGCGCCGAGGTTGAACGACCACTGGCCGGGTCGCTGGATGTCCGGATCGGGCGTCGCGAGGGAGCGAATACGGAAGTTGGCAGGCAGCTGCGCCAGGTTGAGCTCGCAGCCGGCGGTGCCGAAGATGCAGCCGCGCTCGCCCTGGGCG
>CADEEV010000098.1 GCA_902826455.1 uncultured Acidobacteriota bacterium | reverse complement strand
TGGGGTCCGATGAAGCCGCGTGGCCCGAGCCGGTAGACGAGCCGGAACGGCGTCCGCCCGGGGCGCAAGGCCGCCTCCAGGACCGCCGACGTCGACTGGCCCTCCGGCGCAGAGGCCGCGATCCCGGGAGCGACGCCGATGCGAAGCCAGGCGTCGCCGTGGTGGACGTAGAGACGGAAGGACGCGCTCGCCTCGCCCAGGCTCTCGAGGTCGCCCTCCCAGGCGCACCACAGGCGCGCTTCGCTCTCGACCGTGTCGCGGAGCTTCTTCTTGAGGGGCAGCGGGATCGCGAGCTCGGAGACGAACCACTCGGGCCGCTCGAGCAGGACCTCGGCGTCCGCGGGCAGGGCCGGCCCCGAGGGAGCGTCGGTGCTGTGGCTCGAGGCATAGGTCGCGCGGAACGCCGCGGCGGGATCCGGGACCCCCACGCGCGCGCCGGCCGGCGGCGGATCCACACGGAAGAGCTGCACCTCGGTACCAGGGATCGCGATCGGCGTCGCGTCGAGCCCCTTCGCTCCCGGATGGAACGCCTGGAGCACACGACCCAGGCCGGGCTGTTCGGGGCGCGCGATGCTGAGGTAGTAGAGCGGTCCCGCCGGAAGCTCGGGGGACGGCAGCACCGCCGGCAACGAGTCGGCCGTGACGACGCGCCGCCCCGCCAGCAGCCAGTAGTAGTCGTTGGGCTGCCCGAGATACTCGTACTCGTCGGCCACGAGCCAGACGAGGGCGTCCAGCGGCAGACGCGAGAGCCAGAGCGACACCCGCGTGGGCGGGCTGTCGAAGGCGGCCCAGGTCTCGCGTCCGTGGAGCAGGTCGTTCCAGAAGTGGCCGAGGCTGCGCGACGCGGACGCCGCGACCAGGCACGCGCACGCCGCGACCAGCGCCCGCCGCGCGGCCGGCCGTGGGAACGCGTCCCAGAGGACCTGCGTGCCCAGGGCGATGAGCACGAAGAACAGCGGCAGGACGGTGTAGAGGCGATGCGGGTTCAGGGTGCACGGGAACAGCGCCGAGACCACGATCGTGCCCGAGATCCAGGCGAGGACCAGCAGGTGATGACGGCGTCGGGGTGTCAGGGCCACCAGCGCCGCGCTCACGACCAGAACCATCCCCGACGCGGGATCGAACAGCGCGTGCCCGGCCTGGCCGAGGTACGGCACCTCCGAGCCGCCCGCGGGCACGAAGGCGATGCGTGCCAGCTCTCCGAGGCGATCGGCGGCGTAGCCGGGGAGCCGCTCGAGGCCGACGTCACCCAGGCTGCAGCCGGCCTGCTGGTGGCGCACGAAGCCTTCGAAGAAGTAGTGCTCGCCTCGGATCCGGTCGCCGACGAACCGCGGCAGCGCCAGATCGGTCCAGACCAGCGCCGCCACGAACAGGCCGGGCCCGAAGCGCCGCGCCACAGAAGAGAACGCCTCCCACGCGGGTGGCCGCGGGCTCGAGCGCGCCCAGCGCACGAGGGCGAGGCCGCCGCGCGCGAGCAGGAACGCGACCAGCAGCGCCGGGACGATGTGGTAGCCGGTGTACTCGTACGTGAGCAACCCGACCGAGAGCCCGAGCGCCAGCGCGGACGAGACGCGCGCCGACTCCAGGAAGTGGTCGAGGCTCCAGAGCACGACGGGCAGCAGGAAGGCCGGGAAGAAGATCTCGTCGGCGATGCGCGCGCTCGCGAGGCTCCACCAGGACACCCCGAGCAGCGCGGTCGCGAAGAGCGCCACCTCGGGTGCCGCGCGCCGCAGGCACGCGGCGAACACGAGGAGCGGCAGCAGGGCGCCGACCACCACGAACGGCAGCCGCAGCGTGAACAGGCTGGCTCCGAACAGGCGGAAGGACGCGGCAGGGGCCAGGATCGCGAGCAGGTGCTCGCGGGGGACGTCGCCGTCGACGAGGAGCCGATGGGCCTGCTGGCCGAGCTGCGTTTCCTCGAAGCCGCTGCCGGCCGGCGGCGGCCAGAGCTCGAGGCCCGTCAGGCGCAGGCCGACGGCGGCGCCCAGGACGCACAGCGTCGCCACGACGAGGGCCGGGCGAGAGCGCCAGGGGCTCGACGCCGTCGGCTTCTCGCGAAGCCCGCGCAGGAACGACGGCACGCAGCCGAGCGCTACCAGCAGGATCGCCGGCCCGTAGTACCGCGCGAAGACGGCGACGTCCTCGTAGGGAAGGGAGAAGTGCCGGCGGATGCCCAGGAGGGTCAGCAGCACGGCCCCGGGCCAGGCGACCCAGGCCGGCGCCAGGCGGGTCGCGCCGGACCGGGTCAGGGCGTGATCGTGAAGGCGGTGTCGCTCCGGTCCGTGCCGAGCGCGTCGGTCGTGGAGCTCACGCAGATGCGGTTGGTGCTCCCCGTGCCCGCGACCGTCCACTGGAAGCTGCCGGTGGCGTCCGTGGCGGCGACGCTGGCCGCGATCGTGCCCTCACAGGTGCCGTTCCCGTCGGCGTCGATCTCGATGCGGAAGGAATGGGGGGTGGGGTAGTTGTGGTTCCAGCGGAGGAACTGCTTGGAGCCCGCGGGCCAGGTGACGGGGGTGTTGGGCGCCGTCACTCGCACGCGGTTCTCGATCGTGAAGTTCGCGTTGTTCGTGTCGCTGAGACCGGCGATCTCCACCGAGGTCACGCGCACGCGGGCGGTCGGGCCGTCGGTCGACGGGGCCGTCACGGGCCAGTTGAAGGTCGACTGCGCCGGGGCCGTGGTGAGGGCCGGATCGGCGAGCACTTCCCAGACGCCGCCAGGATAGTTGCGGTTGAGCTCGATCTTCACCGGCTTGCCCGTGCCGAGGTTGTGGATGAACTTGATGGCCTTCGTCGTGCCGACCTTCCAGGTCACGCCCGTGGTGTCGGGGGCGGTCACCGTGATGTAGGCGGACACGATCGAGAAGTTGCCGTCGGAGACGTCCTCGCCCTCGTTGCCGGACGTGTCGCGCGCGACGACCTTGACGCGGGCCGCGGCCGTGGCGGGACCGGCCAGCGTGCCGGAGCAGGTGTGGGTCGGCTCCGTGGCCGTGCACAGCGGCGTGGGCTCGAACGTGGACCCTCCGTCGCGCGACAAGAAAACCTCGAAGGCATCGAGGGCGACGTCGTCGCTCGCCGTCCAGGTGACGTTCACGCTGCCGCCGGCCGCGAAGGACTCGCCGCCGTTGGGCGAGGTGACCGTGACCGTGGGGGGCGTCGTGTCGCCGGCCGCGCCCGGGTAGCGCCGCGCGAACACGCCGAAACCGTCGCCGTCCTGCAGGTAGCTGTTCCAGGCCACGACGAAGCCGCCCGTCGCGTCCGCGGCGACGGCCGGGAACCGCTGGGCGTTCGTGGTGTAGGTGTTGATGTGGAACTCGTCGCCCTGGGGAGCGCCGGTGGCGTCGACGACCTGGCCGTAGATGCCGCTGGAGTCACCCTCTTGCGGAGGCGGCGGATTGTAGAAGGCGCCGCTGGCCCAGGCGACGACGAACTGGCCATTGGGCAGCACGTCCACGTCGGGCCGGATCTGGTACTGGGTCGTGTAGGTGTTGACGCGGAACTCGGCGCTGTCCGCGGCGCCCGTCGCGTCGAAGTGCTTCCCGAAGACGCCGCCGAAGCTGCCGTCCTGACCGTTGGGCGTGAAGTACGTGCCGCTGCCCCAGACGATCACGAACTCGCCGCCGGGGCCGATCGCGACGGCCGGGACGTACTGCGTGCCGGTCGTGTAGCTGTTCACGCGGAACTCGCCACCCGCCGCGGCCCCGCTCGCGTCGAAGCGCTGGCCGAAGATCCCGATCGTGTCCCCGAGGCCTCGACCGCTCCAGGCCACCACGAAGTCGCCGCCGCCGGTGCTCGCGAGCGCCGACGAGTACTGGTAACCGGTCGTGTACGTGTTGACCCTGAACTCGCCCGACAGCGGCGCGCCGAACGCGTCGAAGCGGCGCGCGAACACGTCGAAGGCGGTCGCCGAAGCCCCGGTCCACGCCACCACGAACGAGCCATCGGCGGCCTCGGTGACGGACGGCGCTCCCTGGGTTCCGGTCGTCGTCTGGTTCACCTGGAACTCGGGTGCGAGCGCCACGGCGTTCGCGTCGAAGCGCCGCGCGAACACGCCGGCGCCGCTGCCGTCCTGGCCATCGCTCTGCCAAGCCACCACGAACTCGCCGCTGGGCGTGCCGGCGACCGCGGCACGCGTCTGCGCCGCCGTCGTGTAGGTGTTGACGGCGAACTCCGAACCGACGAGGCCGCCGTCGGCATCGAAGCGCTGACCGCGAACGTCCTGGGCACTGCCTGCCCCGTCGACCCACACCACCACGAAGTTGCCGGAGGCGTCGGTCGCGACCGAGCGGCCCCACTGGTACTGCGATCCGCTCGTGGTCTGGCTGACGGCGAACTCGCCTTCGCCGCCGCCCGGGGTCGTCGCCGTGGCCGTCGCCGTCGGAGTGGTGGTGGCCACGGCCGTTCCGGTGGCGGTAGCGGTCGCCGTCGCCGTGGCGGCCGGCAGTGGGGTCGAGGTGGCCGTCGCCGTGCGGGTGGCGGTCCCGGTGCGCGTCGCGGTCGCCGTGCGCGTCGCCGTCGCGGTGCGGGTTGCCGTGGCCGTCGCCGTCGGAAGGACA
>CADEEV010000097.1 GCA_902826455.1 uncultured Acidobacteriota bacterium | reverse complement strand
TACAGGTAAGGTGCCCCGCGCATGAGCGTGACGAAGGTGGTGCTGGCCAAGCTGTCCCCGACGATGGAGGAAGGCACCATCGTCAAGTGGAGCAAGAAGGAAGGCGACGCGGTCAAGGTCGGTGACGTGCTGGCCGAGATCGAGACGGACAAGGCCAACATGGAAATGGAAGCCATGGCCGCCGGTGTGCTCCGCAAGATCCTCGTGCCGGCCGGGGGCAAGGCCCCGGTCGGGGCCCTGATCGGCATCGTGGCCGACGCGGGCGACGACATCGCCCCGCTCCTGGCGACCGCGGGTGCCCCGGCTGCGGCTCCGGCCGCACCCGCTCCGGCCCCCAAGCCGGCCGAAGCTCCGGCAGCGGCTCCGGCTCCACCACCGGCGCCGAAGCCCGCGGCTCCAGCTGCCGCTCCGGCCCCTGCCCCAGCGCCGGCCCCTGCTCCGGTCGCCGCAGCCCCCGCGGCTCCCGGCGAACGGGTGAAGGCGAGCCCGCTGGCCCGCAGCATCGCGACGCAGCAGAGCCTGCCGCTGCACCAGATCCCCGGCAGCGGCCCCGGCGGCCGCATCGTCAAGCGCGACGTCGAGGCCTATGCCGCGGCGCCGCGTCCGGTCGCCGCGGCGGCCGCTCCCGCCGGCGCCAAGGCCCCCTCGGGCCCGCCCCTGCCGACGATCAAGGCCGGCGAAGAGATTCCCCTCACGAACATGCGCAAGACGATCGCGAAGCGCCTGTCCGAGAGCAAGTTCAGCGCCCCGCACTTCTACGTCACGGTCGAGATCGACATGGCCGCGGCCGTCAGCCTGCGCGAGCAGCTCCTGAACGGCGAGAACGTCAAGGTCTCGTTCAACGACCTCGTGCTGAAGGCCTGCGCGCGCGCTCTCACGCGCTTCCCCGGCGTCAACGCCTCGTGGGGCGGCGACAAGATCGTGACCCACGCCGAGGTCCACATCGGCGTGGCGGTCGCGCTGCCCGACGGCCTGATCGTGCCGGTCGTCCGCAACGCCGACCGCAAGTCGGTGCCCGACATCTCGGCCGAGGTGAAGGCGCTCGCCGGCAAGGCCCGCGACAAGAAGCTCAAGCCCGAGGAGTTCATGGGCTCGACCTTCAGCGTCTCGAACCTCGGGATGTTCGACGTGACCGAGTTCACCGCGATCATCAACCCGCCCGAGAGCGCGATCCTCGCGGTCGGCAGCGTGCGCCAGGTCCCGGTCGTGAAGGACGGGCGCATCGAGGTCGGCCAGCGCATGAAGGTCACGCTGTCGAGCGACCACCGCGTCATCGACGGCGCCCTCGCGGCGCAGTTCCTGGCCGAAGTGCGGCGTCTGCTGGAGAACCCGATCAGCCTGTTTTTGTAGAGAACACCGGGGGAGTACGGGAACGAACCGCCCCCCCCCCCGCGCATTCGCGCTCCCCCCCACGTCGCTAGCGCCGAAGTGAATTCGGC
Source organism: uncultured Acidobacteriota bacterium (assembly GCA_902826455.1). Taxonomy (GTDB): domain Bacteria; phylum Acidobacteriota; class Vicinamibacteria; order Fen-336; family Fen-336; genus CADEEV01. The sequence goes on along the minus strand of CADEEV010000097.1, from coordinate 3,170 downwards.
GCTCGCTGCCTGAGGCCTGTCGCTAGGAACGCTTCAGCGCGGCGACGGGATCGAGGCGGGACGCGCGGCGGGCCGGGAGCCAGCACGTCAGCAGCGCAACGGTCGTGAGGCTCGCGGCTACGGCCGCGAGCGTCAGCGGGTCGTCGACGCGCACCCCGAACACCAGGCCGCGGATGAGGCGGCCGAGCAACAGCGCCGTCAGCGTTCCGATGCCGATGCCGGCGGCCACCGGGGCCATCCCCTGGCGCATCACGAGGCCCAGGATGTCGCGCGCCTGAGCCCCCAGCGCCACGCGCACGCCGAGCTCCGCGGTCCGCGCCGCCACCGAATACGCCACGACACCGTGGATGCCCACGAGGGCCAGGAACAACGCGAGGGCCGAGAGCCCGTTCATGAGCCAGGCGTTGAAGCGCGGGTGGGCCCGCTGGACGTCCACGAGCGACTCCATCGTGGCGATGCTGCTCACGGCCTGGGTGGGATCGAGGGCGGCGAGCTCGCGCCGCACGATCGGCAGCGCGGCCGCCGCTGGCAGCGCCGTGCGTACGGCGAAGTGGTTGATGATCCCGCTGCGGCTCTGGCCGAGAGGCAGGTAGAGGTCGAGGCGCACGTCGCGCAGCTCGCGGTAGCGCACGTCGCCCGCGACGCCCACGATCGCCCGCCAGTCCCCGTCGTCGCTGCTCGGACTGGTGTTGAGGCGCTGCCCCACCGCCGCGGCCGCGGAGCCGAACAGCCGCTCCGCCAGGCCCCGGCTGACGATGGCCACGCGCGGCGCCGCGGGATCATCCGTGGCCGTGAAGGTGCGGCCCGCGACGACGGGAATGCCGAGCGTCTCGAAGTAGTGCGGCGTCACGACCTCGAGGTTGGCCATGGGGTTGTGGCGGATCTCCGCGGCGCTCTGGCCCTCGCGCGCGTAGTCCGCTTCCCAGCCCACCGTGCCCTCGAGCGGCCGGATCAGCACGGCGCTCGCCGCCACGACGCCGGGCTGCGCCTCCACCCGCTCGATGAGCGCGTCGAAGAAGCGGCGCCGCGTCTCCGCCGTCGCGTACTGGGGGCCGCGCGGGCGAAGCTGCAGCGTCAGGACGTTCTTCGGCTGGAAGCCGAGCTCGACGCCGTTCAGCGCCACGAACGTCCGCAGCACCAGGGTCGCGCCCACCAGCAGCACCGTGGCCACGGCCACCTCGGCCGCGATCAGGAGGCGCCGGGTGCGGTCGCCGCGCCGGTCGCCCGACAGCCGGCTGCTGCCCTCGGCGAGGCTCTCCTGGACACCGATGCCGGGCACCGAGAGGGCCGGCAGCAGCACGAACAGCGCGGCCGTGACCAGCGTGACGAGGAGGGCGAAGCCCACCACCGGCAGCGAGAGCTGCACGTCCGCGATGCGGGGAATGTCGGCCGGGGCGACGTGGACCAGGAGGCCCAGCATCCCGTGGGCGACGACCAGCCCCAGGAGCCCGCCCGCGGCGGCCAGCAGCGCGCTCTCGGTGGCGAGCTGACGGGCAAGGCGCGCCCGGCCGGCCCCGAGGGCCATGCGCAGCGCGAGCTCCCGGCGCCGCGCCGCGCCGCGCGCCAGCAAGAGGTTCGCGACGTTCGTCGCGCCGATCAGCAGCAGCATTCCGGTGGCCGCGAGCAGCAGCCACAGGGCGGGCCGCGTGTCGCCGAGCAGGTGTTCCTCGAGCGGCATCAGCACGGCCCGCTCGCCGGCAGCGTCCATCTCGGGATGCTCGCGGCCGATCCCCGCGATCACGCCGTCGAGCTCCGCCTGGGCCGCCGCCCGGGTCACACCCGGCTTCAGGCGGCCGACCACTTCCAGGAAGATCGCGCCGCGGTTCTCCGTCGTGCGCGGCTCCATCGTGGCGTGGAGCGGCGCCCACAGCGCGACGCCGCGCGGATACTCGAAGGCCGGCGGCAGCACGCCCACCACCGCGTACGCGTCGCCGCCCAGCGTGATCGGCTGACCGATGATCGCGCGATCGGCGCCGAACTGCTCGCGCCAGAGCCGGTCCCCGATGACGACGACGCGAGCGGCGCCGGGACGGTCGTCGGAAGCGTCCAGGAGCCGCCCGAGGGCGGGCTCGACGCCCAGCGTCCGGAAGAAATCGCCCGTCACCCGCGAGCTCTCGAGCAGCGTCGGCTCGCCGTGACCGGTGAGCACGAAGCCGTAGCCGTAGGCCGTCGTCGGGAGCGCCGCCAGGCTCGAGAAGCTGCCGCTGCGCGCCTGCCAGTCGCGGAACTCCAGCGACGAGAGCTCGGCGAACGGGCTGTCCGACGTGAGGTCGCGCTTCCACGCCGCCACGAGCTGGTCCTGGGCGCGGAACGGCAGCGGCCGCAGCAGCACGGCATGGACGACGCCGAAGATCGTGATCGCGGCGCCGACGCCCAGGGCCAGCGTCAGTACCGCGACGGCGGTGAAGCCGCGCTCGCGCCCCATGAGGCGCAGGCCGTGGCGGAGATCGTGGACGAGGTCTCGGAAGAGCGTCATCCTTCAGCGCGCCGTCTGGGGATGCCGCGCGACGTAGTCCTCGACGATGCTCTCGATGCGGCGCACGGCGTGGGCCGAGAGGTCGAGGAACTTCACGCCGAAACCCGGCGGCAGGCTGTGGACCGGGTGCTGTTGCTTCGGGTTCACCCAGGCCACGACCCCGCGGATGTCCACGAGGGTCTCCGTGCCGGCGCTGCCGAAGCGCATCAGCACGCCCTCGCCGATCGCGGGCCACTCGTCGAAGGCCAGGTAGGCGCCCAGGATGTTGATGTTGGCGATGAAGGCCTGGGCCTTGCGGCCGGCGTCGAAGTGCAGCGTGCACATGCGCACGAACGGCACGCGCAGCATCGCGCTGGTGCGGCGTTCGCTCACAGCAGGTACCTCTCGCTCCCGGCCCGCCGCGTGACCCGTTCGCGGTCGAGATACTCGAGCAGCGGGATCACGAACTTGCGCGAGAGCCCGATCATGGCCTTGAAGTCTGCCACGTCGAGGCGCGATCCGGGAGCGAAGCGGGCCCGCACGTCGCGAACGAGGGCGTCGAGGCGCTCGCCGTCGTTGAACCGCGTCGGCCCGAGGCGGCGCAGGGCCCGGGTCTCGACGAGCCTCCCCGCGACGCGCTCGAGGCGGCGGCGCTCGACCTCGGTCGGGCCCGGCAAGCTCCCGCGCGCGAAGCCCTCGAGGCCGGCCCCGCGGC
>CADEEV010000096.1 GCA_902826455.1 uncultured Acidobacteriota bacterium | reverse complement strand
GCCGGTACGATTGCGAACTCGGTCGCGAGCCCGCACAGCATCGTGGTCGACCCGAGCGGCCGCTTTGTCTACGTGACCAACAGCGGCAGTCTCGCGGCCTTCCGCGTCAATGCGAGCACGGGCGTTTTGTCGGTGGTGGGCTACAGCAGCACGGGCACCACCCCCACCGCCGTGGCCGTGCATCCCAACGGCCTGTTCGTCTATGCGACCACGTCCAACGGTGTCTCCGCGTTCGCGGTCAACAGCACCACGGGCGCGCTGACGGCGATCGGCTCGGCCGTGGCCGCCGGTTCAATCCCCACCGGGCTGGCGGTCGACGCTGCGGGCACGCACCTGTATGTGACCGACGCCGGGGGCCGCAGCACGTTGGGCTTCAGCATCGATGGCGCGACCGGCGCCCTCGCGTCGGATCCCGGAGTCGTCATCCCGTTCGCTCCGGTCTTCCTCGCCGTCGTCATCGGCGCTGCGTGTCTCTCCGCCGGCCTCGCGTCCTGCGCAAGCGCGTACGGATGGCGCGTGACGCCGGTCGTCATCGCCGCGACGGCGACGGGCTTCGTGGCCTGGCTCACGAGCACGACGTTCCCGCTCTATCGCGGCGGGCATTTCCTCTTCCACTCCGCGATCGCCGAGGAGATCTGGAAGGGTCGGTTCCTCATCTACTACCTGCCCTACCCCGGCAGCATGTTGAGCCAGCAGGCCCAGTGGGGCAACGTGATCGTCCCCCATCCCGCCCTGTATCAGACCCTGGCGGCTCCCCTGGCCGCCTTGTCCCGCCCCTCGTTCCTGCTGGCGGAGAAAACGCTGCTGGCGCTGCTGTTCGCCGCGCTGGTCGTGGTGGCGGCGCGGCTCGCGACACGGCTCGCCGGTCGGGAGGCCGGCGCGTGGGCGGCGGTGGTGTTCGTCGGGCTGGTTCCGAGCTACCAGCTGCTCGGCCTGGGGCACCTCATGACGATCCTCGGGGTGTTCGCCTCGAGCCTCGCGTTCCTGTTCCTGACGACGCACCTCGTCCGACTCCGCGAGCGGTGGCCCTGGTGGGCGGCCGTGGCCCTGCTCACGTTCTCCTTCCTGTCGTACTTCGCGGCGCTCCTGTTCACGGGCCTGGTGCTGGTCCTCTACCTCGGCTGGCTCGCCTGGCGCGAACCGGCGCGGACGCGTCCCCTGTTCGGCGCGCTGGTCGTGGCCACCGCGCTCTCCTTCGGGCTCTACTACGCCTATTGGTTCTGGCCGTTCCTGAGCGAGTCCCTGCCGGCACTGCTCTCCGGCTCGGGCGCGCCACGGCAGGCCCAGGAGCGCTTCCTGACGAGCCGGCTGCTGAGCCAGCCCGGGAAGCTCGACTACAGCTACGGATCGCTGCTGATCCCGCTCGCCGGCTTCGTCGGACTCCTCGGACTACGCGGCGCCGAGCGTCGGGAGCGCTGCCTGCTGATCCTGTGGCTCCTGATCCTGCCGATCGTCACGGGCATGGACCTGTTCTTCAACTTCCTTCTGAAGCACCACTACTACGTGATGGTGCCCGTGGCCGTCGGCGTCGGCGCCCTCCTGGAGCGTGTCGCGCGGCTCGGTGGAGCGGGCAGGCTCCTGGCCGTCGCGAGCCTGCTCGCGGTGCTGGCCCTCGGCGCCGAGACGGCGGCCGAGGTGGCCCTCGGGCTCATCCCCTAGGCGAGGGGCCTCGCGGAGCCTCGCCACGAACGGTGCGCCCGAGGCCAGCAGGAACGCTGCGAGGAGCGCATGGCGCCAGGGCCGGCGACGGAGGAGGCCGGGCATCGCGCCGTGGAGACACGACAGCCACGCGACCAGCACGAGGACGTTCCACTGGCTGTTGACGAGCGTCAGGCCCGCCCAACCGAGCGACGCCTCTCCCCGGACCTGGTCCCCCAGAAGCCCGGGATAGGTCGAGGGGTCGACGCCGACCCGCTGGGGCAGCAGCACCCGCGGGCCGAGGGCGAGCGGGCGCGCCACCCGGCACAGGAGCGGATCGTGGAGCGCCATGTTCGCCAGGAAGCCCAGGCTCGCGAGCATCAGGACGGCACGCGCGCGTCGATCGGCGCCTCCGGCGAGAATGGCCAGCGGCACGAAGAGGAAGCCGTGGTTCTCGTGCAGACGCGTCATGAGGATGAAGAAGGCCAGCACGGCGCTCGCCGACGCCCACGCGAGCGTGCGCTCGCTCCGTGAACGCACGGCCCACCCCAAGATCGCGGCGTACACGGCGCCGAACAGGAGGCCGCCTACGGCGCTTCCCGAGAGCGGGCCGAGAAACGCCGCCTCGGCGGGGGTCCAGGGCAAGCCCCGGCCCAGGATCCACCACGCGTTGTGCGCGTTCACGCTCAGGAACGGCATGGCGTCCACCTGCAGGAGCATCCCGCGCAGGATCGCTTCCAGCCGGCCCGCCACCGCGAACGGCAGGAGGGCGACGCCGAGGGTGCCGAGGGCGGCGAGCACGGCGGCGCCGAGACGCGCGCGGCCGTCCCGCTTGAGCGTGAGGACGACGAAGAGCGGCACGAGCGGCCACGCCAGCGGCTTCACCACGCACGCGAGGCCCAGGGCGGCGCCGCTGAGAGCGACGCGACGACGCTCCCAGGCCACGACGCTCGCGACCACGAAGAACGCGACGACGCCGTCGGCCTGCCCCCAGTACGCGGTATCGAAGAGCACCACAGGGTTGAAGACGTACAGGCTCGCCGCCGCGAGGCCGCCGCCGCGCGGCTCGAAAGCCGACCACAGGAGGCAGCCCGTGGCCAGGTTGAAGCCGATCAGCAGCAGGCGGATCGCGAAGTTCAGCGCGACGTCGTCCGCGAAGCCGCCCGCGTCGGCGGCGCGACCCAGCGCCCAGAGCACGTACGGAAACACCGGCGGGTAGTCGATGGCCGATCCGGCGGCGCCGGGCGGCGGCCAATAGCTCTCGACGAGGCCCGCGGTCGCGAGCCGTCGCGCCCAGTGGGCGAAGAGCGTGAGGTCGCCCATCGCGTCGGGCACGCTCGCCAGGCCCACCTGCAAGAACGTTGCGGCGAGCAGGACGAGAGCGAGTCGCTTCAAGGAGAGGGGGGCTTCGGGACCAGCCCGCGCGCGACGAGCTCCGCCGCGAGGCCCTCGGCCGCCACGCGATGTTCCACGGGCCCCCAGTGCCCGTACACCTTGAGCTCGGTGCCCTTCGCCATGGCCGCGATGAAGTACGGCCGCAAGTAGAGGCTCGCGATGCCCCGGTCGTCGCAGTAGCCGAAGAAGAAGCGCTCGCGCAGGGTCTTGGGGAGATCGGGTTTCGTGATCTCGCCGTAGACCGGGAGGTAGAAGAAGACCGGCCGGGCTCCCGCCGCCACCGCGGTGGCCCGCATCTCGTCGAGCAGCGCGAGGGTGAGCTGCTGCGCCTCGCGGTACTGCTGGCCGTTGCGATCGCGGTAGCGTGCCCGAGCCATCGTGAGCAAGTCCCAGAGCCGCGAGCGGTAGGGCTCCGCAGCGATCATCGCGTCCGGAGGCGGCACGCTCGTCCGTTCCTGGACGAGGCGGCCGCCCTCGAGCACGAACCGCGGCTTCGCGTAGTCGCGGAACGCGAGGGTGTTCCGGATCATGTCGTCGGAGAGGAAGCCCAGGAGCACGAGGTCTGGGTGATACCGCACGCCTTCTTCCTGCAGGTACAGCAGCATCTGGTCGTGGCCATAGCCGTGGACGCCGAGGTTCACGACCTCGACGCCCGGCAGCAGGCCTTCGAGATGGTGCGCGTAGGTGTCGTCGTCTCCCACCTCCTCGCCGAACGTGAAGGAGTCGCCCAGGACGACGATCCGGAAGACGCCGGGGGGTTTCTCGTAGGGGTAGTCCCGTCCGCCCCGCAGGCCGCGGGAGTTCGTGGTGAGCGGCCTGCCGGCAAAGGCCTCGAGGTCGTGGACGTTGGGCTTGGGCTTCCAGCCGAGGGTCGGGCTCCACTGATCGAACGAGAACTGCAGGGACCGGGTGGCGGCGCGCCTCCGGACCCAACGCAGGCGCCAGCTGGCTTCGTCCTGCAGGACCAGGCGACGGAACAGCGTCTCGTTGGAGAGAGCCAGGCGCGCCCCCGCCTCGAAGAACAACAGGACCCCCAGCAGGTACGCGAGCCAGCCTAGGAGGCGACGGGACATGGGCGGGCCGATCATAGCCGCCGCCGATCAGCGGCGGTATCATCCCGGCACTCGTGCGCGCTCGGGGAGGTGTCGTGAAGGGAGATCTCTTGAAGAAGCTGTCCATGGCCCTGGCGATGACGTTGGCGACGGGCCCGGTGCTCGCGCAGGCTCCGGCCGACGCCACCACCGAGGGCTTGCAGAAGGTACTGTGGCAGAAGCTGGAGACCCGCATCGAATCGATCGATCGGGGGCTCGACGCCGTGCTCGGCGTCGCGATCGTGGACCTGACGAGCGGCCAGACGCTGTACCGCAACGCGGACCTCGTCTTCCCCACCGCGAGCTCCATCAAGCTCTCGATCCTGGCGGAGCTCTACCGGCAGTCGGAGCGCGGCGGCGCGGGCAACGCGAACCTCGCCGATCCGTACACCGTCGACGCGAAGGACCTGGTGCCGGACAGCAACATCATGGAAGGCCTGACGCCCGGGACGAGCCGGGTCACGAACCGCGACCTCGCCACCTTCATGCTGGTCGTGAGCGACAACGCCGCCACGAACGTCCCCATCCACCGGGC
>CADEEV010000095.1 GCA_902826455.1 uncultured Acidobacteriota bacterium | reverse complement strand
CGCCAGAGCTGCGGAGGCCGTCGATAGTGAACGACCGTGCACTGCAGACAGTCTCGATGTGCGCACGCTTCCTGGTCGAACCGGAAGAGCACGTGAGTCGGGCACACGAGCCAGTATTCGTGGGCGCTGTAGAGCTTCACGGCGTTGCCCAGGGCGAGGACGCCGGGCGCACCCATCAGCGAGACGTTGTGAAAATGGATCACGTCCGGTCGGCGCGCCTCGAGAACCGCACGGATGCCCCGCGAATACAAGCCCGGGCGGCCCAACTGGTGCGCCACGAGTGTGCCGAGCCCGGGCCGGGAGGATTCCAGCGGGAAGCGTCTCACTCCCGGGTGGGAGGAAAATTCGAACGGCGGCGCCGCTGGATGCTGCAACGCGTAGGCATCGATGGAGTGGACGACGTCGACCTCGTGACCGCGTTCGGCCAGGGCCTGGCTCAGCCGATAGACATACAGGGCATCGCCGCCGAGGTAGTACGGAGGATAGAACGTCGTGACCATGCAGAACCTAAGTGCCACGGACGACTTCCTCGAAGAGTTGCATGGTCCTCTCTGCCGCCGTGCCCCACGTGTAACCCGCCGCCCGTCCCAGCCCCGCGTCCCTGAGTCGGTCCCTCCCCCGCGCGTCTCCCAGCAGATCCCTGAGCACCGTTCCGAGCGCGGTTTCGTCGGTCGGATCGAAGAGCACGCCGGCATCCCCGACCAGTTCGGGAAGCGAGCCGCGCGCACTGACCACGACTGGGGTACCACACGCCATGGCCTCGACCACTGGCAGGCCGAAACCTTCATCGAGCGACGGCATCACGAAGAGAGTGGCGGCATTGTACAGCGCTACCAGGTCGTTGTTCGGCACGAAGCCGGTGAACGTGACGCGGGCCTCCAGGCCCAGGCTGGACGTCAGGGCACGCAGGTCGTCGTGACAGGCCAGAAAGCCGTCGGCGCCGTAGTCACCTACGAGCACAAGGTGCCAAGGCGTGTCGGTGATGAGTGCGACCGAGCGCAGCAGACCGTCCAGATTCTTGTGCGGGCTCAGCCCGCCGACATACAGGAGGAGTGGGGACGTCGCAGGCAGACCATAGCGAGCGAGCAGCGTGTCGATTGAAGCATTCTCGTCGAGTCGGCAAAAGGCGCGGCCGGCCGCCTCGGGAACCACATGAATGACGCCCTCCGCCACGTTGAAGCGTTGAGCCAGTCGCGCCCGCGCGGCCTGCGACACCGTCAGCATCCGATCGGCCTGGCGCCGCGCGACCGCGCATTTCAGGGTCCAGAACAGCCGCGCCCGGGCGCCGGGGAACACGAGCGCCGGGTGATCCTCGGCAATGCTGTCGTGGAACGTGACGACCGTAGCCACGCGTTTCGTCAGAGGGAAGAACGAATACACCGCAGGGAAGAAGAACAGGTCCACGTCGAGATGAGCGGCAGCTCGGGACAAGCGCATCAGATCCGCGGCGGAGCGAGCGCCCGCGGCAGTGGCGGCGCGGGTCGGCTGCTCGCGAGTCGAGACGCTCACCAGCCGGGCGCGGTCGGGGAAGGCGCCGTCACGGATGGTTGCCACGTCCGCGAGGAGCGTGAAGGCATGTTCGGGGAAACCTTCGACCAGGTGGGTCACGAGCTCACGGGTGAAGCGCCCGAAACCCCTGCCGTTCGACCAGCAGCACGCATCGATCCCGACCTTCACGGGGTTGCCTCCCGGAAGGCCAGACCCACGGCCTCGCCTGCGGCCCAGGCCGAGAGCAGGCAGACGCTGCGCGGAAGCGCTGCAATCGCCCCCGGCAGCAGCGCCGACCGCCGAGCCGCAATCGTCCGCAGGAGACGGACCAGCAGGACGACCGGGATCGCGGGCGCGAGCAGGAAGCGCAACGCGGCTCGCCCGCGGGAGAGCTGCCTTCGGCGATGGCGGCCGTACCTGAGCCCGCCCACGAACAGATGCACACAGGCGACGGACAGCGTCAGTCTCAAGTGGCTCGTGACCGTCGCGCCGGAGACGCCGCGCAGGCCGGGAATGGAGCCGGCGAGCGCGTCGTGGACCTCGTTCTCGTAGAACCCATGGAGCCAGACCGGGCGACAGCGCTCGAGCGCCTCACGGGCATAGGCGATGTTCACGCCGGACAGGATCGGCGCCGGGCCGTCCACGAGGGGCGGCAGGAGGGCGCCGTACTCGACCAGATACAGCGCCCGATCCGCGCGGCTCGACAAGCCGTTCTCGACACCACCCCCGACCACCGGGTGGCCTTGCCTGCATGCCGTTACGAGTGCTTGAAGCCAACCCGGCGCCACCGTGCAGTGGTCCTCGAGAAGCGCGACCACGGAGCCCCGGACCGAGGCGAGACCACGCGCCCGCAGCTGGAACACGCTGCTGCCCGGCCCCGCGCCAACCAGGCGGGCCCAGTCGAAGCGTTCCAGGACACGCGCGGTGGCCTCGTCGGCCGACGCAACCACCAGGACCTCTGCGCCGTCCCGCTGCGCCTCGAGGCTCGCAAGGCAGCTGGAGAGCGCGTCGGCGCCCGAGAACGCCGCAACGACGACGCTCACCGAGCCGTCCATCGGCTACTCCACCCGCTCCAGGCTGCGACCTGGGCCCAGCAGGGCGCCCACCGTTTCACCCCACGCCCACACCGGGAGGAAGACGCCCAACGCGGGCAGCGCGCGCGCGAAGCGGCCCCAGTTCCCGGGCTTGCGCCGCACCTCGAGCACGAGGCGCGCGAGCAGCAGGGGCGGAAGCAGCGGGGTGGCGCCGGCGTACAGGAGCCGCCGGCCCAGGCCCGCTTCCCGCAAGCGCATCCCCGCGAACGAACGTGAGTAGTGATAGCGCTGGGAGATGAAGTAGAGGAAACCGAACGACTTCGCGTGGACGACCCGCAGGTCGGGCTCGCAATGGAAGGCGACGCCCTGCTCGTGGAGGGACGCATGAAGAAACGACTCCCAGAGCTCGGCGTGCACGGCCTCGCCCATTCGCTCGAGCAGGGCCCTCTCGTAGACGCTGTTGTTGCCCGTGATCTCCGCCGCAGGGCCGCGCTGGAGCGGCGGCATGAAGCGCGCGTACTCGCAGAAGAAGACGGCCCAGTCCACGCTGCGTTGGACGGCGCCATTCTCGACGCTGCCGCCGAAAACCAGGTGGCCCGCTTCAACCGAGCGCTGCAGAGCCAGGGCCCACCGGGAGTCGACGTTGCAGTGGTCCTCGAGGATCGCCACGAAGCGACCCCGCGCGGTTCGCAGTCCGCGGGCCCGCAGGGCCGGGATCGAGGTGTGCGGAGGCATTTCGAACAGCGACACGTCCGGGAAGCCCGTGCGCACCGCCGCGGGCAGGTCTCCGCCACAGCGATCGGCCACGATCACCTCGATCTCGAGATCGCCCTCCTGGCCTCGAAGAGCCTCGAGACAGGCGGCCAGCGAGGGCCAGCCGCTGACCGAGGCGACCACGACCGACACCAGGGGCACGCTCAAGGCATGACCGCTCGCGCGGGCCGGATGTAGCCGCTGGCTTCGCCGAGCGACCATGCCGAAAGAAACGCGAGGGTAACGGGCAGGCTCCAGAGGAATCGGCCAGCAAGACGCCCGTCGCGGGCCACACGGGTGACGATGCGCGCGAGCAGGATCACGGGAAGCAGGGGGGATGAGAGAAGGCGCCCCAGGCGAAGGGCGCGTCCGGCCCCGCTCACGCGCTCGGATCCGAATTGACGGCCGTGCCGAAAGCGCTGGCTTGCGAAAGCCAGGAAGCCGAGGCTTTCGGCCAGTCGCACGCGCATCTGTGGAACGAAGCGCAGGCGCGCGCCGGCTGCCCTGAAACGGCGGTGCAGCGGATGCTCCCAGAACCCGGCCCGCAGGAAGTCCGCATGGGCCGCGAGCGCCGCGCGCTTGTAGGAGGCGTTGTCGCCGGCGAGGTCGGGGACGTCTTGCTCGGTCTCGAGGCCCAGATAGTTCGCGTAGCGCACGAAGAAGGTGGCCCACGCCACGACCGGGCCGCCGCGCGGCGGTTCGATCGGCCCCCCCACGGCCGGCTCGCCCCGAAGCACGTGGCTCGTGCGCAGGACCTCGATCCAATCGCGCGCGGGAATGAAGTGAGCGGTGGTGAGAGCGATGACGTCCCCTCGCGCAGCCCCGACACCAAGGCCCCACAAGTGCGGCACGAGGAGCCCAGGCGCTGCCCGGGTCCACCGCGCCCACGGAGCGGCGAGCTCGATCTCGGGCGGCCGCTCGAAGCACGCGACGACGACCACTTCATCGGCCGGGTCCCGCTGCGGCTCGAGCGCTTCGAGGCACTCACGCAGCCCGCGGGCGTCGGGCCAGGCGGCGACGAGTACGGACACCGGTGGAAGGCTCACACGCTCCCACTCCCGGGACGCCGGGCGGAGACGATGAGGGCCGCGTAGTGATACACGAGCCTGCCGCTGCGGCCGAGCACGGCCTGGCACGTCGTGTCGAACTCGCGCCGAAGCGCTTCCCGGTCCGCACTCGTGGCCTGCGCCAGACGCTTGCGGGCGCTCGAGGAATAGCTGCTCTGCAGTTCCCAGAAGGCGTCGGCGCTGTCCAGCACGATCTCGTGATCCTGCCACTCGCTCCGCACGGCCTCGAAACCCGCCCCCCGCACCAGCGCGGCGAGCCCCGGCGGTCGGGCATGAGCGCGGCGCGCGTGCTCGGTCTCAAGAGCATCGTGAGGCGGCGGCAGCCGGCGCTCCACCAGAGCTTCCAGGAAGCGGGGCGCCTGGAGTTCCAGTCCTCGCGCCGCATTCAGGCGCTGCCCCAGCCGCGCGCCGGCGCGGCGCCATGCCGCGAGCGAGCCGAAGGGCGGGGGGCTCCCCACGCCCACGACCACACGGCCTCCGGGTCGCAGCACCCGGCGCATCTCGAGGAGCGCCGTCTCCGGATCCGGAAAGTGCAGTAGCGCGAAGAGCGACGTGACCGCGTCGAATGTCGCGTCGGGCAGGTCGAGGGCCTGGGCGTCCATGCGACGGAGTTCGACAGCCGGCGCCAGGCCGGCGGCCTGAGCACTCCGTGCTGCGTACGCCAGCATGCCTTCGGACAAGTCGACTCCGACGACGCTCGCGCCACGGCGCGCCGCCTCGAGAGCCACGACGCCGGTGCCGGTTCCGATATCGAGGATGCGCGCCTCGGCAACGGCCTGCTCGAGATCGAGAAGGCGAGCGACCA
>CADEEV010000094.1 GCA_902826455.1 uncultured Acidobacteriota bacterium | reverse complement strand
AGCGGAGCTCCGTGCTGATGCTCGCGAGCCTCTGGCCTCCGGGGCCCGTGTCTTTCCTGGCGCTCGCTCGCGGCCTGGCCCTCGGTCGCCCCCCGGCCGCCGTAGGCGCGATCGCCTACGCGCTCGGCGGATTCTTCCTCTCGACCCTCACCGTCTACCTCTCCCGCCAGGCCGCTGCCTGGGCGCCGCTCCTGGCGCTGGCCCTCGTGCGCGTGGTGGAGGGCGGCGGGCCCTCGATGGCCTGGGCCGCGGGGCTCGTGGGCCTCGTGTTGTCCACGACGGGGGCCGAGATCGCCGCCCAGACCGTGGTCCTGGGCTTCGTCCTCGCCTGGCCCGCCCTCGCGCCGCGTGGCCTGGGACGCCTCGTCGTGAGCCTGATCCTCGGCACCGGCCTCGCGAGCCCGACGCTCGTCGCGCTGCGGGCGGCGGTGGCCGGCAGCGCGCGGGCCCAGGGCTTCCCCACCGACGTCGTGCTGGCCCAGTCCCTCGACCCCTGGACCTTTCCTCAGATCGTCGTGGGGAACTGGCACGGCGACCTGGCCAACCTGGCGAATCGATGGTGGGGCAGCAACTTCTTCCCGTCGGGCTTTCCATACATCCTCAGCCTGTACCTCGGCGGCGCGCTCTGCGCGATCGCCGCCGTCGGGGCCCTGCATGGACGCGGACCCGCGCGGCGCGTGACGCTTCTCGCCCTCGCGGGCCTCGTCCTGGCTGCCGGGCGCTTCGCCGGCCTCGCGCCGCTCGTCGACGTCCTGCCCTTGGTGCACGCGTTCCGGCACCCCTCGAAGGCGTTCTTCACCGTCCACGTGTGCGCGACCCTACTCCTCGCCCTGGGCCTCGATCGGCTCGCGACGGAGGGTTCACGCCGCGCCTGGGCGAGCCTCGTCGCCTTCGGTTCGGGCCTGGGCGGCGTGCTCGTGCTCGTGCCGGTCCTGCCTGCCGTCGCCCCCGCGGCGCTCCGCTGGTTCCTCGCGGGGTTCCTGCCGCCGTCCTACGACTGGAGCCGGCGCGCCGCCGTCGGCGACGCGATCCTGGAGGACGCCGCCCTCGGCGGACTGCTCGCGGTCGCGGTCGCGGCGCTCGCCGTCGCGACCCTGCGCGGCCGCCTGGCGACGGAACGCGCGGTCTGCTTGCTCGTGCTCCTCGTCGCAGCCGATCTGCTCCGTACCGGCGCCGGGCTCAATCCCATGGTCACGGCCCGCTTCTACGAATTCTCCCCGGAGCTGGGCGGCCTCGTGAGCCAGGCTCGCGACGGCGGGCGCTGGTTCGCGTGCGAGCCCGAGGCGACCGCGAGCTACTTCGCGGCCCGGCGCCTGCGGCCCGACAGCCACGACGTGTGGAGCTTCGCGGTGGCCATGGAGACGCTGGCGCCGGCGACCAACGTGGGCCGGGGCGTTGCGACCGCGCTGAGCCGGGACATGACGATGCTCGTTCCGGTGAACCAGGTCCTCGACATGGACGACGTCGGGCCGCGCGCCTTCCCGCGCATCGTCGATCGCCTGCGGCGCGCGGGGGTGTCCCACGTGGCCTGCCTCGAGCCGATCGACAGCCCGGAGCTCACGGCGCGCGGAGCGGCCGCTCCGGCACGCATCGCGCCTCTCGGGGTGTACGTCGCCGACCTGCGCGGCGCGCTCCCGCTGCGCGCGGTCGCCAAGAGCGTACGACCCGCGGCGGATGCGTCGACCGCGGAGAGAGTGACCGCCGAGCCGGACTTCCAGGCCGGCGGCGGCAGCGCCATCGAAGGCGCGGTGGTGGTCGAGGGTGCTCTGGGACGCGTGCTCTCGAGCCTCGACGCGCCCGACCGGTTGGAGGTCCGAGCCGAGGCCGATCGCGCCACCTGGCTCGTGGTGCGCGACGCCTACGCCGACGGCTGGAGCGCCACGGTGAACGGCGTCGCGACGCCGATCCTGAGGGCCGACGGGCGCCATCGTGCCGTCGCGATCCCGGCGGGAGCCAGCACGACCGTGATGACCTACCGGCCGGGCGGCCTGGGCTTCGCCCTCGCCGTCAGTGGCGCCTGCGCGGCGTTCCTCCTCGCGTCGCTGCGCCGGCGCCCACGATGAGCATTGACACGACCGGGAGCCGGCCGTTACGATGCGTTTTACACGAGGGCCCGTAAAAACAATTTGGCCATCGTCGCCATCATCCCCGCACGGTTCGGATCTCAGCGCCTGCCGGGGAAGCCTCTCTCGGAAATCCACGGAAAGCCCATGATCCAGCACGTCCACGAGCGCGTCACGCGCGCCCGGGGCTTGGACCAGGTGCTGATCGCGACGGACGACGAGCGCATCGCCGCCGCCGTGCGCGCGTTCGGCGGCTCGGCCGTGATGACGTCCCTCAGCCACGCCACGGGCACCGACCGGCTGGCGGAGGCGGTGAAGGCCACGGACGCGACGGTCGTCGTCAACGTGCAGGGCGACGAGCCGATGCTCGACCCGGCGTGGATCGAGGCGGCGCTCGCGCCGATGCGGGCCGATCCCGGCCTCGACATGGCGACCCTCTCGCTGCCCCTGATCGACGTCGAGGACATGCTGGCGCCCCAGGTCGTGAAGGTCGTGACCGACGCCGGGGGCGACGCGCTCTACTTCTCGCGAAGCCCGATCCCCCACCTGCGCCTCGATCCCCCCCGGGGCGAGCGGGCCTCCGCCGCCGAGGCCGTGCGGCGCGGGCTCGCCCGCAAGCACGTGGGCCTGTACGTCTACCGGCGCGACGCTCTCGAGCGCTTCGCGTCGCTGCCGCCTTCGCCTCTCGAGCAGGCCGAAGGCCTCGAACAACTGCGCGCACTGCAAGCGGGCCTGCGTATCCGCGTCGTGCCCGTCGCCGGAGCGACGGGCGTCGCCGTCGACACCCCCGAGGACCTGGAGCGCGTCCGGAACCTTCTCAAGGAGAGATCTTGACCAAGTACATCTTCGTGACCGGAGGCGTCGTCTCGTCCCTCGGCAAGGGCCTCGCGTCGGCCTCGATCGGCTGCCTGCTCGAGGGCCACGGCTACAAGGTCGCCATGATGAAGTGCGACCCGTACATCAACGTGGACCCGGGCACGATGAGCCCGTACCAGCACGGCGAGGTCTACGTCACCGACGACGGCGCCGAGACCGACCTCGACCTCGGCCACTACGAGCGCTTCACCCACTGCGTCACGTCGAAGAGCTCGAACATCACGACCGGAAAGGTGTACGGCAACGTGATCGCCCGCGAGCGCCGCGGCGACTATCTCGGCCGCACGGTCCAGGTGATCCCCCACATCACCGACGAGATCAAGTCCTCGATCAAGGCCGCGGCCGGCTCGGGCGGCGTCGACGTCGTGATCGTGGAGATCGGCGGCACCGTCGGCGACATCGAGAGCCTGCCGTTCCTCGAGGCCGTGCGCCAGTTCCGCCAGGACGTGGGCCGCGGCAACGCGATCTTCGTGCACCTCGCCCTGGTGCCGTACATCGCGGCGGCCCACGAGCTCAAGACCAAGCCCATGCAGCACTCGGTCCGCGAGCTGCGGGCCATCGGCATCCAGCCGGACATCCTGCTGTGCCGCACGGACCGCTACCTGTCCCCGGACCTCAAGGCCAAGCTCGCGCTCTACTGCGACGTGCCGGAGGAGGCGGTCATCACCGCCAAGGACGTGGACTCGATCTACGAGGTGCCCCTCGTGCTCTCGGGCGAGGGCCTCGACGCGATCGTCCTCAAGTCCCTCGGCCTCGACAGCAAGGGCCGCGACATGCGCGACTGGGAAGGCCTCGTGAACCGCATCCGCAACCCCAAGGGCGAGGTGGTGATCGGCATCATCGGCAAGTACGTGTCCTTCGAGGACTCGTACAAGAGCCTCAACGAGGCGCTCACCCACGGCGGCTTCGGGAACGACGTGAAGGTGGTCCGGCGCTGGGTCGAGTCCGAGGAGCTCGAGAGCGGCAACGCCGACAGCAAGCTCGCCGGCGTCGACGGCATCCTGGTCCCGGGCGGCTTTGGAGCCCGCGGCACGGGCGGCATGGTCGCCGCTGCAGAGTACGCGCGCCGCACGAACACGCCGTACTTCGGGATCTGCTACGGCTTCCAGTGGGCGGTGACCGAGTACGCCCGCAACGTGTGCGGTCTCTCCGGCGCCAACTCCACCGAGG
Organism: uncultured Acidobacteriota bacterium; assembly: GCA_902826455.1. Lineage (GTDB taxonomy): Bacteria > Acidobacteriota > Vicinamibacteria > Fen-336 > Fen-336 > CADEEV01. Next base: position 1,313 of record CADEEV010000094.1, on the reverse strand, counting down.
TCGAGGAGAACGCCGAGCACAAGGTCATCTACAAGCTGCAGGATCTGCTTGGCGTCGAGGACCTGGGCGGCACCATGCGCCTCGGCGCCTACGCCTGCGTGCTGACGCCGGGCTCGCTCGCGGCCCGCGCCTACGGCGCCACCGAGATCAGCGAGCGCCACCGCCACCGCTACGAGTTCAACCAGAAATACGAGTCGTGCCTCACCCAGGGCGGCCTCGTGATCTCGGGCAAGACGCCGGACGGCAAGTTCGTGGAGATCGCGGAGATCCCGAACCACCCGTGGTACGTGGCGGTGCAGTTCCACCCGGAGTTCCACTCGAAGCCCCTGGCTCCCCATCCGCTGTTCGCCGGCTTCGTGAAGGCAAGCCTCGCGAACCGCGCCGCGCGCAAGGGCGAGAAGGCCGCTCCGGCCGTGACGGCGGCCCGCTAGTGGCCGCGTCGATCCCCCTCGGCCGAGCCCGCCTCGGCAACGGGAAGCTGTTCCTGATCGCTGGCCCGTGCGTGATCGAGAACCCGCGCCATCCCGGCCGGGTCGCGCGGCGCCTCAAGGAGATCACCGGCGAGCTCGGCATCCCGCTGATCTTCAAGGCGAGCTACGACAAGGCGAACCGCTCGAGCATCGGCTCGTACCGCGGGCCGGGCATGGAGCGCGGCCTCGACATCCTCGCGGACGTGAAGGCGAAGCATGGCGTGCCGATCCTGACCGACGTCCACGAGTGCGTGCAGGTGGAGCGCGCGGCGCAGGTCGCCGACGTGCTGCAGATCCCCGCGTTCCTGTGCCGCCAGACCGACCTCGTGCTCGAGGCCGCGCGCAGCGGCCGGATCGTGAACATCAAGAAGGGCCAGTTCATGGCGCCCTGGGACATGAAGGGCGTCATGGAGAAGGCGGCCACCACCGGCAACCGCAAGCTGATGGTGACCGAGCGCGGCTTCAGCTTCGGCTACAACAACCTGATCGTGGACATGAAGTCGTTCCCGACGCTGCGCACGTTCGGCTATCCGGTGATCTACGACATCACGCATTCGGTGCAGCGGCCCGGCGGCCTCGGCGACCGCTCCGGCGGCGAGGCGCACTTCATCGACACCCTCGGGCCAGCGGGAGTCGCCGCAGGTCTCGACGGCATCTTCATGGAAGTCCACGAGAACCCGGCAAAGGCGCTGTCCGACGGACCGAACGCCTATCGCCTCGGCCGGTTGCGCGGCCTCCTGAAGCGTCTCCTCGCGATCCACGAGGCGACGCGCGCCTGAGGCGCCGCGGCCCTAGCGGGCCTTCTTGACGGCGACGGCGAGGATGGTGACGCCGAAGGGGATG
>CADEEV010000093.1 GCA_902826455.1 uncultured Acidobacteriota bacterium | reverse complement strand
CGCTCGCCTTCTTCTCGCTGGCGGGCTCCAAGCTTCCGGGCTACATCCTGCCGTGCCTGCCTCCGCTGGCGCTGCTCATGGGCCGCGGGGCGGTGGCGCTGGCCGAGGGCGAGACGCTGCCGTTCGCGACCGGGCGGCGCGCGGTGGCCCTCGTCGGCCTGCTGCTGGGTGCGGGCTTCGCGACGCTGCCCTTCGTCCTGTCGCGCCTGGGCGAGCCGCTCTGGCGCCAGACCCTGCCCCTCGCCGGCTGGGCCCTGGTGACGACCTTCCTGGCGTCGCGCACCTTCGAGCGCAGCGCCCGGGGCGCCCTCGGTCTGCTGCGGATCGCCGGCGCGGGCCTCCTCCTGCTGCTCGCCCTCGCGGCCCCTCCGATCCTGGCGCGGCTCGAGTCGGGCCGCGCCCTCTTCCTGCCCAGCGCCGGTCGCGAGGTGCTCGCGTGGGGCGCCTGGCGGACCGCCTGGATGGCGGGCTACTTCTATAACGATGGGCGCGTCCGGGAGGTCGAGGGGCTCGAGGCGGTGCGCGCCGCGGCCGCGACGGGCCCGGCGCTCGTCTTGTGCGGTCCTGGAGAGCGGCGGCAGCTCGAGGCGAGCCCCGGGCTCACGACGCTCCTGCTCGCGGAAGGGCCGAAGCAGAACGTCCTGCTCCGGGTGGGGGTCAGGTGAGGCGCTTCACCATCTTGACCACGGTGCCGCCCTTCTTCGGGAAGCCGTAGTCGAGCTCGTCGACGAACTGCTTCATGAAGAAGATGCCGCGGCCGTCGGTCTTCAGGAGGTTCTCGGGCGCCACGGGATCGGGAACCGCCCTGGGATCGAAGCCCGCGCCCTGATCCCGCACCTCGATCTCGAGGGCCTTGGGCCGGAGCGTGAACTCGACCTGCACGCGCTTCGACTCGTCGCGGCCGTTGCCGTGCTTGATCGCGTTCACGACGCACTCACGGAGCGCCACGCTCAGGTAGTGCGAGGCTTCCTCGTCGAAGCCGACGATGCCGGTGACCTGCGCGAGCACGCTCTGCACCACGTCGAGCATGTCGAAGCGGCTGGCGATGTCGAGCTTGACCGTCCGGGATTCCGGAGGCGTCATGGTGGCGAGCGGCGGAACCGTAGCACGCGACCTGTGGCCGGTCAAGATGAGCGCCCTCTACGATTTGCATGGGAGGGGTGGTAGCCTCGGCGCGTGCGCACGAGCCCCGCCGCCCGAATCCGCGGACGCTTCACGCTTCCCGGAGACAAGTCGATCTCCCACCGTCTCGCGATCTTCGGGGCGATGGCCCACGGCGAGACCCGCCTCACGAACTTCGCCTCCTCGGCCGACTGCGCGTCGACGCTGCGCTGCCTCCAGGCCCTGGGGGTCAAGGTCGTTCGCGACGGGGGATCGGTCGTGCTCCACGGCGCCGGCCCCGAAGCCCTCCAGGCCCCGGCCGGGGATCTCGACTGCGGGAACTCCGGGTCGACGCTGCGGATGCTGGCCGGGTTGCTGGCCGGGCGGCCGTTCGCGGCGACCCTGACCGGCGACGAGTCGCTCCGGCGCCGGCCCGTCGAACGCGTGGCCGTGCCGCTGCGGGCCATGGGCGCCCGGCTGTCGAGCATCGACGACCGGCCCCCGCTGCGCGTCGAAGGCGGAGCGCTCCGGCCGATCGCGTGGGAATCGAAGGTGGCGAGCGCCCAGGTCAAGACCGCGATCCTCCTCGCCGGGCTGCAGGCCGACGGTGAAACGAGCGTCCGGGAACCGGCCTCGAGCCGGGACCACACGGAGCGCCTGCTGCCGCTCTTCGGCGCGCCGATCGTGAGGGAGGGCCTCACCGTGTCGATACGGGGCGGAGCGTCGCTCCGTTCCGTGGAAATGGCCGTTCCGGGGGACGTTTCGAGCGCCGCGTTCCTGATCGTGGCCGCGCTCACACGGCCCCGGTCGGAAGTGCGCCTCGACGGCGTCCTGCTGAACCGCGGGCGCGCGGCCTTCCTGGACGTCCTGAAGGACATGGGCGGCGACATCGAGATCGAGGTGACGTCGACGGAAGCGGAGCCGGTCGGGACGATCGTCGCCCGGAGCTCGCGGCTGCACGGGATCGAGGTGCCCGCCGACCTCGTGGCGTCGGTGATCGACGAGGTGCCGATCCTCGCGGTGGCCGGGGCGTGCGCCGAGGGCCGCTTCAGCGTGTCGGGCGCCGCCGAGCTGCGGGTCAAGGAGAGCGACCGGATCTCCGCCCTCGTGGAGGGGCTGCGGGCGATGGGCGCCTCGGTCGAGGAGCGGCCCGACGGCCTCGCGATCGACGGCGGCCGGCCCCTGCGCGGCGCGGCGGTACGCTCCCACGGCGACCACCGGATCGCCATGGCCCTGGCCGTGGCGTCGCTCAGCGCCTCCGGCGACACCGAGATCGAGGACGCCGAGTGCGCCGCCGTGTCGTTCCCGGAGTTCTACGAGGTGCTCGCGGAGGCGGTGGCGTGAGCCTCGTCCGCATCGTGCTCGTGGGCTTCATGGGCTCCGGCAAGAGCACGGTCGGACAGGTCGTCGCGGGCCGCCTGCGCTGGCACTTCCGCGATCTCGACACGGTGGTCGAGAGCGCCGCCGGCAAGTCGGTGTCGCGCATCTTCGCGGAGGACGGCGAGGAGCGCTTCCGGGCCCTCGAGCTCGCGGCCGCCCGCGAGAGCCGCGCCCTCTACGAGTACGTCATCGCCGCCGGCGGCGGCGCGTTCGCGCAGCCCGAGACGCGCGCCGCCCTCGCCACGCCCGACGCCGCGACGGTCTGGCTGCGCTGCGACATCGAGACGATCCTCGCGCGCCTGCCCTCCGACGGCTCTCGCCCGCTCGCGCGGAATCGTGAGACAATTCGTCGTCTTCTCGAGGCCCGCGAGCCCTCCTATCGATTGGCGGACAAGGTCGTGGATGCGACGGGCGGACCGGCGAGCGTCGCCGAGCGCGTCGTGGAGGCCGTGATGCCGGAGCGGGCGAGGTCGCAGAACGAGGGCCGATGAAGTACCTGATCCTTTCCGACATCCACTCGAACAAGGAAGCGCTCTCGGCGGTCCTCTCCCACGTGCGGCGCAAGCGCTGCGACAAGGTCGTGTTCCTCGGCGACCTCGTGGGCTACGGGGCGAATCCCAACCAGACCGTGGACGCGCTGCGCGCCCAGAAGCCCCTCGCCGCGATCCGCGGCAACCACGACAAGGTGTGCTCGGGCATCGAGAACGGCGAGCTGTTCAACCGCATCGCCCTCGAAGCCGCCATGTGGACGCGCCGCAAGCTGACCCGCTCGAACCTCACCTGGCTGAAGGCGCTGCCCCAGGGCCCGCTGCTGGTCGACGGCAAGTTCGCGATCTCCCACGGCACGCCGATCGACGAGGACGCCTACATCTTCGGCGAGATCGAGGCCCTGAACGTCTTCCGTCAGACCGACTTCCCGCTTTGCTTCTTCGGGCACTCGCACTTCCCGGTGATCTTCGGCCTGTCGCCCGACGCGATCACCACGATCCTGACCGTGGCGCCGACGTTCAAGTTCAAGCTCGAAGAGGGCGTGCGCTACCTGATCAACCCGGGCTCCATCGGCCAGCCGCGCGACGGCAACCCCCTCGCGTCCTTCGCGATCTACGACAGCGAGTCGCGGGTCGTGACGATCAGCCGCATCGAGTACCGCGTGGCCGAGACCCAGGAGAAGATCCTGAAGGCGGGCCTGCCCCGCCCGCTCGCCGACCGCCTCGCCCTCGGCCGCTAGCCTCCTAACGCAGCCGTCGACTCACGCCGATCGCGAACGCGACGTCCGTCGTGGTGCGCTGGTGGTACAGGCCCTCGGTGAAGCCCGCCTCGATCGCCCAGCCGGAATCGAGCTGCAGCCGCCCTCCCAGCCTCAGGTAGATCTGCACCGGCGAATAGTTGGGCACGTCGCGGATCAGCCGGCTGCTCCAGGACGATTCGGCCAGCAGGTGGACCCGTCGCCACGCGAGCCACTCGAGCGCCGCGAACGCATGGCCGCGGAGCGGCGCATAGCGGAAGCCCTCGACGTCGTTGTCGCTCTGCGCCGTCGCCCCGATGCCCGTGGCGGCGTCCCAGCGCGAGCCCAGCCGGCGCCCGACGAGGAGCTGCGCACCCAGGCCGAGGCCGTGTCCGGCGAACGCCCCGCTCGCCGTCGGCAGCGCGACGCGTGTCAGCAGGGCGGCGTTCGAGCGCCCGCGGCCGAGCCGCAGGCGCGTGCCGAGCTCCACGTTGCCGAGGCCGGTGCCGTGCTCGGGCCACGCGATCCTGCGGCCTCCGACGTTCGCCTCGATGCGGTAGCGGTCCCGGTCGAAGGACGGACGGCCCGTGTCGGGAAGATGGCTCCAGCGGTGGTACCAGTCGATCAACCCGTCGAGGGAGCCGGCGCCGCGCGAGAGCACGGGCACCCGCACGTCGAGCTCGAGGCGTTCGCTGATCCCGCGCCGCAGCTCGAGGTCCAGCGTGCGCGGCTCGCCGTCGACAAGGTAGTCGCGCCGCGCCGGATGCTCGCCTTGCGCGCTCTGCTGCCAGCCGAAGTCGCTGCCCCAGTCGAAGCGCGCGCGCAGCTCGGTCTGGCCCGGGGCGAGCAGCGTCGCGAGAGCCGGCGGGAGATCGAGGCGCGGCTGGGCCAGCATCCAGTTCTCGCGGCCGCCCAGGGGGCCGCCGGGCTCCTGGGCCGCGGCCAGCGGCGCGAGGGCCAGGACGAGGACCGGGAGCGCTCTCAGGACGCGAGGAACCAGGATCCCGCCCCGACGAACAGCACGACGGCGACCCGCGCCAGCCCGACGGGCTCGCCCGCCGCGAGACCCAGGAGCGCCGCCGCCATCGCGGCTCTCGCGCCGGCCGAGTCGTAGGCCCCGGTCGCCTGCCAGGCCTGCCAGCCGGCGGCGAGCGCGGCGAGGGCGACGGCCGGCCGCGCCAAGTCCACGGTGGCGACCCAGAAGCGCGCCGCGGTTCCGTGCGGCCACAACAACGCAAGGCCGGCGAGGGTCGCGAAGGCGGAAGCGGCGGCGAGGGCCACGAGACTTCGCGAGACGTCGGTCCGGACGAACGCGAGCGCCGTGCCGAGGCACGCGAGCGTCGCGGCGACCAGGAGCGCGTCGCGGCCGGCACGGCGGCCGAGACCGAGCAGGAGGGCGGCGGCGAGGCCCGCGAGCAGCGCGAGACCGAGCAGCCACCCGGCCCCCGGCACGTTCGTGAGGCGCCAGTGCAGGACTTGTCCCGCGTCCACCTGGGACAGGATCGCGACGAGCGCGAGGGCTCCCAGGGCTCCCGAACCCAAGGAGGCTCGCGGCGGCGACGCGCGCAGCCCGAGCACGAGACCCGCCAACGCGAGCACCAGGCCCGACGCGACCCCCGCCGCCGCCGGGCTCGACGTCACGTCGAGCTGCAGCAGACGGGAGGCCTCGACCCCCGTGAGTGAGAACGACGCGTCCAGGCCCGGCTGCTTGTGGATGCCCGGCAGGGCCTGCAGCACGAAGACGCGGAACTCCGCGCTCCCACGCGTCACGCGGAGGAGCGCTCCCGGATTGCGCGGCTCGTCCGAGCGCGAGAACGGCTGCCGTTGCGCGTCGAGGGCGAAGTCCGGGAAGTACCGGTCGAGCACGAGCTCGAGGTCGGCCACGCG
>CADEEV010000092.1 GCA_902826455.1 uncultured Acidobacteriota bacterium | reverse complement strand
CGCGGCGTGAGCCTGGTCGACCTCCCGGTCGGGGCGCCCATCGTGCTGTACCTGCGCGACCCGAAGGAGAAGATCTGGGGCCTGCTGGGGTCGCTGAGCCCGGCGGGCATCGCGCTGCGCGGCATCGATCTCGCCGCCTTCGACGACTGGATGCGCCAGGAGGCCCGGGGCGAGGAGCCGATGCTCGGGCTCGTGACGCTCTTCTATCCGATGCACCGGGTGGAGCGGCTCGAGCGCGACGAGACCGTGGGGCCCGTGATCAGCTACGCCGACCGCTTCGCGCGCGAGGTCGGGCACACGGTGCAGGAGAACCTCGGCGTCGACACCACGCGCGCGAACTAGGCGCGCGGCCCGGCGCTAGCGGGCGCTGTAGTAGAAGAAGAAGTCGGACAGGGGACCGACGGGAGCCAGGAAGGTCGGGGCCAGCAGGAACAGGTCGCCGTTCTGGCCGATGCCCCGGCGATAGTCGACGCCGATCACGCCGCGTCCCTGGGACGACGTGTAGCGGTTCGAGTAGCCGTTGGTCCAGAAACGCGACCAGCCGTTGGGGTTCGCCTCGCCCCGGTAGTGCCCGGCGATGGGATAGCGGTTGAACAGGGCCGTGTAGCCGTTCTCGGGGCGCCCGCCGTCGTCGGCGCGGTAGAACGAGGCGAGGTCGTAGGGGTTGTCGAGCACCCGGATCTGCGGACGCTCGTCCGGCTCCGCGGCGAGTTCGGCCGCGGGCTCACGCCGCTCGACGGCCGTGTCCTCCTGGGCGAACGCCGCCGACGGCAGGAGGACGGTGGTCAAGGCCAGGATCCCAATCGCGCGCATCAGATTCGCTCCTTCGAGAGCCGTGTCGAGTTCATGGGATCATACGGAGGCCGGCAAGGCAAGGTTTGTGATCCCGCTCATCTATCTGGACCATCACGCGACGACGCCGGTCGACCCGGCGGTGGTGGCGGCCATGCTCCCGTTCCTGACGGAGCGCTTCGGCAACCCGTCGAGCCGCCACGCGCTCGGCCAGGACGCCCATGCCGCCGTCGAGGAGGCCCGCGCCCGCGTCGCGAGCCTCATCGGCGCTCTTCCCGAGGACATCGTCTTCACCTCCGGGGCGACGGAGTCCGACAACCTCGCGATCAAGGGCGCCGCCCGGGCCCTGGCCGGATCCGGACGCCGCATCGTCACCACCGCGATCGAGCATCCGGCGGTCCTGGAGCCGTGCCGGACCCTCGAGCGCGAAGGCTTCACGATCCACCGCGTTCCCGTCGGCACGGACGGCATCGTCGAGGTGGGGGAGATCGAGGCGGCCCTCGAGCCCGGGACCACGCTGGTGTCGGTGATGGCGGCGAACAACGAGATCGGCACGCTCCAGCCGCTGGCCGAGATCGGCGCCCTGTGCCGCTCACGCGGCATCGCCTTCCACAGCGACGCGGTCCAGGCCCTGGGCCGGGTGGCGCTGGACGTCGACGCCGCCAGCCTCGATCTCGCCAGCCTGTCCGCACACAAGATGTACGGGCCCAAGGGTGTCGGAGCGCTGTACGTGCGTCGCGCGCGGCGGCCTCGGCTCAAGCTCCAGCCCCAGGCGGAAGGCGGCGGACAGGAGAAGGGGATCCGCTCCGGGACGCTGAACGTGCCGGGCATCGTCGGTTTCGGCGAGGCGGCGCGTCTCGCGCACGCCGCGCTCGACGACGGCGAGCCCGCGCGGCTTCGCGCCCTGCGCGACGCCCTGCTCGGCGGCCTCACGGGATCGCTCGCGGGGATCACGGTCAACGGTTCCCTCGAGTTTCGCCTTCCCGGCAACCTCCACGTCTCGATCGACGGGGTCGAGGCCGAGACGCTGCTGCTCTCTCTCGGGGACCGCTTCGCGTTGTCGGCGGGCGCGGCGTGCGCCGAGGCCGGCGGCAAGGGCTCCCACGTGCTGCGCGCGCTCGGTATGACAGACTCGCGCGTCTATTCGTCGGTCCGCTTCGGCCTGGGCAGATATAATGCGCGGCTTGACGTGGACGCGGTGGTGGACGCCTTGATCTCGGCCGTGAACGCGGCCCGCGAGCGCTCGGCTCCGGTTCGTCCCTGAGCGACCGCCGGAAAAAAGGCCATCACGCAAATCGCATGCCTTCGTCGTGCTGCTGTCACAGAGTGCAAACCGCTGGAAGTCGTTGATTTGAAATTATCTACCTTGGCGATCGAACGGAATTTCCACAAGCTTTTCCACAGTTTCTGTGGACGCAGAAAAGAGCCATGATCCAGAAGTCTCGCCTCTTCACTCCCGGTCCCACGCCGCTCCATCCCGCCGTCCAGGAAGCCCTCGCGCGTCCGATCGTGCACCACCGCACGGACGAATTCCGAGGCGTGTTCAAGGACTGCACCTCGGGCCTCAAGAAGTTCTTGAAGACGAGCGAGGACGTGCTGATGCTCGCGTGCTCGGGAACCGGGGCGATGGAAGCCGCGGTCGTCAACACGCTCGCTCCGGGCGAGGCGATGCTGGCGCTCGTCGCCGGCAACTTCGGACAGCGTTGGGCCGACATCGGCAAGGCCTACGGGATGGAGGTCCACGTCCTCGAGGCGAAGTGGGGCGAGGCCGTCACCCCCGAAGCCGTGGGCGCCGCCCTCGACGCGAACCCGAAGATCCGCGGCGTCTTCGTGCAGCTCAACGAGTCGTCCACGGGCGCCGCCCACGACGTGAAGGCGCTCGGCGCCCTCGTCCGCGGGCGCAAGGACACCCTCCTCGTGGTCGATGCGATCTCGGGCGCCGGCGCGATCCGTCTCGAGACCGAGGCGTGGGGTGTCGACGTGGCCATCGTCGGCAGCCAGAAGGCCCTGGCGCTGCCGCCCGGCCTCGCGTTCCTGTCCGTGAGCGCCAAGGCCTGGGACAAGATCGGCAAGGGCGGCGGACCGCGCTTCTACTTCGACCTGCTGCGCGAGCGGAAGGCGCAGGCCGGCGGGGAGTCGGCCTTCACCCCGGCCATCTCCCACGTCGTGGCGACCCGGGCGGCTCTCGCCGACCTCGACGCGCGGGGCGGCGTCGACGCGCTCGTGGAGAACGCCGGCACACTCGCGGCGATCACGCGAGCAGCGGCCGGCGCCCTGGGTCTGCCCCTCGTGGCTCCCCGCGACCACGGTGACGCGCTGACCGCCCTCTACCCGCCCGCCGGTCTCGAGTCCGGCGCCATCGTGAAGGCGCTCAAGGGCGAGTTCGCTTCGACCGTGGCCGGCGGCCAGGGCGCCCTCAAGGGCAAGATCTTCCGCATCGCCCATCTCGGCTACTACGACGCGACCGACATCCTGGGCCTGCTGGCGACCCTCGAGATCGCCTTGAAGCGCCTCGGCCACGAGTTCGACCTCGGCGCCGGCCTCGCGGCCGCCGAGACGGAGTACCTGAAGGTGCGCGCGTGAGCGCCCGCATCCTCGTCCTCGAAGGCATCACGGCGCGCGGCCTCGAGGTGCTGAAGGCCGAGGGCTACGCGATCGACCAGCAGAAGGCCCTGTCGCCGGCGGAGCTCGTGAAGATCGTCGAGCCCTACGAGGCGATCCTGGTGCGCAGCGGCAGCCAGATCACCGCCGAGGTCTTCGCGGCCGCGAAGAACCTGCGCGTGATCGGGCGGCCCGGCGTCGGCGTCGACAACGTGGACCTCGACGCCGCCACGCGCCGGGGCGTCGTGGTCATGAACTCGCCGGGCGGCAACCTCGTGTCGACCGCCGAGCTCGCGCTCGCGCTGCTGTTCGCCGTCGCGCGCCCCATCGCCGGCGCCGACGCCTCGATGAAGGCGGGCAAGTGGGATCGCAAGTCGTTCGCGGGCGCCGAGCTCCACGGCAAGCGCCTGGGCGTCGTCGGCCTCGGCCGCATCGGCCGCGAAGTCGGCGCGCGCGCCAAGGCCCTCGGCATGGAAGTGCAGGCCTACGACCCGTTCGTCGCGCCGGCCCTCGCCGAGAAGGCGGGCGTGAAGCTGCTCTCCTTCGACGAGCTGCTGCAGAGCAGCGACTTCATCACGATCCACTCCGTGCTGACGAAGGACACCCGCCACCTGTTCGGCAAGGAGGCCTTCGCGAAGATCAAGCCTGGCGCCCGCATCGTCAACGCGGCGCGCGGCGAGCTGATCGACGACGAGGCGCTGTTCGCCGCCCTCGAGAGCGGCCGCGTCGCCGGCGCGGCCATCGACGTCCACGCCCAGGAGCCGCCCGTGGACTGGCGCATCGCCAAGCACCCGCGGGTGGTCGCGACGCCCCACATCGGCGCCGCCACCGCCGAGGCCCAGGAGCGCGTGGGCACCGACATCGCCTACCAGGTGCGCGACTACCTGAAGGGCGGCCTGATGCAGAACGCCGTCAACTTCTACACCCTCGCCGGCGACATGTACGACCAGGTGCGTCCGGCCATGGATCTGGCCGAGCGCCTCGGCACGTTCGTCGCCCAGGTGTGCCCGGGCGCTGCCGAGCGCGTCGAGGTCGGCCTGTACGGCGACCTGCGCGAGATCGACCTCAAGCCGGTGCTCTCCGCCGCGGTGCTGGGCGTGCTGAAGCCCGCCCTCGGCCAGGGCGTCACCCTCGTGAACGCCGTGACCCTCGCGAAGGAGCGCGGCATCGAGGTGCTCGAGTCCACGTCCTCGGCGCGCGTCGCCTTCGCGAACCTGATGGTCGTGCGCCTGAAGACCGGCGAGGGCGACCTGTCGGTCGCCGGCACGCTGTTCGGGGCGAGCCACCTGCGTCTCGTGGACGTCGACGGCGTCGAGATGGACGCGATCCCCCAGGGTCATCTGCTCTTCGTGAAGAACGACGACACGCCCGGCGTCGTGGGCCACATCGGCACGCTCCTCGGCGAGCGCCAGGTCAACATCGCGCGCATGGCGGTGGGCCGGAAGCCCGGCAGCGGCCGCGCGATCATGCTGATCGAGGTCGACAACGAGGTGGCCGGAGCGACCCTCGCGGCCGTCTCCGCGATCCCGGGAGTGCGCGAAGCCCGCGCCGTGAAGCTGGGTTAGACTCCGGCCCTATGTTCAAGGACCTCACACCGCCCCCGGGCGGCACCATCTCGATCGCGAACGGCGTGCTCAGCGTTCCCGACAACCCGATCGTCCCCTACGTCGAGGGCGACGGCACGGGCCGCGACATCTGGCGCGCCTCGGTGCGCGTGTTCGACGCGGCCGTGGCGAAGTGCTACGGCGGCAAACGCAAGGTCGCGTGGTTCGAGGTCCTGGCCGGCGAGAAGGCCTTCAACAAGACGGGCCAGTGGATGCCCGAGGACACCTTGAAGGCGTTCCGCCACTACCTGGTCGGGATCAAGGGGCCGCTCACGACGCCGGTCGGCGGCGGCATCCGCTCCCTGAACGTGGCCTTGCGCCAGGAGCTCGACCTCTACGTCTGCCTGCGGCCGGTGCGCTGGTTCGAGGGCGTGCCGAGCCCGGTGAAGCGTCCCCAGGACGTGGACATGGTGATCTTCCGCGAGAACACCGAGGACATCTACGCCGGCATCGAGTACGCCGCGGGCTCCCCCGAGGTGAAGAAGGTCATCGCCTGGCTGCAGTCGGAGATGAAGGTCAAGAAGATCCGCTTCCCGGAGACCAGCGGCATCGGCATCAAGCCCGTTTCCCGCGAGGGCACCGAGCGCCTCGTGCGTGCGGCGATCCGCTTCGCGATCCGTTTCGGCCGCAAGGGCGTCACCCTCGTGCACAAGGGCAACATCATGAAGTTCACCGAGGGCGCCTTCCGCGACTGGGGCT
>CADEEV010000091.1 GCA_902826455.1 uncultured Acidobacteriota bacterium | reverse complement strand
AAAGACCGGCACCACCACCGAAAGCGTGTCCAAGTCCGCGGATGTTACCGCATCGACATCGGCCCTTCCACGCTCGGAGCCCGTGGTTTGGCGGCGGAGAGGCCGACCGGCTAGGATTCGAGCCATGCCTCACGAGACGGCCCGGAAGGTCTTCGAGATCGAAGCGGAGGCGATCCGCGCCCTGGGCGACCGGCTCGACGACGGGTTCGCCCGGGCGGTCGAGGGGCTCTACGCGTGCACGGGGCGCGTCGTCGTGACGGGCATGGGCAAGAGCGGCATCGTCGGCCAGAAGCTGTCCGCCACCCTCGCCTCGACCGGCACGCCCTCCCACTTCCTCCATCCCGCCGACGCCATCCACGGAGACCTGGGCCGGATCGTCAAGGGCGACGCGGTGGTGTCGATCTCGAACAGCGGCGACACGGCCGAGATCGTCGCGCTGCTGCCGAGCCTCAAGCGCCTCGGGAGCTTCGTCGTGGCCATGACCGGCAACCCGACGTCCGCCCTCGCCACCACCGCGGACGTGCACCTCGACGTCTCGATCCGCGAGGAGGCCTGCCCCCTGGGCCTGGCCCCGACCGCCTCGACGGCCGCCGCCATGGCCATGGGCGACGCCCTGGCCATGGCCCTCATCGAGCGCCGCGGCTTCACGATGGAGGACTTCGCGATCCTCCATCCCGGCGGCCGCCTGGGCAAGAAGCTGCTGCGCGTCGAGGACGTGATGCGCACGGGCGAGCGGGCGCCCCGGGTCTCCCCCGAGACGCCGATGAAGGACGTGCTCTTCGAGATGACCCGCAAGCGGCTCGGAATGACCACGGTCCAGGACGCGGCGGGCCGGCTCCTGGGCGTCCTGTCCGACGGCGACCTGCGCCGTCAGATGGAGCGCCATGGGTATGGCCTGCTCGACCGCACCGCGGGCGCGTCCATGACGCCGGAGCCGGTCACGATCGGACGCCGCGAGCTCGCCACCGAGGCCCTCGACGTGATGGAGACCCGCAAGATCACCTCCCTCGTCGTCGTCGACGCGGCCGGGCTCGTGGAAGGCGTCGTGCACCTCCACGACCTGTGGAAGACGGAGATGATCTGATGAAGGAGCCGGCGCTCGCCGGGCGTGCCCGGGCCCTCAAGCTGATCCTCACCGACGTGGACGGCGTGATGACCGACGGCTCGCTGCTGCTGCTGGCCGACGGCAGCGAGGCCAAGGCCTTCCACGTGCGCGACGGCCTCGCCATCGTGCTGGCCCACAAGGCCGGCTTGCGCACGGGCCTGATCTCGGGACGCGCCTCTGCGGTCGTGGCCCGGCGCGCCCAGGAGCTGGGCATGAGCGTGGTGCGCCAGGGCATCGCCGACAAGGCGAAGGCGTTCCACGAGATCCTCCGCGAGCAGGCTCTCGAGGCCCACGAGGTGGCCTACCTCGGCGACGACCTCAACGACCTGCCCGTGATGCTCGAGGCCGGTCTGACCGCGGCGCCGAAGGACGCGGTCTTCGAGGTGCGCGCCCAGGCCTTCATGGTGCTCGACGCCGCCGGCGGCCGGGGCTGCCTGCGGGAGTTCGTGGAGGCCGTGCTGCGCGCCCGCGGCGACTGGGAGCGCGTGACCGGCGTCTTCGCCGGGCAGGCGTGACGCTCCGGGACTCGTGACCGACTCGGGCCTCCTCGCGGCCGGCCTCGCCGCCCTGGCCGGCCTCGCCGCCGGCCGGGCCTGGGCCAAGGCGCGGCGCCGCGACCTGTTCGGGCGCTCGGCGTTCCGCTCCTCGCCTCACTACACCCAGGGCCTCCACTACCTGGCGGCCGGCGAGACCCACCGCGCGATGAGCGAGCTCGGCAAGGTGGCCCGGGACGAACCGGAGGCCTTCGAGATCCTCCTCGTCCTCGGCAACCTGCATCGGGACACGGGCCAGGTGGAGCGCGCCATGCAGATCCACCAGGGCCTCGTGGAGCGCGGCGATCTCTCGCGCGCCGAGCGCGCCCACGCCCTCGTCTGCCTCGGCGCCGACCAGCGCGCGGCCGGGTTCATCGACCGCGCCACGCGCACCTTCGAGGACGTGCTCGAGATGGAGCCGCGGAACATCCACGCCCTCGCCGGCCTCCAGAACCTCCACGAGGAGCAACGGCGCTGGCGCGAGGCCTTCGAGATCCAGACTCGCCTGGGCCGGCTGCGCAAGAGCGACGAGGGGCTGGTCCTAGGCCACATCCAGGCCGAGATCGGCCGCGAGGCCCTGGCCGCCGGCCGCACCGAGGAGGCCGAGAAGGCGTTCCGCACGGCCCTCGCCCTGGATAAGCGCGTCTTCCCGGCCCACCTCGGGCTCGCGGACATCGCCCTCGCGAGCGACCCGCGCCGCGCCGCGAGCGTGCTGCAGGAGGCGATGGCCGTGGCGCCCGAGCGCGCGTACCTCGCGTTCGAGCGGCTGGCGCGCGCCTACTCGGCGTCGGGCGAGCCCTCGCGCTTCGTGACCCTGTGCGAGTCGATCCTGACGCGCGATCCGCGCGACTGGCGGGCGCGGCTCGCCCTCGCACGCCACCTGCGCGCCGGGGGTCGGCCGGACGAGGCCTACGGGCTCTTGCTGCGGGCCCTCAACGAGAATCCCCATGTGCTGCTGGTGCACCTGGAGGTCTGGCGCACGCTGCGCGACCTGGGCGTCGACGACGAGCCGGTGGCCCGCTACGTGGTCGCCTGCGAGGAGTCCGTGTTCTACCGGGATCCCCACATCTGCACGCGCTGCCGCTATCGCGCCGACGACATGCTGTGGCGCTGCCCCCACTGCCACCAGTGGAACACCTTCGTCGAGGAGCGCCTGGGCCCGACGGCGGGCGTGCTCTAGAAGGCGGAGCGCGCCGGGTCGGGGTCGGCCCCGCCCCATCGACGCGCGAGGCCTCGCAGGTCCTCGCGGGCGATCGAGCCCGGGTGGAGCGCCATCGCGGCCTCGAGCGCCCGCTGCACCGCCGTGGCGATCGCGACGGGATCCTCGTGTGTGAGGCGCGCGACCGACGCGGCCGCGCCCGCCAGGAACTCGGCGTCGGCACCGTGCCGCTCGAGGCAATGCCGCGCCAAGGGCAGTGCCAGGACCTCGGGGCCCGGCGTCGTCGCGCGGCCGCGCGAGGCCCGATACCAGGGTCCGGCGGGCGGCGGCGTGAGCAGGGCCGCCAGGGCCGTCATCTCCAGGGCTGGAGCGGCGTCGAGATAGCCGAGGAGCCGCGTCATCTCGATGCCGCCCGGTCCCCGCGGCGGCAGGCGTGCGAGCCACTGCGCGGCGCGTTCGCCACGAAGCGACAGCGGCACGCACGGCGCCCGCGCGAGCCGCGTCAAGGCGTCGGCCAGGACGCCGGCGCGCCCCTGCGTCTCCTCGAGGGAGCCGAGGGTCGAGACCTCGAGGTGGCCGAAGCGTCGCTTCTCGTCCACCGGCATCTGGGCGTCGAGGCGCGCCTGGGCCGCGGCGAGGTCGAGGCCATCACGCGCGCGCAGGCGCCGGCGCTGCTCGTCCGGCGGGCACCAGGCCACGACCAGCCGGTCGTAGCGGAGGTGGCCTCCCGATTCCACGAGCAGTGCGGCGTCGCTCACGGCCACCGCGAACCCTTCCGCGGCGGCTCGCTCGAGACGTCGGCCCTCCTCGTCGCGCACCACCGGGTGCACGAGGGCGTCGAGGCGCGCCCGCGCCGCCGGGTCGGCGAAGACCAGAGGCCCGAGCCGGCGCCGGTCGATCGACCCGTCGGCGGCGCGGATGCCGGGGCCGAAGGCGTCGACGACGGCCGCGTGGGCCGCCGCGCCCGGCGCCATCATCTCGTGGGCCACGCGGTCGAGGTCGAGGGTGAAGAACCCGGCCGACGCCAGCGCCTGCGTGACCCGGGACTTGCCCGACGCGATGCCCCCCGTCAGCCCGACCCTGAGCATGCTAGCGCCGAGCGGCCGAGGCGACGGTGTTCTTCATCAGCAAGGCGATCGTCAAGGGTCCGACGCCCCCCGGCACCGGGGTGATCGCGGAGGCGATCTCGCGCACGCGCTTGAAGTCGACGTCGCCCACGAGTGCGCTCCCCTTCTTGCGGAAGGCGGCGAGGCGCGTCTCGTCGAGGAGGTCCTCGGCGAGTGCCGGATCCTCGATGCGGTTCATGCCGACGTCGATCACCACGGCGCCGGGCTTCACGTGGCCCGTGCGCACGAACCCCGGACGCCCGATCGCCACGACGAGCACGTCCGCCTCACGGGTGACGCTCTCGAGATCGCGCGTCCTCGAATGGGCGATCGTCACGGTGGCGTCGGCGTGGAGCAGCAGCAGGGCCATCGGCTTACCGACGATGTCGCTGCGGCCCAGGACCACGGCCCGCCTTCCGGCCACCGGCAGGGCGCTGCGTCGCAGGAGCTCCATGACCCCCGCGGGCGTGCAGGCCACGAAGCCCGGACGCTTCTGGACCAGCCGGCCGACGCTCTCGGCGTGGAAGCCGTCCACGTCCTTTCCGGGATCGACCAGGCCGAGCACGAGCTCGGCGTCGACCTGTTTCGGCAAGGGGAGCTGCACGAGGATGCCGTGGATGTCGGCCCGGCCGTTGAATGCCCGTACCCGGGAGACGACCTCCGCGGTGGTGGCCGTGGCAGGCAGCTTGACCGTCTCGTGGCGCAAGCCGAGCTCGTCGCAGGCCCGTGTCTTGTTGCGGACGTAGACGGCGGAGGCGGGGTCGTCGCCGACCAGCAGGACTCCGAGACCGGGGCGCCGCCCCTGCGCCGTCAGTGCCGCGGCCTCCTCCCGAAGCTCGTCGCGGATCGCCTGGGCTACGGCCGTGCCGTCGAGGAGGGCTGCGCTCACGGGCGCGGATGTTACACCATCGGCTCGCCGCCACCGGCCCTGGGGATCGATGGCCGGCGCACGAGGGCGAGGATCGCGACGGCGAGTCCGAGGCACGAGATCGCGATGCCCGCGGCCAGGAAGCGCGGCCGGTAGACGAGCCGCACGTCGTGGCGGCCGGGGCCGAGCGGCACGGCCTGGTGCTGGCCGTTCGCGCGCAGCACCGGCGCCGGGCGGCCGTCGACGGTCGCGTGCCAGCTCGGCGTGAAGCTGTCGCGCACCACGAGGACACCCGGCGCGTCCGTCTCGACCTCGTAGACCACGGCGCCGGGCGAGAAGCCGCGCCTCTCGACCCGCGTCGTCGCGCACGAGGCCGGCGCCGGCTGGGAGAGGACGGCCTCCTCGTTCGCCGCGAAGCGCGGATCGAGGGCCCGTCCGAGGGCGTCGTCCCGATCGGCGGCGACCGTGACGCGGCAGGCGACGTAGGCCCTCGGCCACGGATCCGTGAGGTCGTACACGTAGAGCGAGGATCCGGCCAGGCCCGTCGGCACCTCGGCGCGCCGCACGAGCTCGGGGTGATCGAGGGGATCGAGGCTCACGACCCGCACCACGGCCGCGTTGCGAAGCACGCGGGTGACGTGCCCGACGCCGTCGGGCGCGTAGGCCGCGGGCAGCAGGACGGGCTCGTTGGGGATGAAGCCGTGCATGTCCTCGCCGCCGGCGAGCTCGACCTTGTCGATCACGTTGGTGAACGGGTTCAGGCCCTGCCGGTACAGGAAGAAGCTGAAGAGATCGACCCCCGGCCGGCCGCCGAGCACCAGCGCGGCCATGCGCGGGCTGCGTCCGTATCCGAGGGAGAAGACGCGTCCCCCTTCGAGCCCTGTGACGAGGGGGCCCAGCTCCGGAAGCAGCTTGAAGAACAGCGGCGAGGTCTGGGGGTTCATGCCCCAGGAGGCCGAGGCGAGCTGCCCGACCGTCAGGACGAGGAGAAGCAGCGCGCCGCGCGCCGCGGGCAGCCGGGCCCGGGCGACGGCGAGCGCCACGAGCGCGACCAGCACCGCGACGAGCGCGGCGAGCGCCGCATCCCGCTG
>CADEEV010000090.1 GCA_902826455.1 uncultured Acidobacteriota bacterium | reverse complement strand
CGTCGATCGCCGGCTGCTACGAGTGCATCGAGCCGCAGGTCTCGAACCTGTTCAAGCGCGAGACGCTGTCGGGCGACTTCCTGCAGGTGAACCGCTACCTGGTCGAAGACCTGAAGGCGCTGGGCCTCTGGAACGACGCGGTGCGCTCGCGCCTCAAGGTCGCGGAGGGCTCGGTGCAGGACGTCGCGGAGCTGCCGGCCGACCTGAAGCGCGTCTATCGCACGGCCTGGGAGATCCCGATGCGGTCGCTCATCGACATGGCCGCCGAGCGCGGCGCGTTCATCGACCAGAGCCAGTCCCTGAACCTGTTCGCCGAGAGCCCCGCGATCGGCTCGCTCTCGAGCATGTACTTCCACGCGTGGAAGCAGGGCCTGAAGACAACCTACTACCTGCGCTCGCGGCCGGCCACGCGCATCGCCAAGGCGACGGTCGCGCAGGAAGCCGCCGTGTCGGTCACGCCGCAGTCCGCGGTCGCCTGCTCCCTCGAGAACCCCGAGAGCTGCGAGCAGTGCCAGTGAGCGCCGTCGACCGCCCGCGCCGCCTGCTCGATCCCGGCCTCTGCCTGACCCTGCGGCCGATGACGTACCCGCGCTTCTTCGAGATGTACCGCGACGGCATCAAGAACACCTGGACCGTCGAGGAGGTCGACTTCGCGACCGACGTCGGCGACCTCGCGTCGCGCATGTCCGAGGCCGAGCGCCACCTGGTGCGCCGGCTCGTGGCGTTCTTCGCGACCGGCGACTCGATCGTCGCGAACAACCTCGTGCTCAACCTCTACAAGCACATCAACGCGCCCGAGGCGCGCATGTACCTGTCGCGGCAGCTCTACGAGGAAGCGCTGCACGTGCAGTTCTACCTGACGCTGCTCGACACTTACCTGCCCGATCCGGCGCAGCGCCACGAGGCCTTCACGGCCGTCGAGACGATCCCGTCGATCCGCGCCAAGGCCGACTTCTGCATGCGCTGGCTCGACTCGCTGCAGAAGCTCGACCAGCTCGAGACCCGCGAGCACCGCCGCGCCTTCCTGCTCAACCTGATCTGCTTCGCCGCGTGCATCGAAGGCCTGTTCTTCTTCGGCGCGTTCGCCTACGTGTACTTCCTGCGCTCGCGCGGCCTGCTCCACGGCCTCGCCGCCGGCACGAACTGGGTGTTCCGCGACGAGAGCGCGCACATGGCCTTCGCCTTCGAGGTGGTGCGCGTCGTGCGCGAGGAAGAGCCGGACCTGTTCGACGCCGACCTCGAGCGCCAGGTGACGGAGATGATCGACGACGCCGTGGCCTGCGAGACGTTGTTCGCGGAGGACCTGCTGTCCGGCGGCGTCGCCGGCCTGTCGGTCGTGGACGTGCGGCAGTATCTCGAGTTCTGCGCCGACCAGCGCCTCGCGACGCTCGGCATGGCCAAGCGCTACAACGCGAAGAACCCGTTCGGGTTCATGGACCTCCAGGACGTCCAGGAGGTCACGAACTTCTTCGAGCGCCGCGTATCGGCCTACCAGGTCGGCGTGAGCGGGGAAGTGAACCTGGACGCGTCGTTCTAGGCGGCGGGATCGTCCTTCGGCGGCTCGACCTCGGGTGCCGGAGCGTCTGGCGTCTCCCCGACTGTGCCGCCGGCGGTCGGTGTCGGCTTGCTCTTTCGTTTCCGCCTGATCTTGAGCGGTCCGATCCGCTCTCTCGCTTCGGTCGACAGCATCTCGTGAATGGCGGTGGCCAGATCCTCCTCGTCGATGAGGAGGTCTTCCCGCTTTCGAATTTCACGACGGATGAACTTGAGGCATTCTTCCGTGAAGAGTGCTCGTCCGATCGAGGCGGGACTGAGGGCGACGCGATGCGACCAGTACTCGTCGAGATCGCCCTTCTTGATGGACTGACGATGGATGAGGCACAGGAGGTCGGCTGCCTTGTCCGTCACTCCGTCCTTGAGGTCGACGGAGAACGCGATCGAGGCCTCGATGCCTTCCTCGAACGTGAGGTGGTACAGGTTCCAGGCGATACCGTTCGTCAGGAGCACCCATCGGATGTTCGCATTGGCCGCGTAGCTCTGCGCTTGC
Organism: uncultured Acidobacteriota bacterium; assembly: GCA_902826455.1. Classification (GTDB taxonomy): domain Bacteria; phylum Acidobacteriota; class Vicinamibacteria; order Fen-336; family Fen-336; genus CADEEV01. Next base: position 3,901 of record CADEEV010000090.1, on the reverse strand, counting down.
TCTATGTGCCGGTCGCGCAAGACCGTAGCTGCCGACTTCGCTTCGACCAGGAGCCGAGTCGTACCCTCGATCTTCAAGGCCACGTCGACGAACTTGTCTTTGATAGCAGCCTCACGGCTGATCTCTCCCATCGGGTCGTACCCAAAGACCTCCTCCAAGAGCTTGATCAGGCGCTGAACGGTATCGGCCTCGTTCAGGTTGTCTTCTTGTGCCTTCAGGAGATGAGGCAAGTACTTCTTGAGCGGCTTCCGAACGTCCACCGTCATTGGAGACCTCCTGGGCTTGTTTGGGCTGAGCGGTCGACAGGGTACCTCTCAACGTCGATGCAATACAATATCCGTGCAGTGAGCATCCATCTCGAGGCGATGGCGGGGGTATGAGGCGACCGCGCCGCGCAGCCCTCTGGTCGGGGCTGATTGCACTCGCCGCGCTTTACGCGGGGCTGTGGCTCGGCCGCCGCGAGCTGGAAATCGTGCGCCCGACCGCGAACCTTCAGTACTTCTTCTACGGTGCGGGGCCATGCACGGTGTCCGACAGCCTTCTGTATTGGACCTTCTGGCCCGCCTATCGAACCTCTCTCGCGGTTCAGGATCTCGGCGGCGACAGATCAGAGGTTCATTGGAGCGGACGCAACGGCGGCACGGGCTACGAACATCTCTGCACCGCAGGCCGCCGCCTGGGGGTGTAGCGCTACTCGCTGGGTCGGATGCCGATGCTCAGCGGATCGACCTCACCGACCGTCTCGTGCTCGCCGAGCGTCCCGCAGGCGGGGCAGTGGACGAAGAGATAGCCGGGGTGCGGCTCCGAGGAACGGTTCCCCGTGACGAAGAAGCGCGATGTGCAGGAGCAGCGGATACTGACGCCGAAGGGCTGCAGCGTCACCTCGTGCGCCCGAGGATGCTGTAGACGAGGGTCTCAACCTCGACCGTGCCCGACGTGGGGCGCGTGAGCGTGTCCCGGCACTCGGGGCATCGCACCTGGACCTCACTGGGAGTGGTGTCCAGTACGTGGGCGAAGACCCTGTAGCGCAGGCCGCAGGAGCAGTGGACCTCGGCTCGGAAGGGATCCACGCGGGCGGATTGTGAACGCTTTCCGTATGTTTAGCAAAGGTGAACGCGAAGAGCTCGCGGAGGCCGGGTGTCCCTTGTTTCATGATCGACAGCCACTGGAACATCGGTAGTCGTTCACCCGCGCGATGAGGGCTAGCACGCAGGGCGCCGCGCGCAGCCTCGATTGCGGTTCGACGCCGGTTCGCCTTTTCTCTCACGCAGTGTTCGCGCGCTTCCTTAGGACTGCGCGAGCGATCGGACCTATTCGGGGCGGTCCTCTGGTGACGGTCATCGGGCCGGAAACGGCGGCAGAGGCTGAGACGGACGAGCAAGGGAACCCTGACGCCGCTGGAACACCCTCACTGGCTCCGTCTTCATTCCCCCCTGGCTGGAGCCGGTCGCCCACGCGGCGGCACTGGCATCCCCCTACCCAAGCGGAGAGACCACGGCCGAAGTGCTCGCGCGGTGGGAGGGGGAGCGCGCGGTGGCCTAGGGACCGAAGTCCACCAAGTCGCAGCCCAACCATGCCAAGCCGCTCGTCTTCCACGAGTAGATGGCGGGGTCGTTGACCTTCAGACCCTTGCACAGCTCCGAGGATGTGTCCGCCGTGATACGCGTCTGGGTGAACGTCCACTTCAAACCCGTCTCATCTCCCTCGATCACGGTGGCGTTCACCGAACTGCAAAGTCCGGACGGTGCTGGCGTGCTGATCCACTTCCGCTCGCCCCGCACCCGAGACAGCACCAGGTCAAACGTGTGTGTGTACACCTTGCAGGTCCTCTCGCTGTCCATCATGAGATCGACGAGTGCAGCCTGCGCACACGCGTCGTCTTTGCAGGCGCAGATGGCCTGCATCCTTCCCACCATGTGAAGTCCAGCGGCCACCCGCGCCTCAGGACCATCTGCGACCGAACCGCTCGCGATCTCGCAGGCCTCCTTGCGGTCGCCATCCTTGAGCCTCGGATCCGCTGCGATGTCCTTCACGTACTTGGCGCGCGCCGTCGCCAGTTGCTGAGCGTCAGGAGCGTGGACGGTGACCTGGGTGAAGGCGCAGTCGATGGTCGCGAATGGGGGCTCGCCCTCGCACTCCATGGACAGAGCCGAGTTTTCCTTCTCGTTGGCGATCATGAAGAAGTGCGGAATCAGTTCCCGCTTGGGCGTGGGGGGCTTCGCCTGAGCGGTGACCTGGCCGCAGAGCAGCCCGACGAACAGGAACGACAACGGCCGCGGCTGGTGCATGAGGCCTCCGGCGAGATTCTACGCGCCTGCGAGAAAACTGGACCCGGGGTGACCGGTCTACCCCTTACACTTCCCGCGAAGGCTAGAGAAATGATTGACCAAGAGAACCACGTCGCCCGCATTCGAGTGGTACTGACGGCGCTGTCGGGCATGCCCAACACTCAAAGCACCAAGGCGATGGGCACCGCACTAGAGACCGTCGAGGCTGACGCGATCAACCTGTATCGACGAATGGCGCTCTTAAGCCAGTCCATCGGCGAGTCTCGCGAGCAAGTGACCCGGCTGCTTGCCGATGACGCCAACTTCCGCTTCTACGACACCACGCTCGCAAAGATCCAGAAGGCCTTCGATGCCATCGATCTGCGAGAAAACTCGAACAAGTATCTGACCGTCCTAGATCAAGGCTCCATGACGATCCTGGACATGTGCGAGAACGCGATCTCGAAACGGCTGACTCTCGGCAACCTCGGGCCGGCCGGACTGGCAGAGCTGGCGGCGCACCTTACCGAAGCTCAGGAAGAGATTCTCGCGGCGGACATCGAGCCCGAGGCAAAGCAGATCCTCACCGACCTGTTGCGGGAGGTTGAGCAGGCAGTCACGTCGTACCGGATCTCAGGTCTCGCAGGCTTGCGACGCGCGGCCGAGCGAACCATCGGAGCCTTCGCCCTCCACCGTCCGACGCTAGAGAAGCCCGTGGCTGAGGGCAAGTTAAAGAGGACGATGAGCATGCTCGGCACGCTGGTGACTACCGTTCGCAACGTCGAATACTTGAAGGGCCTCGCTGAGCACGCACCGCTTTTTGTCGCGATGCTCGAAGCGCATACGAAGTGAACCTGGCAGCGTAGGGGGCACGGTGGTTGGCTCGGGTTGGGGGCCCACAGCGGAGGGCGCGAGTTGGGGATACCTCGCCGCGCTGGGCGTCGCAGTGCTCGGATGGGTTGTGACGCTGGTGGGCTGGGTCGTATCTGCTCAACTAGGGCTCAAGGCACAGCGCACAATGTTCCTTCACAACATTCTGAACGAAGCGCGGAAGGATATCGTCAAGGCCGTGCGCGACTATCAGGATTGGCTGGGCGGTGTTCACGCCTTCTTCGACCAACTCCCCTGGAGACTCGACTTGGAGGCGTCAGGCGTTCCTCAGGACTGGCTTCGTGCGCATCGGGAGTCCATGGAGGCGGTCAATCCTGACGCCGGCACTCGTTGGATCATGACCCTTGAGGAATACGAAATCCTTTTCCCCGAGACGGCGGAGTGTCGTCGCGCGCTGTCGGACGAACAGCGCAAGATCAGAGAGCGATTGACCGACATCCAGTTCTCGATTCTCAACTCCGCCACCCGCGACCGGACCGTTCGCTCATACTCCGAAATCTCCAACGCTGTGCAAGATCAGCTCGCGCTGATGGAAGACGTGCGCGTCTACATCCAGAACAAGACGCTGAGCAGCATCACGGGCAACACCGTGCCCATGCGAAAGCCTCCCGATCCGAAAGTCCCGAGGATCGTCGCGGGAGCGAACGGGCAACTGGAGATCGTGACCGGGGAGGAGCTGGCAGCCCGAGCCGCGAAAACGTAGCGAACGCTCAGAGGGGGCCGCCGCCGCCCCCTGGCTCAGA
>CADEEV010000089.1 GCA_902826455.1 uncultured Acidobacteriota bacterium | reverse complement strand
AGGTGCTAAGTGTTTTCCGGCACCCTCAACAACGCATTAACTGGCGCGCGCAGCATGCGCCACGCCCTGCAGGTAGGTGCTCGCGGTGGCTCGCACTTGTACGGGGGTGGTCCGCTGTGTCGTGGTGTTGTCGCCGAGCTGACCGTTGGCGTTCTTGCCCCACGCCCACAGCGTCCCGTCGTTCCTCAGGGCGAGGACGAACTGTTCGCCCGCGGCGATCTGGGTGATGGAGGCGACACCAGCGACGGCAGCCGGCGTCGTCCGGCCAACGGTCGTCCCGTCGCCGAGCTGACCCGCGGCGTTTTCCCCCCAGGTGTAGACGATGCCGCTCTGGTCCAGCGCGACGCTGAAGTTCTTGCCTGCCGCCACGGCGACGACGCTGCTCAGCCCCGACGCTTGAACCGGTACGGTGCTCGGCGTCGTCGTTCCAGTGCCGAGCTCGCCCGTGGCGTTGTCACCCCACGCCCAGACGGTGCCATCGTCTTTCAGCGCGACGCTGTGGTCCGTGCCGCCTGCAATCGTTCCGGCTGCAGCCGATAGGCTGAGCGAGGCCACGACGTTGGCAGCGAGGCCCCACCGAAGCTTCGTCATGCGTCCTCCCAGAAGGCCATCCGTTTCGTTGGACGACGAGCGACCGTTGGCGGCGAAGCCTACAACAGCCGCGGTCGTTCTGGGTAGTAGATAGTCGCTTCCCTGTCTACTTTGTCGTCGACGCCTGTACAGAAATAATGATGGCGTCTCCAGCTGGCGCGGCGGCTGCCGGAAGCCACCCTAGTCGAGCAGCGTCTCCAGGGCCTCGCTCAGCGTCTCGACGCCGACGAGCTTCATGCCGTCGACGGCGGCCGGCACGTTGCGGGCCGGCAGCAGGCAGCGCGTGAAGCCCATCTGGGCCGCCTCGCGCACGCGCAGGGCGGCCTGGCCGACGCTGCGGATCTCGCCGCCGAGGCCGACCTCGCCGAAGAGCGCGGTCTTGGCCGGCACGGGGCGATTGCGGAAGGACGAGGCGATGGCCGCGGCGACGCCCAGGTCGGCCGCAGGCTCCGGGATGCTGAGGCCGCCCGCGAGGCTCACGAAGACGTCGTCGCCCAGGAGCTCGAGGCCGACGCGCTTCTCGAGCACGGCCAGCAGCAGGTTCGTGCGGTTCGCGTCGATGCCCAGGGACATCCGGCGCGGCGTCCCGAAGGACGTGGGCGAGACGAGGGCCTGGACCTCGACCAGCATCGGCCTCGAGCCCTCGAGCGTCGCCACGACGGCCGATCCCGGGTTGCCCTCGAGGCGCTCGGCGAGGAACAGCGCCGACGGGTTCGCGACGGGCGTGAGGCCCGCACCGGTCATCTCGAAGACGCCCATCTCCGAGATCGCGCCGAAGCGGTTCTTCACGGCCCGCACGATGCGATGGTGCAGGTGCTTCTCGCCCTCGAAGTACAGGACGGTGTCGACGATGTGCTCGAGGGACTTGGGCCCGGCCAGGTTGCCGTCCTTCGTGACGTGGCCGATGAGGAACGTCGTGATGCCGCGGCCCTTGGCGACGAAGAGCAGCTGGGTCGCCACCTCGCGCACCTGGCTGATGGAGCCCGGGGCCGACGGGAACTTCGACGAGTAGATCGTCTGCACCGAGTCCACGACGAGCGCCGTCGGCTTGAGCTCGTCGACGTGCTCGAGGATGCGCTCGAGGGAGGTCTCCCCCACCAGGAACAAGGCGCCGCCCGTGATCCCCAGCCGCTCGCCGCGCAGCTTGATCTGGCGCTCCGACTCTTCCCCGGAGACGTAGAGCACCGGCCCGCCGGTGCGCGCGAGCAGGTGGGCCACCTGCAGCAGCAGCGTGCTCTTGCCGATGCCGGGCTCGCCGCCGATCAGCACCATCGAGCCGGGAACGATGCCGCCGCCGAGCACGCGGTCGAACTCGTCGATGCCCGACGGCATGCGCGCGGCCTCGGCCCCGTCGACCATGTCGTAGGGCCGCGGGCGCGACGCCGTCTCGAAGCCCGCGCTCGCGGGCCGCCCCTTGCCCGCCGGCTGCGGGGCGGCCTGGCGCTCCTCCACGAAGCTGTTCCATTCGCCGCAGTCGGGGCATCGGCCGAGCCACTTCGAGCTCTCGAACCCGCACGCCTGGCAGGCGAAGACGACGCGCGTCTTGGTGGTCATGCTCCGGGGTAGGTGCGCGGGACGCGAGCCCCGATGCCCGTGACCACCTGCCAGGCGTTGGTGCCGGCGCGCGACGCGATGTCCCAGGCCGTGGGCGCGTCGCCGAACAGCAGCACCTCGTCGCCGGCGCCGACGCCCGGGACGTCCGTCACGTCGGCCATCAGGAAATCCATGCACACGGTGCCGATGACCGGGGCACGCTGGCCGCGGATCGTCACGTAGCCCGTGGTGGACATGGCCTCGGTGCGGGGCACGCCGTCGCCGTAGCCGATCGAGATCGTGGCGACGCGCGTGGGGCGCTCGGACACCCAGCGTCCGCCGTAGGAGACGGTGGTGCCCTCGTCGATGTCGTGGACGAGCGCCACGCGAGCGAGGAGGGTCATGACGGGCTCCACGTCGACGTGCGGGGCGTGGGGCCGGGGGCGCAGCCCGTACAGCAGCAGGCCCGGGCGCACCGCGGTGTGGGTGGGCCGGAGAAACGCGAGGCCCGCGCTGTTCGCAGCATGCACCCACTGTGGCCGATGCCCCCGCCCGGCGAGGTCCGAAACGACACCGTCGAAGCGGTCGAGCTGCAGCTCCGTGAAGTCCGGGTCCTCGTCCGCGGAGGCCAGGTGCGTCATGATCCCGGTCAGCTCGACGCCCACCTCGGCCAGGCGGTCGGCCACGTGGGTGGCGGCGTCGAGGGGGAACCCGAGGCGTGCCATGCCTGTGTCGACCTTGAGGTGGACCGTGGCGCCTTCGCGCAGCCGTGCGAGGGCCACGGCGCCGTCGAGGGTGAGCGGGCTCGACACCACGGGGGTGAGCTCGTGCTCGGCGAACAGCGCCTGCTCTCCGACGCGGCAGCCGGCGATGACCAGGAGCGGCGTTCGGACGCCCGCGGCCCGGAGCGCGACTCCTTCCTCGGGATAGGCGACGACCAGGAGCGGCGCGCCGAGCTCCGCGAGGACGCGCGCGACGCGGACCGCGCCGTGGCCGTAGGCATCGGCCTTCACGACGGCCAGGACCGGCTTCTGGGCGAAGGCCCGGACGGCGGCGTAGTTGGCGGCGAGGCGCGCCAGGTCGATGCGGGCCTCGGCCCGGGTCAGGGCGATCGCCACTCGTAGTTCTCGAAGCGCGTGAACTCGCGGATGAAGGCGAGCTTCACGGTGCCCGTGGGGCCGTTGCGCTGCTTGCCGATGATGATCTCGGCGACGCCGCGGTTCTCGTCCGTGGGCTTATGTTCCTCTTCCCGGTAGATGAACATGACGATGTCGGCGTCCTGCTCGATGGCGCCCGACTCGCGCAGGTCCGAGAGCTGCGGCCTGCGGTCCTGGCGCGCCTCTGGCGCGCGCGAGAGCTGCGAGAGCGCGATGACGGGACACTCGAGCTCCTTCGCGAGGCCCTTCATGGAGCGGCTGATCGAGGAGATCTCCTGCTGGCGGTTCTCGACGCGGCCGCTGCCCGAGACGAGCTGCAGGTAGTCGACGATCACGAGGGCGAGGCCGTGCTCGGCCTTGAGGCGCCGGCACTTGGCGCGCATCTCGAGGGGCGTGAGGCTCGCGGAGTCGTCGATGAAGATGCGCGCGGCCGAGAGCCCGGCGTAGGCGTTCGCGAGACGGGCCCAGTCCTTCTCCTGCAGGTGCCCGGTGCGCAGCTTGTGGGCGTCGACCCGCGCCTCGGCGCACAGCATGCGCAGCACGAGCTGCTCCTTCGACATCTCGAGGGAGAACACGCCGACGGTCTCGCCCGTGCGCTGCGAGGCGTACTGGGCGATGTTCAGGCAGAACGACGTCTTGCCCATGGCCGGGCGCGCCGCCACGATGATGAGGTCGCCCTTCTGGAGGCCCGTCGTCTTCTCGTCGATGTCCACGAAACCCGTGGGCAGGCCGGTGACGAGCTCCTTCGACTGCGAGAGCTGGTCGATCGTCCGGAAGCTCTCCTTGACGATCTCGCGGATCCCCACGAAGCCCTGGCGCAGGCGCTTCTCGGCGATGTCGAAGATCGACTTCTCGGCGCGGTCGAGGACGGTGGCGGCGTCGTCCTCGCCTTCGTAGGCCGACTGGACGATCCGGTTGCCCGCGTGGATCAGGTTCCGGAGGACCGACTTCTCCTTGATGATCCGGCACCAGGGCTCGACGTTCGTGACGCGGGGCATGCCGTCGACCAAGCTGCCCAGGTAGGCGGCGCCGCCGACGGCCTCGAAGGCGGAGGCCCGGATCAGCTCGTCGCGCAGCGTGACGACGTCGATGGGCTCGCTGCGCTCCGCGAGGCCCGCCATCGCGTCAAAGAGACGGCGGTGCGCCTCGCGGTAGAAGTCGTCGCGGGTGAGGATCTCGGCGGCCGAGTTGAAGGCCGCGTTGTCCACCAGGATGGCGCCGAGGACGGTGCGCTCCGCCTCGGCGTTGTTCGGTAGGGTTCTCTCTCGGGTTGCGGCCTCGGTAGCCACGCGCCGATCCTACTCGCGAACTACCCTTCCTTGCTGACGAGCAGCTTGAGGCTCGCGGAGACCTCGGGGTGCAGGCGGATCTTCACCTCGTGCTCGCCGAGCTTCTTGATCGGCTCGTCGAGGAGCACCTTGCGCTTGTCGATGTCGATCCCCTTGGTCTTGAGGAAGTCGCCGACGTCGCCCGAGGTCACGGAGCCGTAGAGCACGTCGTTGTCGCCGACCTTGCGCGGCGCGATGAAGCGGAGCGAGGCGATGCGCTGGGCGAGCGCCTCGAAGTCCGCCTTCTCCTTCGCGGCCTTCGCCTCCCACGCCTTGCGCTCGCGGGCGATCATCGCCTTGTTGGCCTCGTTCACGATCATGGCGAGACCGCGCGGGAGCAGGAAGTTGCGCCCGTAGCCCTCCGCGACCTTCACCACGTCGCCGCGCCGACCCAGGGTGTCCACGTCTTCTCTCAGAATGACTTCCACGACTGCCTCCAGGGAACTCTTGTTTTAGGTCTGCTCCGCTTTGGGCGGATCCGCCCACTTGCGGAAGTCGGCCCAGGTGTCGAACAGGCCGAGCAGGGCGAGGATCTGGCCTGCCCAGGGATTGACCACCACCAGCGCGATCAAGGCCACGCGCAGGAACGTCGGAGCCGCGAGCCGGTGCGCGTAGTAGGCGACGACGGCGAGGCCCTGCACGGCGAAGAAGAACGCCGTGACGAGCACCACGTTGTAGCCGGCCGCGCGGAGCGGCGGGAACACGATGGCGGCGCCGCCGAGGATGAACAGGGCGACCAGGCCCAGGGGCCAGCGGATGCCCTCGAACTCGCCGCCTTCGATGAAGCCCGGATCGCGGCGGGCGAGCCAGGCGCGCAGCAGGGTCGCGTTCACGAGGACGCCCAGGGCACCCGAGATCAAAAGCGCGGCCGGGTAGACGACCTGCATCATCGCGAACAGGGTGCGGGCCTGCTCCGCCCACAGGTCCACGTTCTCCTGGGGCAGGCGCGTGCGCATCTCGGCCAGGAACTCCGCCGACGACAGGTGCTTCAAGGGCTCGAGGAACTGCGCCTCGGATTGCGGCGTGATGGTGAGCAGCGCGAGGGCGATCTCGGCGGCCACCAGCAGGAAGGCCCACAGGGCGCCGCGTCGCAGGCCGCGCCCGCGCACCAGTCCCTCGACCATGAGGAAGCCCGGCAGGAGGAGCAGCACGAGGAACTTGAGGGCGACGCCCGGACCGAGCCCGAAGGCGACGAGAGCCGAGGCGAGGGCCGCCGCCGCCACGGCGTTGCCGAGCCCCCGCTGCACGCGCAGCACCATGATGGGAAACGCGGAGGCGATCGACACGATCATCACGAGGGGAACCACGAAGCCGACCAGGAACAGGGAGGTGGCCATGAGGGCCGCTCCCAGGATCCCGCCCGGCCGCGTGTCGGCCCGTTGCGATGCTCGTGTCGACGCCGCCACGATGCGAGCTTTCCTACTCCGCCGCGAAGGGCAGCAGGGCGATGTTGCGCGCCCGCTTGATCGCGAGGGTCAGCTTGCGCTGGTGCTCGGCGCAGGTGCCGAACATGCGCCGCGGCAGGATCTTGCCGCGCTCGGGCACGAAGCCGCCGAGGGTCTTCACGTCCTTGTAGTCGATGTAGTCGATCTTGTCCGCGCAGAACTTGCAGACCTTGCGGCGGCGGAAGAAGTAGCGCTTGCCGTCCTTCTTGTCCTTGTCGCCGCCGCGGCCGCCCTTGTCGGCGCCACGGGCGCCGCCACGTCCACGGAAATCGCCGTCGCTGCTCACAGGTTCATCCCCTCTTCTGCCTCGGGCCGCGGGGCCGTGGGCCGCTTGTCGTCACCGCGACGGGCCTTGCGGCGCGCGGCCTTCTTCAGGTCCTCGTCGACGCG
>CADEEV010000088.1 GCA_902826455.1 uncultured Acidobacteriota bacterium | reverse complement strand
AAAGACCGGCACCACCACCGAAAGCGTGTCCAAGTCCGCGGATGTTACCGCATCGTCATCGGCCCTTCCACGCTCGCGAGGCGCGCCTGCAGCGCCTCGGCGAGGGCCGCAGACGGAGCCGCGGCCAGCGCCCGCCGGTAGGAGGCGAGGGCGGCGCCGGGGTCGCGCAGCTCGTCGCGCTCGATGTCTCCGATCGCCATCAGCACCCCCGGGTCGGCCACGGCGGCGTTCGCCGCCCGTCGCAGGCCGTCGCGGGCGCCCGCCGCGTTGCCGCGGCCCAGCTCGAGGCGCGCCGCGAAGAGCCCCGCCGAGGCCTGTACCGGCGGCGAAGGATTGCGCCGCACGAGCTCCCGGATCTGCGCCAGGGCGCGGTCGTAGCGGCCCCGTCGCGCGTACACGTCCGCGCCGATGAAGAACTCGGCCGGGCGATAGCGCCGGGCGGCGGCCTCCGCCTCAGGCCCGAGCACGGCGCGCTCGAGCGCGGCCGAAGCCGCCAGGATACCGGCCATGGCGCCGGCAGCGAGCACGGCCGATCGCCAGCGTCTCGCTCGAAGCGCCGCCACGAGCTGCGCGACCGCGTGTCCCGCGGGCACGCAGAGGAACACCGTGAGGGTGACGCGATAGCGCGAGAGCGGCATCGTCATCAGGATCGACGCGAGCACGGTCAGCGCGACCGGCAGCAGCGGCACCAGGGTCCGCGCTCGCCGGCCCAGCCTGACGAGGCCGATCACGGCCAGCGCGAAGACCGTGCCGTACGCCGGCAGCCAGGCGAGAAGCGGGTCGACGACCGTCGCGTAGTAGAAATTCGCGTTGTCCGGGTTCTCGAACGGGATCGCCAGCCCGGAGAGCTTCCTGAGGTAGAAGACGCCCGCATCGAACGGTGTGGCGAACGACCGGAGGCCGGCGGCGAGGGTGGCGAGGGTCCCGCCGTGCCCCTGGGCGATGAGCGCCGCGACCGGCGCCGGCCGGACGTCGAAGGCGTACGGGTTGGCGTGGGCGCCGTTGAAGACGGCGAGCACGGTGCTGCCGGTCGCGGCGAGCCGCAAGGGCGCCGCGCCGACGATCACGTTGCGCGTCACTACAGGCGCAAGCATCGGCACGAAGCCGAGGGCGAAACCCGCGGCGGAGAGCGCCGTGCGCCGGCTCCATCCCCAACCGGCGAGGAACGAGAGCAGGATCAGCATCGGCACCGGGCTCATACCCTCGTGGGTCAGGAGCGCGAGGCCGGTCGCGGCACCCACGAGCGCCGCGCTCCGGAGGCTCGGGTCGTCGCGATGGCGGGCCAGAGCCAGGCTGGCCGCGAGCGCGAACAGCACGATCCAGGGCCCGCGCAGCAGCACGACGTCGAAGTGGATCGCCGGTGCGTGGAGCGCGAACAACAAGGCGGCCCACAAGCCCGCCGCCTCGCCCAGCAGACGGGCGCCCAGCCGATCCAGCAGCACCACCGCGAGCCCGGAGGCGAGGATCTGGAGGAACGCGGCCGGCAGCATCGGGTCGCCCCACAGCGCGCGCAGCGTCCCGAGCAGGTACGCGTAGAACGGCGCCTTGTAGAACGTCAGGGGACCGCCATACCACTCCCGCCACGCGCTCTCCGGCCCGATCAACAGCTGCCACGCCGCGACCGGCTGGTACGGCACGCGTCCGAGCAGGTCGCCACCCGCGACGCGCTGCGCCCACTGGTCGATGAGCTGCATGTCGGAGTCCCGGAATTCCCTGTGGTAAACCGCCATGGGAGTGGGCGCGACCACGAGGAGGTGCGCCAGGCGCACCAGCACCGCGAGGACGAACAAGGCGAGCGCGCGTCGTGTGCGTGGTGCGAGCGTCACGCGGCATAGTATCGCTCCGGCGGGAAGGCGCGAGCGTAGAATGGCGCCACATGACGGCGCCCGCCGCCCTTTCGAGACGCTACACCGTGGTCGTCCTGCTCGCCGTCTACGCGATCTTCTGGATCCAGTTCTCCGCCGTGCGGCCCGAGAACTTCGGCGGCATCGACGAGTGGATGATCCTTTCGCTCGTCCGGCGCGGGATCGCGGCGGTGCCCCACGCGAACCGGCCCCTGGGCCTGCTGTTCAACCTGCCCGCCGGTCTGTTCCCCGGCCACCTGCTGGAGGCGGCCTGGCTGTTCCATGGCCACTATCTCGTGGCGGGCGGCCTCCTGACGAGCCTGCTGGTCCTGCGTATCGCTCCCTCGCAGCCGGCCTGGGCGCTCGCGGCCGGAGCGCTGGCCTCGACGTGGGCGCCCACGGACCTGCTACGGCTCAACGGCATCTACTCTTCGGCGTACGCGGGCGTCGCGGCCACGACGATGCTCTCGACGCTGCTGCTGGCCACGAGCGCGGGCCGGCCGATCCCCGTGACGCTCGCGGCCGGGCTCGCCTTCGTCGCGACGCGGGTCCACGAAGGCTGCCTTCCGCTCGTGCTCGTGGCGCCCGTCCTCCTGGCGCTGCTGGGCGTGAAGCTGCCGAAGCCGGCCCTCGTCGTCTACTACGGGGTGATGGCCCTGGCCGTCGCCGTGGTCGTGCTGCCGCTGTGGCGGGGCCGCCAGGAGACGCTGTACCAACGCGAGATCCTGGGCGTGTACCTGAACGTCCCCGGCCTCGCGCTGCGCCTCCTCGACCAGTTCCGCCTGGAGCTCGGCCCGTTGATCGCGCCGGGCCGGGCGGCGTTCGGGGCGCGCGGGCTCGCCTCCGCGCTGATCGCCGCGGGCGCTGCGGGGTGGCTGGCGCGGTCCGTCGAGGCAGGGCCGACGCGGCCGGGCTGGCGCGGCCTGCTCGCCGGAGGCCTGGGCGCTGCGGCCGCCTACAGCGCGTTCATCCTCGGAACGCGCATGACCGCGAACGCGGGCCGCACCCAGATGATCGCGGGGCCATGGATCGGCCTCGCCCTCGCATCGCTCCTCGTGCTCGTGGCCGTGCTCGTTCCGCAGCGACTGCGCGCGGCGGCCACGGCGTGCCTGGCCGGCCTCCTGGTGGCGATCGCCGCGGGCCGCACGCTCCAGCTCCAGGAGTTCTGGGACCGCACCGGAGGGGCCTACGGACGGCAGGCCCGTGCCATGCGCCAGGTGCTGGAGATCGCGCCGGACGTGCAGCCCGGAACGCTGCTCGTGTTCGTCGACAACAGCCGCACCTGGCTCGGCACCTTCGTCTTCCACTACGCGGTCGACCTCCTGTACGCCGGCCGGGCCGCGGGGTGTCTCGTGAACGGCCGCGAGGAAACCTTCATGAGCTGCTCGCGCCGCGCCGGCGGCGTTCACCAGGAGCCGTGGCCGCTCCTGCGGGAGGCCTGGCGACTCGCGCCACGGACCTACCCGTTCTCCGACGTGGTCGTGTTCTCCTCCGACCCGGGCGGCCGCGTGAGCCTCGACGCGAGCTGGCCGGCGTCCCTCGGCGCCCTCGCGCCCGACGCAGGATACGCCCCCCTCGCGCGCCGGCGCGCGCTCGAGAGCGTTCCTGCGGAGCGCCACGTGCTCGATCGTCTCGACGCGGCCGGGCCGCGCTAGTGCGAAGCTTCCGCCGCGCGCTCGTCGCCACGATCGCCTACGGAGCCTGCGCCTGCGCGGCGCCCCGTCCCGCGCCGCCGCTCCGCAACGTGGTCCTCATCGTGGTGGACACGCTCCGCCAGGACCACCTGCGCGCCTACGGGTACTCGCGCGAGACGGCGCCCACAGTGACGCGCCTCGCGGCCCAGGGTGTCGTATGGGACGGGGTCTCACCCACGTCGTGGACGAAGCCGGCCGTGGCGTCGATCCTCACAGGCCTGCACCCGATACGCCACCAGACCTACGCCAACGACGACGCCCTGCCCCAGGCGGCGCGGACCCTCGCCGAGCGGCTCGCGGAGCGCGGCTACGACACGTTCGGGATCAGCGCCAACGGCTGGCTGTCCCGCGCCGCCGGCTTCGCCCAGGGCTTCGGCTCCTACTACTCGATGCTCGACGACCTGCACCACGGCACGTTCGCGAACGCGGAGCAGGTGAACGCCGAGCTCCTGCCGCGCCTCGCCAAGCTGCGCAAGCCCTTCTTCCTCTACGTCCAGTACCTCGATCCCCATGCGCCTTACGACCCCGTCCTCGATCATCGCGGCGCCGCGCTCGCCGAGGGACCGCGTCGCGCGTCGGGGGTGACGATCCAGGAGCTGCGCATGACCGAGGTCCTGCAGCGGCCCGCCGCGCTGCTCCGCGACGCGGTCGACTTCTACGACGGCGACATCCGGCGGGCGGACGACGGCATCGAGCGCCTGCTCCGCGAGCTCCGGCGCCTCGGGCTCGCGGAGGGCACGCTCGTCGTCGTGACGTCGGATCACGGCGAGGAGCTCGAGGAGCACGGCCGGATGGGGCACGGCCAGACCCTGTACGAAGAGGTGGTGCGGGTGCCGCTAGTCTTCCACGCTCCCGGCATCCTGCCCGCCGGCCTGCGTCCCGGAACGGCGAGCCTCCTCGACATCGCGCCGACGGTGCTCGAGCTCTTGTCCGTTCCGGCCAACGCCCGCGACTTCGACGGGATCAGCCTGGCGGGCGACATGAAGGCGGCGACCACCCCTGGCGTCGCGCCGAAGCCGGCCCGCGAGCTGCTGCTGCAGCTCGACCTCGACAAGGGCGGCTGCGCCCTGGCCTTGCGCGGACCGCGCTTCAAGCTGATGCTCTCGAGCTTCCTGCCCGTGAAGGGCCTGTTCGACCATCAGGCCGATCCGAAGGAGCAGACGAATCGCATTGGCGATCCCGGCCTGGCGCAGGACGTCGCGGCGATGGCGCGGCGGCTGGCGGAGCGCTACAACGAGAGCGCCGCCCGCACGCTGTCGCGCACCCCGATCGGGGACGACGGCGAGAAGCAGGAGGCGATGGCCGCCCTCGGCTACGTGGGCGCGGGCTCGGAAGGCGTCGGACGTTGTCTCCCGTCCCAGGTCGGCATCGCCGACGCCGCGGCCGAGGGCGGGCTCGGCTGGACGCAGCCCTGATCGACCGGCGCGCCTAGCGGCGCTCGAGGCTGCGCAGCGCGCCACGCGGCGCGAGGGGCGAGGCGAGGGGCCGCACGCGCAAGAGCGGCGCGTAGCGAGCGCCCGCGGGCAGCGGCGGAAGCTCCGCGGGCCAGGCGTCGAGCAGCGTCAGGCCCGTGTCCGTGGCGCGCACCACGACGAGATGGTCGTAGGGGAAGAGGCGGGCCGGCGCGCGCCAGGGCCCACGCACCACGGCCAGGGGCTCGGACGCGATGCCCTGGAGCGTGAAGAAGCCCGGGAGCATGGCGGGAATGGCTCCCGGGACCAGGCCCGTCGCCGCGTCGCGATACAGGTACTCGACCGCGTGGTGGAACGTGAAGTTGGCGCGCCAGGCGCGCGTGTCGCCCGTCATGACGATCAGCGTTCCGGGCAGCGTGTCGGGAACCACCTCGACGAGCGTCGAGAGCACCTGCATCTGCCGGGGATAGAAGGTCGTCATGCGCCAGCCGGCGTCGAGGGCCGCCGTGCGCGCCGAGCCGACGGCCACGATCCAGGCGGCGAAGGCCAGCGTCACGATCCGGCCCGCGCCGCGCGAGGCTTCGCCCAGCCCGCAGGCCAGGGCGGCCAGGAACAGGGCGGCCCCCGGCGCGGAGAGGAACTCGGCGCGCCACGCTCCGGTGACCTGGCTCGTGACCACGAGCGCCGTGTAGCCCGCCCCCGCGAGGAGCAGTCCCACGGGAATCAACCATCCCAGGCGGCCCCGGGAGCCCTCGGCCGGGACGGCGGCCTGCCACGCCAGGACGGCGACGACGAACACGGCCACACCGACCACGGCCGCGACGGCGAAGGGCCGGATCTGCGCGAGCTCGGGGAGCACGACGGGCAGGAAGTGGTAGGCGTACTGCTGGAGCAGGCGGTCGACCATCGGCAGGAGCTGCGCGTCCAGCGCGAAGGACTTCTGGTACGCGAGCGTCTGTCCCTTCGCGAACATCGGGACCACGGCGAGGCCCAGGGCGACGCCGACGAACCCGCCGAAGGCCGCCGCCCAGCCCGCGAGGGCGCGCGAGAGGCGTTCCTCGCGAACCAGGAGGAGCAACGGGCACAAGCCGAGGACCGGCAGGGTCGACTCGTAGCAGCGGCCCGATACCACGGCGAGCGCTCCCGCCACCGCGAGCAGCACGATGCGGCGCCGGACCCACGACTCGACGAACAGCGCCAGGCTCAGCATCATCCCGAACGTGATGCCCCAGTACTCCGAGTTCTCGACGAGGCTGAGGCGCGCCCTGTCGCTCGGAGCCCAGACCAGCACGAACGTGCCGGCCAGGAACGCGAGGAGCGGGCGGCCCGGGCAGACCCGCAGCGCGACGTGGGCGACGAGGAGCGCGCTGCCCCAGGCGTAGACCCAGCCGAGGATCGCGAACGGAAAGAAGCTGTCGGCCCCCAGCAGGGGCACGGGCAGGGTCCACAGCAGCGCGAGCGGCCGGTTCGCGTAGGGGATGTCCATGATGCGCCGCGTCACGAGGGTGAGCACGGTCCACTCGTCGTAACCGAAGAAGTTCGTGAGGCTGACGAGGCGCCACTGGGTCCATGCGACCGCGAGCAGGAGGAGGGCCGCGAGCGCCAGGCTGCCCGCGCGGGCCGGGGCGCGCACCGCCCTAGCGGGCCTTCTTGACGGCGACGGCGAGGATGGTGACGCCGAAGGGGATG
>CADEEV010000087.1 GCA_902826455.1 uncultured Acidobacteriota bacterium | reverse complement strand
TCGACAACATCTTCCGCTTCACGCAGGCCGGCTCCGAGGTCTCGGCGCTCCTCGGTCGCATGCCCTCCGCCGTCGGCTACCAACCGACCCTGCAGACCGAGATGGGCCTGCTCCAGGAGCGCATCACGTCGACGAAGAAGGGCTCGATCACCTCGATCCAGGCGATCTATGTCCCGGCCGACGACTATACCGACCCGGCCCCGGCCACGACCTTCGCCCACCTCGACGCCACCACGAACCTGTCGCGGCAGATCGCCCAGCTCGGCATCTACCCGTCGGTGGATCCCCTCGCTTCGAGCTCGCGCATCCTCGACCCGCGCATCATCGGAGACGAGCACTACAACGTGGCTCGCGACGTGAAGCAGATCCTGCAGCGTTACAAGGACCTGCAGGACATCATCGCGATCCTGGGCATCGACGAGCTGTCCGAAGACGACAAGGTCATCGTGGCGCGCGCCCGCAAGATCCAGAAGTTCCTGTCCCAGCCCTTCCACGTCGCCGAGCAGTTCACCGGCATCAAGGGCCGCTACGTCTCCCTCGCCGACAACATCCGCTCGTTCAAGGCGATCGTCTCCGGCGAGATGGACCACCTTCCGGAACAGGCCTTCTTCATGGTCGGCACGATCGACGAGGTGATCGAGCAGGCGAAGGCGATGCAGCAGTAATGGCGCTGCCCACGAAGCTCGACCTCGAGGTGGTGACCCCGGAGGGTCTCCTGCTGAAGGAGACCGTCGACGAGGTCATCGTCCCGGGCGAGCTCGGGTACTTCGGCGTGCTGCCGGGCCACACGCCCTTCCTCTCGACCCTCGGCGTCGGCGAGCTCACGTACCGGATCGGCGCCACGAAGAAGCGCCTGACCTGCTTCTGGGGCTTCTGCGAGGTGCTGCCGCACCGCGTCAGCATCCTGGCCGAAGTGGGCGAACGCGCCGAAGACATCGACGTGACCCGCGCGGAGAAGGCGAAGGAGCTCGCCGCACAGCGCCTGAAGACGATCAAGGAAGAGTCCGGCTACGCGGAGGCACACCGCGACTACATGAAGGCCGTGACGCGCCTGGCGACGGCCCAGCACCGCCGCGACTAACGCGGCCTCCCCCCTGTTGGTCCACAATTGAGCCCGGGATGTTCGCAGGACTGAGAACGTTGTTTCGCTACCGGCTGCTCATCCAGAGCCTCGTCTCCCGCGAACTGAAGGCGCGCTATCGCGGCAGCGTCCTGGGCTTCTTCTGGAGCTTCGTCAATCCCCTGCTGCTGCTCCTGACCTACGGCCTCGTCTTCACGGTCATGCTGCCCGTGAGGCGCTCCCCGACCATGGAGCCGTACTTCGTCTTCCTGTTCTGCGGCATCCTTCCCTGGACCTTCTTCCAGTCCTCGGTCGCGGAGTCGACGGGCGTGCTGATCGCCGGCGGCAACCTGATCAAGAAGGTGCTCTTCCCCGCCGAGGTGCTGACCGTCGTGACGGTCGTCGCGAATCTCGTCCACTTCCTCCTCGGCATGCCGGTCTTGTTGTTCTTCCTCGCGTGGAATCACCGCATCACGCCGGAGGCGCTGCTCTTCCCGCTCCCCCTGCTCGTGCAGTTCGTCTTCACGCTCGGGCTCGCGCTGTTCGTCTCGGCCCTCACGGTGCACTTTCGCGACGTCCAGAACATCCTGACCCACATCCTGCATCTCTGGTTCTTCTCGACGCCGATCCTCTTCCTCTACGGCGACGCCCTGGGCGGCATGCGGCTGCTGCTGCGGCTCAATCCCATGGCCCACGTCATCGTGTCGTATCAGCAGATCCTGTTCGACGGGGAGTTCACCCACTGGAAGGGTCTCGGAGCCGCGGGCCTGGCGGCGATCGCGATGTACGCCTTCGGAGCGTTTTTCTTCGAGCGCCTCCGCGACACCCTGGCGGAGGAAGTGTGACGGCGCCCGCCGTGGTCGCCCGGGACCTCGCGAAGGTCTACCGCCGCTTCCTGCACCAGAACCAGTTCCGCACCTTGAAGAGCGCGCTCCTCACGGGCAGCCTGCTCTCGGATCTCACGGTCGACCAGACGTTCACGGCCCTGGACGGCGTCTCCTTCGAGGTGCCGAAGGGCACCACCTTCGGCGTCATCGGGGAGAACGGCTCGGGCAAGTCGACGCTGCTGAAGCTCCTCGCGGGCATCACGAAGCCGACGCGCGGCAGCCTCGTCGTGGACGGCCGCGTCTCCGCCCTGATCGAGCTCGGAGCCGGCTTCCACCCGGAGATCAGCGGGCGCGAGAACGTCGCAATCAACGGAATCATGCTCGGACTCACCCGGCGCCAGATCGAGGAGCGCTTCGACGAGATCGTGGCCTTCGCGGAGCTCGAGCGCTTCATCGACGCCCCTGTCAAGACCTACTCGTCGGGCATGTATGCGCGTCTGGGCTTCGCGGTGGCGATCCACGTCGATCCGGAGGTCCTCCTGATCGACGAGGTGCTGGCGGTGGGCGACGAAGCCTTCACCCGCAAGTGCCTCGACAAGATCGGCGAGTTCCGCCGCCGCGGCAAGACCATCCTCATCGTGACCCACAGTCTCGGCCTGGTGGAGAAGATGTGCGACGACGTGCTGTGGCTGCGGAAGGGCCAGGTCAAGGGCCAGGGCGATCCGAAGCGCGTCGTGGACGAATACCTCACGTTCGTCGCCGGCGGCGAGGAGGCGCTCCTCGCCTCGAAGCAGAACCACGAAGCCGCGAGTAACGGCGCGGCGGTCGAGGAGGGTCCCGAGAGCCGCCATGGCTATCGGGAGGGGCGGTGGGGCACGCGTGAGGTCGAGATCACCGGCGTGCGCCTGCTCGACGCGCGCGGCCGAGAGCGCCACGTCTACGTCCCCGGGGAGAAGCTCACGCTGGCCCTCGCGGTGAGAGCCGACGAGGCCGTGGAAGACTTCGTGTTCGGCATCGGCCTCTTCACGGCCGACGGCGTCAACGCCTACGGCACCAATACGCACCTCGAGGACTGGAAGTCGCGTCAGATCCAGGGGACGGCGGAGGTGCGCCTGGAGTTCGACGACCTGCGACTGGTGGAAGGCACCTACCTCCTGGACGTTGCGGTACACCGTCGTGACGGCACGCCCTACGATTACCTGCGGGGCCAGCATTCGTTCCGGGTGAAGAGCCACACGAAGGATGTCGGCATCTACCGGCCATCGCACCGCTGGTCGTTCTCCGGGGGGGTGCGCCTCGACCCGCCGCAGCCCCGTCCAGAACTCGATCTCGGCGAGGAATGACGACCCCGCCCACGCGCGTCTTGCGCGCGGGCCAGGGATTGGGGCACGCTGTCAGGAGATGGATCTGAATGGCGTCGTCGATCGGGCACGCGCCTGGAAAGCCAGCGGCGAGCGCGTGGTGTTCACCAACGGCTGCTTCGACTTGCTCCATGCCGGCCACGTTGCTCTGCTCGAGGCGGCGCGCCGCGAGGGCGACCGCCTCGTGGTCGGAATCAACTCCGACCGTTCGGTGCGCGCCCTGAAGGGGCCCGATCGGCCCATCGTCGACGAGGCCGAGCGGGCAGAGACGCTCGCGGCGTTCGAGGCCGTGGACGAGGTGGTGGTGTACGACGAAGAGACGCCCCTCGAGACCATCACGGCCCTTCTTCCCGACGTCCTGGTGAAGGGAGCCGACTGGCCCGAGGACCGGATCGTGGGTCGCGACGTCGTGCGCGCCGCCGGTGGCCGGGTGGTGCGCGTCGAGCTCGTGCCAGGCCGGTCGACGACGGCGATCGTCGGCCAGATCCGCAGGACGTGAATCGCTCCTGGCCATCGGTCCTTCGCGTGCAGCCTTTCGCCGCGCGGGCCGCCGAGCGGCTGCGCGAGTCGGGCCGCGTCGCGCTCTCGGGTCTCTCGGGTCCGTCGCGGGTCCTGCTTCCCCTTCTTCTCACCGATCGACCCCTCCTCGTCGTGACGCCCCACGAGCGCGATGTCGACGGCCTCGCGGACGACCTGCGCCTGCTCGCGACCGAAGCCGGTCTCTCGGGTGACGTGTTGCCCTTCCCGGCCCCGGGCCCGCCGCCGTTTCGCGGACTGCCCCGCCACCCCGAGGCGTCCCTGCGCCGGGCCACCGCCCTGTTCTCGGCGGGCCGTGGCCGGCTCAGGGCCATGGTGGGCTCGCCAGCGGGTCTTCTGAGGCCCTCCCTGTCGCGTTCCCAGCTCGAGACCCGCGCATTCCACGTGGCCCAGGGCGACGACATGACGCCCGAGATCCTTCTCGAAGCGCTCGACGAGGCCGGGTACCGGCAGGAGGATCCGGTCACCGGCCCCGGCCAGATCGCCCGCCGCGGCGGCATCCTCGACATCTTCCCGGCGGATCGCGACACGCCGGTGAGGCTGGAATTCCTCGGAGACACGGTCGAGAGCCTCCGCGCGTTCGATCCCGCCACCCAGCGCAGCGCGGCCGTCGTCGAAGCCCTCGAGCTGCTGCCGCTGTCGGACGCCTTCGCGACGCGCTCCACGACGACCCGCCTGCGGGAAGCCGTGCTCGCGCGTTTCGGCGAGACCCGTGACGTGGCGGCGTTCCTCGAGCGGCTCGATCGCGGCCTCGTGCCCGAGGAGCTGCCGGAACTGCTGCCTCTCGTCCCCGGCATCATGGTCGCGGCCTGGCAGCACGTTCCCGACGCCGTAGCCGTGGTACTCGAGCCCGACGCCGTGTGGATCGAGGCCGGAGTCCTTCACGAGCGCGCGCGGGAAGAGAAGAGCCGCAGGCCCGAGACACTCGGCCTGGAGCCCCACGAGGCGCTGCTGCCCGAGGAAGCCTTCCGACAACGGCTGGAGGAGGCTCCCGCCATCCACGTGGAGGAGGTCGACGTGACGGGTGGCAGCATCCACGCCGCCGCCCGGCCGGTGCGCCGCTACGCCGGAGACATTCGAGCCCTGGCGGCAGAGCTCGGAACGTCGGGCGCGTCCCGGACCGTCATCCTCCTCGGCACGCAAGGACGGGCGGAGAGACTGCGCGACGTCCTACGCGAAGACGGCGTATCCCTCGGGGACGAGGGCGGCGTCGACATCCGCGTGGGCAATCTCTCCACCGGCTTCGAGTTCCCGGAGGCGGAGTTACGGATCCTGGCCGACGGGGACGTGTTTCCCGAGGAGGTGCACGTCCACCCGCGCGGCAAGTCCCGCGGCGTGCGCAGCTTTCTCTCGGACTTCCGCGACCTGAAGATCGGCGACCTCGTCGTCCACCAGGATCACGGCATCGGCCGCTTCGAGGGGCTCCAGACCATCGAGCTCTTCGGCGCCAGCCACGAGTTCATGGTCCTGTCGTACCAGGGCGGCGACAAGCTGAAGGTGCCGGTCGACGCCTTCGATCGCGTCCAGAAGTACGCGAGCGCCGAGGGCGCCAGGAACGTCATCGACAAGCTCGGCAGCGGGAGCTGGGAGAAGGTCAAGAAGCGCGTCAAGAAGGCGATGCGCGACATGGCCGCCGAGCTGCTGCGGCTCTACGCCGAGCGCAAGGCGCGGCCCGGCCACGTGTTCACGGCGGAGAGCCCCTGGCAGCGCGAGTTCGAGGAGGCCTTCGAGTACGACGAGACGGCGGACCAGGCCCAGGCCATCGCGGACGTCGCCGCGGACATGGCGAGCGACACGCCCATGGACCGGCTCGTCTGCGGCGACGTCGGCTACGGCAAGACCGAAGTGGCGATGCGCGCGGCGATGCGCGCGGCCCTCGACGGCAAGCAGGTGGCCGTGCTGACGCCCACCACGGTGCTGGCGTTCCAGCACTGGAAGACCTTCAGCAAGCGCTTCGCGCCGTTTCCCGTGAAGGTCGAGATGGTCTCGCGCTTCCGCTCTCCGAGGGAAACGAAGACGGCGCTCGCGGCGCTCGGCGACGGCAAGGTGGACATCCTCATCGGCACGCATCGACTGCTCTCGAAGGACGTCGTCTTCAAGGACCTCGGCCTGCTGATCATCGACGAGGAGCAGCGCTTCGGCGTCGCCGCGAAGGAGCGGCTCAAGCAGCTGCGCACGAACGTCGACTGCCTCACGTTGTCCGCCACGCCCATCCCGCGGACGCTGCAGATGGGCCTCGCGGGAATCCGCGACATGTCGGTGATCGAGACGCCGCCAAAGGACCGCCTCGCGATCCAGACGTCGATCGTGAAGTTCTCGACCGACGTGATCGGAGCGGCGATTCGGCAGGAGCTGGGACGCGAGGGCCAGGTGTACTTCGTCCACAACCGGGTGGAGTCGATCTACTCGCTCGCGAGCCTGGTGAAACGCCTCGTGCCCGAGGCGCGCATCGTGGTCGGCCACGGACAGATGCCCGAAGCCGAGCTCGAGAAGGCGATGCTGTCTTTCGTCGAAGGTCGGGCCGACGTGCTCGTGGCCACCACGATCATCGAGAACGGCCTGGACATCCCGCGGGCCAACACGCTCATCGTGAACCGTGCCGATCGTTATGGGCTCGCCCAGCTCTACCAGCTCCGAGGCCGCGTCGGACGCTCGGATCGCCGGGCCCAGGCCTATCTCCTCGTTCCACCGGAGCGGATCCTCTCGGATCTGGCGCGCAAGCGGCTGGCGGCGATCCAGGAGTTCTCGGACCTCGGCGCCGGCTTCCGGATCGCGGCCCTGGATCTCGAGCTGCGAGGGGCGGGCAATCTCCTCGGCGGCGAACAGAGTGGACACATCGAGGCCGTCGGTCTCGACCTCTACGTGAAACTCCTGGAGCAGACCATCCTCGAGCTCA
>CADEEV010000086.1 GCA_902826455.1 uncultured Acidobacteriota bacterium | reverse complement strand
CTTCGCCTTGGCTTTGGCCTTCGCCTTCGGCTTGGCCTTGGCCGGCGCGGCCTTCTTCTTCTTGCGCGGGGCGGCCTTGCGCGGCGCGCTCACGGCCTCCGGCATGGCCGGCGGCGGCGGAACCGGCGCGGGGCTGAAGGCGGGCGGCGGGGGTGGCGTCGGTGCGAGGGGTTCGGCCGGCTCCTGCGGCTCCGGAGAGCCCTGGGGTGTGTCTTCCATTCTCGATCTCCTCCCGGTGCGGGTGACGTCGATGGTCGCAGAGTGTGCGCCCCCGACGCGGCGTCCGTCAACAGCCTCCTGAGCGGCTACTTCCGCTGGGCGGCGGCGACGCTGAGCGTCGGATCGGCGCCGTCCCAGGTCTCGTCGGCCGTCGGGCCGTAGGTCGCAGGCACGGGCCGGTCGAGCAGCCGCAGGAACACGGTGAGCTGGGTGCGGTGGTGGGCGGTGTGCAGCACGCGCCGCCAGAAGACCCAGCCGCGATCCCGCGTCACGTCGAAGAACGGCACGGGCTCGAGCCACCACGCTTCCGGCCGCGCCGCGAGGAACGCGAGGCGCGGCCGGGCCAGGGCCACGCAGCGCTCGCGATAGGCGGCGACCGTCTCCCGGGCCGGCAGGACCTCGGCCGCCGCCGGCTCGGGAAGCCCCAGGAACTCGCCGAAGAAGCGGCGCTCCGAGAGCAGCTGGTGCTTGAGGATGCCGCCCACCGCCGTCGAGCGCGGGTGCGGCTTCCAGCCCAGGTCCGCGTCCTCGAAGCGGCCCCAGACCGTGAACACCTTGTTGGTCTCGCTGGCGTAGGTGTCGACGGCGTGCTGCGCCAGCGGGAACGCCGCCGCCGGGCGCTCGGCGTCGGGGATCGCGGTCTCGGCGTAGCGCATCGCCATGGCTCTAGCCGAGCTTCTGCCGCGAGAGCGTCGGCTCGAACAGCACCTGGATCTTGAGGCCGTCGGGGTCGAGGCAGTAGAAGGACCGGCTGCCGTCGCGGTGGTCGCGGGTGGCGGCCGCGATCGTCACGCCACGCTCCCGGAACGCCGCCTCGAGGGCCGGGACCTCGTCCTTCGTCTCCACGATGAAGCCGAGGTGGTCGAGGGCGCCGGAACTCTCGACGGGCTGGCGGTGCAGCGCCAGGTTGTCGACGCCGGAGGAGAGGTAGACGTTGTCGGGATCCGGCTCCCAGACGACCGACATGCCGAAGCAGTCGGCGTAGAAGCGCTTGCTGGCCTGCGGGTCCTTGACGCGCAACGCCAGGTGGCGCATGCCCAGGAGAGCCATGGCGGCATTCTAAGCCGAGCCGCCATGGCGCGACGGCCTCAGTTGAGGGTGACGTCGTCCGGCAGGTGGGCGAGGAACGCGCAGCCGTCGCACACGAGGAAGCCCTCGCCCGGCGCTCCGTGCCTCAGGAGCGGCAGGACGCTCGCGTCCATCTCGACGACGAAGCCCCCTTCACGGACCGACAGCAGCGACTCGCCGCACAGCGGGCAGCGCGTGTCCATCGCAACGGCGGGCATGGCCTGCATGAGTGTGTCCCCTCTCATCGGATTGGACGCGCGTGCGCCCCGCGAGGTTCGATCAAACGATGTGAACGGCCTCAGTCGCGCGAGGCGGAGCGGCCGGTGGCGGGCTGCGGCGGCTCGTCGGTCACCGTGTACGGGCGGCCGTTGCGCAGGTAGAGGCGCTGCTGCTCCTCCAGGGTGAGGGGCCGCGCGCCGCGCCGGCCGAAGACCGCAAGCTGATGACCGGTCTCGTCCACGGCCCGGTCGCGGTCGACGCCGCGGGACACGGCGAGGGCCGGGCCGCGGGTCTTGAACGTGGCGACGAGCTGGGGCGTCGGACGCGGGCTGAAGCCGTAGGCCCCCGGCGTGTCGTTGGCCGAGATCACCTGCACCACCCGCAGCCCGTTCCGCCCGTCGGCCACGTAGGCGAAGGCGCTGCCGTTGGTCATGCCGATCTTGACGTCGCTGGCCTCGTTCAGGAGCCCGCCGGCGTCGAAGCTCTGGTCGAGCCGCGGGGCCTCGGGCTTCTCGACGTCCACGATCGCGAGGCCTCCCTTCCCGGCGGCGACGTAGGCGTAGGTGCGGGCGAGGTACAGCCCGCGCGCGTCGGGGATCGCTACGGCCGCCCCGGCCACCACGCGCGGCGCCGCCGGCGCCGTCACGTCCAGGACCTTGAGGCCCTCGGCGTCGAGGACGAACGCGTACCGGAACTGCACCGCGAGGGCGCGCGGCGCCTTGAGCGGCGCGCCGACCCGCGCGAGCACCCGGGGCGCCACGGGGTCGTCCAGGTCGAGGACGACGACACCGACCGGCGTCGTGACGTAGCCGATCGTGCCGGCCAGCGTGATCGAGGTGGCCCCGGCGAGGACGCCGTTGGCGTTGAACGTGCCCCAGCGCTTGAGGAAGTTGTTGCGCGGCTCGCCGTCCGTCAGGGTCGAGAGCGGCCCGACGATCACGAGGCCCTCGACGCGGTCGGTCACGAACGCGTAGTCGTAGATCGGGTGGACCTTCTGCTCCTGGTTCTCGGGCAGCACCGCGCGCTGGGCATCGATCGTCATCGTCGACGGGAGCGCGACCGACGTGGCGTCCCGGGTCGAGACCGACAGGCGCTGGCCGAACCCCGATACCGGAGCGCTGGAGACGCGCTGGCTGAAGCCCTTGTGGTCGACCTGCGCCACGTCGTAGACCTGCAGGCCGGCCTTGCCCTGGGCCGCGAACAGGTACTCGCCGCGCAGCTGCAGCGACACCACGTTGCCCGCGTGGCCGTAGGCCTCGGTGAGCTGGCGCTGGCGCTTCTCGTGGGCCGCGAAGGCGCTCGGGTACGCGATCTGGTGGAGGCGGCTGCCGATCACGGCCTGGGGCTCGTCGCGCTCGGTGACCGCCACGGCCTCGAAGCCGCTGCCGCCCTCGCCCACGTAGGCGTAGCGGCCGATGAAGTTCACGAGGCCGGTGCCCTGCATCAGGAGCTGGGCCATCCACGCGTTGTTGTCGCCGCTCGAGGCCACGTGGCAGTCGGCGCAGCCCTTCGTCTCGCGCGAGCGCACGGTGTGGGGCACGTAGGTCGAGAACGCGGTGCCCGAGAAGCCGGCCGACGACACCGTCTGCTGCTGCGAGTAGATCTGCTCGCGGTTCTGGTTCTGGGACGAGACCACGACCGCGCACGACGAGCGCGCGGGGGCGATGCGGTTGCCGGTCACGGTGCCGTCCTTCGCCAGGAAGTAGATGTCGTCGCGCAGCGTCTGGAAGTTGTAGCTCGTCCAGTTGCGGCTCTCGCCGCCCTCGTTGTGGAGCATGGGCTTCTTGACGTTCGCCTTCATCGACAGGTGGCAGCCGAAGCAGCTCGTGGTCCAGGCCGAGTGGCAGGCGTAGCAGGTCATCGCGCTGTTGGCGTGGGCGAAGGCCTTGGGGTCGGCGTTCGCGTCGCCCCAGGTGACGCCGTCGCGCTGGATCGTCTTCGCGAGGCGCGCCTTCTCGCTGTAGCG
Source organism: uncultured Acidobacteriota bacterium (assembly GCA_902826455.1). Taxonomy (GTDB): domain Bacteria; phylum Acidobacteriota; class Vicinamibacteria; order Fen-336; family Fen-336; genus CADEEV01. The sequence goes on along the minus strand of CADEEV010000086.1, from coordinate 3,864 downwards.
CGGGTTGCCCGGCGTCACCACGTCGCGCACCTGGGGCACGTCCCACGAGAGCCCCTCGGTCATCATGCTGCGCTGGGTGATCGTGCCGCGCCGCGACGTGAAGCGCGGCTCGCCGAAGGGCGTCGACAGGCCCGTGAGATCGGTGCCGGGGGAGGCCGGGCCCGAGGTCTGGAGGCTCGCGCGGCGCTCCACCGTGCCGTGGCAGTCGATGCAGTCGATCTCCACGGCCGCTCGCGGCTCGCCGTACAGCCGGCCGTCGCCGTGGGCGTCCTGCTGGAAGTGGCAGTCGACGCACTGCATGCCCTTCTGGAGGTGGATGTCCATCAGGTGGATGGCCTTCTTCCACTTGTCCTTGTCGTCCGCGGCGACCACCTTGTCGTCGGCATCCAGCAGCTGGCCCTTGCGGTCCTGCTTGTAGACCGCCCGGAACAGCCAGCCGTGGCCCGAGAAGTCGGCGAGCTGGGTCTTCTGCAGGGTCGCGTTGAGCTTCGACACGTCCGAGAGGAAGGCGCGGTCGGACCAGAGGCCGCGCAGCGCCGAGCCCTCGGGGTTCGCGCGCTCGATCGCGTCGCGCTCCGCGCCGGAGAGCTTCTTCTCGACGGGCGGGTACAGGCTCTGGCCGTCGAGCTCGTTGTCCCACCACGTGTAGCCGAGGTAGGTCGCGAGCATGTTCGTGCCCGGGTGCATGTGGCACGTCATGCACTGGCTCGAGGGGATGCTGCGCGTGAACACGTGCTTCAGCGGGTGCCCCGGCTCGTCCTTCGGGATCGTGGGATCGACGCTCTGGCTGAGGCCCTTGTTGCCGAACGCGCCGTAGTTGCCCGAGTGGAGGGACGAGCGGTCGTTCGCGTACACGACGTGGCATGCCGTGCAGCCGCTCGAGCGGTAGTCGCCGGGATGGTCGTTCGTCCCGAGCAGCGACAGCATCGGGTCGGCGAGGCGCGTCTTCTGGGCGCCGAGCATGACGGGATCGATGCGGTTGAGCGTGCCGGGGCCGCGCGGCGAGAGCCCCTTGTCCGGCCGGCCCGGATCCTCCTCGCGGTCGGGAAGGCCGACCTCGAGGCGGCGCCGGCCGCCGCGCTCGAACACGCGGAACGGGTTGCCGGGCTCGCCGAGCTCCCAGCGCGGGAACGGCCAGAGCTGCGCGAGCACGCCCTTCGTCCGCGTCTCGTCGGCCGTCGGCGCGGGCAGCGTGAGCAGGGAGCGGGGCTTGCCGTCGGGGCCGTAGCTCTCGCCGACGATCGTGTCCTTGGCCGGCAGCATGCCGTTGTTGTAGAGCGCGGCGCCGTACAGCATCCCGCCGTGGGTCATCGGGCTCTTCGAGACGTTGCGCACGGCGTCGGCGTGGCACGGCGCGCACGACACGGGCGCCGCCCGCAGGTCGCCGGGGTTCACGAAGCGCACGTAGGCCACGTCCTCGTCGAGCAGGGCCGCGTAGCTGCGCTCGGGGTTGGCCGAGCTGCGGAACAGGTCCGGGTTCTTCGGCAGCACGTGGGCCTTGCGCTTGGCCTCCGCGTATTGCGGCGAGGCCGGGCCGCCCACGGCCCGGATCGAGGCGTTGCCGCCGTGGCAGTCCGTGCAGCCCAGCCGCACCGAGGTCGAGACGTGCATCGTGCGCTGGTCGGTCTGGGTGTGGCAGCTGATGCAGCCGTTCGACTTGCGATCGGCTTCGGTCTCGCCCTGGGTGGCGAGCGACGGCCGCTCCTGGGCGCGCGTGCTCGCGAAGCTCATGGCCCACAGCGCCGCGACGCCGGCGATCGTGAGCGTTCCCGGCGCGCGCCGCGTCATCAGTAGAGCAGCTTCACTTGGACGAAGCCATTGTAGAGGTCCTGGGCTCCCTGGCCGCAGGCCGCCGTCGCGCAGGTCGACGAGTACAGGTCGTCGAAGGCCGGGCCGGCGAGGAGGCCCGTCACGCCGGCCGTGATCACCACGTTCTCGCTCAGCAGCGGGCGGTACACGACCCCCACGCCGAGGTCGATGCCGATCGTCTTGCGGATGCCGGGCTGGAACAGCAGCGTCTCGAGGGCGGCCGTCCGGTGGAAGCGGAGATAGTTCGCGTTCAGCACGGCGCGCAGCTTCGGGGTGAGCTCCGCCTGCAGCTCCAGGTTCGCGAGCACCAGGCCCGGGTTCACGAAGCTCGCCTGGCCCTCGAACTTGTTGCTGCGCAGGTTGGGCAGCAGGCTGTCGGGCGCCTTCAGGAGCACGCCCGTCTGGGTGAGCCCGATGGCCGTGCGGTTCCAGAAGCTGAACGCGCCGCCGGCGAAGTTCGGCGCGTCGTCGATGCCGTCGAAGCCCTGGGCCCGGCCGTCGAGCGGGTCCTTGTCGCCCGACGCGAAGAAGCCCGCGACCTTGAGGCGCAGCCAGTCCCGGTCGAGCGACGCCTCGAGGGCCCCCATGTACGCGCGCACGTCCTGGGCCTGGCCCGCCAGGGGATTGGCCTCGTCCTCGCCCCACACGGCGTAGTAGGCCTGGGACAGGTTGAGCGGACCCAGATGCCCGTCGCTCGCGAGCCCTGCGTAGTGGACGTCGAGGCCGTGGAGGCGCGGGCTGCCGATCCTCGCCGGCCGCACGAGGAAGCCGTTCGCGTCGTAGTGCTGGCGCTCGTCGGCCTCGTCCCGGCTGCGGTGGTAGGAGAGCTCCAGGGTGTGGCCGTGGGCCAGGAAGTCCTGGCGGAAAAGGTTCGCGACGAAGACCTTCTGCTCGCGCTTCTCGAAGGTGTTGAGCTCGCTGTTCGTCTGCTTCTCGAGCAGGTCGAAGTAGGCCGCGTTGTACTGCCACTTGTTGTTGCCCGCGTTGCCGAAGAGCCGCGCCCCGAGGTTCGTGTCGGCGAAGACGAAGCCGCGGAAGTCGGAGACGAAGGGCTGGATGCCGGCGCGCAGCGAGACCGCGTCGTAGTGGCGGGTCAGGGTCCGGAGCCGCACCTCGCCGAAGGCCTCCTCGAGGGCCAGGTCCTGGCGCCTCCGGCTGCGGGCCTCGCGCACGTCGACGGAGACGTTGTTGTTCTCCTCGAAGCGCGAGTAGTTCATGTTGAAGGCGCCGGTCGCCTTGAGCGCCCAGGTCTTCGGCTTGAAGGCGGTCTGGCCCGAGAACAGCTCGACCGAGACGAGGGCCCGCGGCGTCGTGAAGAGCGACTCGCCGTGGCCGAAGAACTCCGCGCCCTTCGGGATGTCCGTGCTGACGCCGCTCGCCACCGGGGTGCGCCGCCCCTCGTTGCGGGCGTCGACGAGGGCCGACAGCACCAGGAACGTGGAGCCGCCGAGGATCGGTCGATCCCCCTTCAGCACGTTCCGGTCGTAGGGATCGAGAAGGCCGCTGCGCGCGCTGCGCGGCGTCACGGGGTAGGGGATCGACCAGCGATCCGGCAGCGGCACGAACTCGCCGTCCACGATGGGCAGCGGCGGCAGCAGGGGCCGCATGGGGAGCGGGGGCTCTTCGGGCAGCGGCGTCGGCGTGGGAACCGGCGTCGGCTCGGGCCGCGGCGCCGCGGGCGTTGGATCGAGGCTCGGGATCGAGGCGAGCGGGGGCTCGAGGACCTTCGACTCCGCGACCGAGAAGCGCTCGCCGCTCGTGGTCTGGAACAGCACCATGCCGCCCCGTCGCGCGAGACGCAGCACCGGCAGGCGGCGCCCGTCGTCGAGCACGAGCACCGTGGTCGCGATCCGGTCGAGCGGCGGCGAGAGCACCTGGTCCTCGGGCACGGAGAAGATCTCGTTCTTCGTGGTCTGGAAGACCACCTCGCCGTTGCGGCGCATGAGCCGCGCGACGGGGATCTTGCGGCCGTCCTTGAGCCACAGCACCTCGTCCGCGAGCGCCGCCCCGGACAGGGCCAGGGCGAGCGCTGCGACGGCCCACAGGCGCCGCTTC
>CADEEV010000085.1 GCA_902826455.1 uncultured Acidobacteriota bacterium | reverse complement strand
GCCGCGCGGCGGACAACGCGGTCGTCACCTTGCTGCTGCCCGGCGACGCGCGCCTGCGACCCGGCGACAAGGTGGGGCCGGGGTTCGCCACCGAGATCGCGAGCCGCGAGCGGTTTCTCTACGGCACCTTCCGCACCCGGGTCCAGCTCGCGCGCTGCCGGGGCGACCGCAACGAAGAGGTCGTGAACGGCATCTTCACGTACTTCAACGACGGCAGCGACCAGAACGGCAACGGCATCGCCGACAACTCGGAGCTCGACATCGAGGCGCTGTGCAGCAAGCCCCACATCCTCTCGCTGTCCAGCTGGACCGACTACGAGGCCGAGCCCGAGCGCTTCCGCAAGTGGTCGCGGGTCATCGACTTCTCCACGGGCGAGTACCAGGAATCGGTCAACGACCACGAGTACGACCTGGGCCCGAGGCTCAGCCGGCCCGACTTCCGGCGTCCGGGCTTTCCCGATCCCGAGGCGTTCTACGAGGTCGGCGTCGAGTGGCGCGCGAGCCGGCTGCGGTTCTTCATCGTGCTCGAGGGCGCCGAGCTGACGCTGTGGGACTTCGCCGACGCGCGGCTCATCCCCCAGCGTCCCTCCAACTTCCTCGTGAACGTCTGGCATCCCCGGGACCACTGGTTCGGTCCCGAGGGGGCCGCGGACTACCCGGCCGAGGACGCCAGCCTGCGCGTCGACTGGGCGCGCTACTGGAGAGAGTGACGTCCCCGGCCGGGCACGGCTAGAGCGAGTTCAAGAACGCGATCAGCTGATTCTTCTGGTTGTTGCTCAGGTTGCGATAGCGGTTGATGACCGAGGTCGCTTCACCCCGGTGCAGCAGGATGGCTTCGTTGCGGTTGACCGTGGCGGCGTCGTGCATGAGCCGCCCGCGGCTGCGCAGACCCCAGAGGGGCGGCGTGCGCACCTTGAGCCGGGTCGAGGGACCGCCGTTCTGGACGATGCCGTCGCCGGTGCCGATGTTGTGCAGCAGGAAGTCGCTGTACGGATGGATGATCTTGTCCCCGAGCGCCGCGGGGACGATGAAGTTGCCGCCGTGGAGCGACGTCCCCACGGGAGCGGTCACGATCGTCGGGGTATGGCAGCCGACGCAGCCGATCTGGTTGAACAGCGTGTTGCCGGCCTTGGCGTCGGGGGTGTTGGCGGCGACGGTGTCACGGGGCGGCACGCCCGTCGCGCGCATGAAACGCGCGAAGATCGCGATGTCTTCGCCGTCGTCCTCGGGATCGGCGACGCCGTCGTCGACGACGACCCCGTTCGAGGTGTTCTCGGTGGGCTGCAACGGACTGGTGACGCCGATCTCGTTGAGATAGGCGTCGGCGGAGAACGACACGAGGGACGCCTGCTGGTTCTTCCAGCCGAAGCGCCCGACGGCCGGCTGGTTGTTGTTCTCGAAGACCGGCACCTCGATGACCTGGCCGCGCATGCTGCGAGGCTGGGCCGCGGCGAGGTTGCGCAGCGTGTCGTCGGCGATCGCCTCGACGAAACCGTCGCCGAGGATGCTCAGCGAAGCGCGGAACGCCCGCACCTCGTTGCCGCCGGCGACGCGCTCCTGGTACTCGGGCCTGGTGGCCCGGTCGTTGATGAGCGAGCCGCCCGGATGCTCCACGAAGGTCCCGTTGGAACCCAGGTGGCCGGCGCGCAACTCGGTGATCTGGCTGGCCCCGCCGGTGACGGGGTTCTGGTGACACTCGACGCACGACGTGGCGTTGTAGACGGGCCCGAGACCGTCGGGCCGGTGATCGACTTCCTCGAAGACGTCGCGGTCCTCGTCGAACTGCGCCTGGTCGACGAAGCCGTTGCTGACGAGGTTCATCTGACTGTCGAAGGCAGGCGGCGCTTCGGTGGGCGCCGACTGGGTGAAGGCGTTGGTGAGGCTGAACAGACCAACGCCCGCCACCGATGCGAACAGCATGGACGCTCGCATGGACGGACTCCTGCGTGTGAGGGAGGGCAGGCCTCCGGCACGGCTTTGGGTGAGAGCCCCTCAGATCGGGTGGAGTTCCGCGTGGGCATGGGACGCGGACCTGCGGGCACGGACGTTTTGTTACGCGGAGAGTAAGCCTCGTTCGCGAATCGTTGTGTGACCGGTCGCACACGACGTGCGACCCGCGGTCACCGACGCGGCCCGTAGTCGGGCATGCGCGCCGCGCCCGGCGCGAACGTCACGCGCCACGACTTCCCGTCGGAGCGCCGCAGCCGGTAGATCTGGAACTGTCCCGTCGCGGTCGAGGCGAACGCGATCTCGCGGCCGTCGGGAGACGGCGCCGGGTCGTAGTTGAGAGCCGGCCAGTCCACGAGGGTCGTCTCGCGTCCGCTCGCGAGGTCGTGCTCGACGATCGTGCTCGTGGTCTTGATGCGGCTCCGCACGACGTAGAGGACCGTGCGGCCGTCCGCGGAGAAGCGCGGGCTGCAGCCGCCCCACGCCAGGGACGACAGGCGGCGCGGCTCCTTCGCCCCTTCCGTCCACAGGTACACGTGATGCCCGAGCTGTCCGCCGTTCGAGGAGAAGACCAGGCTGCGGCCGTCGGGCGAGAAGTCCGGGTTGCCCATCACCGTCCGCGGTCCCTGCCGCAGCAGCTCCCGCTCGGCGCCGTCCGCGCGCGTGACGAGGCGTAGCGAGTCGCGGCCCGGGGCGTCGCTCAGCAGCGCGAGCCGTGAGCCGTCGGGCGAGATGTCGGCCTGCCATTCGCGTGACCGGCTGGCCCGGCTGACGCGGGGCTCGCCTCCCGACAGCGCCACCTCCCAGAGCTGCCACGAGCCCTTCCGGTTCGACGAGAACAGGACCCGCGCGCCGTCGGGGAAGAAGCGCGGCCAGGCGTCGTCCGAGGGACCGGTGGCGAGGCAGCGCTCGTCGCCGCCCGCGGCCGGGATCACGCAGACGTCGCGCGGCGCGTGGCGCCCGGGCTCGCGCTGGCGCTCGAACACGAGGAAATCCGGCGCCGCCGCCAGCAGGGCGGCGGCGAGAAGGCCGAAGCCCGTCATGACGTCAGGATAGCTCCGAGGCGCTCCGGATCGATGTTGCCGCCGGACACCACGCACACGATCGTGCCCGGTCCGGCGCCCCCGTGGAGCGCGGCGGCCAGCGCGCAGGCTCCGGCGCCCTCGGCCACGACGCGGTTCCCGAGGGCCAGCCGGCGGACGGCGGCGGTCACGTCCGCGAGGGAGGCGACGAGGGAGCCCGCGAGCAGCGCCTGGGCCCGACGCAGCATCTCGGGAAAGACCGTCTTGCTGCCGATGCCGTCGACGAACGAGCGCTCGAAGGCCACGACCCTGGGCGCTCCCGCCGCCAGCGACGGCGCCAGCGGCGCCGCGGTCGCGACCTCCGCGGCGTAGACCCGGGCCCGGGAGCCCTTCGCCCGCAGCGCCGCAGCGATCCCGGAGGCGAGACCGCCGCCGCCCCAGGGCACGACCACGGCGTCGACCCGGGGCAGGTCCTCGAGGATCTCGAGGCCGATCGTGCCGTTGCCGGCCATCACGTGGGGGTCGTCGAAGGCGTGGACGAACGTCGCGTCGCAGCCGGGAATGCTGCGGGTCTCGAAGGCGCGCCACCAGTCGTCGAAGGCCACGGTCACGAGCCGGGCGCCGAGGCGCTCGATCGCGCGGCGCTTGGTCTCGGGCGCCGTGTCCGGGGCCAGCACCGTGCAGGGGATGCCGCGGGCGCGCGCGCCCCACGCGACGCCCTGGGCCATGTTGCCGGCCGAGGCCGTGCAGACGCCGCGCGCCAGCGCCTCGGGTGGCAGGTGTGCGATCGCGTTCAGCGCGCCGCGGATCTTGAACGAGCCGATCGGCTGCAGGTTCTCGAGCTTCAGGTAGATCGAGGCGGGGGAGTCGTCGGCGCTCAAGCGCACCAGCGGCGTGCGCAGCGCGACGCCCGCGAGCGCGCGGCGGGCGTCCTCGACGTCCGCGAGGCTGGGGAGCGCCGGCGTCACCGGATGAGGACCAGGTCCTCCTGGGGCGGGATCAGGTACTCGGCCCCGGTCGCGGTGACCACGGCCATCTCCTCGACCGACAGCGTCTTCGTGCCGCCTTCCGGCAGCTTCCAGCAGAAGAAGCCGTCGAAGGCGAAGGTCTGGCCGGGCTGCAGCGTGCGCAGCTGGTTGCCCGAGGGCTCCTTCTCCCACTGCCCGCCCGAGAGCGCCGGGCCCGCGTCGTGGGCCCAGTAGCCGACGGGATGGCCGGTGCCCCACATCACCCACTCGGAGCCGGCTTCCTTCATCCAGGAGCGCTGCGCCTTGTCGACGTCGTAGCCGCGCACGCCGGGCTTCATGGCCGCGAGGGCGGTGCGGCTGCCCTTGCGGCTGTTCTCCCACTTCGTCACGGCCTCGGCCGGCGCCGTCGTCTCGCCCGGCTTCAGGACGTACGCGAAGCGCTGGATGTCCGTGCTCCAGACCCCGTGCAGCTTGATGCCGAAGTCGGTCTGGATGAAATCGCCCGGCTGGATCACCCGGTCGGTGGCGTTCGAGTGGCCGCGGTCGGGCCCCGAGTTCACGTTGGGGTTCTGGTCGGGGTTCCAGGAGTCGGTGACGCCGAGCTCCGCCAGCGCCTCGATCAGGAAGCGCGCGACGTCGGAGTCGCGGGTCTTGCCGGGCGTCACGGTGGCGTAGGCCTCGAGCTCGAGCTTGGCCGTCAGCACCGCGGCCTCGCGCAGGATCGCGACCTCGGCCGGGAGCTTCACCGACAGCCACTCGGCCACGAGGTCCTCGGACGGCACGAGGCGGGCGCCGAGCTCCGGGCCGAGCGCCTTCTCGAGCTCGCGGCGCTGGGTCCACGAGAGGCCGTCGGCCAGCACCGTGGCGCCGGAGTTCACCGCGATGCGCTTCGGGTCGGCGCGCTTCAAGGCCGCCGCGGCCGCGTCGTAGGCCGTCTGGCCCTTCTCCAGCACGTCCACCCGATCGTGCAGGCCGACGTCGCGCAGCGCCACGGCCTCGCCCGGCGGCGACAGGGCGAGCGCCTCGAAGGCCCCGGCCTTGCGCACGAACAGGAAGGCGACCAGGCCGCCGGCGTTCTCGCCGCCCACGTGCATCGCCAGCGGGTCGTTGGCGTTCTCGCGGCACAGCACGAGCCATGCGTCGACCGACGCGCGGTCCATGGCGGCCGGCAGCAGGGTGTGGAGCCGTTCCTTGCGGATCGCCGGCCAGGGGTTGTCTGCGGCGAGGGCCGGGAGGGGCGCGAGCAGCAGTGCGAAGGCGAGGCTCGGGAGTCGTTTCATGGTCACCTCTGGAACGGGCCTTAGCGGACGCGCACGAAGTCGATGTAGCCGCGCTCGACGTCGGTGTGGACGAGCTCGACCTTGAGGCGGTCGCCGACGTCGAGTCCCTCGAAACCCTTCTGCAGCTTGCCCTCGGCGTCGGGGTCGAGGATGCGCACCCAGGTGCCCTTGGTCGACGCGCCGGTGACGACCGCGTCGAAGCGCTTGCCGATGCGCGTCGAGAGCAGGAGCGCCGCGGCGGACTTGCGCACCTGCCGCTCGACCTTGGCGGCGTCGTCCTCCTGCTCGGTGCAGTGGGCCGCGAGGGCGACGAGCTCCTCGTCGCCGTAGGGCGACGGCTGGCCGGCGATGCCGGCCTTCAGCAGGCGCTGCGCGGCGAGATCGGGGAAGCGCCGGTTGGGCGCGGTCGAGTGGGTGTAGTCCTTCACGGCGAGGCCGAAGTGCTCCTCGGCCCGGCGCCCGGGAAACTGGACGGCGTACTCGCCCGAGCCGAGCAGCTTGACCACGGACAGGGAGACGTCGGGAAAGCGCAACGGGTCGGCGGCCTTGCGTCGCGCCAGGAACTCGCCGAGGGCCCGCGGATCGGGCTGCTCGGGAAGGTGCTCGCCCAGGTCGGCGGCGAGGGCCACGATGCGCTCCCAGCGCTCGGGCGAGCGCAACACGCGGCGCAGGGCCGGGAGCTTCTTCTCCTCGAGGTACAGCGCGGTCGCGCCGTTCGCGCCGATCATGAAGTCCTCGATCAGCTCGCGGGCGCGGTTCTTGAGGTTCGGGCGCAGGGCCGCCAGGGTGTCGCCGTCGAACACGGCCTTGGCCTCGAGGGTCTCCAGGCGCAGGGCGCCGCGCTCGACCCGCACGGCGCGCATGCACTGCGCGGTCTTGTCCTGCAGCCGCAGCTGCTCCTCGAGGCCCTTCACGGCCCGCAGCGCGGGCGGGGGCGGCGCACCGTCCTCGAGCCACGCCGCCACGGCGTCGTAGGCGAGCTGGGCGTGGTTGAACACGCGCGCGCGATAGACGGTGGACGCGGTGACGACGCCGCTCGGAGCCACGCTCATCTCCATCACGAGCGCGAGGCGCTCGACGCCGGGGTTGAGCGAGGTGAGGTCCGTCGAGAGCTTCTCGGGCAGCATGGGGAAGATCTCGGCCGCGGTGTAGACCGACGTGGTGTTGGTCCGGGCGTGGGCGTCGAGGGCCGAGCCCTTCTTCACCAGGCAGTCGACGTCCGCGACGGCGACCAGCACCTTGACCACGCCGTCGGCGAGGGCCTCCGCCACGGTGAGCTGATCGAGGTCCCGGGAGTCGTCGTTGTCGATCGAGCACCAGAGCAGCCCGCGCAGGTCGCGGATCGAGGGGTCCGAGTCCGTGCCGGGCGTCTCGTGCTCGCGGGCCTCGGCCTCGGCGGCCGGCGAGAAGTCCGGCTCGAGGCCGCGCTCGCGCATCGCGCGTCGCGCGACGGCCTGCAGGATGCGGCGGCCGTTCACCTGGGAGGGGCTCATGGCTAGCGCACGCCTCCCATGAGACCGCGGATGGGTTTGAGCAGCACCGTCATCACGATCGCGGTCGCCAGGGTGATCGCGGCCACGGTGCCGAAGAGCGTCGGCAGCGGGGTCGTGCTGAAGAACGAGGCGGCGTAGCCCGCGAGCTTGTTGCCGAAGGCGTTCGACAGGAACCAGACGCCCATCATCAGGCCGAGGATGCGGGCCGGCGCCAGCTTGGTGACGACGCTGAGGCCGACCGGGCTGAGGCACAGCTCGCCCAGCTCGGACAGGAAGTACGCGACGACCAGCCACCAGGGGCTCACGCGCACGCCGCCGGCGCTCTGGGCGTGGCTCGCGGCGGGAATCAGGACCGCGAAGCTGAGGCTCATGAAGAAGAGACCGAGGGCGAACTTCGCCGGGCTCGAGGGCTCGCGCGACCCCAGGCGGATCCACAGCCAGGCGAAGACCGGCGCCAGCAGGATCACGAAGATCGGCTGGACGGTCTGGAACCAGGAGGACGGGAACGAGAACCCGAACACGTCGAGGCGCGTGTAGCGATCGGCGAAGAGCGTCAGCGTCGAGCCGGCCTGCTCGTAGGCGCCCCAGAACAGCGTGGCGAACACGAACAGGATCGTGACGGCGGCGATGCGCTTCCACTCCTCGACGGTGAGGCGGCCGGAGACGTTCACGTCGCCGGACTTCTCCTTGGGCTGCGCGGCCAGGCGGTCGAGGGCGGGCTGCAGGCGCTTCTTGCCGAGGGCGTACTGCACGAGGCCGATCAGCATGCCGAACCCGGCGGCGGCGAAGCCCGCGTGCCAGCTCACGCGCTGCGCGAGGTAGCCCGCGACCACGGGCCCGAGCAGGGCGCCGCTGTTGATGCCCATGTAGAAGATGGAGAAGCCGGCGTCCCGGCGCGGGTCGCCCTTCTCGTAGAGCGAGCCCACGAGGGTGCTGGCGTTCGCCTTCAGCAGGCCGGTGCCGATCGCGATGAACGCGAGGCCGCCGTAGAAGAACGGGACGGAAGGGAGCGCGAGGGTGAAGTGGCCGAGGGTGATGAGGCAGCCGCCCACGAGCACGCTGCGGTACTGGCCGAGCAGGCGGTCGGCGATGAGGCCGCCGAAGATCGCGGCGCCCCAGGCGCTCCCGGTGTAGGTGCCGTAGATCGAGGCCGCGTCGCCGTCGCTCAGGCCCATGCCCCCGGCGGCCAGGGGCGTGACCATGTACAGGAACAGGAACGCGCGCATCCCGTAGTAGCTGAAGCGCTCCCACATCTCGATGAAGAACAGCGTCGTCAGGCCCCGGGGGTGCCCGGCGAGGCCGCCGTGCGAGACGTCGCGTGCATCGACCATGGGCCGGGATCATAGCGCGGGTTCGCGGGGCTAGAATGCCGGCCATGACGAAAGCCCGAAGGCGGTTCTTGCAGCAGTCGGCGCTGGGCCTCGCGGGTGTCGCCGCGGGAAGCGGGGCGCAGGAGCCGCCGCCGGGCGCTCCGCCCACCTTCGGCGCGGCGCCGGCCGTGGGTCCCGAGATCACCCCCACGACCCTGGCCGAGGCCGAGAAGCTGATGCAGGTCGAGCTCACCCCGGCCGAGCGCGCCCAGGCCTCCGCGAGCTGGCGCGTGTCGCTCGCGTCGACGATGGAGCGCCGCACCGGCCCGCGCAGGGTCGCCCTCGATCCCGCGCTGGCGCCGGCCAGCCGCTGGGACCCGCGGCTGCCCGGGCTCGGCGCCGGTCCGGCGTCGTGCCGCTTCGTGCGCAGCCAGGCGCCGGCGCTTCCGTTGCCCGCCCGCGACGAGGACATCGCCTTCGCCCGGCTGCCGCAGCTCGCGCGTTGGATCGAGACGCGCGCCCTCAGCTCCGAGCGCCTGACCCGCATCTACCTCCGCCGCCTCGAGCGCCTCCAGCCCCAGCCCAACTGCACGATCACGCTTACCCCCGAGCTCGCCCCGCACCATCCGCGCCCGGCCGACGCCCCG
>CADEEV010000084.1 GCA_902826455.1 uncultured Acidobacteriota bacterium | reverse complement strand
CACGTAGGCAAGCGCGAGGACCAGCGACCCCAGGATGGCCATACACACCGTGAAGGCCATGGGCGCGAACATGCGCCCCTCGAGGCCTTCGAGAGAGAAGATCGGCAGGTAGACGGCGATGATGATGAACACCCCGAACAGGATGGGCCGGCCCACCTCGAAGGCGGCCGTTCGGATGAGCTCCAGCCGCTCCGCCTTGTCACCGGTCTTGGCCTCTCCGAGGCGCCGCACGAAGTTCTCGACCATCACGATCGACGCATCGACGATCAACCCGAAGTCCAGCGCGCCGAGGCTCATGAGGTTGGCGGAGATGTCGAAGCGCTGCATCGCGAAGAACGCGAACAGCAGCGACAGCGGGATCACCGAGGCCGTGATCAACGACGCCCGAACGTCGCGGAGGAACAGGAAGAGGATCAGCACCACCAGCAGTCCGCCTTCCAGCAGATTGCGGAAGACCGTGGCCGTCGTGCGGTCCACGACCTCGCCCTGGTTGTAGAACGGCCGGATGCTGATGCCCTTGGGAAGCTGCGGTCCGAGTTCGCGCAGGCGCTCCTCGACGCGGCTCACGACGTCGCGGCCGTTGGAGCCCTTCAGCATCACGATCATTCCGGACAACGTCTCGCCCTGGCCATCCCGCGACACAGCGCCCTCCCGCGGCATCGGGCCGATGCTGACGTCCGCGACGTCGCTCACGTGGACGGGGGTGCCCGCGCCGCGCGTGGTGACGACCACGTTGCGGATGTCCTCCACATTGAGAAGCCGGCCAAGGCCGCGCACCGTGAAGCGCTCGCCGCGGTCCTCGATGTAGCCGGCGCCGAAGTTGCCGTTGTTGTCGGCAATCGCCGTCTTCAGGTCGGCCATGGTCAGGCCGTAGCCGGCAAGCTTGTTCGGGTCGGCCAGTACGTGAAACTGCTGGACCATGCCGCCCCAGGAGTTCACGTCAGCGACGCCCGGGATCGTGCGCAGCAGCGGCTTGATCGTGTACTCCTGGACATTCTTGAGTTCCATGAGCGAGTGGTCCTTGGATTCGACCAGGTACTGGAACACCTCGCCCATGGGTGTCGCGGGAGGGCCGAGCGCTGGTTGGTAACCCGCGGGCAGGCTGCCGACAGCGTCCTGCATGCGCTGCTGCACCTGGGCGCGCGCGAAATACATGTCCACCTCGTCGTCGTACGACACGGTGACGACCGAGATCCCGGCCTTGGAGATGGATCTCACGCCATGGGTCCGCGGCAGGCCCATCATGGCCGTCTCCATGGGATAGCTCACGAGGTTCTCGACTTCGGCCGGAGACAAGCCTGGAGCGACGGTGATGACCTGGACCTGGTTCGGCGTCAGGTCCGGGAAGGCGTCGAACTTGAGGTTGCCGAGGGCCCAGCTTCCAGCCCCGACGATGAGCAACGCGCCGGCCACGGCCGCGAGGCGGTAGCGGAGCATCGTGCCAATCAGGCGCTCGAGCATGGCCTAGCCCTCCGCCATCTTGGAGCGCTCGAACTGTGCCTTGATCGCGAAGGCGCCCTCGACGACGACCTTCTCGCCGGCCCGCACGCCGCCCGTCACGAGCGTGCGCGCGCCGTCCTTGCGGCCGAGTCGAACGGCGCGGCGCTCGAAGCGCGCGCCGCCGCCCGCCTCGGGAGTCGCGACGAACACGACCGGCTTCTCGTCCACGAGCACGATGGCGGCGTCGGGTACTCCGAGCGCCTGGGTGTCCGCGCCGGACTCCAGCACGACCGTCGCGAACATGTTCGGCCGCAGGCGGCCCGTGCGGTTGTCGACGACGCCGCGGACCGGCAGCATCCGCGTCTCGGGATCGAGGCTGCCTCCGACATTCTCGATCCGCGCCTCGAAGACTTCGTTCGGCAGTGCGGACACCGTGAACGTGACGCGGCCGCCGGGGCGCAGGGTCTGGGTAGCGCTGTCCGGCGCCGCAACCTCGAGCCAGAGCCGTGAGGGATCCGTCACGCTGACAAGTGCGCCACCGGGCATGACGACCACGCCCGGAAGGGCGTCGCGGGCGATGACGATGCCTTGCAAGGGCGATCGGAGATGCACTTCATCCGAGTCGGCGCTGATGCCGAGCTGGCTGGCCGCGGCGCGGGCCCTCGTGGCCTCGGCTTCTGCAGCCGCGAATGCCGAGGCCGCCAGTTCCTCGTCCGCACGGGCGCGGTCGAGTTCCTGCCTGGCGCCGGCCTTGGCCGCGAGCAGCCTCTCCGCGCGCTCGCGTGCGCTACGCGCGTAGGCGAGGGCCGCCCGCTTCGACGCGACATCGGCATCGCCTTTGACGAGATCGGCACGTGCCGCGCTGCCGGTCGGGCTCTGCAGGAGCGCCAGGGTCTGCCCCTGCTGCACCCGGTCGCCGATGCGCACGCTCACGCTCATGACGCGCCCCTCGACCGGCGACGCCAGACGCGCCGTGTGGTCTTCGTCGGGCACGAGCTGTCCCGTCAGCTCGAGGGTCGGAACCATGGCCTCGAGTTTCGCCTCGGACCAGCGGACGCCTCCGTGGTCGACCTGGGCGGCGCTGAAGCGAACGGTGTCGGCAGCCTCGGAGGCTTCGGGGGCCGCCTCCTGCCTCGGGCTTGCCGTGCAGCCGCCGAACAGCGCCACGCCGGAAAGGACCGCGAGTCTCACGGCCAGCGTTCTGGGCATCATCGTTCCTTCACCTCGTGATCCGTGTCCATTCCGTCGAGAGGATCGCCGCCGACCGCCGACCGCAGATCGAGACGGCTCTGCTCCCGCGCCATCCGTGCGCGGCCCAGCGTCTGCCGCGCGTCGGCGAGGGCGCGCGACGCATCCAGTACCTGTAGAAGACTTCCTGCCCCTTCTCGATAGGCGGCGAGGGCCACGCGGCGCGACTCCTCCGCGCGGCCGAGGAGATCGGGTGCCAGGGTCGTGAGGCGCGCCGTCATCAACGCGAGGGAACGATGCGCGGCCTCTACCTGAGCCGCGATCCGCCGCTCGGTCCAGGCCAACTCCTGCTGAGCCGCCTCTCGTTCGGCATCAGCGCGCGCGGCGCCCGCCCGGTTCCGATCGAAGAGCGGCACCGACAGGCTCAAGCCCGCGATCATCGTGTTCTCGCCCGCGACCCGCTTGGTACCGAACACCGCGCCGACCTCGCGTACGAACAAGCGGCTCTCGAAGTCAGCCCGGGCACGAGCCACTTCGACTCGTGCGCGCGCTGCGAGGATCTGCGGCTGCGCCGCCTGGCTCTGGTCGAGCAGCGCCGCGATCGGGGGCAGCGGGGTCTCCATCGCCTCGCCCAGGCTCAGCCGGGGCGAGGGACTCGTGTTCAGGCCGGGTAGAAATGGGCGAAGGTCGGCCCAGGCCGACTCGAGCTCGGTCTCCGCAAGAGCTTCCTCGAGGATCGTGCGGTCTCTCTCGACGCCGACCCGGATCAACTCGCCCTCGGGAGTCACGCCCTCAGTGACCCGGCTCTCGTTGAAGGCCGCCAGTTCGGAGAGGCCCTGCCTCAAGTCTGCAGCCGCCGAAAGGGCAGACTGGGCGTTCAGGACGCGCCCGAACGCGCGGGCCGCGTCCTGCGCCACCAGCCACCGCGCCGACTCCAGCTCGGCCTCGGCGGCGCGCAGCTCCTGGCCGGCGCGCCGCACCTGGGGACCGCGCTGGAACAGGAACTCGAGCGGCAACGTCGCAAAGGTCGACGTCTCGCGCGCGGATGTGGGTGGGGACGAGGCTCCGGGAAACGGCCCGTTCTCGACCTGCCACGTCAGGACGGGGTTCGGAAATGCCTTGGCCGTACGCGCAGCGGCCGCGGCGGCGCGTACTCTTGCCCGCGCGGCCTCGACCAGGGGACCCTGCGACAGGGCGGCCTGGAGCACGTCCGGCAGCCGCAGTGCCGTCGCTTTGACCGGCTCCTCGGCGACCGCGTTGGCCGACAACAGGGCCAGGACGGCCCACGACAACGCCTTGTGCATGCTCATCTCCCCGGTTTGGACGGACCGCCAGCGACGGAAAAGCGAGGACGCTCCGCTTTCGCGGGGCGCCGCCTCGTTCAGCGGGAGACGATCAGATTCTGAGAATCGTCTGGCGTTCGGGGGACGACGGTGGGTCGACGCCGCTGCGGCCAACGGCGAAGGCCCGAACGAGCTGCCGCTCGGCGCCGAAGCGCCAGGCCGCGAAATCGACGAACTGGACTAGCGTCGGTGCCGATAGCTGCACCGCGGACACGCGCGAACCGGGCGCCTGTGCCGCGATGCCGAGATGCTCGTGCTCGGGAGTCGCCTTGTCATGCGAGTGACCATGCCAGATGGCCTCGAGATCGCGCGCCGCGCCGGCGTCCCCAGCGTGATGGTGGGAACCATGCACGACGGTCAAATGGAACGTCACCGACGCGCCCAGCTCAAGGGGGATCAGCATGGCCACCAGGCTCAGCAGAGCGGCTACTCCCCGGACGCGATTCATGCGTAGGCATTCTCGTCGGAGAAAGGCCGCTCGTCAAAGGCAGGCCGCTGATGGCTGGCCTGCGGCCGGGTACCATAGACCATGGCGCTCGTGACGATCACAGCGGCGTTGCGCATTGCCGCAGCCAGCCAACTTCTGCTGGTCGTCACCCTGCTCCTGCGCGACCACCGGCGCTCGCGGATTACGGCGGCGTCTGCCCTCCTCGTCGCGTGCGTCGTGTGCTACCTGCTGCTGCCGTTCGTGCAGCAGCCCGGCATTGCCCCAATCGTCGGCCAGCTCGCGAGCCTCGGCGCGCTGGCCGTGCCCTTTGCGTTCTGGCTGGCCGCGCGGCTCTACTTCGACGACAGTTTCCGGCCCACGTTTCGGCAAAATGCGGTTCTGCTTGGCTTGCTTGCGACTCGTGCTCTCGTGCTGCCGTGGCGCCTCGCAGCAGCCGGCATCGCGATCGCTGTCGTCGCGGACGGACTCCGCCGCATCCACGCGGGCGCCAGCACCGACCTGCTGCTCTCGCGCTTGCGGCTGCGCTCCGTGGTGCTGTTGGGAACCGGAACTTATGCCCTCATGGTTCTTGTCGCAGAAGCCACTCTCGAACGCGGGTCCCTCGCAAGCGGCGCGTTGAGCGCGGCGAACGACATCGGCTTGTTCCTGCTGGTCGGCGCGATCTCGATCGCCATCCTTCGCGTCGAACCGGATCTGGTGAGGACGAACCTCCGGCGGGACGCCCTTGCCAATCCCCCGACGATCCTCGAGAAGAAGCTCGATCGGCTGGTCGAGGAGGAACAAGTCTTCAAGATCGAGGGACTCACGATCGGCGCGCTGGCGGAACGCCTCGGCGAGCGCGAGTACAAGGTCCGGCAGCTCATCAACGCCCGGCTCGGGTTCCGCAACTTTGGAGCCTTCCTGAGCCACTTCAGGGTGCGGGAGGCGTGCAAGCTCCTGGCCGATCCCGCCCAGCGACACCTGGGCGTCGCCGAGATCGCCTATGGATTCGGCTACTCATCGCTCGGGCCCTTCAATCGCGCGTTCAAGGAAATCGTCGGCCAGACCCCAACGGACTACCGGAAGGACGCCCTCGCGCGGGCAATGCTCGCCGATTCCAGAATCAGCGAGGTCTCCTTTAAGAACAGCTAGATCCCCCGCACCTGTGACCCCACATTCGGGTCTGGAGGTGGGGATGGACGCGTTGGATGTGTTGGAGACGTGGCGGCAAGTGCTGACGGTGGATTTCCTGCGCTACTTCCTGGCGGCGGGGCCCTTCTACCTTCTCTTCTGGGTCTGGCGGCCGGGCCCCCTCCGGAAGCGACGGATCCAGGCCCAGGAACCCGACCGCAGGCAAGTCGCATCCGACCTTGCCTACTCCCTCAGCACGATCCTGATCTTCTCGTGGATCGGCCTGGCTCTCGTCTATTCACAGCAAGCGGGCCTCACGCGCATCTATGTGGACGCGGCCGAGCGGGGGCCGGCGTACCTGTGGACGAGCCTCGGGCTGGCCATCCTGCTGCACGACGCCTACTTCTACTGGACCCACCGGCTCCTGCACTGGAAGCCGCTCTACCGCCGCGTCCATCACGTGCACCATCGCTCCACGAGCCCCACGCCCTGGTCGGCATACGCGTTTCATCCGGTCGAAGCCCTGATCCAGGCGGGGATTTATGTTCTGGTCGTGTTCGCGATACCGATGCATCCGCTGGCACTCGCGCTGTTTCTGATCTACATGATCGTGCGCAACGTGGTCGGCCACCTCGGCTTCGAGATCTGGCCGCGCGGCTTCGCAAGGCATCGCTGGACGCGATGGCACCTCACGCCCACGCACCACGACCTTCACCATCGTTGGGGCAAGGGCAACTACGGCCTTTACTTCGGCTTCTGGGACGACTGGCTCGGCACCACTCGACCCGACTACGCGGCGGCCCAGACGGCCGCCGTCGCTAACGAGTCACTCGTCGCTTGAAGCGCGAGCGAGAGTAGACCTCGTAGGCCCCCGTGGCCGGCGCGATCTCGAAGGTCTCGGTGAACTCGTCCGGTGACACGACCTCATAGGTCTCTCGAGCCTTCCAGCCCGCCGGCACGTTCTCGAGCGCCTCGCTCTCGAACACCAGCTTGCCGGGAACGGCCATGTCCACGGGCAGCATCGCGAACTGATTCACGAAGCCCTCCTGGTGGAACTGCCGCAGCACGAGCACGCGCCGTGCGCGGTCGTAGCTGAAGAAGGACCAGTGCTCGTGGACCTCGCCTTCCTCGTTCTTCGGCTGCGGCGGATAGGTCGAGATATTCAGCTCATGAAGGAACTTGTCGTGCAATGCGAAGCGATAGGTCCGCTTGACGGTTCCCTTTCCGGGCTGACCGTCCGATTCCCCGTCCCATTCGCCGGCGAAGACCTGGATGGGAGCCCAGGGCGTCGGCGCCGCAGACGCTGTCATAGCCAATGCGCTCGAGAGCAGAAGACAAGACCCCAGCAGCATGCTTCACCCCTTTCGATGGACAACGTTGAACGTCATGCGTCGCCCGTGGACACCGCGGTGACGAGGCCGAAGGCAAGCCCTCGTACGCGCGTCTCGGAGAGCCGGAACGCGACCAGCACTCCCGAGACGAAGGTCAGCACGGCAACCAGCGCCACGGCAGGCCTCAGGCCGACCCTGTCGGCCACGACACCGGACACCACGGCCCCGGCGACGTACCCCAGGTCCCGCCACAGCCGATACACCCCCACCGCCGAGGCCCTCCAGCTCGGGTGGGCGACGTCGCCGATCACGGCCAGCAGGGTCGGATACACCATCGCCGTGCCGAGCCCGAGCAGCACGCTACCGAAGGCGAACCCCGACGACCGCTGCGACGCTGCGACGACACCGATGCCCAGGGCCTGGAGCCACATGCCGACCACCACCAGCCATTTCCGTCCCAGGCGATCGGAGAGGTGCCCCGCCACCGCCTGTCCCAGACCCCAGACCGCGGGATACAAGGCGACCAGGCCCCCGATCTCGCGCAGGCCCAGGCCGGCGGTCGCGAAGAGAAGCGGGAACAGACCCCAGGCCATCCCGTCGTTGAGGTTGTTGACAAGCCCAGCCTGGCTCACCGTCGAGAGGTTCCGGTCTCCGAAGGTCGTCCGAGCGAACACCTGCCGGGCGCTGAGCCGCCCTTGCCCCTGCCGCGCGAGGCCCGCTTCGTGGTGTGCGTACGCCCGCGTTTCCCGAACCGCCATGGCCGAGAGCGCGAGCCCGATGACCGCGCACGCGACTCCGAGCACGAACGGCCAGGGCCGCAGGCCGTAGCTCGCGGCGAGATAGCCGGTCGCGAGAGCGGAGGCCGCCACGGCCACGTAGCCGGCGCACTCGTTCAGTCCCATGGCCAGGCCCCGGCGCTCCGAGCCGGCCAGGTCGATCTTCATGATGACGGTCGTGGACCAGGTCAGGCCCTGGCTCGCGCCGAGGAGCACGTTCGCGAAGAGGACCCATCCCCAGCTCGGAGCCCACATCAGGACGAACGGTACCGGCAACGCGATGCACCATCCGGCGACGAGCACGGGCTTGCGCCCGACGCGATCCGACAGCCGGCCCGCGAAGTAGTTGGTGATCGCCTTGACGAAGCCGAACACCGCGATGAACGACAGGATCGCCGCGCGCGCCGCGAGGTGGAATTCCTGCTCGGCCAGGGCTGGCAGGATGCTGCGCTCCAGCCCCACCATCCCGCCAACGAACGCGTTCACGACGACCAGCAGCGTGAACTGCCGCCAGTTTTGGCGCAGTCCCGGCTCGGCCGGCTGCGTCATCCGGTCGCGATCCCTCGGTTGAACGCCACGATCGCCTCGAAGCCCGCGGGCTTGCTGCTGGCCGTAGTGATCGCGTCGATGAACGCCTCCCGGCTCAGGGAGAGCGCTGGGTTGAACCGCTTCTCGAAGCCGATGGTGCTGGACGGCTTGCCGCTGAGACTCGCCCCGCAGGCCGAGCCACCGAAGTGGGCGGGATACACCTCGAGCGCATCGGGCAGATCGAGCAGCTTCTCGTGAAGGCTCGCGAAGAGTCGCGACGCGTTCGCGCGCGCCTCCCCGGGCAGGTCCGGTCGGCCCACGGCGCCCGAGAACAGCGTGTCTCCCGTGATCGCGAACCACGGCTCCGGCCCGCGGCGCAGGTCGGTCACGAGCAGCACGATGCTTTCTGGCGTGTGGCCTGGCGTGTGCAGGACGCGCACGCGGGTGTTGCCCAGAACGATCTCCTGGCCGTCGTCCAGCGGGGTGAAAGGCCGACTGACCGCCGCACTTCGATGGAGGCAGTAGGAGGCACTGACGCGTTCGGCCAACGCCGGCCCACCCGAGCGGTGGTCGGCATGGACGTGCGTGTCGATCACGTGGGTGATGCGCATGCCCTTCGCCAGGGCAAAGGCGATGTAGGCGTCGATCTCATCCTCGCGCGCGTCGACGACGGCACACGCCCCGAGGCCTCCGCAGCCGAAGAGATACGCCGCACAGCCATGATCGAAGTCGAAGAAGGGCCGGAAGATCATCGGGCCGCACCGACGCCCGTTTCGACCGGCAGGCCGGCCGCCTTCCATTCCGGGAAGCCATCCGTGAGGCGCCGCGCGCGCCGTCCCCCGGCTCGCAGCCGCGTCACCGCCTCGTAGGCCATGACACAGTAGGGCCCGCGGCAATAGGCCACGATCTCTTTGCGGACCGGCAGGCTGGCGCTGCGCTTCGCGAAGCTTTCGAGGGGCATCGAGATCGCGCCCGGGATATGGCCTGCGCGGTACTCCTGCTCGGGCCGAACGTCGACGACGACCACCTTGCGCTCCGCGAGGCGCCGCACCAGTTCCTCGTGGGAAACCGGCTCGAGGTCGTCCCGGGAGCCCAGGTAGCTCGTGACGAGCTGATCGATCTCGGCCACCCGGCGTTCCGCGAGCCCGCGAATGGCCCGGGCCACGTCGAAGACCTGGGCGTCCGCCAGGCGGTAGTAGACGCGGAGGCCTTCCTTGCGCGTCTCGACGAGACGCGAGCCCTTCAGGACCTGGAGGTGACGCGAGGTATTGGCCACGCTGAGGCCAGCATGCCCCGCCAGGTCGTCGACCGACCGCTCCCCCTGCGCGAGAAGGTCGATCAGCTCCAGACGGTGCGGGTTGTGAACGGCCTTGGCGACCAGGCCAAGCTCGGCGTAGACGCTGTCCTTGAACTCCCGGTGCTTCATTCGACTATTCAACTACTCTATTGAATAGCCGTCAAGGCGAACCTCTTGGATCAGGGCTGCACCCGTGGCGCGGCTGTTCACGTCAACACGGGCTGCATCGACTATGGCGACAATCACCTGGGCCCGGAGCTGAAGGAGATGGAGGGCCTGCACTTCTCCCACGTGGCGATCGTGTACGTGCTTTCGGACGGAGCTGCCTATGTCACAGGCGAGCACAGGCTCAAGACGAAGGGAGTTCCAACTCGTAGGTGAGGCAATCGCCAGGCTGCGTTTCTGCGCGCCTTGCCTGCTGCACGGTGTGCCGCTAAGCTTCCACCTTCCAAACACTCGCTCAGGCACCGGTGGTGCGCGCGGGAGCCAAGTAGGTTGGCTGCATCCGGAGACAGATGAAGAAGGTCGTCATCGTCGGCGGCGGACCTGCCGGCCTCACCGCGGCGTACGCCCTGATGAAGGCCGGGGTGTCGAGCGTCGTGCTGGAGCAGGACGGCCAGGTGGGCGGCCACGCCCGCACCGCGCGCCACAAGGGCTACCTGTTCGACATCGGCGGGCATCGGTTCTTCACGAAGATCCCCGAGGTCGAGGCGATCTGGCGCGAGGTGATGCAGGACCGCTTCCTGCGCGTGCGGCGCCTGTCGCGCATCCTGTACCGTGGCAAGTTCTTCCACTACCCGCTGAAGCCGTTCGAGGCGCTGTGGAAGCTCGGCGTCTTCGAGAGCGCGTGGGTGGTGCTGTCCTACGCGCGCAAGAAGGTGTTCCCGCTCACGCCCGAGGACAACCTCGAGAACTGGATGTCCAACCGCTTCGGGCGCCGGCTGTTCCTGATGTTCTTCAAGACCTACACCGAGAAG
>CADEEV010000083.1 GCA_902826455.1 uncultured Acidobacteriota bacterium | reverse complement strand
CGCGGGTCGCTCCGTCGAGCGCCACGCGACGTCCAAGCTCCGCGCGTTCGCCGACCTGCAGTCGATCGCGACCCACGGCTTCCGTGGCGAGGCCCTGCCGTCGATCGGCAGCGTCTCGCACTTCGTCCTCCGCACGCGCGACGAGAGCCCGGCCGGCACCGAGGTGGAGGTCCGCCACGGCACGCTGGAGCACGTGCGCGACGCGGGCCACCCGCGCGGCACGACGGTCGAGGTCCGGGACCTGTTCGGCGCGGTGCCGGCCCGCCGCAAGTTCCTGCGCTCCGAGTCGACGGAGGCGAGCCACGTCTCCGAGACGATCACGCTGCTGGCCCTTGCGCATCCGGAGGTCGGCTTCGTCCTCAAGTCGGGCGGCCGGACGATCCTGGACGCCCCGGCCGTCGACGGCGCTTCCGCGCGCCTCTACCAGGTCTTTGGCGGCGTGCGCGACGAGCTCGTCGCGGTGGAAGGCGGGCAGGAGGAGGTGTCCGTCCGCGGCTTCGTCTCGCGGCCCGACCGCCCGACGCCCGGCCGGCCCTCGATGCGCGTCTGGGTCAACGGCCGCACGGTCCGCGACCGCGCGATCTCGAAGGCGATCCTCGACGCCTACCGCGCGACCGGCCTGCGCGACCCGCGGCCCGAGGCCTTCCTGTTCGTGGAGGTTCCACCGCACATGGTGGACGTGAACGTCCATCCCGCGAAGACCGAGGTCCGCTTCGCGAACTCGAGCGCCGTGTTCGTTGCCGTGGAGCGGGCAGTGCGCGAGGCCCTGTCGACGGGCGCCCAGGCGGCCCCGCGGGCCGAGCGCCGCGAGGACCGTGTCGAGGAGGCCGCCGCCGCGTTCGTCACGCGGAGCTTGGCTTTCGAGCCGCAGACGCGCCCGAACTACGGCGCGCCATCCGGCACGAGCGGGCCAGCCCCTGAAGAGCCCACCCTCGACGCGCCAGGCCCGACGGTCCTCGGCCAGCACCGCAACACCTACATCGTGGCAACCGACGGGGACGACCTGCTGCTCGTGGACCAGCACAGCGCCCACGAGCGCGTCCGCTTCGAGCGCCTGCTCGCGAGGCTCGCCGATCGGAAGCCCGAGTCCCAGCTCCTGCTGGGCGCCCTCGTGGTCGAGATCGAGCCCCGCCTGCGCCCCAGCCTCGGCACGCACGCCGACACGCTGCGGGCGCTCGGCTTCGACCTGGAGGACTTCGGTGGGGGATCGGTGCGTCTCAACGCCATCCCGCCCCTCCTGGCTGGTCGCGACCCCGGCAAGGCGCTGCAGGCCCTGCTGCGCGACCTGATCGAGCGCGACAGCGCCGACTGGGTCGTCACCCGCGCCGACGAGCGCCTCGCCGCGACGCTCGCGTGCCACTCGTCCGTGCGCGCCGGCCAGCCGTTGAAGCCGGACACCATGGCCGCGATCGTGCGTGACCTCCAGACGACGGCACACCCCACCCTCTGCCCTCACGGCCGCCCGACGATCGTCCGCATCCCACGCGACGACGTGAGCCGCTGGTTCGGCCGGGTGGGCTGGAGGCGGGAGTGAAGAGGGCGCTGTACGTCCTCGGCCTACTGCTTCAGGTGACCGGCCTGGTCGTGACGCTGGTTGCGGCTACGGCGTTCTTCGGTACACCGAGCACGCTCGCCATGCTGCGGATGATGCTGGTCGGGGTCGCGTTCTTCGTTCCCGGGTGGTTGCTCGTCCGCAAGCGGTGAGAAGATCCGCGGGATCTGGCAGCTGAAGCGGAGTGGACGGAATAGCTTGTATCCCTCTTCCGTGCCCTCCGCTATCCTTACCTAGTCGTCCAGCCCCCTTTGTAAGAACTTGAGGCTTGCAATGGATCAGGTGGCGCGAAAGCTGGCCGCGTTTCCCTGGCCGTACGCCAGCCAAGACCCCGTTTCCTTGGCGGCCATCGCGGATCGGGTCGCCGCTGTAGGTGCGAAGCAGGGTCTGCTCACCTATTCGGATGCGGTTAGCGGACTCGATTTCCACATCCCATCGGTGCAGGGCGGGGCTGCCTTGCGCCTTGGCGTTCCCGATTGGTCGGACCTGCATAGGGCGATCGTCGGCGATTTTCTGGGGCGCTTGTGTCTGGACACCTACGTTGACGGCCAGTTCATGGGCAGCGCTCTGGTCGTCGCGAGCGAGACCATGCAGCCCTCAGAGGGCTACCGGAATCTGATGAGAGAACTCGGCCTTCTCCATGGCCGCGGTGAGCCCGAGTTCCTCGCACACTGGGTCGCCGAGACCCAGAAGGCTTACGCCTGGTATGCGCAGCAGCATTGACGAGCCGCGCAACAACGAGATGCCCCTGACGATCGGCCGCGCCGACGCAAGACGCACGAGAGCGACGGGATGAGCCCTGGCGCGATCGTGTATATCGCTATGGTCATCGTCGCCGTGGCCACTGCTTGTTTCCTCCTCGACCTCCTGTGCGTCGCCGTTCTCTTCCAGGTTCGCAAGGGACGCTTGGACACCTCCTGCGACGACGCCTCCTCCTTCCACTTCCACACAGACCTGGCACGGGTCACAGTCAACCGCTCCAAGAGCGTGGTGAAGCTGACCACAGAGGACCAGTCGCGCGAGATTCAGTTTGACCAGATCGAACGCCTCGACTTCCAGCTTCGCATCGAATGGCCGCCCTCCAGGACTGGTTCAGAGGCTGGGACCTGTGGGACTTCTTCGGGCGATACCGCGACGCGATGAACTGGTACCACATCGCGCTGGTTCTTACGGGCTGTGAACTCGTGCCCCTCTTCGTGGTGGGGCAGTACGAGCCCCGAGAACCGTTCATCCGCTGGTGGTCCGACCTCCAGATTCACGCGCTCCATCGCCTGGGCCTGTACCAGGATGCGGAGCGTCTGGCTGTCGAGGTTCTCGTGCGAATTCAGGGCGAGTTCCGCGAGTCTGGAAAGGAGCTCAACCTCGTGCGCGGCGCTTCAGGGCGCGGCCAACAACAGGGTGCGGGAGAGGCACGGTCGTGAGCCTGTTTGACGGCGCGACTGGCCTGTTTCTGTACTTGTCGCTGAAGGCGATCCTCTATCTCTCGTGGAGCTACGCGGGTGTCCGGTGGCTTGCTCCTCATCTCGACAGGCCAGTCCCTCGCGCGCTCGCTCTCGGTGTCGCTCGACTCGTGGTCGGATGGTTTGCGGGCGCTGCGCTGGTGCCCTTCGTTCTCGTGGCCGGTGGCATGGGGAAGCTGCCGTTGTTCTATTTCACGGGGCTCGCTCTGGTTCGGTGGCTCGAGTGGGGGCTCGTTCAGTGGTTCATCTCCGAACGGCCCGTGGCGCTTGACCTGCTTACGGCTGGCACTCCGTCAGGCCGTCGCTGGCGTTCGGTTGGGGTTCTAGTCTCGTACCTGCCAGACGTGCCATTCCTGCTGTCGAACGGTTTCCCAGAGGGTCGCTTCCTTTGCTAGGGACGCGGCATCGCCTCGGAGCGTCATGAAGATTGGCGATTCAATTCGAAAGGCGATCGACGATTGGGAGGCCGGCGAGTGGGAGTCTGCAACTCTGCATGCGTGCAACGCGGTCGATGGCACTGCGAAGAAGCTGTACCCGAACGTTGGCAGCAATGCGCGATTTACCCGGTTGCTGCGTGAGAACTACAGTGTCTTTGGACCCATGGCAGCGCCTGGAATTGATCTTGAGTCAACTCGATGGCCGGTTAGAGTCCAGCGGCCAAAGGCGGAAGGGGGCCTACCTGATATCGCGGACGTCATCTACGGCATTCATCGGTGCAGCCACGGGCACGGCGACGAACTGCCGGAGGGTTTTGAGCTGCTTCCAGATGCCGCTGGACCCCACGGAATGACGCGCATGCTGATCGAACAAGGCCGTGTGCGTCTGAGCGACCGGGTCATCTTCGGCCTTCTGGTTGTGGCTGTCCTCTCACCCGTGAATATCGATCAGCGCGTTCCCAATGGCTACTATCTATCGCTGGGTCGTCAGTCTTTCCCGATCAATGACTGGTGGGGGCGGCAAGCTGATTTTCTCGCGGTGGCCGCCCGCGAACGCTTGCCGAGCACCACCCTGAGCTTCGGCGAATGGATGACCTCGTGAGCGACTGGCGGGGCCTCGGACCGAGGGGTGACTGGCGGGGCAGCGCGTGACGAACTGGTGACGCGACAACGTCTGGTTGCATCTCTCGCCTGTTCCGCCGGCGTGATCGTCGTGGCCGGGGTGTTTTCTTCGATCGAGCTCTGGTCCAACCTGTGGCACGACCCGTTCCTGCCAAACCTCAAGGAACACGGCTGGACCATTCTGCGGTTCAACGTCTACGGCGCTGCGTTCCTGGCAGCTACGGCATTTCTCATCTCCTTCGGCGTGCTCTCGCTTGCGGGCCATCCGACCACGACCGCCTCGAGGCGCATGAAGCTCGCCATGGCTCTCGCTGGCAGCGTTTTCTACATGCTCCTGCACCACTCCAAGCATGTCTTGGCGTATTGGGAGGTGGGTGGGTCGTGGTGATCGAGAGCGAAGGCCTCGCCCGTTGAGAGAGGCGTGCGCAATCGAGTAGGTTGTGCAGGTCATGGCAGCCTCCAAGAGCCGCAAACCGGCCGTGCTCCCGAAGTCCGACGGGCCCGAAGGCGTCGAGCAGTACTTCGCGAGCATGGAGCCGTGGCAGGCGGCGATCGCCAGGCGCGTCGACGCGCTGCTCGTGAAGAACGTCCCCAGGCTCCGAAAGGCCGTGAGGTGGCGCTGCCCGTTCTACGGAGTCGACGGCCAAGGCTGGTTCCTCGCCTTCGCGTCCGCCCAGCGTCACGTGAACGTCCTGTTCTTTCGGGGAATCGCCCTGACGCCCGTGCCGCCGTCCGGCACCGACAAGAACGGGCGCTCGTTGAACGTGCGCGAGTCGGACGAGCTCGACGAGAAGCAGCTCGTGCGTTGGATCAAGCAGGCGGCGGCCATGCCCGGTTGGGACGGCGGGGCCAAGGGCAACGGGGGAGTGGCGCTCTAGGCGCCCTACAACTGCGAGGACACGACGATGAAGAAGTCGAGCGGGAGCGAAAGCCGGTCGGCGTCAGCGCTCATCACCCAGCGAATCGCCGAGCTCGGCGACTGGCGCGGGAAGGTCCTCAGCCGCGTGCGGAAGCTCATCAAGGAGGCCGACCCGGACGTCGTCGAGGAGTGGAAGTGGGATCTTCCGGTGTGGTCCCACGACGGCATCCTCTGCACGGGGGAGACCTACAAGAAGGCCGTGAAGCTGACCTTCGCGAAGGGGGCGTCCCTCAAGGATCCGTCGCGGCTGTTCAACTCGAGCCTCGAGGGGAACACGCGCCGCGCGATCGACATCCCCGAGGACGACGAGCTCGACGCCACGGCCTTCAAGGCGCTGGTGCGTGCTGCGGTCGCCTTCAACAGCGCCGGGCCGGCCAAGCCCAAGAAGAAAGCGAAGGCCTAGGACCGCACGTCCTCGGAACCGCCATGCCACAGACCTTCCGCATCGGCATCGGACGATGCGAGTGCCGGATGCCGTACGCCGACGCGATCCAGCGTGCGGCCTGCGCGACCATCACGGCGCGGATCGAGAGCTGGCGTCGTCGTCTGCCGGGCGACCTGGAGGCGGTTCCGAGCGAGCTCCACGAGCCGCTCGAGGTCGAAGGAGTCCCAGTGACCCTCGGGACGTACAAGGCCCAGCTCGGCGACGGAAGCACGCTCGTCGTGCTCCAGGCCCAGGTGCCGACGTGGAACCGACCGACGTTCCTGTCGCTGGGCGCGATCGGTCGCGTCTATGCCGAAGGCCTGGTGGTCTCGACCGACGGAACCGTGGAGGCCGCACCGGCCGAGCTGCTCTGGGAGTACCGCTGATGGAGAGCCGTTTCCTGATGACCCTGCAGGTGGCCGTCGCCGGCGTCCAGAAGATGGGCGCGGTGCCCTACGGCACGCGCAGCACGGCGTTGATCTCCGGCGGCCACTTCGAGGGGCCGCGCCTGAGGGGGAAAGCCTGCGCCTCGAGCTCGAGACCCAGGTACGCGTTCCTCAACCGGCTGCTGGCCGTCGCCAGCGGCGATCGACGCCCCGAAGGCCCGATCTACACCATCGAGGAGATCCTCTAGTGACCACCTTCCTGGCCGAGCGCGTTCTCCCGTGCGCGCCGGCCGACGTCTACGAGGCCTTTCGGAAGCCCGACGTCCTGGCTCGCTGGTGGGGGCCGAAGGACTTCACGAACACGTTCCAGGTGTTCGAGTTCGAGCCCGGAGGCCACTGGAAGTACGTGATGCACGGCCCAGGCGGCAAGCACCACGACAACGAGAGCGAGTTCCTCGAGCTCGAGTCAACGCGCGTGGTGATCCACCACGTGTCGCTGCCGCGCTATCGGCTCACCGTGAGCTTCGTCCCCGACGACCGAGGCACGAGGATCCGCTGGTCCCAGGAGTTCGAGGACGCCGGGGTGGCGGCGAAGATCCGCCACATCGTCGAGCCCGCGAACGAGCAGAACCTCGATCGTCTCCAAGCGGTCCTGGGCCGATGACGAGACCCATGAAGGCGATGATCGTCGCCGGCGCGCTCGCCCTGCCGGCCTTCGGCGAGGGTCCACTGGACCTGGCCAAGGTTCGGGCCACCGACCCTGTCGCCTTGGGGTGGATGGCGGGGATGCCCGTTCCACCGCAGAAGCAGATCCGCTTCGACGACGGCAGCTTCTACCGGTTCCCGCAGTGGCGCTGGACGTTCTCGCACTGGCGGGAGCTGCGGCCGACGATCGCGGTGCCTCGCGGCGCCGGGCCGGTTCGGCCGTTGCCGAGCGCGCTGCGCCAGGACCTCGATGCCGTGACGTTCGTGCCCACCGGCGGCACCGCGCCCGTCACGTGGGCCGACTCGCTGATCGCGAACTACACGGACGGCATCGTCGTCCTGCACCGCGGCCGCATCGTGTACGAGCGCTACCTCGGCGCGCTCGTGGGCGACCAGCCCCACGTCGCCTTCTCGGTGACGAAGTCGTTCGTCGGAACCCTCGCGGCGATGCTGGTCGGCGAGGGCAAGCTCGATCGCGGGGCGGCCGTCACGCGCTACCTGCCCGAGCTTGCCGGGAGCGGCTTCGATGCGACCGTGGCCCAGGTCCTCGACATGACCACCGCCCTCGACTACGTGGAGAACTACACGGGCGAGTCGAAGACCACGAACGCCTATCGCTACGCGACCGGCTTCATGCCGCGTCCCGCGGACCATTCGGGGCCGAAGGCGATCTACGCGTTCCTGCCGACGGTCGCGAAGAAGGGGACGCATGGCGAGGAGTTCCACTACCGGACGCCGAACGTCGACGTCGCGGCCTGGCTGATGTCGCGGGTCACTGGAAAGGCGCCGGCTGCGCTGCTGAGCGAGCGGATCTGGAGCCGGCTCGGCGCCGAGGACGATGCATACCTGCAGGTCGACGCCGACGGAACGCCGCTCATGGGCAGCAGCCTCAACGCGCGCCTGCGGGACCTCGCTCGCTTCGGGGAGATGATGCGGCGCGGCGGGGAGTGGGGCGGGCAGCAGGTCGTGCCTTCCGCCGTCGTGGACGAGATCCGTCGTGGTGCCGACAAGAAGGCGTTCGTCGCGGGCGGCTACGCGACCCTTCCCGGCTGGAGCTACCACGACTTCTGGTGGGTCTCCCACGACGACCACGGCGTCTACATGGCCCGCGGCATCCACGGGCAGGCCATCTACATCGACCCGAAGGCCGAGATGGTGATCGCGCGCTTTGCGTCGCACCCGTTGGCCGGCAACGTCAACATCGATCCGTTGTCGTTGCCCGCCTACCGCGCGATCGCGGAGCGCCTGATGGCGCAGCCGAAGTAAAGGCGATCCGTTTGTAAGGGAGACGCAATGAAGAAGCTCCGTGACCGAGCCAAGGCCTACGCGCCGCCGGCTCGCAAGCCGCGAGCCGATTGGCTCTTAGTCAACGTGGAAGCCTGGGCAGCAAAGCACCTAGGGCTGCCCCGATCGGCAGTGCGCCTCATGCTCCCGGGCGGAAGGCGCCGAGCGCGCGCCGACAAGACACTCGGTGCTCTGCGTACCGACTGGAGAGCCCGATAGGGCTCGCCGAGCCTAGCGGCAGAAGCGCGGCACCGCCGCGCGATAGGCGGCCAGCAGCCTCTTCGTGACGGGCCCCGGCTTGCCGTCGCCGATGGTCGTCTTGTCGATGGCGCGGATCGGGGCCAGTTCCTTGAGCGTGCTCGTGAAGAACAGCTCGTCGGCCCCGAACAGGTCGCCGGCCACGAGGGTCTGCTCGCGGATCGTGTAGCCCGCCTCCGGCGCGATCTCCATCAGCAGCTCGCGCGTGATGCCCGGCAGGATTCCCGCCGACAGCGGGGGCGTCACGACCTCGTCCTTGCGGATGAGGACGATGTTCGAGCCCGCGCCCTCGGCGACCTCGCCCCGATGGTTGAGCAGGATCGCCTCGATCGCTCCGCGAGACTGGGCTTCGCGCATGGCGAGGATGTTGTTCAGCAGGTTGCAGGACTTGATGGCCGGGTCGAGGGCGTCGGCGGCGTTGCGGCGCACGCTCACGAGGGCCGCCTGCACGCCTTCCTCGTAGGCGGCATCCCCGAGAGGCGCGTAGGGCTTCACGGCCATCACGACCGTCGGGCCCTTCACCCGTTCGAAGTTGTAGGAGATGTCGCCGACGCCGCGGGTCACGATCATGCGGATGTAGGACTCGGGGTTGCCGCCAGCCTCGAGCAGGGCCGCGAGGCGCTGCCCGAGCACCTCGTCCGAGAGCGGCAGGGCCACGCCGATGCGGGCGGCCGAGTGACGCAGGCGCCGCAGGTGCCGGTCGAGGGCGAGGGGGCGGCCGGAGTAGGTGCGCAGCGTCTCGTAGACGCTGTCGCCGAAGGTGAAGCCGTTGTCCAGGACGCTGACGCGGGCGTCCGCGGCCGGGGCGATGACGCCGTCGATCGAGGCGAAAAATCCCATGATGAGGGTGATTCTAACCGGCAGGGCGTTTCGGCCCTGAATGCTATAGTGCCGCCATGTCTTCGGTCGTCCACGCGACGTGCCCGCTCGACTGCCCCGACCGCTGCAGCCTGAGCGTCGAGGTCGCGGACGGGCGCGTCGTCTCGGTGGGCGGGAGCCGCGTGAACCCCGTGACCGACGGCTACATCTGCTCCAAGGTGCGGGGCTATTCGAAGCGCGTCCACGGCCCGGACCGCCTCGCGTTCCCGATGCGCCGCAGCGGCCGCAAGGGCGAGGGGGTCTTCGAGCGCATCGCGTGGGACGAGGCCCTGGGGACGATCGCGGAGCGGCTCGCGGCGGTGCGGGCCGAGCATGGCGGCGAGGCGATCCTGCCCTTCGCGTACGGCGGCTCGAACGGGCTCGTGAGCCAGGGGATCGTCGACGAGCGCTTCTTCCGCGGACTGGGCGCCCTGCAGCTCGAGCGCAACGTGTGCGCGATCCAGACCGGGATGGTCACCGAGGCGCTCTACGGCAAGATGGCGAGCGTCGACTTCCCGGACTTCGAGAAGGCCCGGACGATCCTGATCTGGGGCGCGAACCCGAAGCACAGCAACCTGCACCTCATGCCGCACCTGAAGCGCGCCCGGGAGAACGGCGCGCGCATCGCCCTCGTGGACCCGCGGCGGACCCTGGGCAGCGCGTACGTCGACTGGCACCTGCCGGTGCGGCCGGGGACCGACGTCGTCCTGGCCCTCGCGATGATCGGCCATATCGAGCGGACGGGCCGCGTCGACCGCGCGTTCCTGGAGGCTCACGCCGACGGCCACGAGCGGCTCCTGGAGAAGGCCCGGGCCGTGTCGCTCGAGGAGGCGGAGGGCGTCACCGGCGTCGCGGCGTCCCTGATCGCGACCGTCGCCGACGCCTACGCCGACGCGACGCCGGCCCTGGTGCGCTGCGGCTGGGGCGTCGAGCGCAATCGCAATGGGGAAGCGGCCGTGGCCGCGATCCTCGCGCTGCCGGCGGTGGCCGGCAAGTTCGGCGTGGCCGGCGGCGGGTACGCGATGTCCGCGTCCGAGCCATTCGGCGTCGACTGGGACCGCCTGACCGGCAGCAAGGCCACGGCACCCGCCGCGAACATGACGCAGCTCGGCCGCGAGCTGCTCGAGCGCGCGCCGCGGATCCGCGCGCTCTTCGTGTACGACGCCAACCCGGCCGTGACGCTTCCCGACCAGCGCCGCGTCCTCGAGGGCCTGTCCCGCGAGGACCTCTTCACCGTGGTCTTCGACCAGGTCCTGACGGACACGGCGCGCTACGCCGACATCGTCCTGCCCGCCACCACCTTCCTCGAGCACACCGAGGTCCACACCTCGTACGGCACCTACGCGCTGCAGCTCAGCGAGCCGGTGATCCCGCCGGTGGCCGAGGCGCGGCCGAACGTGGCCGTCTTCCGGGAGCTGGCGGCCCGCATGGGCGTCGCGCTGGACCTGCCCGAGGGCGACGGCCTCCTGGAGACGGTGCTCGACAGCATCGAGGGCCCGCTCGAGGACGGTCCGGCCCGGGCGAACCGCGGCGGCGAGCGCCTCGAGGTGCTGCGCCGCGACAAGGTCCTGCGCTTCCAGTTTCCGGGACGGCAGCCCGTCCAGTTCGGCACGGTCTTCCCGCGCACGCCCG
>CADEEV010000082.1 GCA_902826455.1 uncultured Acidobacteriota bacterium | reverse complement strand
GGTCACGCGGGCCCGCCCCGTGACGCCGGGGGCCAGGCGCGACGCCAGGACCAGCGCGACGAACGCGAAGCCCGCCGCTGCCCAGGCGATCGGCCGCGCGCCGAAGGCGACGACCCCGAGGCTCCACGGGAAGAGCGCCGCCAGGGCCGCCGCCAGCACCACCGACGCCGCGAAGCTCGCCACCGGCCTCACGGTTTCGCCACCCGCGGCGCCACCAAGCGGTCCCGGAGCGGCTCGTCGGAGCCGTTGCCGGAGATCGTGTTCCCCTCGAGGGTCGGCCGCGAGACGATCTCGGGACGCCCCACGGGCACGTAGGTGACGAGGCGCAGTGCCGCGCCCATGTTCGCGAGGATCTGGTTGGCGGTGATCAGGGGCGAGCTGCCCAGCACGTAGAATGCGTCGGCGCGCTGCGCGCTCACGGTGTTCCCCGAGAGCTCCACGGCGGGTCCGCCGCCGAACAGCGACACGACCCCGAAGACGTTCCCGTGGATCGAATTGCGATGCACGCGAATGGCCCGGCCTTCGGCCACCCTCACGCCCACGGCGTTGTTGTCGATCTCGCTCGCCTCGATGGAGACGTTCGCGCCGGGCTCGATCAGGACGCCGTAGCTCGAGTTGCCGCTGACGCGGATGCGCGAGACGCGGGCCGGCCCGTTGACCAGCAGTGCCGCCTCTCCGGCCGCCTCGAAGCGGCTGTCGACGATCGCGACGGACGCGTTCAGGGCCACGACGCCGATGTGGTCGGAGTGGAACGTGCAGCCCGAGAGCTGCAGGCGCGCGTCGCCCGGGAGGACCGCCGCCACCGGCGCGACGCTCCAGATGGCCGCCTCGCCGTGGGACCGGAAGTGGGATTCGTGGATCTCGGCGCGGGCGTTCCCAACGACGCGCAGGCCGGTCGCGTTGTCCTCGAAGTCGCTGCCGCGCACGCTCAGCTCGGCCGCATCGCCCACGACGTCGACGCCGACCAGGGAGGAGCCGATGCGCACCCGCTCGAGCCGCACCTGGCCGGTGCGCACCCGGATCGCGGCGTCCGCGGCGCCGGTGATCCGGAGGCCTCGGACGAGGGTGTGGGGAGTGAGGATGTCGAGGACGGCGCCGGCCGGGAGCTGACGGGCGTCCAGCTCGCTCCCGCCGCTCGCCACGATCTCGAGCCCGATGGGGTTGAGGGCCGGCGGCAGGGGCGAGTCCACGGTCACGCGCGAGGCGATCACGTTGATGCGGGCGAAGGCGCCCGCCCGGGCGGCGTCGATCAGCGCCTGCCGCAGCGTTCCGGGACCGGCGTCCGCCCCGGACACCACCCGGAACGTCCGCACGCTGCCGAGCAGGCTCCAGTCGCGGCGTCCGCTCGACGTGGCCGGGAGGAGCGCGGCGACCACGAGCGCCGCGATCGCGCCCCATTGGGTGCCGGTCGCCACGGGGCGCGTCATCGGCGCTCCAGGACGAAGACCTTGTGCCAGGACGCGCTTCTCAGGCGGCGGCCGAGAAGGCTCTCGACCGGCACCTGGATCCAGGTAGCCGCGGCGAGGAGCGCCGTCCCCACGGGACGCGGCAGGCGCGGCAGCAGCGGCAGGGCCCGGTACTTCCAGCCCGGCGGATCGACGCCCGTCACGTCCGCGACGGCGAAGCCGGCCCCCTCGAAGGCGCCCACGTAATCGGCCTCGGACCGTACCCTCAGGATGCCGGTCTCCGTGGCCCGGCCGTCACGACGCGGAGCAGCCTCGAGGAAGACGGCCCGCGCGCCGGGACCGAGGTGCTGGTGGAGGCGGCCGATCGCCCGGCGCAAGGCGTCCGGCTGGACGAGGTGCTGCAGGACCGTGACGCCGAGGGCGAAACCGAAGGGAGCGCCGGCGACGTCCAGCTCCGCGATGTCCTGACGCAGGAAGGTGCAGGAGCCGACGCCGGGCGAGGGCACCGTGCGCCGGCGCGCGTCCGCGAGCATCGCTTCCGAGAGGTCGACGCCCACCACGTGCGCGCCGCGCTCCGCGAGCTCCCGGCTCCAGCGTCCGACGCCGCAGCCGAGATCGAGAGCCGCGACGCCGGCTCCGGGCGAGAGCCACGGCTCGAGAGCCCGCCGCTGCGCTCGGTCGATCGCGCGGTTGTAGAAGGCCGGCATGCCGTAGGAGCAGACCGCCTTCCAGCCCTCGTCCTCTCGCGAGAAGCGCTCCGCCCGTTCCTCCCAGTAGGCGCGGGTCACGGCGTGCCGACCGCCCCTTCGAGCCTCGGCGTGCTGCCGGGGTCGTAGGGGTCGAAGAAGACGCGCTTGCCGAACGCGAGCTCCGTGAGCCAGTTCACGTAGCCCATCGCGGCCGGGACGGCCAGGGACAGCGCGTACACCGGGTAGAGCGGTATCACCTGGAGCAGGGTGCGCCACGTGGCCCAGCTGCCGCGGGCGACGAAGGCCGAGGCCACGAAGGCGAGCCCGGCATAGTGGAGGTAGACGCTCAGGAAGAAGACCGGGTCCGTGAAGGGGCCGACGGGCAGCCCGACGAGTCCTCCGAGCCCTCCGAGCAGGCTGGCGACCGTGAGCAGGACCCCGAGGATGCGCAACGGAAAGAGGAAGATGCCGAACAGGCCCAGGTAGACGAACAGGTTGTAGCGCGCCATGGGCCGGCCCCGCGTGATCCCCCAGAGCCGCCGCAGCTGCTTCGAGTAGACGCGCAGGAAACCGTACGACCAGCCGATGCGCTGCCGCATCAGCCCGAGCAGCGACAGCTTGCCCTCGGTCTCGAGCACCAGCCGCTCGTCGTGGTAGACGGTCTCCCCGAGCCGATGCAGGATCAGCGAGTTCTCGAGGTCCTCCGCGTAGACCGACAAGGAGTGCCTGGAGAGCGCCGCCTCCAGGGCGTCGCGACGGTAGAGGGCGGCCCCGGACGTGACGCTCCGGTCGCCCAGGCACGACTTCCCCACCAGGCACGTCAGGCGGTACTCGAAGTCCTGGAGCCGGGCGAGCCAACCGTCCTCGCGCACGACGATGTTCGTGGAGGCGGCGGCGTGGCCGCTGCGCTGGAACTCGAAGACCACGCGCTCGAGGGTGCTCCCCTCGGGGCCGTCGGCGGACTCGAGGATGCGGCAGTCGGGATCGAGCACCAGCACCGTCCGGGTCTCGGACGGCAGCTGGGCCAGCAGCGCCCGGATGCCCCCGGGCTTGCGCAGGTTCGTCTGGCCGCGGACGGCGTGGACGCCGGCGCGGTTCAGCACGAACCAGGTGGCGTCGGTCGAGGCGTCGTCGTAGATCCAGAGCTGACGGCGCAGCGAGCCCAGGTTCTCGATGAAGTCCTCGATGTCGAGCGACGCGTTGCGCACCGAGACCAGCAGGGCGTAGGGCCGCAGGTGCCGGACGACCTGCTCCGGCGTGAAGTCATCCACGTGCAGGTCGACGGAGGTGTCGCAGCAGCGGTCGCGCCGGAGCCGCCGCGCCCGCCCCCGTGCCACGAGCCGCGTCACGAAGTCGACGCCGTCCGTGAAGAACGCCACGTTCGCGACCACGAACAGGAGGGGGTTCACGCCCAGCAGCGCCGCGACCCCCGTGACGGCGAGCGTCCACGCGACGAGAGCGACGGCCGGGATCCAGGCCTCCGCGCGCAGCCCCACGCTCAGGGAACCACGGAACGCGCCTCGACGCCCGCCCGGGAGACGATCTCGGTCTTCCACTCGGAGGCGCGGACCGGCAGCCGTCGCTCGAGCTCCCCGAGCACCGCCTCGAGCCGCGGCATCGGCTCTCCGAGCGCCTCGAGCACCGGCACGGCGCTCGCGATCCACAGCAGCGAGCGCACCCGCGAAGGCACGTGGGAGACGTCGCTCTCGAGCGACCCGAGAGCCTCCTCGAAGGAGGCCTCGATGCGCAGGATCGCGTCGCGCAGCACCGGGTCGATCGGCAGGATCTTCGCGGCCTGGTTCCAGGCGATGGCGGTCCCGGCGACCTCGCGGCGCGCGTACACCGTGTGGGGCGCGAGGCTCGTGTCCGAGGACAACGGAGCGCCGGAGAACGGGATCACGTACGGGTACATGCCCGCCTCGCAGCCGGCGACGGTCCAACGGAAGCCGCCGCGGATCGTCTGGGCCAGGTCCGCGACGCGGCTGTGCGGCGACGTGAGGATCAGGTCCAGGAACGGGGTGATGCCGAGCTCGAGTGCGCTCGCGAGCACCGGCTCGATGAACGGGTAGATGCGCCCCTTCCCGAACTCGACCAGCACCTCGGGAGCCATGCTCTCGACGCCGAAGCCGAGCACGCGGAAGCCCGCGCGCTTCATGGCGACGAGCCGCTCGCGCGTCATGGCGTCGATGCGGTTGGTGCTGATGAAGCTCAGCTGCCGCGGCAGCTCGCCGCGCTTCTTCGCCTCGACGATCTTCGCGCACAGGGGCAGGACGCGGTCGTCGGACGTGAACACGAAGATGTCGTCCTGGAAGATCACCGTGCGCACCTTCGGGTGCGCGCGCACGATGCGCCGGAGCATGCTCACGCACTCGTCCGCGTCGAGGCGCGAGATCTGGACCGTCGAGCCCTGGGCCTCGTTGAGGAAGTTCGTCGAGGAGCAGAACGTGCATCCCATCGGGCAGTAGTTGAGCGTGATGAGCCGCACGGAGCGCACCTCGGCGAGGCGCGCCTCCCGGTCGGCCTTCGCCGGCAGCTCCCCCACGCGGTACGCCTGCTCGAGGCGCGCCCAGTAGCGCTCGTAGGGCATCTCCTCGTAAGGCGTCAGGAACACGGCGTCGCGCAGCTCCGTGCGGCTCAAGGCCGCGTGGGGCACCCGGCGCAGCGCCCCGGCGTCGAGGAACGCAACGCCGGGCGCGCTCGTCACGGCGCGCCGGCCGCGGCCCTGGCGGGCCAGGGCCAGCAGCGGCCGCTCGCCCTCGCCGAGGATCGCGAGGTCGAAGGGGCCCAGGCCGAGGACCGGCCCGGGGTTGAACGTCGCTTCCATCCCGCCGGCGACGAGCGTCGCGTCGGGGCACAGGCGGCGTGCGAGGTGAGCGAGCGCCAGGTCGTGGCACAGCGTCATGCCCGTGGTCGAGAACCCGATCACGTCCCAGGCGCCGGCGCGCAACGCGCGCGCGAACTCCTCGGCTACGGGACCGTCGCAGCAGTTGGGGTCGAAGACCGCGGCCTGCACGCCGTGGCTGCGCAGGAAGCCGCAGAGCCTCCACACTCCGAGTGGCGGCGACAGGAACGTGTACTCCCCCGAGTTCGGATCGTACGGGCCCACCAGCAACACGGAGGCGACATCCGAAGATCGTGCACTTCCCTCAAGGCCGTTCATCTGTGCCTCCGGGGGAGGGGTTCAGAGTGTGGGCAGATTGTGGCCCCGCGCTGACTACCGGTCAAGCGCGCCCGGATCCGAAGTACCCGGACGCGCGACGATCCACTCGTTCATGAAGCGGCGCCGCAGGACCTTGATGCGGGCCGCGTCCACGTAGCCGTTCAGCACTACGCGCGGAGGCACCTCGAGGCCGGGAGCGATGATGGTGCCCGGCGACGCGAGGGCCTGTACTCCGAAACGAACGCCGTCCCCCGAGAGCACTCCGAGGTGCAGGCACTTCGAATCAAAGCGCATTTCCGGAGTGGATACCCGGATGGTCCGCCCCTTCGTGAGCGCGGAGTTCGCGAGGAACGCCGCGCCGCCCAGCATGCTGTCCGCTCCGAGGATCGAGTCGGCCACGAAGACCCAGTGACCGAGCGCCGTGCCCGCGCCGAGGATCGCCCGCGCCAGCTCGCAATAGGCCCCGACGAGGCAGCCCGGCCCGATCACGACGTCGTCGCGCACCAGCGACGTCGAGCGCAGGCGGCTCCCCTGCCCGAGCACCAGGCGGCACGACTCGTGGACGATGGCCCCGGCCTCGATCACGCTGCCCGGGCCCATCGAGACGATCTCGCCGCGCACGATCGCCGCGGAGTCGACGGTGCCTTCGAGACGCCGCGGCGCGGCGTCGACGTGGGCGCGGAGGCGCTCGGACAGCGCGAACGCCTGTTCCCACGTGGTCGGGAGAAGCTCCGCGAAGGCGTCGTCGTCCGGCCGCTTCCAGAGCGTTCCGAGCACCGCCGCGCTCGGGAAGGCGCGCGTCACCGGCGTCGCCCCGCGAGGCGAGCCCTTTCCTCGCGGCGCTCCCGGGCGTCGTGCTCGCGCACCCCCTGGTGCGCCCGGATCTTGACGAGCAGGGCGTCGCGCTCGTCGCGCACGGCCCGCGCGACGTCGTCGTGGAGGCGCGCGTACAGGCGCAGCCGCGGCACCGCCCGGCGCGGCCAGTTCTCGGCATGCAGCACGAGCTGGAAGGCGGGCGGGAGGTGATCGGCGGCGAGCACCGCCCACGAGGCGTCGCGCCACGCGGCGCAGGCGTCCGAGACGTAGGGCATGCCGCGCAGCAGCGGCGAGCCGTAGGCGTTCACGAAGCGGCGGGTGCGCCGGAACGGGTCGGGACCCGAGAGCAGGGGCTGGTGCTGCGCGATGCTGCGGACCGGGGCGCCGGCGAGCTCGCCGAGGAAGGCCGCCTGGCTCTCGAGCAACACGCGCCAGCGGCGGCGCGGGAAGCTCGCGAAGAAGCGCGTGTCGTAGTGCAGGCCCACCTCGTGGCCCAGGGCCACCAGGCGGCGCGGCACCGCGGCGAACTCCGCCGTGAGCAGGTTGTAGTGCCGGCCGTTCGGCAGCAGGAAGTACGTGGCGCGCACGCCTCGCGCGGCTTCTTCCCGGGCGAGATCCAGGGCCGCCGCGGGCGAGTAGTCGACGTCGTGGCGCAGCAGGAAATACGGGCTCCGCGCCGGTGCCGTCGGCAGTTCCTGGAAGCGCCTCGGCCGGTGGGTGGCGCGCAGCCTGTCGAGGAGGGCCCAGTACGCGCCGCGGTCGAAGCGCTGCATCGTGGGCCGCGGCCGCGCTACGCGGGCGGGCTTCGGCGCGGCGCCGGCAGCTGCAGCGCGCGGTCCACCGCCTGGATCAGCGTCTCGTGGGAGAACGGCTTCACGAGGTACTGCGCGGCCCCCAGCTCCATGGTCTGGCGCGCCGTGTCCAGGGCGGGCCGCCCGGTCATGATCAGCACGGGCATGTCGAGGCGCAGCTCGCGGATCCGCTGCAGCAGCTCGACGCCCGGGATCTCGGGCATGAACAGGTCGAAGATCAGCAGGTCGAAGGGGCTCTTCTGGAGGATCTCCAGGGCCGCACGCGGGCTGGCCGAGGTCTCGACGCGATGGCCCTTCCCCTCCAGGATCTCCGCGATGAGGCTCAGCATCGGCCTCTCGTCGTCGACGACCAGGATGGTTCGGCCCAAGGAGCCCCTAGCTTTCCTCGGGATCGTAGGAGCCGCCCCAGAACTCGGCGACCACGGCTTCGAACTCGACGCCCACCTTGTGCATCCCCGAGGCGTCCTCGGCCACCCACACCACGCGGCCACGCGTGGTCTGTCCCGACTCGCGGTTCGTGACCTGGAGCGTCGTCCCGATCGGATACGGCATGGGCGCGAGGATCAGGGCGCCGTGGAGATTGATGACCGCCGTGACGGCGTCGACCGGGGGATCCACGGGCTGGACGGCGAGGGGAATCCTGGCTACGACCCGTCGGCTGCGTCGGCGATTCTCGCCCATGGCCACCGCTCTCTTGTTTGAGAAGACGTATCCACTGCACTGTAAGCGTGCCCGTCCCGAGGGTCAAGCCTGAGAGCCGTTCCTGACCACTCGCACACTTCGCCTGGCATGATCGTATACTTCCGGCTGTACTCAACCCCAGTGCGCACCCGGCGTATCACTCGGCGTGCGGAGGCAGAGGCGTGGACTTCCTCAGTCGCCTGTTCGAGTCGGATTTCATGCCGCACGGTCACTGCTACTACTGGCAGCCCGAGATCGTCTGGCTCCACGTCATCTCCGACGCGGTCATCACCCTCGCCTACTTCTCGATCCCCGCTCTCCTGCTCCAGTTCGTGCGGCTGCGGCGCGACATCCGATATTCGCGCGTGTTCGTGCTGTTCGGGATCTTCATCGTCGCGTGCGGCTCGACCCACGCCATGGAGATCTGGACGCTCTGGCACGGGACGTACCGGCTCGCCGGCGTCCTGAAGGCGATCACGGCGGTCGCCTCGATCGCGACGGCCGCGGCCCTCGTGCCGATCCTGCCCCAGGCGCTCCGCATCCCGAGCCACGCGCAGCTCTCGAGCGCGATCGCCGAGCTCGCGAAGCAGGTCGTGGAGCGCAAGGCCACCCAGGAGCGCCTGGATGCCGTGGTTCGCGACCTCAAGCGCTCGAACGCCGAGCTCGAGCGCTTCGCGTACGTCGCTTCACACGACCTTCAGGAGCCGTTGCGGGCGATCACCTCCTATACGCAGCTCCTGGCGAAGCGCTACAAGGGCAAGCTCGACGCCGACGCCGACGACTTCATCGGCTTCGCCGTGGACGGCGCGCAGCGCATGCAAGCGCTCATCAAGGGCCTGCTCGAGCTGTCGCGCGTCGATTCCCGCGGACAGCAGGTCCGAGCGGTCGCGACGGCGCCCATCCTCGAGACCGTGGTGCGCCTGCTCGAACGCCCGATCCAGGAGGCGGGCGCCGTCCTCGAGATCGGGACGCTGCCCACCGTCAAGGGCGACGAGGCCCAGATCAGCCAGCTCTTCCAGAACCTGCTCTCGAACGCGCTCAAGTTCCGGCGCCCCGGCGTCGTGCCGACGCTCGGCGTCGAAGCGGTGGAGGCGGGCGCCGTGTGGCACTTCACGGTCTCGGACAACGGCATCGGCGTCCCGCCCGAGCACCAGGAGCGCGTCTTCGGCATGTTCGAGAGGCTCCACGGCGACGGCGAATACCCCGGCACGGGCATCGGCCTCGCCTTGTGCAAGCGCATCGTCGAGCGCCACGGCGGCCGCATCTGGCTCGAGTCCTCCCCCGGGGTCGGCTCCCGGTTCCACTTCACGCTGCTCTCTGCGGACGCGGCCCTGCCGGCGAGCGCGCCGGCATGAGCACCCACGTCGCCACACGCGCGTTCGAGATCCTGCTCGTCGAGGACCGCGCCGCCGACGTGCGGCTGACTCGCGAGGCCTTGAAGGAGCACAAGCTGCTCCACAACCTGAGCGTCGTCGCCGACGGCGAGCAGGCGATCGCGTTCCTGCGGCGCGAGGGCGTCCACGGCGCGGCGCCGCGGCCCGACCTGATCCTGCTCGACCTCAACCTTCCCAAGGTCGACGGCCGCCAGGTCCTGAAGGCGATCAAGAACGATCCCGTGCTCCAGCACATTCCGGTGGTGGTGCTCACGTCCTCCTCTTCCCCCGAGGACGTCGAGAGCGCCTACGCCCTGGGCGCGAACTGCTACGTGACCAAGCCCGTCGGCTTCGTGGAGTTCGGCGAGGTAGTGCGGTCGGTCGACTGCTTCTGGCTCTCCGTCGTGACGCTGCCGCCGAGGAAGCGGTGAGCGCGCCGGCCAGCGGGGCGCCCTTGCCGAGCCTGCGCGTCCTGCTCGTCGAGGACAGCGCCGCCGACGCCCGCTTCATCGTCGAGCTCCTGAAGGAAGCGGGCCCGGGCGCCTGGTCGGTGGAGCGGGCCGCGACCCTGGCCGCCGCCGAGAATCGGCTGGGCCTGGGCGGGATCGATGCCGTGCTCCTCGACCTCAACCTTCCCGACGGCCGCGGCGCCGACGTGGTGGGCCGCGTCTGTCACGCGAACCCCGAGCTCCCGGTCGTGGTGCTCACGGGCCTCGACGACGACGCGGTGGCCCTTGCCGCGATCCACGGCCGCGCCCAGGACTACCTGGTCAAGGGCCAGGTCGACGGCGAGCACCTCGACAAGACGCTGCGCTACGCGATCGAGCGCAAGCGCCTCGACGAGGAGTTGCGGCACTCCCAGCGCATGGAGGCGCTCGGCAAGCTGGCCGGCGGCATCGCCCACGATTTCAACAACCTGCTGGGCGTGATCGTGGGCGGCTGCGAGCTGCTGCTGCGCGGCGGCCGGCTCGGCGAGCAGGACACGCGCCGGGCCCAGGACTCCCTGAAGGCGGCCGAACGCGCCGCCGCCCTGACGCGTCAGCTGCTGACCTTCGGCAGGCGCCACGTGGCGATGCCGGAGCCCGTCGCGGTGGGCCAGGTGCTCCACGACCTCCACAGCATGTTCCAGCGCCTGCGCGGCGAGGACATCGTCTTCGATCTCGGCGTGACGGCCCCCGTCACGGTGCGCGTCGATCGCGCGCAGTTCGAGCAGGTGATCGTGAACCTGATCGTGAACGCGCGCGACGCGATGCCCCAGGGCGGCCGCCTCGAGGTCCACGCCGACGTCGCCGACCTGGCCCAGCCGCCGGCCCCAGACCTGATCCCGGGCCCCTACGTGCGCCTGTCGGTCGCCGACTCCGGAGCCGGCATCTCGGCCGACAATCTCCCCCACATCTTCGAGCCCTACTTCACGACGAAGTCCGCCGACCGCGGCACGGGCCTCGGCCTCGCCACGGTGTTCGGCATCGTGAAGCAGGCCGGTGGGCACATCGCGGTGAGCAGCCGCCAGGGTCACGGCTCGGTCTTCACGATCTTCCTGCCCGTCCTCGCGACCACCCGTCCCCCCAGTACCGGCGCCTCGCCCGAACCTCTACCCGGCGGCTCGGAGACGATCCTGCTGATCGAGGACGAGGAGGCCCTCCGCTCCATGACGGAGGAGATCCTGCAGGAGCAGGGCTACCGCGTGCTGTGCGCGTCGAGCGGCATCGAGGCTCTCCGCCTCGCCGGCGTCGAGCCCGGGCCGGTGCATCTCGTCCTGAGCGACGTGGTGATGCCCGGCGGCTTGAGCGGCCCGCAGACCTGGGCCCAGATCCAGGCGCTCCGGCCCGAGGCCCAGGTCATCTTCATGTCGGGCTACAGCGAGGAGTCGGGCCTCGCGAACGCGCTGGCCGGCGGCTCCGCCCGCGTCGTGGCGAAGCCCTTCAACATCCCGGCGCTCCTCGACGCGATCCGCGACACGGTCGGCCGGAGGACCCCCAACAACTGAACGGCCTCGCAGCTTAGCGCCGCGAGGCCGCTTGAGTTGTTGAGATGAAGGTGGTCGGGGCGAGAGGATTTGAACCTCCGACTTCTTGGTCCCGAATCCTTTCCACGCCCCGAGCAAGGCGACCCATGACGGTCCATGCGGGCGCCCGTA
The DNA here is from genome assembly GCA_902826455.1 of uncultured Acidobacteriota bacterium. Lineage (GTDB taxonomy): Bacteria > Acidobacteriota > Vicinamibacteria > Fen-336 > Fen-336 > CADEEV01. The sequence continues at coordinate 633 of CADEEV010000082.1, read as the reverse complement.
CTCCACTACGGTCAACACCCTAGCGGGTTTCTCCGCTTGCATGCTCCGTCATGCTCGCCCATACTTCTTCTGGCAAGGTGGCACCCACCTGACACCCGCTGGAGGAAATGGGGCCGTGAAACTCACCAAAGAGAGCGTCAAGAAGCTGGCACCCAATGGCACCCAGCGCGTCGACTACTTCGACGACGCGGTGCCGGGGCTCGGCGTGCGCGTGTCGCCCACCAAGAGCGTCTACTTCGTGCTCTACAGGGCGCCGGGGCTGGCGCGCCGGGTCCGCAGGCGCACGAAGATCGGCGACGTGCGCGTCATCGACCTGGACGAAGCCAGGAAGCGGGCCCGCGCGATCCTTCACCACGTTGACGAAGGGGCCGACCCCGGCCTCGAGAAGCGCCAGAAAGCGCTCCGGAGCACGACCGTCTCGGACCTGGCTGCGAAGTGGGTCAAGGCGCACAGCACCGAATGGCGGCCCGCCACGCTCGCCGGGTGGCAGCGCTTCCTCGACAAGGAGATCCTCCCGTCGATCGGCCAGCACTACCCCACGTCCGTGACGCGCGAGGACATCCTCGCCATCGTGGACAGGATCAAGGAAGGCGTCCCGGACAAGAAGCGCCCCGGGAAGTGGAAGCGGAAGCC
>CADEEV010000081.1 GCA_902826455.1 uncultured Acidobacteriota bacterium | reverse complement strand
CTGGCTCTCCTCGCCACGGCGTTCGTTTACGGGCGGATCTCGCGGAGCCTGCCGAGGGCCACGGGCCTCCTCTTCGTGCTCGTGCCCTGCTCGGTCGGCCTCGGCTACCTCGACGTGTACTACGCGCCGCTGCTCCTGCTCGCCTTCGCCAGCCTCCAGCAGGAGAAGTGGGGTCGCTTCGGGGCCCTCTTCTCCACGGCCTGTCTCGTCAAGTGGCAGCCGCTGGTGCTCGCCCCGTTCTGCGTCGTGTACCTCTGGAAGCGCGGAAAGCGAGCCGCGGGCCCGGCCGTCGCGGCCGCGGCGGTCCCTGTCGCCGCCCTCTTCCTCGTCTTCGGTCCGGAGATGTTCCGGGCCCTCGTCCGCGCCCTGACCCACCGGCCCCTGAGCGCCCACGCGCTGAACCTGTGGTGGCTCGTGACCCATGCCCTGCGCGCCACCTGGCCGGAGGCTTTCGGCAGCCTGCGCCAGGGCATACCGAACCGCGTCTACCTGCCCGGCCCGGGCCTGCAGATGCTCGCCCTCCGCCTTCCGTTCGTGCTCGGCTACGCCGCGATCCTCGTCTCGCTGTGGCGGCGGGAGCCCCGCTTCCCCGTCCTGGTCCGGCATGCCCTCCTGGGTTTCCTCACCTACTTCATGCTCGCCACCGGCGTGCACGAGAACCACCTGTTCGTGGTCGTCGTGATGGCGGCGGTTCTGGCGCTCTGCGACGACGACGGCGGACGCGCGTTCCTCATCTGGGCGTCGGTGTTCAACGTGAACCTGTGGCTGTTCTACGGCACGACCGGGGAGCTGCCGATGAGCCGCGTCCTGGGCATCGACCTGGCCTTGCCCTTCGCGGCCCTCAACCTCGGCCTGTTCGCCCTGGCCTTGACGGCGCTCCGGGACGAGCCGAGGCTCAGCCCTTCTTCCGCGCGGCCTGGAGGCTGAGCTTCGCTCCGACCAGGTGCGTCTTGACGGCCTCGCCTTCGGCGAGCACCTTCCGGTACTGGTTCTGCTCGAAGTCGAGGAAGAGGCCGGCGCCGGCCTGGCGCGACTCCTTCATGATCGTGATCAGGCGGTTCCGCTCGTCCTTGTCGCGCCCCGCCGCGGCGGCCTTGACGGCGTCCTCGAGCTCGCTCAGCAGCCGGTCGATCTCCTCGACGACCTGCTGGGCGCGCCGCCGCTCGTCCTCGCGGCGCGTCAGGGCCTCGCGCTGCGCGGCGATCGCGCGCGTGCGTGCCTCGAGGGCCGCCTTGCGCGCGCCGAAGGCCTGGCCGGCCGCGAGCAGGGCTCGCGCCTTCGCGAGCTCGACGCCCGCCGCGTCGAAGGCCGGCATGCCCGGCTCGGCGCCGTAGACACGGGCGGTCTCGAGGGCGCGTGCCGTGGCCTCCACCTCTTCCTGGGCCGAGGGACCGACGAGACCGGCGGCCGGCAGCACCTTGAAGTAGAGCAGGAGGCCGATGCTGAGGAGGCCGGCGTAGAGCGTCGCCCGCCGCATCGCCCTCACGAGGAGTGGACTCATTCCGGCGTTCACTCTACCACCAGGCTCCGCGCGTATACTGCTCGCAGACATGGGCAACTTCGTCGGCGGCAGCGCTCCTGCGATGGCGACGCAGGTGGTCGAGGGCTACTTCCTCATCAACAAGAACACCCTCAAGGGATTCACGCCGGGGGAGCTCGGTCTCATCAAGACGGAGCTCGAGAAGCTGCAGCGCGAGGTGCGCGCCCAGACTCCGCCCCAGGAGGACGCGCTCGCCCAGCAGGCGCGCAACCGGAAGATCAGCCGGCTGAGCGCGGCGCTCCAGGTCGTGAGCGCCCAGATCATGGGCCGTCGCTACTAGCCTCGCCTTGAGGCTGCCGCTCTCCGCGGTCCTCGTCCTCTTCGTCTACGTCGGAGCCGTCACCGCTCTCGGCACCTGGCTCGGCCGCCGCGGCGGGACGCTGCGCGACTATTTCCTCGCCGGCCGCAGCGTTCCCTGGTGGGCGATCGCCGCCTGCATCGTGGCCACGGAGACGAGCACGCTCACGTTCATCGGCGTGCCGGGTCTCGCCTATCTCGGCGACTGGACGTTCCTGCAGCTGGCCCTGGGCTACGTCGTGGGCCGGATCGTGATCGCGGCCGTCCTGGTTCCCGCCTACTTCAGCGGCGACCTCTATACCTCCTACGAGCTGCTGCAGAAGCGCTTCGGCGGCGCGGCCGTCCGCGGCACGGCGGTCGCGATCTTCCTCGTGTCGCGCACCCTCGGCGACGGCATCCGGCTCCACGCCGCGGGCATGGTGCTGTCCCTCGTCGGAGGCTTTCCGGAGTGGGCGTGCGTGCTGGTCCTGGGCGCCGCCATGATCGTCTACACCGAGGAGGGCGGTGTGCGCGCCACGATCTGGACCGACGCGATCCAGATGACGGTGTATCTCTGCGGCGCCCTGGTCTGCGTGGCGGCCGTGGCCCGGCTCGTGCCCGGCGGCCTCGACGGCGCCCTCGTGAGCGCGGCCGCCGCCGGCAAACTGCAATGGCTGTCGTGGTCCTGGGACCGCACCCAGCCCTACACCTTCGCGGGCGGCGTCGTGGGCGGGCTCTTCCTCAACCTCGCGACCCACGGCACCGACCACTACCTCGTCCAGCGCCTGCTCGTCGCCCGGAGCCGCCGCGACGCCGCCGCGGGCCTCGTCCTGTCGGGCGTGCTGGTGTTCGCGCAGTTCGTGCTGTTCCTGGGCCTGGGCACGCTGCTCTGGGTCCACTACGGCGGCCGGAGCTTCGCCCGCGGCGACGAGGTCGTGCCGACCTTCATCGCGCAGGAGCTGCCGGGCGGCCTCGTCGGCGTGATCCTGGCGGCCATCGTCGCCGCGGCCCTGTCGCCGTCGCTGAACGCCATGGCCTCGAGCACCCTGCGCGACCTGTACCTGCCTTTCGTGGATCCCGGCGCGAGCGAGGCCCGGCAGATGCGGGTGGGACGCGCGTTCACGGTCGTGTGGGGCGTGGCGCAGATCGCCGTGGCGCTGGCGGCCCGCAACCTCGACTCGGCGCTGAACTCCGGCCTCGCCGCCCTCGGCTACGCGTCGGGGCCGACGGTCGGCGCGTTCCTGCTGGGCGTGCTGACGCGCCGGGCCGACGCCCGCGGCACCCTCGTCGGCATGCTGAGCGGCCTCGTCGCGAGCCTCGCGGCCGGCATGCTCGCCCCGTGGGTCTTCGGCATGCCGGGGGTCGCCTGGACCTGGAACGTGGCGGTCGGCGCGAGCGCGACGTTCGCCGTCGGCCTGGCCGCGAGCCGGAGCCGCCCGGCCGTCTCTCAGTAGAGCAGGAACACGGCGCGCCGCGCCCGAAACGCGGCGACGGCCTCGCGGTCGGCCGCCACGAGCGCGTCGCTGTCGAGGCCGGCGTCGATGCCCTTCCGGAGCCGGTCGGTGCCCAGCAGCGTGTCGAGAGCGGCGCCGTCGCGGAGCCACGCGAACTCCGGGCGCTGTCGGAGCGACAGCAGCAACGACAGTCCCAGGCGCCACGGATCGGCCTGCGTCGCGTCGACGACGCGCACGGCCACGCCCAGACACGCCATGCCGCGCAGCTTGGGCTCCGGCGCCTCGGGCGTGAAGCGCACCGGCTCGAAGGCGAAGCCGGGCGCCGAGGCAGGCGTCCAACCGGCGAGCCACGGCGCTCCCAGCTTCAGGAACGGAGCGTCGGTGCCGCGGCCCTCCGAGACGTTGGTGGCCTCGAGCAGGGCGACGCCCGGGTACGCGAGTGCCGCGTCGGGGCTCCGGAGGTTCGGCGACGGCGGGATCCAGGCGCGCCCGGTGTCCGCCCACGTCGTGCCGCGCCTCCACGAGCGCATCGGCACCACGGTGAGCCGCGCGGGCCGCGGCCGGCTCGCGTTCGCGAGGCGCGCGAGCTCGCCCAGGGTGAGGCCGTGGAGCAGCGGTCCCGGCGCCATCGAGAGGAACCCGGCGGGCCGCTCCGACACCGGCCCGGCCACGCGCTCGCCGCCCAGGGGGTTGGGGCGATCGAGGACGACGAGCTCGAGGCCGGCCTCCGCCGCAGCGTCGAGGCACAGCAGCAGCGTGCTCTCGTAGGTGTAGAAGCGCACGCCCGCGTCCTGCAGGTCGACGACCAGGGCGTCGAGCCCTCGCAGGTCCTCGGCCCTCGGCTTCCGACGCGCGCCGTAGAGGCTCACGACCGGCAGGCCGCTCGCCGCGTCGCGTCCCGATGCGACGCCCTCGCCGGCGGCCGCCGCGCCGCGCAGGCCGTGCTCGGGCGCGAAGAGCCGCACGACCGTCACCCCGCGCGCCCGCAGCACGTCCACGGCATGCCGGCCGTCGGCCGTGACCGACGCCGCGTGGGACACGAGCCCGACGCGCCTGCCGGCGAGGGGCCGGCCCGCGTCCGCGTCCACGACGTCGAGGCCGACGAGCACCGATGCCGCGAGCCACGCGGCCAGGATCACGGCTGGCTGAGGGCCCGCACGACGCCGTCCGAGACCGCGGCCCGCACGGTCTTCGGCAGCGTGTCGTTGTCGCGGCTCGGGTGCACGCGGTTCGTCAGGAGGATCACGAAGAGCTGCCGGTCGGGATCGATCCACAGCGACGTGCCGGTGAAGCCGGTGTGGCCGAACGCGCGCGGCGAGAGCAGCGTGCCGGCCGAGGAGCCCGGCGCCGGCGTGTCCCAGCCGAAGGCGCGGCTCGAGCCGGGGATCCCGGCGCGGCGCGTGAAGCGCTCGAGGGTCTCGCGCGACACGATCCGATGGTGGTCGTAGACGCCGCCGTTCAGCAGCATCTGCGCGAAGCGCGCCAGGTCCGGGGCAGTGCCGAAGAGCCCCGCGTGGGCCGCGACGCCGCCCAGGGCGAAGGCGTTCTCGTCGTGGACCTCGCCCCGCAGCAGCCGGCCGCGCCAGGGATCCCTCTCCGTCGGGGCGATGCGTTCGCGCAGCGTCTCGGGCGGCTTGAAGCCCGTGTCGCGCATGCCCAGGGGCGCGAAGATGCGGCGCCGCGCGAAGGCGTCGAGGGACTCGCCCGCCACGCGCTCCAGGATCTCGCCGAGCAGGATCTCGCCGAGATCGCTGTAGACCGACCTCGCGCCGGGCTCGTACCCGAGGGGCAGCGCCTGGAGCCGCTCCAGGTAGGCGTCCTTGCCCTGGATCTCCTTGTAGAGGGGCGCGACCGCGTCGAGGCCGGACGAATGCGTCAGCAGGTGGAACACGGTCACCCGGTCCTTGGCGCCTCCCGAGAATTTCGGGAGGAACGACGAGACCGGCTTCGTGATGTCGAGCTTGTCCTCGTCGACCAGGATCATCGCCATCGTCGTGGTGACGACGACCTTGGTGAGGCTAGCGAGGTCGTAGAGCGTGTCGGGCTTCACGGCCGCGGCGTCGGCGTCGTAGCTGAGGCGCCCCAGGGGCTGCACGTGGACGAGGGCGCCGTCCTTGCCCACCGCGAGCACGCCGCCCGGAAACGCCTTCTGCGCGACGAAGCCCTCGAGCAGGCGGTCGACGTCCTGCAGGCCGCCGGCGCGGAAGCCGGCGTCCTCGGGCTGCGCCACCCGCAACGTCATCTCTCGCGCCGGCATCTCGAGGCCCTCTCCGTAGCGCGCGACGCCGGGAATCGTCACCGGCAGCTTGCCGCGCACAGGATACTCCCCGAACAGCGCCGCCACCGCGGAGCGCTGGCTCGACTCCGCGCTGCCGTAGGCGCAGACGAACACGGGGACGTCGGGGAACTGGCGGATCAGGTACGGGCTCCCGTACGACACGACCACGACGGCGCGCCCGGCGGCGACCAGGCTCTCGAGCAGCCGCGCGTGGCTCGCCGACATGTCGGCGGTGCCCTTGCCGCCGCGCACCCGGGCGAAGGCCGAGGCCAGCACGTGGGTGTAGTCGCCCGACTGGGCCAGGATCTCCGCCGCCGTCTCCTCCGAGACCTCGGGGCCCAGGAAGCGCGTCTCGGTCGGGATGCGACGCGACGCGAGCTCGTCCTCGGGGAAGCCCTGGATCTGGTCGTTCCGCGTGTCGCTCGACATCACGAGGTGCAGCAGGCGCAGCCGGCTCTCGCCGCGCAGGGGCAGGATGTGGCCGGCGTTGCGCACGAGCGTGATCGAGTCCCGGGCGATCCCGAAGGCGCGCTCCACGTCCTCGGGCCGCGCCACCCGCGAGGCCACGGCCTCGGGATCGACGCGGCGCTCCGTGTCGAGGCCGAGGCGCTCCTTCGCCTCGAGGATGCGCAGCACCGAGGCGTCGATGCGCGCCAGGTCGAGCTGGCCCTCGCGCACGCCGCGCACGATCGCCTGGACCGCCACGTCGGGGCTCGGCGGCAGCAGCACCATGTCGGCGCCCGCCTGCAGCGCCCGGATCACGGACTCCCCCGACCAGGCCGCCTTGGCGCCGGCCATCTCGATCGCGTCGGTGACCACCAGGCCGCGGAAGCCCAGCTCCTGGCGCAGGAACTTGCCGGCCGGCACCGAGAGGCTCGCGGGAGTGCCCGTGGGGTCGAGGGCTGGCACGGCGATGTGGCCCATCATCACGGCGTCGACGCCGGCCTCGAGGTCGCGCCGGAACGGCACGAGCTCCGTCGCGTTGAGCCGCGCGATGTCGCCGCCCACGGTCGCGACCTGCAGGTGGCTGTCCACCGCGGTGTCGCCGTGGCCCGGGAAGTGCTTGGCGGTGGTGAGCAGCCCGCCCGAGCGCGCGCCGCGGATGAAGGCCGCGCTGAGGCGCGCCACCAGGTCGGGGTCCTCTCCGAAGGACCGCACGTTGATGATGGGGTTCGCCGGGTTGTTGTTGACGTCCGCGACCGGCGCGAAGGTCCAGTGGATGCCGAGGGCCCGCGCCTCGCGCGCCGTGACCTCGCCGGCGAAGCGCGCGTCGTCCTCGGAGCGCGTCGCCCCGAGGGCCATCGCGAAGGGCAGCGGCACCACGCCGCGGCGGATGCGGAACGCGAGCCCGCGCTCGAAGTCCCCCGCCACGAGCAGCGGCACGTCGGCCGCGGCCTGCAGCTCGTTGACGATGCGCGGCACGGACTCGACCTCGGACTCGAACAGGACGATCGCCCCGGCCCCGAGCTCGCGCACGTGGGCGAGGGTCCGCTTCGCCTCGGCCGAGCGGGAGTTGCGGTAGAGGCCCGAGACCCGCACGCCGATGAGCTGCGCCGCCTTGTGGGGCAGGTCCAGGCGTGCGAGCGTCTCGCGGGACCAGCGGTAGGACGGCGTCGGGGTCGGCAGGGGCTCGGGGGCGAGGGCCGGCTCGGGAGCGCGGCACGCCGACAGGCCGAGGAGCGCGAGCGCTGCGGCCCGTCGGGGCGTCATCGCGCGCCGGACCCGGGAAGGAACGCCGACTGGCGCAGGCGCCGGAACTCCGCGAGGTCCAGGGACTCGTGGGAGAACAGCACCACCCCCGAGGCGCCTTCCGAGCGCGCCAGGCGGATCTTGCCGACGATGCCGGCCACGTCGAGGCGGTACGCGCCGACGCCGGCCCACACGGCCTGGCCGGCCCGCAGCTGGTCCTGGGCGTCGCGCACCTGGGTGCGGAAGACGCGGTCGTCGGGCGTGTAGGACATGGGGCACACGGCGTCGAGCAGACCGCTCGCGAGCCAGCCCGGCCAGTCCTGGAACTTGTTGCCCACCGCCGTCGCGCGGTCGGGCACGACCGCGGCCGACAGGATCAGGCCGGGCCGCTCGGCCCGGGCGGCCCGCAGCACGCGCCCGGTCAAGGCCGTGAGCGCGTCGCGACGATACGCGCTCCAGGCGGCCGGCCGGCCCAGGGCGAGGGCCTTCGGACTGCCGCCCCCCTCGAGACGCGCGAAGGCGTCGAGGGCGGCCGCGGAATAGTCGTACTCGGGCCCCGGATAGCGGATGAAGTCGAGGTGCAGGCCGTCGACCGGATAACCCCGTACCAGCTCGCGCACGACGGCCTCGAGATGCTCCGCGACTCCGGGCGCCGAGGGCGACAGGTAGTAGCCCTCGACGTCGGGATCCCCGACCGCGGCCTTGCGGATGCGCCAGAGCAGGCTCCGCGGATCGGCGGGAAGACCGGAGCTCGCCGCCTTGCGCGGCACCATCAGCCACTCGGGATGGAGGGACACCACGTTGTCGGGAGGCGGCGCCGGGAAATGCGCCGCGAGCATCATGTTGACCCAGGCGTGGACCGCGAGGCCGCGAGCCCGCGCCCGCTCGAGGAGCCGCGCCAGGGGATCGAAGCTCTCGGGCTGGCGCCGCAGCAGCTCGCTGCGAGGCACGAGGCGCGACTGGTAGAACGCGTCGCCGCGGCCGCGCACCTGGACGAACAGCGTGTTCAGGCCGCCCGCCACCGCCTCGTCCACCACCTCGTCGACGGAAGCCGGCGACACGAGTCCGGTGCGCACGACCCAGAGGCCGCGCATCTCGGGGGGCGCCGGGGCGACCACGGCCTGGGCCGCGAGCAGGAGCGGCAGCAGCATCAGTCGACCGGCTTGACCGTGACGTCTTCGCCTTCGCGCAGGCCCAGCTCCGCGAACAGGTGGCGCGGCAGATGGACCTCGCGCCCGAGCGCCGGCTTGAACGCCGTGGCGAGGAGGGCCGTACGGCCCGGTCCCTGGCGCACCTCGACGCGCCGAACGCCGCGCGCGAAGTGCAGGACCTTGCGCCAGTCCTCCTCGAGCCGGGTGTCGAGCTCCGCGTGCTCCTTGCCGAAGAGCCCCTGGGGCACGGAGCGCAGGGCCTTCTGGGTCTCGACGCGCTCGAGGAAGCCCGCCTCGCTCGCCTCGAAGAGCACCCGCACCACGTCGGTGCGCGGCAGCTTCAGGGTCTCGACGAGCTCCTTCACGTCGCGGCTGCCGTCGCAGAGCCGCAGGATGCGCCAGTCCCGCGGGCCGGTCACGAGCTGCTTCGCCTCGTCGATGGGCCCGCCGTTCATCTGGAAGACGACGCGGTCCGACGGGATCGCCGCGTTCATGCGGTGGAACACGTCGCCCAGGCGCAGGCCGTCGAGGACGAGCTGGTCGACGCCCCGCGTCACGTTCGGGGTCACGGTCTTCTCTTCGGGGATGAAGGTGAGCTGCCCGGTCTTCCAGCCGAACAGGTCGAGGACGGCGTCCTCGCCGGTCAGGCGTCCGTGGGACGCGTTCGCGTGGACCACGACGCCCTTGCTGAAGCGCAGCGTCGTCTGATCCTCGTCCGCCGAGACGCTCAGACGGCCGGTCTTCCTGCCCTGGGCGAACAGGCGCAGCACGTCGGCGATCTTGATCTCTTCGAGGTTGCCGATCAGGGACATGGGGACATGGGGCGCGCTGCGCGGGTGCTATCATAGCCGAGCGATGACAGTTGCGACGGTCGCGTTACCCGCGGCTCTCTTCCTCGCGGCCCTCGCCCCCCTGCCCGCTCCCGAAGAAGGATCGGCGGCCGACGTGGCGCGCAAGGTCGAGGCCCGCGCGGTGTCCGCGGGAGACCTCGAGGCCCGCTTCGTCCAGAGCTATCGCTCCGAGGCCCTCGGCCGCGAGGTGGTGGAGCGCGGCACGCTGCGCCTCAAGCGTCCCGGCCGGATGCGCTGGGACTACGACGCCCCCGACAAGAAGACCTTCGTCTCGGACGGCAAGACCTTCTACTTCTACGTGCCCGCCGACAAGCAGGTGATCGTGCGCGACCAGGGCGGCAGCCAGGGCCTCGTCAGCCGTCTCTTGTCGGAGAAAGGGCGCATCCTGGAGCCCTTCGACGCCGGCCTCGAGTCATCGGCGAACGGCCTGCTGCGGCTGCGGCTCACGCCGAAGAAGCCCGACCCGGAGCTCGAACGCGCCTACCTCCAGGTGGACCCGGAGTACCGCATCCGGGGCATCGAGATCATCGACGCCCAGGGCAACCGCAGCCGCTTCGACTTCGACGGGATCAAGGAGAACGTCGGGCTCGCCGACAAGCTGTTCCGCTTCGAGGTGCCGCGGGGCGTCGAGGTGATCTCGGGATGAAGCGCCTCGGCCTGCTGGCCCTCTCCGCGGCGCTCGGCGCCTGCGTGACGCCCGGGGCCTTCCGCGACGGCGAGCGCGCGGAGCGCGCCCAGCAGTACGACCGCGCCGTGCTCGAGTACTCGAAGGCCGTGCAGGCGCACCCCGACAACCTGAACTTCAAGCGCAGCCTCGAGCGCGCCCGGCTGCGGGCCTCGGAGAACCACGCGAACCTGGGCCGGCGCTTCGCGGCGCGCGGCCAGTACAAGGAGGCCGCGGACGAGTTCCGCCTGGCCCTCGACCTCAACCCGGGAGCCACGAGCCTGGTGGCCGAGATGCAGAGGGCCGAGGCCGCCCGCCAGGCCGGGGCCCCGCCGCCCGACGTCTCCCGTCTCAAGGCGAACGCGCGCGAGCATGCGCTCCCCGGGCTCGTCCTCGGGCCCGAGGCCCGCGAGCCCCTCGGCCTCTCGTTCCGCGGCGCGAGCCTGCGCGAGGCCTACCAGGCCCTCGGCAAGGCCGGCAACGTCAACATCGTGTTCGACCCGCAGTTCGTCGACAGCAACGTCAGCCTCGACCTGCGCGACGTGGACTTCGACGGGGCCCTGGGCTCCCTCGCGAGCGTCGGCCGCACCTTCCACCGCGTCGTCGATTCCCACGTGCTCATGGTGGTCCCCGACACGCCGGCGAAGCGCCGCGAGTTCGAGCAGCAGGTGGTGAAGACGTTCTTCCTCTCGAACGCCGACGTCAAGGAGACGATCGACCTGCTGCGGGTCGTGCTGGGCGCCCGCCGTGTCGCGCCCCTCGCGGGCTCGAACGCCCTCACGATCAACGACACTCCCGACAAGGTGAGCGCCGCCGAGCGCATCGTGGACATCCTCGACAAGCGCCGGGCCGAGGTCGTGGTGGACGTCGAGATCCTCGAGGTCAACCGCAACCGCCTGAAGGACTACGGCATCGAGATCAACTCGAACGTGCCGAACACGTCCGGCGTCCTCGGCGCCGTCTTCCCGAACCCGACCGGCACGACGACGCTCGCCGACAGTCCCTACGACAAGGACAACCTGGTGGTCACGGGTTTGCCGGGCGTCATCTACCGCCTGCTCCAGACCGACACCACGACGCGCCTGCTCGCGAACCCGCAGCTGCGCACGACCGAGGGCCAGACCGCCCAGGCCCGCTTCGGCGACCAGGTGCCCGTGCCCGTCACGACGTTCTCCCCCATCGCCGCGGGCGGCGTCGCCCAGCAGGCCATCACCTCCTTCGAGTACAAGAGCGTCGGCGTCAACATCGACATCACGCCGCGCGTGCACCACGACAACGAGGTCACCCTCGCCCTCAAGATCGACATCTCGTCGGTCGGTCCGAACGGCTTCCAGGGCCTGCCGACGTTCAACAGCCGCACGGTCACGAGCGTGATCCGGCTGAAGGACGGCGAGACCAACATCCTGGCCGGCCTGATCAGCGACCAGGAGCGCCGCAGCCTCACGGGCATGCCCGGTCTCGCCTCGGTCCCGATCCTCGGCCGCCTGTTCTCGCGCAACAAGGACGAGGACCAGGAGACCGACATCGTCATGACCCTCACGCCGAAGATCGTGCAGAAGCCCGATCTCACGGAAGAGGACTTCCGCTCCTTCCAGGTCGGCGCCGATTCCTCCACGGTGCTGTTCGAGGCGGCGCCCGTCGTGCCGTCCCCGGTCCTGCAGGCGCCGCGCGTCGACACGGCGCCCCGGATCGAGCCGATCCGGCCTCCCGCGCCGGCTCCGACGCCGACCCCCGAGCCCTGAGATGGCACGCCTGCTCCGGGTGCTCGCCCTCTTGCGCGACCCGCGGGTCGCGAAGCTGCCGCGCTTCGGCGTGATCCTCGCGGTCGCCTACCTGATCTGGCCGATCGACGTCATGCCGGACTTCATGGTGCCGGTCTTCGGCTACCTCGACGACGCCGTGCTGCTGTGGCTTTCGCTGCGCTGGCTGCTCAAGAGCCGGCCCGAGCTCGACAAGGCCGACGCCGTACCAACACCCCCTCGTGCAGGTCGCAGTTGAAGTGGGGAGGGAAGGGCCAAAGGCGGTCCTGCGTATTGGCGATCGCGGCTGCTCAAATGATTGCGTGTACCTCCGCGACGATGCTCGGACCGACCACGAGTTCAGCTGCAGAGTGGTGCAGTGGAGCGACTCTTCCAGGAAGAAGGCTTGAATTCCCGCTTGCGATTGTCAGAGTCGAGGGACGCGCTTGTGCCCTCTATGGC
>CADEEV010000080.1 GCA_902826455.1 uncultured Acidobacteriota bacterium | reverse complement strand
GAGCTCGCTCTCGAGCCAGCGCCGCGACTCCGCCACCTGCCGGCGCAGCGCGCCGTCGTCGAGGGCGTCGAACAGCGTGTGGTCGAGGCCGTGGGAGCCGATGCGGAAGCCGTCCTTGTCGAGGGCCCGCAGGGTGTCCCAGGAGCAGCGGCCTTCGAGGCCGCAACGCGCCGGGTTGACGAAGAAGGCGGCGGTCATGCCGAGAGACCGCAACAGGGGCGCGGCGAGCGCCGCGTCGCTCGCGCAGCCGTCGTCGAAGGTGAGCACGACCGAGCGGGCCGGGCCGGCGTCGCCCGCCAGCGCCTCGAGGGGAAGGACCGCGCGGCCCAGCGCCGCGAGCCGGCGCATCTGCGCCTCGAACAGCGCGGGCGGCAGGACGTAGTCGCCCTCCTCCGGCTCGAAGGGCGGATCGCTGATCCGGTGATACATGAGGATGACGGCGCTCGCGATCATCGGGCCGGCTCCCTCAGGCGCTCGAGGATGGCGTCCGCCAGCCGTGCGCGCGCGGCCTCCCAGGCCGCCGGGTCGTGGCTCCAGTCACCCGGCTTCGTCCACAGGGGATGGTTCCAGTAGGGATCGTACCCGGCCTCGTTGAGGGCCGAGCGCACGAGGCTCCGGACGACCGGGCCCGAGTCTCCGCCCAGGCGGTCGAGCAGGGCCATGTACTCGTAGTCGAGCAGGCCGCGGCGCAGCGCCTTCATCCGGAACGAGGAAACCGGGCCCGCGAGAGCGGGGAAGCCGAGGCTCGGGAGCATGGCTCCAGGGTAGAAGAGCGCCCCGTTGCCGAGCTGGCCGTCGCTCCAGTTCCGCGCGACCCGGTAGGGATCCTCGTTCCAGAAGTTGCCGACCCAGAGGAAGACCGCGTCGACGCCGTAGCGCCGCGCGATCCAGCCCCACGTCCGCAGCGCGAGGCCCTCGTCGTTGAGGCTGTGGCCGCCGACGAACGGCTCGTGCTGCTGGTAGAACCAGGCGCGCTCGCCCAGGGCCTGGCGCGCGCGCATCTCGGCGGGACGATAGCCGGCTCCCCAGGCGGCCCAGATGTCGACGAAGCCGCGCGCCCCGGCGCTCTCGTGGGGCCCCATCGTGACGAGGTGACGCACGCCGGCGCCCGCCGCGTGGATCGCCTCGCCGTAGCCGCGCACGAGGCCCGCAAGGCCCGGCCGCTCGGCGAGCGGGGGCTCGTCGAGCATGTACATGAACCGCTCGGGCGCCGTCCAGCCCTTCGCGTCGAAGTGGCGCGCGGCCGCGGCGGCGTACTCGGTCACGGCCCGGCGATGGGCCGCGGTCGGGGTGGTGTCGCGGCGCTGGTCGCCGCCGAAGTGGGGGCGCTTGCCGGGCTCGGCGCCCCACGCGATGAAGCCGCCGACCTTGAAGAGCCGGGGCGGCGTCGCGTCGGGGAACAGGCTGCCGTCGAGCATGGGCCCGTAGTCCGCGTCGAAGCCGCTCCAGTCCTCGCCGAGGAGGGCGCCGGTCGCCTCGTCCCAGCGCAGCTCCGGCTCCTGCTCCATGACCTGGGTCGCGAAGCGATGCTCGTGGGCCATCCGCCAGTAGGCGAAGAGCCGCGCGCGGCGCTCCGGCTCCGCAAGCTCGCCGAGACCTTCGCGCTGCCAGAGCCGGGTCTCGTAGAGCGGAACCCAGGCGGCGAGCGAGGGCCGCGCGGGGAGCTCGATCGCGTCGACCGTGAGCTCCAGGGGCACGCCGCGCGCCGGAACGCCGGCGGCCTCGATCGTGAGGCGGCCCAGGTAGAGCCCGGCCGGCACGTCGTGCGCGACGGGCACGTCGACCCACAGCATCTGGTTCCGCCGCGCCGGCAGGGCGAAGGGCGACGCCACGGGACGCGTGCCGGGCCCGTTCTCCCAGAGCGGCACCAGCGGGTCGGGATACTCGCCAGCCGGGAGGCCGACGAACTTCGCCTCGACCTCGGGACAGTACAGGACCGTCTCGAGGAACACGCCGAGCCGGCCCCGCTCGATGCGGCGCGCGCCGCTGCGCAAGTCGCTCACGTCCACCGTGACCCGGGCGCTGCCCTCGAGCGACGCGAGCGCCACCTGGAACGCCACCACCTCGCCGCGCGCCGCCCGCAGGCGCACGGGCACGTCGGGCGCCGACGGGGCTCCGAGATCGGCCCCGGGCCGGACTTTCACCGAGTCGGGCAGGATCCACAACGCGAGGCCCGAGGGCGTCGCGGCGCGGGTCTCGGGCGGAGCCACGACGGGGGCGGCGGTCCGGGGCATCGGCTGGATCCGCGCGCTCCAGGCGAGCACGCCGCCGATCCCGGCGCAGGCGAGGGCCAGGAGCGTGCGTCGGACGCGTGCGCTCACGGGACGCGCGGCGTGCGCACGGCCTGGAGCGCCGCATGCCAGGCGTCGAAGCCGCCGTCGAGCTTCAGCCGGAAATCGGCGAGGCTGTCGTCGCCCGAGACCTCGGTGCGCCGGAGCCCGAGGAGGTCGACGCCGGGCCGGTTGGTGCCGGGGCGCACGGTGCAGGCGCTGGTGTAGCCGGCGGCGCCCACCAGGCGGCGCGCGACGTCGTTCTCGCTGCCGCGCGGATAGCAGAAGTGCGCCGGGCGCGCGCCCAGCTCGCGCTCGAGGTCGACGCTGCAGCTCTCCACCTCGGCGGTCACGGCCTCCGCCGGCAGCGTCGCGAGTTCGCGATGCTCCCGCCCGTGGCCGCCGATCTCGTGACCCGCGTCGCGCAGCGCCCGGACCTCGTCCCAGCTCAGCATGCCGTCCTTGTCGCAGCAGCCCTCGTAGCGGTCGAGGGTGCCGGGCGTCCCCGCGAGGCCGGTCACGACGAAGATGGCGGCGGGCAGCCCGAGCCGCTCGAGGACCGGCGCCGCGTGACGGAGGTTGTCCTGGTAGCCGTCGTCGAACGTGAGCGCCACCGGGTCGCCCTGCACCGGCCCGGAGCCGCCGAGCATCCGGGCGGCCGTGGTCAGCGACACCACCGGGCGTCCCGAGCCCGCGAGCAGCTCCATCTGCTCCGCGAACGCGGCGGGATGCACCGTGAGGCGGTCTCGCGGGTGATCGGGATTCACGCGGTGGTAGGTGAGGATCCGCAGCCCGGCGACGCGGGGTGTCGTCAGGGCGAAGCCGCGGGCGACGCCGCGGCGCAGGGCGGCCTTGAGCGGGGACCTCATGCGCGTGCGGCCACGGGAAGGGGATGGTGCCAGAGCACGTGGCGCATCAACCCCAGGTAGACGATGAACTGACGCCGCGCGCAGACCCAGAGCGCGGCGCCGTAGGCGCTGAGGCAGAGCAGGCCGACGCCGAAGAGTGCCGGCCAGGCGTGGCCCGT
The DNA here is from genome assembly GCA_902826455.1 of uncultured Acidobacteriota bacterium. Lineage (GTDB taxonomy): Bacteria > Acidobacteriota > Vicinamibacteria > Fen-336 > Fen-336 > CADEEV01. Next base: position 9,240 of record CADEEV010000080.1, on the reverse strand, counting down.
CAGGACCTGCGGCGTCGAGACGAACAACGCGAAGGGGTAGGCCATGCCGATCATCAGGATCACGGCCAGCACGATCCGTGCGAGGGTCTCGAGCTGCAGGCTCCACTCCCGGGGCGTGAAGAGCGCCCGCAGCGAGTAGGCGAGCACCAGGAGCTTCACGTAGAGCGACAGGGTCGTGGCCAGGGCGACGCCGCGATGACCCAGCACCGGGGCGAGGGCCGCGCACAGGAGCGTGTTGCAGGCGACCCGCACGAAGCCCGCCCGCACCGGGATCAGCGTCTCCTGTCGCGCATGGAACGACGCGATGATCAGCTCGTTCAGGGCGAGCGCGAAGATCGAGGGCGCGAACAGGCGCAGCGCCGAGGCCGTCAGCGCCGTCGAGGTGCCGTCGAAGGAGCCGCGCTCGAACAGCACGACCACCATCGGATCGGCGAGGAGCCACGTGACCGCGGAAAGCGGCAAGAAGGCGACCGTCGCGACCACCATGATGCGGCTCAGGCTGATGCGGGCGAGGCGCGGGTCGTTCTGGGCGAAGCGGCCCGAGAGGAACGGGAACAGCGCCGTCGCGAGCGGCGTCCCGAGCATGCGGTGCAGGCCTTCGATCGGCGTGTAGGCGTACTGCAGCGCCGACACGGCGCCCGAGGCCAGCATCGAGCCGAAGGCCCGCGTCACGATCAGGTTGATCTTGTCGCCCGAGTCGCCGAGGTAGACGGGGAGGCTGAGACGGATCATGCGCCGCACCGGCGTGCTCGTGAGGTCGATGCCGAGCCGGAGCTGGCGGCGCCGCGCGTAGAGGCCGCAGGCCGCGGTCAGGAGCTGGAGCAGGCCGCCGAAGACCTGGGCCCAGGCGAGGGCGGAGATGCCCATCCGGTGGAAGGCGACGAGGTAGAGGGTCGAGCCGAACTGGAAGGCGACCTCGGAGAGCCCCGCCACCAGGAAGCGTCGCTCCGCGTGGAGCACGACGCCGAGCATCCGCCCGGTGCCGCAGGTGACGGTCATGAGGAGCAGGGTGCGGGTGAGCTCCAGGGTGCGGGCCCGCTGCGCCCCGTCGTAGCCGGGGGCCAGCAGCGCCATCGCCACCGGAGCCACGACCAGGACGACGACGACGGCGGCGGCGAGCAATGCCAGCCAGTAGCTGAGCATCTTGCTCGCGGCCTTCCAGGCGTCCTCCTCGGAGCGCTGGCGCTCCGTGGCGAACAGCGGGATCAGGTTGAAGGCGCCGGTGCGCGCGAGCTGCATGGCCATGTCGGGCAGCAGCAGCGCCAGCAGATAGGCGTCCATCGAGCCCGAGGTCCCGAAGTAGTAGGCCGACAGCAGGCTCTTGAAGAAGCCGACGGCCAGGGCGCTCGCGGACGAGCCCACCACCACGACGAGGGCGTGGAGGAACGCGCGGGCGCTCGCGGTCTGGGGCCGCATCAGGACACGCTGCTCGCGGGCCGCTCCTCGCGCCCGAAGCCGGCGAGGCGCGCGGCGAAGAGCGGCAGCGAGGGCTCCCGCGTGTAGAGGCGGGGCAGCTGGAACGGGTCGTTGCCGGGTCGCGCGAGGCCGTGGCGGCACGTGGCGGCGCTGCGCAGGCCCAGGGAGCGCAGCACGGCGATGGCCCGGGCGTCGTAGTCCTCGGGCTGCCCGTTGGGGTACGCGAAGGACTTCACCTCGACCCCGACGCGCTGCTCGATCAGCCTGACGGACTGCCCGATCTCGTCGGCGAGCGTCGCGTCGTCGAGGCGCGACACCATGTAGTGCCGGTGGGTGTGGGCGCCCAGGGAGATGCCGCGACGCTGCAGCTCGCGGACGTCGTCCCACGACAGCAGCCGCAGGTCCGGCCCCTCGGGGCGCAGCTCGGCCTCCAGCTCCGCCACGGCCTGGTCCACCTGGGCCTGCCCGAGGGCCTTGAGGCGCGCCAGGATCTGGGACAGCCGCGTGAGGCGCGCGCTCTCGTCGCCCATGTTCGTCCGCGCGTACTTCACGATCCAGCGCACGCGGTCGGTCCACAGCGGCCGTCCCGTCTCGGGAGGCTGCGTCGAGAGGAACAACGTCGCCGGCAATGCGCGGCGCTCGAGCTCGGGGAGGGCGACCTCGAGGGTGTCCGGGTAGCCGTCGTCGATCGTGACCGCCACGCGCGGCGCGCCGTCGGCGCCCTCGGCGAGCCACGCCACCACGTCGTCGTAGGACTGGACCAGGTAGCGCCCGGCGAGGTAGTCGAGCTGGGCCGCGAAGATCGTGCGGGACAGCGCGGGAAAGTACGGATCCTTGGCGTCGTTGATGCGGTGGTAGACGAGCAGGATCGCCCGCCGCTTCTCGAAATGCGGCCGGCTCAGGGAGAACACCCCGGACTGCAGCAGCCCGTAGGCGAGGGCCTTCTTGAAACGGGACTCGACGGTCATGCGGGCCGGGGGCTGGGCCGGAGCGGGCGGCGGCGGGGCAGCGGCCGGAGGCGCCTCACGACCAGCACCGTGGCGGCGAGGATCCAGAACCAGGCGATCAGGGCCTCGTCGGAGAAGCGTGAGCCCAGCATGCAGCTCACGAGGAGCCCGGCGAGGCTGCCCAGGAACGCCACCGCGAGCCGCCGGTCGATGCTCGAGCGCGGCCGCCGCAGCAGCTTCAGGCCGTGGAACGCCCACGACAGGTAGACGAGCAGCAGCAGGATCAGGCTCGGCAGCCCCATCTCCGCCGCCTGCAACAGGTAGGCGTTGTGGGCGTCGTGGGGATCCGTCTGCTTGAGGGCGTACTCCGTGTAGCGCCCGACCTCCCAGGGGAAGCGTCCGAGACCGACGCCGAGCACTGGGTTCGCCGCGACCACCTGGATGCCGGCCTTCCACAACACGAGGCGATGGGCCGTGCTGCGGTCGAGGTTGCGGTCGACCTCTTCGCCGGGACGCAGCTTGCGCTCCTCGGAGGTGCCTGCGAGCCGGTCCCAGACGCTCTGGGGCAGCAGCGAAGGGTTCACGACGAGCGCCGCGCTCAAGCCGCCGCCGGCCACGAGGAGCAGGGCGGGGTTGGCGAAGAAGAGCACCGTCGCCTCGCCCGCCGCCATGGCGACGTAGGCCGCGCGCGAGAAGGTGTAGAGGACGGCCCGGGCGGCGACGAGGAAGCCCAGCAGGTAGGGGAGGCCGCGGCGCCAGGGCCTCAGGGTCACGCCGAGGGCCAGCAGCACGATGCCGTAGTAGACGAGGAACGCGCCCATGGTGTTGGCCTGCTCCATGAGGCCGGCCACGCGCGCCGTGTCGATCGTGCCCCGGGACGAGCGGTCGATGCCTTCCTTCCAGGTGTTGGCGGCGACGAGGAACGTGGTCCACGCCAGCACGTTCAGCACGCCGTTCACGTCCTCGCGGTCGCGGACGAGGCCGCGGGCGATGAAGAAGAACAGGATCGGGGCGAGCCATGCGCGGTAGATCTGGAGCTGCTCGCCCATGCCGAACGTGCCGGCCTGGTAGGCCGGGATCAGGCTCAGGGAGGAGACCGCGACGAAGGCGAGGACGAGGCGCTCGCTGGCCCGCAGCGGCAGGCTCGGTCGGCCCTGGATGCGGCTCGAGAGCACGGCCACGAGGCCGAGGAGGAGCAACAGGTTCGTGAGGTTGGCGCCCTGGACGCCGGCCAGGGGCAGCGGGAACGCCTTGCTGTAGGGCAGGAAGGCGATCGTCATCGGCAGGTAGAAGCGCGGCCGGATGAAGGCGACGGCGATCACGATCAGCGTGAACGTGGTGCCGAAGAGCAGCATGAACTTGCCGTCCTGGGTCACGTCGATCAGCCGCGCCATCGCGAGGCCCCACGCGTAGGCGAAGGCCAGGACCAGGCCCGGCATGAGCTCGCGCTGCGAGCGGGCCGAGCGCGCGGCGGCCCGGAAGCGGCGCGCGTCGCCGGCCGCGGCGGGCGGCCCGGGAACGAGCTCGAGGGCGGGCGTCGTGGCGCTCATGGCTCAGCGCGCCCCGCGGCCCCGCAGCATGACCTCGAAGGTCTCGAGCACGATCGCGAAGTCGAGCAGCAGCGACATGTTCTTCACGTAGTAGAGGTCGAACTGGAGCTTGCGCTCGCTGTCCTCGATCGTCGAGCCGTAGCCGAACTTCACCTGGGCCCAGCCCGTGATGCCGGGCTGCACGATGTGGCGCTGGTCGTAGTAGGGCAGCACCTGGCGCAGCTTCTCGACGAAGTGGGGCCGCTCGGGGCGCGGGCCGACGAAGCTCATCTCGCCGCGCAGCACGTTCACGAACTGCGGCAGCTCGTCGAGGCGCAGCGTGCGCAGGATGCGGCCCATGCGCGTGACCCGCGGATCGTTCTTGGAGGTGGCCCAGACCGGCCCGGTGGCCGCCTCGGCGTCGACGTGCATGGTCCGCAGCTTGTAGAGCTCGAAGGTCGCGCCGCGCAGGCCCACCCGGGACTGGCGGAACAGGGCGGGGCCGCGGCTGTCGAGACGGATCAGGATCACGAGCAGGAGCAGCAGCGGGGAGAGCGCGACGAGCAGGATGCTCGCGAGCACGGCCTCGGCGGCGCGCTTGGTAGCCCGCAGCAGCCGGGGCTTGCCGAAGCCGGGGGAGAACACGAACCAGCTGGGGCGCAGGTCGGCGACCAGGATCTTGCCGGTGAGGCGCTCGAAGAAGTGCGGGCCGTCCTCGATCTTGACGCCGTCGTTGCGGTAGCGGAGCAGCGTGTCGACGGGAAGGCGGTCGCGCCGCTCCTCGAGGGCCACGACGATGAGGTCGATGTCCCGCTCGCTCACGATCTGCTGGAGGTTCGGCAGGATGCCCACGACCGGCGGCGGGTCGGCCGACTCGCGCACCTCGGCGGGATGCTCGCCCACGAGGCCCACGACGTGGTAGCCGAGGGACGGCCTCTGCAGGAGCTCGCTCGCGATGTGGCGCGCCGTGGCGCCGCTGCCCAGGATCAGGACGCCGTTCGAGGCCGCCGCGCTGCCGGCCCAGCGCTGCGCGCTGTGCCAGGCGAGGACCCCCGCGGCGGAGAGCGGCAGCGCCACGAGCAGCGTCGCGGGCTCGACGCGCACGGCGGGCGCCACGTAATACAGGAGCGTGAGCAGGAAGACCGCGGCGATGAACGACTGGCCCAGGCGCAGGAAGAACTCCATGCGGCTGCGCAGCGCCCAGTCGTCGTTGATCTCGCCGTAATAGAAGCCGATCTGCACGGCCAGCATGGTCACGATGCCCTTCAGCCAGAAGAGGGCGTCAGGAGCGAAGTCGAAGGAGCCGGCACGGATGCGCACCGCGAGGGCCAGGGCGGCCAGCAGGATCGCCCACTCGCCCACGAAGAAGAGGGCGCGTCGCGGTGCCGAGAACGGGCCTGTGCTCACCGGTCAAGGCCCGGGCTCACGCCGAGGGACGGGAGCGCGGGTCCAGCCAGCGGCCGAGCAGGTCGGTCCGGTCGTTGAAGACGACCCCCCGCACGGCGCCCGGCTTCAGGTGCGAGACCGAGCGCTGCACGACGGGCGCCGGGGCGTGACGCGAACGGACCACGAGCAGGAAGCCGTCGAGGAACTCCTGCAGCACGGTGGCGTCGGCCTGGCTCTCGAGCGGCGGGCAGTCGAGCAGCACCGCGTCGAAGGACTCCCGCGCCGCCCGCAGCAGCCGCTTCATGGCGTCGCTGCCGAGGAACTCCGCGGAGCTCGCGGTCGCCCGGCCCCCCGCGAGCAGCGACAGGTTCCAGGGGCCGACGCTGCGCAGCGGCACGGGGCCCGCGCCGTTCTCGGCCAGCCAGTCGCTGAGTCCGGCCTCCTCTTCGAGGCCCAGGACGTGGGAAAGAACCGGCTGGCGCAGGCAGGCCTCGATCAGCAGCACCCGGCTGTCGGGCTCCTGGGCGAGGGCTCCGGCGAGGCCGAGCGCCACGGTCGTAGTGCCTTCGCCCTGGGTGGCGCTCACCACGCCGAGGACGCGGGCGCCGGAGGTGGCCGCCACCGTGTTCTTCACCTTGGTGCGCAGCACGCGGAAGTTCTCGAAGGCCGGCGCGCCCGGCACGACCTGGGCGGCGAGGGCCGCGTCCTGGATCGCGGCGTGCACGGGCCGCGGCCGCTCGAAGGAGACGCGGGCGGTGGGCTCGTTCGAGACCAACGTCTCGAGTTGACTCATGCGGCGCTCCCGGGAGTGGGTTCGACGTGGGGGAGGGTGACGAGGATCGGGGCGTCGACGAACTCGCCGAGCTGGCGCTCGCTCTTCACGGAGCGATCGAGCAGGTCGCCGATGAACGTGCCCAGCAGGCCGGCCACGAAGCCCATGGCGAGGCCGCCGAGCAGGAACAGCGTCCCGACGGGCCGGATCGGGGTGCGCGGCAGGTGGGCGGGATCGAGGACCCGGAAGTAGCCGCCCTTCCAGTACTGCTCGAGGCGCCGCGCCATCTGCGCGTCCATCTCCTTCTTGAGCGCCGCGTTGTAGTTCTCGCGCAGCTGCTGGTAGTCGCGGTTGAGGGCCGCGAGCTCCTGCTCGGCCTTGGGCGTCCTCTCCACGGCGCCCTGCAGGTCCTTGATGCGCTCGTCGAGAGCATCGCGCCGCTTGCGCAGCGAGTCGAGGTCTGCCTCGACGAGCTTCAGGGACTGGCTGGTCGTGATCGACTCCGGGTCGGTGAGCTGCATCTCGCGCTCGGCCCCGCCGTCCTTGCCGGCGTCGACGATCTGCTGCTGCACCTTCTCGATGCGGGCCCTGAGCGCGCGCATGTCGGGATGGTCCTCGGTGTAGCGGCCCTTGAGGCTGTTGTACGCGGCCCGCAGCCTCAGGAGCTCGGTGGCGGCGCCGGGCGATCCGGAGGCGGTGGCGGCGAGCCGGCGGCCCTCGAGCAGGCTGCGCTCCAGGACGGAGCGCCGCTCCTCGAGGGTGCGCATGTTCTCCCCGAGGGTGCCCTGTTCGACCTGCAGCTGCTGCAGCAGCCGCAGGTTGGTGTCGAGCTGCTCGGGTAGCGAGCCCCAGTACTTGAGCTTGTGCCGGCCGAGGGCGGCCTCGCGCTCCTCGACCGCCTTGCGGGCGTCGTCGAGGTTCGTCTCGAGGAAGCCGAAGGCCTTCTGGGTGAGGGCCTCGCGCAGGCGCGCGGCGTCGTCGGTGAACTGCGTCGCGAGCATGTTCGTGACGTTCATGGCCACGGCGGGGCTGCGGTTGACGTACTCGATCACGAAGGAATCGCCGCCCTGCACGCGGATCTCGATGGCCCGGCGCATGGCCTCGACCATGGCGAAGGTGGGCTGCTCCTTCATCTCGGGATACGGGTCGAGGCGCTGGATGACCTGCTCGAGGCGCGTCCGGCTCAGCACGACCTGGCGGATCGTGTTGAGGCGCTCGGCCATGCCGTCGCTGGTCATCGGCGTGACGAAGGCGTCCGGCAGGTTCTTGGACTCGACGAGGATCAAGGTGCCGGAGCGGTACTTGCGGGTCGCGAAGACCGCGCACAGCAGGCCCAGCACCGCGAGGGTGACGAACGGGACCAGGAAGTACCGGCGGTAGCGGAAAGGCACCTCGAGGTACTCGAGGACGTCGCGCCCGGGCCGGTCGTCGAACTCGGCGTAGTCGGGATCGCTCACGCGATGCTCTGGAGAGCGCGGCTGTCGAGGCTGGCTTGCGCGGCCTGGGGATCCAGGGAGCGGACCTCGCGGCCCTCGCAGACGCAGGCGCGCGTCACGTCGTCCACGTGATGCATGACGAACTCCACTTCCTCGCTGCGGCCCTCGTGGCGTAGCCACGCGGCGCTGTTGCCCCAGCCCGCCAGGCTGGGAGCGATGCCCTTCCAACGCCGCACCACGTCCTCGGTGCGCCGGTCCTCGGCCGTGAAGCCCTGTTCGAGAAGGCGAAGCGCGATCCACGACGCGGCCATCTGGTCCTCGCAGCTCCACTCGTCGTGGAAGCCGGCGCAGAGCAGCGCGACGCGCTTGCGGCCGGCGAGGGCCGTCGCCGTCGCGGACAGGTTGCGGAAGCTGCCCAGGAACACGGGGCCGGCATCGGCGGCGCGGGCGATGAGCGTCGTGCCTCCGGGCGACAGGACGACGAGCGGGCGCCCGTCGCCGACCTCGGCCTCCCAGACGCGCGGGTCGTCGGTGAGCGTGAAGAGCGGGGAAGCCGCCACCTCGCGGCCGTGGGCGACGCGGGCGTCGGGGAACGCGGCCTTGAGGCGCTGCGCCTCCTGCAGGTCGCCCGCGACGAACACGCGGCGTCCCGCGCGGCTGGCCGTGACCAGGGTGGTGGTCGCCAGCATCACGTCGATGCACACCACCGCGTCGCGCTCGCGATGCCGGAACGCGCTGTCGGGAAAGGCGTCGATCAGGAACGTACGACCCGCGGCGCTCACGGGACGATGATGGAATCGCCGGACTCGAGGGTGATGTTCTGATCCAGGTTGAGGCCCAGCTCCAGTTCCTTGAAGTTGAATGGGATCGCTTTTCGTTCACCCGCCTTCTCCCGGATGATGAGGATGCGATCCTTCTTCGCGAACTCCTTGAAGCCGCCGGCCAGGGCCAGGCCCTGGAGGACGGTGATGCGGCCCGTCAGGGGCAGGGCCCCCGACAGCGCGACCTCGCCGATCACATAGAAGCGCGCGCTCACCGCCTGGGCGACCGTGAGCGTCACGATCGGCATCTCGAGGAACGCGCGCAGGCGCGTGCGGATCTCGATCGCGAGCTGCTCCGTCGTCTTGCCCTCGGCCATGAGGTCGCCCACGAGCGGCACGGTGATCCGGCCGTCGAGGCGCACGAAGACGTCGCCGGTCAGGTCGGGCTCCTTCCACACCGCGAGGTGCAGCACGTCGCCCGGCGCCACGAAGTAGCTCGAGTGCTCTTCGGCGAGCACCGACTCGACCAGGGCCGAGCGCGCCGGGTCGGCGTCCGGGGGCTGCTGGGCGCGGACGGGAGCGGCCGCAGCGAGGCCTACGGCGAGAGCAAGGCCGAGGGCCAACCTCGAGGCCCCCCGGCTCGGCGAGTTCGTCACTGCTATCCCTCCAGACACACTCTTCGTGTGAGCCCTGTTCCCGACGTCCGGCTGCGGAGGGACCGGGTGTAGACGTCTGTCACGGGGAGACTTAGGTTAGGAGTGCTTTGCGGCCTTGTCAACTCAAACGAGGGCTAGGTCGAGCGCGTCCGGGAGCCCGGGGCGAGGAGCGCGGCGAGGGTCGTGGCGAGCGTCTGCGCGTCGGCGGAGCCCAGGGTCGAGGTGGTGATCCGGATCGCCGGCGGGCTCTTGAGCCGATAGCGGTCCCCGGGGCGCACCGCCCAGCCGGCGGCGGCCAGGCCGTACAGGCGCACCTGTTCCTGGAAGCCGGTCTGGT
>CADEEV010000079.1 GCA_902826455.1 uncultured Acidobacteriota bacterium | reverse complement strand
GCTCTACCGCTCGATCGTGGCCTTCGACCACGTGAGCCAGCGGCTCGGCCTGATCGCCCTGGCCGAGCCCGGCTCGCGCCGCGCCTTCGACGAGGCCTGCGCGACCCTCGACGCCCTCGAAGCCGACCTTCGTCGCGGCCCGCGCCCCGAGCGGCACACGCCCGTGGCCCAGGCGTGGCCGACGGCGGCCTTCGACGACGCGCCCGGCTATCGCGCTGCGGTCGAGCGCGCGAAGGAGCACATCGCGGCCGGCGACATCTTCCAGGTCGTGCTGTCGCGCCAGCAGCGGCTCGAGGCGACGCTCGACCCCTTCGCCGTGTACCGCGCGTTGCGGACCGTGAACCCGTCGCCCTACATGTACTTCCTCAAGGACGGGGACTCGGCCGTGGCCGGGGCCTCGCCCGAGATGCTGGTGCGCGTCGAGAACGGCCGGGCCGAGACGCGGCCCATCGCCGGGACGCGCCCGCGCGGTGCGAGCGAGGAGGAGGACGAGCGTCTCGCGGCCGAGCTGCTCGCGGACCCCAAGGAGCGCGCCGAGCACCTGATGCTCGTCGATCTCGGCCGCAACGACCTCGGACGCGTGTGCCGCTTCGGCAGCGTCGCCGTGCCCGAGCTCATGAAGGTCGAGCGCTACAGCCACGTCGCGCACCTGGTGAGCTCCGTGGTGGGCGAGCTCGTGCCCGGCAAGGACGCCCTCGACGCGCTGGTCGCGACCTTCCCGGCCGGCACGCTCTCGGGCGCGCCGAAGATCCGCGCCATGGAGATCATCGACGCCCTCGAGCCCGCGCGCCGCGGGCTCTACGGCGGCGCCGTCGGCTACCTGGACTTCCGCGGCAACATGGACTTCTGCATCACGATCCGCACGGTCGTCCTCGAGGGCTCGAAGGCCACGTTCCAGGCGGGGGCGGGCATCGTCGCCGATTCCGACCCCGAGACCGAGCGCCTCGAGACGGAGGCCAAGGCCGGCGCGATGCTCGAGGCCCTGCGCGTGGCGGGGGAGCTCTAGTGCGGGTCCTGCTCGTCGACAACTACGACTCGTTCACCTACAACCTCTACCAGTACCTGGGCGAGCTGGGAGCGGACACGCAGGTGATGCGCAACGACGCGCTGTCGGCCGACGCCGCTCTCGCCCTAGGTGTAGACCGCATCGTGATCTCGCCGGGCCCCGGCACTCCCGACGAGGCCGGCGTCAGCCTCGAGCTGATCCGCAAGGCGGCGGGCCACATCCCGTTGCTCGGCGTGTGCCTCGGCCACCAGGCCCTCGGCCAGGCCTTCGGCGGCCGCGTCGTGCGAGCGCCGAAGCTCATGCACGGCAAGACCTCCCCGATCCACCACGATGGGCGCTCGCTCTTCGCCGGCGTGACGCAGCCCTTCACGGCCACGCGCTACCACTCGCTGATCGTCGCGCGCGACACGGTGCCGGCCTGCCTCGAGATCTCGGCATGGACCGACGACGGCCTCGTGATGGGGCTGCGGCATCGGGAGTTCCCGCTCGAAGGCGTCCAGTTCCACCCCGAGAGCATCCTGACCTCGGCGGGCAAGGACCTGCTTCGCAACTTCCTGGGCGCCGCATGAGGGAGCAGCTGGCGCGGGTCGTCGCGGGAGAGCGTCTGAGCGAGGCCGAGGCCGGCGCGGCCATGGCCACGATCATGGACGGCGAGGCCACCCCGGCGCAGATCGGGGCGCTGCTCGCGGCCATGGCCCTGCGCGGCGAGACCGAGGACGAGATCGTCGGCTTCGCCCGCGCCATGCGTGCCCGCGCCGTGCGCCTGCGCTCGAGCGGCGCGATCGACACCTGCGGCACCGGCGGCGACGGCGCCGGCACCTTCAACATCTCGACCGTCGCCTCCTTCGTCGTGGCCGCGTGCGGCGTGCCGGTCGCGAAGCACGGCAACCGCTCGGCCGGCGGCCGCTGCGGCAGCGCCGACGTCCTCGAGGCCCTCGGCGTGCGCGTGGACGCCGGCCTCGACGCCGTGCAGCGCAGCCTCGACGAGGCCGGCTGGGCCTTCCTGTTCGCGCCGGCGTTCCATGCCTCGACGCGCCATGCGGTCGGACCGCGCAGGGAGCTCGGCATCCGCACGGCGTTCAACCTCCTCGGTCCCCTGACGAACCCGGCTTTCCCGGAGACGCAGATCGTGGGCGTGCCGCGTCCCGAGCTGGTCCCGTTCGTCGCGCGCTGTCTCGAGCGGCTCGGCGTCACGCGGGCCTGGGTGGTCCACGGCTCCGGACTCGACGAGATCGGCCTCGGTGGCGCGACCCAGGTCTCCGCGTTCGACGGGTCCGGGCCGCGCTCGTTCACGATCCGGCCCGAGGACGGGGGCTTCGCGGCCGCCACGCCGGAGAGCCTGCGGGGAGGCGATGCCGCCCACAACGCGGCGCTGGCCCGCGGCATACTGGCGGGTCAGCGCGGCCCGTGCCGGGACGTCGTGCTGCTGAACGCGGCGGCGGCCCTCGTCGTGGCCGGGCGCGCGAAGGACCTGAAGGAAGGCGCCGGGCGGGCCGCGGCCGCGCTGGACGCCGGCGAGGCGCTGCGCGTCCTCGAGAGAGTCAAGGAGATCGCCAAGGCATGACGCCGGTCACGGTTCTGGGAGACATCGTCGCGAAGGCGCGCATCCGCGTCCACGAGCAGCGCCGCGAGCTGCCGCTCGACCGCATCCTGTCCATGGCGCCGACGCCCGGAGGGCGCCGCGCCTTCAAGGCCAACCTGACGCGCCCCGGGCGCCCGAACGTCATCGCGGAGTTCAAGCGGCGCTCGCCGTCCAAGGGCTTGATCCGCGCCGACCTGCACCACGTCAAGGTCGCGCAGGCCTACGAGATCGCCGGAGCCGCGGCCCTGTCGATCCTCACGGAGGAGGAGCACTTCGGAGGGCGGCTCGACGACCTCCAGGAAGCGCGCGCGGCGACCCTGCTGCCGACGCTGCGCAAGGACTTCCTCGTCGACCCCTACCAGGTGTGGGAGTCCTGGATCGCCGGCACCGACGCGGTGCTCGTCATCGTGGCCGCCCTTTCCGACGCCGAGCTGCGCGCGCTCCTCGTGACCGCGGAGCAGGCCGCGATCGAGGCGCTCGTCGAGGTCCACGACGAGGCCGAGCTCGAGCGCGCCCTGGCGGCCGGCGCCACGATCGTCGGGGTCAACAACCGCGACCTGCGCACCATGGAGGTCTCCTTCGACACGTCGCTGCGCCTCGCGGAGCGGATCCCGGACGCGGTCGTGGCCGTGGCGGAGAGCGGCATCCGCAGCGCCGCCGACGTGCGCCGCCTGCGCGACGTCGGCTACGACGCGTTCCTGATCGGCGAGCACTTGATGCAGGCGCCCGATCCCGGCGCGGCGCTCGAGGCGCTTGTCACCGCGGTGGGCGCGGCGTGACCGGACGGCGCCTGTTCGTGAAGATCTGCGGCATCACCTCGGCGGACGACGCGCGCCTGGCGGTGGACGCGGGCGCCGACGCCCTCGGGTTCGTGTTCTGGCCGAAGAGCCCCCGCGCCGTGGACGCGGTCCAGGCCCGCGCGATCGGTGACGGGATTCCGGCGTCCATCGTGCGCGTCGGCGTGTTCGTCGATGCGGGCGCCGACGAGATGGCCCGCGTCGCCGACGCCGCCGGCCTCGACCTGCTGCAGCTCCACGGCGACGAAGCGCCGTCGGCCACGGCGTCGCTCTGCCGCCCGGCCTGGAAGGCGCTCAGGGTCGGCCCGGACTTCACGGCGCGCGACGCGCGGCGCTGGTCCCAGCACGTGGCCGGCCTGCTCCTCGACGCGCGCTCGGCCTCGGCGCCCGGCGGCACGGGCGAATCCTTCGACTGGAGCCTCGCGCGGCGCGCGCGGGAGTGCGCGCGCTTCCTGATGCTGGCCGGCGGTCTCACGGCCGAGAACGTCGAGCGGGCGATCGCTGTGGCGGAGCCCGACGGCGTCGACGTGTCGAGCGGCGTCGAGAGCCGGCCGGGCCGCAAGGATCCCGCCAGGGTGCGCGCGTTCGTGGCCGCGGTGCGGAGGGCGGCGTGAGCACGGTGCCCGACGCCCGGGGCCGCTTCGGGGCCTACGGTGGCCGCTACGTGCCCGAGACGCTCGTGGAGCCCCTCGTCGAGCTCGAGGCGGCCTACGACGAGGCCCGGCGCGATCCGGAGTTCCGCAAGGACCTCCAGCAGCGGCTGCGCGACTTCGTGGGGAGGCCGACGCCGCTCACGTTCGCCGAGCGCCTGTCGCAGCGCCTCGGCCTGCGCGTGTACCTGAAGCGCGAGGACCTGTGCCATACGGGCGCCCACAAGATCAACAACGCCCTCGGGCAGGCGCTGCTGGTGAAGCGCATGGGCAAGACGCGCGTCGTCGCGGAGACGGGAGCCGGCCAGCACGGCGTCGCGACCGCGACGGTCTGCGCGCTGCTCGGCCTCGAGTGCGTCGTGTACATGGGCGCCTTGGACATGGCGCGCCAGGCCCCGAACGTCCAGCGCATGCGGCTGCTGGGCGCCGAGGTGCGCGGCGTCGATTCCGGCACGAAGACCCTGAAGGACGCGATCAACGAAGCGATGCGCGACTGGGTCACGAACGTCCGCACCACACACTACCTTCTCGGCTCCGCCTTGGGCGCGCATCCCTACCCGATGATGGTGCGCGACTTCCACGCCGTGATCGGCGAGGAGGCGCGCATGCAGGTGCTCGGCCAGGCCGGCGCGCTGCCGGACCTGCTCGTGGCCTGCGTCGGCGGCGGCTCGAACGCGATCGGCCTGTTCAGCGCGTTCCTCGACGATGCCGTCGCGATGTACGGCGTCGAGGCGGGCGGCCGCTCCGACGAGCCTGGCGATCACGCGGCCCGCTTCCTGGGCGGCGAGCAGAGCATCGGCGTGCTCCACGGGACGCGCACCTATCTGCTCCAGGACGAGGCCGGGAACGTGCTCCCGACGCATTCGGTCTCGGCGGGCCTCGACTATCCGGCGGTCGGTCCCGAGCACGCGATGCTCCACGACCAGGGCCGCGTCACGTACGACAGCGTGTCCGACGACGAGGCGCTCGCCGCCTTCCACGTGCTGAGCGAGATCGAGGGCATCGTGCCCGCCCTCGAGTCCTCCCACGCGATCGCCTGGATGATCCGGGAGGCCGGGCGCTTCGCGGGCCAGCTCGCGATCCTCAACCTGAGCGGCCGCGGCGACAAGGACCTGGGGATCGTCGAAGGCCGATGACCCGCATCGGCTCGAGGTTCGAGGCGCTGGGCGGCGAGGGCCGCAAGGCCTTCGTGGGCTTCGTCACGGCCGGCGACGTGTCCCTCGAACGGACGGCCGACGTGGCGCTCGCCATGGAAGCGGGCGGCTGCGACGTCCTCGAGCTCGGCGTGCCGTTCTCCGATCCGCTGGCCGACGGGCCCGTGATCCAGCGCGCCAGCGAGCGCGCCCTGCGCCGGGGCACGACGCTGGCCGGCGTGCTCGAGTGCGTGAGGCGCATCCGCAGGACGAGCGGCCTGCCGCTGGTGCTGTTCAGCTACCTCAACCCCCTGCTGCGTTACGGTCTCGAGCGCCTCGCGAAGGAAGCCCACGACAGCGGTGTCGACGGCGTGCTGGTCACCGACCTGCCGCCCGAGGAAGCGGGAGAGTGGCTCGAGGTCGCGCGCAAGAGCGCTCTCGACACCGTCTTCCTCGCGTCTCCCACGTCCCCGGACGCGCGTCTCGCGCAGGTGGCGGCGGCCTCGCGGGGCTTCGTGTACGCCGTGAGCCGGACGGGCGTCACCGGCGAGCAGGGCGTGATCTCGGACGACGCGAGGCCTCTGCTCCGGCGCTTGAAGGCCCTCACGAAGGAACCGGTCGCGCTGGGCTTCGGCTTGTCCACACCGGAGCAGGTGGCGGCGGCCGCAGAGGTCTCGGACGCCGTCGTGGTGGGAAGCGCGCTCGTGCGCTTCCTCGAGGAGCAGCCGCAAGGCGACGTGGCGGAGAGGGTGCGATGGCTGAAGAGCAGGATGTAGCCGTCTGGCGTCGCCGCATCGACCAGATCGACACGCAGCTCATGGGCCTGCTCAACAGCCGCTCGGCCTGCGCCGTGGAGATCGGCCGCATCAAGCGCTCCCTGGGCCTGCCGATCTACTCGCCCGACCGTGAAGAGGAGATCCTGGGGCGCGTGATGCGCGAGAACCCGGGTCCCCTGGACGCGCTCGCCGTGCGTCGCGTGTTCGAGCGCATCATCGACGAGAGCCGGCGCCTCGAGCGCCTGGCCGGCCATGGCGCGGCCGGAACGAAACAAGAGGAATAGTCATGGTCATCGTGATGGAGAAGACGGCGAGCGAGGCGCAGGTCCAGGGCGTCATCGAGTCCCTGGTGGGCGCCGGCTACGACGTGCACCGCTCGACCGGCGTGAGCCACACCGTGCTGGGGGCGGTCGGAACGCCCTCGCGGCCCGTCGAGCCGCTCTCGCTCGAGATGTTCCCGGGCGTGCGCGAGGTCATCAAGATCTCCGAGCCCTACAAGCTCGTGGGCCGCACCTTCAAGCCGGAGGACACCCTCGTCACGCTGGGCAACGGCGTCGAGGTGGGCGGCCGCGAGGTGGTGCTGATGGCCGGGCCCTGCTCGGTCGAGTCCCTGGAGCAGGTCGGCAGCGTCGCGCGCTCCGTCCAGGGCGCGGGCGCCCGGGTCCTCCGCGGCGGCGCCTTCAAGCCCCGCACCTCGCCCTACGCGTTCCAGGGCCGCGGCGAGGAAGCGCTGCAGTGGATGCGCACGGTGGCCGACGAGACCGGCCTGGCGGTGATCAGCGAGGTGATGGACGTCCGCACCATCGACATGATGATGAAGCACGTCGACTGCCTTCAGGTGGGTGCCCGCAACATGCAGAACTTCGACCTGCTGAAGGAGCTCGGCAAGGTCCGGCGGCCCGTCCTGCTGAAGCGCGGCCTCTCCGCCACGATCGAGGAATGGCTGCTCTCGGCCGAGTACATCCTGGCCGGCGGCAACAAGGACGTCATCCTCTGCGAGCGCGGCATCCGCACCTTCGAGAGCGCCACGCGCAACACCCTCGACATCTCCGCGATCCCCGTCGTGAAGAAGCGCAGCCACCTGCCGATCGTCGTGGACCCGAGCCACGGCACGGGGCGGCGCGACAAGGTGATCCCGATGGCCCGCGCGGCGATCGCGGCGGGCGCCGACGGCCTGCTGATCGAGGTCCACAACGACCCCGACCGCGCGCTCTCGGACGGCGCCCAGAGCCTCTACCCGGCGCAGTTCGAGACTCTCATGGGCGAGCTGCGGGTCATCGCCCCCGTGCTCGGCCGCAGCCTGCCCCTGGCCCGTCCCGTTCCCGCGTGACCGGAGACGCGATCGTCGCGGAGGGCCTCAGCAAGGTCTTCCGCGACAAGACCGCCGTCGATCGCCTGTCGTTCACGGTGAAGCGCGGCCGTTTCTTCGGCTTCCTGGGCCCGAACGGCGCCGGCAAGAGCACGACGATCAAGATGCTCACGGGACTGCTGCGGCCGACCTCGGGAGACGCGGTCATCGAAGGCGTGCGCGTGTCGCAGGACCTGCTGGCCGTGAAGGGCCTGATCGGCGTCCTCACGGAGGACCTGCCGCTCTACGAGCGCCTGACCGGCGAGGAGTACCTGCACTTCGCCGGCCGGATGTACGGCCTGCCCCGCGAAGAGGTGAGGCGCCGCGCGGACGAACTGCTCGACTTTCTCTCGCTCGCCGACGACCGCCAGCAGCTGATCCTCGACTACTCCCAGGGCATGAAGAAGAAGGCGGCCCTGGCCGCGGCCCTCATCCACAACCCGCGCGTGCTGTTCCTCGACGAGCCCCTGAACGGCATCGACCCGGTCTCGGGCCGCGTGGTCACCGACCTGCTGCGGCGCATGGCCCAGAAGGGCGTGACGCTGTTCTTCACCACCCACGTCCTCGACGTCGTGGAGCGCCTCTGCGACGAGGTGGCGGTGATCGACAAGGGCCGCATCGTGGCCCAGGGCACGCTCGACGAGATCCGCCGCCAGCGCGAGGTGGCGGGGGACGCCAGCCTCGAGGACGTGTTCCTCAAGCTGGTCTCGGCCGACGTCAGGCGGGAGGACCTCTCGTGGCTCGGCTGATCGCGCTCGTGGCTCTGCGCTGGCGCTCGGACGTCCGCGTCCTGCTCGGGGCCCGGGAGCGGATCCTCGGCCTCGTCCTGCTCGTGCCGGGGCTGATGATCTTCTCGGCCCTGTCGTGCCTGGTGGCGCTGTTCGGGGTCCGGGCCCTCGAGGCGGCGCAGCCCGAGGCGGTGGTGCCGGCGTTGTCGGCCGCGGCGACCGCCATCGGCCTCCTGTGGTGCCTGTCGCCCCTGCTCACCGGCGTCGCCCTCACCGAGAGCCACGACATGACGCGGCTGCTCCACTTCCCGATCCCGCTGCCGACCCTCGTGGCGTCGTCGCTCGTCGCGAACCTGGCGCAGCCCGCCGTCCTCGCCGAGCTGCCGATGCTGCTGTGCCTGGCCCTGGCCACGGCCGGGCCCGCGCCGCGGCTGCCCCTGGCGCTGTTCGGCGTGAGCCTGAGCTTCCTCACGATGCTGTCGCTCGCGCAGCTCGCCGGCCTCGCGCTCCATGGCCTGTCCCGCAACCGACGTTTCCACGACGTGGCGCTGTCGGTGGGCGTGCTGCTGGGTTTCGTGGTGAGCCTGCTCCCGCTGCTGGTCTTCACCCACGGCGTCCCGGCCCTCGGGGGGCTGCTCCGTTTCGTCGTCGCCACCGACGCGTTCGCCGTGAGCCCGTTCGCCTGGGGCGTGCGCGCGGCCGTCTATGCCGGTCGCGGCGCCCCCGCCGGGTTCCTCGCGTTCTCGCTGCTCGGCCTGCTCGGGATCGCCGGCGCGATGGCCGGGTCGGCGGCGCTGATGCACCGCATCTACCGCGGAGACGTCGTGCTCACGGGGAGCCGGAGCGTCGGCGCCTCGCGCATGCTCTTCCGCGGCCCCGTCGGCGCCCTCGTCGAGAAGGACCTGCGCTCGGCCTGGCGCGACCCGGCGCTCAAGAGCCTGCTCCTGATCGGCTTCACGGGCCCGCTCTTCTTCCTGTTCGTGATCTCCCAGACGCGCCTCGACACGGACTCGGGCCACGCGCTGCTCTGGCTCGCCACGATCGTCGGCATCTCGGGCTTCGGCGCCAACGCCCTCGGCATGGAGCGACGCGGGATCGGCCTGCTGCTCGGCTTCCCGCTGCGGCGCGAGAAGGTCCTGCTCGCCAAGAACCTCTCGGCCGTGCTGCTGCGGCTGCCCAGCCTGTTGACGCTCCTGGTCGCGACCCTGGTGCTCGCCTCGCCGAGGTTCGTGCCGGCGGTGCTCTCGGTGACGCTCGTGACGATGCTGCAGGCCGCGGGCGTCGACAACTACCTGTCGGTGTTCTTTCCGTCGGCCGCGCCGGCGCCGGGCCGCAACCCGTACGGCGGCGCCGTGGCGAGCGGCCGCGGCCTGGGCGCGTCGATGTTCGGCCTGCTCCTGCTCGGCGCGGCGCTCCTGCTCGCGGCGCCCTTCGCGTTCCTCGCCTGGCTCCCGATGCTGCTGGGCCAGCCGTGGCTGTGGCTCGTCAGCCTGCCGCTGGCCCTGGGCGGGGCGGCCGCGGTCTACGCGATGCTCCTGGCGGGCGCCGCGCGCCTGTTCCTGCGCCGGGAGCCGGAGCTGCTGGAGCGCATCCTGGGGGAAGCATGAAGGCGAAAGCGGTCGTGGCCGTCGCCGGTCTCGGCCTCGTCGGCGGATCCCTGGCCCGAGCCCTGAGCGCCCGCGGCCATCGCGTGCTGGGCGTCGACCGCGAGCCCGTGCTCCGCGCGGCGCGCCGCGCCCGCGCCATCGCCGCAGCCACGACCCTCGAGGCGGCCTGCCGCGAGGCCGACATCCTCGTGCTGGCGGCGCCTCCCGCCGCGAACCTGGCGCTGCTGAGGCGCCTGGCTCGCGTCGCACCGGCGACGCTCGTCGTGACCGACGTGACGAGCGTCAAGGGGCCGCTCGTGGCCGAGGCCCGGCGCCTCGGCCTGCGGCACTTCGTGGGCGGCCATCCCATGGCGGGCACCGAGCGCGCCGGCTTCGCGGCGTCGCGCGGGGACCTCTTCTCCGGCCGGCCCTGGATCGTGACGCGCCCGGCGCATGCGGGCGCGGAGCGCGTCGTGAGGGCCCTAGCCCGCGGCGTCGGCGCGCGCCCCGTGACCCTCGACGCGAAGGAGCACGACCGCTTCGTCGCCCTGGTGTCGCACCTGCCCCAGCTCGTGTCCTGGGCGCTCCTCGCGACGGCCGTGGGCGATCCCGTGGCGCGCCGCAACCTCGCCCTCGCAGGCCCCGGGTTCCACGGCATGACCCGCCTCGCGAAGAGCCCGAAGGGGCTGTGGCGGGAGATCCTGGAGGCCAATGCCGGCGAGGTACGCCGAGCCCTCCAGGCGCTGCGGCGAACGCTTTCCCGACGCTCCCTTTGAGGCTAAGCTCGCCTTCGGCGGAGAACGCGAAGGAGCGGACCATGAAGCTCAGGAACGCAGTGGTGGGCGCGGTCGTGGCGGTCGCCGCGACGCTGGCGCAGGCGCAGCAGATGCCGCAACCCGGCCCCGAGCACGACGTGCTGAAGCAGGACGTCGGCAACTGGGACGCGACGATCGAGATGTTCCCGGGGCCCAATCAGCCGCCGATGCTCTCCAAGGGCACCAGCACGTCGCGGCTCCTGGGGGGCTTCTGGCTGGTCGACGAGTTCAAGGCCACGCTCATGGGCATGCCCTTCGAGGGCCACGGCACGACCGGCTACGACCCGCTCAAGAAGAAGTACATCGGGACCTGGGTCGACTCCATGACGCCGGGCCTCAACCTCTCCGAGAGCACCTGGGACGAGAAGGCGAAGACGATGTCGGGCACGAACGAAGGCCCGGGTCCGGACGGCAAGCCCTCGAAGTCCGAGGGAGTCACCCAGTGGCAGGGACCCGACAAGAAGGTCTTCAGCATGTACGCGCCGGGGCCCGACGGCAAGAACGCCCTGATGATGCGCATCACGTACACACGCAAGAAGTAGGGCCTCGAGCAGCGAGGGTGAGGGGTCGATGAACAAAGTCGTTGCCAACGCCGCCGCCGCCGTCCGGGACATTCCGGACGGCGCCTCGATCATGGTCTCGGGCTTCGGCCTGTGCGGGATCCCCGAGAACCTGCTGACCGCCCTGCGCGCGCAGGGGGCGAAGAGCCTGACCATGATCAGCAACAACGCCGGTACCAACGACTTCGGGATCACGATCCTGCTCCAGAACAAGCAGGTGAGGAAGATGATCTCGACGTACGTCGGCGAGAACAAGGTCTTCGAGAAGATGGCGCTGGCGGGGGAGATCGAGGTCGAGCTCAACCCCCAGGGCACCTTCGCCGAGCGCATGCGCGCCGGCGGCGCCGGGGTTCCGGCGTTCTTCACGCCGACGGGCTACGGCACGCTGATCGCCGAGGGCAAGGAGGTCCGCTGGTTCGGCGGCCGTCCCCACATCCTCGAGACCGGCCTGCGCGCCGACTACGCGTTCGTGAAGGCCTGGAAGGGCGACCCCCAGGGCAACCTGCTGTTCCGCCGCACCACACGCAACTTCGCGCCGGTGATGGCCATGGCCGCGCGCTGCACGATCGCCGAGGTCGAGGAGCTGGTGCCGGCGGGCACGATCGATCCCGACTCGGTCACGACGCCGGGCATCTTCGTCCAACGCGTGTTCCAGGGCGGAAGCTACGAGAAGCGCATCGAGAAGCGCACGCTCAGCGGCGCGGGCATCGACATCGACCCGACCCGCGAGCGCATCGCGCGCCGCGCCGCGAAGGAGATGAAGGACGGCTACTACGTGAACCTCGGCATCGGCATGCCGACCCTCGCGGCGAACTTCGTGCCGAAGGACATCTCGATCGTCCTGCACTCGGAGAACGGCATGCTCGGCGTCGGCCCGTACCCGGCCCCCGGCCAGGAGGACCCCGACCTGATCAACGCCGGCAAGGAGACCGTCACCGAGCTGCCCGGCACGTCCTACTTCTCGAGCGCCGACTCCTTCGCGATGGTACGCGGCGGCCACGTGGATCTCACGATCCTCGGGGCGCTGCAGGTCGACAAGGCCGGTAACCTCGCGAACTGGATGATCCCCGGGAAGATGGTGAAGGGCATGGGGGGCGCGATGGACCTCGTGTCGGGCGCCAAGCGCGTGTGCGTGACGATGGAGCACACCGCGAAGGACGGCTCGCCGAAGATCCTCGACTACTGC
Source organism: uncultured Acidobacteriota bacterium (assembly GCA_902826455.1). Classification (GTDB taxonomy): domain Bacteria; phylum Acidobacteriota; class Vicinamibacteria; order Fen-336; family Fen-336; genus CADEEV01. The sequence continues at coordinate 1,150 of CADEEV010000079.1, read as the reverse complement.
ACGCTGCCGCTCACGGGGCAGAGGTGCGTCAACGTGATCGTGACGGAGATGGCCGTGATCGAGGTTGTGAAAGAAGGTCTCCTCCTGAAGGAGATTGCGCCGGACACGGACCTCGAGAGCGTGAGAAAGGCTACAGGGGCGCCGCTGATCGTGGATCCGGGCCTCAAGACGATGGAGTCCTAAGCCGGCCAGTCGGGGATTGACACCCCTGGCGTTCCTCGCCTAACCTCAGGTCATTCCGTCCCCGTGAGCGAGTAGAGCCTTCTCTTTCGCTCTTCCTCCACATCGCTTTCCCCGCGAGACCATCATGGCCAACGAAGAACCCTCTTCACCCAACGCATCTCCGAAGACCCCTGCGGCTCCCCGCCGCCCGCGCGCCCCGAAGCCCGAAGCCAGGCCCGAAACCTCCAAGCCGCGCCGTGAGCCTCGTGGCGAGGCGCCTGCGTCGGTCGCCACGGCCGAGCCGGAGCCCGAGCCCGTCGCCGCCGCGCCGGCCCCGGCGCCAGTCGCCGAGGAAGCGCCTGTCGAGGCGGCCCCGGCGGCCCCGGCCGCCCCCGCTCCGCCCAAGGAGGTCAACCGGCTCGACTTGGCCGACCTCAAGGACATGGCCATCCAGAAGCTGGCGGGCGTGGCCAAGGGCCTCGACATCCCGGGCGCGGCCACCATGAAGAAGCAGGAGCTGGTGTTCCAGATCCTGCGAGCCCAGGCCGAGAAGGAAGGGCTGATCTTCTCGGAGGGCGTCCTCGAGATCCTGCCCGACGGGTTCGGCTTCCTGCGCGCCCCCGAGTACTGCTACCTGCCGGGTCCCGACGACATCTACGTCTCGCCCTCGCAGATCCGCAAGTTCGACCTGCGCACGGGAGACACGATCAGCGGCCAGATCCGTCCGCCCAAGGAAGACGAGCGCTACTTCGCGCTGATCAAGGTCGACGCGGTCAACTTCGAGCCGCCGGACTTCGCGAAGGAAAAGATCCTCTTCGACAACCTGACGCCGCTCTATCCCCAGGGCCGCATCAAGCTCGAGACCACGTCCGAGGTGCTGTCGACCCGCATCCTCGACCTGATGACGCCCCTCGGCAAGGGCCAGCGCGCCCTGATCGTCGCGGCGCCGCGCACCGGCAAGACCATGCTGCTGCAGGCGATCGCCAAC
>CADEEV010000078.1 GCA_902826455.1 uncultured Acidobacteriota bacterium | reverse complement strand
GCACGCCGTCCGCAGCGACTCGGTCGAGACCATCGCCGATCGACGGCTCGCCCCGGCCATCGCCGCGGCCCTCGCCGGTACCGAGCCGGAGCGCCTCACGCTCGACGCCGATGCGACGTCGCTCGAGCTGGCGCCCGGGCACGAGGCGGCGCTCGGCTTCCCCCTGCGCTGGGTCACGACCTACCCGCTCCGCGCCCGCGGCCGGCGCATCGGAGCGCTGCTGATCGGCGCGTCCGCCGAGCGCACGATCACGTCTGGCGATCGCGCGCTCGCCGCCGACGTCGCCGGTCGGACGGCGATCGCGCTCGACAACGCCCTGCTCTACACGCGCATCCAGGAGGCCGACCAGCGCAAGGACGAGTTCCTCGCGATGCTCGCGCACGAGCTGCGAAACCCCCTCGCGCCCATCCGGAACGCCCTCAACGTGCTGCGGCTCTCGATGCCGCAGGACGGCATCGTCGGCCGCAGCCAGAGCATCATCGACCGCCAGGTGCAGCAGCTCACCCGCATCGTCGACGACCTCCTCGACGTGTCGCGCCTGACCCAGGGCAAGATCCGGCTCGAGCGCACCGTGGTCGAGCTCGGCGTCGTGCTGGAGCGCGCGCTCGAGACCGCGCGCGCCGTGATCACCGAGCGCGGCCACGCCCTCGACGTGCAGCTGCCGCCGGTCCCGGTCCACGTCGACGGGGACCCGGTCCGCCTGGCGCAGGTGTTCGCGAATCTCCTGAACAACGCGGCCAAGTACACGCCCGAGGGCGGCAGCATCCGCGTCGCGGCGACGCTCGACGGCGGAACGGTGCAGGTGCGGGTGCAGGACGACGGCGAGGGCATGGGTCCCGACGTGCTACCCCACGTCTTCGACCTGTTCCGCCAGGGCCACCACACGACCGGCAGCGTCCAGGGCGGGCTCGGCATCGGCCTCACGCTGGCGCGCCGCATCGTGGAGATGCACGGGGGACGGATCGAGGCATCGAGCCCGGGGGCGGGCCTGGGCAGCACCTTCACGGTCATGCTCCCGGTCAGCGCCGCGCCGACGGCGAGCGACGGAGCCGTTTCGGCGGCGGCGCCCACTCCGCACCGGGTGCTGATCATCGAAGACAACCCCGACGCCCGGGAGTCCCTCGAAGCCATGCTGCGTCTCTCCGGCCACCAGGTGGCGAGCGCCGCCGACGGCCAGGCCGGCCTGCGCACCGCCCGGGATTTCCGGCCTACCGTGGCGCTCGTCGACCTGGGCCTGCCCGACATGAGCGGCCACGAGGTCGCCAGGGGCCTGCGCGGCGACGAGGCCCTCGCCGGCCTGAGGCTCGTCGCGGTGACCGGGTGGGCCCAGGAAGAAGACCGCCAGCGCTCGATCAACGCCGGGTTCGAGCACCATCTCGTGAAGCCGGTCGAGCCCGGCAAGCTCTTCGAGCTCCTGGCCTCGCTGCCGTCCCGTTTGTAGAAACGGGGCCGCTACTCGACCGCCAGCCCTACTGCCAGGAGCACGCGGCGGACGTCGTCACGACGGTCGTCGTCGCCCTTCGAATGCGCCTGGGTCACCCGCCAGGAGGCTCCGTGGCGGTCGAAGGCCGCGAAAAGCGGCCCGCCCAGGCCGCCGCGGATCGCGTTGCGGTACTTGTCGGCGTCCGCAGGCGCCTTCGGATACCACAGCAGCGCGATCTCGTCGTCCCGGATGCTCTCCAAGGCCCCTCCTCACGCCGACGGCGCCTGGCCTCGAAGCTGCAACCAGTCTGCCAACGGAGACGAGCGGTGCCCGAAGAGAACCCGAAGCCAGGCGAGGTATAGTCCGTCGTGCGCTGCCGTCGCCTCCGGCGAACCTCGTGGCTGCTCGCGCTCCTCGCGGCCGCGCCCGCGTTCGCCTCCGAGTCCGTGGACGATCCCGCCCAGCTCGTGCGCATGTCCATCGAGGAGCTGGCAGGCCTCCAGGTCGTGAGCGTGACGCGCCGTCCCGAGAGCAACCTCGAGGCCCCGGGCGCCGTCCATGTCGTGACCTCCGAGGACATCCGGCGCACGGGCTCCCTCACGATTCCCGACGCGCTGCGGCTGGCCCCGGGGCTGCAGGCCTCGCGCATCGACGCCGACGAATGGGCCCTCGCGATCCGCGGCTTCGCGAGCCGGCTCTCGCGCTCGGTGCTTGTCGTGATGGATGGCCGGAGCGTGTGGTCGCCGCTGTTCGCCGGCACGTTCTGGGACGCCCAGGACACGGTCCTCGAGGACATCGCCCAGGTCGAGGTCAGCCGGGGCCCGGGGGGCGCCGTGTACGGCGCCAATGCCCTGAACGGCGTCATCAGCATCACGACCAAGAGCGCCCGCGACACCCATGGCGGTCTCCTGCTGCTGGGCGGCGGCACCGAGGACGCCCAGGGCAACCTGCGGTGGGGCGGCGTCCTCGGCAAGGACCTCCACTACCGCGTCTTCGGCAAGTACGCAGAGCGCGACGGCACGAAGGCGACGACACCGGCCGGCTACGACGATCGCTGGGACATGGCCCTGGGCGGGTTCCGCCTGGACTGGAGCCGGAAGGACCGCGACACGTTCACGCTGTTGGGCGACGCCTACGACGGCAGCTCGAACCAGCCCGCCGCGGTCGCCTCGTTCACGCCCCCGTACTCACGACCCGTCGTCGGCGATGCCGCCTTCCGGGGCCGCAGCGTCCTGGGGCGCTGGCAGCGCACCCTGACCCGTGGAGCCGTGACCGCCCAGGCGTACTTCGACCACACGACGCGCAACGAGGCCTACTACGGCGAGGGGCGCGACACCGTCGACCTCGACGTGCAGCACCACTTCGAGTGGGGCGGCCGCAACGACTTCGTCTGGGGGGCGACCTACCGGCGCTCCGCCGGAGACTTCCAGGGGCAGCCGACGCTGCGCATCGACCCGGCCCAGCGCACGGACGACATCGGGGGCCTGTTCGTGAACGACGAGCTGCGGCTGGCCGGCGACCGGGTGCGGGTGACCTTCGGCACCAAGTTCGAGTGGAACGACTACTCGGGATGGAACGCTCAGCCGAGCGGTCGACTGGCGTACCTGCTGAAGGGGCACACGTTCTGGGCCTCGGCCACGCGGGCCTTGCGCACCTCGTCGCGCGTGGAGCGCGACATCCTCGTGTACACGTCCTTGAGCCCCACGCAACCGCTGTTCGCCCGGACCTCCGGCTCGTCCGACTTCGAGCCGGAGAGCGTCGTGGCTCTCGAGGCGGGCTACAAGCTCCACCTGTCCCGGCTCATCCTGACCGCGTCGGCGTTCCGCAACCGGTACTACGACCTGGCGTTCAACGAGGTGGGGCCGCTCGCGCCCGAGCTCGGCCCGGACGGCCCCCGCGCGATCGTGCCGGTCCGCATCACGAACGGCCCGGGCGGCAGCGCCGACGGGTTCGAGGCGAAGGCTCTCGTCTCGGCCACGAAGGCGTGGCGGCTCCAGGCGTCCTATTCGTTCCTCGAGCTCGGGCTCGACGGCGAGCCCGGGAAGGCCTTCAAGTCCAACAGCCCGCGACACCAGTTCTGGGTCGCCTCCTACCTGACGCCGGTCGAGCCGCTGGACGTCGACCTCGTGTTCCGGGCGGTCGGCGCGATCGCGGGCCACAACGTTCCATCGTTCACGGACCTCGACGCGCGCGTGGCCTGGCGCGCGCGGCCGAGCCTCGAGCTCGCGGTGGCCGGCTCGAACCTGCTGAGCCCGTCCCACGCCGAGTTCGGCGGCGGGTTCGCCGTCGAGCGTAGCGGCCGCCTCCAGGCGACGCTGCGCTTCTGATGCCCGGGCTGCGCCGTCGGCTCCCGCGGTGGCTGGCGCCGTCCGCGCTCGCCCTCGCGCTGGCGTCGCCTCTCGCGGCGGCGCCACTGCCCGTCAAGTACGAGGCGACGGAGCTCGAGGTGAAGGCCGCCTTCCTCTATCACTTCGCGCAGCTCGTGAGCTGGCCCGAGGCGGTGGACGACGGGACGAAGCCGATCGTGATCGCGGTCGTCGGCCCCGATCCCTTCGGCAACCGGCTGGAGGCCACGATCGGCGCCGAGACCGTGCGCGGCCGCGCCCTCAGGATCGTGAGGGCCGAGCGCTTCGCCGACCTTCCCAGCGTGCCCCACATCCTGTTCGTGGGGGCCACGGATCCTCCGGACGTGCGGGAGGCCCTGGCGGCGGCAGGGAAGTCCCCGGTGCTCACGGTGGGCGTGCGCAAGGGCTTCGCCGTCGAAGGCGGGATCATCGAGTTCCGCATGACGCCCGACGCCCGCGTCGCCTTCGATATCAACGCGAAGGCGGCCGAGGCCGTGGGCCTCAAGCTCAGCTCCCAGCTCCTGAAGCTGGCCCGCATCGTGGAGTCGCGGCGATGAGCCTCTTCGCGCGCCTCCCGATCAGCCGCAAGCTGACCGTGATCAGCGGCCTCACCATCGCGATCGCGTTGCTGTTCTCGAGCGTCATGTTCCTGGTCTACGACCGCACCAGCTCCCAGGAGATGATCGAGCGGCGGCTCCGCAGCCAGGCGGAGATCGTGGCGTTCAACAGCGCCACGGCCGTGGTCTTCCACGACCCGGACTCGGCCACGCGCACCCTGGCCGGGCTGCAGTCGGACTCCCACATCCTCCGCGCCGAGCTCCGCACCATGGACGGCCAGCTCTTCGCGGAGTACCGCCGGGTGGGAGAGCTCGCGGTGGGCGAGGAGCTCGTCGTGACACGCCCGGTCGTGTTCGAGGGCAAGCCGCTCGGCAGCCTGGTCCTCCGCTCCGACCTCCTGGAGCGCGACGAGCGCTTCCGCAACTACGCCACGATCGTGGCCGCGATCTCCCTGCTCGCCTTGGGAGTGGCCCTCACGTTCGGGCGCTTCGTGCAGCGCTCGATCTCGGCCCCGATCCTCGACCTGGCCCAGGCCACCCACCGCATCGCCGAGGAGAACGACCTCTCGGTGCGTCCGGTGGCCCGCACCGAGGACGAGGTCGGGCTGCTGGTCGGCGCGTTCAACAAGATGCTGGACGGCCTACAACGCCGCGACGAGGAGCTGCGCGCGGCCCACACGGCCCTCGAGGCCCGCATCAAGGAAGCGGACGAGGCCAACCGCGTGAAGGACCAATTCCTGGCGACGCTGTCCCACGAGCTGCGCACGCCGCTCAACGCCATCGTCGGCTGGGCCCACATCCTGCGCGCCGGCGGCCTCGACAAGGAGGCCGCGGACAAGGCCCTCGAGACGATCAGCCGCAACGCCCTCGCCCAGGGCCAGATCGTGGCCGACATCCTCGACATGCAGCGCATCGCGGCGGGGAAGCTGCGCCTGAGCCTGCAGGCCATGGATCTCGCGCCGGTGGTGCAGCGCGCCGTGGACACCGTGAGCCCCGCGGCCCGCGGCAAGGAGATCGAGATCCAGACGCTCCTCGACGCCGGCATCGGCCCGATCCTCGGCGACGAGGACCGGCTGCAGCAGGTGCTCTGGAACCTGCTCTCGAACGCCGTCAAGTTCACGCCGAAGGGCGGGCGCGTGCGGGTCGAGCTGCTCAAGATCAACTCCCACCTCGAGCTCACGATCGAGGACACGGGTCCCGGCCTCGACCCCGATTTCATCCCGTTCGCCTTCGACCGTTTCCGGCAGGCGGACTCGTCGAGCACGCGCCGGCACGGGGGGCTGGGGCTGGGCCTCGCGATCGTGCGCAACCTGGTCGAGCTGCACGGCGGCTCCGTGGCCGCGGGCAACCGGAGCGTCGGCAGCGGCGCCCTGTTCGTCGTGCGCCTGCCGCGCATGAGCGTGCGGCCGACGCAGTCGCCACCCGCGATCGAGCCGCGCCACCCGGAGGCCGAGCGCCAGGTCTCCTTCGCGGACGCGCCCTCGCTCCACGGCCTGCGCGTGCTGGTGGTGGACGACGAGCCCGACTCGCGGGAGCTGATCGCCGCGGCCCTCTCGCGCTGCGGCGCCGACGTCGCGAGCGTGGGCTCGGCCGAGGAAGGCCTCGCGGTCCTGAAGTCGACGCGGCCCCACGTGCTGCTGAGCGACATCGAGATGCCCGGCGAGGACGGCTACTCGCTGCTGCGCCGCGTGCGCCTGCTGACGCCCGAGGAGGGCGGCCTCACGCCCGCCGCGGCACTCACGGCCTACGCGGGGACCGAGGACCGGATGCGCGCGCTCGCCGCGGGCTTCCAGATCCACGTGCCGAAGCCCGTGCAGCCGGCCGAGCTGGCCGTGGTGGTCTCGAGCCTCGCCCGAGGCACGGCCCGCTAGGGCGCGAGGGGCAGCCGGGCGACGAAGCGCGTGCCCGCGCGGGCGCTCGACGTCACGGTCAGCGTTCCGCCGTGGGCCTCGACGATCTCCTTGCAGATGTGCAGGCCGAGCCCGAGACCCTGGCGGTCGGCCGAAGCCGAGGCCCGCCAAAACGGCTTGAAGATCAGCTCGAGGCTGTCGGCGGGGATCGGCGCGCCGTCGTTCCAGACGTCGAGCACCAGGTGCCCGCCTTCGCAGCCCGCGGCGATCGTCACCGTCCCCTCGGGCGAGCCATGGGTGAGGGCGTTGCCCAGCAGGTTCGAGGCGAGCTGCTGGATCCGGCCGCGATCCCCCACGACAGGGTCGCAGTCGCCGATCGTGCTCTCGATCACGCGCTCCGGCTGCGCGTCCCTGAGCTCGGTCACGACCGCGGCCAGCGCCACGTCGATGTCGGGGATCGACTCGAGGCGCACGCCGATGCCGCCCCCCAGCCGGCCACGGGCGAGGTCCAGGGTGGCGTCGATGAGGGCCGACATGCGCTGGACGTTGGCCTTGATGCGCGTCGAGATCGTCAGGACCGCGGCCGGGTCGCGGGCCTGGTGCTCGAGGAGATAGCCGTACTGCGCGACGGCCGCCAGGGGAGTGCGGAGGTCGTGGCCGAGGACCGCGATGAACTGGTCGCGCAGCTCGCCGGCCTGCCGGGCGTCGAGCAGGGCGGCGTGGGCGTCGTCCCGGCTCTGCTCGCTCTCGAGGTGGCGGGCGATCAGGTCGGCGAAGTGGCTGAACATCGACACGATCCGGGCGTCCTTGACCTTCGCCGGCTTCGGGTCGATCGCGCAGAGGTTCCCGAAGTACTCGTCGTTCTTGAGGATGATCGGCACCGACACGTAGCTCTCGATGGCGTAGATCCGCGGCGTGTGGTGGCCGCAGTACTCGGGGTCGAGGCTGGCCTGGTCGATGACGATGGGGCGGCGCGCGGCGCGGGACTCGCGGCACAGCGTCGTGCCCACGTCGAGCTGGCCGCCCGGCTTGAGGCCGAACGCGATGTTGTCCTGGACGGCGCAGGCGGTCCAGGTCCCGTCCGTCACCCGCGCCACCGCGGCGAAGCCCATCCCGGTCATGTCGCACAGGACCTTGAGCAGAGTGGGCACGGCGTCGATGCGCCCGACCGCGGCGACGTCGCGCGCGATCTCCTCGGCCGTGTCGCCCATGGACGGGCCCCAGTTTCGGCGAATCCGGGCCGCTCCACAAGGGCGTTGCGGGGGCCGTTTCTACAAAGGCTGCGGCCGTCCCGGCACGACGCCGTCGGGGCGTCCCCGTAAGTCGCTGGCGGGCCGTACACGGCCCTGGACGAGCGGCTGGCAGGTCGCTTGCTCTAGCAGGGAGTGGGGAGCCACGGTCCGTGCGCTCGCCCCTGTTATCGAAGTCGTTCTCTCATCTCGAGGAGATAAGCGCACATGAATATCAAGGCACTCGTCGCCGCTTCCTGTCTCACCATCGCCGGTCTCGCGTCCGTGCAGGCCATCGCCGGCGACTCCGACAAGTACGTCATGATCAACGGCCAGGTCGTCCGCTACGAGCCCGGCAAGACGATCGTGGTCCGGGGCGCGGACAGCCGCGAGGTCGTCTACATGCTCTCGCCGAACGTCCAGATTCCCGCGGACGTCAAGGTCGGCCGCGACGTCACCCTCTTCACCGAGGCCGGCGCCGACGGCACTTCCCAGCTCGTCTCGCGCGTCACGACCACGAGCGTCACGCCCGAAGGCAACGTGAAGCGCACCACCGAGGACACCCGCACGCTGCCCTCCGGCACGACGACCCGCACCACCACGACCACGATCTCCGGCCGCGTCGAGGCCTACGAGGCGGGCAAGCTGATCACGATCACGGGGGCCGACGGCAGCCGCACGACCTACATGATCAACCAGACGTCCAAGCTGCCTGCCGGCCTCGCGGTCGGCAAGACGGTCACGATCGTCCCGGCCGACGGCAACGTCGCCGGCTCTGTCACGTACGTCATCACCGACGCGCCCCAGAACTAGGCGCACACCCTTGTGACCCGGGGGGCCTCGGCCCCCCGGAACTTCGTCGCGCAACGCCGTAAAACACCACCTTCGGGGGATTGCGCCCCCGGCCGGCGGGATCGTAGAGTCTCCCGCCATGCCCCCTCTCACGCTCGCGCACGTCGTGATCAGCCTGATCGGCATCGTGACCGGCCTCGTGGTCGCGACCGGCCTGGTCTGCAACGAGCGGCTCGACGCTTGGACCGCGCCCTTCCTGCTCACGACCGTCCTCACGAGCGTGACGGGCTTCCTGTTCTTCCCGCTCCAGCCGGTGCTGCCTTCCCACGTCACCGGTGTCATCTCGCTCGTCTTCCTCGCGATCGCCCTGTGGGCGCGCTACGGCGCGGCGATGGCCGGCGGCTGGCGCAAGACCTACGTGATCACGGCGATGATCTCGCTGTACCTCAACGTGTTCGTGCTGGTGGTGCAGCTCTTCCTGAAGGTGCCGGCGCTCCACGCCCTGGCGCCGACCCAGGGCGAGCCGCCCTTCGCGATCGCCCAGGGCCTGGTCCTGCTCGGGTTCATCGCGTGGGGCACCCTCGCGGCGAAGAACTTCCACGGCGGGCGCGCCTAGAGCCCGGACGCGATACGCTAGGTCCCTGACGAAGGGGGCCTCCCGATGAAGGTCGAGCGAAACGCCGCGACGACGACGCTCACGCTGTCCGACGTCGAGGTGAAGCTGCTGCGCCGAGCCCTCGAGCGCGCCTCGTTCATCGACACGCCGGTCGAGGAACAGGCCGAGATCGCGAGCTTCGCGTCGCGCGCCCTCGAGGAGATCACCGAGCGCTCCCCGGGATGAAGGGGAAACCCGCAGACCGCCGTATCCGCGACGCCCGGGTCCGGAAGGGTCTGTCCCAGGCCGAGCTGGCCGCAGCGGCGGGCCTCACGCGCCAGGCCGTCTACGCCATCGAGGGCGGGCGCTATCAGCCGAACGTGGTCACTGCCCTGCGTCTCGCGCGCACCCTCGACGCCCGCGTCGAGGAGCTCTTCGGGTCGCAGCCCGAACCGACCGAGCTCGACGGCGAGCTGCTCGGGGCGAAGCGGGCGAACCCGGCGAGCCCACGGGCCAAGGTGTGGGCGGTGGGGGATCGCACGCTGGTTCTTCCCGTCGCGAGCCTCGGGGCGAGCCTGAACTATTCGACGGCCGCCGACGGCCTGATCCTCGGGCCCGCCCGAGGACGCCGCGTCCGGGTGCAGCTGCTCCAGGACGAGCGTGCCGTGCGCCAGCAGGTCGTGGTCGCGGGCTGCGACCCCGCGATCCAGCTCGTGGCCGAGCGTCTCCACCGTCATCGCGAGCCCGCCTCGGTGCTCGGCTGGCCCATGGGCAGCACCGCCGCCGTGGAGGCCCTGAAGCGCGGCGAGGTCCACGTGGCCGGCCTGCACGTCCTCGATCCCCGCACCGGCGAAGCGAACGTGCCGTTCGTGCGTCGGCACCTCGGAGACGGGGCCGTCACCCTGGTGACGTTCGCCTCCTGGGAGGCCGGGCTGCTCGTGGGCCCCGGCAACCCGCGGAGGATTCGCGGCATCGCCGACCTGGCGCGCCGCAACGTCCGTCTCGTGAACCGCGAAGAGGGTTCCGGGGCGCGGCTGCTCCTCGACCAGCGCCTCGCCGCCGAAGGCCTCGCGCCCGCGAGGGTGAAGGGCCATGCGGACGTCGTCGCCTCGCACCTCGACGTGGGGCGGCGCATCGCCGATGGCATGGCCGACGTCGGGGTCGGCGTCGAGGCCATCGCGCGGCTGCTGGGCCTCGGCTTCGTGCCCTTGCAGACCGAGCGCTACGACCTCGTCATCCCGACGGCGTTCCTCGCGGGCCATGCCGGGGTCGCGCGCCTGCTCGAGGCTCTCGTGAGCCGCGAGGTACGGGCGGAGATCGAGGCCCTGGGCGGCTACAGCACGCGCGAGACGGGCCGGGTCGTGGCGCCATCGCTTTTAAAGAGTCAGAAAGTAAAGTAAAAAGAACGCCTCTCGGGGAGTGGAGGCGTTCATGCGATCGAGTCCGTCCGTGACGACGCTGCAGGCGCTGGCGTGGATCGCCTGGCTCGCGGCGCCCGCCGCGCTCGCCCAGGAGAAGCCGAAGGAGCCGGAAGCGAAACCCGCCGTCAAGGTCACGGCAGGCCCGGAGGGCTTCGCGATCCAGACCGACGGCGGGGATTTCAAGCTGCAGCTGCGCGGCCTGGTCCAGCTCGACGGCCGCTTCTTCCCCTCGGACGCGGACAAGCTCGCGACCGACACGTTCCTGGCGCGACGTGCCCGTCCGATCCTGACCGGGTCCGTCGGGAAGTACGTCGAGTTCAACCTCACCCCGGACTTCGGCGGCGGCACCGCCGTGATCCAGGACGCCTACTTCGACGTGAGGGTGAAGCCGGCCGCCCGCTTCCGCCTCGGCAAGTTCAAGCCGCCGATCGGCATCGAGCACCTCCAGGCGGACCCCGTGCTGCCCTTTGTCGAGCGCGCCTTCGCCGCGAGCCTGGTCCCCAACCGGGACGTCGGTGCCCAGCTCTCGGGAGATCTCGCGGCGGGCGTCGTGAGCTATGCCGTGGGCGTGTTCAACGGCACGACCGACGGTGCCAGCCTGGACCTCGACGCGAACGACGGCAAGGACGTGGTCGGCCGGCTGGTCCTGACGCCGTTCAAGAAGAGCGCCTCGGCCCTCAAGGGCCTGAGCCTCGGCATCGGCGCGACGGCCGGCAAGCAGTCCGGCGTCCCCTCGGCCTACCGTACCAACGGCCAGGTGCCGTTCTTCAGTTACGTCACGGGCGTCGTGGCCGAGGGCGATCGCAGCCGGATCTCTCCCGAGCTGTCGTTCTTCGGCGGGCCGGTGGGCCTCGTGGCCGAGTACGCCGCGTCGAAGAGCGGCCTCAAGAAGACCGTGACGTCCCAGCGCCACAGCATCGAGGCCCGCGGCTGGATGGCCACCGCCAGCGTCTTCCTCACCGGCGACAGCTCGGCCTTCGCAGGGCCGAAGGTCCGGAAGCCCCTCGACCCCGCGAAGGGGCAGTGGGGAGCCCTGCAGCTGGTCGCGCGCGTCAACGGCTTCGGCATCGAGCAGGAGGCCTTCGACCTCGGCCTCGCGGACCTCACGAAGTCGGCACGCAAGGCGACGGCCTGGGGCGTGGGCCTCAACTGGTACCCGAACTCGAACCTCAAGCAGATGCTGACCTACGAGCGCACGCGCTTCACCGGCGGCTCGGCCGCGGGCGATCGCCGCTCCGAGAACGCGCTGTTCCTCCGCAGCCAGCTCTCGTTCTAGGGGCAGGGGTGCGAGTCCGGGTCGACGGACTCGTCGACACGCCCCGCAGCTTCTCGGCCGAGGATCTGCAGAAGCTGCCGCGGCTCACGGTGGAGGCGACCGATCACGGCGGGGCGCCCGTGCGCTTCGAGGGCGTCGCGCTCGCCGAGGTCCTGAAGGCGGTGGGCGCGCCGCTCGGCGACCGCCTTCGAGGCCCCGCTCTCTCGACGTTCCTGCTCGTCTCCGCGGCCGACGGCTACCGTGCCGTCTTCGCCTTGCCCGAGCTCGACGCCGCTTTCACGGACACGACCGTCCTGCTCGCCGACCGGCGCGAGGGACCCTACCGTCTCGTGGTCGCCCACGAGAAGCGCCAGGGCCGCTGGGTGCGGCAGGTGCGGTCGTTGACCGTCGTCCAGGCCGGTTCCCCGAACGAGGTGCACCCATGAGGATTCGATCGCTGCTGTCGCGCGCCGTCCTGGCACTGCTGCTCTGCGCCGTGCCGCTCTCGGCCGAGGAGCTCAACGTCTCCGCCGCCGCGAGCCTGACCGATTGCCTGAAGGAGCTGGCTCCGGGCTTCGAGAAGGCCACGGGCCACACGCTCGTCTTCAGCTTCGGCGGCTCCAACGACCTGGCGCGGCAGATCAAGGCCGGGGCGCCCGCCGACGTCTTCTTCTCGGCCGACAAGGCGCAGATGGACGGCCTCGAGACGGCCGGCCTGGTGCGCGCCCAGGATCGCGTCGACGTGCTGTCGAACGTGCTCGTCGCCATCGTGCCGGCCACGTCCGCGCTGAAGCTGGCAGCGCCCGGCGACCTCGGAAGCCTCGGCCGTCTGGCCCTGGCCGATCCCCAGGCCGTGCCGGCGGGCGTCTACGCCCGGACCTGGCTAGAGTCGATCGGGCTCTGGGACGGGCTGAAGGACAAGGTCGTGCCGACGCTCAACGTGCGCGCGGCGCTGGCCGCGGTGGAGTCCGAGAACGCCGACGCCGGCATCGTGTACCGCACCGACGCCGCCATCTCGAAGCGCGTGAGGGTCGCGTTCGAGGTGCCTCGGGAGAAGGGCCCCGCGATCGTCTATCCGCTGGCGCCGCTGACAGGCTCGAAGAAGGCCGGTACGCCCGCTCTCGTGCGCTACCTGACCTCGGCCGAAGCCCGGGCGGTCTACGCGCGCTACGGCTTCGTGGTGCTGGGCGGGAGCTAGGGCTCGACGGTCGTCGAGCCGCGACGGTCGACGATCAGGCCCGGTCCGACGTACGACACCTCGAACGCGCACACCGGGCACTTGAGGTGCACCCAGGTCTCGGTCTCGGCCTTCGTCCGGACGACGCGCGGCAGGGCGCTCGCGCAGGCGGGACAGTTCGGTGCGACGGCGCGGTCGAGGATGCGGTGAGTCGTGCTCATGGAGGGTGCCGTCAGTTTACACGCCAGTGGGCCCTGGGGAAACACGGAATCCCCAGGGCTCCCTGGCGTTTTGCGCCTGGACCTCAGTACATGTCTCCGCCCGAAGCCTCGCCGCCACCGCCCTTGCCCGGCGCCGCGGCGGGCAGCTCGGCGACGACGGCCTCGGTGGTGAGCAGCAGCGAGGCGATCGACGCCGCGTTCTGCAGCGCGGAGCGGACGACCTTGGTCGGGTCGATGACGCCGGCCTCGACCAGGTTCTCGTAGACGTCGGTCAGGGCGTTGAAGCCCTCGTCGGCCTTGCGGCTGCGGACCTCGCCCACGACGACGGCGCCTTCGTAGCCGGCGTTCGCGGCGATCTGGCGCAGCGGCTCCTCGAGCGCGCGGCGGACGATCGCGACGCCGACGGCTTCGTCACCGGACGCCTTGACGCCGTCGACCACCTTCGTGCAGCGCAGCAGTGCCACGCCACCGCCGGGGACGATGCCCTCTTCCACGGCAGCCTTCGTGGCGTGCATCGCGTCCT
>CADEEV010000077.1 GCA_902826455.1 uncultured Acidobacteriota bacterium | reverse complement strand
ACCCAACCGTTGCGCTTCACCTTGACCTCCTTCGCCCTCATCTCCGTCTCGCGAACTAAGACGACCGAAACCGGCCAAAGGTTCGGTAAAGCCTGCATCCAAAGGGCTGGAGGTGCGCCGCGTTACCATGCGCCCGTGAGGCGCGCGGTCCCCATCGGTGTGGTGCTCTCGGCCCTCGCGGCGCCGTTCGCCGCCGAACGCTTCCCTTCGTGGGTCGAGTTCGCCTTCGCCCGCACGGTCTACCCCGTCGTCGCGGGGTTCATCGCCGCTCTCAGTGGAATCGCCCCATTCGCGTTGGCGGAAGCCGTCGTCGTCGTGATGATGCTCGCGTCGCTCGGCTGGATGGCTGGGCGCTGGCGCACCGGGCCGATCCGCCTCGGGCGTGGGGCGCGGCACGCAGTCGTGAGCGCCGCGGGCGCGTATCTCGTCTTCCTCGGGTGCTGGGGACTCAACTACCGACGTCTTCCCTTCGCGACGACCGGCGGACTCGACGCGCGCCCCCTGAGCGTCGGCGAGCTCTCGGCCCTCGCGGAATCGCTGGTGAACGAGGTGAACGCCTTGCGCGTCGATCGTCTCGAGGATCCGAAGGGTGCGTTCCGCGCGACGGGCGGCGTGGGCCGCGTGTTGGCGCGGGCGCCGCTCGGCAACCGTGAGCTGCGCGCGTCGTATCCCGCGCTGGCCGGGCCGACGCCGCGGCCCAAGCGCGCTCTCGCCTCGCCGCTCCTGTCGCGCGTCGGCGTCGCCGGCATCTACATCCCCTTCACGGCGGAGCCCCTCGTCGACGCGGGGCTGCCGCAGGCCGAGCTGCCCTTCAGCGCCGCCCACGAGATCGCCCACGCCCAGGGCTTCGCCCGGGAAGACGAAGCGAACTTCGTCGGCTACCTCGCGTGCGCCCGGCATCCCGACGGGGATTTCCGCTACTCGGGAGCCCTGGTGGCGAGCTTCTACGTGCTCTCGGCTCTCGCCGGCGCCGACCCGAGCGCGGCGCGCGCCCTCGAGTCGCGGCGCAGCGACGCGGTGCGCCGCGACGTGGCCGCGATCGTCGCGTGGAACGCCCGCTACGAGGGCGCCTTGCGCGACGCGGGCGAGCGCGTGAACGACGCCTACCTGCGCAGCCAGGGTGCGCGCGAGGGCGTTCGCAGCTACGGCCGCATGGTCGACCTGCTCGCCGCGGCGCGGCGAGCGCCCCGCGAGCGCGTGCTAGGATCCCCGCGATGAGAGGCCGTGCGCTGCTCCTGCTGCTGGCCCTGGCCCCCGCCGGTCTCGGGCAGGACGCGGAAGAGACGGTGCCCCAGGGCCAGTTCCGCGAGCAGGTGAACGTCGATCGGGTCCTGCTCGACCTGCGCATCGTCGACGCCAAGGGCGCGCCCATCCTCGGCCTGGGTCCCGACGACCTGCGGGTCGAGGTGGACGGTGCCGCCACCCGCGTCGAGTCCCTGCGCTGGATCTCGGGCACGACTCCCTACGCCGAGGGGCTCACGCCGGAACAGGCCTGGGCCAACGGCGTCGAAGCGGCGCCGGCCGGGCGCATGCTCGTCTTCTTCTTCCAGAAGGACCTCGACCCCTCCCGCAGCGCGGGGCTGCTCCGCATGAAGACCGAGGCGATCAAGCTTCTCGCGAGCCTCAAGGCCGAGGATCGCGTCGCGGTCGCCTCCTTCGACACGCGCCTGCGCCTGTGGACCGACTTCACGACCGACCGCAAGCGCCTGCGCCACATCATCGAGCGGCGCATGCTCTTCGACCAGGAGCCGCGCGAGCTCCTGCCGAACCGGCCGTCGATGCTCGCCGACTACGACTATCGGGCCGCGCTGGACGCCGCGACCCCGGAACAGGGCTTCATCGTCCTCGCGAAGGCTCTCCACAGCGTGCCCGGAACGAAGTCCCTCGCGTTCTTCGGCTGGGGACTGGGCCGGTCGAGTGGCGGCGGCGTGTCCATGGTGCCGGAGTACGGCCGGGCGCGGCAGGCCCTGGTCGACGCGCGGGTGGTCGTGTTCTCCCTCGACCTCACGAATGCGGACTACCACACCATGCAGGTCGGCCTGGAGACGCTCGCGGCGGACACCGGCGGCTTCTACGCGAAGACCCACGACTTCCCCAACCTCGCGATGGCGCGCCTCGAGAGCGCCCTGCAGGGCTACTACGCCCTGTCCTTCGTCAAGCCGGCGCTGCCCCGCGGCCGCCACGACGTGGCGGTCGACGTCGTGGGAGGCAAGGGCAGCGTGCTGATCTCGGCGACCTACGTCGACTAGCCGCTAGATCCCGGCGAGGAAGTTCCCGACCGTCGGCGAGAAGCGCTCGAAGTCCACGAGGAACGAGTCGTGGCCCTGGAGCGAGGCGAGCGGTGCGAACGTGACGTCGCGGCCGTGGCCTCGCAGGACGTCGGCGATCGTCTGTTGCTGATCCAGGGGGAACAGGAAGTCCGTCTCGACGCCCACCACCAGGGTCTTGCGGGCCTGGATACGGCCGAGGCCGGCCTCCACCGTGCCGCCGTGCTCGGCCACGTCGAAGATGTCCATGCAGCGCGATAGATAAAGGTAGCAGTTCGCGTCGAAGCGGCTGGCCACGAACTTCTTCGCGTTCGACTCGAGATACGCCTCGACCTGGAACTCGATGCCGAAGGTCCCGGCCGTGGGATCGCGCACGTCGACGCGCTCGCGGGCGAAACGCCCGCGCCACTCCTGCGCCGACCGGTAGGTGATGAGCCCGAGCTTGCGCGCGAGCCGCAGGCCGGTCGCGGGACCGGGCGGCACGTAGTCGCCGCCCTTCCATCCGGGATCGGAGCGGATCACCTCGCGCTGCACCGAGCGGATCGCGATCGCGAAGGGCAGCGCCTGGGGCGCCGAGGAGATCGTCACCAGGTTCTCGACGGCGGGAGGAAACAGCATCGCGTAGGCCAGGGCCGTCATGCCGCCGAGGGACGGGCCGACGATCGCCTTCAAGCGCTCGATGCCGAGCGCGTTCACCGTGGCGTGGGCCGCCGTCGCGATGTCCTCGATCGTCAGGACCGGGAAGGTCATGCGATAGGTGCGACCCGTCGCCGGGTCGATCGAAGCCGGGCCTGTCGAGCCCCAGCAACTGCCGAGGGAGTTGACGCAGATCACGTAGAAGCGATCCGTGTCGATCGCCTTCCCGGGACCGACCATCTCCTCCCACCAGCCGGGAGCGGGATCGCCCGGCGACGACGCGGCGTGGGCGCCCGGCGAGAGCCCCGTGACGATCAGCAGCGCGTTGTCCTTCGCGGGCGAGAGCGCGCCCCACGTCTCGTAGACGATCTCGACGCTCGCGAGATTTCCCCCGTGACGCATGGCGAAGGGGCCCGGCAGGCGCACGCTGCTCATCGGCGCGTAAGTTACCACGCGTCCGGCGAGGCCGCGCGGAGTGGTGGTAGCCTCACGCCGCATGCGTGTTCTCGGCCGGCTCCTGGCGCTGCTGCTCGTCGTGACCGCCGCGGCCGCGCTCTGGGCCCGCGCCTTCGTGGCGCGCTCGCTGCCGACCCTCTACGGCACGGTCCGCGCCCCGGGCATCGGCGCGCGGGCGGAGATCCTCCGGGATCGCTGGGGCGTGCCCCACGTCTTCGCCGCCTCCGACGAGGATGCCGCCTTCGCCCTCGGCTTCGCGGCGGCCCAGGATCGCCTGTTCCAGATGCAGCTGCTCCGGCACCTGTCGCAGGGCCGGCTCTCCGAGCTGTTCGGGCCGTCGATGCTCAAGACCGACCGGCTGTTCCGGACGATGCAGCTGCATCGGGTCGCCGCCGCCAAGCTGGCCCTGGCGCGGCCCGAGGCGCGCCGCACGATCGAGAGCTACACGCGCGGCGTGAACGCCGCCGTGGCGTCGATGCAGGGGCGGCTGCCTCCCGAGTTCGCGATCCTCGGCCTCGAGTTCGCACCCGCCCAGCCCGACGACTTCGTCGGCATCCTGGGCTACATGTCGTGGGGCCTCAACATGTCGTGGCACTTCGACCCGCTGTTCACGAAGCTCGCGGCGCGGGTCGGGCCCGGACGGGCGGCCGAGCTCTTCCCGTTCGACTTCGGCGGGCCGGTCTCCGTGCATCCGCGGGCGATCGCTTCGGCCGCCGCGCCCCACGCGAGCCTGTTCGATCTCACGCCGGCCGAGCGCGCGCTGCTCGCCACGATCCCGACGCTGCGCGGGAGCAACAACTGGGTGCTCGGACCCTCGAAGACCACCACCGGCGGCGCGATCCTCGCGAACGACCCGCACCTGAGCCACGGGATTCCCGGCATCTGGTACGAGGCCCACGTCCGGACGCCGACCCAGGACGTCACGGGCGTGACGATCCCCGGCCTGCCCATGATCGTGCTCGGCCACAACCGCGACATCGCCTGGGGCTTCACGAACGTGATGCTCGATGCCGCGGACTTCTTCGTCGAGACGCTGGATCCGGCCGACCCGAAGCGCGTCCTGAGCCGGGGCGCGTGGGTGCCGATCGAGGAGCGCACCGAGGAGATCCGCGTCAAGGGCGGGGCCTCGGAGCGCCTCGTCGTCCGGAGCACGCCCCATGGCCCCCTGGTCTCCGAGCTGATGCCCGGGGAGACGCGGGCGCTCTCGTACCAGTGGAACTACTTCGCTCCCGAGGGCAACGAGGTCGACGCCACCTACCTGCTGAACCGCGCCCGCAACTGGAGCGAGTTCCGCGAGGCGGCGCGTCACTTCGGCGCGGTGGCGCAGAACGCCGCCTACGCGGATCGCGAGGGCCACATCGGGCTCCAGACGATCGGGCTCATCCCGAAGCTCAAGGGCCGCCTGGACGGGAGCGCGTTCCGGAAGGGCGACGATGGCTCCGAGGACTGGGACGGCTTCGTGCCTTTCGAGGAGAACCCCAGCAGCTTCGACCCGGAAGAGGGCTGGCTCGCGTCCGCCAACAACCCCACCGTTCCCCGTTCGCCCTACTACATCTCCTCGCAGTGGGAGCCTGTCGATCGCTACCTCCGGATCCGGGAGATGATCGACGCCAGGCCCCGGCTCTCGATCGACGACGTGAAGCGCATGCAGGCGGACACGGTGGTGATCTCGGCGCGCGAGAGCGTCGCGCTCCTCGCCGAGGCCTTCCCCGAGCCGCCGGCGGATCCCGCAGTGGCAGCCGCGCTCCTCGCGATGCGCGGCTGGGATGGCGACATGCGCCCGGACCTCGCGGCACCGGCGCTGTTCTCGACGTTCTATCGCCGTCTCTTCTACGCGATCTTCCAGGACGAGTTCGGCGACGAGATCGCCCGTGGCTATCGCGCCCAGGCGAACGTGTCCGCGCTCATGATCCGGCAGGTCCTGAGCCATGGGCCGGCGCGCTGGTTCGATCGCACCGACACTCCGGCCTTGGAAGACCGGGCCGCGGTCGTGCGCGACGCCTTCTCTGGAGCGGTACGCGAGCTCACGACCGCCTGGGGCGACGACGCCTCGAGCTGGCGCTGGGGGCGCATGCACACGCTGCGCTTCCGCCACGCCCTGGGCCGCGGCTCGAAGCTGCTCGGCCTCTACTTCGACCGCGGCCCCTTCCCCGTGGCCGGCCACTCGTTCTCGGTGAACAAGATGGAGTTCCCCGAGGCCGACTTCGGCGTCCTCCACGGGCCGTCGATGCGGCAGGTCACGGACCTCCAGGACCTGGAGCGCTCGCTCGCCGTCTTGCCCATGGGCCAGTCGGGTCACCCGGCGTCGCCCCACTACGACGACCTCCTCCCGTTGTGGCTCGCCGGGGACTACCATCCCTTCCGCATGGACCGCGCGACGATCGAGAAGGAGACCGAGGCCCGACTGGTGCTCGAGCCATGACCCGCGACGAGCTCGTCCGCATCCGCACGTCCCTGGAGCTCTCGCAGCGCGACCTCGCCCGGCGCATCGGCGTGTCTCCGCGCACGGTCGCGCGCTGGGAGGAGGGCGTGCATCCGATCGGCCTCGTCTACGAGAAGCTGATCCGCATCCAGGCCGCGGCGGTGTCGCTCGCGCGCGACAAGGACCCGGCGTGACGCTGCCCGCGCGCATGCGCGCCGTCGAGATCTCCCGGCCCGGCGGCCCCGAGGTGCTGGAGCTCGCCGAGCGCCCGCGGCCCGAGCCCGGACCGGACGAGGTCCTGGTCCGCGTCGAAGCCGCGGGCGTCAACCGTCCCGACGTGCTGCAGCGGCGCGGGCTCTACGCTCCGCCGCCCGGCGCCACCGACATCCCGGGCCTGGAGGTCGCGGGCACGATCGTCGGGCTCGGAGCCGGCGTCGCGGAATGGCGCCTCGGCGATCGCGTCACGGCGCTCCTGGCCGGCGGCGGCTACGCCGAGTACGCCGTGGCGCCGACCCCTCAGTGCCTGCCGATCCCGGGCGATCTCGGGCCGGCCGCGGCCGCCGCGCTGCCGGAGACGTTCTTCACCGTCTGGACCAACGTCTTCGACCGCGGCCGGCTCGCCGCCGGCGAGACGTTCCTCGTCCACGGCGGCGCCAGCGGGATCGGCACCACGGCGATCGCGCTCGCCCACGCCTTCGGCGCCCGGGTCTTCGCGACGGCGGGCTCCGCGGAACGATGCCGGGCCTGCGAGCGGCTCGGCGCGGAGCGCGGCATCGAGCGCTCGGCCGAGGACTTCGTGGCGGTGACCCGGGAGGCGACGGGAGGCCGCGGCGTCGACGTGATCCTCGACATGGTCGGAGGCGACTACCTGCCCCGCAACGTCGCAGCCCTCGCCGAGAACGGCCGGCTGGTGCAGATCGCGTACCTGCGCGGCCCGAAGGCGGAGCTCGACCTCGACCTCGTGATGCGACGGCGGCTCGTGATCACGGGCTCCACCCTGCGCCCTCGCAGCGTCGCCGAGAAAGGCGCGATCGCGCGAGCCCTGCGCGAGCGGGTCTGGCCGCGGCTCGAGGCCGGCGAGCTGAGGCCCCTCGTCCACGCCACCTTCCCGCTGGCCGAGGCCGCGGCGGCCCACGCCCTCATGGAATCGAACGAGCACGTGGGGAAGATCGTCCTGCTGCCCTAGCCGTCGCGCCGGGCCACGATCGAGGCCACGGCGCGGCCGCCGTCGACGCGCTCGCGCTCGCGCAGGACCGTGAGGCACGCGAGCCGCCGCAGCAGCTCCCCGGGCTCGAGAAGGAAGTCGGGGTTCGTCGGCCGGCCGAGGCGAGCCTGCTCGGTGGTGAACGTCTCGTACACGAGGCACCCCCCGCGAGCCAGCGCTCCGACCAGGGTCGGGAACAGCGGGCGGTGGAGGTAGTTCACCACCACGACCACGTCGAAGGCGTCTTGCGGCAGTGTCACGCCCGGCGCCTCGAGGTCGGCGACGCGCGCGTCGATCCCGAGGGCCTGGAGCGCGGCGATGCGCGCCGGGTCACGGTCGAGTGCCGTAACCGCCAGCCCGCGGGCGGCGAGCCACAGGGCGTGGCGCCCCGCGCCGCACGCGACGTCGAGGGCGCGGCCGGCCCGGGGCAGCAGGCCTTCGTTGTCGACGAGCCAGGCCGCGGGATCCACGCCCGAGACTCGCCGTCCGGGCCCGAGGAGTCAAGCTAGAATCGCGTCGCCTTGACGCCGATCGCCGCCGACCTTCGCGGTCGCACCTGCCTCGTGACGGGTGCGAGCGCGGGCATCGGCAAGGAGACGGCGCGGGGTCTCGCCCGGCTCGGCGCGCGCGTGATCCTCGCCTGCCGGAATCTCGAGAAAGGCCGGCGCGTGCGGGACGAGCTGGCACGGTCCGTGCCCGGCGCGTCCCTCGAAGTGCGCATCGTCGACCTCGCCGAGCAGGGCCAGATCGCCCGCTTCGCGAGCGAGCTGCGCCGGACCGAGACGGCGCTGCACGTGCTGGTGAACAACGCCGGGGTCTGGCTGCAGAAGCGCGAGACGACCGCCGAGGGGCTGGAGCGGACCTGGGCGACGAACATGCTCGGCTACTACTTCCTCACGGAGGCGCTGCTCCCGCTCCTGAAGGCGAGCGGCCCCGCGCGCATCGTCAACGTCGCGTCGACGCTGGCGCGGGGCCTGGACCTCTCGGACGTGGAGTTCAAGCGGCGTTCCTACGGCGGCGTCTCCGCCTACTCCCAGAGCAAGCAGGCGAACCGGCTCTGGACCTGGGCGCTCGCCCGGCGCCTGCGGGGAACCGGGGTGCGGGCGAACGCGGTGCACCCGGGCGGCGTGCAGACCGAGTTGTTCGCGAAGGCCGGCGGGATCGCGGGCGTCGCGGCGAGCGGCTGGGCGCGCCTCTTCGCCAAGAGCCCCGACGAAGGCGCCGACAGCGTGCTCTGGACGGCCGCGGCGTCCGACGCGGCCTCTCTCCACGGGGCTTTCGTGGCCGATCGCCGGGTCCACGCTTGTGAATTCCGGGGCCACGGCGAGGAGGATCTCTGGAGCCTGTGCGCCTCGATGAAGACCGCGTGACAAAAAGGTTGCGCCTCCGCCGCGCCCGTGTTACTTCTACCGAACCCTCCGTGCCGTGGACGCCGCACCTCACCTCCTTGGAGCCGTGGCCCAGCTCAGCGTCGCCACAACGCGCCGGTACTATTGGATCTGCCCGCGCTGCTTCGGCCACGTGCCGCGGCGGGACGAGCGCTGCGCGTGCGGCGGCTCGAAGTCCGAGCGCAAGCGGGCCCACGAGCGCGTGAGCCAGCCCCAGCCCGCGAACCTCTGGCTGGCCGCCTGGATCAGCCTCGGCACCTTTGGCCTGCTCTGGATGCTTCTCGAGTAGGACTCCGGGCTATGACACGGCGCCCGCTTGCATCGGGGCCCGTTTGGTTGCATATTCCGGAGCGACATCCGGAGTGACCCGCCGTTCGCGGGCCCGGCAACCTGGGGGGACAACCCAAGGTGCCGTTCCGATGGGCCGAGAGGCCGATCGGGAGATGTGGCCTCTAGCGTGAGAGAGGCAAAGAAGTGTCCGGCGCGGTGGCCCCGCGTTCTCCGGTTGTCTTCTTCGTTGCAGGAGAAGACGCCATGCCCGATCCCAACCACCACCTCTGGCTCAACGGACGCCTGTACTGGGTCGCGTTCACGATCCACCTGCCCAACTGGCAGAAGGAGCGCGTGCGCTTCTCCCTCGGCACGGCCGACCTCGCCGAGGCGCGGCGCCGCCGCGACCAGGTGCTGGCCGAGTACCCGCACCGCCGCGAGTGCACGCTCTCGCTGCGCATCGAGATGCGGCCGGCGTCCGTCGCGGCCTAGCCGGTGGCCACGACGACCGCCGCGACCGCGGCCACGACCGGGAACGCGCGCAGCGTGCGCACCCGGACCCTGACCTCCGAGTCCGTCTCGGAGGGTCACCCGGACAAGGTCTGCGACCTGATCGCGGACTCGATCCTCGACGCCTACCTCGCCCTCGATCCCCGCAGCCGCGTGGCCTGCGAGGTGCTGTGCAAGTCCGGCGTCGTGGTGCTCGCAGGCGAGATCGGCTCCTCCGGCAGCCTCGACCACCTGACGATCGTGCGCGACGCGATCCGCTCGATCGGCTACACCGACCCGGCGGCTCCGTTCAACGCCGACGGTGTCCACGTGCTGCAGCACGTCACGGGCCAGTCCTGGGAGATCGGCAAGCACGTCGACCCCACGACGAACCCCGTGGGCGAGCAAGGCGCCGGCGACCAGGGCATCGTCTTCGGTTACGCGACCGCCGAGACCCCCGAGCGCCTGCCGCTGCCGATCCTGCTCGCCCACCGGCTCGCCCACGGCCTCGCCGAGGATCGCAAGGCGGGCCGGGTCGCGTGGCTGCGGCCCGACGCCAAGAGCCAGGTCTCGGTGGTGTACGAAGGCGACCAGCCGGTACGCGTCTCCGACGTGCTGGTCTCGACCCAGCACGGACCCGAGGTCTCGCAGGACGCGATCCGGGCCTACGTGACGACGGTGCTGGCGCCGCGCGTCCTCGGGGCCTGGTATCAGCCGTCGATCCGCTTCCCGGTGAACCCCAGCGGCAGCTTCGTGCTCGGCGGCCCCGCCGCGGACTGCGGCGTGACGGGCCGCAAGATCATCGTCGACACGTACGGGGGGGCGGCGCGCCACGGCGGCGGAGCCTTCAGCGGCAAGGACCCGTCGAAGGTCGACCGCAGCGGCGCTTACTTCTGCCGCTTCGTGGCGCGCCAGGCGGTGAACGCCGGCGTCGCACGGCGGCTCGAGGTCCAGGTGGCCTACGCGATCGGGGTCGCGGATCCCGTCGCGATCCACGTCGAGACCTTCGGCACGGGCGATCCCGCCGCGGCCGAGCGCTTCGTGCGCGGCTACGACTTCAGGCCCGGCGCGATCGTGGAGCGCCTCGGCCTGCTGCAGCCGATCTACCGCTCCACGACGAACTACGGCCACTTCGGGCGGCCCGAGCTGCCCTGGGAGCGCGACTAGGACTTCGGCAGGCGCGCCAGCAGTGCGGCGTAGCCCGGCTCCTGGCGGATCGGCGCCAGGTCCGGGTCGGTCTCGAAGCGCTCGCGATCGTCGAAGCCGTTGTCGAGGGCGCGGCCTAGGGCCGCGAGGGCGTCCTTCTTCGAGCCGATCCGCGCGTGGGCCCGAGCCAGGTTGAACTGCGGGTAGGGCGCCTCGGGACGGACCGCGGCCGCGATGCCGTAGCAGGTCAGGGCGCCGCGGTAGTCGCCGCGCTCCATGAGCTCCTTGGGGATGTAGGAGTTCGCGAGGGGCGAGATCTCCGCGAGGCGGCGCTGCGCCGACTGCGCCTCGTAGCTGTCTCCCACCGCCTCCTTGCGCAGGCCCTCGATGCCGAGCTCGGCCACCAGCCGGCTCAGGACGAGCGGCCCCTCGCCCGCCCGGATCGTCTCGAGAATGTCGCGGTTCTTCTGGTTGATCGCCTGGTCGCGCTTGTCGATCTTCTCGCGGCGCTTGAGCTCGGCCTCCGCCGCGACGCGCAGCCGCTCGGCGGCCGCGCTCGCCTCGCCGACGTCACGCAGCGACTTCAGGTCGACGGCGAGCGTGTTCCAGACGTTGTAGGCCTCGGTGGGATGCCCCGACGCCTCGAGGGCCCGCGCCTCGGCGCTCTCGCGGTCCCAGTAGCTCGCGTACAAGGCGGGATCGGCGGGGATGCGCCCCGAGCGCACGCCTTGCAGGTCCATCCACTCGAGGGCCTGGGCCGCGACCGCTTCGCCGGGCCACTCGTGGCCGCCGTCGAAGCTCTCGAAGCGATGGGGCACGCCGAGCTTCTCGAGGGTCGCGTCGAGGCTCTTCAGCTCGAAGTAGTTGAAGTCGCGGATCCCGGCGGTGCCGAAGACCACGAAGGGGACGCCCTTCACGGGCGGCCGGTCCGGGGCGAAGCCGGCGCCGACCGCGATCACGCCGGCGAGTCCGCCCTTGAGCGCGTAACCCATGGTGCAGGCGAGCCGGGCGCCGCCCGAATAGCCCGTCGCGTAGATGCGCTTCGGATCGACCGGCAGGCGCGAGAGCGCGTCCTTCCACAGCGCGTCGATCGCCTCGCCGTTGGGAGCCTTGGGGTTGTCGCTCTCGGTGTTGTTGGAGCTCGCGATGATGTAGCCGCGCTTCTCGGCGATCTCGCGGTACACCTCGGCGCCCATGGCACCGCGGCGGCGCGGATCGAAGACGAACAGGATCGGCCACGCGCGCCCCGGCGTGTAGGCCTTGGGCAGATAGAGCGCGTAGCTCATCTTGGGGTTCGTGGCGCAGACGATGGGGTCGGTGATCTCCCCCGGCTTGACGACGGGGGCCGCGACCTCCGCGGCGACGGCGAGAACGAGACTGGCGAAGAGCATGCTCAATGGCCTCGGGGCGACAGGATCACGAAGTACTGGCGGGCCAGCAGGGCCGGCTCCTCCACGGGCGCGAGACCCGCCTTGCCGGCCTCGGCCACGAACTGGTCGCGAGAGATGCGGTGCTCGAGGGGCGGGCCGCTGACGCCGGCCTCTTTCTTGTAGTCGATGTTGACGATGCGTCCGCCGGGCTTCAGGGACTGAGCGAGCCGCCGCAGGTAGGCGGGCCCGTCGTGGAAGTGGTGGTACGTGTTCACGATCAGCGCCACGTCGCAGCTCTCCGCCGGCAGCCACGGGTCGCGCGCCGCGGCGAGCACCGGGGTGACGTTCGCGACGCCCGCCGACTCGAGGCGCTCGCGCAGGGCGCCCAGGATCACGGGCTCGACGTCGACCGCCCACACGCGTCCGGTCGCGCCGACGGCTTTCGCGAGGCGGAGCGTGAAGTAGCCCGGTCCCGCGCCGATGTCGCAGGCCGTCTGGCCCGGCCGCAGGCCCAGGGCGCTCACCACGGCGTCGGGCTTCTGCCACGCGTCGCGCGCGGGATCGGCCAGGCTCGCGATGTAGCCGTCCAGGTCGGGAGGGTTTCCGTACTTGTCGCCATGGCCGTGGCGGGGAGCCTCCTGGACCGCTGCCAGAGCGGAGATCAACAGCATGAACGCGACCTGCATGCTCCTACTCTACAACGCGCGGTTGAACCGGGAACCCACGGGACCTATCCTCGGCGGCCATATGCGCCACTGCCTCCGCGTCGTCGTGACGGGTCTCGCCCTGCTCGCCGGCAGCTCGGCCATGGTCGGGGCCCGCGAGCCCTTGCCGCCGCCCGTGCGCGGCTACTCCGAGGCCGCGGCGGCCACGCAACGCGAGGTCGAGCGCCGCTATCGCGCGCTCCCGGACGCGGAGCGCACCCGGGCCTGGCATCGCTACTTCACCGCCGAGCCCCACGTCGCCACGTCGAAGCGCAACAACGACCTCGCCGACTACGTCGCCGATCAGTGGCGTGCCCAGGGTCTGGAGGACGTCGTGGTCCGGCGCTACGACGTGCTCTCCTCGAACCCGCGCGAGGTGACGGTCGAGATGCTGGCGCCGCGCGTCTACGTGCCGACGCTGCGCGAGGACCCCTATCCCGAGGACCCGGACACGGCGCATCCCGGCGTGAGCGGGGCCTGGCTCTCGTTCTCGGCCTCGGGCGACGTCACCGCGCCGGTCGTGTACGCGAACAGCGGCAACCCGGCGGACTACGCGCTCTTGCGGCAGAACGGCATCGAGCCGCGCGGCAAGATCGTGATCGTCCGCTACTCGAACCCGTACTCGTATCGCGGCTTCAAGGCCCTCACCGCGCAGCGCGAGGGCGCCGCGGCCATGATCGTGTACTCCGATCCGGCGGAGGACGGCTCGGCTCGCGGCGAGGTGTTCCCCAAGGGCCCCTGGGGTCCGCCGAGCCACCTGCAGCGCGGCGGCATCGCCTACGACTTCATCGTGCCCGGCGATCCCCTCACGCCCGGCTGGGCCTCCGTGGCCGGCGCGAAGCGGATCCCGGTCGAAGAGGCGATCTCGGTCCCGAAGGTGATCGCGGTGCCGATGTCGCAGCGCGATATCCAGCCGATCCTCGAGGCCCTCGGCGGTCCCCTCGCCCCGAAGGAGTGGCAGGGCGCGTTGCCCCTCGAGTACCGGCTCGGCGGCGAGGCGGCCCGCGTGCGCATCAAGGCCGACATGCAGACGGACGTGCAGCCAAACCTGGTGGTGGAGGGCCGCATCCGCGGCAGCGAGCGGCCCGACGAGTGGGTGGTGCTCGGCAACCATCGAGACGCCTGGGCGTTCGGCGGCGTCGATCCCCCGGGCGGCCCGGCGGCCATGG
>CADEEV010000076.1 GCA_902826455.1 uncultured Acidobacteriota bacterium | reverse complement strand
GCCCTTGCCGACGAAGATGTCGGTGTCTTCAGCGAAGAAGCAGAAGATCAGCCGCGCCATGAAGTGGTTCATGTCGTGGCGGCGCTCAGCCTGGCCCCACTCGGGGTTGTCGCGCAGAAGCTCGATGTAGAGCCGATTGAGGCGCCTGGTCGCCCGGATATCCTAAGAGTTCTCGCTGATCTGCCGAACGGTTGTGATACCTGCCAGTGGCAGGAAGAAGCCAAAGTGGTCGGGGAAGTCCTTGAAAGCGCAGGCGACCGCCTGACCACTTGCCAAGTCTTCCGCATCGAGATCCGTGCCGTCAGTAGCGAGGATGAACCTGGCCTTGGCCTTGAAGGTTGCCGGACTGTCTCTTAGCGCGTTAAGCGCCCTAGGTACCTGTCCCGCGTCACAGGTCAGGATGTGAATGTTGTTGGTCTGGAGAACTCCGCCGAGGTCCGACTTGTTAGAGGCCCCCGCGCGGAGACGCTTGATGGTGGTCTCCTTGTTGCCGAAGGCTTCGAGAAAGGCAAAGGGGAACTCTGCAGGATCAAAGTTTCCCTCCGCGAGGTCGGTGATGGACTGCTCGATCTCGACGGCGTTCAACGGTTGCCCCTCTGCTCGACCGATGGCCCTTCGATGTAGACGCCGGGCAGATGGCGCGCCGCCCTCGATGTCGGTTCGATGCCGAGGATTGTGCCGGCGGCCATGGCTGCACTCGGACTATACCTACGGTCCCGTGTTGAGAGGAACGTGAGTGATTGGAAAAAAGCCCTTCAGGGCGTCGATACCGCAACGGTTCCGAGGGCGCGGGCTCCCGACGAACTCCGAAACCGGGGTATGAGCTCACGGTCTAATCTGGCACCGCTCAGGTTCCTGCCTTGTGAGCAACCGAGTGTCCCTAAGGACAATCCGCTCTCGTGCAGCTGGAGCCTTGACCATACTGTAAGCAGGTCCCATAGTTCACGACGCTATGAGAAGGATTCTCGTCGGCCTAGCCTTGCTGCTGTTCGCGACCGTTGCCGTCGGTGAGCCGCGCAAGCCGGCGACCTTCTCGATCGTCGCCGCCGACCCGGAGAGCGGCGAGCTCGGTATCGCGGTCGCCAGCCGCTTCTTCTCGGTGGGCTCGGTCGTCCCCTGGGCTAAAGCCGGCGTCGGCGCCGTCGCCACGCAGTCGAACGCCAACACCACTTACGGCGTGCGAGGCCTCAACCTACTCGAGCGCGGGGCGCTCCCCAAAGAGGTCCTCGACGCGCTCCTTCGCAAAGACGACGGTCGTGACGGGCGCCAGGTCGGCATCGTCAGCGCCGACGGCAAAGGCGTGACCTACACCGGCAAGGAGTGCACGTCGTGGGCGGGCGGCCGGAGCGGGCCCGGCTATGCGGTACAGGGGAACATCCTTACGGGGGAGGCGGTCGTGGTCGCCCTCGAGAAGGGCTTCCTCGAGTCCAAGGGCAAGCCGCTGGCCGAGCGGCTGCTCGCCGCGCTCATCGCCGGGGACGCGGCCGGTGGCGATAGCCGTGGCCACCAGTCCGCGGCCCTGCTGGTCGTGCGAGAGGGTGGGGGATTCAACGGCTTCACCGACCGCGCCATCGACGTCCGGGTGGACGATCACGCCGACCCGATCGGGGAGATCGCTCGGCTGACGCGGCTGGGACTCGTCAACGACACCTGGAACCGGGCGTGGGCCGCGTTCACGCAGAAGCACTACGCGGACGCGCTGCCGTTGCAGCAGCAGGCGCTGGCGCTGGCCGAGAAGCATGCGACCGGCATGCTCGGCGAAGTCGTCTACGACTACGCCGTGATCCTCAAGGCGAACGGCCGGAACGACGAGGCGCTGGCGGCCGTTCAACGCGCCGTAGGCCTCAACCCGAAGCTCAAGGTCCAGGCCCTCCGGGACAAGGACCTCGAAGGGCTGCAGCTTTCGATGGTGCTAAAATAACGGCATCCGACACGGAGGCGATGGACTGATGGCAGCGAAGAAGAAGGCAGCCGCGAAGAAGCCCGCCCGGAAAGCCGTCCGCAAGGCCGCTCCTGCGAAGGCGGCCAAGAAGAGCGCCCCCAAGAAGGGCGGATTCAAGGACCGGAAGGAGCCCGAGACGCTGCGTCTGCGCGAGGTCTCGCCGAGCTTCACGGTCAACGACGTCGAGCGCAGCCTGCGCTTCTATCGGGACATCCTGGGCTTCGTGGTCGTCGACCGCTGGATGCGCGACGGCAAGCTGGCCGGCGTCGAGATCGCGGCCGGCAGCGTCAAGCTGATGCTCGGCCAGGACGACTGGAAGCGCGGCCGGAACCGCCAGAAGGGCGAGGGCTTCCGCATCTACTGCGTGACGATCCAGAACGTCGACCGGCTGGCCCAGCAGGTGCTGGCGCGGGGCGGCGAGCTCAGCCAGGGGCCCACCGACCAGGCCTGGGGCATGCGCGACTTCGCCATCACCGACCCGGACGGCTTCAAGATCACGATCGCCGCCGAACTCAAGAAGCGCTAGGGCCGCTTCTCCTTCGCTTCCTCCGCCACGCGCTCGTCCAGGGCGCGCGTCGACCGCTCGGCCAACGCCCGGCAGGCCCCGGGATCCACCAGGGGATCCGGGCCGCCGGGCGCTTTCTTGCGCTCCGCGAGCCGCGCGTCGATGGCCTCGAAGTCGGGGTGGGTGCGGAAGAGGATGTCGCAGGGCAGCTCGGCCACCGTCGCGAGCGCCTTGCGGAAGGACGCCTCGCGGCTGGGGTGCGTGGCGTCGCCGGTGAAGCGGAAGCCCTCCGCCGACACCGGCGTCAGGCTGTCGGCGTAGACCAGGTTCAGGCAGCGCTCGCCTTCGCAGGAGCGCCAGGTCCAGCTCGTGCTCCCCGGCGTATGGCCGGGCGTCGCGTGGGCCGTGATCGCGGCGTTGCCGACCGTGAGGGTCTCGCCGTCCGCGACGACCTTGACCTTCTTCACGGCCGGGAAGGCGTTCGTTTCCTTCCCGAAGCCGGCCTGCGGATCGTCCTCGAGCGGGCCGCCGTTCTCGATCGCCTTGGCGCCCCAGGCGCTCGCCGCCACGGTCGCGCCGCTCGCGCGCTGCAGCGCCGCGATGCCGCCGGCGTGGTCGTAGTGGGCGTGGGAGTTCACGATCAGGCGGATGTCCTGGGTGCGGAAGCCCAGCTTCCGGATGCTGGCGTCGATGCGCGGCGCCGTCTGGGGAAGCCCGCCGTCCAGCAGGATCAGGCCGGCGTCGCTGTGGATCAGGATCGCGCCCAGGCCCTGAACGCCCACGTAGTAGGTATTGCCGAAGATGCGGAACGGCTCGTGGGGGGCGTTCCATGCCTCGCAGGAGCCGCAGACGTGGGCGGGGTCGGCCTTGAAGGCGGGCGTCGTATGGGGCGCGGGCACGGCGGCGATGAAGAGGGCGACGAGCAGGTTCATGGGACGGGGATTCTAGTCGACGCGGCGCTCCTGGACCTTCAGGAGCGCCGCGAGGCCGTCTTCCAAGGCGCGCCACGCCTTGGCACCCAGCCGGCGCCGGTAGTCGGCTTCGATCCGCTGCTTGACGACGTTCGCGTCGGCCAGCATGCGCAGGCCATCGTTGGTGAAGCCGACGAGACGGCCGCGCGCGTCCTCGGGGTCGGTGCGGCGCTCGACGATGCCGTCGGCGGCCAGGGCGTCGACGAGCTGCTGGACGGCCTGCTTGGTCATCCCGAGGCGACCCGTGAGGTCGGACTGCCGCGTGCCGCTGCGGTCGATGTGGGGCACCAGGGCGGCGCGCGCCTCGCCGAACCAGGCGTAGCCGGCGGCCCTCATCTCCGTCGCGAAGCGCTCCTGCCAGGCGGCGCTCGCGCCGAACAGGCGGAAGCCGACGTGGTCGATCAGCGGCGGGGCGGCTTCGTCAAGGGTCTTGACCTTTCGGGGCACGAGCCATTATAGTCAAGCTCCTTGACGTGGGGGCATCCACTTCAGGAGAAATCGCATGGCCTTGATCGCCGCTACCGACGCCACGGTCGTGTCCGTGGGCACCATCCAGTTCACGCCGCTCGCGGCTCCCAGCCGGGGCTCCCGGGAGAACTCCGTGTGGCGCATCCACATGGCCCCGGGCTCGATCGCGGACGGCACGCACCAGGTGACCCGGGAGGAGGTGTTCGTGGCCTTGTCCGGCACCGCCTACGTCACGCTGGGGGACCGGTCCCTGACCCTGTCGGCGGGATCGGCCCTCGTCGTGCCCCCGAACACCGACTTCTCGCTCTCCAACTCCTCGGACGACCCGTTCGAAGCCGTCGTGGTGCTGCCCGTCGGAGGGCAGGCGGTGGTCCAGGGGCAGACCTTCACGCCGCCGTGGGCGCGGTGAGCCTCGTGGCCGGGGGCGCTTCGCTTAGAATCCGCGCCATGAAAGCGACCCTCGGCCTCCTCGTCTTCATTGCGGCCCTGCCAGCCTCCGCGGCGGCGCCGGCGACCCCGTTCGCGCGCGAGGACTGGAACTGCCGGCCGGGCGCGACGCCGATCCTGATCGTCGGGATGTTCCACATGAGCAATCCCGGCCAGGACCAGTACGGGACGAAGGTGGGGGACCTGACGGGGGAGTCCAAGCAGGCGGAGATCGCCCTCGTCCGCAAGAAGCTGGCGGCCTTCGCGCCGACCAAGATCGCGATCGAGTCGCCCTTCAAGGGCGGCAACGCCGCGAAGGACTACGAGGCGTTCCTGGCCGGGAAGTACGCGCTCACGGTCAACGAGACCGACCAGATCGGCTTCACCCTCGCGAAGGAGCTCGGCCACAAGGCGATCCATGCCGTGGACTTTCCGATGTGGATGGACGGGCGCGTGCCGGCGGAGATCGGCAAGCCGAAGCCCCGTCCGGCGGCGTCCCCCGAGCCGCCTTCGCCGCCGAGCGAGACGCCCGCGATCTACCGGGAGGCGCAGGCCCGCATCGAGCGCGACAGCGTCCTGGACGTGCTGCGCTTCCTGAACGGCTGGGAGTACACGCGCAAGGACGGCGCGCTCTACGTCGACAACCTGAAGCCCGACCCGTACTCGGGCGACCTCTACGAGACGTCGAACCTGCTGACGAACTGGTACAAGCGCAACCTCCGGATCTTCACGAACGTGTACCGCATCACCGAGCCCGGGGACCGCGTGCTGATCCTCATCGGGTCCGGCCACAACGCTATCCTGCGGCAGCTCGCGATCGACTCGGCCGACTACTGCCTCGCCGACGTCGACGCCTATCTCGAGCCCTGACCGGTCGTGGCCACTTTGGGCCGCTTCGTCCCATTGGCGCTGGCCGCAGCGCACGCCTCGCGTAAGCTCCGGCGCGTCGCGTCAACGGGGGGAACCATGCGAATGAACGTCGCGCTGTGCGCGCTGGTGGTCTCGAGCCTGGCAGGAACGGTCCGCGGCGAGGAGCCCGGGGCGCCGACGCTACCGGCCGAGGTCGCCGGGGCCTGGGCGGGGGAGTTGACCCACGCGGGCGAGACGATTCCCGTGGGCCTCGAGCTCGAGCTGCGGCCCGAGGGCAAGGTCGTCATCAAGCTGTCGCTGCTCGCCGTGCAGATGCGCCATGCGGAGCTCGGCATCGCGACGCTGAAGATCGACGATCACGACGTGCGCTTCGGCCCGTTCGCCTTCAAGCACGATCGGGCGGCGGGGACGCTGAGCGGCGTCGTGCCCGAGGACCTGGTGCCGGTCTACAAGCTGCCGGTGGTCCTGAGGCGCGTCGCGGCGCTCGACCTGCCGGCGCGGCCGGAGCCGACCGCGCCGATCGCGGCGCCGGTGTGGACGTTCGACGCGAAGGCGCCGCTGTGGCCGGGAACCAGCGTCGCGGGCGGCCTCGTCTATGCCGGAGCCGAGGACGGCACGCTGCATGCGCTCGACGTCGCCACGGGCGCGCAGCGTTGGAGCTTCAAGGCCGGCGGAGCGGTCCGCACGCGGGCCGTGGCGGGACCCGGCGGCGCGTTGTACTTCCAGGCCGACGACGGGATCCTCTACGCCCTCGACGCGGCCACGGGCGCCTTGCGCTGGCAGACGACCGTCAACCCGAAGCCGGTGGTCCGGCTGCCTCCCAGCGATCCCAAGTCCCGCTTCGACCGCTTCGGGTCCGACGTCACCGTGGACGGCGGGCGCCTGTACCTCGGGACCGACGAGGGCAAGGTGCTGTGCCTCCAGGCCGCGGACGGTCGCCGGGTCTGGGAGTTCGCCTCCGGAGGCAGCGTGCTGGCCGCGCCCAGCGTCTCCGGCGGCCGCGCCTTCTTCGGGAGCTTCGACGGGAACGTCTACGGGCTCGACGCGAAGGCCGGCACGGTCTTGTGGAAGTACGACACCGGCAAGCCCGTGGTGTCGACGCCGGCCGTCGCCGGCGACCGCGTGATCGTCGGGAGCCGGAGCTACGACCTGTTCGGCCTGGACGCGGCCACGGGCAAGGTGGCCTGGCAGCGCTACATCTGGTCGTCGTGGGTGGAGTCCTCCGCCGTGGTCGAGGAAGGCGTGGCGTACGTGGGCTCGTCGGACGCCGCCGCGCTGTACGCCTTCGACGCCAGGACCGGCGCTCCGGTCTGGAAGACGGACGTCTGGGGCTGGGCCTGGGGCCAGCCGGCGGTGACGAAGAGCCGCGTGTACATGCCGACGTCGGCGCTGGGCGGCTACCCGGTGCCGCACCGTGGCGGGATCTTCGCGGTCGACCGGGCCACGGGCAAGCCCGTGTGGCGCTACGCCGAGCCTGCGCCCAAGGACGTGGCCTTCGGGTACCCGGGGTCGGCGTCCGTGGGGGCCGGGAAGGTCTTCATCTCGGGCCTCGACGGCAAGGTCCGGGCTTTCGCGGAGTAAAGACTCAAGCCCGTCGCTCTTGATTCTTTACCTGCTCCGCCTTACCTTGTCACCATGAAGAGCACCATCTCCAGCAAGGGTCAGATCACCGTGCCCATCGAGATCCGGAACGCCCTGGGACTCCGGGCCGGGACCCAGATCGAGTTCGAGGCGCGCCCCGGAGGGGCCTTTCTCAGGAAGAGCCTGACGAGCCGCCGGGAGCATCCGGTCGACCGCCTCTTCGGAACCCTGCGCCTGCCGGGTGGCGTGGACGCCGCGATCACTGCGATGCGAGGACCCGGTCCGCAAGCCTCTCGGCGTCGGAAGGCGCGGAAGGCGAGCCGATGAGGACGGCGGTGGATACGTCGGTCCTGCTGGACGTGCTCACGGGCGATTCCCGCTTCGGAGCCGCCTCGCAAGCGGCGCTCCGCAAGGCGCACGACGAGGGGCGCCTCATCGTCAACGAGATGGTCTGGAGCGAACTCCGGGCGCACTACGAGACGGACGCGGCCTTCCGGGCGGCGGTCGACGAGCTCGGCCTCGAGCTCGTGCCGACCTCCAGCGAGAGCGCGACCCTGGCCGGCGCGCTCTGGGGCAAAGCCAGGCGTGGCGCCGGGAAGAAGCGGAGCGGACGGCTCGTTGCGGACTTCGCCATCGGAGCCCACGCCTCGAGGCAAGCCGACCGGCTGTTGACCCGCGACCGGGGTTTCTATCGGGGCTACTTCAAAGACCTCGCCGTCTGGGTACCGTAGGTGGAAATAACATATCTTATCGGAAGTCAGTAGCGCCCTGAAACCCAGCAACTAGCAGAGTTCCAGCAATCGGCGCACCCCAAGCCCTCCTCCCGCCCTCTGGACGTCCCTCGCGGCCACTCGCCTCGGAATCCTCCCGGCGTGCCCGGGGCTCCGGCGTCGCCTCGGCTAGAATGGCTTCACGACATGGCCAAACGAATTCTCGTCGTCGACGATCACGCGCCCACGCGCACCCTCGTGCGCAGCATCCTCGAGCAGGAACGCGGCGAGACCTTCGAGGTCATCGAGGCGGCCTCCGGCTTCGAGTGCCTGAAGGCGGCGGACACCCAGGGGCCCTTCGACCTCATCCTGCTCGACGTCGGGCTCCCCGACATCGAGGGCTACGAGGTCTGCAAGGGCCTGCGCAACGTCGACAAGGCGGTGCCGATCGTCTTCGTGACCGCCCGCGGCGAGCTCAAGGACTTCGCGGCGGGCCGGGCCGCCGGGGCCGACTCGTACCTGGTCAAGCCGATCGCCCGGGCCGCGCTGCGCTCGATCGTCGGCCTGTTCACGAACGTCGGCCGCAAGCGGCCCGACGCCCCCGGCAGCGCCCAGTGATCCTCGGCCGGACGCCCGCCGTCGGCCACGTCGCCGTGCTGCACCGCAGCGCCGAGCGGGCCGAGGCCGTGGCCCGGATCCTGCGCAGCTCGGGCCACCGCGTCACGATCATCGAGCCGGGCCGCCGCGTCGTCCAGACCATCGTCGAGCGCACCCCCGAGCTGCTGATCGCCTCCATGGGCTACTCCGAGCCGCCCATCGGCGGCGTGCTGCGCAGCGCCCGCCAGGCCCTGGGCGCCGATCTCGGCGTGATGGTGCTGCTGGGCCTCGACGACCCGGACTCGCTGGTCGAGGCCGACGAGATGATCCGCGAGCCGCTCGACCCGGGCGAGCTGCAGCTGCGCGTGGGCAACCTGCTGCGCGCCCAGGCCGATCGCCGCCAGCTGAACCGCAAGCTGCAGGAACTCCTGGGCCTCTACAAGGTGTCGTGGGCGTTCTCCCTCGCCGGAGGCGCGACTCCCCTGTTCGCGCACCTCTCCCGCCAGTGCGCCGAGATCGTGAAGGCGCAGAAGGGGCTGGTGCTGCTGTTCGATCGCGACCGGCGCCAGATGATCGGCCAGCTCGACGGCTTCGGCTTCACCCGCGAGCAGGTGCAGCGCATCCGCTACGCCGTGGACGGCGAGGCGCGCTCGCGCTGGAACTTCCGCAAGAACGGGCCCCTCGTGTCCAACAAGGCGCAGTCCGACACGCGCCT
Organism: uncultured Acidobacteriota bacterium; assembly: GCA_902826455.1. Taxonomy (GTDB): domain Bacteria; phylum Acidobacteriota; class Vicinamibacteria; order Fen-336; family Fen-336; genus CADEEV01. The sequence goes on along the minus strand of CADEEV010000076.1, from coordinate 5,125 downwards.
CATGCCCGAGATGACGGCCGATCTCGACCTGCACTCGGTGCTGGTGGTGCCCCTCGCCGCCGGCCCGCGCATCCACGGCCTGCTCCTCGCGGCCGATCGCGCGAGCGGCGCCGCGTTCAACGACGACGACCTCAACGTCCTGATGGCCGTCGCGGGCCAGGCCACCGTCGCCGTCGAGAACCTGCGGCTCCACGAGGAGCTGATGCGTGCCAACGACATGTTGAAGGAGTACGACCAGATCAAGAGCGAGTTCGTGGCGATCGTCGCCCACGACTTCCGGAAGCCCTTGATGGCGATCCGCGGCTTCGCCGAGCTCATCCTCGAGGAGCCCAACCTGTCGCCCGAGACGCGCCAGGAGTTCATGAAGACCGTGATCAGCGAGACCGACGGCCTCGCGTCCCTGGCCAACGACACGCTGCTGATCACGCAGATGGAGACGGGCCTCCTGAAGTTCCGCTGGACGGAGATCGACCTGGGGCCGTTCATCCTCGACGCGATGCCCCTGGGCCTCTCGGACCACTCGGTGCTCCTCGACATCCCGCCGCAGTTCCCGAAGATCGTGGCCGACCCCGACCGGCTGCGGCAGGTCCTGAGCAACCTCACGACCAACGCCGTCAAGTACTCGCCGGGCGGAGGCTCGATCACCGTGCGCTGCCGCCAGCGCGGCGACGACCACCTCGTGATCGAGGTCGTCGACCACGGCATCGGCATCCCCGAGGAGCAGATCGCGCAGCTCTTCCAGAAGTTCTCGCGGGTGCGCTCCGACGAGCACATGAAGATCGGCGGCACGGGCCTCGGCCTGTACATCTGCCGGCTCATCGTCGAGGGCCACGGCGGCCAGATCTGGGTGGAGTCCGAGCAGGGCAAGGGCAGCGTGTTCGGGCTGGTTCTGCCCCTCGACGCCCGCGCCGCGCAGGCGACGGCCGACAAGAAGACCGAGGCGAACCCGGCCCTGAAGCCGGGCCGCTCCTCCTAGCGTCTCAGCAGCTTCTCGACCGCCGACACCCGGGCCTCGATCTCGACGGGACGATTGCGGCCGCGCCCCTTGCCGAGGTGCCAGTCCATCACGGTCTGGGAGTCCTTGAGGACGTGGCCGGTGAGCACGGCGACCACCGACTGGCCCGGCTTCACGACGCCCCGCGCGACGAGCTGGCGCAGGCCCGCGATCGACGCGGCCGAGGCGGGCTCGCAGCCGATGCCGGCGGCGTCCACCGCGGCCTTGGCCTCGAGGATCGCCCGATCGCCGACCGCCGCCACGACGCCGCGCGTGTCGCGGATCGCCCGGACGCCGCGGTCGTAGCTCGCGGGATCGCCGATGCGGATCGCCGTCGCCACGGTCTCGGCGTTCATGGTGAAGCGCCGCTTGAACCCGGTCCTGTAGCTCTTGAAGAACGGGCTCGCGCCGGCGGCCTGGATCGCCGCGAGGCGCGGCAGGCGCCGCAGCACGCCCAGCTCCTTGAGCTCGCGCAGCGCCTTGCCGAAGGCCGACGTGTTGCCGAGGTTGCCGGCCGGCACCACGATCCAGTCCGGCGGATCCCAGCCGCGCTGCTGCAGCAGCTCCCACACGATCGTCTTCTGGCCCTCGACGCGCCAGGGGTTGATGGAGTTGAGCAGCGCGATGCCGAGTGCCGACGAGGCCTCGCGCACCAGGCGCAGGCAGGCGTCGAAGTCGCCGCGCACGAGCAGCGTGCGGGCGTTGTAGGCGAGGGCCTGGGCCAGCTTCCCCGCCGACACCTTCCCTGCCGGAACGAACACGAGGGCCGGGAGAGCCGCGTTGGCGGCGTAGGCCGCCATCGAGGCCGAGGTGTTGCCGGTCGAGGCACAGGCGACGGCGGTCGCGCCGGTCCGCACGGCGTGCGTCACGGCCACGGTCATGCCGCGGTCCTTGAAGGAGCCCGTGGGGTTCTCGCCCTCGTGCTTGATCTGCAGGTCGGCGACGCCCACGTAGCGCGCGAGGGCGTCGCGCCGGTACAGGCGCGTGTTGCCTTCGGGGTGCGCGACGATCGGGCCGCGGCCCGACAGGAGCAGCTCGCGGTAGCGCCAGACGCCGCTGCCTTGCACGGCGGGATCGGCGCCGACGCGGGCGTCGAAACGTCGCCGTAGCGCGGCGCCCGTCTCGGCGGGCGTCTGCGTGACGCCGAGAAGCCCGCCGCAGGGACACTGCGCGAGCGGCGAGGCGACCGGAAACGTCCGTCCGCAGCTGTCGCAGGAAACGCGCTGGCTCATCCGATCACCCGCGCCCCGGCCCGATCGACGCGGGCCTTGTGGCTCTTGGCGCCGAAGCCCGCCGCGGCGTAGGCCTCGACCATGGCCTTGGCCACGGGCTCGGTGTGGCCACCGGCCACGACCGCCAGGGCCGCAGGACCCGCCCCGCTCACCGCGACGCCCGCGGCGCCGGCGGCGAGAGCGGCCGTGCGCGCCGCGGCGTAGCCCGGGAACAGCGAGGCGCGGGCGGGCTCCGCGATGCGATCCTGCATCGAGTCGCGGATCAGCTCGACGTCGCCCCGCTCGAAGCCGAGCACGAGGGCCGCCAGGGACGCGGCCTGGGCGATCGCGTCGGCCCGCGAGACGTCCTTCGGAAGCACCGCCCGGGCCTTCGCGGTCTCGACGCCGTACTCGGGCGTCACGAGCACGAAGTAGAAGCTGCCGTGGACCTTGAGGCTCGTGAGCCGCAGCGGCTGCATGCCGGCGATCAGCACCATGCCGCCCATCAGGGAGGGCACGACGTTGTCCGCGTGGCGCCCGGCCACGACGGCCTCGGCGTCGAGGGCCGCGTCGAGGAGGTGGTCGCGCGTGAGCTTCTTGCGCATCAGGGCCTGGGCCGCCACGGCGCCGGCCACGGCCGAGGCCGCGCTGCCGCCGAGCCCGCCGGCCAGGGGCAGGCCCTTCTCGATCGTGAGCTCGAGGCCGAAGCGCTCGCCGGAGTGCTTCAGCACGGCCGCCGCGGCGATCGCGGCCGTGTTGCGCGCGGGGTCCGTCGGGATGCGCGGGTCGGAGACGCGGGCCACGCGCACGCCCTCGGCGCCGGCCTTCACCGCCGTGACGGTGTCTCCGAGTCCCGTGAGGGCCAGGCCCAGGCAGTCGAATCCCGGTCCCAGGTTCGAGGCCGAACCCGGGGCGTAGACGGTGACGTGATCCATCTACTCTTCGTCCTCGCGCAGCTTGGCCAGGACGGAGTAGTCCTCGAGGGTCGTGGTGTCGCCGAGGGTCTCCTTGCCCGAGGCGATGTCGCGCAGCAGGCGGCGCATGATCTTGCCGCTGCGCGTCTTCGGCAGGGCCTCGGAGAAGCGGATCTCGTCGGGCCGCGCGATGGCGCCGATCTCCTTCACCACGTGCTCCTTGAGCTCCGCGCGCACGGCGTCGCTCGGCTGCTGGCCCTGCTTCACGGTCACGAAGGCCACGAGGGCCTGGCCCTTGAGCTCGTCGGGCCGGCCCACGACGGCGGCCTCGGCCACCCGCGGGTGCGAGACGAGCGCGCTCTCGACCTCGGCCGTGCCGAGGCGATGGCCGGCGACGTTGATGACGTCGTCGACGCGGCCCATGATCCAGAAGTAGCCGTCCTTGTCGCGGCGCGCGCCGTCCCCGGTGAAGTAGATGCCCGGGAAGCGCTTCCAGTAGGTCTCGGCGTAGCGCTCGGGGTCGCCGTAGATCGTGCGCAGCATCGAGGGCCAGGGCTTCTGGATGACGAGGTAGCCGCCGTCGCCGACCGGGACTTCCTTGCCGTCCTTGTCGACGACCGCCGCCACGACCCCGAAGAACGGCAGCGTTCCGGAGCCGGGCTTGGTGGCGATCGCTCCGGGGATCGGCGTGATCATCATGCCGCCGGTCTCGGTCTGCCACCAGGTGTCGACGATCGGGCAGCGCGAGGCCCCGATCACCGCGTGGTACCACATCCAGGCCTCGGGGTTGATCGGCTCCCCCACCGTTCCCAGGAGCCGCAGGCTCGAGAGGTCGTGCTTGCGCGGCCACTGCTCGCCCCAGCGGATGAAAGCGCGGATCGCCGTGGGCGCCGTGTAGAAGATGCTCACGCGGTGCTTGGCGATCAGCTTCCAGAAGCGGTCGGGCTCGGGCCAGTTGGGCGCGCCCTCGTACATCAGCGTGGTCGCGCCGTTCGCGAGGGGCCCGAACACGACGTAGCTGTGACCGGTGACCCAGCCGATGTCGGCGGTGCACCAGAACGTGTCCTCGTCCTTGAGGTCGAAGACGTACTTCGTCGAGAGCGCGGTTTGGAGCAGATAGCCGCCAGTGGTGTGCACGACGCCCTTGGGCTTCCCGGTGGTGCCGCTCGTGTACAGGATGAAGAGCGGGTGCTCGGAGTCGAGGGCGACCGGCGGGCAGTCCGCGGACGCCGCCTCGACGAGCTCGTGCCACCAGTGATCGCGGCCGGCGCTCATGGGAATGTCGTCCCCGAGGCGCTTCACGACCACGACGCTCTTCACGCTCGGGATCGCCGGCACGGCGGCGTCCACCGCGGCCTTCAGCTTCACCACGGCGCCGCGGCGCCAGGCGCCGTCGGCCGTGACGATGACCTTGGCCTGGGCGTCGTTCATGCGGTCGCGCAGGGCCTCGGCCGAGAAGCCGCCGAACACCACGCTGTGGGTGGCGCCGATGCGGGCGCAGGCCAGCATCGCCACGGCGGCCTCGGGGATCATCGGCATGTAGATGCCGACGCGGTCGCCGGTCGCGACCCCGAGCTCCTTCAGGACGTTCGCGAAGCGGCAGACCTCGCGGTGGAGCTGCAGGTAGGTGAGGGTGCGGGTCTCCCCCGGCTCGCCTTCCCAGACGATCGCGGCCTTGTTCCGGCGCCAGGTCGCGAGGTGACGGTCGAGGCAGTTCTCGGAGAGGTTGAGCTTGCCGCCCACGAACCACTTCGCGAAGGGCGGCTTCCACTCGAGCACCTGGCTCCAGGGCTTCTGCCACACGAGGGTCTTCGCCTGTTCGGCCCAGAACCCCTCGGGGTCCTGGATGCTGCGGTCGTAGAGTGCCCGGAACTCTGCGAGGCTCTTGATGTGGGCCTGGTCCCTAAACCCTTGAGGGGGCTCGAAAACGCGGCCTTCTTTCTGAACAGACTCGATGTCCGTCAAATGCTCACCTCCGGAACGTGCATGCTACGATGCCTCGGATG
>CADEEV010000075.1 GCA_902826455.1 uncultured Acidobacteriota bacterium | reverse complement strand
CCCGCGGCCTGCGCTCGATCCTGCGCCACGACCCCGACAAGATCATGGTCGGCGAGGTGCGCGACCCCGAGACGGCGCAGATCGCCGTGCAGTCGGCGCTCACGGGCCACCTCGTGTTCACGACCGTCCACGCGAACAACGTCTTCGACGTCATCGGCCGCTTCATCCACATGGGCGTCGAGCCCTACAACTTCGTGTCGGCGCTCAACTGCGTGATGGCCCAGCGCCTGGTGCGGCTCTTGTGCCCGCAGTGCAAGCAGTCGGCGCCCACGGCCGAGGCGCTGCTGCGGGAGTCGGGCCTCGATCCCGACATCTACGGCGAGCAGGTCTTCTTCGAGCCGGTGGGCTGCGAGGCCTGCGGCGGCACGGGCTTCCGGGGCCGCACCGCGATCGCCGAGCTGCTCGACATGTCCGACCGCATCCGCCAGATGATCCTCGACCGGCGTCCCGGCGCCGAGATCAAGCAGGCGGCCCGCGAGGAGGGCATGTCGTTCCTGCGCGAGTCGGCGCTCGAGCGCGTCTTCTCGGGGGCCACCACCCTGCGCGAGATCAACAAGGTCACGTTTGTTCAGTAACCCGCCCCACGAGGCGATCCGCGCGCTGCTCGAGAGCGCGCGCCGGATCGCTGTGGTGGGCCTGTCGCCCAAGCCGCACCGCGACTCGAACCGGATCGGCCGCTACCTGATCGAGCGCGGCTACGAGGTGATCCCCGTCTACCCGCGCGAGGACGCGATCCTGGGCCAGAAGGTCTACCGGCGCGTCCAGGACATTCCCGGGAGCCTCGACCTCGTGAACGTGTTCCGCCGCAGCGAGGAGCTCGGCGCCGTCACCGACGAGGCGCTGGCCGCCCGCGCGAAGGCGCTGTGGTTCCAGCTCGAGTGCATCGACGAGGCCGCCGCGGCGCGGGCCGCGGCCGCGGGCGTCACGGTCGTGATGGACCGCTGCATCATGGTCGACCACGCGGCGATCCTGGGACGGAGCTGGCTGGCACGATGACCTAGGGGAGGGAGCAATGCCCGAACTGGTGCGCGACGAGACGCCGTCGCAGTTCTTCCGCGAGCAGCTCGCGAAGGCCATGGAGCATCAGCGGGTGAGCACCTCCGCCTTCACCGAGTACTACCTCGTCAACCTGCTCGTGGCGTGCGTGCGCGGCGACGTGCTGCCGGGCCGCGAAGAGGGCTACGACGAGACGCCCCTGGCGCTGCTCTACCTGCGCGCGGTCGGGGCCCCGCGGGCCGAGCGCACGCGGCTGCTGCGGCTCCTGGGCGACAGCGCCCTGTTCGTCTCGGGCTTCTTCGCCGACAGCCTCGACCACGCCGCCGCGGGCCACGGCTACTACCGCGCCCTGGGCGGGCGCGCCTACGCCTGCCTCGGCCGCGAGAGCCCGAGGCCCTTCGGCAACGAACTGTTCGCGGAGCTCGCGGAGCGCTTCTCCCAGTTCTCCGACGTGCTGGCCGAGGTGTCCGAGGAGAGCCGTCTCGCCCACCCGGCGTCCCTGGTGAGGCTCTACGAGCGCTGGCTCGCGACCGGTAGCCGGCGCGCCGCCGTCCAGCTCGGCGAGCGCGGCGTCACGCCCGTCGCCGGCGGCGATCGCGTGCGCCACTGATGAGCGCGCCCCCCGACGGGCTGCCCGTGGCGGTGCAGCGCCGCCTCGAAGGCATCTACGCCCTCGAGGCCGGCCTGCCCGTCAGCGATTTCCTGGTCCTCGAGAGCGCCTCGGGCGGGCTGCCCGGCGCCGGCAGCCGCACCCTGCTCGCCCAGGAAGGCGACGACCTCGCGCTCGCAGTGGTGCTGGAGGACACGGTGGCGGAGGATCTCGCGCTGGGCGACCCGCGCGTGCGCGTCGACGCCGCGAACCTCCATGCCCTGTGCGTCCTCACGGAAGAGGTGAGCCACTTCCTCTACCTGCTGTTCTGCGCCCGCAGCGGCCGCACGGTCACCGAGCTCGAGCTCGAGCTGCAGGCCGAGGTGGACAAGTACCTGACGGTGGCCTGCCTGTCGTCGCTGCAGAACGAAGGCGCCGTCTCGAAAGGGCTGCGGGGCCTGCTGTTCCGGAGCTATCGGCTGCGCGAGGGGCTGTCCGCGGAGCGCGCCGAGCGCTACCACACCGCGAGCCGGCTGGCCGACCGCTACTGCGGCTGGCTCGAGCGGCGCCTGTTGCAGCCCGCGCGCCTGCCCGACCTGTGCCGGGAAGCCCGGCGCTTCTATCGCCTGGGACAGCGCGAGAAGCTCGAGCGGATCGCCGGTGTCGCCTAGAATCCGTCTCCGGTGCTGCCCTTCAAGCTGATCTTCCACCCGAAGTTCAACCTGGACTTCGGGGCCCACGTGTTCCCGGCCCAGAAGTACCGGCTGGTGCGCGAGCGGCTGCTCGCCACGGGAGCCGCCGCGGACGACGACTTCGTCGCGCCCGAGCGCGCGGGGCGCGAGGACGCCGGGCGCGTCCACACCGCGGCCTATCTCGACAAGCTCGAGAGCGGGGACTTCACGGCGCCCGAGGCCCGCACCCTCGAGGTGCCCTGGTCGAGGGAGCTCGTCGAGGCGCTCTACTTCGGGGTCGGCGGCGCGATCCTGGCGGGCCGCCTCGCGCGCCGCGACGGCTGCGCGATCCTGATCGGCGGCGGCTTCCACCATGCCTTTCCCGACCACGGCGAGGGCTTCTGCCTGCTCCACGACGTGGCGATCGCGACCCTCGCGCTGCGCGCCTCGGGAGAGGCGCCCCGCGCCGCGATCCTCGATCTCGACGTGCATCACGGCAACGGCACGGGGGCGATCCTCGGCCGCGACCCCGACGTGTTCAGCGTGTCGCTGCACCAGGAGCACAACTACCCGGGCGTGAAGCCGCCCAACACGATCGACGTCGGCCTGGAGGACGGCACCGGCGACGAGGCGTACCTCGCGGCCCTCGAGGACCCGCTGCAACGCCTGCTGGCCTTCGGGCCCGAGATCCTGTTCTATCTCGCCGGCGCCGACCCCTACGAGAAGGACGTCCTGGGCGGCCTCGGCCTCACCTTGGACGGGCTCCGCGAGCGCGACCGGCGCGTGTTCGCCGCGGCGCGTGCGGCGGGCGTCCCCGTCGCCGTGAGCCTCGCCGGGGGCTACGCCGCGCGCCCGGCCGACACGGTGACGATCCACGCGAACACGGTGGCGGCGGCCGCGGAGGCCTTCTCCTGATGCGCATCGGCATCGACCTGGGCGGAACCAAGATCGCGGCCGTGGCCCTCGACGACCAGGGCCGCGAGCTGGCCCGCGAGCGCGTCGCGACGCCGCGCGGCGACTACGCGGGGACGATCGAGGCCATCGCCGGCCTGGTGGCGACCCTCGACGCGGCCACCGGGAAACGCGGCAGCGTCGGCATCGGCATGCCCGGCACGATCTCCCCCGCCACCGGCAAGGTGAAGAACGCCAACTCCACCTGGCTCAACGGCCAGCCCCTGGATCGCGACCTGGCCGAGCGCCTCGGGCGCCCCGTGCGGCTCGCGAACGACGCCAACTGCTTCGCCCTGTCCGAGGCCACCGACGGCGCCGCGGCCGGCGCCCGCGTCGTGTTCGGCGTCATCCTCGGCACCGGCGTCGGCGGCGGCCTCGTCGTGGCCGGGCGCGAGATCACGGGCCCGAACGGCATCGCCGGCGAGTGGGGACACAACCCGCTCCCCTGGCCCGCCGGCGACGAGCGGCCCGGGCCCGCGTGCTACTGCGGCCGGAGCGGCTGCATCGAGACGTTCCTGTCCGGACCCGGCCTGGCGGCCGATCACGCCCGTGTGAACCCGGGAACGGCCCTCACCGGCGAGCAGATCGCCCGGGATCCCGGGGCGGCGGCCCAGGCGACGCTCGCCCGCTACGAAGAGCGCCTCGCGCGCGCCCTGGCGTCGGTCGTCAACCTGCTCGATCCCGACGCGATCGTCCTCGGCGGCGGCCTCTCCCAGCTCACGCGGCTCTACGAGAGCGTGCCGCGGCTCTGGGGGCGCTTCGTGTTCTCCGACCGCGTCGACACGCGCCTCGTGCCGCCGCGCTACGGCGACGCGAGCGGCGTGCGCGGCGCCGCCTGGCTCTGGCCGGTCGAGGGCGCCTAGGCCTCGGGGATCAGGCGCTTCTCGACGGCCAGGAAGTACGGCAGCGAGAGCGCCGCCAGGAGCCCCGCGACGCCGAAGGCGACGCCGAAGCCGTAGCGCTGGGCCAGGTAGCCGATGCTGATCGAGCCCGTGCCGATCCCGGTGTCGAAGGCCGCGAGGATGCCGCCGAAGGCCGCCCCGCGCTTGCGCGGATCCACGTGCTTCATGACATAGGCCACGAACACGGTGTAGGCGGAGCCGAACCCGGCGCCGAACACCAGCGCCGACGCCACGAGGCTGTTGCGGCCCGTGCTGAGCGGCAGCATGACGAGGCCGAGGGCGATCAGCAGCAGGCACGGCAGCAGCAGGCGCCGCGGCCCGATGCGGTCGGCCAGGGGCCCGGTCAGGGGCCGCGACACGATCATCACGGCGGCCAGGGCCGTGAAGTAGATGCTCTTGGGCGTGACGCCCAGGGAATCGGCGAAGAGCGCCGAGAAGCTCGTGATGCCCCCGTAGCCGAACGAATAGAGGAACAGCGTGAACGCGAGCTTCATCACGCGCCAGTCCACGAGCTCGTGGCCGAAGCCGTTCTCGTGGCGATGCAGCGTGCCGGCGTCGCGCAGCGACCACGCGATCCCGGTCATCACCAGGTTGAAGGCGCCGCACGCCGCGCACACCCAGACCCAGCCGTGATGGAACAGCCAGAGCCCCAGGGAGGGCGCGATCGCGATCGCGCAAATCGTCGAGAGCCCCCAGTAGGCGATGCCTTCGGCGCGCCGCGACTCCGGGATGATGTCGGTCATGTGGGCGGCCGAGGCCGCGAGCAGGCCGGACCAGAAGAGCCCATGGACCACGGCCAGCGCCAGCGGCACCGTGTAGTTCGTGGTGACGCCGTAGAGGCCCGAGAACAGCGTGAGCACCGCGCCGCAGACCACCAGCACGCGGCGCTTGCCGAAGCGGTCCGCGAGCGCGCCTGTCACGGGCGCCGAAAAGGCCGAGGCGTAGGTCAGGAAGCCGAGGAACAGGCCGGCGGCGAAGCGCGTGCCGCCCAGCTCCACGATGCGGAACGGCATGGTCGGGAACAGCATGAACGCCGACACGAAGACCGTGAACGTGAAGCCGCACATCAGGAAGAACGGCCCGTTGAACAGGGGCGGCCGCGCGGCCACGGGCGTCGTCATCGGCCGAAGCGCACGGCCAGCTCGAGGCCCAGGCCGTTGATGGTATCGACGCGCGGATCGCCGTCGCTCACGAACACCACGAGACGATCGAAGGCCGTCAGCTCGAGGCCCACGGGCGCGCCGCGCCCGAACGCGACGCCGGCCCCGAGGCGCAGCGGAAAGGCGGCCCCCGAGCCGCCGAGTCCCACGAGCCCGGCCCCGGCGCCCATGGTCCAGAAGAAGCGGCTGCCCTCCTCCAGGACCTGCCGGCGCGCGACGGTGGCGGCGAGCTGGAGGATCGGATCGCTGTCGGCCTCGGTGGCGTAGCCGCCGATAACGAGCTCTCCCCCGACCTCCCACTGCACGCGGTCGCCGCCGAAGCGGGCCCGCACGGCGGCCCCGGCGCCCAGGCCGCTGTCGGAGCCGGGGACGAAGGCGCCGCCGTGGTCCCGGGACAGGGAGAACGCGGGCAGCACGGACCGGAACTCGGCGCGTGCCGGGAGAGCCCAGGCCAGGGAGAGGAGACAGAGGAGCGGGCTCGCGCGGCGCATGAAGCCCGACATTATGAGCCATCCGCGCCGCGGCCATACGATGAGGGCCTATGGCCGAAACGGAGCCGGCACGCCGGCACATCGAACGTCTCGCGGGGCTGATCGGGACCTGGCGCGGCGAGGGCACGGCGCGCTTCCCCACCATCGAGGGCGCCGACTATCGCGAGGAGCTGCGCTTCGAGTGGAACCGGAGCGAGCCCCTGCTGCACTTCGAGCAGAAGACCTGGTGGAAGCAGGACGAGCCGCTCCACTGGGAGTCGGGCTTCGTGCTCGCCGACGACACGGGCGCCTACACCCTCGTCAACAGCCAGAACAACGGCCGGGTCGAGGTGCTGACGGGCGCCCTCGACGACGCCGGCGGGCGCCTCGAGCTCCGGCTCGCGAGCGCGCACTTCGGGAACGATCCCCGGATGCGGGCGTCGACGCGGCGCTTCGTGCTCGAGGGCGACGCGCTGCGCTACGAGGTCGCCATGACCACGACGCGCGTCGAGAGCCTCACGCCCCACCTGCAGGCGCGCCTCACGCGCGCCTAGCAGGCCCTAGGCGAGGTCGAAGACCAGCACCTCGGCGGCGTCCTGGCCCTCGAAGGCGAGCTCCGTCTCGTCCGTGACGGCGGCGCCGTCGCCCTCGGCGAACGGAACGCCGTTCACGAGCAGCGCGCCCGACGCGACGTGGATCCACGCGTGGCGCCCGGGGGCGAGGCTCAGGCTGCGGGTGTCGCCGGGCCCGAGCTTCGCCGCGTACAGCTCCACGTCCTCCTGGACCTGGATCGTGCCGTCGCGGCCGTCGCGCGAGGCGAGCAGCACGAACTGGCGGGCCTGGGCCCCGGTGTCCACGGTCTTCTGGTCGTAGCGGGGCGCGAGGCCGCGCCGGTTCGGGATGATCCAGATCTGGAGGAAGTGCACGCCCTCCGCGCGCGAGGCGTTGCGCTCGCTGTGGCTCACGCCCGTTCCCGCCCGCATGAACTGGATCTCGCCCGGCCGGATCACGCCGCCGCCGCCCGAGGAGTCCTCGTGGGCGAGGGCCCCCGACAGCACGTACGAGAGGATCTCCATGTCGCTGTGGCTGTGGGTGCCGAAGCCCTGGCCCGCGCTCACGCGGTCGTCGTTCAGCACCCGCAGCGCCCGGAACCCCATGTGGGCCGCGTCGTGATAGCCGCCGAAGGCGAAGGTGTGACGGCTGTCGAGCCAGCCGATGTCCGTGTGTCCGCGTTCGGCGGCGCCGCGCTTCTTGATCATCGTTCCATCCTAGCGTGGCGCGCGAGGCGAGAGGCGCGCGCGTGGCACAATCGCCCCCTGGATGGGCTCACGCTTCCTTCGCCACCCGCTGCTCCTCGTCGCCGCGTTCTTCGCGGTCGCGCTCGTGGCCCTCGCCCATCACGAGATGTGGCGCGACGAGTTCGAGTACTGGGACGTGGCGCGGACCAGCGGCTCGCTCGCCGAGCTCCGCGAGAACAGCCGCTACGTCGGCCAGCCCCCGCTGTGGGGCGTCGTGCTCTTCGCCCTGACGCGGATCACGTCGGACCCTCGCGGCATGCAGGCCCTCAACCTGCTGGCGGCCACCCTCGCGGTCACCCTGGTCGCGACTCGCGCGCCGTTCCCTCTGCGCCAGAAGTGGCTGCTCGCCTTCGGCTACTTCCCGCTGTTCGAGTACGGCACGATCAGCCGTTACTACGCCCTGGGCCTGCTGCTGCTGATCGCCTCCTGCGCCGCCCTGTGCGCCCGGCCCCGCCGCCCGCTCCTCGCGGGGGTCCTCCTGGCCCTCGCGTCCCTCACCCACTTCCACGCGACGCTCGTCGCGCTCGCCGCGCTGATCGCCGTCGTCCTCGTCTCGCTGCTGGAGCGGCGCGCCCCGAAGGGGCCCGAGTGGGGCGCCGTGGCGCTCGTGGCCGCCGCCATCGCCGGGGCCATCGCCTTTGCCATTCCGCCGCCGGACTCGAGCGCCCTGGCGCCGTTCCGCTTCGACCTGGAACTCGAGCGCTTCGTCGTGGCCGCGGACCACGTGTGGAGCGGCTACGCGCCGCTGCCGCCCCTCGTCGACAGCTTCTGGAACCGCAACCTGCTCGAGGCCTGGCCTCGGCTCGCGGCCGGCCTGGGGCTGCTCCTGGTCGCGACGTTCGGCTGGGCCTTCCGCCGCCGCCGCGGCGCTCTCCTGTTCTACCTGGGCGGAACCGCGGCGCTGTTCCTCTTCTGCTACGCCCAGCGCCCGGGGCTGGTGCGACACGACGGCGTGTTCCTGATCGTGCTGCTGCTCGGCGCCTGGCTGGCCCAGGCCCCGGAGGTTCCCCTCGCGGGCTGGGCGCAGGCGGTCTTCACGGGCGTGCTGGCCGTGAACGTCGCGGCCGGCGCCGTGGCGCTCGTCCAGGACTTCCGATTGCCGTTCACGCGCAGCGACAGCGTCGCGGAGGCCCTGCGCGCGCCCGAGCTCGCGGGCCTGCCGGTGATCGGCGACCTCGACTTCGTGGCGGCGCCCATCGCCGCGCGTCTCGGGCGCCCGTTCTACTTCATGAGCCAGGGCCGCTTCGGCACCCACGTCGTCTGGTCGGGCGAGCGGCGCGCCGTGACCCGCAAGCAGGTGCTGCAGATGGCGCGCATCCAGGGCCGCCTCCAGGGCCGCGACGTCGTGCTCGTCCTCAACTACATCCTGGCGCCGACTCCGGGAGTCGAGGCGCTCGGCTGCTACGAGCGCGCGATCGTCGCGAACGAGACCTATTGTCTCTACCGCATGCGCGCCGAAGGCGCCGCCGGTTCCGCGCCATAGATGGAGATGGCATACTGGGTCGTCACCAGCCGAAGGAGATCCTGATGCCCCGCATCGTCCGCTGCGGTCTCATCCAGGCCCGCAATGAGAAGGGCCCGGAGGCCGGCCTGCCGGCCATCAAGAAGGCCATGCTGGAGAAGCACCTGAAGCTGATCGCCGACGCGGCGAAGCAGAAGGTGAAGATCCTGTGCCTGCAGGAGCTGTTCTACGGCCCGTACTTCTGCGCCGAGCAGGAGACGAAGTGGTACGAGCTCACCGAGCGCGTGCCCGACGGCCCGACGGTCAAGCTCATGCAGACGGTCGCGAAGCGGCACAAGATGGCGATCGTCGTGCCGATCTACGAGGAAGACCAGAAGGGCGTCTACTACAACACCGCGGCGGTGATCGACGCCGACGGCAAGTACCTCGGCAAGTACCGCAAGACCCACATCCCCCACTGCAACCCGGGCTTCTGGGAGAAGTTCTACTTCCGGCCCGGCAACCTCGGCTACCCCACGTTCGAGACCGCCTTCGCGAAGATCGGCGTCTACATCTGCTACGACCGCCACTTCCCGGAGGGCGCGCGTGCGCTCGGCCTCGCCGGCGCGGAGATCGTCTTCAACCCCTCGGCCACGGTGGCGGGCCTCAGCGAGTACCTCTGGAAGCTCGAGCAGCCGGCCCACGCCGTGGCGAACGGCTACTTCGTCGGCGCCATCAACCGGGTGGGCTGGGAGAAGCCGTGGAAGATCGGGGAGTTCTACGGCCAGAGCTACTTCTGCGATCCGCGCGGCCAGTTCGTGGCGGAGGGCCCGCGCGACAAGGACGCGGTCGTGGTGGGCGACCTGAACCTCGACATGATCGAGCAGGTCCGCAACACCTGGCAGTTCTACCGCGACCGCCGGCCCGACGCCTACGGTCCCCTGGTGCAGCCCTGAACGCCTCCGACATCAACGCCAAGCACCGGCAGTACCTCTACGGCCTCACGACCTACTACAAGGAGCCGCTGCCGTTCGCCCGCGGCGAAGGCAAGTGGCTCTGGGACGTGGCCGGGAAGAGGTACCTCGACTTCTTCGGCGGCATCGTCACGGTCGGCCTCGGCCACTGCGAGCCCCGCGTCGTGGCCGCCATCGAGAAGCAGATCAAGACGCTGCAGCACGTCTCGACGCTGTTCCCCACCGAGCCCCTCGTGGCCCTCGCCGAGCGCGTCTGCGAGCTCTTCCCGGGCGAGCGGCCGGCCAAGGCCTTCTTCACGAACAGCGGCACCGAGGCGATCGAGACCGCGATCCTGACCGCCCGCATCCACACCCAGCGCAGCGAGGTGATCGCGCTGCGCCACGGCTATCACGGCCGCTCGATGCTCGCGATGTCGATGACCGCCCACTCGCCCTGGCGGCTCGGGGGCGTGCAGGACCCCTCGATCCGCCACGCCCGGGCGCCGTACTGCTACCGGTGCCCGCTGAAGCTCAGCTACCCGAGCTGCGGCGTCGCCTGCGCGGAGGACGTCGAGGACGTGATCAAGACCACGACCTCGGGACGGCCCGCCGCGTTCATCGCCGAGCCGATCATGGGCGTGGGCGGCTTCATCACGCCCCCGAAGGAATACCCCGGCCGCGTGGCCGAGATCGTCCGGCGCCACGAGGGCCTCTACATCGCCGACGAGGTGCAGACGGGCTGGGGCCGCACCGGCGGCACGTGGTTCGGCATCGAGCAGTACGGCGTGAAGCCCGACATCGTGGTGGGCGCCAAGAGCCTCGGCAACGGCGTGCCGATCGGGCTCACGATGGCGCGCGCCGCGGTGGCCGACTCCTGGAAGGGCTCGACGATCGCGACCTTCGGCGGCAACCCGGTCACCGCGGCCGCGGCGAAGACCGTGATCGACGTGATCGAGAGCGACGGCCTCGTGCAGAACGCGGCCACGACGGGCGGCCACTTCCGCCAGCGCCTCGAGGGACTCCGGGAGAAGCACGCGGTGGTGGGCGACGTCCGGGGCATGGGCATGATGCAGGCCCTCGAGCTGGTGAAGGACCGCGAGACGAAGGAGCCGGCGCCCGAGCGCGCCACGGCCGTCCTCGAGGCCGCGAAGGACCAGGGCCTCATCATCGGCAAGGGCGGGCTCTACGGGAACGTGCTGCGCATCTCGCCGGCGCTCAACGTGACGCCGGCCGACGCCGACCAGGCCGCCGACCTGCTCGACGCGGCCTTCGCCGCGACCGCGGGCTAGTTCCGGCGGCGGGTCGCCGGCCCCTTGGGGGCACAGTACAGCAGCAGCGCCGGGCCGACGTTCAGCAGGTCCCCGTCCTTGAGGGGCGTGGACTTGGCGATGCGCTTGCCCTGGAGCAGCGTGCCGTTGCGGCTGCCGAGATCCTCGACGCTCACGCTCTTCGGCCCCACGCGCACGCAGGCGTGGTGGCGCGACACGAGCGGCGACTCGATCACGACGTGGCAGTCCGCGGTGCGGCCGATCAGGTTGGCACCCTCGACCAGGATGAAGCAGCGCTCGCCCCACATCAGCGAGCCGGGCGGTAAGAGGGAGTCCAGCTTCAAGGGCTGGGTGTCGTTGGCGTTGCCGCAGAACGCATAGCCGACACCGTGGACGGTCTTGATGTAGCGCGGCTCGCGGGCCTCGTCGCCCAGCACCTTGCGCAGCTCGGTGACGAGGCTCGAGAGGCTGCGGCGCGAGGAGCTCGCGGTCGACCACAGCTCTTCGCGGAGCTCCTCGTGGGCGGCTGCCCGCGGGCGGCGCTCCAGGAGGATCGCCAGGAGCTGCAGCGCCTTGCGCGAGAGCGGCCGGTCGTGGCCGCCGCGGGTCAGCGCCGGGGTGTCGGTGTCCAGCAGGAAGTCGTCGAAGCGTACTCTCACGGGTACCTCACGGAAAGCGTTGCATCGGGATATTACAGCGCTATCCTGACGCCATGAGCGTCGACCTTTCGGTCACCTTCACCGGGATCCGGTTCCCGAACCCGTTCCTGCTCTCCTCGGCCCCGCCCACCGAGTCCGAGAGCAACATCGTGCGGGCCTTCGAGGCCGGCTGGGGCGGCGTCGTCACGAAGACGATCGGCCTGCACCCCGTCGTGAACGTGGCCGGGCCGAAGACGAAGTTCCTGAGGGCGAACGCCGAGACCGGCACGCTCTCCATGAACAAGGGCCGCGCCGGGGTCCTGCACTCCTCGTGGAACTGGGAGCTCATCTCGGACAAGACCCTCGACTGGTGGGCGCCGCGCCTGGGCCGGATCAAGAAGCAGTTTCCCGACCGCGTGCTGATCGCGTCGATCATGGCCGGCTCCGGCAGCGACAAGGAGCTCGATCACTGGCGCACCCTCGCGAAGACCTGCCAGGACGAGGGCGCCGACGGCCTCGAGCTCAACCTCTCGTGCCCGCACATGGACCGCGAGGACATGGGCTCGAACATCGGCAAGGACAAGCAGCTCTGCTCCTTCGTGACGAAGGTCGTGAAGGACGTCGCGACGGTCCCCGTGTGGGCCAAGCTGACCCCGGCCACGAGCGACATCGCGATGGAGGCCGGCGCGGTGTTCGCCGGCGGCGCCGACGCCGTGGTCTCGTCGAACACGTTCCCGTCGCTGCCGCTGTTCGACGCCGAGAGCCTCGAGTTCGAGATGAACGTCGACGGCCTCGTCTCCCCCGGCGGCCTGGGCGGCCCGGCGATCCTGCCGCAGTCGATCGCGAAGGTGGCCCAGATGACCCACGCGTTCCCCGACAGGAGCTTCTCGGGCATCGGCGGCATCGCCGACTTCCGCGACGCCCTGAACTACTTCCTGCTGGGCTGCGGCACCGTGCAGGTCTGCACCGCCGCGATGCTCGACCACGCCATCGGCCCCAACGTCCTCAAGGCGCTGACCACGGGCATGACCGCGTTCCTCGAGAAGAACGCCGGCCGCGGCTGGACGTCCCTCGAGGACTTCCGGGGCCTGCGGCGCGACCGCGTCGTCGCCCACTCCCGCATCCGGCGCCCCGAGGACTCGGAGTACGCCGGCGGCCACGACGCGGAAGGCTACTCCTCCTAGGCCGGCGGCGGGTTGCGCGCGCCGAACGCGACACGCTGGTGCCAGTAGGGATACACCGGCGTCACCGCGCTGGCCGCGTCGAGCCGCGTGACCTGGTCGGGCGTCAGGTTCCAGCCCACGGCGCCGAGGTTGTGCCGCAGCTGCTCCTCGTTGCGCGCCCCCACGATCACGTTGCACACGGTCGGGCGCTGCAGCAGCCAGTTGAGGGCGATCTGCGGCACGCTCTTGCCGGTCTCGGCCGCGATGACGTCGATCGCCTCGACGATCTTGTACAGGTGCTCGTCGGGAACCGGCGGGCCGTCGTCCGAGGTCTTCGGCAGCCGGCTCGTCGCCGGGCGCGGCTGGTTGCGGCGGATTTTGCCGGTGAGGCGGCCCCAGCCGAGCGGGCTCCACACCATGGTGCCGACGTTCTGGTCGATCGCGAGCGGCATCAGCTCCCATTCGTACTCGCGGCTCAGCAGCGAGTAGTAGGCCTGGTGCGTGACGTAGCGCGACCAGCCGTGGCGCTCGGAGATCGAGAGCGCCTTCATCAGGTGCCAGCCCGAGAAGTTCGAGCAGCCGATGTAGCGCACCTTGCCGGCGCGCACCAGGTCGTCGAGGGCCCGCAGGCTCTCCTCGATCGGCGTCTGGGCGTCGAAGCCGTGGAGCTGGTATAGGTCGATGTAGTCCGTGCCGAGGCGCTTGAGACTCGCTTCGCACGACGCGATCAGGTGGTGGCGCGAGGAGCCGAGGTCGTTGACGCCGTCGGCCATGCGGAAAGTGGCCTTGGTCGCGAGGATCACCTGGTCGCGGCGGCCCTGGACGGCCTTGCCCAGGATCGTCTCCGAGAGGCCGCGCGAGTAGACGTCGGCGGTGTCGAAGAAGTTCACGCCGGCCTCGAGGCAGATGTCGACGAGCTTCGTGGCCTCGGCCACGTCCGTGGCGCCCCAGGCCTTGAAGAACTCGCCGCCGCCGCCGAACGTGCCGGTGCCGAAGCTCAACACCGGAACCTTGAGACCCGAGCCGCCGAGAAGCCGATAGTCCATGAATCGACTATACGTCAGCCGCCGCTGACGGCCGGGAGCACGCGGATCTCGGCGCCGGCCGCGAGCGGCGTCGCGAGGCCGCCCGTGTCGCGGATGCTGATCCCGTCCACGAACACGTTGACGTGGGTGCGCACTACGCCCTGCTCGTCCTGGATGCGGTCGCGCAGTCCCGGGTGCACGGCCACGAGCGCCGCGAGCGCCTCGCCCACGGTGGCCGGGGCGCCGGGCAGCGTCACCCGTCCCCGGCCCCCGACGATCTCCCCGAGATAGCCGGGGAGGACGACGACGCTCACGCGGCGGGCCCGATCGTCGCGGCCTTGACGCACGTGACGCCGGGCAGGCCGTCGGCGAGCAGCTTCCAGGTGTTGCCGTCGTCGGCCGAGCCGTAGACCTTGCCGCTGCGCGTGCCGAAGTACACGCCGGCGGGATCGTGGTTGTCGGTCGCGAGGCCGTCGCGCAGGATCGTCTCGAGGGCGTTCTTCTGGGGCAGGCCGCGGGTCAGGGGCTTCCAGGACTGGCCCGCGTCGCGCGTGCGATAGACGCGCAGCTTGCCCTCGGGCGTGCAGCGGAACGCGTCGGACTCGATCGGCACGATGAACGCCGTGTCCGGATCGTGGGGATGCGCGGCGAGCGCGAAGCCGAAGTCCGACGGCACGCCGTTCGCGATGTCGGTCCACGAGTCGCCGGCATCGTCCGTGCGATAGAGGCCCCAGTGGTTCTGCAGGTAGAGCCGGCCGGGCTGGGCGTGGTGGGCCGCGATCTTGTGGACGCACTGGCCGAACTCCGGGTGCGGGTCGGGCAGGAACTGCGCGCGCACGCCCTTGTGGGCCGTGCGCCAGGTGCGGCCGGCGTCGTCGGAGCGATAGACCCCCGCGGTGGAGACCGCGACGAACAGGCGCCGGGGCTGCGTCGGGTCCGGGATCACGGTGTGCAGGCACATGCCGCCGCCGCCCGGCTGCCAGTCCTTGCGATGCGGATGGTTCCAGAGACCGTCGACGAGCGACCACGACGCGCCCGAGTCGTGGGACTCGAAGAGCGCGGCCGGCTCGACGCCGCAATACAGGACGTTGGGCTCGCCCGTCCGGCCCGGCGCAATCTGCCAGATGCGCTTGAGCGCGGCGCCGGTCGTTTCGGGGAAGCGGATCGGCGCCGACGCCGGCTTGTTCCAGCTCTTGCCGAGATTGTCGCTGTAGTGGAGCGTCGCGCCCCAGTGCGCGCTCTCCGGGCCGGCGAACAGCCGCTGCCGACCCGCACGCTGGTCGAGGGCGAGGGCGTACACGGCCTCGCCCCGGAAGAACGGGCCGAGGCGCTCCCAGCGCGCACGCCCGCGCGAGGCCTTGAGCAGGAACGCGCCCTTGACGGTGCCGACCATCACGAGCACGTCGCCCTTCTTGAGCGGCGGCTTGCGGGCGGCCATCAGGCCCGGGCCCCCGCCGCCCCCGGCCGCTCGCTCGATCAACG
>CADEEV010000074.1 GCA_902826455.1 uncultured Acidobacteriota bacterium | reverse complement strand
ACGACGCTGCCGCGCCGCCACAGCTCCGTGATGTCGGCGATGTTGAAGTCGTACTGGTAGTGCTCGGGATGCCGCAGGGGCGTCGTCTCGGCGTCCTTCTCGTGGCCCGCCTTGCCGATGTTCGCCTTCTTGAGGATGTTCAGGCCCTCGGCGTACGCGGCCATCAGGCCGTACTCGATCCCGTTGTGGATCATCTTCACGAAGTGTCCCGCGCCCGCCGGGCCGCAGTGCAGGTAGCCCTGCTCGGCCGTGCCGCCGAGGGCGTCGCGGCCGGCCGTGCGCGGGATCGAGCCCGGGCCGGGAGCGAGCGTCGCGAACAAGGGATCGAGGCGCTTCACCACCGCGTCCTCGCCGCCGATCATCAGGCAGTAGCCCCGCTCGAGACCCCAGACGCCGCCGCTCGTGCCCATGTCGATGTAGTGGAGGCCCAGCGGACCGAGGCGCTTCGCGCGCGCGATGTCGTCCTGGTAGTGGGAGTTGCCGCCGTCGATGAGGATGTCGCCCTTCGCGAGCAGCGGCACGATCTCGTCGATCGAGGAGTCCACGTAGGCGGCCGGCACCATGATGCAGATTGCCCGCGGCGTCTCGAGCTTCCTCACGAACTCCGCGAGGCTCGTCGAGCCCGTGGCGCCTTCCTTCACGAGTGCCTCGACCGCCTGGGGCGAGCGGTCGTACACGACGCTCGTGTGGCCGCCGCGCATCAGGCGTCGCACCATGTTGGCGCCCATCCGGCCGAGGCCGATCATTCCGAGCTGCATCGTCTGCCCCCCTCCCCTAAACCAATGCCTGGGCGATGGCCGCGTCGAGGGTCGCGAGACCCTGCGCGACGTCCGGCCCGATGTGGACGCGCAAGGCGCGGCGGCCCCGCTCCGAGAGCACCTGCAGGTCGCCGCGGGCCTGGGCCGCCTTCACGATCCCGAACGTGTACTTCTGCCCGGGCACGGCCACGTCCCTCGCGTCGTCGCAGGTGAGCTGGAGGAACACGCCGCTGTTCGGCCCGCCCTTGTAGCCCTGGCCGGTCGAGTGCAGGAAGCGCGGACCGAACCCGAGGCAGGTCGCGACGCGCTTCGCGTCGCGCACCTTGTGGCGGGCGGCCTGCAGCGCCGTCTCGTGGGCGGCGTTCATGGGCAGGTAGCCGAGCAGCGCGAAGTAGTCGCCGGCCGCGAGCCGGCCGAGGTGCGCCCTCAGGTAGCCGGCGAGCGACGGGGCCCCGCCCGCCTTCTTCAGCGCGGCGACGTTCGCCGCATCGGCGAACAGCCGGACGCCGTCGCCCTCGAAGAACGGCGCCTCCGAGGGCAGGGTCCCGGTCTTCTCGTACTCGGAGGTGAGCGCTTTCGTGGCGATCTTGCTGGCCTCGACGTCGGGCTGGTTGAACGGGTTGATGCCCAGGATCGCGCCGGCCACGGCCGTCGCTACTTCCCAGCGCACGAACTCCGCCGCGAGGTCGTACTTCGTGGCGACCGCGAGTCGCACCACCGGCTTGCCCGCCTTCTCGAGAGCCGCGATCGCGGCGTCCTGGGCGGCGTCGGGCGCGTCCTCGAGACGCAGGTAGGCGAACACGCGGTCGTCGCCGTAGGCCGACGGCGCCGCGAGCGCCTCGCGATCCACCGGGATGATGCCCTTGCCCTCCTTGCCGGTGGACTCGGCGATGAGCTGCTCGAGCCACGCGCCGAGGTCGTGGATACCGGGCGACGCGACGAGCGTCAGCTTGTCGATGCCCGCCTTCGCGGCCGCGCCGAGGACGGTACCGAGCACCAGGCCCGGGTTCTGGGCCGCGGGCACGCCGGGCCCACAGGCCGCGAACATGCGCTGGGCTCCGCCCAGGAGCCTCGCGACGTCGAGGCCCACGACGGCGGCCGGCGCCAAGCCGAAGTTGGAGAGCGCCGAGTAGCGCCCGCCGATCGACGGCACACCCGGCAGGATGTGGCCGAAGCCGTCGGCCTTCGCTTCCTTCTCGAGGTTCGAGCCCGGGTCGGTGATCGCCACGAAGCGGCTCGCGGCCGCGGCACCGAGCGCCTGCTTCGCCTTGTCGAAGAAGAACGCCTTGAAGATGTTCGGCTCGAGGGTCGAGCCGGACTTGCTCGACACGATGAAGAGCGTCTTCGTGACGTCGATGCGGTCCGCCAGGGCCTGGACCTGGGCCGGATCGGTCGAGTCGAGCACGAACAGCTCGGGCGACCCGGACACGACGCCGAACGTCTCCTTCCAGACCTCGGGACACAGGCTCGAGCCGCCCATGCCGAGGAGCACCGCGTGCCGGAACGCCTTCGCCTCGCCCTGGAGCTCGAGGAGCGGCTCCAGGTCCGCGAGCTGGGCGTCCACGATGCCGAGCCAGCCCAGCCACTTCGCTTCGTCCTGGCCGCTCCACAGCGAGGCGTCGCCTGCCCACACGCGGCGGGTGCCGCCGTCGCGATCCCAGGCCGACAGGCGCTCCGCCACGGCCTGCGCGAGCGCCGGGGGCAGGCTCGAGGACGGCACGCTCACCGGCGCACGCCGCTCGCCTCGCGGGCGCGCTCCTCCACCGCCTTCAGCAGCTTCTGGAACGGCTCCACGAACTTCTTGACGCCGTCCACCACGAGATCGTCCGTGACCTTCTTGAGGGAGATGCCCTGGGCCTCGAGCTCCGCCAGGATCCGGCGCGACTCCGGCAGCGCTCCCTCGAGGGTCGGCGCGGGCGTGCCGTGGTCGCGGAACGCGGCGAGGGTGTCGGGCGGCACGGTGTTCACGGTGTCGGGACCGATCAGCTCCTCGATGTACATCACGTCGCTGTACTTCGGGTTCTTGGTCCCCGTGCTCGCCCAGAGCACGCGCTGGGTCTGGGCGTGCTTCGCGGCCAGGGCCTCCCAGCGGGCGCCCGAGAAGATCTTCTTGTAGCTCTCGTAGGCCAGCTTCGCGTTCGCGATCGCGACCTTGCCCAGCAGCCCCTCGAGCATCGCCCGGTCGGACGCCGTCGCCCCCTTGAGCCTCTCGGCGATCAGCGCGTCCACGGCGCTGTCGATGCGGCTCACGAAGAAGCTCGCGACGCTCGCGACGCTTTCGACGTCCTGGCCGGCCCGGACCCGGGCCTCGATCGCGTCCACGAAGGCGTGGGCCACGGCCTCGTACTCGCCCCGGCCGAACAGCAGCGTCACGTTGACGTTGATGCCGTCGGTGAGCAGCGTGCGGATCGCGGGCACCCCCGCGGCCGTGGCCGGCACCTTGATCATCACGTTGGGACGCGCCACGTCCTTCCACAGCCGCCGCGCCTCGGCCACGGTGCCGTCGGTGTCGTGGGCCAGGTCCGGCGCCACCTCGAGGCTCACGTAGCCGTCGCAGCTCTTCGTGCGGTCGTAGACGGGCCGCAGCACGTCCGCCGCGTCCTGGATGTCCTTGATCGCGAGGCGCTCGAAGACCTGCTTCGGCGACAGCGAGGGCTCCGCCTGGACGATCGCGCGCAGCGCCTCGACGTAGTCGTCGCTGCCGGCGATCGCCTTCTCGAAGATCGCCGGGTTCGAGGTGACCCCGCCCAGGCAGTCCTCGTCCACGAGCCTCGCGAGCTCGCCGCTCGTGATCAGGCTGCGACGGATGAAGTCGAGCCAGACGGACTGGCCGAAGGTGCGGAGCGCGGCGACGGGATTGCTGGACATCGGCGTTTCCTCTTCAGTGAGTGGTGAGCGGTCAGCGCCCCCGGGCTTCGAGGGCCAGGACCTTGGCGAGGCGGCGGGCATGGCGCTCCTCGGCCGTGTAGCGCGCCGCGACGAAGGCGCGCACCAGCTCGTGGGCGAGGGCGCCCGCGATGACGCGGGAGCCCAGCACCAGCACGTTCATGTCGTCGTGCTCGACGCCCTGGTGCGCCGAGTACGTGTCGTGGCAGATGGCGGCGCGGACGCCGTGGAGCTTGTTGGCCGCGACCGACGCGCCGACGCCGCTGCCGCAGATCAGCACGCCGCGCTCGGCGCGGCCTTCGACGACGGCCCCTCCCACGGCCTGGGCGAAGTCGGGATAGTCCACCGCCGCGGTCGAGTGCGTGCCGACGTCCACGACCTCGTGGCCCTCGCGGCGCAGCGTCTCCAGCATCTCCTGCTTCAGGGCGAAGCCGGCGTGGTCGGAGCCGATGACGAGGCGCATTTCTTCAGGCCTTCTTCGCGAGCTGCTCCCGGACGGCGGCCACGACGCGGTCGGGCTCGAACCCGAACTTCTTCTGCAGGGCCTTGAGCGGCGCCGAGGCCCCGAACGTGCTCATGCCCACGCACTTTCCCGTCGGCCCGATGTAGCGGTCCCAGCCCAGGCACGACGCCATCTCGACGGAGACGCGGGCCGTGACCGACGGCGGGATCACGGAGTCGCGGTACTCCTTCGGCTGCTTCTCGAACAGCTCCCAGGAGGGCATGCTGACCACGCGGGCCTTGACACCCTCGGCCGACAGCGTCTCGTGGGCCGCGAGACAGAGCTGCACCTCGCTGCCCGTCGCGAGCATCAGCACGTCGGGCTTGCCGCCGGGGGCGTCCGCGATCACGTAGGCGCCCTTCGCGAGGCCCGCGGCCGAGGCGTAGCGGGTGCGGTCGAAGGTGGGCACGGCCTGCCGGGTCAGGATCAGCGCGGCCGGCTCGTGGCGCAGCTTCAGGATCACGCGCCAGGCCTCGACGACCTCGTTGGCGTCAGCGGGCCGGATCGTCACCAGCCCCGGGATCGCCCGCAGGCCGATGAGCTGCTCCACGGGCTGATGGGTCGGCCCGTCCTCCCCGACTCCGATCGAGTCGTGGGTGAAGACGTAGATGACCGGGATCTCCATCACGGCGCCCAGGCGGATCGCGGGCTTGCCGTAGTCGCTGAAGATCAGGAAGCCCGAGCCGTAGGGGCGCAGCTTCGAGAGCGAGAGGCCGTTGAGGATCGCCCCCATCGCGTGCTCGCGGATCCCGAAGTGCATGTTGCGGCCGCCGTGGTTGCCGGCCTCCAGGTGGCCGGCGCCCTCGAACGTGAGCAGCGTCTTGGTCGAGGGAGCGAGGTCGGCCGAGCCGCCGAGCAGCCACGGCACCTTCGCGGCGACCGCGTTCAGGACCTTGGCGGACGAGTCGCGGCTCGCGAGCCCCTTGGCGTCGGCCGGGAACGTCGGCAGGTCCTTGTCCCAGCCCTCGGGCAGCTCGCGGCGCTGCATGCTCTCGAGCTCGCCGGCTTCCTTCGGGTACTTCGCCTTGTAGGCGGCGAACAGCGCCACCCACTCGGCCTCGAGCTTCGCGCCGCGCGCGCCGACGCCGGCCGCGAAGTTCTCGCGCACGCCCTCGGGCACCAGGAACTTCGCGTCCTCGGGCCAGCCGAAGAAGCGCTTCGCGAGCTTGATCTCGTCTTCGCCCAGGGGCTCCCCGTGGGCGCCGTGGGTGTCCTGCTTGTGGGGCGCGCCGTAGCCGATGTGGCTGTCGACGATGATCAGCGTGGGCCGGCCGTGGGTCGCCTTCGCGATCCCGAAGGCGCGGTCGAGCATCGCGAGGTCGTTGGCATCGGCGACACGGGTGACGTTCCAGCCGTAGCCCATGAAGCGCGTCGCCACGTCCTCGCTGAACGCGAGGGACGTCTCGCCCTCGATCGTGATGCGGTTGTTGTCGTAGATCCAGGCGAGGTTGTCGAGGGCGAGATGGCCCGCGAGCGACGCGGCCTCGCTCGAGACCCCTTCCATCATGCAACCATCGCCGAGGATCGCCCAGACACGGTAGTCGAAGAGCGGGAAGTCCGGGCGGTTGTAGCGCGCGGCCAGCCACTTCGACGCGATCGCCATGCCCACCGAGTTCGCGGCGCCCTGGCCCAGCGGCCCGGTGGTGGTCTCGACGCCCGACGTCCAGCGGTACTCCGGATGGCCGGGAGTCTTGCTCTCGATCTGGCGGAACTTCTTGATCTCGTCGAGGGACACCGCGAGATCGCCGAGAACCTCGTACTTCGGGTTCACGGCCCGGACGCCCGTCAGGTGCAGCATCGAGTACAGCAGCATCGACGCGTGGCCGGCCGAGAGCACGAAGCGGTCGCGGTTCGGCCAGATCGGATGCTCGGGCGAGTAGCGCAGGTGCCGCTGCCAGAGCGCGTAGGCGACGGGCGCGAGCGCCATCGGCGTTCCGGGGTGCCCTGAGTTGGCCTGCTGCACGGCGTCCATCGCCAGCGTGCGGATGGTGTTGATCGAGAGCTGATCGAGATCGGATTCCGACATGATTTCCGAGACCCCCAGGGACCGCCGGTACCCTATCACGACATAGCGACGGCCGAGCGACGCTCGGCGCGCGCCGCCTCGCGGACCGTCCCGACAGCCCGGCATTCGTCCCCTTACTAATTCGACTTGCGGAAGTTTTTTGGCACCGGTTGCGACGCGGTTACGTGATTGTCGCAACGGCATTTCGCCAGTCAGGGACCGCTCGTTCTTAAATCTTAAGGATTGACGAGGGCCCCCGGCCTTTCCTACCCTCGCGTCACTTCGGCGAGATGCCTTTACAAAGTTTCGCGACCCTGTGCGCGGCCCGGCCGCGGGAGAGTTCCATGCGAGTGTCGAGAACGATACGCGTGAGCGTCGCGGGCCTCGCGGCCTTCCTCGCGACCGCCCTGCCGGCGGCGGCCCAGCTGGTCGACGACAGCCTGATGGTCGAGCGCAAGGCGCTGTTCGGTGCCGTCGTGTACGGCCACGACAGCTGGGATCGCTACTGGGAAGGCACTCTCGAGCGCGACAACGAGAACGTCGGCACCCTGACCACCCAGAGCGTGACCTGGGTGGCGAACTACGGCGTCCTGCCGCGCCTGAACCTGATCGCGGCCCTTCCCTACGTCTCGACCGAAGCGAGCGGTGGCACGCTGCAGAAGCAGAGCGGCCTCCAGGACCTCACCCTGGCCGCCAAGTACCAGGTGTTCGACCGCGGCTCGTTCCACGGGTTCGCGACCGTGGCGGCCGGCCTTCCGGTGAGCGACTACGTGTTCGACGTCCTGCCGGTCGCGATCGGGCTGCACAGCAAGCAACTCTCCGGGCGTTTCCTGCTCAACTACCGTCGCGAGAGCGGCCTGTTCGCCGAGGCCACGGCGGCCTACACCTTCCGCAGCAACGTCCATCTCGACCGGCCCGCCTACTACACCGACGGCCAGCTGGTCCTGAGCGACGAGGTCGAGATGTCCGACGTCTTCGACTACACGGTGCGTGCCGGCTACAGGGGGCGCAAGCTGATGGCGCCCGTCTACTACGCGCAGCAGCGGACGCTCGGCGGCGGCGACATCCGGCGCCAGGACCTCGCCTTCGTCTCGAACAAGATGAACTTCTCGAGGGTCGGCGCGATGGTGGTGTACGCGCTGCCGAGGCCCACGAACCTGGCCGTGCGGGTCGAAGCCGCCCGCATCCTCGACGGCCGCAACGTCGGGAAGACCACGACGGTGATGGCCGGCCTGCAGTACACGCTCCACTTCTAACGAGGTCCCGCAAGCATGCGCGTCACGATCGCCCTCGCCGCCGTCCTGCTCGCCGCCGGCTGCAACAACAGCGTCACGCCGACGGAACAGCTTCCTCCCGCCACCCCGGCCAGCACCGACGCGAACGCCGGGCAGTGGCAGATGCTCGTGCTCTCGAGCGCGACCCAGATCCCGGTGGGCCCGCCCACCGACGCTGCGTCGGACGCGTACAAGGCCGAGCTCGCCTCCATCAAGCAGGCCCAGGCGGGGTTGACGGACGCCCAGCGCGAGACGATCGCCTACTGGAGCGGCGGCGCCGTGCTGCGCTGGAACCAGATCCTGCGGGAGCAGGTAGCGCGCTTCAACCTGCCGCCGGCTCCCAAGCCGGACGGCACCTACCCTGCTCCGTCGGCCGCCAATCCCTTCGCCGACCCCCAGTTCCCGTTCTCGAACCCGCCGTACGCCGCCCGCGCCTACAGCTACGTCACGGTGGCGCAGTTCGAGGCGCTGAAGGCCGCGTGGGCCTACAAGTATCAGTACAACCGGCCCTCGCCGAGCAAGGTCGACAGCGGCATCCAGGCGCTCATGCCCGCGGGCGATCTGCCGGCGTACCCCTCGGAGGACGCCGTGCTCTCGGGCGTCAACGAGGTGCTGCTCAAGCTCCTGTTCCCTGCCGCCGTCGACGACATCAACCGGCTGGTGGGCGAGCAGCGCACGGCGATCCTCCTGGGCGGCAAGGCGGCCCCGAGCGACATCGATGCCGGCGTCGCGCTCGGCAAGGCCGTCGCCGCGGTCTTCCAGGCACGCGCGGCCTCCGACGGCATGCGCAGCGCGATCGGCACGCCCGCCCAGTGGGCGGCGTTCGTCACGGCGACCCAGGCTCGCGGCGAGATCCCCTGGCAGAGCCTCGACAGCCCCTCCCGGCCGCCGATGCTGCCGTTCTTCGGCCAGGTGAAGACCTGGGCGATGACGCCCACCGACATCGTGGCCGAGCGGCCCCAGCCGCCCCCGTCCACGAGCTCGGAGGAGATGCGGCAGGAGCTCGCCGACGTGAAGGCGGGTGTCGCCAACGCCACGCGCGAGCAGGTCGCGATCGCGAACAAGTGGAGCGACGGCGCCGGCACGTATACGCCGCCCGGCCACTGGAACGACATCGCCGCCGAGTACGTCCGCGACGCGCACTGGAGCGAGGTCCGCGCCGCGCGCGCCTTCGCGCTCATCAACATGTCGCTCCACGATTCGGCCGTGGGCTGCTGGGAGACGAAGTACTTCTACTACAACCCCCGGCCGACGAACCTCGACAAGAGCCTGAAGACGTCGATCGGACTGCCCAACTTCCCGTCCTACACCTCGGGCCACTCGACGTTCTCGGCCGCCGCGGCCAGCGTCCTCGGCTACCTCTTCCCGGGCGACGCGGCGGCCTTCACGGCGATGTCCGACGAGGCGGGAATGTCGCGCTTCTACAGCGGCATCCACTACAAGGCCGACGTCCAGGGCGGCCACGATCACGGCGTGCGCATCGCGGCGTACACGATCAAGTTCGCGCGGGGCGACGGAGCGAACTGAGCGTGCTCGAGCGGCGCCTCTTCCTGGTGCTCCGCGTCGCCGCGGCGATGTGCTTCGTCGGCCATGGCGCGTTCGGGATCCTCACGAAGCCCGCCTGGCTCGCCTACTTCGCGGTCGTCGGCATCGGCCCGGACCTCGGCTACCGGCTGATGCCGGTGATCGGGGCGGTCGACATGCTGCTGGGGTTGTCCATGCTCGTGTGGCCCACCCGCGCGGCCCTCGCCTACATGACGTTCTGGGCGGTGCTCACGGCGTTCATGCGGCCCCTGGCCGGCCAGGGCTTCCCGGAGTTCCTCGAGCGCGCCGGAAACTACGGCGTGCCCTTCGCGATGCTGCTGATGTCGGCACCGGGCCTGGGATGGCTCGACCGCCTCGTCCCCCAGCGGCTCGGGAACGAGGTCGCGCGCCCGATCGCCGGTGTCCTGCGCCTGACGACGGCGCTCCTGCTCGCGGGTCACGGCCTGCTCGCACTCGGCGGAAAACCGCTCCTCGTGAAGCACCTCGCGGCGGTGGAGCTGGGCCCGGCCCACGTCCCCAGCCTGGGCCTCGTCGAACTGGCCCTGGCGGCCGCAGTGCTCGTGGCGCCCGCGGCCCCGCTCCTCCTCGCGATCGTCGCGTGGAAGGTGGCCACGGAGTTCCTCTTCGTCGTCACCGGCGACCCGGTCTGGGAGTTCGTCGAGCGGGGCGGCAGCTACGGGGCGCCGCTGCCGCTGGCGTTGATCACCGCACCGCAGCGATCCACGCGTCGAATACCCGCACCTTCTTCCAGTTAGGGCGCTGCTCGGCCATGAACGCCTTGTGGCGCGGCGCTTCCTGATAGCGGTCGTGGGCCGCCCGGTCCGCGAAGACCAGGTGCAGCGCCACGTGCCAGTCGCGATCGTTGACCGGACGATCGAACTCCCCCGCCAGCGTACCGACGCCGAACGCCACGGTGCCCTCGTGACCGGTCAGGTACTGGTGGCACGCCGCGACCAGGCGATCGCGAGCCGCGCTCGAGGCGTCTTCAAGGGTGAAGTAGACGTCGTGAACGAGGTGCGGCGCCGCGTCGGCCATGGACGGCTTCCTCCGGAAAGGCGCGATTCTGCCACGCCCGATCGGCTCCTGGCTCGGGAATTCCTCCGAACGCCCCTGGGGAAGGCTTGCCGACCCCACCCCGGCCTCGCGCGTCGGACCTAGCGCTCCCAACGACTTAGCGCCTCCGGCACGCCTGGCAACGGCCTTGCAGCCTGGCTGGCATCTGCCCGCGCGGCGCGTGAACGAGCGAGGGGTGCGGAGGGTGACATGACGAATCGAATCAAGCTGACGTCTCTGGTGGGCGTGACGGCGCTCCTCCTCGGAGCCTGCGGCGGCCACGCGAGGAACCCGGTGGCGGCGTCGAAGGTGGAAGAGGCCCCGGTCATCGCCACGGTCTCGATCGACCCGGAGGAAGTGCCGTGGGCCGGCATCGCGACGATCACGGTGACGGCGAGCGGGCCCAACGGCGGCGCCGACACCGTCTCCTACTCCTTCGGCGCCACCCACGGCAGCGTCAAGGTTCCCGATCTCGCGAAGCCCTGGATCGCGATCTACCAGCACGACGGCAAGTCGACCGACGACGAGATCGTCGTGCGGGTCTGGGGCGTCACGGCCCAGACGGAGCGCAAGCTGACCTTGAGGGTCGGCAAGAACCCGGGGCGCGGCGGCAACGGTGGCGGCAACGTGCCGACCCCGACGCCCACCCCAGCGCCCGACGACAACGACACGCCGAACCCGCAGCCCACGCCCAAGCCCACGCCGACTCCTGGCCCGACGCCGACGCCGGCCCCGACGCCCACGCCCGAGCCCACGCCCCAGCCGACCCCGACACCCGCTCCGGTCAACCACGCGCCCCTGGTCAGCGGCGGCGCGACGGTGAACCTGCCCCTGGTCGGTGTCGTGGTCCTCAAGGCCGACGTCAGCGACCCGGACGGCGACGACGTCGACTGCGTCTTCGAGGCCGACGCCTGCGTGGCGCTCTCGCTCACCCTCGACCTGCCCCCGCACCCGACCACGGCGGCCCTCACGATCGGCTGCTCCCAGGCGACCGTGAAGCTGCTCTGCACCGACGAGCACGGCGCCAAGGGCCTCACGAAGTGGCTTCTCAAGAAGTAGCGGTTCGTCTTCACGCGGCCGGCCGGGAGCGACGCCTGCTCCCGGCCGGTTCGCGTTTCGGGGCTACCAGGTCGCGTCGGCCTCGATGAACGCGACGCTCTCCTCGGCGATCTTCGGCTTCGAGAAGCACCAGCCCTGGGCGTAGTCGCAGCCGAGCGCGCGCAGCGTCGGCAGGTGGGCGAGGTCGGGCCCCTCGGCCACCACCTGCATGCCGAGGGAGTGGGCGAGGTCCGCGATCGCCCTCACCACCTCGCGGTCCTTCTCCGAGGCGTTCACGCCGATCACGAAGGAGCGATCCACCTTGACGGTCGTGAACGGGAACTGCCGGATGTAGTTGAACGAGGCATAGCCCGTGCCGAAGTCGTCCATCGAGAGACCGAGGCCCAGGCCGCGCAGGCCCTGGAGGATTTCCAGGGCGCCCGCGGCGTTGTCCACGACCGCGCTCTCGGTGAGCTCCATCTTCACCGAGGCCGGATTGGCGCCGGTCGTCTCGAGCACCTCGCGGATGTGCTCCACCAGCAGCGGCTGGGTCAGGTCGGCTCCCGAGAGGTTGATGCTCATGAAGAGCGGGATCTCCCGGGAGTAGCGCTCGTTCCAGGCCCGGATCTGGTGGCAGGCCGCGATCATCACGCCGCGGTCGATGAAGGTGATGAGGCCCGTCTCCTCGGCGAGCGGGATGAACTCGCCGGGCGACACCAGGCCGCGCACCGGGTGCTTCCAGCGCACGAGAGCCTCGAAGCCCGCGAGCTTGCCGGTCGAGAGCCGCACCACGGGCTCGTACACCGTGAAGAACTCCTCGCGCTCGACGGCCTTGCGCAGGTCGGTCTCGAGGTGGACGCGCCCCGAGACCTTCTTCAGCATGCCCTCCTCGAAGAAGGCCTTGCGGTCGCGGCCTCCCGCCTTCGCCTTGCGCAGCGCGAGCTCGGCGTTCTCCATGAGCTGGGGGCCGTCCAGGACGCCCTTCGCGGCGTGGGCGATGCCGATGCTGCCCGTGACCCGCACCTCGGTGCCGTCGACCGTCACCGGGTTGCGCAGGACGTTCAGGACCTGCTCCGCCACCTTGCCCACGTCCTCCTCCGGGACGCCGGCCAGCAGCACCGCGAACTCGTCGCCGCCGACGCGCGCCGTGGCGTCGACGCTGCGCAGGTTCTCGCGCAGCCTCTGGGCGAGCAGCCGCAGCACCTTGTCGCCCACCGCGAGACCGAGCCCGTCGTTGATGAACTTGAAGCGGTCGAGGTCGACGAACAGCACCGACACCCGGAAGGCCTCGAAGTCCTTGCCGAACTCCAGGGCCCACTGCAGGCGCGCCGCGAAATGGGCCCGGCTCGCGAGGCCGGTGACCGCGTCGTGGGTCGTCTCGTGGTGGAGCTGGGCCTCGGCCCGCTCGCGCTCCACCACCTGGGCCTCGAGCTCCTGGAGCGCCTTCGACTGCCGGCGCCGGCCCTTGTCCATCTCGCTGCGCAGCCGGTCGGGCTCGCGCAGCGCGGAGCGCGTGAGGAGCGCCGCGCCGAGGGCGGCGAGCAGGCTGCAGAGCAGGCCGAACCCGGCGCGCTCGCGCGAGGGGAAGCGCCCCACGCGCCCCACGGAGGCGCGCCACGCGATGCCCGAGGTCTCGAAGTCCCGGGACTCCGCCTGATCCGGCGTCACGTCGAAGGACGTCCCGATCACGGGCGCGAGACCTCCGCCGCGCGCGCCCACGGCGAGCTGGCCGGCCCCGTCGCCCGGGTCGGCCACGGAGACGTCCCTGTCCTTCAGGATCGCCCCGGGCAGCAGGACCACGCCCACGAAGCCGCGGTCGGGCCCCAGGGGACGGCGGATCGCGAGCAACGCCACCTGCCCGCGCCGGAGCGTGCGGGGCCCGGCCCAGCCGATGCCCGCGGACTCGTCGAAGGCGGCGATCGCGCTGTCCAGGAGACGCGACTCGGCCAGCGGCACGGCCAGTTCGCCCGGCCAGGTGCGGATCGTTCCGTCCTCCTGGCGCAGGACGCCGGCCACACCGGGATGCGACGTCGGCAGCGCCGCCGCGACACCGGCGAAGCCCTCGGCGCTCCACCCGTCGCGAGCGCCCGAGGCCACGAGGTCGAGGGCGCTGAGGCCGCCGGAGACGGCCGCGCGGGCCCGGCCCTCGAGACCATCGATGACGCGGTCCGCGGCCTGGCGCCGCTCATGGTAGCGCCGCTCCTCGACCTGGGCGAAGAGCAAGGCGGCCGCGAGGCCGCCCGCCGCGCCCGCGAGCAGCGCCGCCCGTCGCACGGCGCGCGACTCGGGGGTCGCGGCCGGTCGGCCCGCCGCCGCCTCGCTCAACGGCGCAGGACCACGAAGAGCCGGAAGATGTAGCGCGCGCCGCTGTCATTGCCCTGGCGCTCGAACACGAGGCCGCCCTCCTGCGACTCCCCCAGCCGATGGGTGATCCCCGCGAAGAGCAGCCCGTAGGTCTGGAGCGCGCCCACGAGGCTCGACGCCTCGGGGCTCGGCCAGCCGTGTCCGCCTCCGGCGAAGGCGCGCCAGGGCCCGCTCGACAGGTCGGCGCGCGCCACGATGTGGCCGCCCTCGCTCTCGCCTCCCAGGGGAAGGCCGGCCGAGAGCTGTCCCGTGAGCCGCGGCGACACGACGACGCTCGCGCTTCCCAGGACGCGGTCGCTGCGGGTGCCGAGGACGCTGCCGAGTCGCAGCTCCCCCTGGAGAAGCCAGCGGCGCGACAGCGGCCGCCCGAACAGCGACGCGTGGAACAGGCGATAGGCGCCGTCGGTGACGCCGAACGAGCCGTGGCCGAGGTCGGCGCCGGCCGCGACGCCCCAGCGCGCTCCCAGCTCGCGGCCCAGCTCGAGACGCCCGTACGCCCAGTCGAAGGAGGAGCCGCGCTCGAAGGAGCCGCCGAACGACACGTAGCCGAGAGGCGCACGGGTGATGCGCCAGGTGAGGCCGCCGCCCCCGCTGTCGACCGTCCCCTGGGAGCCCCAGGCCTCGAGCGCGACGATGTGCTGCGTCTCCGGCGGAGCGCCCGCGACGGGCGCGGCCGACACGAGCGCCAGGAGTCCGAGCACGCCCTGGATCACGGGCGCGTCTTCTCCCCGGGCCGCGCCGGAAGGTGCAGCGTCACCGCACCCGTCGGCGTTGAGACGGGGACGCTCACGAGCTCGGCCTCGTCCGGTCCCGCGGCGCCGGCCCGGCGCGCCAGGGCCCGGCGGCCGTTCGCGTTCGCGTAGACCACGACGCCGCCGCGGTCGGTCACGGCCAGCGGCGGACCCGCGTCCACGGCCTCCTTGAGGCGACTCGCCTCGCTGACGTCTTGGATGAGCAGGAGGATCGCGTGGCCCTCGGCCAGCGTGACGGGCTGCGCGACGATCCGCGCCACGCGCCGCTCGCCGTCCACTTCGACGGCGCTGTTCGGCAGCTCGAGCGGGCCCCCTTCCAGGACGCCGGCGAGCGTCTTCCAGTCCGAGAGGCCGAGGCACTCCGCGAGCGGCCGTCCCACGACGTTGCCCTCGACGAAGACGAAGCGCCGGTCGAAAGCCGGGTTTCGCCACAGCACGCCGCCGTCCCCGGAGACCAGGACCAGCGGCGCCGGCACCGCGTCGAGGAGGGCCGCATCGGCCTCGGCCAGCCGGTCCCGCACGCCATCCAGGCTCGCACGGGCTTTCAGCTGCCGCCCCAGGCCGGCGCCGATCCACGCGAAGGCGGGGAGGCCGAGGGCCAGCCACGCGAGCGTCGCGACGAGCGCCTCCGACGCCGGGGCCACCGCGACCTCGGGCGGCGCGGCGCTCGGCACCGCCCCCAGCCAGCGATCCGAGCGCGGCCCCTGGACCAGGACCTCCTGCCGCAGGTCGCGCGACTCGACCACCACCACGGCGCTGGCCGCGACCACGCCGACGACGGAAGCGCCCAGGGCCAGGCCGCGGCCGCGGAGGACGCCGAGGCCGAAGCACAAGGCGACGAGCGGCGCGAGCAGCAGGGGTGCTCGCATCCCGCCGGTCCAATGCCACAACCAGCACAGGACGAGCACCGAGGCGATCACGACCCCGCGCTGGGTCA
>CADEEV010000073.1 GCA_902826455.1 uncultured Acidobacteriota bacterium | reverse complement strand
TCCATCCGATGCGGCGCTGCCCGAGCTGGAGCTCGAAGCCGTCGAGCCGGAGCTCGAGGCGGAGCCGGTGCCGGTGCTGGAGTCGGACGTCTTCGACGAGGAGTTCGTGGTCGAGCCGCTGCCGCCC
Source organism: uncultured Acidobacteriota bacterium (assembly GCA_902826455.1). Classification (GTDB taxonomy): domain Bacteria; phylum Acidobacteriota; class Vicinamibacteria; order Fen-336; family Fen-336; genus CADEEV01. The sequence goes on along the minus strand of CADEEV010000073.1, from coordinate 15,728 downwards.
GAGACGTTCCCGCCCGGCTACGAGGACTCCCTTCCCGAGGCCGAGCCCGTCACCCTCGAGGGGGAGCTGGTCGAGGCCGAGGAAGTCCTCGAGGTCGTCCCCGAGGACGCCGCGCCGGAGATGTCGGAGGCCGTCTTCCAGGAGAAGCTCCTCGACATCGCGGAAGCCGTCGTGCACCAGGCGCCTCCCCAGCCGGCGTCTCCGGAGATGTCCGAGCGGGCGCGCCTGCTGGCCCACGCCGAGCGCCTGCTCGCGTCCGTGCTGTTCCGGGACCTCTCGGAAGAGGAGCTGCTGGGGGTCGTGCGCGACCTGCGCCTGCGTCGCTTCGACGCAGGCGAGATCGTGATCTCCGAGGGCGAGCGCAGCGAGGGCCTGTTCATCATCGCGACCGGCGCCGTGAAGGTCTTCATCCGGAGCCCTACGGGGCGCAACGTGGCCGTGGCGACCCTGCCCGAGGGCCAGTTCTTCGGGGAGATCGCGAGCCTGTCGGGCCGCGCCCGCTCCGCCACGGTGACCGCGACCACCCACACGGAGCTGCTGGTCCTCGACGCGCCGGTGCTCCAGGCCCTGACGCTGCGCTATCCGCGCATCGGGCGCATCCTGGAGGACTCGTACGTCGAGCGCGCCTCCAGCCCGGACGTCGCAGCCGTGCGGTCGGTGCGCCTCGCCGACCCGGAGCTGAAGGCCCACGCCGGGGAGATCCTGGCCGCCCACTTCGGCCAGAGCCGCTGGGACCCGCGCATGAAGCTGCGCCTCAGCGACCTCCTGCTGCGCACGGGCAAGGAGGACGACGCCGTGGCCGTGCTGGTCGGCCTCGCCGACGACCTGTCCCGCGAGGGCTTCCCCGAGAAGGCCGTCGCGGTCCTCAAGAAGATCGAGCGCATCCGCACGCGCGACGTCGAGGAGGTCAGCCTGGCTCCCATCGTGCACATGGTGGAACCGCTGCCCGAGAGCGAGGAGATGCCGGAGCCCGTCGCGACCCCCGAGCCGCCGCGCAAGCGCCGCGTCGTGACCGACGATTTCTTCCAGGCCTGGATCGTCGACGTGCTCCGGGACCGCCTGCACCAGGCGGACGCGGTCGCCCCGGTGCGCGGCTACACGCCGAGCCTCGCCGCGAGCCCCCTGTTCGTCGGCCTGCGCGAGGACGAGCAACGCGCGCTGATCCAGGGCCTGCGCCTGCTGGCCGCCGAGGCCGGCGACATCCTGCTCACCGAGGGCGAGCCGGGGGAGAGCGCGTTCATCCTGGCCTCGGGCGCCGTGCGCGTGTTCGTGAACGGCCCCGACAAGCGCTCGCGCCTCATCGGCACGCTGCCGGCGGGCTCGTTCTTCGGGGAGATCGCGGCGCTCTCGGGCCGCACCCGGATGGCCACGGTCGTGGCCTCGGGCCCCTGCGAGCTGCTCGAGCTCGACCGGCCGGCCCTCGATCGCATCACCGCCGCCCACCCGCGGGTCCGCAGCGTGCTCGAGGAGGTGGCGCTCGCGCGCACCGCCGCGAGGGCGCGCTTCGAACAGAGGGAGTAGACTGGTCGTTCGGAGAGCGCCGCACCGTGCCCAGAGACCGCTTCGGCCGCGACATCAACTACCTTCGCCTTTCGGTCATCGACCACTGCAACCTGCGGTGCGTCTACTGCATGCCCCTGCGCGGCCTCAAGTTCGTGCCGTCCGACGAGCTGCTGACGGCCGCGGAGATCGAGCTCGTGGCCCGCGCCGCCGTCGGCGTCGGCTTCCACAAGTTCCGCCTGACCGGGGGCGAGCCGACGCTGCGCCCGGACATCGTCGACATCGTGGGCCGCATCGCGTCGATCGAGGGCGCGCGGGACGTGGCCATGACCACGAACGCGATCCTGCTGCCGCGCCTCGCGAAGCCGCTGCGCGAGGCGGGTCTCACGCGCCTCAACATCCACGTCGACACCCTCAACCCGGAGCGCCTCAAGAAGCTCATGCGCTTCGGGACGATCGACGAGATCGAGGCGGGCATCGCCGCCGCCGAGGAGGCCGGCCTCACGCCGATCAAGATCAACAGCGTCGTGACCCGCGACTACAACGAGAGGGACGTCGTGGACCTGGCGCGCCGCGCCAAGGAGCGCGGCTGGCACGTGCGCTTCATCGAGCTCATGCCCCTGGGCGGCGGCGAGGCGGCCCACGTGGCGCTGTCGCAGTTCGTGCCGTCCCGCGAGACCCGCCAGCGCATCGAGGCCGAGCTCGGGCCGTTGCTGCCGGCCGCGTCCGGCGGGCCCTCGGACGAGTCGAGCAACTTCCGTTTCGCGGACGGCGACGGCATCGTGGGCTTCATCAGCCCGGTGAGCGAGCCGTACTGCGGCACCTGCAACCGCATGCGGCTCACGGCCGACGGCAAGTTCCACCTGTGCCTGCTGAACGACGACGAGCTCGACGTGAAGCGCGCGATCCGCTCGGGCGGCGGCGAGCCCGCCGTGGCCGAGATCCTGCGCAAGGCCGTGCTGGGGAAGCCGACCGGCCATCGCCTCGACGAGGGCGTCTCGACCGAGGAGCGCTCGATGTTCCAGATCGGCGGCTAGGGCGGGCCCTCGAGCCACACCGCGCCGTCCGCGTAGAACTCCTTCTTCCAGATCGGCACGGTCTTCTTCAGCGTGTCGATGACGTGGCGGCAGGCGAGGAACGCCTCGTTGCGATGCGGCGACACGACCGCGACCGCGACGCTCGCCTCGCCGATCTCGAGCCGGCCCAGGCGGTGCACGACGCGAACCTCGGTCACGGGCCAGCGGAGCGCCGCGTCGGCCGCGAGGGCCTCCATCTGGGCGAGCGCCATCTCCTCGTAGGCCTCGTACTCGAGGTGGAGGACGTCACGGCCGCCGTTCTCCGCCCGCACGACCCCGACGAACAGAGCCACGGCGCCGTCGCGCGGCGTCGCGGGCGTCAGTGACGCGAGATCGATCGCGTCGCGCGTGAGGCGGACCATGCGGGTATCCTAGCATCCGCTTGGAGACCGCTCCGTCCGCCTTCGCCGCGCGCGCGTTCCGCTGGGCGCTGGTCTTCTTCCTCCTGCTCGGCCTCGGCCGCGTCGTGTACGCGGCGTGGGAGCAGGACTGGACCTACGACGAGCCCTGGCACCTGCGCTGGTCGGAGCGCTTCCTCGACCGCGGACAGACCGAGCGCGAGTCGAACTCGCTCTGGAACTCGAAGACGCCGATCAGCGTGCCGTACGTCCTCGCGGGCCGCGCCGCGAAGTCCCTGGGAGCCGCAGGCGGCCGCCCGCTGATGCTCGCGACGCGCCTGCCCGGGGTGCTGGCCTACGTGCTCCTCGTGGGTGCGACGTTCCTGCTGGCCCGCCGCGTCTTCGGCCGCGACGCCGCGGGACTCGCCGCCGCGGCCCTCGCCCTGGAGCCCAGCATCGTCGGCAACGCTCCCCTCGCCACGGTCGACGTGCCGTACGCCCTCGGCGTGACGCTCGCGCTCGTGGCGGGGCTGGGGTGGGCGGAGCGTCCCGGAGCCGGGCGCGCCGTCGTCCTCGGGCTGGCGCTCGGCGTCGCCTTCGTCGCGAAGTTCCAGGCCTTCACGTTCCTGCCGGTCCTCGCCTGCCTGCCTCTCGTCGTCGCGTCCGGGCGCCGGCCGCGAGCCTCGCGGCTGCTGGCCCACGTAGCCCTCGTCACGGCCAGCTGCCTGCTCGTGATCGCCCTGGCCTACGGCTTCCGCGACGTCGGCCAGCCCTGGCGGCGTCTGCCGTTCCACGCCGATCTCTTCAAGGGCCTGGCGTCGCGCTTCCCCGAGCTGCGCGCGCCGTTGCCGTCGGCGTTCATCACCGGCGTCGATCGCACGCTCAGCCACGAGCGCTCCCGCGACTGGGCCGTCGTGCTGCTGCGGAACGTGTACGAAGCCGGCGCGCCCCACTACTTCCTCGTCTCCTGGGCAGTGAAGACGCCGCTTGCCTTCCTGGCGCTCCAGCTCGCCGGCATCGCCGCCCTCGTGAGACGCCGGTCGGCGGTCCCGCCCGCGGCGTGGCTCCTGGCCGGGTGTTTCGTCTTCCAGTGGGCCTACTTCTCGTTCTTCGTGCGGGCGCAGATCGGCTATCGCTTCGGTCTCGTGCTGATGCCGCCCGTGTTCGCCCTTGCTGCCGCCGGCCTGCTGACGCTCGCGCGCACCCCGCGCGCCGCGGGTCTCGTGCTGGCCCTCGCGGCGGCGGAAGCCGTGCCGTTCCTCGGCAACGAGCTCGCGTTCACGAACCTGGCCGTGCAGCCCAAGAAGGACGCCTTCAAGTACATCGCCGGCTCGAGCCTCGACTACGGCCAGAACGACGAGAAGGTGGGAGCCTGGCTGCACGACAGGGATTTCCCCGGCGAGCACTTCGAGCCCAACCACGTGCGGCCCGGCATCAACGTCATGAGCGTGAACTCCCTGGACGGGGTCGTCTCCGACCGCGCGCACCGCTGGATCCGCCGGAACCTGGAGCCCGCCGGCCACTTCCGCCACACCTACCTGTGGTTCGACGTGGACGCCGCGACCTTCGAGCGCCTGCTCCAGGAGGATCGCCACCTGCAGCCGCGGCCCGTGGACGCGGCGGCTTGCGCGTCGCCGGAGGGCCACGTCGTGGACGTCCCGACCTGGCGGCACTTCCCACGTCAGGCGGGCACGCGGGCCTGGCGCGTGTGCCTCGCCGCCGCCGCCCAGGCCGACGTGGCTCTCGTCGACAAGGTCGGCGGCCTCAACCTCGGCCGTCTCGAGTGGAAGCTGCGCGACTGGGACCGCTTCCGGAGCGGGGAGGAGGCCTGGTACCGCCTCGATCCCGGCGTGCACTCGTTGATCGCGCTGCAACCCGGGCAGTTCCGGGGGCGCTTCGTCGTCCGGGGCGGTCCAGTCCGGATCTGGCTGCAGCCGGCTCCCGACCCCTTTCCGCCGCGCACGCCGCCGCCGAAGCGGAAGGGCTAGACGAGACGCTCGGCGAGGTCCACGAACATGCGGTACGTGAGACCCCAGATCATGACGTCGGCCACGCGCAGGCACGGGTACTCGATCATCGTGCCCTGGTGCTCGTAGACGTGGGCGGAGCGCGCGCCGGGATCGAGCAGGGCCGCGAGGGGGATCCAGTGCACGCTCTTGACCTCGCTGCTCAGCACCAGGCGCGGCTCGCCTTCCAATCGGAAGACGAACGGCGCGATCGCGAGGTTCATGGGCCTCAGCCGCGCCATGGCACGCACCTCGTCCAGGGGACCGAGCAGGCGGCCGGCCTTCTCGAGGTCGAGATCGAGCTCCTCGCGGGTCTCGCGCACGGCCGTCGCCCGCAGGTCGGCGTCGCCCGCCTCGGAGCGGCCGCCCGGGAACGCCATCTGCCCGGACCACGGGTCGTTCGGGTGCTCCGCGCGCCGGATGAAGAGCAGCTCGAGCCCGTGCTCCCCGTCGCGCAGGACCATGGCCACGGCGGCGCGCTGCAGGCTCTCGACCACCTTCTCGGACGCCGCTTCGCCGAAGGCCCGCTCGAGCGCCGCCCAGTCGATCGGCCTCCGGGTGATCGTCACCTCACGCTCGAGAGCGCGGCCTGGGCCTGGGTCAGCCACAGGAACGCCATGTTGGGCGCGAGCTGTCCGGTGATCAGCAGCGCGTCCACGTCCGCCGGATCCTTGTACGCGAGCTCGGCGATCTCGGAGGCCTGGGGCTTGAAGCCCGCGAGGGGGATCTCGGTGCGGCCCAGGTAGATGCCCAGGTGATAGAGCACCGTGCGCACGCTGCGGTCGGGCGCATAGCGAACGTCGCGCAGGTTGAGGCGCGTGTCGACGCGTCTCAGCACCACGCGCTGCGCGAGGCTCTCGGCCGTCAGGCGCGCCGCGTAGGCCTCGTCCGAGGCGGCCAGCTCCACCTGGCTCGAAGCCGGGTCGTCGAACAGCTCCTCGCCCGCCTCGCGCACGAGGGTCTGGTCGAAGTCCTCGCCGGCGCTCACGTGGCCGCCCACGGACTTGTCCCAGTAGCCGCCGTTCTCCTTGTCGCCCGGGCGCCGCTGCATCAGGAGCTGCCCGCGGCCGTTCACGATCAGCGCGTTGATCGCCCCGACGGCCTGCCCCGAAGCCTTCGCGGCGCGTCGCGGCTTGGACCCGACGACCCGGCCCGCGGCGTCGTAGACGTTCAGCAGCTCTTCGGGGACGTCCATGCAGACCGCCATGTTAACCTGCGCCGGCCCATGCGACCGAGCTTCAGCCGCATCCTGCCGTTGCTGGCGCTGCTCCTCACGGCCGGCGCGGGCGCCGCCTCGTTCCCGCCGGGCCTGCGCTTCCGCACCCTGTCCACGAGCCAGGTCGTCGTCACGTACCCGCAGGGCCTCGAGGCGATGGCACGGGAGGCGGCGTCCCTGGCCACGGAGATCCTCGACCGGCACGAGCGGCGCTACGGCGTGGAGGTGCGGCCCGTGCACCTGGTGATCGCCGACACCTCCGACGATCCCAACGGCTTCGCGACGCCGTTGCCGTATCCGCTGGTCCACATCCGCGCCGTGGGGCCCGACGGCAGCGACGACTTCGGGAACCACGACGGCTGGCTGCGGCTCGTGCTGACCCACGAGCTGGCCCACGTGGTCCATCTCGAGCAGGCCCGGGGCTTGATCGGGTTCGGCCGGAACGTCTTCGGGCGCGCGCCGTTCCTGTTTCCGAACTCGCTCACGCCCGGCTGGCTCATCGAGGGCCTCGCCTCCTTCGAGGAGACCGAGAACACGGCTTTCGGGCGGGGCCGCAACCCGGACTGGAAGATGGTGCGGCGCGTGGCGGCGCTGTCGGGCTCGGTGCCGGAGGACCGCGGCACGATCGGCCTCGACGCCTGGCCCGGGGGGCAGGCCGCCTACATCTACGGCGAGGGCTTCGCTCGCGATCTCACGGCCCGCTTCGGGGACGACACGCTGCCGCAGCTCGCCCGCGTGCACTCGGGCCGCGTCATCCCCTACACCGACGAGTGGACGGCCCAGACCGTGACCGGCGCCAGCTTCCACGAGCGCTGGAAGGAGTGGCAGCGCGCCCTCGCCGCCACCGCGCAGGCGGAGGCCGACGCGATCCGCGCTCGCGGCCTCACCGAGACCCGAGCCCTCACGGCCCGCGGCATCCGCCAGGTGGGCCCGCGCTTCAGCCCGGACGGCGCCTGGCTCGCCTACACGAGCCGCACCCTCGAGCGCTTCGGCGAGATCCGCCTCGTCCGGCCCGACGGTACCGGCGACCGGCGCCTCGCGCGGCGCAACGGCGGCACGACGCTCGCCTGGTCGGCGGACGGCAAGACGCTCGTCTTCGACCAGCCGGAGATCTTCCGGACCTTCTCGGTGTTCTCCGACCTGCAGGCGCTCGACGTGTCGACCGGGCACAGCCGCCGCGTCACCCGGGGACTGCGCGCGCGGGATCCCGACGTGGGGCGCAGCGGACGCCTCGTGTTCGTCCGCGAGCTCGGCGGGCGCAGCGAGCTGTTCGAGATCGGCCTCGACGGATCGGGGCTGCGGCAGCTGACGCAGTCGGAGCCCGAGACGGAGTGGAGCGCCCCGCGCGTGAGCCCGGCCGGCGATCGGATCGCGGCGGCCCGCTGGTCGAAGGGCGGCTTCCTCGACATCGTCCTCGTCGACCCGGCAAGCGGCGCCGTGAGCGAGCTGACCCACGACCGGGCCAAGGACGTCGAGCCGACCTGGACGCCCGACGGCTCGCACCTGGTGTTCCGTTCCGATCGCGACGGCGTCTCCAACCTCTACGCGGTCCGCGTGGCCGACGGCGCGCTGTTCCGCGTGACGAACCTGATCGGCGGCGCCTTCGCTCCCGACGTGGATCCGGCCGGCACGTCGGTCGCGTTCGCGGGCTACGGCGCGAACGGCTACGACCTGCAGGTCGCGCGCCTGGATCTCGCGGCGGCGGCGCCCGCCGAGGCCTTCGTGGATTCCTACGGCGTGACGCCCCCGGCGCCGGCGCCCGTGGCTGGCGCCGATCGGCCGTACCGCCCGCTGCCCACGATGCTGCCGCGCTTCTGGAGCCCGTATGCCACCGGTCTCTTCAACGGCTCCCAAGAGGCGCGAGACCTGCAGATCGGCGTCGTCACCGCCGGGGTCGACCCGCTGTTCCGGCACGCGTACGGTCTCGACCTCCACTACGGCCACGACACGGAGCGCGTCGGGTTCCGCGGGTACTACCAGTACGACCGCTTCCGCCCGACCTTCGTCGTGAGCGTCGAGGACACGAGCGACGCCGCCCGGGCCGGCGGCTACTTCCGCACGGAGGAGCTGAACCTGCGCGCGAGCCTCCCGATCCAGCGCTCCTTCGGGCTGAGCCAGGCCGCGTCGCTCGCCTATCGGCGGCGGCGCGAGACGAACGCGATCGCCGAGGTCCCGAGGACGCGGCTCGACCTGGGCGCCGTCGAGGTGGCCTGGAGCCTGTCGACGGCGCGTCAGTTCCCGTACTCCGTGTCACCCGTCGAGGGCTTCCGGCTGCGCTTCGCCTACGCCCAGGAGGACCCGGCCCTCGGCTCCCAGGTGGCGCTGGGCAAGGCCACGGCCGACCTGCGCCTCTACACGCGGGTCTTCGGCTCGACCGATGCCCTGGCGCTGCGCGTCGGCGGCGGCACGACCCACGGCCAGGAGCGCTTCGAGGAGTCCTACGCGATCGGCGGCTTTCCCGACGCCAGCCTGCTCGACGTCGTGCGCACGAACCCCGCCGTGCTGCGCGGCTACGAGGACAACGCGTTCCGGGGCCGCAGGCTGCTGTACGGCAACGCCGAGTACCGCGTGCCGCTCGCGCATCCCCAGCGCGGCGTGCGCTCGTATCCGATCTTCCTGCGCCACGTCCACGCCACGGCCTTCTTCGATGCGGCGGAGGTCTGGAACGACGCGTTTCGCGCGGCCGCGATCAAGAAGGGCGCCGGCGTCGCCCTGGGCGCCGACTGGCTCGCCTTCCACCGCGTCCCGCTCACGACGGTCGTGGGCCTCGCCCACGGCTTCGACGCCGGGGGCGAGACCCAGGGGTACTTCCGGTTCGGCCTGAGCTTCTAGCCGCGCTTGCGCAGCTTGATCGCGCCGTTCACGGTCTCGAGCTCGAGCTGACGTCCGCCGGAGCCGATCGTCCCTTTCATCGAGCGGGGGCCCCACTTGCCCGTGATCGTGAGCGGGAAGTCGGTCGTGATGTCGCCGTTGACCACGGAGCCCCGCACGTCCGCGTTCGTGCCCTCGGGCAGCTCCACGGTGATCGAGCCGTTGACGGTCGTGAACGCCAGGGGTCCCGTCCAGGCGCCGTCGCCCATGGCCGCGCGGATCGAGCCGTTCACGGTCTCCGCGCGCACGACGCCGCGGCTCGTGGCCTCGATGCCGCCGTTCACCGTGCTCACGTCCACGGGGCCGTCGAGGTCCTGGGCGTCGATCGAGCCGTTGACCGTCCGGCCCGCGAACGTCACGCCGCGCGGCACGCGTACCGAGAAGTGCACCTGCACGTCGCTGTTGCGCGAGTCCATCTTGCCGCCCGAGCCCGGCGCGCATTCGTTGGGGCCGCGCCAGCCCGAGGGATAGAGGGCGCAGATCGTGACGCCGCCGGCGTGCTCGACGACCTTGATCTCGACGCTCTCCGGGTCGTCGCGGCGCGCGGTCCTGACGGCCGTCACCTCGACCTCGCCGCCGGACGCCGGCGCGGCCTCGACGTCGCCGTTGATCCCCTTGATCTCGACGGTCTTGCCGGCGGCCAGGCGGCCTTTCCACTGGAAGTCCGCCGCGAGGGAAGCGGGGGCTGCGGCGAGCCAGGCGAGGGCGGCGGCGGCGGCCAGGGTCGTGGTCTTCATCACGGGTCTCCTTCGAAAGCCTTGTCGGGTCAGTTGCGCTTGCGGAGCACGATCTCGCCCGAGAGAGTCTCGATCGAGACGTCGGCGCCGCCGCTGCCGAGGGTGAAGCTCAGTTCCTTCTGCGAGGTCCAGCGGCTCATCTTCTCGGGCTGATCGGCGCTGAGGCCGTTCTCGATGCTGCCGCTGAAGGTGGTGATCGAGAAGCCGGCGGCGATCTTCGAGGGGAAGCCCAGCGTCACGTTGCCGCTCACGCTGCTCACGGCCAGCGAGGCGTGGGACGCGAGATCCCCCTCGAACTCGACGCTGCCCGACACGGTCTCGAGGTTGGCATGGTCGAAGGTCGCTCCGGCCACGATCAGCTCGCCGTTGACCGTGCTCGCGTCGAGCTCGCCGCTCGCGCCCTTGACGGTGACCGAGCCGTTCACCGACTCGGCACGGACGCGCTTGGGCGAGCCCGAGATCGCCACGGAGCCGTTCACGCTCGACGCCTCGATCTCCTTGGACGAGCCCGAGATCGAGACCGAGCCGTTGACGGTCTCGGCCACCACGGGCCCCGACACGCCGCTCACGTCGATCGCCGCCGCGAAGCAGTCGATCTCGACGCGGCTCCCGGCCGGCACGTGGATCTCGAGGTCCGAGCGCACGCCGTGGGGATTCCGGGCGTCGACGCTGATCGAGGTGCGCCGCGCCGTGCCCGAGATGTCCAGGCCCTCGGCCCGGGCGCCCAGCGTCCCGGTCACCGTGATCTCCGGGCGGTCCCAGCCGATCACCTTGACCGAACCCGCGCTGTTCTCGATGGAGACGACGCCGTCGGGCGCCGCGGAGCGCTTCTCGTCGAGGCGCTGCTGCGCGTGGAGCGCCGGGGCCGCGAGCACGGCCGCGAGGACCAGGGTCTTCGTGAACATCGATTTCCGCCTTCCTTCAACCTTCATGAGATCTGCGACGACAAGCGAATCAGACGGAGCAGCAGGTCGAGCTTCTTCTGGTGGGTCGACGCGAGCATCCGGGTGAGCTTCGGGTTCTCCGGGTCCTTGTCGAGGGCCTCGCGCACCTCGCGCAGCGACGAGTCGATGCGGAGCAGGTTCTCGTCCAGGGCCTTCGCGTCCTCGGCGCCCATGTTCTTCTTGCGGGCGTTCAGGACCGTGAGCAGCTGGTTCGTGGCCCGCACGTATTCGGCTTCGGCCTGGGCGATGGCGCTCGTGCCGCCGGTCGAGGCCTCGGTCAGGGTGCCTGGCGTCACGCCCGCCGGAACGCGCGTCGACTGGGGCAGGGCGAACCAGAGCGCCGCAGCGGCCGCCGCCGCCGCCCGGCCCGCCGGCAGCGCCAGGCGCCTCGGCAGGAACTTCAGGACGCGCTTCTCTTCGCCGAGGCGCGCGGCGATCCGGGGCCACAGGTCGCGAGCCGGCACGCGATCGCGCTTGAGGGAGGCGGCCTGGGCGAGGAACGCGCGCAGCGCCGCTTCCTCCTTGCGGCAGGCCTCGCAGCCGGCCACGTGCAGCTCGACTTCCTGGTGCTCCGCCTCGGTCAGCATCCCGTCGACGTGGTCGTCGAGGAGGGCCAGGGCCCGTTCGCAGGTCATCATCGTCCGAGTGCCTCCCGGAGCAGGCGCCGGGCCCGGTGCAGCTGGGCCTTCGACGTCCCGGTGGCGACGCCCATGAGCTCGCCGATCTCGTGGTGCTTGTAACCCTCGACGTCGTGGAGCACGAACACGGCCCGGGCTCCCTCGGGGAGCACCGTCAGGGCTTTCTGCAGGTCCATGCGCTCCTCCGAGCCCTCGCGCCGCGCCGGCTTCTCGAAGGGCGTGAGGTCGTCCGTCGGCATCACCCGCGACGTCCGGCGGCGCCGCGAGCGGCGCTCCGACAACGACACGTTGACGGCGATGGGGTAGAGCCAGGTCGAGAACGCGCTCTCGCCGCGGAACGTGCCGAGCTTCTGCCAGGCCTTGACGAAGACGTCCTGGGCCAGCTCCTCGGCCAGGGTCGCGTCGCCCGCCATGCGCAGGCACAGGCCGAACACGCGTCCCACGTTGTCCCGGTAGAGCTCTTCGTATGCCGCCACATTCCCCGCCTGGGCTTCCTTGACGCGCTGCCGCTCGCGGGCCCGTCTCTCGTCGTCGGGGTTCGCGACCACCCCCGGAACGCCCGCGTCCTCGGACAGCGCCATCATTTACGCCCCTTGAGATGCCGGCGCGTCGCCGGCGGTTGGAATGCGGCGATGGGCTGGGCGAATGATACCCTCCAAGAGCTTAAGGAGCAGGGAGATAGGGTTGCGGCGAGGCTTGTGGCTTTTGCTCGGTCTGGGGCTCGCGGTGCGCCTCGCCCTGCTCGTCCTCGAGCCCGCCACCGCCCCGGTGGCCGACGAGCGGACCTGGCTGCTGACCGGCGTCGCCCTGGGCGAACGCTTCCATTTCGATCCGGTCGCCTGGCGGCAGCTCTTCTACCCGCCGCTGTTCCCGTACCTGATCGCCGTCGGCCACGGCCTCGGCGGCATGACGCTGGTCGCCCTGTTCCAGGTGCTGGCCGGGAGCCTGCTGGTGCCCCCGGTCGGCCTGATCGCCGACCGCCTCTTCGGCACGCGCGCCGGGACTCTGGCCGCACTGCTCGTGGCGGTCTACCCCGAGTGCGTCTGGCACTCGGTGCACTTCTGGGCCGAGCCCCTGTACGTGACCCTGCTGTTCTGGGCGTTCGAGCGACTGTTCGCCGCGTCGGCCTCGGGCTCGAGCCGCGCCGCCCTGACCGCAGGCGTCCTCTTCGGCCTCGCGACCCTGACCCGCGAGCCCGCCCTGTACTTCGCCCCGGTTGCGGCGCTCTGGCTGCTCTGGCGCACGCCCCGGCCGGCCGGGAAGGCCGCCGCGGCGTTCCTGCTGGCGACGGTCGTGACGCTCGCGCCGTGGACCGCCCGCAACTGGGTCGTGTATCGCACCTTCGTTCCGGTCTCGATCATGAGCGGCCGCACGTTGTGGGAGGGCAACACGAGCCTGACCCACGATCAGGTGTTCCGCCGCTACCGGGCCGTGCGCGGCCGCGACGCCGTCCTTCGCCAGTACAAGGTCGCGGTCGGCTTCGCCCTGGAGAACATCCGATCGCGCCAGCCCGGATGGTTCTTCGAGAAGACGCGGGAGCAGATGCCGCGCTTCTGGGCCGCCGACAACCTGGCCCTCATCCACATGGAGCGCGGCGGCTACGGGCCCGTGACCCCGCAGGCCCTGCGCTGGGCCGGCGTCGTCACCCTCGTGCCGTATCTGCTGCTGCTGGCCGCGTTCGCCGTGGGCGTCGCGCGCGTCGGATGGAGCCGGGGCGTCGTCCTGCTGGTGGCTTTCCTTCTTTATTACTGTGCCGTGCACATCGCCGTGCACGGCCATCCCCGTTTCCGGCTTCCCGTGACGCCGGTGCTGATCATCGTGGCCGCGGGCGCGTGGCTCGGCTCACGCGGGAGCCTCGAGCGCTGGTCATGGCCGCGCGGGCTCCTGGCCGGCGCGCTGGTCCTCGGCCTCGCCGTGACCGTGGCGCCGAGCCTGCGCGCGAAGCACGACAACCCGGCCTGGGGCTACGTGAGCCTGCGCGACCCCCGGCTGCTCCGGCGCGACATGCCGATCGACGAGGCACCCCAGGCGCCCCGCAGGCACCCGCTCCGCCGGCTCAGGCGCTAGCGAGGCTGCGGCCGATGGCGGCGGCCTCGGCCACGAGCGCGTCGAGGTCGGCCGGCGTCGTCCGGAAGTTCACGATGCAGACCCGCATCGAGGCGCGGCCCTTGAGCCGCGTCGGGGCCGGAAAGAAGCCGCCGCTCGCCACGAGGCCGTTGACGATGCGCTGGTTGAGCGCGTCGAGGGCGACGTCGTCCAGCGCCGTGTCCTTCGGCCGATAGCGGAAGTTCACGATCGAGAGCACCGGCTCGGCGAGCCGCTCGAAGTCCGGATGGGCGTCGACGGCGCGGGCCAGGTGCCCGGCCAGGTCGCAATCGCGCTCCACCGCCTCGGCGTACGCGCGGCGGCCGTGGACCAGCAGGCCCATGTAGACCTTCAGGGCCCGGAACCCGCGCGACAGCTCGGGCCCCCGGTCGTTGAACGACACGGGGCCGTTGACCGGGCTCTCCGCATCGTGGATCAGGTACTCGGCCGGGCGCCGGAACGTCTCGGCCAGGCGCCCCGGATCGCGCACGAGCGTCGCGCCGGCCGAGAACGGCACGTACATCCACTTGTGGGGATCGGCCGCCACCGAGTCGGCACGCTCGAGGCCCGCGAACAGCGGCCGCAGGCGCTCGGAGATCGCGGCCATGCCCCCGTAGGCGCCGTCGGCGTGGAACCACAGCCCTTCCTCGGCGCAGAGCGTCGCGATCGCGTCCAGGGCGTCGATCGCGCCCGTGTTCACCGTGCCGGCGTTGCCGACGACGATCGCCGGCTGCAGGCCCGCGGCCCGATCCGCCGCGATCGCCGCACGCAGCCGGTCGAGCCGCATCCGGAACCCGTCGTCGGTGGGGATCTTCCGCAGGTACTTGAAGCCGAGGCCGAGCAGGTCCACGGACTTGTCGACGCAGTTGTGGACCTGGTCGGAAGCGTAGACCACGATGCGCGGCCGGCCTTCGGCGGCGGCCCCCTCCTCGCGCACGTCCCACGGCGTCTTCGCGCGCCGCGCGGCCGCCAGGGCCGTGAAGTTCGCCATGGAGCCGCCCGACGTCACGATCCCCTCGGCGGTGGCCGGCAGCCCGACGATCTCGGCCAGCCAGCGCACCACCAGCTTCTCGACGTGGATCGAGGCGTGATCGCCGCCCCAGCAGTTCGAGTTGGTGTCGGCGGCGAGGTAGTCCGCCACGACGCCCACGGGATCGGCGGTCGCGTTGATGAACGCGAAGAAGCGCGGGTGCGAGTTCCCGAAGGGCCGCGACAGCACGTCGCGCTCCACGTGGGCGAGGACGTCCTCGACGGGCCGGCCCTGCTCGGGCAGGGGGGCCTCGAAGAGGGCTCGCGCCTCGCCGACCTTGCCGAACACGGGCCGCTCGAGGAGCGTCTCGCGCCGGCGCGCGACGATCTCGGTGGCGAGCCGGCCCAGCCGGCGCAGGGCGTCCGGGTCGAGATCGAAGGAGCTCATCTACTGAATGTAGCCCAGCGCCCGGAGCTCTTCGAGCACCTCGCTGTCGAAGGCGCTCTCGGCGGCGCGGGCCGCGCCACGCCGCCCGTAGGAGGCGACGAAGCGCACGGGGTTCGCCTTGAGGAAGGCCGGGCTCAGCGCCGCCTCGAGCACGTGGCCCGAGAGCTCGCGGCTCACCGGCAGGCCCGCGAGGTGCAGCACCGTGGGCGCCACGTCGCGCTCGCTGGCGCTCCCGAGGTCGCGCGGGGCGATCTCGCCGCCCACGAGCGCGAGCGTGCCCTCGGGCGCGCCGCCGCCGCGCGCGAGCCGCCCGGGATCGGCCACCAGCACCAGCACGTCCTGAGGGCCCAGGTCGCCGGTCGCGTCGCCGATGCGCTCGTCGAGGAAGCGGTGGTACTCGCGCACCGTCGCGAGGCGCCGGTCGAGGCTCGCGAGATCGGCCGTCGGCGCCTCGCCGAGCTGCTGCATCGTGGCGATGTCGAGGCCCGGCAGGTACAGCGCCTCGATGTCGGCGCCGGCGCCCGAGCGCAAGCGCCGGGCCGCGGCCGCGTAGAACGTGTCGAGGGCCTGGGCGCGATCCCCCGTGGCGCGCGGCGTGAGGTCCGCGAGGCCCGCCAGGGTCTCGACGGGGCACGCCTCGTGGTCGGGAACGCCGCCCTTCTCGAGACGCAGGAAGGCCCGGTCCGTGACCACGTAGCCGTTCACCGCGTCGCAGGGCCAGGTGGCCCACCAGTTGACGACCCCGACGCGGAGACCCTTCTCCGACGCGACGTTCCAGAACGCCTTCGCCCCGCGCAGGGCCGACGACGGCGGCGCGCGGCGCGTGATCCGCAGCAGGTCGGTGGCCGCCCCGACGCGCGCGGCCAGCAGGCTCGAGGCCGTGCCCAGCGGCGTGCGCAT
>CADEEV010000072.1 GCA_902826455.1 uncultured Acidobacteriota bacterium | reverse complement strand
GCGAGATATCCGACGGCGCCGCCGGTGAAGCGCGGCAGCTCCGGGACCGCGGCGGCCTGGCGTCCGAGGCGACGCCTCAGGGCCGCGAGCAGGCCCTCGCCCGTGTCCTGCAGCTCGGTGCCGCGCCGCACGAACACGCGGTTGCCCCGGGCCTCGAGCGTCTCGATGGGATCGCGGCCGAGGAACGAATAGCGCGCGAGGCGCTCGCCGCCCACGACGCTCTCGAGCAGGAACGCGCGCTCGCGGCCTTCGGAGAGGGCGAGGAACGCCGACACGGGCGTCAGCAGGTCGCCGGCGATCCAGCGGAACACCGGCACGGGGCCGCCGCCGGCCGAGAGGCGCTCGTAGCCCTCGAAGTCGAGGCGCTTCATCGCTTCTCGCGCCGCCGCTTGAGGACGTCGAGCACGTCCGCGGGATCGACGCCGCGCTGTTCGAGCGCGACCAGGAGGTGGAACAGCAGGTCGGCCGATTCCTCCGCGAGCCGCGCGTCCGTCTCGCCCTTGGCCGCCAGCACGACCTCCGTGGCCTCCTCGCCGATCTTCTTGAGGGAGGCATCCAGGCCCTTCGCGAGCAGCCGGGCGGTGTAGGACGACTCCGGAGACGCATCGCGGCGCGACGCGATCACGCGCCGGACCTCGTCGAGCATTCCGGCCGCGGTCGCCGTGGTCTCGCCGAAGCAGGTCCGGGCTCCCGTGTGGCACGCCGGGCCCTCGGGATCCACGACGAGCAGCAGCGTGTCGCGGTCGCAGTCGGTGCGGGCCTCGCGGACCCGCAGCACGTTCGCGGAGCTCTCGCCTTTCTGCCAGAGCCGGCCGCGGCTGCGGCTCCAGAACCAGGCCAGGCCCGTCTCCTCGGTCTTTCGCAGGGCCTCGGCGTTCGCATAGGCCACCATCAGGACGTCGCCGCTGCGCCGGTCCTGGGCGACGACCGGGATCAGGCCCTTCTCGTCGAAGACGAGCTCCGCAGGGATCACGCGCGCACCTCGATGCCGGCCTGGCGAAGCGCGGCCTTGGCGTCCGGGACGCGTAGCTCGCCGAAGTGGAACAGCGACGCCGCGAGGGCGGCGCTGGCACGGCCCTCGGTCAGCACCTCGGCCATGTGGGCGACCGAGCCGCAGCCGCCCGAGGCCACCACCGGCACGCGCACCGCGTCCACGACGGCGCGGGTCAGGGCGATGTCGAAGCCGTTGCGCGTGCCGTCGCGGTCCATGCTGGTGAGCAGGATCTCGCCGGCGCCGCGCTCCGTGGCCTCGCGGGACCAGGCGACGGCGTCGCGGCCGGCCGGCGTGCGGCCGCCGTGGGTGACGACCTCCCAGTGGTCGCCCGCGAGACGCGCGTCGATCGCGATCACGACGGCCTGGGCGCCGAAGCGCCGCGACAGCCGGTCGAGGAGCTCGGGATCCCGGGTCGCGGCCGTGTTGACCGCCACCTTGTCCGCGCCCGCCCGCAGCAAGGCGTCCGCGTCCTCGACGCTGCGCACGCCGCCACCGACGGTGAAGGGCAGGAAGACCGTGTCGGCCACGCGCCGGACCATCTCGAGGGTCACGGGCCGCGCGTCCGAGGAGGCGGTGATGTCGAGGAACACGAGCTCGTCGGCGCCTTCGGCGTCGTAGCGGGCGGCGCACTCCACGGGGTCCCCCGCGTCGCGCAGCGAGACGAACTTCACGCCTTTCACGACGCGGCCTTCGTTGACGTCGAGGCAGGGGATGAGGCGTTTCGCGAGCATCAGTGCTTCGCGATCCGCGCGAACGTGTGGTGGGCGTGCTCGCGCACGTCCTCGTCGGGATGGTCGAGCAGGAAGCGCCGCATGTCCTGGGGCAGGTTCTTGTTGAGGGACAGGCTGATGAGGATCTCGCGGGTGCCGTGGCTCTGCAGGTCGCGCAGCACGTCCTCCGGAGAGTTGGGGTGCGAGCCGAGCCACGCCAGGATGCCCGCCGCCTCGCGAGGCATGCCGGCCTCGCGCAGGCCCGCGAGGGTCTCGCGGATGTCGTCGGCCTCGAGGACGTCGTCGTAGATCACCGTGGCGGCGCCGCCGCGCTTCACCGCCTCGCAGATCGCCTTGCGGTCGACGCCGCGGCCGATGCGGATCACGCCTCCCCCGCGGCTTCCTGGGCCTCGACCAGCGTGAAGCGCTTGTCGTAGAGGGCCTTGCCCACGACCAGCTCGTCGACGCCCAGGCTCTCGAGAGCCGCGACGTTGCGGACGTCGTCGAGGCTCGAGATGCCGCCCGCGGCCGTCACGCGCATGCCGCTGTGCTTCGCGACCTGCTCGATGCCCACGAGGTTCGGGCCGACCAGGGTGCCGTCGCGGAGGACGTCGGTGTACTGGATCCGCTGCACGCCCCAGCCCGCGACCCGCGCCGTCAGCTCGAGCACGTCGACGGTCGTGATCTCCTGCCAGCCCGCGAGCGCCACCTTGCCCTCGCGCGCGTCGAGCGCCACCGCAACGGCCGCCGGCCACAGCATCACCGCCTGTTGCACGACGCCGGGCGAGGCGACCGCCGCCGTCCCGAAGATCACGCGGTCGGCGCCGCGATCGCGGTAGCGCATGGCGTTCTCGAGGGCGCGCAGGCCCCCTCCCACCTCGACGGGGATCGACACCGCCTCGATCACGCTCGCCACGGCGTCGAACTGGGGCTTGCCGCTGATCGCCGCGTCCAGGTCCACGATGTGGAGGCGCGCGGCGCCCTCGCCCTCCCACATGCGCGCCACGGCGCTCGGGTCGCTGCCGTAGACCTGCTCGCGCTGGAGCTCCCCCTGCTTGAGGCGGACGACCTTGCCGCCGCGGATGTCGATCGCGGGCACGACGATCATGCGCGTCTCCTCGCGCCGAGCGAGGCGCGGGTCCGTTGCACCTCCTCGACGAAATTGCCGATCAGCTTCAACCCGACAGCCTGGCTCTTCTCCGGGTGGAACTGCATGCCGGTCACGTGGCCCGAACGCACGACGGACGCGAAGCGCACGCCGTAGTCCGTGGCCGCGACCGTGTCGGCGGGCCGGGCGTCGCAGTAGTACGAATGGACGAAGTACACGTGGCTGCCGTCGTCGATGCCGTCCAGGAGCGGATCGGGACGCGTCTGGCTCAGGCGATTCCAGCCCATGTGGGGCACGACGAGGGCGTCGTCGAAGCGCCGCACGCGGCCCGGCAGGAAGCCCAGGCCGTCGTGGCGGCCGTGCTCCTCGCTCTCCTCGAACAGCAGCTGCATGCCGACGCAGATGCCGAGGAACGGCGTGCCGGCCGCGACCGCCTCGCGCACGACGGGGATCAGGCCGCGCTCGCGCAGCTCGTCCATGGCCGTCGCGAAGGCCCCGTCGCCCGGCACCACCAGGGCGTCGGCCCCCCGCAGCACGGCCGCGTCTCCCGAGAGCATGACGGCGGCGCCGACGTGGCGGAACGCCTTCATCACGCTGCCGAGGTTGCCGAGGCCGTAGTCGACGACAGCGATCACAACGAGCCTTTCGTGCTCGGGATGTCCTTGACGCGGGGGTCGAGGGCGACGGCCATGCCGAGGGCGCGCGCCGTGGCCTTGAACAGCGTCTCCGCGATGTGGTGCGTGTTGCGGCCGTGGATCAGGTCGAGGTGGATGTTGAGCCGGCCGTGGTCCGCCAGGGCCCAGAAGAAGTCCTCGAAGAGCTCGGTCGGCATCGCGCCGACCTGCTTCGCCCGGAACGTCACGTCGTAGTGCAGCCAGCCGCGCCCGGAGAGGTCCACGACGCAGCGCGAGAGCGCCTCGTCGAGGGGCACGTAGGCGTGGCCGAAGCGCACGACACCCTTCTTGTCGCCCAGGGACGTGCGCAGGGCCTGACCGAGGGCGATCCCGACGTCCTCGATGCTGTGGTGTGCGTCGACGTGGAGGTCGCCCTTGCAGCGCACGTCGAGGTCGAAGCGCGCGTGGGTGGCGAGGGCCGTCAGCATGTGGTCGAAGAAGCCGATGCCGGTCTTGATGCGGGACTTCCCGGAGCCGTCGACGTCGAGGCTGAGGCGGATGTCGGTCTCACGGGTCTTGCGCTCGACCAGGGCACGGCGGAGCTTGGCGGCCGGCTTCTTCATCTCTTCTCCAGGGTGGCGGCGGCCTCGAGCGCACGCGCGAAGCCGGACAGGAAACGGGCGTTCTCGTCGGGCGAGCCGACGCTGATGCGCAGGCAGCGCCCGAGGCGCGGGTAGCTCGTGACGTCGCGGACCAGGACGCCGTCGCGATAGAGGGACTCGAAGACGGCCTTGGGGTCGGCATGGGACAGCTCGATCAGGATGAAGTTGGCCCGCGACGGGAAGACGCGCACGCCGGGCGTGTCCGCGAGGCGCGCGGCCAGCGCGTCACGCAGGCTCACGAGCTCCGCCACCGTGCCGTCGAGAGCGTCGCGGTCCTCGAGAGCGGCGATCGCGGCGAGCTGCGAGATGAAGTTGATGTTGTACGGGAGGCGCGCCTTGTTGATCTCGCGCACGAGCTCGGGGGACGCGAGCAGGTAGCCCACGCGCAAGCCCGCGAGGGCCTTCGCCTTCGAGAACGTGCGCAGGACCACGAGGTTCGGGTACTCGGAGAGCAGCGGCACGACGCTCTCCCCCGAGAACTCGTGGTACGCCTCGTCGATCACCACGAGGCCGTCGCCGTCCTCGCACAGCGCGCGCACCTCGGCCGTCGTCAGCATCCCGCCCGTGGGGTTGTTCGGAGAGCACACGATCGTGAGCGGGGCGGCGTGCTCGCGGCGCAGACGGAGCAGCGCGGCGCAGTCGTACTCGAGGTCCGGGCCGAGGGGCGCCTTCACGACGTCGCCGCCCAGGATGCGCGTCAGGAGCGCGTAGAGCGTGAACGTGGGCTCGGGGATGACGACCTTCGTGCCCTCGCCCACCGTCACCAGGAGCAGCGCCTCGATGAGCTCGTTCGACCCGTTGCCCGCGAGCACGCCGTCGGCACGCCAGCCGCTCGCCGTCGCGAGGGCCTCGACGAGCTCCTTGGGATCGAACTCCGGGTAGCGCGACCAGGATCGGGACAAGGCCATCTCCATCACGCGGCGCTTCAAGGCCTCGGGGAGGTCGAAAGGGTTCTCGTTCTGGTTGATCTTCACCGGCGCCTCGCGGGCGGCCAGGGTGTAGGCGGCGATCGAGCGCACGACCGGCTTGATGTGACGCAGCGGGTCGCGGCTCAAGAACGGCTCCGGGCGAGGACGCTGATCCCATGGGCCACGAAGCCTTCCGCATGGGCGATGCGCGCGATGTCGTCGGCCACGCGGGACAGGCCCGCCCGCGTCATCGTCACGAGGCTTTGCCGGCGCTCGAAGTCGCGCACCGAGAGGGGCGAGGCGCTGCGGGCCGTGCCGCTCGTGGGCAACACGTGGTTGGGGCCGATGCCGTAGTCCCCCACTGCCACGGGCGAGTAGCGGCCGGCGAAGACCGCGCCGGCGACGACGCGGCGCGCGACACTCGAGGCGCGAGCCGTCTGGACCTCGGCGTGCTCGGGCGCGAGACGGTTCACGGCCGCGATCCCGGCTTCGAGCGAACGGACGAGGATGATCGCTCCTTGTCGCCGGAGGGCCCGGGTCGTGGCGGCCACGTTGGAGGCGCAGGCTACGCTGGCGGTCACGAGACGCTCGACCACGCTCGCCAGCTCGGCGCTGGTCGTCACCAGCACGGCGGTCTCTTCGCCACTGCCATGCTCCGCCTGCGCCAGCAGGTCGATGGTGACTTCGGCGGCGTCGGCCGTGTGATCCGCGAGGATCACGACCTCGCTGGGACCGGCCTCGTTGTCGATCTCCACGACGCCGCGCACGAGGCGCTTGGCCGCGGCGACGTAGGCGTTTCCGGGGCCCACGATCTTGGCCACGGCGGGGATGCTCGCCGTGCCATAGGCGAGCGCCGCGATCGCCTGCGCGCCGCCGATCCGGTAGACGCTGCTTTCGAGGCCGACGACCTGCAGCGCCGCGCACAAGGCGGGGCTCGCCTCCAGGCCGCGCGGCGGGGTCACGACGGCGAGCCGCTCGACCCCGGCGACCTGCGCCGGGATCGCGTTCATCAGCACCGACGACGGGTAGGCGCCGGCACCGCCTGGCACGTAGAGGCCGGCCGAGTCGAGCGGCCGCACCAGCTCCTCGAGGACCGAGCCGTCGGAGAGCCGCAGCCGGAAGCCCTGGCCGCGCTGCCGCTCGTGGAAGGTCTCGATGCGCTTCGCCATCCGTCGCAACGCCGCGACGAGCCGCTTGTCGGCTCGGCGCGCCACGCTCGCGATCTCGGCCGGTCGCACGCGCAGCGTGGCCGTCGTGAGGGCCACGCCGTCGAAGCGCTGGCTGAAGCGCACGAGGGCCCGGTCGCCGTCCTTGCGGACCGCCGCCACGATGCGGCCGACCGCCGCCTCGACCTGCGGCCTCGGCGCCGAGCCGCGCGGGAGGCTCGCGAGGTAGCGCTCGAACGCCGCCGACGGATAGCGCAGGCGCTTCATGCCACGGCCTTCTGCAGGGTCGCGAGCAGGCGCGACACGGCCTCGCGCTGCGCGTGGTAGCTGGCGCGGTTCACGATGAAGCGCGCCGTGGAGTGGGCCACGTCCTCGACGGGCTCGAGGCCGTTCTCGACCAGCGTGCGGCCGGTCTCGACGACGTCCACGATGCAGTCGGCGAGGCCCAGGCCCGGCGCGATCTCGACCGACCCCGACAGCTTGACGATCTCGGCCGACACGCCGCGGCCGAGGAAGTGCCCCGAGGCGATGCGCGGGTACTTCGTCGCGACTCGAAGCGACGCCGCGCGGCGGTACTCGAGGCCCGAGCCCGCGGGCCGCGCGACGACGAGACGGCAGCGGCCGAAGCCGAGGTCCAGCGGCTCGTAGACGTCGCTGCCGGCCTCGAGCAGCACGTCGCGGCCGGCGACACCGCAGTCGGCGACGCCGTACTCGACGTAGGTCGGCACGTCCTGGTCCTTCACGAACAGGAAGCGCAGGCCGTCCATCGCGACCACGAGCTTGCGGCCCTCGGCCTCGGGGAACGCGAGGCCCGCGCGGCGCCACAGCGCTTCGGTCCCCTGCAGCAGCTTGCCCTTCGAGAGCGCCACCGTGAGGCTCATCGCAGGCGCACCCGAACCCCGGCCGCGCGGCGTGCCCGGGCCCCGCGCAGGTCGCCGGGCTCCTCGGCCGCGCGCGAGGCCTCGGGCAGCGGCGCGCCCTGGCGTTCCAGGAGCAGCGCCAGGCGATCGAGCCCGAGCATGAAGCCCACGGCCGGCAGCGGCCGGCCGAAGCGCGCGAGCAGCGTGTCGTAGCGTCCGCCGCTGCCCACCTCGAAGCCGAGCCCGCGCGCGTACGCGCGGAACACGAGGCCGGTGTAGTAGTCGAGGCCGCGCACCTCACCGAGGTCGATCGCGAGACGGTCGCCGAGACCGGCCGCGGTCAGGGCGTCCACGATGCTCCGCAGCTCGCGCACCGCGGTCAGAGCGGCAGGGGCGAAGGCGAACGCGCGCTCGGCCTCGGCCAGGATCGAGATCTCTCCCGAGAGCGACGCGAGGCGCTCGAGGGCGGCGGCGACCTCGGGCGGCGCCGAGGCGAGCGCCGCGCGCACGCCCGCGCCGTCCTTGCTCTCGACCCGCTCGCGCAGCGTCGCGAGACCGGCCTCGTCGAGGCCCGCGAGGGCCACGAGGCCGGCGAAGACCCCGACGTGGCCGAGGGTGAGGACGAAGCCGGTCACGCCGGCGGCCTCCAGGCACTCGGCCGCGATCGCCAGCACCTCGGCGTCCGCGGCGGGTGAGCCGCCGCCCAGGTGCTCGAGCCCCATCTGGAACAGCTCGCTCTGGCGCCCGGCCTTGGGCGGCTCGTAGCGCAGCACCTCGCCGGAGTAGTAGAGGCGGATCGGCGCGGGCCGATCGGCGAGACGGCCCGCGGCGATCTTCGCGAGCAAACTCGTGAAGTCGGGCCGCAGCGCCAGCAGGCTCCCGTCGCGGCCGACGAAGGAGTAGGTCTTGGAGGACAGCGTCTCGCTCGCGAAGACGTCGGCGTAGTCGAAGAGCGGCGGGATGATCTCCTCGTAGCTCCAGCCCTCGAACACCGAGACGACGCGATCCTCGATGCTGCGCCGGCGTCGCGCCTCGTCGCCGACGAAGCACTGCACGCCGGGCGGAACCTGCACGAGGGAGTGGGAGAAGCCGTTCATGTCAGGCCCCGATGTACTTGGCGTAGAGGGAGCGCGCTCGGGCGGGGTCGTCGACACCCTTCACGATCGCGCGGCCGTCGGCGAAGACGACCAGCTCGGCCTCGGGCGCGCGGAAGCGCACGAGGTAGGGATTCGAGGCGACGGCGCCCAGGCCTGCGAGCCGCCTCGCGAGGCCCTCGAGGTCGAGCGCGCCTGCGGCGGACGGCCGCACCTGGACGGCGTCGCGGCCGCACAGCGCCGCGGAGGCGCCGCTCGCACGGTCGGCGTAGTCGTAGCGCCCGGCGGTGCAGGCGGGACACGACGGCGCGCGGCCCGTGAAGTCGAGGACGTCGAACTGGCCGAGCCAGAGATCGATCGTCACGAGCCCGGGGAACAGGGCGTCGGTCTTCCCCACGAGCAGCTTCAGGGCCTCGGCAGCCTGCAGGCCGGCGACCACGTGGACGATCGGCGCGATCACGCCGGCCGTGTCGCAGGTCGGGGACGCGCCGGGCGCCGGCTGCTCGTCGAGCACGCAGCGCAGGCACGGCGTGACGCGGGGGCGGATCGCGAGAGCCAGGCCGTAGGAGCCGACGCACGCGCCGTAGACCCACGGCACGCCCTCGCGCACGCACAGGTCGTTCAGGAGGAAGCGCGCCTCGAAGTTGTCGGTGCCGTCGAGGACGAGATCGGCTCCCCGCAGCAGGCCGGAGGCGTTGTCGGTCGCGAAGTCCGCGACGACGCCCCGCACCTCGACGCCGGAGTTGAGACGGCGCAGCGCCGCTTCCGCGGCGACGGCCTTCGGAAGGCCGCGGGTCGCGTCCTCTTCGGTGAAGAGCGACTGGCGCTGCAGGTTCGACTCCTCGACGAAGTCGCGGTCGACGAGGGTGAGGGAGCCGACGCCGGCCCGGACCATCATCTCGGCGAGCGACGAGCCGAGGGCGCCGCAGCCCACGAGCGTCACGCGCGCGGCGCGGAGCCGGGCCTGCCCCTCGCGCCCGATGGCCGAGAACAGCTCCTGGCGCGAGTAGCGGCTCACGCCTCTCCCTCCTGGGCGATCAGGAGCGCCGCCGACTTCATCACGTCGAGGGGCGCCTCGAGGCCGGTCCAGGTCTCGAACTGGGCCACGGCCTGGGCGAGCAGCATCTCGAGTCCGCCGATGATCGCGCAGCCCGCCGCCTTGGCCTCGCGCAGCAGGCGCGTCTCCAGGGGCTCGTAGACCATGTCGAACACGACGCCGTTGGGACGCAGCAGCTCGGCCGGCACGGGCGTCTGGTCCACGAACGGCGTCGAGCCGAGGGGCGTCGCGTTGATCAGCACGTCCCAGGGCCGGGTCGCCAGATCGGACAGGCCGCCGTGCTGGCACCCCACGGCGGCGGCCAGGGAGCGCGCCTTGGCCGCGTCCCGCGCCAGCACCGTGACGCGCACGCCCTTGCGGTGCAGGGCGAGGGCCGCCGCCCGGGCCGCGCCGCCCGCGCCCACGATCACGACGCTCTTGCCCTTGACGTCGAGGTGCTTCTTGAGCGGCGCCAGGACGCCGCGGCCGTCGGTGGTCGAGCCTTGCAGCATCCCGTCGTGGAGCATCACGGTGTTGACGCTGCCGCAGAGGGCGGCGGCCTCCTCGACCTCCTGCAGGTACGGGAGGATGTCGGTCTTGAAGGGCCGCGTGACGCTGAAGCCCGCGAGGCCCAGGGCCGGCAGCGCCGCCATGAAGGGCGGAAGCGCCTCGGCCTGGAGCGGCACGTACACCGCGTCGAGGTGCCGGGCCGCGAAGGCGCGGTTGTGGAGCAGCGGGGACAGGCTGCGGGTCACGTCGGAGCCCAGCACGCCGTAGACCTTCGTCGCGGCGCTCACCTGACGGGCCCGGTACAGGTCGGCCATGAGCTCGGCGGGGATCTGGCCGGGAGCCGCCTCGGATCCGGGCGCCGCAGCGGCGAACGTGAACGGCGCGCCGTAGCGGCCCGCCAGCACACGGGAGATGAGGCCCATCGGGCCCATGGCGATCGCGATCATGGGCTTGCCGCCGCCGCGGCTCGTCTGCTCGGCGAACTCGAGGAAACGGCCGACGTCGGCGATCGAGCGCGGGGTCACCGCGATCTTCACGATGTCGGCGCCCTTGTTGCACATCCGGAAGTAGAGGCCTTCCAGGTCGTCGGGCAGGCCGGCGAGGTCGTGGTACGAGACGATCAGGCCGTTCCCGGACTTCTCGATCATCACGTCGAGGAACTCGCTGCGGAACTCGACGTCCACGTAGTCGAAGCCGCGCTTGACCGCCTCGAGCAGGTTCATGCGCCGGCGCGTCTCGGTGTCGCGCCACTGCCCGCCCTCTTCGGCCGAGCGGCAGGTGAAGACCATGGGCTTGACGCGGGCGCGCAGCAGCGTGAGCAGGTCGAGGTCGAGGACGAGGTCGCCACGGATCTCGAAGAGGTCCGCGACCGGCGCGAGCGCCTCCATCCGGGCGAGGACGCCCTCCGTCGTCTCGTCGGTCAGGCTCACGCAGATCTGAGTCATGACGCCAACAAAAAAACCTCTTCAGGATTCCCTGAAGAGGTCTTGCCCGACCCGCCCCGATCCCTCCAGGAAACCCGCCTCCGCTTGCGCGGCCGGGCCCCTGGCCCGGCGCTACGCGTGGTAGCGGTGATGATGGACGGTGGCGCGCCAGCGACGAACGATGGTCATTTGTTCAAGGCTCCGAAGCAGCGATTCTAGGGAGGCCCTCCGGGGGTGTCAAGCCCGAAGCCCGCCATCCATGCTAGTTTCCGCGACATGAGCGACGAACGCCCCCCCGCCGTGGCGGAGCTCTACTGGAAGGACGGCCAGGTGTTCGAGGCCGTGTCGAAGGGCCAGAGCCTGACGATCGACGGCGACTCCAAGGCCGGTCCGTCGCCCGTCACGACCCTCGCCTTCGCCCTGGCCGGCTGCATGGCCACGGACGTGGTCCACATCCTCAAGAAGGGCCGCCACGACCTCAAGGCGCTCCGGGCGCACTTCGTCGGCCGCCGCGCGGCGCTCGATCCCCACCGCTTCGAGAGCGTCGACCTGCGCTTCGACCTCGAGGGCGATCTCGAGGACGCCGTGGTGGCCCGGGCGATCGCGCTCTCCCACGACAAGTACTGCTCGGTCTGGCATTCGATGCGCCAGGACATCGTCTTCACGACGGCGTTCACGATCGCCCGGAGCGACGCGCCTTGACGCTCCTGCCCCTGCTGACGCTGCTCGCGACCGCGCCGCAGCCGCCCTCGCCGCCGGCCTACGGCATCGAGCTCCAGGCCGCCTCGATTCCCATGCAGGACGGCGTCCGGCTCGCGGCCGACCTGTTCGTGCCCACGGGCGGCCGGCGCGGCGAGCGCTTCCCCGTGCTTCTCGAGTACCTGCCCTACCGCAAGACCGAGGACCAGGCCGACAACTGGTCCTTCTATTCCTACTTCGTGACGCGCGGTTACGTGGTGGCGCGGGTCGACCTGCGCGGTACCGGCAACAGCGAAGGGCGCCTCGTCCCGTACGAGTACAGCGAGATCGAGCAGCAGGACGGCGAGGTCCTGATCGACTGGCTCTCGAAGCAGCCGTTCTCCACCGGCAACGTCGGCATGTTCGGCATCTCGTGGGGCGGCTTCAACTCCATCCACATGGCGATGCGCCGGCCGCCGGCGCTGAAGGCGATCATCGCGGTCGACGCCACGGACGACCTCTACCAGGACGACGTCCATTTCATGGACGGCATCCTCCACGTGGACTCGTGGGAGATGGGCCAGGACCTGCGCAACCTCGTGCCCGGCGCGCCCGACTTCACCCTCGACGACGCCTATTTCCGCGACCGCTTCGACACGCCGCCCTGGATGCTCACGTACAAGCGGCAGCAGCGCGACGGGGCCTTCTGGAAGCGCACGGCGCTCAAGGAGCGCTACGACGCGATCCAGGTCCCGACCTTCGTGATCGGCGGCTGGTACGACGGCTATCGCGACAGCGTGCCGCGCATGCTCCAGCACGTGAAGGCGCCGGTGAAAGCCATGGTCGGGCCGTGGCACCACTCGTATCCCCACGACGGCTGGCCGAAGCCGCAGATGGAGTGGCGGAACGAGGCCGTGCGCTGGTACGACCAGTGGCTGAAGGGCAAGGACACGGGAATCCTGGCGGAGCCGCGCTTCGCCGTGTTCGTGCGGCAATCCCACCCGCCCGACCCGAAGCTCGACGAAGTGAAGGGCGAGTGGCGCTGGGAGGACGGCTGGCCGATCGCGCGCATCCGGAACCAGGCGCTGTACCCGCAGCCGAACCACACGCTGAGCGCGACCCCGCCACCGTTGGCGATCCACAGCCTTCGCTACGTGCCCACGGCCGGCATCGAGGCCGGCGGCCCGGTGATGTGGTGGGGCGACGTCGCGCCCGATCAGACGCCGACCGACGCCTACAGCCTCGTCTACGACACGGAGCCCCTCGCCGAGGACCTCGAGATCCTCGGGTTGCCGCTGGCCCAGCTCCGCGTCTCCGCCGACGCGCCGCTCGCGAACTGGTTCGCGCGTCTGGGCGACGTGGCGCCCGACGGCACCGTCACGCAGGTGGCCGGCGCGGCCCAGAACGGCGCCCACCGCAAGTCCGCGGAGAGCCCCGAGGCCCTCACGCCCGGAGAGACCTTCCCGCTCGACATCGAGATGCACTTCACGTCGTGGGTCTTTCCGAAGGGCCACCGCATCCGCCTCGCGGTCAACAACGCGATGTGGCCGATGCTCTGGCCGAGCCGCTATCCGATGACGACGACGCTGGCCCTCGGCGGCCCGGAGGGCACGCGCGTGCAGCTCCCCGTCGTTCCTCCGGGCACGCGGCCGAAGCCGACGTTCCTCCCTCCGGCCACGGACCCGAAGCCGCCGGCATTCCTCGAAGCACCAGCCGCCGCCCACGACGAGGACGACAGCACGGTCTCGGGCTACGGCGAGATCTCGCGCGTGGAGCGCGACGTCGCGACCGGCACCACGAAGGTGATCGCGCTCAACGGCGGAACTTCGCGCTTCCCGTGGGGCACGCGCCGCTACGAGGAGAGCATCACCCACACGCTCGCGGACGCACACCCAGAGGCGGCGTCCGTCGCCGGCCAGTACAAGTACACGCTCACCCTGAAGGACCGGGTGCTCGTGTTCGAGAGCAACGTGATGTTCCGCAGCGACAAGGACAACTTCTACTACGAGGGGTTCCGCCGCCTCACGAAGGACGGCGTGCTGCTGCGCGAGAAGGACTGGAAGGACACGATCCCGCGCGACTTCCAGTAGAGGCTTCTAGCGGCCGCCCTTCGAATCCAGGCCGCGGAGCTCCTGCAGGAACATCTGCCGGATCGCGGTTCGGCTCAGGCCCGCGAGGTGCGCCTCGAAGATCGCGTCGCGCATCGCCTTGCGGACGGCCTCACGCGAGCGCTCGGTGGGTACCGCCCGCGGCATCGCTCGTCGCACCACCGTGCGACGCCGCGGTCGGACCTGGAGAAGCCCCTCCTCGGCCAGACGCCTGTAGGCGCGCGCCACGGTGTTCCAATGGACGTGGAGGTCGGTCGCCCAGACGCGGGCAGAGGGAAGCGGCTCTCCCTCGCCGAGCGTGCCGTTGGCGATGGTGACTCTCAGGTGACGGTAGATCTGCTCCTCGAGGGGTGAGGTAGGGTCCAGACGTATCCTCTCCAGCATGTCCGAGCCATTGTATACGACAATGGTACAGTTCTCACGACGACATCAGTAGTTGGTCCACTTCAGACCGATGCGGTCGAGCGGGCTCTGAAGCCGCGAGCCCCAGCACCGCCTCGAGCACCGGCAGCGCCCGCGACGCGTTGCGCATGCGGATGATGAAGTCCCACAGCGGCTCGAACTTCTTCCAGCCGGCGGCGTAGGCTGCGTGGCGGATCCGGCCACGCCAGGTCGGCTTGGTCGCGGCGCCGCGGAGGATCGAGCCCCAGGTGTAGAAGTCGCGGTAGGCGCGCCAGTAGCCGGCCTCGAGCTCGGCCGCCTTCATGCCGCGCGTCTCGTAGACCACGTGGCGCGTGTCGTAGAGGTCCCAGTCGCGGTGCAGGATGCGGCCCTCGGCTTCCATGCGCGTGAAGAGCGCGGTGCCCGGGTAGGGCGTGAGGATGTGGAACGTGGCGGTCTCGACGCCCTGGGAGATCGCCCATTCGACCGTGCGGTCGAAGACCGACGCGTCGTCCTCGTCGATGCCGAAGACGAAGCTGCCGTTCACCATCACGCCGAGGTCGTGGAGACGGCGCACGGCCGCGTTGTAGTCGCGGCGCAGGTTCTGGACCTTGTGCTGCGCGCGCAGGGCGGCCGGGTTCAGCGTCTCGAAGCCGACGAACAGGCTGCGCAGGCCCGCGGCGACCGCCTTCTCGAGGAGCGCCGGCTTGAGGATCGAGTTCACGGTGCCCGCGGCCTGCCAGACGCGGCCCATGCCCTTCATGCCGTCGAACAGCGCGCTCGCGAAGCGCACGTCGCCGAAGAGGTGGTCGTCGAGGAAGTAGAGGTGCCGGCCCGGAAGGCGCCCGATCTCGGCCAGGGCCGCATCGACGCGCTGCGTGTAGAAGCCGCGGCCGCCCTCGAAGAAGGCCTCCTTGTAGCAGAAGTCGCAGGTGTGGGGGCAGCCGCGCGACACCACGATGGAGTTGGGCACGAGATACAGGCGGCGTTTGATGAGGTCGCGGCGGATGGGCGGCAGCGCCGCGAGGCTGCGGACCTTCGACTTGTACAGAGGCTTCGGCGCGCCGCGTCGGAAGTCCTTCAGGAACTCCGGCCAGATGTCTTCGCCCGGCCCCAGGAAGAGACTGTCGGCGTGGGCCGCGGCCTCGTCGGGAAGCGACGTCACGTGGAGCCCGCCGAGACAGACGTAGGCGCCCCGGCGCCGGTAGTGGTCGGCGAGCTGGTACGCGCGCCGCGCCGACGTGATGTAGACCTGGATCACCACCAGCTCCGGCTCGTCGTGCAGCACGAGGGGCTCCACGTGCTCGTCCTGCAGCGTCACCTCGTCGTGGGCATCGAGGTAGGCGGCGAGCGTCGCGAGGCCGAGCGGCGGGAACAGCGAGTACTTGATCGGCCGGAAGTACGGGCTCAGGGCCTCCGTGAGGGCCGGCAGGATCATCTTGACCCTCACGCGCGGTCCTTCGCCGGCGCGCCAAGCGCTTGCACCACGACCGAGCGCTTCCTGGGGCCGTCGAGCTCGACCAGGAACACGCTCTGCCACTCGCCCAGGTCGAGACGGCCGTCCACCACGCCCAGCGTGACCGAGCCCCCGAGCAGCAGGGCCCGTGCGTGGCCGTGGCCGTTCGCCCGCTCCCCCGGCGGCACGTCGACGCGCGCCTCGAGGTCGTTGTGGCGGTAGTCGAAGGCCTCGGGCGCCCAGCGCTCCAGGAGCCGGCGGAAGTCGTCGAGCAGCCCGGCCTCGTTCTCGTTGACCACGATCGCCGCGGTCGTGTGCCGGCTCTGGACGAGGACGACGCCCTCGGCGATCCCCGACCGCCGCACGCGCTCGGCCACGACCGCCGTCAGGTCGATGAACTGCACCGGCGTCTCGGTGCGGATCTCCACGACGGCGCGGCAGGACCGCACCGCCGCCCCTTCCTCGATGCTCGCGAACAGGCTTTCCATGGCGCAGAATCTGGGGCGCACGTGCCCGGAAGACCTGACGAAAACGTGAGGGTTGGCTGAACGATCTCAGGAAACGGCCGGGCGCGGCCTCCGGGTGAGCCCGAGCGCCAGCCCGGCCCCGAACATCAGGCCTTCCCAGCCGCTCACCACCACCCGCGTCACGAGACCGGGAACGTCCTCGCCCAGGAGGCGGGCCAGGGGATCGATGCCGACCTGGGACCCGGGGAACGCGTGCGCCACCAGGTCGAGGCTCATGGCGCCCAGGTAGCGGCCGCCGGCGGCCAGGCCGATCGCCGCGACCGCGCAGCAGAGGCCCGTCGCGAGCACGACGAGACCGCGAGCGCCGCCGTGGGGGCTCGCCATGCCCCCTTCGGGGACGCGCGTGGCGGTCGCGTAGCCGAGGCCCGCGGCCGCCCCGAGCACGACGCCTTCGAAGCCTCCGGTCGTCGGCGAGAGGTCCCGGCCGAAGAGGGACTGGATCGTCGCCAGCGCCACCAGGTGCGTGAGGGCGCCGATGGCGCCTCCCCCGAGGGCTCCGCCCACGACCAGGGCGAGCCGTCGCGACGAGCGCGCGAACACCTCGGCCGCGGCCAGGCCGGCGCCGACGCCGAGCGCCCCCAGCCCGCCCGCGATCAGTCCGACGACGCCGAGCGCCGCGGGCAGGCCGGCCGAACCGGGCGCGCCGGGGCCGAAGCGCAGCACGAGCCCGCCGACGAGCCCGGCCACGAGGCCCGTGGCCGCGCCGCCGGCCGCTCCCGAGGCCCAGCGCCGGCTCGCGACGCGCAGCGCGCGCCGCAACCGCAGGCGCAGCAGGTGGAGCGTCGTCGTCGCGAGGTCGGGCTGGCCGAGGAGCGGGACAGCTCCCGCTCCCGCGACGTCCCAGCGCGTGTCGCGCAGCAACGCGCGGGCGCGAGCG
>CADEEV010000071.1 GCA_902826455.1 uncultured Acidobacteriota bacterium | reverse complement strand
TGCAGAAGCTGGTGCGCGCGGGCTTCGGCAACAACAACGTCGACACCTGCGCGCGGGTCTGCCACTCGCCCACCGGCTACGGCCTCAAGAACACGCTCGGCGAATCGGCCGGTACCCAGGACTTCGACTCGGTGGAGCAGGCCGACGTCATCGTGGTGATCGGCGCCAACCCGACCCAGGGCCACCCGGTCTTCGCCTCGCGCATGAAGAAGCGGCTGCGTGAGGGAGCGAAGCTGATCGTGGTCGATCCGCGCGGCATCAACCTCGTGCGCGAGCCCCACGTCGAGGCGTCGTACCACCTCAAGCTGGCGCCGGGCACGAACGTGGCCGTGGCCAACGCGCTCGCCCACACCATCGTCACCGAAGGCCTTTGGAAGGAAGACTTCGTGCGCGCCCGCTGCGACATGAAGGAATTCGACAAGTGGAAGGCCTTCATCAGCGACGTCAAGAACTCCCCCGAGGCGATGCAGGACGTGACCGGCGTGCCGGCCGAGGAGCTGCGCTGCGCGGCCCGGCTCTATGCGTCCGCCGGCAACGGCGCCATCTACTACGGCCTCGGCGTCACCGAGCACAGCCAGGGCTCGACGATGGTGATGTGTATCGCGAACCTCGCGATGCTGACCGGCAACATCGGCCGGCCCGGCGTCGGCGTCAATCCGCTGCGCGGCCAGAACAACGTCCAGGGCTCGTGCGACATGGGCTCGTTCCCCCACGAGTTCCCCGGCTACCGCCACGTCGGCGACAACGCCGTGCGCGGCCAGTTCGAGGCGGCCTGGAGCGTCACGCTCGAGGCCGAGCCCGGCCTGCGCATCCCGAACATGTTCGACGCGGCGCTCGACGGCAGCTTCAAGGCGCTCTACGTGCAGGGCGAGGACGTGGCCCAGTCCGACCCGAACACGCAGCACGTCACGAACGCGCTGCGCTCCCTCGAGTGCCTCGTGGTCCAGGACATCTTCCTGAACGAGACCGCGAAGTTCGCCCACGTGTTCCTGCCGGGCTCGAGCTTCCTGGAGAAGGACGGCACGTTCACCAACGCCGAGCGCCGCGTGAGCCGCGTGCGCAAGGTGATGCCGCCGATGGCCGGCCTCGCCGACTGGGAAGTCACCGTGGCGCTCTCGAACGCCATGGGCTATCCCATGCACTACGACCACCCGTCGCAGATCATGGACGAGATCGCGCGCCTGACGCCGACGTTCACCGGGGTCAGCTACGAGAAGATCGACCGCCTCGGCAGCCTGCAGTGGCCGTGCAACGACAAGGCCCCCGAGGGCACGCCCGTCATGCACGCCCAGGAGTTCGTGCGCGGCCTCGGCCGCTTCATGGTGACGGAGTACGTGCCGACGGAAGAGCGCACCAGCCGCAAGTATCCGCTCATCCTCACCACGGGCCGCATCCTCAGCCAGTACAACGTGGGCGCCCAGACCCGCCGCACCGAGAACGTGCGCTGGCACGGCCAGGACGTGCTCGAGATCCATCCCCACGACGCCGAGAACCGCGGCATCCGCGACGGCGACCAGGTGCGCGTCGGCAGCCGCGCGGGCGAGACCGTGCTCCGCGCCGAGATCACCGAGCGCGTGCAGCCCGGTGTCGTCTACACGACCTTCCACCATCCCGACTCCGGCGCGAACGTCGTGACCACCGAGAACTCCGACTGGGCCACGAACTGCCCGGAGTACAAGGTCACGGCGGTCGAGGTCGCGAAGGTCACGGGCCCGTCCGAGTGGCAGCGGAACTTCGCTAAGTTCTCCGACAAGCAGGAACACCTGCTTCCGTCGGCTCCGGCCACGAGCCTCGTCTCGAAGTAGGCGCGCGTGGACATCCACCACCTCGTCAAGATGGCCAACGACATCGCGAGCTTCTTCGAGTCGCAGTCCGATCGTGCCGGCGCCGAGGAAGCGATCGCGTCGCACATCAAGCGCTTCTGGGATCCCCGCATGCGCAAGCAGATCGTCGAGTGGGTCGACGCCGGGGGTACCGAGGGCATGAAGCCGCTCGTGGCCGACGCGATAAGGTCGCAGCGGGCCCTTCTCCTCCCGCGGCCGCGTTCAGCCTGAGCTCATGACCACGGGTTCCGCCGACTGGAGCCCGGCCCGCCGCCTCGCCTCCCGCTTCGTCCTCTTCTACCTCGCCTTCTACGTGTCGCCGTTCGACCTCTCCGACGAGAGCGC
Organism: uncultured Acidobacteriota bacterium; assembly: GCA_902826455.1. Lineage (GTDB taxonomy): Bacteria > Acidobacteriota > Vicinamibacteria > Fen-336 > Fen-336 > CADEEV01. Next base: position 15,486 of record CADEEV010000071.1, on the reverse strand, counting down.
CGGCGGTGTCACGCAGCGCCTCGTCGCCTGGACCGGGGCACGCCTCGGGCTCGACGTCAGCATCCTTCCGAACGGCAGCGGCGACACGACCTACAACTACGTCCAGGTCCTGTGCCTCGTCGTCCTCGCCCTCGTGGCGGCGGTCGCCTTCTCCCTGGTCGAGCGCCGGGGACGCTGGGACGCGGCGCTCTTCGCCGCCCTGCGCGTGTGGATCCGCTACGTCCTCGGCTACACGATGCTGACCTACGGCATCGCCAAGGTTTGGAAGGCGCAGTTCCCCTTTCCCTCGCCCGACACGCTGATGCTCCCGTTCGGCGAAGCGTCGCCGATGCGCCTGCTGTGGACCTTCATGGGCTTCTCCACCGCCTACACGATGTTCGTCGGGTTCGGCGAGGTGCTGGGCGGCCTGCTGCTCTTCTTCCGCCGCACGACACTCGCGGGCGCCTTGATCACGGCCGCCGTGATGGTGAACGTCGCGATGCTGAACTTCAGCTACGACGTGCCCGTGAAGCTGTACGCGTCACACCTGCTGCTGATGGCCCTGTTCCTCGCGGCGCCCGACGCCCGCCGCCTCCTCGACGTCTTCGTCCGCAACCGGCCGGTGCCGGCGGCCCCCGAGCCGCGGCCCTGGACCGGCTGGCCTCGTCGTCTACGCCTCGCGGCCAAGACCCTGCTCGTCGGCACACTCGTGGTCACGACCGTGCGCTCCGGGATCGAAGGCTGGAAGAAGTACGGCGACGGCGCGCCGCGCAGGCCACTGCAGGGCGCCTGGGAGGTGGAGTCGTTCGGCCGCGATGGCACCGAGACACCGCCTCTCCTCACGGACACGAAGCGCTGGCGCCGCCTCATCGTCACGAGCTACGGCTTCGCGATCCTGCACTCGATGGATGGGACCCGCCGCTACTTCCGGACCGCGTTCGACCAGGAAAAGCACACGCTGCTGCTCCCGGAGGGCTCCAGCGTCGTCGGCGCGTTCACGTGGGAACTGGAGGGTGGGGACGTGCTGCGCCTCAGGGGCCTGTTCGATGGTGCTGCCGTCGATGTACGCCTGCGCCGCCGCGACGAGAGCTCGTTCCTCCTCTTGAACCGCGGCTTCCACTGGGTGAACGAGTACCCGTTCAACTGAACGGGCCTTGCCGCTACACACTGTCACTGTGTAGACTCTTGTGTCATGGCGACCAATCTGGCGATTGACGAGCGTCTCCTCGAGCAGGCGAAGGCCGTGGGCGGCTTCAAGACGAAACGGGAAACCGTGAACGAGGCTCTGCGGCAGATGATCCAGCGGCACGGGCGCCGCGAATTGAGCAAGCTCTTCGGCACCATCGATTTCGACCCCGCATACGACTACAAGAAGGACCGACGCGCGCGTTGATCCTGATCGATACGTCGGTTCTTTCCCGCGCACTGCGCCGACGCACACCGGGACCCTCGGAGACGCGAGTGCGCGTCGAGATGGATCGGCTGAGCGAGGGACGCCGCATCCTCGGAATACCGGCAATCGTCCTCCAGGAGATCTTGAGCGGGATTCCGGGCGAGGAGCCGCTTCGGCAGATGGAGCAGGCGCTTGCGTCTTGCTTCGAGGTCGTGCGCGCATCGGTCGATGATCACGTCGGAGCCGCTCGCCTGCGAAGCCAGTGTCAGCGACGCGGTCTCAATGTTTCGGCAATCGATTGCCTGATTGCGCAGCAGGCAATCGCTTCGTCGGCCCAGCTCTTCGCGATCGACGCCGACTTCGACGCGATTGTGAAGGTCGCGCCGCTCAAGCTCTACAAATTCAAGGCGTGACCTAGGCCCGCGCCGGATACCCGGCGTCGCGCAGCACCTCGGCCACGCGCTCGCTGACGTCGCGGTCCTCGAAGCTCCGGCCGCGGCCGCAGCCCGGCACCGGGGCCAGCGCCCGCACCAGCCAGCCGTCCGGCTTCTGGGTGATCTTCGCTTCGACGCGCGGCGTCACGCGCTCGATCTCGGCTTCGAGGAGGGCGCCGTCCGGAGGTCGGAGCTCCGGCGGCGCCCACGTGACGGCCATGGGAAGGACTAGCCGCGCTGCTGCGGCGGGCGCGGCGGTACTGTGCCGCCCTTGCCCTGGATGACGTTCATGGCGAGCGCCATCATCGAGCTCACGTCGGAGAGGTTCGCGGGCACGACCAGGGTGTTGCCGGCCTTCGCGATCTCGCCGAAGCGGTTGATGTACTGCTCGGCCACGCGCAGCTGCACGGCCTCGTAGCCGCCGGCCTCGTTGATCGCGGCGGCGACGGAGCGGATGCCCTCGGCGGTGGCCTTGGCGACCGACTCGATGGCCGCGGCCTGACCCTGGGCCTCGTTGATCTGCTGCTGCTTCTTCGCTTCCGAGGCCTTGATGACCTGCTGCTTCTGGCCGTCCGCGGTGTTCACGGCCGCGTCGCGCTCGCCCTCGGACTGCAGGATGATCGCGCGCTTCTCGCGCTCGGCGCGCATCTGCTTTTCCATGGCCGCGATGATGTCCTGGGGCGGCCGGATGTTCTTGATCTCGTAGCGCAGCACCTTGACGCCCCACGGCTCCGAGGCCTTGTCGACCTCGCTCACCACCTGGGTGTTGATGTGGGTGCGCTCCTCGAAGCTCTTGTCGAGCTCGATCTTGCCGATCTCGCTGCGCAGCGTCGTCTGGGCGAGCTGGGTGATCGCGAAGACGTAGTTGTTGATCCCGTAGGAGGCGCGCTCGGGGTCCATGATCTTCAGGTACAGGATCCCGTCGACGCCCACCTGGATGTTGTCGCGGGTGATGCAGATCTGCTCGGGGATGTCGATCGCCTGCTCCTTGAGGACGTGGCGGTAGCGGATCACGTCCATGAACGGGATCAGGATGTGCATCCCGGCCTCGAGGACGCCGGAGAACTTGCCGAGCTTCTCGACGACGTAGGCGTTCTGCTGCGGCACCACCACGACGATCTTGAAGAAGATCCACAGCAGGATGAAGAACCCGAACACGGCGACGAACAGGAGCCCCAGCATCGTCCTAACCCTCCTTGAAGCGAACTATTCGGGGCGCACGAACAGCGTGAGCCCGTCGACGTGGTCGACCTTGAGGCGCTGCCCCACGACGATGGGGCCTGCGCTCGCGTTGCGCGCCGTCCACGTGGTGCCGCGCAGCTCGGCCTTGCCGATCTGGTCCGGCGCCATGTCGCTCTGGGCGATGGCCGTCTCGCGCGTGAGCTTGTCCACGTGCTTGTTGACGCCGTTGACGTTGAGCTTGGCCTGCAGCGGCTTGCGCAGCACGGCCAGGGCCACGAGGGCCAGGACCGAGAACAGGGTCCACTGCACCCACGGGGGTCCCGCGAGGCCGAGGGCCGCGAGGCTTCCCACCGCGAGCCCCGAGATGCCGAAGAAGAGGAAGAAGAACCCGCCCGGCATGCCCGCTTCGACGCCGAGCAACGCGAGCCCGATCAGTATCCAGATCCACCAGGCCATACGGAAACCTCAGGAAAAGCGGGAACGCGCGAAGGCTAGCACAAATGCCGGAAGGGATCGTCCATAGGCATGTACGAAGCCGCGGCCCCGGGGTTCCGCCGGGTCAGGAGAAGCGCTGCTCGAGGAAGGGATCGCCGTACATGTGGTAGCCGGCCTTCTCCCAGTAGCCCGCCTTGTCCTCGGCCATGAAGATCAGCCCGCGCACCCACTTGGCGCTCTTCCACGCGTAGAGGTGGGGCACCACGAGCCGCAGCGGGTAGCCGTGGTCCGGCTCGAGCGGGACGCCGTCGTGATGGGTCGCGAGCAGGACGTCGGGCCGGTCGAGGTCGGCCAGGGGAACGTTCGTCTGGTAGCCGTAGCGGGTCTCGCCGACGTGGCCGAGGACCATCACGTAGCGGGCCTCGGCCTTCGGCCGCACGCGCGCCAGGATCTCGCGGAACGCGACGCCGCTCCAGCGGTTGTCGAAGCGGCTCCAGCGCGTCACGCAATGGAAGTCCGACGTGACGTCGGTCCGCGGCAGCGCGGAAAACGCGGCCCAGGAGAGATCGATCGGCGTCTCGACGAGGCCCCCGGCGCGGAAGTCCCAGGTCTGCGGGTCGAACTCCGGCACGGCGCCGGCGTGGAGGACCGGCCACTTGAGCGTGAGCGCCTGGCCCGGCGGAAGGCGGCCTTCGGCCTTCATCTTCCGCTCGAGCACGCGGCGGTCGTCGTCTCCCTTGAGGTAGCGATCGAGCGCCACGGGGTGCGCCTCCACGATGACGATAGCACCCTCGGCACGGCCTCCGGCGCGGGTGTACACTCTTCTCCCCTTGACGTCAGCCTCCGCGCCACTCCAGAACCGCCGGATCCTGATCATCGACGACCAGCCGTCGATCCGCGGAGTGCTGCAGGTCGCCCTCGAGGAAGCCGGCGCCGACGTCTGGACCGCGGGCGACGGCCCGAGCGCCCTCGTGATCCTCGAGTCCGCCCTGCCCGACCTCATCCTGCTCGACCTCGTGATGCCCGGGATGGACGGCTGGGAGGTGGTGCGGCGCCTCAAGTCGAACCATCGGACCTCGCACCTGCCGGTCGTCCTCGAGACCTCGGCCCAGGACTACTCGAGCTACGCCGCGGCCCGCAAGGAGGGCATCGCGGCCTTCCTCAGCAAGCCGTTCCGGCTGAACGAGGTGATCGAGACCTGCCGCCGCGTCCTCGACGGGGCGAGGCCGATGCAGGGCAAGCCCTCGCGCGAGGAGGAGGGCTCGGCTCCCGACGTCCAGGTCCGCGACCTCCTGGGCAACCTGATGGGCGTCGGCAAGCTCGTCGACCTCGCCCCGCGCGGCGCCCAGATCGAGATGGAGAAGCCCCTGGCCCAGAGCACGCCGTACACCGTCACCCTGGCCGAGACCAGCGGCCCGCGGGTCGTGACCGGGGACGTGCGCTGGGTCCGCAAGGTGGGCGACAACTTCCACCACGGCTTCTCGCTCCGCGAGAAATAAGGCAACCTTCGGCCCCGTCCACGCGTCTCAGCGGGCACATTGTGGAGGTGGCCGTGCGCCTGAGTCTCTTCTCGCCCGCGCTGTGTCTTGCCCTGGCCGTGCCGGCCTCGGCCGAAGTGACCAAAGTTTTGAAGGCCGACCTGACGGGCGCAGAGGCGGCCCGTTTCGCGGTCGAGAACCTGATCGGCACCATGCGCGTCACGACGGGCAGCGGCGCCACGGTCCGCGTCGTCGCCACGATCCACGCCGAGACCCAGGAGCTGGCCGACAGCCTCCGCTTCGAGCGCAAGACGACGCGCAAGGGCCTGCCGCTCCTGCTGCTCCAGTTCCCCGTCGGAGACGAGCGCCACTACCGCTATCCCGCCCTGCGCGGCACGACCACGTTCGACCTGGGCCACGACGACGACTCCTGGAGCTGGGGCTCGAGCCGCGACCGCATCACCGTGAGCAACAGGACCGGGATCCTGCTCTACGCGGACGTCGAGATCGAGGTGCCGCGGCAACCCCTGGAGGCCAGCTTCTACAACCGCGTCGGGAACATGAGCGCGACCGGAGCGTCGGGCCGGCTGCGCTTCGACACGGCGGGCGGCGACGTGAAACTCGACGGCGTGTCGGGCGACGTCGTCGCGGACACCGGCTCGGGCGACGTCAAGGCGGCGTCCCTCAAGGGTTCGCTGCGCTGCGACACGGGGAGCGGGGACTGCGCCGTCGAGGGCTTCGACGGCGACGAGCTGTCCCTCGACACCGGCAGCGGCGACGTCACGCTGCATCGCGTGAAGGCGCGGCGCATCGACGCCGACACGGGCTCGGGCGACGTCGTGGCCGACGGCCTGGAGATGGACAGCCTGAAGGCCGATACCGGCTCGGGGAGCGTGCGGCTGGGCCTGCCCCGGGGGATGGGCTTCGAGCTCCGGGCCGACCTGGGCGGCGGCGAGATCGAGAACGGGATCGCGGACGCGACGCCGATCCTGCGGCGCCAGGAGCTCGTCGGCTACCGGCGCGGCGACGGCCGCGTGCGCATCGACCTCGACACGGGCAGCGGCGACGTGGTGTTGACGACGCAGGACTGACCGCGTCTTCGGATAACATGCCCCCGCGTGAAGGCGCCTAGCGCGGGAGGCCATTTTCTCGACGGCGCCGTCCGCATGCTGGTGGCCGAGGCCCTGTTCCCCGTCTCGGGCCTCGTGACATCCGCGGTGCTGTCGCGCCGCCTCGGGGTCGCCGGCTACGGCCGCTTCGCCCTCGCCGCCATGGTCATCGGGACCATCCAGTGGGTGCTGAGCGCCTTCCTGTCTCGGGCCACGATCAAGGTCGTCGGCGAGACGGAAGCCTGGGAGCCCGCGGGCACCGCGGTCCTCCGCCTGCATGCCGTGCTCAGCGTGGCGGCCGGCATCGCTCTCGTGGCGCTCTCGCCCATCCTGGCGGGGCTGCTGGGCGAGCAGGCCCTCGGCTCCGACCTCCGGCTGTTCGCCCTCGACGTGCCCCTGTTCGGCCTGGCCCAGGCCCACGCGAGCCTGCTGGTGGCTCGGGGCCACTACCGGGAGCGCGCGCGGGCCCGGGCCCTGCGCTGGGGCACGCGGCTCGTGCTCATCGTGCTGTTCGTCGAGTCCGGCCTCTCGGTCACGGGCGCGATCCTCGGGAGCCTGGGAGCGACGATCGTCGAGCTGCTGGCCGGGCGCTACTCCGTCAAGCCCTCCTTCTCGGGCGCCACGGCCCAGCTCCACATGGGCCGGCTGTGGAGCTACGCGGTGCCCCTGTTCCTCTCGGGGCTCGGCTCGCGCATCCTGGGCCTCGACCTCATCGTGCTGAAGGCCCTCGGGGCTTCGGCCGCGGACGCCGGCCTGTATGGAGCGGCCCTGAGCCTCTCGATCCTGCCGGGCATCCTGTCCCTGACGATCGGGCCGCTGCTGCTGTCGTCCCTCGTCCGGTTGCGGAGCTCCGACCGCCGCGAGGAAGGCCGCAAGCTCGCCCGCGCCGCGCTGCGCGGCTCGCTGCTGGTGATCCCGTTCGCCGCCGCGTCCCTGGGCGCCCGCCGCGAGGTCGTGACGCTGATCTTCGGCGCGAGCTTCCTGGGTAGCGCGCCGCTGCTGGTGCCCCTCATCGCCACGGGCCTGGCGCTCTTCGTGATCTCGGTGGCGGTCGCCATCCTCACCGCCGAGGGCCGGATCCGCACGACGGCCGCCCTCACGCTGCCGATGCCGATCCTCGCGGTGGCCGGCTGCATCCTCGTGGTGCCCCGCCTCGGCCCGATGGGCGCGGCCTGCGTCAGCGCCGGGGTCACGGCCGCGGGCTGCGTCGCCGCCCTCGCGCTGACCCGGAGGATCGCGGGCGTCACCCCGGGGCTCGCCACGGCGGCGCGCGTCCTCGTCGTGTCGGTAGCGGCCTGGTGGCTCGCCGCGGCGCTGCCGGGCGCGGGCCTGTGGCTCCTGCCGCGGCTCGCGGTGTCGTACCTCGCCTGTCTCGCGGCGCTCTTCGCCCTGGGCGAATGGCCGCGCGCCCAGCGCCTCGAGCTCGCGACCGCCCTGCGGAGCCTCGCGTGAGCCCCGCGTTCTCGGTCGTGGTGCCGACCTTCAACCGGCCCATCCGTCTGGGCAAGTGCCTCGAGGCCCTGGCCGCCGTGCGCCCCCCCTCGGGCGGCTTCGAGACGATCGTCGTCGACGATGGGGGTCGCAGGCCCCTCGCCCCCGTGATCGCCGCGGTCGCGCCACGACTCGACGTGCGTCTGCTGGTGGTGCCTCACGCGGGGCCGGCAGCGGCACGCAACGCCGGAGCGGCCCAGGCCGGCGGCCGCGTCCTGGCGTTCACGGACGACGACTGTCGCCCCGAGGCCGACTGGCTCGTGGCTCTCGAGGCCACCCTGGCTCGGCATCCCGACGCCGTCCTGGGAGGCCGCACCCGCAACGGCCTCCCCGAGAACACGTACTCGGCCGCCAGCCAGGCCCTCGTCGACTACCTGTACGCGTACCACGCCGCCCACCCCGAGCGGCCGCGCTTCTTCGCGTCGAACAACCTCGCGCTGAGCCGCGCCTCGTTCGATGCGATCGGCGGGTTCGACGCCACGTTCCGGCAGGCCGCGGGCGAGGACCGGGAGTTCTGTCACCGCGCGCACCACGCGCGCCACCCCCTCGTCTACGTGCCGGAGGCCGTCGTCAGCCACGAGCACTCCCTGGGCGCGCGCTCGTTCCTGAGGCAGCACTTCACCTACGGCCGCGGCGCGCGGCGCTTCCACACCATAAGGTCGCAGCGCTACGCCGAGCCGTTCAAGCTGGAGCCGCTGTCGTTCTACCTGGCGCTGCCCCAGCAGCCCTCCTGGCGGCTCGCCGGCCTGCTCCTCGTGTCCCAGGTCGCCAACGCGGCCGGCTTCTTCTGGCCGGGCCGCGAGGCATGAAACCTCGGGGCACCCAAAGCCGTATTCTCTTCTCTATGCGCTCTTCTACCGGCCTCGCCCTCCTCTTCATGACCGCCCTCGGCAGCTTCGGCTGCGGCGGCAGCGACCCCGACCAGCCGTTCACCGAGTTCGTCGTCGCCGTCGACGACGAGACCTTCGTGGTGCGCGCCTCCGACCCCGAGACGATCCGGCTCGGCTTCGCGAACCTGCGCGGCGAGGCCTCGGTCTTCCCGATCGGACCGCTGCTCCGCGGGGACGGCGGGTTCAACGCGCCCTGGGCCTGGCACATCGATCCCGCGGCGGCGCGCTTCACCGAGGTCGCGATCGAGGTCTGCGACGGCCGGCCCTCGTACGTGCAGGACCACATCGACGACTTCGTGCCGATCGGCTACTGCCCCTGGGGCGGCCGCGTCGTCGCCGTCCGGCCCTAGCCGGCGACGGTACAATCGCGGGGTGAGCTTCCGCACCGAGACGCGGGGCGCCGCGTGCGTCGTGACCCTCGAGCGCGCGCCGGTCAACGTCCTCGACGTCGAGACCTTGCGCGGCCTCCACGCCGCGCTCGAGCCGCTGCTGGAGCGCAGCGACCTGAAGGCCCTCGTGATCCGCTCGGGACTCCCCGGGATCTTCTCGGCTGGCGTCGACGTGGCGGCCCACGCGCCCGGCGAGGTCGCCCACATGCTGGACGCCGTCCACGGCCTGTTCCGTCTGCTCGACCGCCTGCCCCAGCCGTCGATCGCCGCGGTCGACGGGCGCTGCCTGGGAGGCGCCGCCGAGCTCGTGGCGCTGTGCGACTTCGCGTTCGCCTCGGAGCGCTCGAGCTTCGCCTTTCCCGAGATCGACCTCGGCTGCTTCCCGCCCCTGGCCACGGCGCTCCTGCCGCGGCTCGTGGGACGCGCCGCGGCCGAGCTGGTCCTGACCGGCGTCTCGATCGACGCGCGCGAAGCGGCGCGCATCGGCCTCATCTCCCGCGTCGTGGCCGAGCCCGACGCCGAGGCCGAGCGGATCGCATCGAAGCTCGCCCAGAAGAGCGGCGCCGCGCTGGCCGTCGCTCGCAAGGCCCTCCGCGAGGCGGGCCGCGACGGCTTCGACGGCGACCTCGGCCACGCCGAGACCCTGTACCGGGAGGAGCTGGCCGCCACCGACGACGCGGCGGAGGGCATCCGGGCGTTCCTCGAGAAGCGGCCGCCGCGCTTCACGGACCGCTAGGGCGTCAGCGCCGGGCCCCGCGCTCGGTGATCACGACCACCTCGTCGCCGCCAAAAGCGGTCTTCGCGACGGTCACGCCCCGGTAGATGTACCCCGCTCCCGCGGCCTCGGTCAGCTCCTTCTGCATCGTCGAGGTCTTGTTCGTCGCGAGCAGCTTGTAGTCGTAGCGCGCCCCGGCCTCGCCGCGCGGCCGTTCCATGATCACGATGACCTCACGGCCCCCGAACGTGGTCTCGCTCACGGTCTGCCCGCGGTACTCGTAGCCGGCTTCGGCCGCCTGGGACATCTCCTTCTGCATCGTCGACGTCTTGTTCGTCGCGAGCAGCTTGTAGTCGTAGCGCGCGGCCGAGCCCCCGCGCGCCTTCGACAGGATCGAGACCACTTCCTTGCCGCCGAAGGCGGTCTCGCCGCCCATGACTCCCTCGAATCGGTAGCCGGCGTCGGCCGCCTGGGTGAGCTCCTTCTGCATGGTGGACGTCTGCTTGGTCGCGAGCAGCGTGTACTCGCGCGGCTCTTGCGGGCGCGACTCGCCGGCGTCGGCGAGGCCCGCGTGGAGCACGAACACACCCAGGAGCAACGCGGCGGCGGCGCGATCGAGCATGACTCTCTCCTTCAAGGGGCACGGAGGACGAAGACGGCCGTCGTGCGGCCGGGCACGAAGAGGCGGCCGGTGGCCGCGTCGAAGCGGCTCGAGCGCGTCCGGCCGTCGGCGGAGGCCAGGAGCACGGGGTGCAGCTCGAAGCCGACGCCCTTGAGGCTCGGCTCCTCGCTCTCGAAATCGCCCCGGCGCGCGTTCACGACGACGAGGAGCGCCGAGAACGGATCGTCGAGACGGCCTTCGCCCGCGTTGTCGATCGTCATGACGATGACGCCCGGGAGCTGGTCGGGTCCGAGGTTGGCGAAGGCGAGGCGCTTCTGGATCGCGTCGCTGCGGCCGAGGCGGAGGAGCCGCGTGCTGCGCCGCACCCTCAACATCTCCTGCACGTGGGAGAGGGCGGCCTGACGGTGCTCCGGACGTGGCGCGAGGCGCGGGTCGGCGAGCAGCGCCGCCATCGTCGGCCAGTGCTTCCGGTTCTCGCCGGGCGGCAGGCCGACGGCCCAGTTGCCGGTGGCGAGGCTGAGGTCCAGGGCGTTCCACCAGTCGCCGGAGTCGTAGCTGTTGCGGTCGAGGGACTTGGAGCGCAGCAGCTCGTCGCCCGCGTGGAGGAACGCGATGCCCTGCGACAGCAGCACCAGGTCCACGCCGAGGTTGTTCATGCGCACGCGGTCCTCGAGCGTGGCGGAGGCCGGGGCCTTCAGCTGGATCGCGTCGAACAGCGTCTCGTTGTCGTGGGCCGACACGTACACGACGTTCTCCTGCGGGTCGAGGGCGAAGCCGGCGGGCCGGCCGCCGTAGTCGATCTCGGCGCCGCTCGCGAGACGGCCGTCGGCCGTGCGGAACCGGTAGTCGCGCAGGCTGCCCGCGAGACCGAGCCGGATCCAGTCCGAGTGGCGCAGCAACCGGGCCCGCTGCTCCTCGGGCGAGCCCTGGACCGCGGCGTTCGGGTCGTCGAACAGGCCGGTCACGAAGCCCTGCTCCTGGAGCCCGCTGAACGCGCCGCCGCCACGAGCCGCGTCGCGCAGGCGGTCGTTGAAGGCGCCGATGCCGGTGCCGCCGATGTTGGCCTGGGTGGCGTTGCGGCCGCGGGCGCCGTTCGCCATCTCGCCGAAGTCCCAGCCCTCGCCGTACATGAGGATGGCCGGGCCGTCGACGCCGTCGCGCTCGAGGCTGAGCGCGTCGAGGGCGCGCCGGATCTCGCGCATGCCGTCGACCATGTGGTGGCCCATCAGGTCGAAGCGGAAGCCGTCGACCTTGTAGGCCTTCGCCCAGGTGACGACCGAGTCCAGGATCAGCCGCTGCATCATCGCGTGCTCGGAGGCGGTGTTCGAGCAGCACGTGCTGTTCTCGACGAGCCCGTCGGCGTTCAGGCGGTGGTAGTACCCCGGCACGATACGGTCGAGGACGGAGCGCTCGTCCTGGCCGCTCGCGTGGGTGTGGTTGTAGACCACGTCCATGACCACGCGCAGCCCGGCCCGCGCGAGGCCCGCCACCATCTCGCGGAACTCGACGATGCGCCGCGGCCCGTCGGGCTCGGTGGCGTAGCTGCCCTCGGGCACCGTGTAGTGGAGCGGGTCGTAGCCCCAGTTGAAGCCGTCCCTGGCCTTCACCTCCTCGAGGAGCCCCGCCTGCTCCCCGGAGTTGCCGGGAAGCGTGCGCAGGCGCTCGACGTCGGGCTCGAGGCGCTCGGCCCTGACGTCGTTCACGGTGGCGAAGTCGAAGACCGGCAGCAGGTGGACGTGGCTGAGCCCGGCCGCGGCCAGCGCGCGCAGGTGCCGCATGCCGGTCGAGTCCGCGTCCGCGAAGGCCTCGAACGTGCCACGACGGGCCTCCGGCACGCTGACGTCGCGAATGCTGAAGTCGCGCACGTGGAGCTCGTAGACGACCGACGCCTCGGGGGCCTCGAAGGCGGGCTTCGCGAGGGATGCCCAGCCGGCCGGCGCGAGCGCCGGGTCCGCCAGGTCGACGATCTGGCTGCGGCGGCTGTTCGTCGAGAGGCTGAGGGAGTACGGGTCGGTCACGAGGTTCATCTCGACGCGGCCGGTGGCCGGCACGAACACCTCGACCTCGAAGGCGTAGAAGCGTCCGCGCCAGGCCGGCGGACCCGCGGCGTGCCAGGCGCCCGTGGCGGGATCGCCGGTCATCGCGACCGACTGGCGCCAGGGCCCGGTGGAGGACGGCGACAGCCGCAGCGTCACCGAGCGCGCCGTCGGGGCCCAGACGTGGACACCGACACCCTCGGCCGACGTCACGGCGCCGAGGGGACCGGGATAAGGATAGAGATCGTCGAGCACGCCGGGGATCTGAACGGCGCTGGACTCGAGGAGCCGGCCGTCCGCGTCGCGCACGGCCACGCCGATCTGGCCCTTGAGGATGCCCGCGACCTTCGGCTGGTCGGCCTCGGCGATCGTGAGCGCGGCCAGCCGCGCGAGGTGCGGGAAGCGCCGACGCAGGGCCTCCGCCGGCGGACCGGCGGCCGTGAGGGTGAGGCTCTGGCCGCCGGCGATGCCGCGCGGCTCCGTGCGCAGGGCGCCGCGGCCGCTGTAGTGGAGCGTGTAGCGCAGCCCCGGGCCGGCCGGCACGTCCCAGAGCAGCGTCGAGCGATCGACCCAGTGGGCGCGAGCCTTGGAGAGATCGATGCGCGACGCGCTCACGGGGTCCCCCGACGCCGCGGCCAGCACGGCGACAACGATGGCAGACAGCACTTGGGTATCGAGTCCGGCGTTATTCTAGCGTCCCATGCCGACAGCTGCCGAGATCCTCCACCGCTGGCCCAAGACCGAGCTGCACCTGCACCTCGAGGGCACGATCTCTCCCGAGACGCTCTGGTCCCTCGCGGCGCGCAACCACGTCGCGCTGCCCGTCGGCAGCCTCGCGGAGCTGCGGGCGCTCTACGCCTTCGAGCACTTCGGCAAGTTCGTGGAGCTGTGGCTCGCGATGTGCGCGTGCCTGCGCACGCCGGCGGACTACGAGGAGATGGTGGACGGCTTCGTGGCGGAGTGCCGGCGCCAGAACATCCGCTACGTCGAGGCGCACTTCACGCCGTACAACCACGAGCGCTTCGGCTTCGGCGGGCGGCGCGCCCTCGACATCGTGAGCCGCCGCCTCGAGGCGAGCGAGGCCACGGGCGGCCCGGTGGTCCGCCTGATCACCGACATCCCGAGCGAGTCGGTGCCGGTCAGCGGGCCGTTCACGGCCACGCTGCTCGAAGAGGAAGCGAACCCGCTGGTCGTGGCGATCGGCCTCGGGGGTCCCGAGGACGGCTTCCCGCGAACGCTCGTGACGCCCTACTTCGATCGGGCGCGCCGCGCGGGCTACCACGCGGTCGCTCACGCCGGCGAGACCGGCGGCGCCGAGCACGTGCGGGAGGCGGTCCTGGAGCTCGGAGCGCGCCGCGTCCAGCACGGCGTGCGCGCCGTGGACGATCCGGCGGTCGTGGCGCTCCTGGCGGAGCGCGACATCTGCTGCGACGTCGCCCTCACGAGCAACACGCTCCTGACCTGCTTCAAGGAGCTCCCCACGCATCCGATCCGGGCCCTCAGGGCGGCCGGAGTGCCGGTGACCCTCAGCACCGACGACCCGCCGTTCTTCGGCACGGACCTGTCCCGGGAGTACGCGCTCGCCCACACGCAGGTCGGGCTCTCCCTCGACGAGCTCTGGCAAATCAACCTGAACGGCCTGCGCTACGGCCTCGCCGAGACCGGGCTGCGACGCCGCCTGATGCTGGAGTTCGAAGCCTTGAACGCCGCGTCGTAGCCCGCGGCCCCGCGCTATACTCCCGCCGCTTTCTTCCTTCTGGGGGTCCTCCGTGAGACTGCGCTCCTCGCTCGTGCTCTGCGCGGCGCTCGGCGTGCCGGCGTTCGCCGGCGCCCAGACGTCGCCGTTCCTTCCCGACGCGCTGTTCCGCGATCTCGTGAACGAGGTCTCTGGAGACCGCGGCTTCGAGACCGCCCGGCACCTGAGCCACTACCACCGCACCGACGGCAGCCGCGACTTCTTCGCCGCCGCCGAGTGGATGCGGGGCGCCGCGGTCGCGGCGGGCCTCGAGGACGTGAAGGTCGTGAAGCAGAAGTGGAACGGGCACTCCTGGTCCTGCAGGTCCGGAGAGGCCTGGCTCGTGGAGCCCGAGCGCCAGCGCCTCGCGTCGTACGCGGAGGTCGCGGTCTCGATCGCCGACCAGAGCCGCACCACCCACGTGACCGCCGAGCTCGTGGACGTGGGCGACGGCGTGCGCGAGTCCGACTACGCGGGCAAGGACGTGAAGGGACGGATCGTGCTCGCCGCCGGAGGCGCGGGCAAGGTCATGGCGGAGGCCGTCTGGAAGCGCGGCGCCCTGGGGATCCTGTCCCACGCCACGAACCGCGAAACCTCCTTCGACCAGCCCGACCAGGTGGCCTGGGGCCGCCTCCCCTACGCCTCGAAGGGCGTCGACGGCGTCGCGGACGGCACGCCCTCCACCTTCGCCGTGATGATCTCGCCACGCCGCGGCCGCGCCCTCGCGAAGCGGATCGCCGCCTCGGACAAGCCGTTCACGCTCAAGGTCGACATCGAATCCGAGTACCCGCCGGCCGGCGAGCAGGCCTTCGTCGAGGCCTGGATCAAGGGCAGCGAGATCCACGACCAGCAGATCGTGCTGACCGCCCACCTGCAGGAGGAGATGACCTCGGCCAACGACGACGGCAGCGGCTGCGGCAGCATCCTGGAGATCGGCCGGGCCCTCCAACAGCTCATCAAGGACGGCCGCATCCCGCGGCCCAAGCGCGACATCCGGCTGTGGTGGACGAACGAGCTCGACTCCGAGCCCCAGTACTTCCGGGAGAACCCGGGCGAGCCACGCAAGATGCTGCTCAACATCCAGCAGGACATGGTGGCGGCCAAGCAGAGCTGGGGCGGCCGCGTGCAGTACGGGGCGCGGTTGCCCTGGAGCCTGCCCCACGCCCTCGAGGACGTGATGGAGAGCGTGCTGACCGCGATCCGCGACGACAACACGTCGCTGCTCACGATGCGCAACACGAAGCTGCCGCAGCCCTTCACCCGCGAGATCCTGTCGGTGAAGGGGACCCGCGAGCCCTTCCACGCGCGGATGGTCCCCTACTTCGGCCACTCCGATCACCACGCCTTCGCGAACGGCCGCGTCGGCGTTCCCGCCACGGCCCTCATCAACTGGCCCGACGACTGGATCCACGGCACGTGCGACGAGCTCGACAACATCGACCCCACCCAGCTCGAGCGCAACGCCGTCGTGGTGGCCGCGGTGGCCCTGTACTTCGCCGACGCCGACGAGGAGGACGCCGCGGCCCTCGTCCCGTACGTGGCCGCGCGGGCCCGCGTGCGGCTCGCCGACGACGTCTCGAAGGCGGTCACGGATCTCG
>CADEEV010000070.1 GCA_902826455.1 uncultured Acidobacteriota bacterium | reverse complement strand
CCCAGCCGGGCGCGCGTGGCGCGATCGGACCACAGGCGCGCCACCAGCTCCTGGACCACGTGGCTCACCCAGCCGGTGCCGACGTGCTGGCGGCCCTCGACGCGCGCCACGGTCGTCGGGTCGCCGGCGAGCGCGGCGAGGCGCAGGTCGGGCCCCAGGGACTTGCACACCGAGCGGATCACGGCCCAGTGGCTGCGACGCGCGTCGGTGAGGGTGAGCGCCGGCACGCCGGCCACCGGCCCGGCATGATCGTCTTCCACGACGAGCACCTGGGGATACGCTTCCAGGATCGGACGTAGCGCGGCGACACGTTTCGCATCCAGGGCCGAGCCGCGCGGGTTCTGGGCGCGCGGCGTCACCACGACGGCCCGCACGCCGCTCGCGAGGGCGGCCGCGAGGCTCTCCGGCAGCGGCCCGGAGTCGTCGATCGCGACCGGCTGGGCGTGCAGGCCCAGCGCCCCGACCATGTCGAGCACCCCCGTGTAGCCGGGATCCTCGACCGCGATCCGGTCGCCGGCCCGCAGGTGGCTCTGCAGCACGCGCTCGATCCCGTCGAGAGCCCCGCCGACGACCGCGAGACTGCCGGCCGCGATGCCGTCCGACTCGAACTGCGCGCGCGCGGCGTCCAGCAGGTCCTCGCGGTTCCGCGCCTCGCCGTAGAGGCGCACGCGGGCTCCACAGCGCGCCAGCACGGCCTGCAGGCGAGGCAGCCGGGCCGGATCGGGGTTGCCGTCGGCGACGTTGCGCAGGTGCGCGGCGACCGCGGCCGCGGGCGGGGTCATGAGGGGCGGCCGCGCGCTCACCTGCGTTCCGCGCCGGCCGTGTCCCGAGGCCAGGCCGCGGGCGGACAGCGCGCGATACGCGGCGGCCACGGTGGCGGGGCTCACGCCGAGCTCGAGGGCCAGGGCCCGGACGGGGGGCAGGGCGGCGCCGGGCTGCAGGCGGCCGTCGCGGATCGCATCCTCGACGCTGCCGACGATCTCGCTTGAGCGCTTGCCGTGGATGGAATATTGTAGTGGGACGGACATAGGAACGTACTATAACATAACTCAGGAGAGAGTCATGGCCAGCGCCCCCAGCCCCCGCACGACGGTGAAGCGCCTCCCCAAGCGCGGCGTCTACGACGCGCCGGCGATCGCCGCGATCCTCGACGAGGCGCTCGCGTGCCACGTCGGCTTCGTGGTGGAGGGGCAGCCCTACGTGATCCCCACGATCCACGGGCGATCGGGAGACCGGCTCTACCTCCACGGCTCGGCCGCGAGCCGGATGCTGCGGGCCCTGTCCGGGGGCATCCCTGCGTGCGTCACGGCGACATTGATCGACGGCCTGGTGATGGCGCGCTCCGCCTTCCACCACTCGATGAACTACCGCTCGGCGGTGGTGCTCGGCACGGCGACCCTGGTGGAGGACCCGGACGAGAAGATGGAGGCGCTCCGGGTGATCGTGGAGCACGTGAGCCCGGGCCGCTGGGCCGAGGTGCGCTGGCCCACGCCGAAGGAGCTCCTCGCGACCTCGGTCCTGGGGATGTCCCTCGAGGAGGCGTCGGCCAAGGTCCGCACCGGCCCGCCGATCGACGACGCGGAGGACATGGACTTCGCCTGCTGGGCGGGCGTGCTTCCACTCGGGATCACGGCCGGGGCGCCGATCCCCGACGCGGCCTGCCGGCCCGGGTTCAATCCGCCGGAGTTCCGCCGGCCGCGCTGAGCAAGTTCCTGATAGCGCCGTGACCGGCGGCGCGGCCAAGATCCTCCCACGGAGGATCCGGCATGAAGACGTCAGCGAGAGTCCTGGGAGCGGCCCTGTGCGGGCTGCTGGTCGCCGGTCCGTCGGGCGCGGCGGACGCGGACCTGGCCGAGCGCATCCGCGCCGCCCTGGACCCGAAGGCCGACCCGTGCGTCGACTTCTACCAGTACGCGTGCGGCGGCTGGATCCAGTCGACGACGCTGCCGGGCGACCAGTCGCGCTGGGTGCGCAGCTTCTCCGTGATCGACGAGCAGAACGTGGACCGCCAGCGCGCGCTGCTCGACGCGGCCGCGAAGGACGCCTCGGCTACCGGCGACGCCCGCCGCATCGGCGACTTCTACGGGGCCTGCATGGACGAGGCGGCGGTCGAGAAGGCCGGCACGACCCCGCTCGCGCCGTGGCTCGAGGCGATCGCCCGCGTCGACTCGGCAAAGGCGGCGCTCGCCCTCGCGGGACGCCTGCAGCGCGTCGGGAACGGGGCGCTGATGTCCATCCAGATCGCGCCCGACCTCAAGAACCCCGGCATCGTGATCGCCCACTTCCAGCAGGGCGGGTTGGGCATGCCCGACCGCGACTACTACGTGAGCGCCGACCCGAGGAAGAAGGAGCTCCTGGTCGCCTACGAGGCCCACGTGGCCCGCATGCTCGGCCTGCTCGGCGAGGACGCGGCGAAGGCGAAGGGCCACGCCCGCGACGTCGTCGCCTTCGAGACGGCGCTCGCGAAGGCCTCGCGCGAGGCGACCGAGATGCGGCTGCCCGAGAAGCTCGACAACAAGCTCGACCTCGCGGGCCTCGAGAATCTCTCGCCGAGGCTCGACTGGAAGGGCTTCCTGGCCGGGCTCGGCGTTCCGCAGCTGCAGTCGATCAACGTCGCGACTCCGGAGTTCTTCGAGGCCCTGCAGAAGGAGCTGCTCGCGGCGAAGCCCGAGACGCTGCAGGCCTACCTGCGCTGGGGGCTCGTGAACCAGACGGCCGGGCTGCTGCCGTCGGCCTTCCAGAAGGCCGACTTCGACTTCTACCAGGCGACGTTCCAGGGCCAGAAGGAGATGCGCCCGCGCTGGAAGCGCTGCGTCGACGCGACCGAGACCGTCCTGGGCGAGGCGCTGGGCAAGCTGTACGTCGAGAAGTACTTCCCGGGCGAGAGCCGCCAGATCGCCGTCACGATGATGAAGGACATCCAGGACGCGTTCGTCGCGGACCTGCCGGGCCTGCGCTGGATGGACGATACGACGCGCGCCCGCGCGCGGGAGAAGAAGGAAGCGCTCGAGAGCAAGATCGGCTACCCGGTGCGCTTCCGCGACTACTCGCAGATGGTCGTGGGCCGCGCCAGCTACTTCGCGAACAGCATGGCCGCGAACGAGTTCGAGTCGGACCGCCAGCTCGCGAAGATCGGCAAGGCGCCGGACCGCAGCGAGTGGGGCATGCTGCCGCAGGAGGTCAACGCCGGCTACTACCCGCCCAGCAACATGATCACGTTCCCGGCCGGCATCCTGCAGCCGCCGTTCTTCAGCCGCGACTTCCCGGCGCCCATGAACTACGGCGCGGTGGGCACCGTGATGGGCCACGAGCTGACCCACGGCTTCGACGACGAGGGCCGCAAGTTCGACGCGAAGGGCGAGCTGCGCGAGTGGTGGGCGCCCGAGGTCACGAAAGCGTTCGAGGAGCAGGCCCAGTGCGTGCGCGACCAGTACGACGCCTACGAAGTGCTGCCCGGGCTCCACCTGAACGGCACGCTGACGGCGGGCGAGAACATCGCCGACGTCGGAGGGATGAAGCAGGCCTGGCTCGCGTACAAGGCCTGGTCCAAGCGCAACGGCGGCCCCGGCCCGGGCCTCGCGGGCTTCACGCCGGACCAGCTCTTCTTCCTGGGCCACGCCCAGTCCTGGTGCACGGTATCGACCCCGGAGGACGCGCGGCGCCGCGTGGCCGTCGACGTGCACTCGCCGTCGAAGGAGCGCGTGATCGGGCCGATCGTGGACCACCCGGCGTTCGGGGAGACGTTCCAGTGCAAGCCCGGGACGCCGATGAACCCGGTCAAGAAGTGCGAGGTCTGGTGAGGATCGTCGGCTAGTGCGACGAACGACGCAGGTCTTCGAGCACCGCGTCGAAGCCGTGGACGCCCCTGCGCGTCGCGATCCACTCGGCGGCGAGGACCGCGCCGAGAGCAAACCCGCGGCGGTTCCGGGCCCGGTGCTCGAGAAGGATCTCGTCGCCGCCCGAGTCGAAGCCGACGACGTGGTCGCCGACGATCCCGCCGGCGCGGACCGAGCTGATCGGGACGCTCGTGCCGACGAGGCCGGCGAGGACCCGGGCCGTGCCCGATGGAGTGTCCTTCTTCTCTCGATGATGGCGCTCGACTACGTACGCGTCGTAGGCCGGGAACGGGGCCAGGATGGCCGCGGCCTCGCGGGCGATCGCGTAGAAGAGGTTGACGCCCAGGGAGAAGTTGGCGGCGTGGACCAGCCCGCCCTGCGCCTCGTCTACTCGCGCCCGGACGGCTTCCAGGGACTCGGTCCAGCCGGTGGTTCCGACGACGTAACGTGAGCCGGCCGCCAGCGCGCGGTCGATGTTCCCCACGGCCGCGGCGGGAGTCGTGAAGTCGATGCCGACCGGGCAGTCCTCGGGGTAGACGTCGCCGCGCCCGACGGCGACCGCCTCGTGGCCGCGCTCGGGCAGGAGCGCCGCGACCTCGCGGCCCATCTTGCCGAAGCCGACCACGGCCACCCTCACGCCGCCGCTTCCTTGAAGAACTCGTGGTGCAGGCTGCGCACGGCGCGCTCCGCGTCCGCCTCCGCCACGACGCACGACAGGTTCACGTCGGAAGCTCCGAAGGAGATCATCAGCACGTTGACGTCGCGCAGGGCGCTGAACAGGCGGGCGGCGAGGCCCGGCCGCTGCAGGAAGCCGCGGCCGACGACGCTCACGATCGCGTTCCCCGGCAGCAGCCGCACGTCGCCCAGCGCCTCGAGGTCCTTCTGGACGGCAGGGAGCGTCTCGGGCTGGTCGACCGTCAGGGAGATCGAGACCTCCGACGTCGCGATCAGGTCGACGGGCGTGCGATGCCGCGCGAACACGTCGAAGACGCGAGCCACGAAGCCGTGGGCCATCAGCATCCGGGGCTGCGAGATCTGCAGGACCGAGATGCCCTTCTTGAACGCGATCGCGCGCGGCTCGCCCGCGATGCCCGGAGCGTCGCGGGTGATGCGCGTGCCGGGGGCCGCGGGGTTGAGCGAGTTGAGGATCCGCACCGGAATGCCGCGCTCGACGGCGGGCTTGATGGTGGCCGGGTGCAGGACCTTGGCCCCGAAATAGGCGAGCTCGGCGGCCTCGTCGAAGCTGACCTCGGGAATCACGCGGGCCCGCGGGAACACGCGCGGGTCGAGGGTGAGCATGCCGTCGACGTCGGTCCAGATCTGGATCTCGCGAGCCGGGAGCAGGGCCCCGAAGATCGCCGCGGACCAGTCGGAGCCGCCGCGGCCGAGCGTCGTGGTGACGCCCTTGGGCGTCGCGCCGATGAAGCCGCCGAGGACGGGGATGCGGCCGGCCTGGAGCTCGGGAACCAGCTCGGCCTGGACCCGGGCTCCGGTCGCCTCCATGTCGGGGATGGCGCGGCCGAAGGCATCGTCGGTGACGAGCAGCCGGCGCGCGTCGACGGCCTGGGTGGGCAGGCCGAGCGCGTGGAGGGCGGCGCCGACGATCTCGGCCGAGAGGCGCTCGCCCATGGCGGAGATGGCGTCGAGAGAGCGGGCGGTCAGGTCCTCGAGGTAGTTCACGCCCGTGTAGACGACGCGCAGCTCCTCCGTGCACGCGGCGACATGGGCCAGCACGCGCTCCCGCGCCGCTCCTTCGGGCAACAGCTCCCGCACCGCCGTCTCGTGACGCGCGCGGAGCTCGGGCACGACGCTCTCGAGAGCGGCATCGTGGGCGAGAGCCAGGCGCGCCCCACGGACGAGCTGGTCCGTGACGCCCGAGAGGGCCGAGACCACGACCACGGGCCGCTCGGACCGCCGCTCGCGGACCCTCTCCGCCAGCGCCCGGATGCGCTCGGCGGAGCCCACAGAGGTCCCGCCGAACTTCATGACGATCATGCCAGGAGGCCGCGCGCCTTCAGCAGCTCGCCGTTCAGGATCGCGGCGCCCGCCGCGCCGCGGATCGTGTTGTGGACGAGGGCCTCGAGCTTGAGGCCGCGGGGGCCGTTGGCCCGGACGCGACCCACCGAGACGGCCATGCCGTTCTCACGGTCGCGGTCGAGGCGCGGCTGCGGGCGGTCGTTGCCTTCGAGCACGTGGATCGCCTTCACGGGGGCGAAGGGCAGCTTCAGCTCCTGGGGCTCGCCCTTGAACGAGGCCAGGGCCGCGGCTGCCGCCGCGGGATCGACGTCCTTCGCGAAGCGCACGAAGATCGCCATGGTGTGGCCGTCGGACACCGCGACCCGGTGGACCGAGGCGGCGATGGGGAAGTCCGCGGGCACGAAGGCGGCGTTCTTGAAGGCGCCGAGGATCTTGCGCGGCTCCGCCTCGATCTTCTCTTCCTCGCCGCCGCCGATGTAGGGCACCACGTTGTCCGCGACGTCCATCGAGGGCACGCCGGGGTAGCCGGCGCCCGACAAGGCCTGGAGCGTGACGACGTGGACGTCCTCGATCGCGAAGGCGCGCGAGAGTGGAGCCAGCGCCATCGCGAGGCCCACCACGCTGCAGTTCGGGTTCGTGACGATGTAGCCGCCGCCGGTGCGCTTGCGCTGGCCCGCGAGGGCGTCGAGGTGGCCGGCGTTCACCTCGGGGATCAGCAGCGGGACGTCGGCATCCATGCGATGGTTGCGCGAGTTCGAGACGACGGCGTGGCCCTTGCTGGCGAGCGCCGTCTCGACCTCTCCGGCCACGGAGGAATCCAGGCCCGAGAAGAGCAGCCTCGAGCGGAACGGGGCGTCGGTCGTCGTCACCGTGAGACGCGCCGTGGCGGCCGGAGGCGCGCCGGCGAGGCGCCACGTGCACGCCTCGGCGTAGCTCTTGCCGGCCGAGCGGTCCGAGGCCGCGACCTCGGCCACCTCGAACCAGGGATGGTTCTCGAGAAGCTGGATGAAGCGCTGTCCCACGGCGCCAGTGGCGCCCAGGATGCCGACCGGGATTTTCATGGCGACGTAGTCTATCGCAGTAGAATCGCGTCCATGCGCGTGGATCGTGTCATGCAGGAGGCCCGCGAGGACCGCGAGCTGGCGCCGTACGGGATGCGCAGCGCGCGCAGCCGGGGCCGGCTGTTTCCCGAGGACGAGCACCCGTTGCGCACGCGCTACCAGCGCGACCGCGACCGCGTCGTCCACTGCTCGTCCTTCCGGCGCCTCGAGTACAAGACCCAGGTCTTCGTGAACCACGAGGGCGACAACTACCGCACGCGCCTCACCCACAGCCTCGAGGCCGCCCAGATCGGCCGCACCGTCGCGCGGGCCCTCGGGCTCAACGAGGAGCTCACCGAGGCGCTGTGTCTCGGCCACGACCTCGGCCACACGCCCTTCGGCCACTCGGGCGAGAAGGTGATGTCGGAGCTGATGCGCGACCACGGCGGGTTCGAGCACAACCGCCAGACCCTGCGCATCCTGGAGGTGCTCGAGCAGCGCTACCCGGAGTTCCCCGGCCTCAACCTGACCTGGGAGATCCGGGAAGGGCTGATCAAGCACCAGCCCGACAGCGACGCCAAGGCCCCGGCGGCCTACGCTCCCGGCGAGTGCCCGACCCTCGAGGCCCAGCTCATCGACTTCGTGGACGAGATCGCCTACAACAACCACGACGTCGACGACGGGCTCACCTCGGGCATGATCGACATCGACGGCCTGCGCTCCGTCGAGCTCTTCCGCGACTCCCACGACCGGGTGCTGGCCCGCGGCATCGCGGATCCCAGCGTGGTCCGGCACCAGGTCGTGCGCGGCATCATCGACCGCTGCAGCAGCGACCTCATCGAGACGACCCTCGCGCACCTCGAGCAGGGCTGCATCGCCTCGGTGGAGGACGTGCGGCGCGCGGGCCGCCGCCTCGTGGCCTACTCCCCGGCCATGCAGGGACACGTCAAGGCGCTGAAGGAGTTCCTCTTCAAGAACCTCTACCGGCACTACCGCGTCGTGCGCATGGGCGACAAGGCGGGCCGCATCCTGCGCGACCTGTTCGTGTCGTTCGAGGCGGAGCCGCTGCAGCTGCCGCCCAACTTCCAGAAGCGGATACCCGAGGACGGCCTGCAGCGCGTCGTGTGCGACTACATCGCCGGCATGACGGATCGCTTCGCCCTCGACGAGCACCGCAAGCTCTTCGACCCGCTCGTGAAGGTCTAGGGCGTCAGCAGCCGGTTGTCGATCAGGCGGGTCTTGCCGAAGAAGACGGCCATCGACAGCAGGACCGGCCCCGCAGCCGCGTCGATCTCCTGCAGCGTTGCCGGGTCGGCTGCGCTCACGTAGTCGGCGCGGGCCAGGGGCTCGCGGTCCAGCACGTCCAGCATCGCCCGGCGCAACGCGTCACCGCGCCGCTCGCCTCCCGCCCAGGCCGCCGCCCCGGCGCCGAGCGCGCGATGGAGCACCGGCGCCGCCGCCCTCTGGGTGGGTGAGAGGTAGGTGTTGCGGCTGCTGAGGGCGAGACCATCCTCGGCGCGCTGGGTGGGGCAGCCGACGATTCCGACCGGCACGTCCAGGTCCCGCACCACGCGCCGGATCACGGCGAGCTGCTGGGCGTCCTTCTCGCCGAAGTAGGCGCGGGTGGGCTCGACGATCCCGAACAGCTTGAGCACGACGGTCGCGACGCCACGGAAGTGGCCGGGCCGGCGGCCGCCTTCGAGAGGTGCCGCGATCGGGCCCGGGTCGACGAACACCTGGGAGGCCTCGGGGTACATCTCCTCGACCGACGGAGCGAACAACAGGTCGCAGCCGGCGGCGGCCAGGAGCTCCTGGTCGCGGGCGAGATCGCGGGGATAGCGCGCGAGGTCCTCGTTCGGACCGAACTGCGTGGGGTTCACGAACAGGCTCGCGGCGACGCGAGGGTTCTCGCGCCGGGCGCGTTCCACGAGCGAGACGTGGCCCGCGTGCAGGTAGCCCATCGTCGGCACCAGGCCGACGGCCGACTCGTGGGCGTGGCGCCACGCGCGCACCGCGGCGATCGTGGTGACGGTCTTCATGCCCGCACCGCGCGCAGGCCGGCCTCGCGCTCGTGGACCGCCCGCACAAGCTCCGCGTTGACGGGCGTCGACACGCCCAGGCGCTGGCCCAGGGCCACGACGGCTCCGTTGATCGCGTCGATCTCCGTGCGCACGCCGCGATCCAGGTCCTGGAGCATCGAGGAGCGGTTGCCGGCGGTGCGGTGCGCGGTCTCGACGGCCAACGCCACGGGGTCGGCGGCGAGGGCGACCCCGAGGGCCGTCGCGACGGCGCCGGCCTCACGTGCGGCCGCCTCGAGCTGCGCGCGGGCGTCCGGGCGCTCGAGGAGCGCGCCGTTCACGACCCCGGCGAGGGCGCTCAGGGGATTGATGGCGCAGTTCACCGCGAGCTTGCGCCAGGCGACGCTGTCGATGTCGGGCGAGACGTCGCAGGCGAGACCCGCCTCGCGGAACAGGGCCGCGACCCGCGCGGCACGGCCCGCGCCGTCGTCGCCGAGCAGGGTCGGCGCCGGGAAGCCGCGGACCCAGCCCGGGGCCAGCACCGTCGCCCCCGCGGTCGTCACGCCCAGCCCGACGCGCCCGCGGCCGGCCTCGGCCTCCAGGATCTCGCGGTTGCCGAGGCCGTTCTGCAGGGTGAGCAGGAAGCCGCCGATGCCCGCGGCGCGCGCCGCGAACGACGCGACGCTCCGGGTCTGGTGACTCTTCACCAGCACGAGGACGAGATCGTGGGGCGGCACCGGCGCCCCCACGGCGACGCTGTTCACGCGCGCGCTCCAGTCCCCGTCGCCCGACTGGACGCGCACGCCGTCGTGGGCGAGGGCGAAGAGCGCCGCGCGCCAGGTGCCGGCGAGGGTCACCCGGTGGCCGGCCCGCGCGAGGCTCGCGCCGAACCACGAGGCCATGGCCCCGGTTCCGAGGACCAGGACGTCGGCGGTCAGCGTCCCTGGCCCTCGGCCGGCCCCGCGAGGCGCGCGCCCGGCGTGTCGAGGAAGCGGGCCCACTCCTCGTCCGGGATCGCGTAGGCGTGCTCGCGCGTCGGGAACTGGCCGCTCGCGACCTCGTCGCGGTAGGCCGCGATGGCGCGCGCCTGGACGTCGGCGAGGTCCGCGTAGCGCTTCGCGAAGCGCGGCGTGAAGCGATCGTAGAGGCCGAGGACGTCGTGGATCACGAGGACCTGGCCGCTCGTGCCGGGGCCCGCGCCGATGCCGATCGTGGGGATCGTCAGGCGCTCGGTGATGTACGAGCCGAGGCGGTAGGGGAGGCTCTCGAGCACGACCGAGAAGCAGCCCGCATCCTCGAGGGCGAGCGCGTCGTCGAGCAGCGCGCGCGCGTCGGAAGCCGTGCGGCCCTGGACACGCCAGCCGCCGAGGGCGTTGACGCTCTGGGGCGTGAGGCCGATGTGGCCCTGGACGGGAATGCCGGCTCGCGTGATGTGGCGGATCGTCTCGACGTACTCCCGGCCGCCCTCGAGCTTGACGGCGTCCATGCCGGCTTCCTGGAGGAAGCGGCCGGCGTTCCGGACGGCCTCCGCCGCGTCGGCCTGGTAGCTCATGAACGGCATGTCGCCGACGAGCAGGGAGCTCGTGGCCCCGCGCTTGACGGCCTTCGCGTGGTGGAGCATCTCGTCCATCGTCACCGACAGCGTGTTGGGATGGCCGAGGACGACCATCGCCAGGGAGTCGCCGACGAGGATCGCGTCGATGCCCGCGGCATCGACGGCGCGCGCCGTGGGGTAGTCGTACGCGGTCAGCATCGTGATGGGCTCGCCCTTGCGGCGCTTCTCGGCGAACGTGAGGACCGTGGTCCTGGGGCGGGGGTTCGGCTGCGAATCCGACTCGGGTCGCGTGCTCATGGCTGCGCGCCTCCTGTGAGTTGCTCGGCCTGCTCGAAACGGCCTTGCGCTCACCGCCGCGTTCGCGGTCGATGGCACGTCCACGTTAGCATGTCGCGCGTGGAAAACAAACGCTTTCGACGGCCTGTGGAAATGCTGTCGAGAAGCCTGTGGGCCACGTGTGGGAATCGTGCGGAAAGGCTGTGGGCCGGGTGTGGACCACCTGCGGATCCCCTGTGGAAAAGCCGGTGAACGCTGTGCAAGACCATCACGCCGCCTGTGGATCCGCTGTGGATAAGGCCTTCCCGACCCGCCGAAAACCTGTGGACGGCCTGTGCGTGGAGGCCTCGGCGTGAGGCTCGCGGCCGTTCCGTTGATCTTCGTCGCCGTGGCCACGTTGGCAGCCGGACTCCTCAGCAGCCTCCATGGGTCGCTCGTGCCGTGGATCGGCGGCGTCGGTCTCGCGATCGGGCTGGTCGCCGCGGTGTTCGCGGCGCGCGCGACGCACCTCGCACCGGCCGAGCCGGCGCCGCCGATCGAACGCTGGGAGTGGGGCGCGTGGGCTCTCTTCGCGGTGGTGGCCGTGCGCCAGTTCGGCTGGCTGCTGTTCCACGACGGCGGCATCGTGCGCACTCCGAACGCCTACAACTACGGCGACCTGCCGCTGCACATCACGTACGTCGAGGCGCTGGCCCGCGGCGTCGCCTTCTGGCCCGAGAACCCGGTGTTCACCGGCGAGCGCCTGCGCTATCCGATCGGCATGGACCTCTGGAACGCGCTGCTGTTGCAGATCGGCGTTCCGCTCGCGCTGGGCCTGAAGGCGACGGGCCTGGCAGCGTCGGCGCTGCTGGCCGTGACCCTGCGGCGCTGGGGCCGCGGCATCGCGGTGCTCGCCTTCCTGCTCTCGGGCGGGCTCGACGCCGCCGGACTCGCGTGGCTGAACCTCTTCTTGTCGTTGTTCGTCACGCAGCGCGGCTTCCTCTTCGCCCTGCCGGCCGGCCTGGTCCTGCTCGTGTCGTGGCGCGAGCGCCTGCTGCTGCGCACGGGCCCCGGCCTCCCGCCGTGGGTCGAAGGCGTGCTGTGGAGCGCGCTGCCGCTCTTCCATCTCCACAGCTTCCTGTTGCTCTCGGTGATCGTGGGCCTCTGGACCCTGGCCCGCGGCCGCTGGCGCGCGAGCCTCGCGGCCCTCGCGGTCGCCGTCGTCCCGGCGAGCCTCGGGGTCTACGCGGTCACCGACCACTTCCGCGCCGCGTCGCTGCTCGGCTGGGCCCCGGGCTGGGTGATCGAGGCCCGGCCCGTGCTGCCGTTCCTGGCCCGCAACTTCGGGCTCGTGATTCCTCTCGCGGTGCTGCTGGCCGTCCTCGCGGCGCGGCGCCGGCCGCAGTGGCGGCTGCTCGTGTGGCCGGCCGTCGCGATCTGGGCCGCCTTGTTCTTCGTGAAGCTGGCGCCCTGGGCCTGGGACAACACGAAGGTCATGGTGTGGTGCTACGTGCTGTTGCTGCCGGCCGCGGCGGAGTGGCTGCTGGGCCTGCGGCTCGAGTGGCGCGCGGCGGTCCTTCTCCTGTGGCTCTGGCCCGGCAGCCTGACCGTGTGGCAGCACACCGTCGCGCTGCGCCGCGACCTGGAGGTCTACAGGGCCGCGGATCAGGCCGAGCTGTGTCCCGTCCTCGCGGGCCTGCCGGCCGACGCGCGTGTGGCCACGCGGCCCACCTTCAATCACCCGGTGGCGCTCTGCGGTCAGCCGATCGTCGAGGGCTACGCCGGACACCTCTGGAGCCACGGCATCGACTCGAGGGCCGTGGACGCGGACCTGAAGGTGCTGATGCTCGGGCAGCCCGACTGGCGCGGTGCCGCGCGGCGCCTCCACGCGCGCTGGCTCTACTGGGGACGCGGCGAGGCGGGGGAGTTCGCAGGCTCGTCCCAGGCGTGGAGCGAGGGCGCCCGGGTCCTGAGCGGCCCGTGGGGCCGGCTCTACTCGCTGCCGGACTGATCCTCGAAGAGGGCGCGCAGCTCGGGGAGCTTCGTGGTCGTGCCGAGTGCGGCCATGAGCTTGATGCGCGCCTTCGGTCCCGGCAGGTCGCCGCCGAAGATCACGCCCAGGGCCTGGAGCATCTGCCCGCCGCCTTCGTACCCGTAGGCCGGGCTCACGCGGCCTTCGCCGCAGCGCGAGACCACGACGACCGGGATGCGCGAGGCGAGGGCCTTGCGCAGGCCGGGCAGCGCTCCCGGCGGAACGTTGCCGCAGCCCGTGGCCTCGATCACCAGCCCGCGGGCGCCCCGGGTCAGGGAGGCGCGGATCAGCCGATCGTCGACGCCCGTGGCCATGGTGTGCAGGTCCACCTCGGCGACGAGCCGGCGCGCGGCGAGGGGCTTGCGCCGGGCCGGCGGGCGCTGGAATCGGACCTGGCCGCGATCCACGATCGCCAGGGGGCCCCGGCCGCTGCGGAAGGCGTCGAGGCGCTGCGTGTGCCATTTCGAGACCTCGGCGGCGCTGAAGATCTCCTCGCCGACGGCGACCAGCACGCCGCGTCCCGGAGCCTTCGGATGGACGGCGGTGCGCACCGCGGCCATCAGGTTCGCGGGCCCGTCCCAGCCCGGCTCGGACACCGTCCGCATCGCTCCGCAGAAGACGACCGGCTTGGGCGAGTCGAGCGTGAGGTCGAGCAGGAAGGCCGTCTCCTCCAGGGTGTCGGTGCCATGGGTCACGACGACGCCGTGGACGTCGGAGCGATCGAGCAGCTTCTGGACGTGGCCACGCAGGCCCCACATCCACGCAGGGGTCACGTGGGGGCCGGGCAGGCGCGCATAGTCCTCGAGGGTGAGCTGCGCCTCCTGCTTGAGGCCGCGCACGCGGGCCACGATCTCCTCGCCGCTCAGGGCCGGCATCGCGGCGCGCGTGCCGGGGTCGATGCGCATCGAGATCGTCCCGCCCGTGAACAGGACGTGGACGTGCTTGCGCTTGGCGCGCGTCATCGAGGCGCCCTCACGGCGCGCTCCGCGTCGGCGAGGGCGGTTTCGAGCTGGTCGAGGCGATCGCCGCCGCCCTGGGCGAGGTTGCCCTTGCCGCCGCCGCGGCCCCCGAGGGGTGCGACCGCGGCCTTCAACAGGGCAGGGATGTCGTGGGGAAGGCCCTCGGACTGCGCGAAAGCCAGGTAGGCCTTGTCGCTCCGCGAGCCGAGCAGAGCGACGCCGGGCCGCAGCGCGACCAGGCGCTGCGCGAGCCCGCGCAAGGTCTCGGGATCCCAGCCCTCGTAGGTCGCGCGCACCACGTTCGACCCCGCCGGCTGGGCGGCCCACAGCCGCTGCGCCTCGCCGTCGAGGGACTGCAGCAGCAGCTCCCGGACGCGCTTCTCGGCCGCCGACCGGGCGTCGAGGGCACGCTGCGCCGCATCGGCCAGGCCCTCGGTTCCCGTCGAGAACAGGCTCGTGAGACGGTCGAGCACCGCGTGCTGCCGGTGGAAGGTCTCGAGGGCGCGACGGCCGCACACGAAGCGCACGCGAGAGCCGGCCTTGTGGCGCTCGCGCCCCAGGATCGCCACGAGGCCGACCTCGGAGGTCGAGCGCGGGTGGGTGCCGCTGCAGGGCTGGAGGTCGAAGCCCTCGGCGTCCACGAGACGGACGGCGTCGCCCGCGTCCTCGGGCGGCGCCTTGAGGCCGAGGCGCTGCGCCTCGGCGCGGGTCACGATGCGCACCGTCACCGGGCGTGCGGCCGCGATGACGGCGTTCGTGCGCTCCTCCGCGGCGCGGAGCTGGGCGTCCGTGACCTCGCGGTCGAGGTCGATCGTCACCTCCTCGGCGCCGAGGTGGAAGCTGACCGTGCGGGCCTGGGCGACGTCCTCGAACGCGCGCGACAAGAGGTGCTGGCCGTGGTGCTGTTCGCGATGGTCGCAGCGGCGGGCGCCGTCGATCTCTCCCCGGACCGCATCGGCCGCGAGGCTCGACGCGAGGACGTGGACGACGTCGCCGCCTTCATCGAGCACGGCGACGACCGGCGTGCCGCCCAGGGTCCCGAGGTCCCAGGGCTGGCCGCCGCTCTCGGGATAGAACGCGGTCCGGTCGAGGATCACGGCCGGCCGTCCCTCGTGCTCGAAGCGGCGCACCACGTGCGCCTCGAAGGAGAGCAGGTACGGGTCGTCGCGGTAGAGCCGGGCGGTCGTCACCAGAGCGGCGCCATGAGGTCGACGTACTTGAAGGCGGTGCCGGTGTTGAACAGCACGACCTGGTCGGCAGCGCCCAGCCGGCCCTGTGCGACGA
This sequence comes from uncultured Acidobacteriota bacterium, assembly GCA_902826455.1. Taxonomy (GTDB): domain Bacteria; phylum Acidobacteriota; class Vicinamibacteria; order Fen-336; family Fen-336; genus CADEEV01. Next base: position 3,106 of record CADEEV010000070.1, on the reverse strand, counting down.
GAGTGCGCAGGGCCGCGACGCAGGCGCCGCCCTCGGGCGCCATGAAAAGCCCTTCGGCCGCGGCGGCGTCCTTGACGCCCCGCACGATCTCCGCCTCGGACACCGCGATGGCCGTGCCGCCGCTCGCGCGCACGGCCTTCAGGATCAGGAAATCGCCGAGCGCTTTCGGAACCCGCAGGCCGTGGGCATGCGTCGCCGCGTTCGCCCACATCGGGGCGTCCTCACGGCCCTCCTCGAAGGCCTTCACGATGGGCGCGCAGCCGTCGGCCTGCACGGCGTACATGCGCGGCCGCTTCGGGCCGATGAAGCCCATCGCCTCCATCTCGTCGAAGGCCTTCCACATGCCGATGAGGCCGGTACCGCCGCCGGTGGGGTAGAGGATCGCGTCGGGCAGCGTCCACTCGAGCTGCTCCGCGATCTCGTAGCCCATCGTCTTCTTGCCTTCGATCCGGTACGGCTCCTTGAGCGTCGCGCACTCGTACCAGCCGTGCTCCTTGGCGAGGCCGGCGCACACCCGGCCGGCGTCGGTGATGAGGCCGTCGACCATCGTGACCTCGGCGCCGTAGGCCTCGGTCTCCATGACGAACACGCGCGCGATGTCCTTCGGCAGGAACACGTGGGCGCGCAGGCCGCCGCGTGCGGCGTAGGCGCCCAGGGCGCTGCCGGCGTTGCCCGCCGACGGCAGGCAGACGTCCGTGGCGCCCAGCGCCTTCGCCATGGACACCGCCGCCCCCAGCCCGCGGGCCTTGAAGGAGCCCGTGGGGTTGCCGCCTTCGTCCTTGACGAGCAGGCGGGGCAGCCCGACGGCACCCCCGAGGCGAGGTGTCGCGAGCAGCGGCGTGAACCCCTCGCCGAGGCTGACGCGATGGCGAGGGTCCGCGATCGGCAGCACCTCGCGGTACCGCCACATGTTCGGGACCCGCAAGGCCAGGTGGCCGGGGCGCATCTCGACGCTCGCGCGCTCGAAATCGTAGCGGGCCAGCAGCGGGGCGCCGCACGTGGTGCAGAGGTTCTGGACGCGATCCGCTTCGTGGCGCAGGCCGCACTTCGCGCACTCGAGATGGGTCAGGAACATGGAACGCCGAATTCCATCACAAAGCGCGGCACGCGACTAGCGGCCGACCGCCTTCGCCCACATCTCGAAGCCGCCGCCGTAGAGATCCGCCTGGTCGAACTCCCAGGTGGCGGTGTCGCCCTGGACGCAGGTGTTGGCCCGGACGATCGTGCCCGGAAGCGTGAGCGTCGCGCGGAAGTGGATCCGGCTCGTGCCGTTGTCGTCCGTGAGGAGGAGGCCCGCCCTCTCGAGGCCGGGCAGGATCTCGCCGCCCATCTCGTCCTGGACCTTGTCGAGGGCCGCGGACATCGCGGACTCGGGCACGCTCGGCGCCCTCAGCACGAGATCGGCCAAGAGGGCTTTCTGGAGCTCGTCGACCTGCGCCCCGAGGCGCTCGAGCTCCGCGCGCTCCCGCGGACCCCAGATCGGCCGCTCGGCGACGCGGCCTACCCCGCGCGCGAAGGGCTCGGCGAAGGTCGCGCGGTAGGCCCGCCGCACCTCGTCCTTCTGGAGCGGGCTCGAGCCGAGGGCCCGAAGCAGGCGCTCCGCGAACCATTCGTCGCGCTTTGCGAGAGCCGCCGACAGGGCCCGCATGCCCTCGAGGGGCGACGCCGGGTCGCGGAACGTCTCGGCGTAGGCATACTCGACCTCGGGTTCCTCACCGCTGCGGGCGAAGGAGACGAAGTTGCGCGCGGCCGGCACGCCGCGCTTCGACAACGACCGGGCGTAGTCGCCCTCGATCGCGTCCGGCGACGAGAGCCGACCGTCGACGTCGACGACGTGAGTCGTGGCGCGGACCTCGTCCTTCACCGTCCAGCCCTCGCCGGACGGAAAGCGATGGAAGATCCGCAGTGGGTCGTTCTCAGGCAGGATCGACGCCGACTCGTCCGCGGCGCCCTTGCGCTCGAGCCGGTAGACCACGCGCCGCGTGCAGGTGCCGTCGGGGAAGACCTGCGTCGCGATGTCGACGCTCAGCGTGTCCTCGATGCAGGCCGAGGATGTGACGAGGACGAAGAGGCTCGCCAGGAGGCGGGCTCGCATGGTGCGAGCCTACACCTCCATGACTTCGGCTTCCTTCTTCTTCAGGGTCTCGTCGATCTTCGCGATGTGGAGGTCGGTGAGCTTCTGGATCTCGGCCAGGGACTGCTTCTCCTCGTCCTCGCTGATCTCGTGGTCCTTGAGCAGCTTCTTGAAGTGCTCGTTGGCGTCGCGGCGCACGTTGCGCACGGCGACCCGGCCCTCCTCGGCGTGCTTGTGGGCGTGCTTCACGAAGACCTTGCGGCGCTCCTCGTTGAGCTGGGGGATCGGCACGCGGATGATCTTGCCGTCGTTCTGGGGGTTGAGGTCGAGGTCGGACTGGCGCAGCGCCTTCTCGATCGCCTGGAGCATCGAGGCGTCCCAGGGCTGGATCGTGACGAGGGTCGGGTCGGGGATCGTCAGGTTGCCGACCTGGTTCAGCGGCGTCGGGGTGCCGTAGTAGTCGACGCGGAGCGTGTCGAACATCGAGAGCGAGGCGCGGCCCGTGCGCATCGCGGTCAGCTCGCGGCGCACCTGCTCGAGGCTCGCGTCCATGCGCTTCTGGGCGTCGGCGATGAGCTGCTTCACGGATGCCATGCTATTCCTCCACCACGAGGGTGCCGACCTTGTGGCCGGTCACGATCCTCTTCAGGCTGCCTTTCGACTTCAGGTTGTACACGATGATCGGGAGCTGGTTGTCCATGCACAGGGAGATGGCCGTCGTGTCCATCACCTTGAGGCCCTTCTTCAGGACGTCGAGATACGTGACGCGCTCGAACTTGCGGGCCTTGGGGTTCTTGAGGGGATCGGCGTCGTAGATGCCGTCGACCTTGGTGCCCTTCAGGATGATCTCCGCCTTGATCTCCATGGCGCGCAGCGCCGCGGCGGTGTCGGTGGAGAAGTACGGGTTGCCAGTTCCGCCCGCGAAGATCACGACGCGTCCCTTCTCGAGATGGCGCATGGCGCGCCGCCGGATGAAAGGCTCGGCCACCTCGCGCATCTCGATGGCCGACAGCACGCGGGTGATGACGCCCA
>CADEEV010000069.1 GCA_902826455.1 uncultured Acidobacteriota bacterium | reverse complement strand
GGCGAGATCCTCGAGCTCAAGGACACGATCAACACGATGGTGGACCAGCTCAACGCCTTCGCCGCCGAGGTGACGCGCGTGGCGCGCGAGGTCGGCACCGAGGGCAACCTCGGCGGCCAGGCCCAGGTGCCGGGCGTCGCCGGGACGTGGAAGGACCTCACCGACAACGTGAACTTCATGGCCAGCAACCTCACGGCCCAGGTCCGCAACATCGCCGAGGTCGCGACCGCCATCGCGAGCGGCGACCTGTCGAAGAAGATCACGGCCGACGTCCGCGGCGAGATCCTGCTGCTGAAGGAAACCCTCAACACGATGGTCGAGCAGCTGCGCTCCTTCGCCGCCGAGGTCACGCGCGTGGCGCGCGAGGTCGGCACCGAGGGCAAGCTCGGCGGTCAGGCGCAGGTGCCGGGCGTCGCCGGAACCTGGAAGGACCTGACCGACAACGTGAACCTGCTGGCGGCGAACCTGACGACCCAGGTGCGCAACATCGCCGAGGTGACGACGGCCGTGGCCCGCGGCGACCTGTCCCGCAAGATCACGGTCGACGTGCGCGGCGAGATCCTCGAGCTCAAGAACACCATCAACACCATGGTCGACCAGCTGAACGGCTTCGCCGGGGAGGTGACGCGCGTCGCGCGCGAGGTCGGCACCGAGGGCAAGCTGGGCGGCCAGGCCGCGGTGCCGGGCGTCGCCGGCACGTGGAAGGACCTGACCGACAACGTGAACGTCATGGCCGCCAACCTCACAGAGCAGGTGCGCGGCATCGTGAAGGTCGTGACCGCCGTCGCGAACGGCGACCTCACGCAGAGCCTCAGCGTGCAGGCGAAGGGAGAGGTGGCCGCCCTCGCCGAGACGATCAACGACATGACCGGCACACTGGCGACGTTCGCCGACCAGGTCACGACCGTGGCCCGCGAGGTCGGTGTCGAGGGCCGCCTCGGCGGCCAGGCGAACGTGCCGGGCGCCTCGGGCACCTGGAAGGACCTCACGGGCAACGTGAACCTGCTGGCCGCGAACCTCACGACCCAGGTCCGCAAGATCGCGGAGGTCGCGACCGCCGTCACGAAGGGGGACCTCACGCGCTCGATCCAGGTCGACGCCAGCGGCGAGGTGGCCGAGCTCAAGGACAACATCAACACCATGATCGACAACCTGCGGCTCACCACCGACCGCAACAACGAGCAGGACTGGTTGAAGACGAACCTCGCGCGCTTCACGGGGCTGCTCCAGGGCCAGCGCGACCTCGCCACGGTGGGCCGCACGCTCCTGACGGAGCTGGTGCCGCTCGTCGACGCCCACCAGGGCCTGATCTACCAGATGGCCGAGGAGGACGGCGCCCATCTCCAGCTCCTCGCGAGCTACGGCAACGCCCGGCGCGACGGCTATCCCGACTCCGTGGCCCTCGGCGAGGGCTTCCTCGGCCAGTGCGCCGTCGACAAGCGCCGCATCCTGATCACGAACGTCCCCAAGGACACGGTACCGGTGGGCTCGGCGCTGTTCGAGGCGCTTCCCAGGAGCGTGATCGTGTTCCCCGTGCTCTTCGAGGGCCAGGTGAAGGCCGTCCTGGGGCTGGCCTCGCTCCAGCAGTTCTCGCCCCAGCACCTCACGTTCCTCGAGCAGCTCACCTCCAACATGGGCATCGTGGTCAACAGCATCGAGGCCACGATGCAGACCGAGGGCTTCCTGAAGCAGTCCCAGCAGCTCGCGGCCGAGCTGCAGACCCAGCAGAAGGAGCTGCAGCAGACGAACGAGCAGCTCGAGCAGAAGGCGCAGCAGCTCGCCGAGCAGAACGTCGAGGTGGAGCGCAAGAACAAGGAGATCGAGCTGGCCCGGCGCGCGGTCGAGGAGAAGGCCGCGGAGCTGGCACTCACCTCGAAGTACAAGTCCGAGTTCCTCGCGAACATGTCCCACGAGCTGCGCACGCCCCTCAACAGCATCCTGATCCTGGGCCAGCAGCTCGGGGACAACCCCGACCGCAACCTGACCGGGAAGCAGGTCGAGTACGCCCGCACCATCCACAGCGCCGGCACCGACCTGCTGAACCTGATCAGCGACATCCTCGACCTGTCGAAGATCGAGTCGGGGACGGTCACGGTCGACGCCGCCGAGATCCCGTTCAAGGACGTGCTCGACACCGTGGCGCGGACCTTCCGTCACGAGGCCGAGAACCGGAAGCTCTCCTTCGACGTGCGCACCGAGGGCCAGCTGAGCCCGAGCCTCGTCACCGACTTCAAGCGCCTCATGCAGGTGCTGAAGAACCTGCTCTCGAACGCCTTCAAGTTCACCGAGCGGGGCGGCATCAAGGTGAAGGTCTCGAGCACCACCAGCGGGTGGAGCCCCGACAACCGCGTGCTGAACGCGGCCGCCACCGTGATCGTCTTCGAGGTCGAGGACACCGGCGTCGGCATCCCGATCGAGAAGCAGAAGATCATCTTCGAGGCCTTCCAGCAGGCCGACGCCAGCACCAGCCGCAAGTACGGCGGCACGGGCCTCGGCCTCGCCATCAGCCGCGAGCTGGCGGCGCTCCTGGGCGGCGAGATCCAGCTGCGCAGCACGCCCGGCAAGGGCTCGGTGTTCACGCTCTACCTGCCCCTGCGCTACGTGGGACCGGCCATCGACCCGCGGCCGAAGCAGGGCGAGCTGGGGGCGACGACGGGCCTGCCTCTCGTGAGGGTGGCGGAGCACGTGATCGAGCCGGTCGTGGACGACCGCGACGCGATCTCTGCCGACGACCCGGTGCTGCTGGTGGTGGAGGACGATCCCCACTACGCGCGGGTGCTCACCGAGCTCGCCCGCCTCAAGGGCTTCAAGGTGGTCGTGGCCATGCGCGGCGGCGACGCCCTCACGCTCACGCGGCAGTTCAACCCGTCCGCCATCTCCCTCGACGTGTTCCTCCCCGACATGCTGGGCTGGAGCGTGCTGAGCCAGCTGAAGCGCGACCCGGCCACGCGCCACATTCCCGTGCAGATGGTGACCCTCGACGAGGACCGCCAGCACGGCCTGGCCCGCGGCGCCTTCAACTTCGTCACGAAGTCGACCACCACCGAGGTCCTCGACAGCGCCTTCAACCGCATCCGCGACTACGCGGCGAATCGCCGCAAGCGGCTGCTGGTGATCGAGGACAACGCCGCGGAACGCCTCAGCATCACGGAGCTGCTCGGCCACGACGACATCGACATCGACACGGCGGGCTCGGGCGCCGAGGCCCTGGCCGCCCTCGCCCGCGGCAGCTACGACTGCGCGGTGCTCGACCTGCGCCTGCCCGACATGACGGGCTTCGACGTGCTCGACAGGATCGGCGCGAGCGAGGCGCTGCGGGAGCTGCCCGTGGTGGTCTTCACGGGGCGGGAGCTGTCGGCCGAGGAGCACGCGCGGCTCAAGGTGATCGCCCGGAGCGTCGTGGTGAAGGACGTCGAGTCTCCCGAGCGGCTGCTCGACGAGACCGCGCTGTTCCTGCACCGCGTGGTGACGGACCTGCCGCCCGCGAAGCAGGCCCTCCTCGACCGCCTGCACCGCTCGGACGAGGACCTCGTGGGCAAGCAGGTCCTCGTCGTGGACGACGACGTCCGCAACATCTTCGCGCTCAGCAGCGTCCTCGAGCGCCGCGGCATGCAGGTGCTGGCCGCCCACACCGGCCGCGAGGCGATCACGCTCCTCGAGTCGACGCCGGGCCTGGCCCTCGTGCTGATGGACATCATGATGCCGGAGATGGACGGCTTCGAGACGATGCAGGTGATCCGGCGCAACCCGCGCTACCGCCGGCTGCCGATCATCGCCCTGACGGCGAAGGCCATGAAGGGCGATCGCGAGCGGTGCCTCGAGGCCGGCGCGTCGGACTATCTCGCGAAGCCCGTCGACACCGAGCAGCTCGTCTCGTCGATGCGCATGTGGCTGCACCGGTAGGATAGGTCCATGACCTCGGTCCCGCCCCCGACGCCGGTCAACATCCTGCTGGTCGACGACCAGCCAGGGAAGCTCCTGAGCTACGAGGCGATGCTCGGCAGCCTGGGCGAGAACCTGATCCGCGCCAACTCGGGCACCGAGGCGCTCCAGCAGCTCCTGAAGACGGACGTGGCCGTGGTGCTCATGGACGTCTGCATGCCCGACGTCGACGGCTTCGAGGTCGCGGCGATGATCCGGAAGCACCCGCGCTTCCAGAAGACCGCGATCATCCACGTCTCCGCCGTGAACCTCACGGACATCGACCGGATGAAAGGCTACGACTCCGGCGCGGTGGACTACGTGTCGGTGCCGGTGATCCCCGAGGTGCTGCGGGCCAAGGTCCGCATCTTCGCCGACCTCTACCGCAAGACCCGGGAGCTCGAGCGTCTCAACCACGAGCTCGAGCGGCGGGTCGCGGAGCGGACCGAGCAGTTCGAGACGACCGCCGCGCGCCTCCAGCAGACCGAGGAGCGCTTCCGCGTGCTGGCCGAGACCATCCCCTTCATCGCCTGGACCGCCGGTCCCGACGGCGCCCTGACGTACGCCAACAAGCGCTGGTTCGACTACTGCGGCGAGTCGCCGACCCACGAGAACGTCTGGCCGACCCTCGTGCTGCATCCCGACGACCAGGAGCGCCGGCAGCGTCTCTGGCGGGAAGCCCTCGAAGCCGGCCACGAGTTCGAGATCGAGGTCCGCAAGAGGCGCTACGACGGCGAGTTCCGTTGGTTCCTCACGCGTGCCGTGCCCCATCGGGGCCCGGACGGCAAGGTCCTGAGCTGGTTCGGCATCACGACCGACATCCACGAGCAGAAGCTGCTCGGCGAGCAGCTACGCCAGGCGGACCGCCGGAAGGACGAGTTCCTCGCGACCCTGGCCCACGAGCTGCGCAATCCCCTGGCGGCGCTCAGCAGCGCGATGCACGTGATGCGGCACCCGGAGCGCACCGAGGCCCAGGCGCGCACGGCCCAGGACACGATCGGCCGCCAGGCGACTCACCTGGCCCGGCTCGTGGACGACCTCGTGGACGTCAACCGCATCGCCCAGGACAAGCTCGAGCTGCGCAAGGAGCGCGTCGCCCTCGCCGAGGTGGTGAAGGCGGCGATCGAAGCCTGCCAGGCCCTCGGCTGCGCCGACCGCGAGCTCAGCGTGTCCCTGCCGGACGAGCCCTTGTACCTCCACGCCGACGTCGTGCGCATGACGCAGGTGCTCCTGAACCTGCTCACGAACGCCGTGAAGTACACCCACGAGACGGGCAGGATCCACGTCTCGGCGACGCGCGAGGGCGACCAGGTGGTCGTGCGCATCCGCGACGACGGCATCGGCGTCGCGCCCGAGGCCCAGGAGCGCTTGTTCGAGATGTTCTACCAGGTCGACCGCTCCCTCGAACGCACCCGCAGCGGGCTCGGCATCGGCCTCACGCTGGCGCGCAACCTCGCCGGACTCCACGGAGGCACCGTCACGATCCGCAGCGAGGGCCTCGGCAAGGGAACCGAGGCGATCGTGACGATTCCGCTCGCGGAGCCGCAGGCCTCGGCGCCGGCTCCCGCAGCTCCCGCGGCCACCGCCCCGCTCCGCAAGCGCCGCATCCTGGTGGCGGACGACAACGTGGACGCCGCCACGTCGCTCGCCGTTCTGCTGCGCCTCTCGGGCCACGACGTGGAGACCGCCACGGACGGCGTCGAGGCCCTCGCGACCGCGGAGCGCTTCGCCCCGGACGCGGTGCTCCTCGACCTCGCGATGCCGCGAATGAACGGCTACGACGTGGCCCGTGGCATCCGCGAGGCGCCGTGGGGAGGGAAGATGTTCCTGATCGCGCTCACCGGCTGGGCCCAGGAGTCCGACCGGGCCCGCACCCGCGAGGCCGGCTTCAACCTTCACCTGGTGAAGCCGGCGTCTCCGACCGAGCTGCTGGAGATCCTGGCTAACGGATCCGCGGCACGGGGTGCATCAGGGCCCACGGGTTCCGCGTGACGCCCTCGCGGCTCAGCACGGACGCCTCGCGCGCGTCCTGAAGCGCGTCGTAGATCGAGCGGCTGCGCCCGTCGATCAGCACCGTCGAGCTCACGAGCCGGACGCCGTGGCTGTAGTCCGCGTAGCGCGCGCCGTGGACGGTGCTGAGGGGCTGGATCGGCGCGCCGTTCGCGCGGTGCCAGCCGTAGATCGCGACGCGGTCCGAGAACAGGCTCAGGCGGTTGCTCAGGACCAGGTCCTTCTTGTGACCCGAGATGAGCCCGCCGAGGGGCAGGCCCGAGCGCTGGGCGTCGATGCGGCGCTGGTGCTCTTCCAGGTAGGCGTTCGAGCGCATCTGCGGGCCGGCCGGCAGCGGCGCCGGCGTGAGGTGGAAGGCCGACTGGGCGTAGATCGCGTCGACCATGCGCGGGGTCGGCAGCACGCACCCGAAGCGGTCCGCGACGAGCGTCGCCGAGTAGTAGTTGAGCGGCACGTACAGGAAGTCGTCGTCCGAGCCGATCGCCAGGTAGTCGGGCATCACCCAGATCGTGGCCGCGAGCCCCTGGGGATCCGAAGGCAGCGGGCTCAGGCTCACGGGCGTGAAGCGGCCGAGAAAGGAGGGCAGGTTGCCGCGCTCGATCTCCGCCACGACCGCCGCGTCCCGATCGGCCGCTGACAACGCGCTCGTGCGTCGCGCGAACTCGGCGCCTCCGATCGCATCGAGCGGGCGCGCCGGCAGGCTGAGCCGCGGCTGCATCACGGACGTCGGGAGCGCCGGAGCGGCTTGGACGTTTCCCGAAACAGGCACGAACGCGCCGAGCAGGCCGAGCGCGCCCGCCAGGGCACCGAGGATCGTCACGGGTCGGAACATGAAGAACCAGAGTGAGTGGCGCCGCGGGCGATGTCAAGTCGCGTTGGCCCGATTCCTGCAGCCAGGGTCTGGCGAGGTGGTCGAGTGCGCCAGAGAGCGGCGGTGGTGTATGCGGCGTTGGCAGCGGGGTGCCTGAACACGGGCTCCGCGGTCAGGCCCGCTTTCGCCACGGCTGGCGCGGTCCATATCGCTCCTCCCGCCTCCGCTCCGTTTCGCGCTCCGCTCCCGTCCCTCGCGCCCGGCGCGACCATCCCGGCCGCACGCCGCGCGGCGTACCTCGCGGACCGGCCGAAAACAATTCTCGAGCTCCAGCAGTTCCGCGAGTCGACGGAGCTCGCGCGCGGCGAGTTTCCGGGCGGGCGCGCCGCAGCGAGCCTGATCGACCTCAACCCCGGGATCGGCGCGTGGTACCTGCTGCGCGTGGCGAGGAGCGACGGAAGCAGCGCGAGCTTCCACCTCGAGAGCCCCGGCGGCGCGCGGCTGCGCCTCGACGTGTCGCGTCCCAGCGGCCTCGTGATCGAGGACTCGCTGTGCGAGCTCTGGCCCGAGGGAAGCACAGCGCTGCTCGACGAAGCGCGCGAGTCGCACCTGGCCTACGCGCCGCTCTGCGGCGGCCGGCTCTACCTGCGGAATCCCGTCGAGGGGCATCGCTCCCGCAAGGAGCAGGTGGTGGAGCTGCTGCGCGACAACGTCTGGCGCGGCGAAGAGATGACGTCGATGGTGAAGGACCTGTTCTTCCGCGACGCCTATCGCGCCACGTCCACCCTGATGGCCGCGGTCTCCAAGCGCGTCGCGGAGCCCGCGAGCGCGCCTCTCGAGCCCCGCGTGAGCGCGGCCGCCCGGGACCGGGCCCTCGTCCCCAAGGACCTCGAGCTCGCGGTCGAAGGCGCCGACGACGGCAGCATGGCGGTGGGTCGCTGGTATCCGGCCGCGGGCAACCCCGGCATGTTCGTGACGACGCTGCGGCCCGACGTCGTGGCCCCCGAGATCGCCGTGGCCCAGAAGGGCCGCGTCTCGGCCCTCGATCCCCTCGAGTCCGAGGCGCTCGCGTACCTCGTCGCCTTCGACCTGTCGCGCTTCGATCTCGGCTTCGAGGTCGGCACGGATCACCCGCGCGTCGGTTGGTCCGACATGGTGCTCCCCACGGTGCGCGACGACGCCCTGGCCGGCCCGGACGGCATCGAGAACGTCGCGCCCCTCGTGCGCACCGGAATGCTCGTGCCTGGCGAGACCGCGCGCGTGGCGGCCACGTTCACCGGCGGCTTCAAGCGCGCCCACGGCGCCTTCAAGGTCTCGAACCTCGCGACCAGCGATCACGGCACCCACTACGGCTTCGTCGAGAACGGGGTCGTGATGAGCAAGCTGCAGCCCGGCCTCGCGACGGTGCTGGTCTTCCAGGACGGCACCGTCGACCTGCGCACGTGGTCGCGGGCGGACGAGGCGGAGCTGCCGCGGATCCGCCACGCGCGGCAGAACGGCGTGCCGATCCTCGAGCCGTCCGCGGACGGCAACGGAACGGTTCCGGGCGAGCGCGTGCGGCAGTGGGGAGCGGGGAACTGGTCGGGCTCGGCCGACAAGAGCCTGCGCACCGTGCGCGGCGGCCTGTGTCTCCAGGAAAAGGAGGGCAAGCCGTTCCTGCTCTATGGCTACTTCTCGAGCGCGACGCCCTCGGCCATGGCCCGTGTGTTCCAGGCCTGCGAGTGCCGCTACGCGATGCTCCTGGACATGAACGCCCTCGAGCACACGTACATGGCCGCGTACCATCGCGAGGGCGACACGCTCGTGACCCAGCACCTGATCGACGGCATGGACGCGGTGGACGGCTCGAAGGACGGGGAGCTGCTGCCGCGCTTCGTGAGCGTCGCCGACAACCGCGACTTCTTCTACCTGCTGCGCCGCGCTCCGCGGTGAACGCCCTCGTCCGGATGGCCGGCGTGGTGGGCCTGGTCCTCGCCTCGGCGCGGCCCTCGGTCCCGGCGGAGGCGGACCGCAACGACGCGCTCCTGCGCCAGCTGCAGGAAGTCCATGGCCTGAGCGAGGCGCAGATGGCGAAGCTCAGGGCGGTCTTCGCCGGCTCGCGCATGATGGGCCAGGGGAACCCGGCGGTGACGCGCCATCCCATGACGCCCGCGGCCTGCGTGGCGAGGCAGAAGGAGGCGGGCCTCTCCTTCGACGACCCGGAGGCCGAACGCATCTGTGGCGCGCGCTACATGGCGCCGCTCTACGACGCAGCCCGCGAGAAGCCCGCGGACGCGAAGGCCTGCATCGATCGCTTCGAGTTCCCGAACATCCCCTGCACGTACCCGGTCGTGTGGGTGCGCGCGAGCGAGGCGGCCGCGGTGTGCGCGGCCGAAGGCAAGCGGCTCTGCGACGCCCACGAGTGGGAGGGCGGCTGCGCCGGCAGTCTCGACGCGCCCGACTACCGCTTCGATCTCGCGAAGGGGAAGGGCCCGAGCGCCGCCGTCGGCGCGATGCGCCAGGCTCACAACCGCGCCCACGCGGGGAACAAGGCGTGGAGCTACGGCCCGGCCTACGAGACGGGCACGTGCGCCGCGGCCAGCGAGAAGACCGCGGGCTGCAACGGCGGCGACTGGGCCCACTGCGGATCCAACACCTACCCGAGCGGCGCGTTCCCGAAGTGCCACAGCGCCTCGGGCGTCTACGACGTCAACGGCAACGCCGCGGAGCACATGAACCTGCCGCTCGACGAGAGCCAGATGTCGAGCCGGGGCAGCGCGACGCTCGGGGTCACGGAGATGAAGGGCTCGTGGTTCATCTTCGACCGCTACCGTGCCCACGAGGACTGGTGCCGCTGGCGCGCGCCGTTCTGGCACGGCTCGCGGGTGATGGACGCGGCGAGCCACGAGAACTACCACCTGGGCTTCCGCTGCTGCAAGACCGTCCGCTAGCGGGTTACTGACGCTGCAGGGCGGCGAGGGCGGGGCAGCCGGCGAGGGGCCAGCCCAGCGCGGCTCCCCAGCCCAGGGCGGGGCAGGGAACGACGGTCATTTCTACAGAGTACAAACCGGCCCGGGGCGTCTCGTCGGGCATCAGGTCGTCCAGGAGCGTCGTCACGCGCTTTACGTACGCGCGGGTGGCCCGGTAGGGCGGGATGCCCTTGAAACGCGCCACGGCGGTCTCTCCCGCGTTGTAGGCGGCTGCCGAGAGCGACACGTCCCCGGCGTAGGTGTCGAGCAGGCGTTTCAGGAAACGGGTGCCCGCGAAGATGTTCTGGCGCGCGTCCAGGGGATCCTGGGCGCCGAAACGCTCCGCCGTGGCCGGCATCAATTGCATCAAGCCCACGGCCCCCGAGGGCGACACCACGTCGTGGTCGAAGCTGGACTCGGCCTGGATCACGGCCCAGACGAGCTCGCGACGGACTCCGTGGGCGGTGGCCGCGGCGTCGATGTACGTTTCGAGCTGCCGGCGCGTCGGACGGGACCGAGCGGGCTCGATTCCCAGGGGGCTCGGGGGTGCTGCCGCCGCCAACATCGCTCCCACGAGCACCGCGCCAATTCCCATCGGGGCCTTGGGTAGCAAGGCAGGTGCCACCCGCGGGAACGAATGGCACGGGCCTTGCTCAATCGGCAGCAAATGGCGCACCCAGAAACCCTCGGCCGATACCGGATCGAATCGGAGATCGGCCACGGCATGATGGGCATCGTCTACAAGGCCACGGACCCGCTCCTGGGGCGCACCGTGGCCGTCAAGGTCGTGAACCCCGCGCTGCCGATCCCCGAGGACGAGCGCCTCGTCCTCGAGCAGCGCTTCCTGCGCGAGGCGAGCCTCGCCGCGGGCCTCTCGCACCCGAACATCGTGGTGGTCCACGACGTGGGCTGCGACGAGGCGAGCCACATCCCCTTCATCGCCCTCGAGCACCTCGAGGGCTTCACGCTCGCCGAGCGCATGGCGCGCGGCCACGGCATGGACTGGCGCCAGGCCGTGCGCATCGTCGCGAGCCTGGCGGACGCGCTGCAGCACGCCCAGAGCCGCGGCATCGTCCACCGCGACGTGAAGCCCTCGAACATCATGATCCTGCCCTCGGGTCTGCCGAAGATCCTGGACTTCGGGATCGCCCGCGCCGCTTCGGCGGAGCTCACCGGCGGCGACGAGTTCTGGGGCAGCCCCGCCTACATGTCGCCCGAGCAGGCCTCCGGCTACGTGGTCGACGGCCGCACGGACCTGTTCTCGCTGGGCTCGGTGCTCTACGAGCTGCTGTCGGGTCGCCGGGCCTTCGAGGGCGAGGGTATCGCCGAGGTCGTGTACCGCGTCGTGAACGACGACCCGCCGACGCTCTCCACGGTCCGGCCCGGCTTGCCGCGCGCTCTCGATCACGTGCTCGCACGCGCGCTCGCGAAGGATCCCGCCGATCGCTACGCGGACGGCCGCGAGCTGGCCGACGCCCTGAACGCGATCCTGCGGGCCGAGGATCTCGTCACGACCGCGCGGTCCGGCATCGACACGCTGACCTTCCGGCTGACGCGGCCCCAGAACGCCTTCGGAGCGCTCTCGACGCACCGCTTGCTCCAGGCGGCGGGGGCCGTGGCGATCGTCGGGCTCTCGGCGTTGCCGCTCTCGTCGGCGGGCGGGTCGCTGCCCCTGACGGGAGCGGCGCCGGTTGCCGTGTCGAGCCCGCTCGGGGTCGCCCTCGCGTCGCCGCCGACACCTGCGATCCTGCCGGCGCTCCTGGCGCTGTCGGTCGAGCACTCCGAGAAGCGCGGGCGTCTCAAGGTCTGGATCGACGACGAGGTGAGCGTCGACCGCGCGCTCACGTCCACGCAGAGCAAGAAGCTGCTCTTCCTGAAGCGCAACACGGGCCGCATCGCCACCGTGCTGTCGGTCGCTCCGGGCACCCGCAAGGTGCGCATCGAGGTGCGCGGCGATGGCGCGACGCGCACGCGCAGCGTGACCGACGAGTTCAAGAGCGGCGAGTCGCGGACGCTTCAGGTGAAGGTCGGCAGCGCCATCCAGACCGAGTGGGTGCACTGAGCCTTCCGCCGTCTGGCACACGCATTGCTGTAGTAGCCGTCGGGCCCACTCATGGGCAGGAGGACATATGCTTTCACGCACCGCACTCACGATCCTGATCACGGGCGGCCTGGTCGTCGCGGGCTGCAACAAGAACCCGGACGCCACGACCACCGTCACCGAGACGAAAACCACGGCGACGGGCTCGACGGTCGAGGCGACGACGAAGACGGCGGTCGACGCGCCCGGCGGCGACACCAAGTCCGTCGCGACGACCTACCTGGGCACGGTGACCGCGTTCACGCCCGGCAAGAGCATCGAGGTCATGACGGGCAACAAGGACACCCACAAGGTCGACCTCGAGGGCGACAAGGTCACGCTCGTGATCGATCCGACGACCACGGTCGGCTCCAAGGTCCTGCTCGTGGAAGAGAAGGGCGAGAACGGCTTCCACCGCGTGACGGTCTCGATCGCACCGGCCGCCTAGCGGCGACACGCGTACGACACGGGGGCACCCGGAATCCGGGCGCCCCCGTTCCTGTTTCAGTAGATCGTCTCGCCCTTGCCCCGGTTCTCGTCGACGCGCTTCCAGGCGTCCCGGACGGCGGGACGCGCCTTCGGCCAGTCGAGATCCCGGATGCCGGCGCTCTTGAAGTCCTCGGTCACGCGCTTCTCGGCCGTCTCCCAGTCGAGCTCGCCGTACTTGCCACGCGACTCCCAGCCCAGCCGGTAGGCCGGCTGGTACTTCTCGTAGTGAGCGCCGGTCTCCACGTACGGCCGGGACAGGTAGTTGTCCCGCCAATACGCGTCCTCGACGGTCGGGTTCACCTGCTCGGCTGCGCCCTTGCCGGCCAGGCCGCCCACGACACCGCCGACGGCGGCGCCCACGGGATGCGCTCCCGGCTCACCGGTGATGGGATCCGCGTTCGCGTCCTTGCGATCTTCCATGACGAGACCTCCTCGAGAGACAACGACTACTTGTGCGCCAGCATCTCCGTGCGCGCCTGCTTGGCCCGCGCGGCGCCGATGGCCGTCTTCACGTCCTTTTCCTCCTCGGGCGGCGGCAGCACCGCCGGCAACCCGAGGGCGTCGATCCACAGCTCCCGCGTCCAGCCGGTCGTGTGGTACAGGTGCTCGTCCTCTTCGTCCTCGACCTCGTCGTGGGCGGCCTTGAGCGCCTTCGCCTGCGCGCCCTTGGCTTTCTTCGCGACCTCGCCGATCAGCTCCCAGTTGAGGTGGTCCTTGGTCTCGGCGAGCACGACGCATTCCGCCGCGACGACCTGGGCCGCGAGCGGGTCGCCGGCCTTCTTCGCCATCTCCATCGCGTAGACGAGCGACTTGCCGATGTGGCGCACGACGCCGCGGCCCGGCGTTTCCGTGTCGGGATCGAGCCCGAGCTCCGTCATCGTCTCGCGCACGATGCGCTCGTGGTTGCGGGTCTGGGCGAGGTACTCCTCCCATTCCTTCCTGAGGTCGTCGTTCACCGCGCATCCAGCGGCGGTGGTGTAGATCTCGATGCCCCCGAGCTCCGTCTCAAGCGCCTGGTACAGCAGCTCGTGGACCTGCTCCTGCTTCATGGGACCTCCCTCTGTTTCGGCGAGTGGTGCTGCATCTTCCGAGCCAGTCGCGAGGCGCGGCGAAACGCGGGTCGGCGCGACAGGCCCACCCGGCGTTTGTAGAAACCGCGAGCCCTACACGAGGGGCGGGTCGGTGGCGCGATCCCAGTTCCGGTGCTTCGCGATGGCTGCGAGGAACGCCGTGATCGCGCCTCCCTTCGCCGTGCGCGACACCAGCAACGCGGCATCGTCGCCGTCCAGCGGCAGACCGGCCTTCTCGAGCAGGACGCGTCCCGCGCCGACCGCCAGGATGGCCTTGCAGTGGCGGAACTGGTCCTTCACGAAGTCCACGGCCTGGCCGAGGCCCGCGAGTGTCGCAGCGGCCGCGGCGCCGTCGGGCACCGCTACGGCGTCGAAGGTGCACGAGGCCATCGTCTCGAGGGTTCCGTCGGGCTCGAGAGCCTCGCCGGCCTTGCTCTGCACGGCGCCCAGCCGCGGAGCCACGTACTGAGGCACCGCCCCGAGAGCCGCGAGGGCGCGGTGGACCTGACGGGCGCTCCCGGCGTCGACGCCGGGCGCGATCAGGATCGCGACCTTGCGGGTCGCGATGCTCCCGTCGCCGGGCCGCGCCCGGAGCGACAGCGCCGGCGAGGTCTTGACCTCGGGGCGAGCCGCGCGCCCGGCCAGGGGAAGAGGCGGGGGCACCGCCATGCCGAGGCCTTCGGCGACCGCGGCGACGAGGCCCTTATCGACGTTCGCGAGCTGGGCGAGAACGCGCTTGCGGATGGCCGGCGTCTGCACCTTCGTGAGCTCGAAGCGGAACGCGCGCACGATGTGGGCCTGCTCGACCGGCGACTGGGAATTCCAGAACAACGTCGCCTGCGTGTAGTGGTCGGCGAACTTCTCGGACTTGCCACGCACCTTGTCCTCGGGCGCGGGGTCGGGGAAGGACGTGAAGCCCGCGGCGCCGTGCTGGAACGGGCAGCCGCCGCCGAGCGAGTTGGGCTCGTAGGCCACGCGGCCGCGGTTGATGGCCTGGCGGTGCATGCCGTCGCGCTGGTTGTTGTGCAGGGGTGCCACCGGTGCGTTGATCGGGATCTCGTGGAAGTTGGCGCCGCCCAGGCGCGAGATCTGGGTGTCGACGTAGGAGTGGATGCGGCCCGCGAGCAGCGGGTCGTTCGAGAAGTCGATGCCGGGCACCACGTGTCCCGCGCCGAAGGCCACCTGTTCGGTCTCGGCGAAGAAGTTGTCGGGGTTGCGGTTCAGCACCATGCGCCCCACGACCTTGACGGGAACGAGCTCCTCCGGCACGAGCTTGGTGGGGTCGAGGACGTCGAAAGAGAACTTCTCCGCCTGGGCCTCCGTGAAGGTCTGGAGGCCGAGCTCCCATTCCGGATAGGCCCCGGCCTCGATCGCCTCCCAAAGGTCGCGCCGATGGAAGTCCGCGTCGGCTCCCGAGATCTTCACGGCCTCGTCCCAGTCGACCGAGTGTGTGCCCGCCGTCGGGTTCCAGTGGAACTTCACGAAGCGCGACTCGCCGGCCGCGTTCACGAGCCGGAACGTGTGCACGCCGAAGCCCTGCATCATCCGGTAGCTGCGGGGGATGCCGCGGTCGGACATCGCCCACATCAGGACGTGGCTCGTCTCGGGCATGAGCGACACGAAGTCCCAGAACGTGTCGTGGGCGCTCGCCGCCTGCGGCATGCCGTTGTGCGGCTCCGGTTTCACCGCGTGGACCAGGTCGGGGAACTTCATCGCGTCCTGGATGAAGAAGACCGGGATGTTGTTGCCGACGAGGTCGTAGTTGCCCTCCTCCGTGTAGAACTTCACGGCGAAGCCGCGGATGTCCCGGGCGAGGTCCGTCGAGCCGCGCTCGCCGGCCACCGTCGAGAAGCGCACGAAGACCGGCGTGCGCTTGCCCTTCTTCGACAGGAAGGCCGCCCGGGTGAGGGCGGTCTGCGCCTGGGTGCATTCGAAGTAGCCGTGGGCGGCCGAGCCGCGCGCGTGCACGATGCGCTCCGGGATGCGCTCGTGGTCGAAGTGGGTGATCTTCTCGCGGAGGATGAAATCCTCCATGAGCGTGGGGCCCCGCAGGCCGGCCTTGAGCGAGCTCTGGTTGTCGGCGACCGGCACGCCCAGGTTGGTGGTCAGCCCTTCGCCCCCGTCGTCGACGCGCGCGCGGTCGAGGTCCCTGGACTTGTCGCTGACGTTCTTCTCGGTAGCCGTGCTGGCGGTGAGCCCCGGGTCCGCCTTCACGTGACGGCCTTCGGGGGCCTCGTTCGCGCCGAACTCGGCGGCCTTTTGGGCGTTGAAGACGAAAGCGGCCGCGAGAGGCTCGCCCTTCGCCGGCTTCAGTCGGGAGACGGCCTTCTTGGCGTGAGCGGGTGGACGGGACTTGCTGGGCATGGGTTTTCGATGACCTCCAGAGCAGGGCTTCGAGCTCGGATCCCACCAACGCAACATCCGTGCCTCAGATCCCGAAATGGGCACGCGCCTTGCTTCGCTGCCGCCTGACACGGGAGGACGACCATGAAAGGTTGGGTGGCGACGTACTCGAACCGGCCGAGGCCGGCGCATCGGAATACCGAAGACTTCCGCCACGACGCCCTTCTCACCGCGGGCGGCGCCGAGCTCCTCGTCCTGCCACAGGACGAAAAGGCGCGGCCGATTCCCGAAACGGCAGCCGGCGCCGAGCGGCCTCGGGCGTGAGACCGCTACGGGCGGTCTACGCCGACTACAGCCAGGGCTCGATCGTCCTGACGGCCGTCCCGGTGGTCGCGTTCGACGAAGGCGAGCCGTACGTCCTGGCGGAATCCCGGCTCGAGGCGGTCCCGGTCTGGGAGCGCATCGACAGCCTCGGCGTCTTCGTCGGGCTCATCTATGGCCACGAGGACCCGGGCGTCCTGCGGCCCCAGGCCGAGTCGATGCTCGCCGAGGTCGAAGCCGAGCTGGTCGTGAACTGGGTCCGCCACTAAAGGGCGGATCAGCCCTTCGCCCAGCGCGGCGTCGTGAGCTCGATCTGCCAGATGGGTCCGCCGGGGTAGAGCGCGCCCTTCGACTTCAGGAACGCCGGAAACGCTCCGGGCAGCACCCAGACATGCGTGTCGGGGGGCTGCTTGCCGACGAGCGGCGCCACCATCCCCGTCAGCCCGTGGAGCTCCACCTTCACGACGAAATGCCGCGCCTTGGGCGCTCCCGCCTCCGCGAACACCACGTCGTCCGGCGCCGTTTCGACGTGCAGGGTCACCATGCGCGGCTTCGGCGTGGCCGCGAGCATCGAGAACTCGAACGGGCCGGGGCCCTGGACGTTCTTGAGCAGGATGGGAACGAGTCCGTTCGCCAGGTCCGCCGGAACCTCGTCGAGGTGGTCCTCGTCGAGCTTGATCTTCCCGTCGGCGTCGGACGAACGCACGGTCGCCTGACCGGTCGCGCAGTCCAGCGAGAAGTCGACGGAGTGGGGGAACGCCGCGCCCTTCTGGCGCAGCTCGTAGCGCAGCAGCTTGAAGCGGCCGGCCTGGGTGAAGACGGCCGTCTCGTCGTGGACCGAGCGGTCCTTGAAGTGGAACACGAGCTCGCTCGTGACCGTGTCGCCCTTGGTGTTCTGGAGCAGCTCCCCGTTCGCCAGGATCGAGCCCGTCGCCGAGCGCAACAGCAGGAAGCCATGGACGAGACCTTCGGGATGGCGCACGGCGACGCCGTCTCCGTGGGCGGCGCTCGCGGTCGAGTACAACGCGAGGCCGAGGGCGAGGAAGCGGACGGTGGTTCTCATGAAGCCTCCTGGAAGGAATGCCTCGAGCATGCGGCATGCCAGTAGGCACGCGACTTGCTCGCGTCCGACGTGACCAAGCCCACAGACAGGAGGTCCATGGCCGGCACCGCACGGCGGAATCTGCGCACCGGGACCCCTGTCTGGCACGGCCGCGTCCGCAGTCGGCCGACCGCGGCGCCCCTCGAGGGCGCGGTCCGCGTCGACGTCGCGATCGTGGGAGCGGGCGTCACGGGCGCGCTCGTGGCCGATGCCCTGCTGCAGTCGGGCAAGACGGTGGCCGTGTTCGACCGTCGCGGCGTCGCGAAGGGCTCGACGGCCGCCAGCACGGCGCTGCTGCAGTTCGAGCTCGACCAGCCCCTCGTCCTGCTGTCCGAGAAGATCGGGCTGCGGCGCGCGAGCCGCGCCTACTGGCGCTCGGCCTCCGCCGTGGACGCGCTGCGCGACCGGATCCGCGATCTCGGCCTGCGCTGCGGGTTCGCCGAGCGTCCGACCCTCTACCTGCCCGGCAACGTGCTGGGTGTCCGCGGCCTGCGCGCGGAAGCGCGCGCCCGGCAGCGCATCGGCCTGCGCTCGGAGTTCGTGGAGCGCGCGGAGGTGAGGGCCCTCACGGGGATCGACCGGCCCGGCGCGATCCTCTCGCGCGGCGCGGGCGAGCTCGACCCGGTGGCGCTGGCCGCGGGGTTGTGGCGCTCGGTCGTCGCCCGCGGCGGCGCCCTCTACGCGCCCGTCGACGTCCTCGAGGCCCGGCCGTCGCGCGACTTCGTGACCCTGACCACGGCCGGCGGACCCGAGATCCGGGCGGCCCACGTCGTCTTCGCCACCGGCTACGAGACCCTGAAGGCCGCGCGCTCGCGCCGGCACCAGGTGCTCTCGACGTGGGTGATGGCGACGGCGCCGCAGCCCGAGCGCACCTGGCCCAGCCGCTGCCTGATCTGGGAGGCGGCCGACCCGTATCTCTACCTCCGCACGACGCCCGGGGGCCGCGTGATCGTGGGCGGGGAGGACGAGGCGTTCTCGGACGAGGCGAAGCGCGACGCCTTGATCCCGGCCAAGACCGCGGCGCTGCGCCGCAAGCTCCACGCGCTGCTGCCGCGTCT
>CADEEV010000068.1:15383-18174 GCA_902826455.1 uncultured Acidobacteriota bacterium | reverse complement strand
GGACGCCGGGGCGGGGGGGCGCGCCAGTCGCGCCGAACCTCGGCGCCGCCTGCGACCCCGGCCGCGTCGCGCTGCCGGCGATGCGCGAGCAGCACTGGGGCCGCATCGTGAACCTCGGCTCCGTGGGCGCCCAGAACACCGTGGGGCAGCCCGAGGTGGCGGCGTGCTCGGCCGCCAAGGCGGCGGTCATCGCCTTCTCCAAGGCCCTCGCCCTCGAAGAGGCGCGCCGTGGCGTGACCGTGAACGTGGTCTGCCCCGGCGTCTTCCTCGACGGCGAATCGACGGCGCTGTCCGAGAAGCTCGCCGAGCGCGTGCCGGTGGGCCGCGCGGGACTCCACGACGACGTGTCCCGCGCCGTGTTCTTCTTCGCATCCCCGGCCGCCGACTTCCTGACCGGCCAGGTCCTGGAAGTCGCCGGCGGCTGGCGGCCGTGAGCACGTCCGAGAGCCGGCGGCGACTGCTCCGGCTCCTCGCCACGAGTCCTCTCGCCGCCCAGGCGACCTCCCTGCATTCCCTGTTCGGGGACGATGCCGACGCGCTGATCGACTCGCCCGCCCAGGCCCTCGACGTGTTCGACTTCGAGCCCGTGGCCCGCCGCAACGTCCCGACGGCGCACTTCGGCTACATGGCGACCGGCGTCGACGACGACGCCACGCTGCGCGCGAACCGCGAGGGCTTCGGACGCTACTCGCTCCGCATGCGGCGCCTCGTCGACGTCCGCGCGGTCGACACCTCGGTCACGCTGTTCGGCCGCGCCTGGGAGACCCCGCTCTTCCTGTGCCCGGTGAGCTCCCAGCGCGCGTTCCATGCCGACGGGGAGATCGCGACGGCGCGCGCCGCGCGCTCGCGCAAGCACCTCCAGGTGCTCTCGACCGTCACCTCCACGGGCGTCGAGGACGTGACCGCCGCGCGCGGCGAGCCCGTCTGGTACCAGCTCTACCCGACCGACGACTGGACCGTCACCCAGGCCCTCGTGAAGCGGGCCCGGGAGGCCGGCTGCACCGCCCTCGTCCTCACCGTCGACCTGCAGGGCGGCTCGAACCGCGAGAGCCTCGAGCGCGCGAAGCGCCGCGACAAGCGCGACTGCGCGAGCTGCCATGGGGACAGCGTCGACAACCAGCGCTCGTCGATGGCGCGCAAGCCGATGTTCCGCGGCCTCGACCTGTCGCGTGCGAACACGCTCTCGCCCGAGGCTCTCAGCTGGGACCAGCTGGCGCGGCTGCGCGAGCTGTGGCCCCGTCCGCTCCTGCTGAAGGGCATCGTGACCGGCGAGGACGCGGGGCTGGCGGTGAAGCACGGCATCGACGGCGTGGTGGTCTCGAACCACGGAGGACGCGCCGAGGAGAGCAATCGCAGCGCCATCGAGAGCCTGCCCGAGGTCGTGGCGGGCGCCGCCGGCCGCATCCCGGTGCTGGTGGACAGCGGCTTCCGGCGCGGCACGGACATCTTCAAGGCTCTCGCCCTCGGGGCTGCGGCGGTGGGCGTGGGACGGCCGTACATCTGGGGCCTCGGCGCCTTCGGGCAGCCCGGCATCGAGGCCGTCCTCGACCTGCTGCGCGAGGAGCTGCGAACGGTGATGCGCCAGGCCGGCACGCTTCGCGTGGCCGATATCGGTGCGGCCGCCATCGTCGACAGGGGGACGCGGTGATGAGAGGGACGGTAGCAGCAGGCCTGCTGCTGGCGGGCGCGGCCCTCGCGGAGGTGCCGATGCCCGCTGCCGCCGACCTCGCGAAGCAGAGCAACAGCTTCGGGTTCGATCTGTACGGACGCCTGCGTGGGGCGCCCGGCAACCTGGTCGTGTCCCCGGCCAGCATCTCGACGGCCCTGGCCATGACCTGGGCCGGCGCGCGTGGCGAGACGGCCGCGCAGATGAAGAAGGTGATGCACTTCGAGGGCACGCCTCAGGCGGTGGCCCTGGCCTCGGGCCAGCTCGTGAAGGGCCTCACGGATCCCAGCCGGCCCGTGGTGTTCCGCGTCGCGAACCGCCTGTTCGGCGAGAAGGCGTTCCGCTTCGAAGCGGCCTTCCTCGAACAGACGCGCGCCGCCTACGGCGCTGCCCTCGAGCCACTGGACTTCAAGGGGGCGACGCAGCAGGCGCGCGCCGTGATCAACGGCTGGGTCGAGGCCCAGACCGAGAAGCGGATCAAGGACCTCGTGCCGCCCTCCGGTGTCTCCGCCGACACCCGGCTGGTGCTCGTGAATGCCATCTACTTCCTCGGCGACTGGCAACAACCGTTCAGCGCCGAGACGACACGGCCGGCGCCGTTCCACCTGACGGCGACGGCCTCGAAGGACGTCGCCACCATGAACCAGGTGGGCGTCTTCCGCCTCGCCGCGGCCCCGGGCGCGCGGCTCCTGGAGCTGCCCTACAAGGGCGGCGCCCTGTCGATGCTCGTGGTCCTGCCCGATGCGGTCGACGGCCTGCCGGCCGTTGAGGCCGCCCTGTCGACGCCGGCGCTCGCCGCGTGGAGCGCCCCGCTCAAGCTGCAACGAGTCCGCCTCGCGCTGCCGAAGTTCACGATCGACCCCGCCGCGTCGCTCTCCCTCGGCGATACGCTGGCTGCGATGGGGATGCCCCTCGCGTTCGACCGCGCGCGCGCCGATTTCACCGGCATCGCGAATCCCCCGAACCCGGAGGACCGCCTGTCGATCGCGCGGGTCTTCCACAAGGCGTTCGTGAAGGTCGACGAGCAGGGCACCGAGGCGGCCGCCGCCACGGCCGTCGCGATGCAGCGGGCCGGCTCTGCCGCGCCCATCGAGAAGCCGGTCGAGTTCCGCGCCGACCGCCCGT
>CADEEV010000068.1:6562-15373 GCA_902826455.1 uncultured Acidobacteriota bacterium | reverse complement strand
CGCGACCGGCCTGGTGCTCTTCCTCGGCCGCGTCGCGAACCCCGCGGCCTAGGACGGCTCCTCGAACACCTGGGCGGTAAAGCCGAGCAGCTCGGCCGCGGGGCTCCGCCACGCGCCCGGCGGCAAGCCGCTCTTCCGGCAGAGCGCCTCGAGGAACTGCTCGCGGCCCCAGCCGTGCTCCCCCGGGACCTGGGGCAGCAGCAGCCCGGACCGGCCGCCCTGCCGGAGGATCAGGCCGTGGATGCCGATCGCGACCGCCTCGGCAGTGATCGGCTCGGGCCGGCTCAGCACCGACACCTCGAAGTGAAGGTCCGCGTACTCCGCGCGCGTGACCGGCGCGAAGCGCGAGTCCCGGAACGCTGCCGCTTGCGCCGCCTCGGCGGCGCCTTCCGCCACCGGATGCCGCGGCTCGACGAACCCGACGCAGCCCCGCAGCTCCCGCGCGGCGCCGGCGGTGAGCGTGACGAACACGCCGAGCCGCTCCGCCAGGGTCGCCGTGAGCTCCCCGACGGCCGGCGCCTCGACGCCCAGCCGGGACGCCACGGCCCCGCGCGCGATGGCGAGCAGCGTGCGTCCCTCGGCCGGCGTCACGCGGGCTCGACGAACGCCGCCGCCAGGTAGCCCACCACGCGCTCCTTGTTGCGCTCCCCCGCGTCGCCGCTGTCGGCGTAGCGCAGCACCCTGGAGAGCCGGGCCCCAAGAGCGAGGCTCGCCTTCATCACGGCCACCGTGGGGCCACCTCCGCACGCGTGCTCCGGGTTCCTCGAGACGCGCGCCTGCAGTGCCGCCGGGTCGAAGCGACCGACGTCCTCGGCCACCAGGGCGTCGAGGGCGTTCGCGGTGGCCGCGGGATGGTAGTGGCTGAGATCGCTCGAGGCGACGAGGATCACGCGCCGCTTCGAGCGCGGCACCGCGGCGGCGAGGGCCTCGGCCATCGCGTCGATCTCGGCTTCGCCCTGGGCCCCCATGAGAGCCGGGACGATCTGCAGCCCTGGGCACACGTGCTGCAGGAACGGCAGCTGCATCTCGAGGGAATGCTCTTCGACGTGGGGACGCGGAGCGTCGAGCACGAGGGGCGAGGCGGCCAGCAGCGCGCCCGCCAGCTCCTCGTCGATCGGGATCTGGCCGAGAGGCGTCTCGAAGGCGCCGCGGGCCCAGAG
Organism: uncultured Acidobacteriota bacterium; assembly: GCA_902826455.1. GTDB lineage: Bacteria > Acidobacteriota > Vicinamibacteria > Fen-336 > Fen-336 > CADEEV01. The sequence continues at coordinate 14,213 of CADEEV010000068.1, read as the reverse complement.
GGCGACGCCCGCATAGGCGAAGCGATGGGACGGCCCCACCAGCACCGCCGTCACGTTCTTGAGGCCGCGCAGCGGCGCGTGTGCGTACGCGGCGACGGCACCCGAGTACCGGAGGCCCGCGTGGGGGCTCACGACGCCCACCAGGCGGCCGGGGTGCGGCGCCATGTTCACGCGGCGCAGATGGCTATCGAGCTCCGCGGCGAGTGCCGTGGGATCGCCCGGGTACCAGCTCCCGGCGATCGCGGACCGTCGCAGCGCGTCCTTCACGATGTCCTAGCGGTACACGCGGTAGTCGAGGTCCGGGAAGATGTTGTCCCGGGACTCGAACTCCTGGAGGATCGGCTCCTCCAGGAACCCGCCGGAGAGCGTGCGGTAGAGGTAGTCGAAGCGCGCGACGTGGTCGCGGGTGCGCTTGATCGCGTATTCCACCATGGTGTTCGTCTTCATGATGAAGGCCCAGTCGGAGGACTGGGCGAGCAGCAGCTCGCGCGCGGCCTGGTTGAGCGCGCGCCGCTCGCGGTCGTTCGGCTGCTGGTAGCGATGCGCGAGCTCCACCATGCGCTCGGCCGCGATCTCGAGGTGCGGATAGATCCAGTCGTTGCCCGGGTTCAGCCAGACCTCGGCGTAGCCCTTGGCGCCCCAGGTGCACATGGGCGGCTGCGCCAGCTCCAGCTCCGGATGGCGATCGAGGTGCTCCGACGGCGTCGTGGTCTTCACCACGTCCTGGTCGTGGTGCATCTTGCGGAACAGGAAGTTCAGGAACTCCGGACCTTCGTACCACCAGTGGCCGTAGAGCTCGGCGTCGTAGGGGCTCATCACGAGCGGCGGCTGGGACATGCCCGCCGCCGCCTCGCGGATCTGCTGCTGCCGCCGCTGCAGGAAGTCCCCTGCGTGGCTCGCCGCCTTCTCCATGGCCCAGGCCCGCACGTAGGGCTGCTTGTCGCCGAGCCCCACCTTGCCGGTGATGCGGAAGTACTTCAGGCCGACGTTCTTGCGCATCCCGTCGGCCGGCATGAAGTCGGCCAGGTACTCGAGGGGCAGCTCCCAGCCCACGTCCTTGTAGAACTCGCGATAGTCGTTGTCCCCGGGGTAGCCCGATTCGCTCGACCACACCTGCCGCGACGACTCCGTGTCGCGGCCGAAGAAGGCGACGCCTCCCGGCGCGAGGATCGGCGCGAAGGTTCCGTGGCTGGGCCGAGGGTGCGCGTCCGTGATGCCGTGGGATTCGATGAAGCTGAAGCGGATGCCGGCCTCGGCCAGGAAGCGCTCCTGGCCCGGCATGTAGCCGCACTCCGGCAGCCAGATCCCGGCGGGGTCGCGGCCGAGGACCTTGCGGTAGTGCTGGGCCGCGATCTGGATCTGCGCGCGCACCGCCTGGGGCACGCCGTCCATGAGCGGCAGGAAGCCGTGGGTCGCGCCGCACGTGATGATCTCGAGCTTGCCGGCGTCGCGATGCTTGCGGAAGGCGCGCACCAGGTCCGAGCCGTACGTGCCGCGGAAGCACTCGCGAATCCGCGAGAACTCGTGGTGGTAGAAGCGCGCGGTGTCGTGGAAGCGCGCGTCCTCCCGGGCAGTGCGGTCGATCTCGCGCCGCGACAGCTCCACGAGCCGGTCGATGTAGCGGTGGTAGCGCGAGACCAGGAGCGGATCCTGGAGCATGGACAGGACCGGCGGCGACAGCGTCATCGTCAGCCGATAGTCGACGCCGTCGGCGAGCAGGCCGTCGAGGACGAGGATCAGCGGGACGTAGGTCTCGGTGATCGCCTCGAAGAACCAGTCCTCTTCGAGGAACTCGGGATACTCCGGGTGCCGCACGTACGGAAGGTGGGCGTGGAGGACCGGGCACCAATACCCTGCGGGCACAGCCACCTCTTCAGCCGGCGGAACTACCGCCGATGCGTCTCGCTGGCGCCCGGCGGCGTGAAGGCGTCGCTGGCGCCGCCCTTCGTCTGGCCGGCGGTCTTCGGCGCGGCGCGCGGGCCTTCGGCTCGTCCGTCGGCGCGGCGCTCGGCGGCGTCCGTGTGCTCGGGTTGAGGTTTCCAGGGCTCGAGGCCCACCGGCGCGGCCGGCACGGAGGCCGGCTTCGCCTCTCCCGCGGCCTGCGCGGCGCGGCCGGCCGGGGTGGGGGCCGAGCCGAACACGCGGCGGCGCGGTGCGACGCCGTCCGGCGAGGGTCCGACCCGCGGGGTCACGACCGTGTTGCTGTGGGCCAGGGAGCGGAACTCGCCCGACGGCAGCGTGAGGCCGAGCTCCGAACGGTAGGCACGTGAGCGTCCCGCGTCGGCACGCACGTACCAGCTGCGCGATCCGGGAGGCAGCAGGATGGTCTGGGAGCCGCCGTTGTCGGGGTCCGCGATCCGGAGCGTCAGGCGCGTCAACGCGAGAACCCGCTCGCCCAGCTCGGAGCGCAGCGCCTCCAGCGTCTTCGGATCCACGTCCCAGTGCACGAAGAGCCACTCGGGATCCTTGATCAGCAGGCGCACGCGCGTGACGCCGTAGCTCTCCGGAAACAGGAACTGCTCTTCCTCGAAGAGGCGCTTGGGCAGATCGCGGGGCAGGTACTTGGCCGCCTCGATGCGCTCTTCCTCGCTCAGACCCGGCGCGAGCGACGCTGGAGCGAGGGCCGCCGGCAGGACCCGCTTCTTCCGAGGGACCGCGGGCTTGCGGGCCGCGGGCTTCGCCTTGGCCGCCACCGGTTTCGATTTCGCGGCGGCGCGCGCCGGGCTGGCCGCCTTGCGGGGTTTCGCTGCGGCCGCCGGCGCCTTCGCGACGGCGGGCTTGCTGGCGGGCCGCTTCGCGGCGGGCGCTTTCACGGCCGCGCGGGGTGCCGCGGGCTTCTTGCGAGTCGCCTTCGTGGGGGTTTCGCGCTTCGCGGCCATCGCGGGCTGAAGTATAGCCCGAAGGGCCGCGTCAGGGCTCCGGGTCCGGCGACGCCGGAAGGGCGCGCCGTTGCCCACGCGCGCCGCCGTCCCCGCGAACGCGGTTCACGATGTCGCGCAGCCGTTGTTCGACCCGGCTCTCGAGCAGCCGCAGCTTCGCCTGCTGCACGGTCGTGAGCTCGGTGTCGAGGGCCTCGGCGTTGCGCTGCTGGACGCCGGGCTCCTCGGCCTCGAGCGTCTTCAGGTCCTTCATCAGGGCGGCGATCCGCGCGTCGGTCGCGTTGCCCGACTCGAGGAGGCGGCGCATCTCCCCCAGGGTCTGGGCCCGGCGCAGCACGAAGCTGCGGCGATCCTCCTGGAGCTTCTTCAGCAACGGCAGCACCTTCACGAACTGGGCGTCGCTGAGACCGAGGCTCTCCTGGAGATTGCTGACCACGTACGCGTCGATCATCTTGAAGAGCTCTTCCCGTCGGGGCTCCCGCGCCTGTTGGGCGCCGCCCGGCGCCGCGACGCCGACCAGGGCCAGCAAGACGGCGATGCGAAAGACCTGCGTCACAAGGACCTCCCGTCCAGATCGCGCTCGAGCGTCTCCGCGACCGCCGCGGTCTCGTCGTCCGAGAGCGCCGCGAGGCAGTCGTACGCCACACGGCAGCTCTCCGAGGCGGCGTCTTCGGCCGACGGCGCCAGCGCCTGGATCAGATCCAACCCGACGTCCTCCGGCTCGGGAAGCGCGGACCACGCCGGAAGCGACGCGTCCGCGACCGGCCGTGGCGCGGAGGCCGGAAGCGGGGCGCGCAGGAGGACGGCGACGCCGACGGCTGCAGCCAGACCTGCCAGGCTCGGCACGAGCCAGCGCGGGAGGCTCGTGGGCCGCACCGCATCCCTCGCGATGCGATGGTCCACCTGACGCCTGAAAGTCTCCCAGTAGTCGGGCGAGGGCTCGGGGATGTCCGTCTCCGCCGCCAGGCCCAGCGTGCCTCGGTACGCGTCCGCCCGGTCGCGACACGCGCCGCAGGTCGAGACGTGCTCCCGCGCGCCGCGATCGGCGAGACCCTCGACCCAGTCCACGAGCTCCGCTTCCGAGAGGTGCCGGCTCATCGTGTCGCTACGACGCCTCCTCGACACTGCCGACCAGCTTCCGCAGGTTCGCCATCGCGTGAAACAGGTTGGCCTTCACGGTGCCCACGGTCGTGCCCAGGATCTGCGCGACCTCCTCGTGGCTGAGATCCTGGTAGATCTTCAGGATCATCGTGGCGCGCTGCTTCTCCGGCAGCCGCGCCACCGCCTCGCGCACCCGGCGTGAACGCTCCGCGCGCGCGAGAGCGTCGTCCGCGCGGGGCGCGGCGGCTGGCAGCTCGTCGGGAAGCTCTTGCGCGTCGGGCTTGCGCGCCGCGCGGAAGTTCAGGCACGTGTTGACGGCGATCCGATACAGCCACGTGGAAAAGGCGCTGTCGCCCCGGAAGCGGCCGATCGCCTTGTAGGCCTTGAGGAACGCCTCCTGGGCCAGGTCGCTCGCATCGTGGTGGTTGTTCACGTAGCGGAAGCAGAGCCGGTACACGTCCCGTTGGTAGCGTTCGACGAGGGCGTCGAAGGCCTCGCGCTCCCCGCGCTGGCAGGCCGCAACCGCGTCGCGGTCCCTGGCCGACGCGGGGCTCGAAGCGCCTGCATCTCGCGACACGGCGTTCGAGAGCAGGACCGGGATCGACACCGCGGCCGTCACGCGCGCCTCATCGCGGGTTTGGACCGCTCGCCGGTGATTTGGTTGAAGTCCGCAGCTCGATTCCCGCCAGGGCGAAGGCGCCGCCTCCCCGGATGGCGAGACGGAGGCCGCCGTCCTCGCCCGGGTCGACGTGGAAGCGGGCCGCCCATCGGTTCGGCCCCTCCGGCTCGAAAGCGGAGAGACGCGTTTGCCCCTGCGGCCCTTCCACGCGGAGCGACAGCTCGGGCAAGTCCCCGGCAGGAATCCGGGGATCGCGGTCGACGTGCAGATCGTAGGAACCGGGCGGGAGCCGCAGCCGGGCTCCCACGGTGGCGCCGTCGGGGAAACGGTGCGGCTCGTAGAGCGGCCCCCACCCGAGCACCGGCGGCCCCCAACGACCGCTCGCGGAACCGGTCCGTACGAAGGCCGGAACCTGCAACGCTTCGCGTCCCAGTACCCGCACCGCATCCCGCCCCTCGGTGCGGGCCTTCGAGAGGGTCGAGGCCGTCGCGATCCCCGCCAGGAGCACGCTGACCGCCAGCGCGACCCGGCCCGGGGTGGGCGTGCGCTTGGCCGTCGCCGCCAGGCCCAGCACCACGACCCAGACCGCCGCGAGCCGGAAACGGTCGGGATCGGCCAGGACGAAGCCAGGGAGCAGCCGCGTCCATTCCTCGGCGCCGGCCTGGGCGCGGAAGAAGGGCGCGGTCCCATCCCGGTCCCGGTGGACCAGGGCGGGATTGACGGCGCCGGCGAGGCCCGTCCAGAGCCCCCACCCGATCAGGAGGGCCGTCGGCGCCGGGAGGCGCGCGCTCAGGCCAAAGGCCAGGCCCAGCGCCAGCACCGGAAGCACGGGCACCAGGAAACGGGCGGGGGGGTTGAAGCCCCCGCGCCACATGTCCCACGCGCCGGCCGTCAGCACCACCACGAGGACCAGCCCGCCGAGAAGGACGGCGTCGCGCCGGCTGACCTTCCAGAGCCGCCCCAGGCCGAGCAGGGCGATGGCGAACGCCGGGCTATATATGAAGATGCCGAACTCCTGGTCCAGGAACAGGCCGGGCAGCCCCTCGAGCAGCGTCCCGAGCGCGAACTCGCGGGTCCGTCCGTAGACCCGCCGCGGATCGAAAAAACCATACAGGACGAAATGATAGAGGCCGATGGCGGCGGCCGAGGCCAGCAGCGGAGCCACGGCGGCCAGGCTCTGTCGCGAGCGCAGCCCCTTTGCGAGCGCGTATCCGAGCAGGAGGACCGGGAACAGGGCGTAGCGCACGTTCAGCCACGGGAGGAAGGCCAGCGAGGCGCCCCAGAGGAGCGCCTGTCCCGGCGTCAGGGCGGCGGCGTCGCGAGCCTTCCGGAGGCCGACGGCCACGATCAGGGCCGCCGGAACCTCCGTGAAGAGGAGCCCGGCGTAGTGCAGCAGTGGGGGGCTCAAGGCCACGATCCAGCCGACTCCCGAGGCGAGCGCCGCCCGGCCGGAATACGCCAGCACGGTTCGCCGGATCTGGAGGGCCAGGAGCGCGGCCAGCAGCGCCATGAAGAACGATGCGCCGGCATAGCCGCCGAGGACGTAGGCCGGGAGGACCAACAAGGACAGTCCCACGGCATGGATGGAGTAGATCTCGCCTTCGCGCCCCCGGATCCGGAAGTGGGGCTCCAGGGCCTCGGGATGGAACGCGCGATAGCGGCCCTCGGCGAAGTCCCGCGTGAGGTCGACGTCGTGGTCGCGCCACAGGCTGTCGGCGACCATGAGGTAGTGGGGCTCGTCCCCTTCCGGCCCCACGACCGACTGGACGCGCGCGGCTGCCGCCAGGTACACGGCCAGCACCACGACGAAGAACACGCGCGGCGACGGCACCGCGCGCCGGCTGGCGAGCAGCGACACGACCCCGGCCATGAAGAGCGCCCAGAGCGGAGGGCCCGACAGCGCGGGCGGCCAGTAGCGGGCCGCGAAGAGCAGGCCGCTCGGCACCAGCAGGAGCGCCGTCCAGGGAGCGCCCGCGCGATGCCCGCGCCACCACAGCCACGACAGGAGCGCCGCGATCGCGGCCGCGGCCGTCAGGCTCGGCACCCCCAGGAGCAGCCCGCCCGGCGCCGACGCGGCGCCGCCGGCGGCCAGCAGGCCGAGCGTCAGGAGCGCCGCGAAGCCCGACAGATCGGCGCGCGTCTCAGGCATGACGTGGCGGATTCTATCCGCGCGCCCGAACATTGACGCTCCGGGACCGTAGGTCCATAGTGGAAGCGGAGGTCGTCATGCGGAAGACAGCCATCGTCCTGCTGACTCTGGCGCCGCTGTCGGCACACGCCGACGTGGTCGTCCTGAAGGGCGGCCGGAGGCTCTCCGGCGTCCTGGTCGAGAAGAGCGAGCGCGCGGTCGTCCTGGAGATGGGACCGGGCCGGGTGTCCCTGCCGCTGGCCCAGGTCGAGCGCATCGAGACCGGGCAGTCGCTCCTCGCGATCTACCAGGAGCGCGCCAGCCGCATCGGTCCGGGCGACGCCGCGAGCTGGGCGGACCTCGGCGAGTGGGCTCGCTCGGCCGGGCTGCTCACGCAGTCACGCGAGGCGTTCGAGAAGGCGCTCGCCATCGATCCCGCCAATGCCACCGCCCACCGCGCCCTGGGCGACGTGCTCCTGCCCCGCGGCTGGGCCAGCCACGACGAAGCGCAGCGCGCACGCGGGCTCGTGCCCTTCGAGGGCGGCTGGGTGACGCCCGAGGAGCGGCTGGTCGTGCTCCAGGAGCGTGCCGACGAGAGGCGCGAGGCCACCGAGCGTCGTGACGCCGAGGCCCGCGTTCGCGAGGCGGAAGCGCGAGCCGAAGCGGCGGAGGCCGAAGCGCGCCGGGCCCGCGCCGAAGCGGAGTCCTCGGCCCAGGGCGTGCCGTACGGATGGGTCGCGAGCGGCTGCGGATTCGACTGCGGCTTCCCGGGACGTCCGCACGTCCGGCCCCCGTCCCCGCCGCCGACCGCGCCCCCGCCGCCGCCGGTCACGACTCCGCCGGTGCGGGTCGTGACGAAGGGTTCGACCGCTCGAACTCATTGACTTTCGCCGAATCTTCGCCTAGCCTGCGGGTGGAGGTCGG
>CADEEV010000068.1:0-6552 GCA_902826455.1 uncultured Acidobacteriota bacterium | reverse complement strand
CCCCTGACCCGCCGACAGAAAGAAATCCTCGACTTCCTCGAGCGCCACATCGAGAAGCGCGGCTACGCGCCCACGATCGAAGAAATCGGTGAGCACTTCGGGCTGAGCTCGCTCGCGACGGTCCACAAGCACCTCACGAACCTACAGGAGAAGGGCGTCATCAAGCGGGCCTGGAACCGCAGCCGTGCCCTCGAGCTCGTGCCCAGCGAGGTGAAGGTGCAGGCGATCGAGCTGCCGCTCCTGGGCCGCGTCGCCGCCGGCTCCCCCATCGAGGCGATCTCCTCCGCCGAGACGATCTTCGTTCCCGAGGACATGATCGGACGCAAGGAGACCTACGTCCTGCAGGTCAAGGGCGACTCGATGATCGACGAGCAGATCCGCGACGGCGACTACGTGATCGTCGAGAGCCGCAAGAACGCCCGCGACGGCGAGATGGTGATCGCCCTGCTCGAGGACGAGAAGGCCACTCTGAAGAAGCTGTACCGCGAGGCCGGCGGCCAGATCCGGCTCCAGCCCGCCAACCCGAAGATGAAGCCGATCTACGTCGACGGCCGGGACCTGCGGGTCCAGGGCGTCGTGATCGGCGTGCTCCGCAAGTACTGAGGCCCGCGTAGACTAGCGGCGGAGGCGGCCTTGGCTGAAGAGAAGAAGTCGGTCAATTTCACGATCGTGCCCGAGGAGGAGAGCGCGGCCCCGCGGGTCTACAGCAACTTCTGCTCGATCCAGCACTCTCCCTTCGACTTCACCCTGACGTTCTGCGACATGCTCCCGATGGGCGAGCGGGAGGTGCGCGAGGCCGAGGCGACCCACACCGTGAAGGCCCCGGTCAAGGCGCGCCTCGTGGTGCCGGTACAGATGATCCCGGGCCTGATGGCAGCGCTCCAGGAGAACTTCCGGCTCTTCCAGGAAGCCTACGGTCCGCCGAAGGGCACGCTCCACTAACGGACCTTCCCCGGCGCCCCGGTCGCCTATCCTGCCCTCGTGAAGGGAAGAGAGCGCCGGCGCAGCCTGCTCCACGTGGATCTCGACCCGTTCTTCGTCTCCGTGGAGCGAAGCCTGGATGCCGGCCTGCGCGGCGTGCCGCTGATCGTGGGTGGCGACGCCGACTCTCGCGGCGTCGTCGCGGCGGCGAGCAGCGAAGCTCGCGCCCTCGGCGTCCGGCCCGGCCAGTCCCTCGCCCAGGCGCGCCGGCTCTGCCCGGACGGCGTGTTCCGGAGCGGCGATCTCGACGCGTATGCGCGCGTCAGCGACGAGGTCACCGCGATCCTGCTCAACGCCTCCCGGCGCGTCGAGCGACCCTCGGCCGACGAAGCCTACGTCGATCTGACACCCGACGGCCCGCAGAGCGGCAGCCCGGTGCCCCTCGCGGAGCAGATCAAGGACGAGCTGCAGCGGCGGCTAGGACTCGACGCGTCCCTGGGTCTCGCCTCGTGTCGCCTGGCGGCCCGCGTCGCGTCGTCGTGGGCGCGGCCGCGTGGCCTGCTGGTCGTGCTTCCCGGCTACGAGGTCTCGTTCCTGGCGCGCCAGCCGGTCTCGTTCCTTCCCGAGTTGCCACAGCACCTGGAAGACGCCCTGACGAAGGCCGGGTTCGAGACGCTCGGGGACGTCCTGGCCGCGAGCTCCGGGGCGCTCGAGGCGGCGGTCGGGCCGGCCGCCGATCGCGTGCGTGAAGCCGCGGCGGGCGAGGGCGAGCTGCCCGTCGAGGTGGCCGCACCGCCCAGCTGGCTGCAGGAGGAAACCGTCATCCGCGACCGGCACGCCGATCGCGCCTCGCTCGAGGACGTGCTCGAAGGCCTCGTCGGGCGCGCCTGCCGGCGCCTCCGGCCCTTCGACCTCGCCGCCGAGAGCGTCTCCGTGGAGGTGCGGCGGCAGGACCGCACGCTGCGGCGCAGCGAGACCTTGAGCCCGGGCCTCTCCGACGAGGCGACGGCACGGGACGTCGTGCGCCAGCTCGCCCAGCCGCTGCTCGAGCCCGCGGCCGGCGTGCGCTCGGTCCAGGTGCGCCTGGGCCGCCTCACCCGCAGCGACGCCCAGGTGCCGCTCTTCCCGCTGCACCGGGGCGCGCGCTGATAAGATCGCCGCGCACGATGGCGGCCTCGAAGAAGAAGACTCCGAAGAAGACCGCGCGACGCGGCGCGCGCGCCATGACTCCCGCCCAGGCCGCCCGAATTCTCGACATCCTCGAGAAGACCTACCCCGAAGCCGAGTGCGCGCTCCATCACAGGAACGCGTTCGAGCTCGTCTCCGCTACGATCCTGTCGGCGCAGTGCACGGACCAGCGCGTCAACATGGTCACGCCGGCATTGTTCGCGCGCTATCCGACGCCGGCGGCGCTGGCCGAAGCCCAGCCGGCCGAGCTCGAGGCGATCATCCAGTCCACCGGCTTCTTCCGCTCGAAAGCGAAGAGCCTGATCGGCTGCGCACGAGCCCTCGTGGCCGATCACGGCGGCGTGGTGCCGCGCACGATGGCCGAGATGGTGAAGCTGCCGGGCGTCGGCCGCAAGACGGCCAACGTCGTGCTCGGCCACGCCTACGACATCGCCGAGGGGATCGCGGTCGACACCCACGTGCTGCGCGTCTCGAACCGCCTGGGCATGGCCCGCGGCGACGACCCCATCGACGTCGAGCAGCAGCTGATGGCGATCGTGCCGAAGGCGCGCTGGACGCGCACCACCGACCTGATCATCTTCCACGGCCGGAACATCTGCGACGCGCGCCGCCCCGCCTGCGGGAGCTGCCCGCTGTTCGCGCTGTGCCCGTGGCGGGACAAGCAGGCGTTCGCCAACCGCGTCTCGTGAGCCGACGCGTGCGGGCGGCCGCGCTGCAGATGACGTCGACGGCGGACGTCGAGGCCAACCTGGCGAAAGCGGAGGAGCTCATCGACCGCGCCGCGGCCGAGGGAGCTTCGCTCGTCGGACTCCCGGAGAACTTCGCGTTCCTGCGCTCCGAGGGACAACCCGTCCCTGAGCCTCAGGAGCTAGACGGCTCCTGGGTCCAGCGCATGGCCGAACGTGCGAAGCGCCACGGGGTGACGTTGCTCCTCGGCAGCCTCCCCGAGAAGATTCCGGGGGAGCGCAAGATCTACAACACCTCGGTCCTGATCGGCCCCGACGGCCGGCGGCTCGCCCAGTACCGGAAGATCCACCTCTTCGACATCGACCTGCCGGGGATGGAGCACCTGAAGGAATCGCGGGCCGTGGCCCCCGGCAGCGATGTGGTGGTGGTGGATGCCGGTTTCGCCCGCCTCGGCCTCAGCATCTGCTACGACGTGCGGTTCCCGGAACTCTACCGACGGCTGAGCTCGGGAGGCGCCCAGGTTCTTGCGGTTCCTTCCGCGTTCACGCAGCGGACCGGCCGGGCCCACTGGGAGCTGCTCCTGCGCGCGCGGGCGGTCGAGAACCTGGCCTATGTCTTTGCTCCAGCACAGGTTGGCGTCCACGGCGCGAACCGGCGCTCCTGGGGTCACGCGCTCGTCGTCAGCCCCTGGGGAGAGGTGCTGGCCGACGCCGGCGAGAGCGAAGGGCTCGCGATCGCCGACCTCGACTTCGACCTCCAGGACACCCTAAGGCGCGAGCTTCCGGCCCTCTCCCATCGACGCCTCTGAGGCCGGAACCACCACGGAATGCGTGAGATAGTCTTGACAGCCCCCAGAGCCGCACTTAGAATCGGGGTTTGCAACTTGGGCGCCTTTTGCGCCATGGGGAGTCGATGTCTACTCACATTCCGAAGGCCGGCGAGATCCAGCGTCAGTGGTTCGTCATCGACGCGAAGGACCAGGTGCTCGGCAAGGTGGCCGTCGCAGCCGCCGATCTGCTGGCCGGCAAGCACAAGCCGATGTACACGCCCTTCCTGGACACCGGTGACCACGTGATCGTGATCAACGCGTCGGCGGTCCACCTGACCGGCGCGAAGGAAGCGAACAAGGTCTACCACCGCCACACGGGATTCCTGGGCGGACTCAAGTCCACCGCTGCCGCCGACGTGCGCAAGCGCAACCCCACGCGCCTCGTCGAGGAAGCCGTGAAGGGCATGCTCCCGAAGACCAAGCTGGGCCGGGCGATGTTCCAGAAGCTCAAGGTCTACGCGGGAGACCAGCACCGGCACCAGGCGCAGAAGCCTGTCGTCAAGACCATTCGCAAGGCGTCGAAGAAGTCGAGCAAGAGGAGCTAAGCGCGTTGAGCACCACTTCCATCGAGTACTACGGCACGGGACGGCGGAAGACCTCCGTCGCCCGCGTCTTCCTGCGGCCCGGCTCGGGCGCGATGCAGTTGAACGAGCGTAGCGTCGACGAGTACTTCGGCGGCCACGAGGCCCTGAAGATGCTCGTGAAGCAGCCCTTCTCGGTGACCGAGACGAACGAGAAGTTCGACGTCCTCGCGACCCTGGGCGGCGGCGGCGTCGCGGCCCAGGCCGGTGCCCTGCGTCACGGCATCTCCCGCGCGCTGTGCGTGTTCAACGCCGAGCTGCGCGCGAAGCTCAAGAAGGCCGGCTTCCTCACCCGGGACGCCCGCCAGAAGGAACGCAAGAAGTACGGACAGAAGGGCGCCCGTCGCCGCTTCCAGTTCAGCAAGCGTTAAGCCGTCAAACCACGAGCCCCGGAACGGGGCCGGAAAGGCGGGGAGGCGGCGAAGCCTCCCCTGCCTGAACGAAAGGTAGGTCGTTTTGGCCACAGCCGTGAACGCCGCACCGCCGGTCACCATGAAGGACCTGCTCGAAGCGGGGGTCCACTTCGGACACCAGACGCGTCGTTGGAACCCGAAGATGAAGGAATTCATCTTCGGCGAGCGCAACGGCATCTACATCGTCGATCTCCAGAAGACCCACCGCCTCCTGATCGACGCCCTCCAGTTCATCCAGGACCTCTCGGCGCAGGGCCGCACGGTGCTGTTCGTCGGCACCAAGCGCCAGGCCCAGGACTCCGTGGCCGAGGAAGCCGCCCGCTGCGGCAGTCCCTGGGTCACCGAGCGCTGGCTGGGCGGCCTGCTCACCAACTTCGTGACGATCCGCCGCAGCCTCGAGCGGCTGCGCGAGCTCGAGATGATGGCGGCCGACGGTCGCCACGAGAAGCTCACGAAGAAGGAAGTCGCCGGGCTCGAGAAGGAGCGCGGCAAGCTCGACAAGAGCCTGCGCGGCATCAAGTCGATGAAGAACCTGCCCGACGCGGTCTTCGTCATCGACACCCGCAAGGAGGCGATCGCGGTCGCCGAGGCCCGCAAGCTCAAGATCCCGGTCATCGGCATCGTCGACACGAACTGTGATCCCGACGAGGTCGACCTGGTGATCCCGGGCAACGACGACGCCCTGCGCGCGATCAAGCTCTTCGCCGGCCGCGTGGCCGACGCGGTGATCGCGGGCCGCAGCATCCGCGAGTCCCGCCGCGCCGAGGCCGACGCCGCCGCCGACAAGGGCCGCGCCGAGTCCGAGGACGGCGAGGCCAAGCGCAAGCCGCGCGCTCGCGCCGCCGCCCCGGCGACGCCGGCCCCCGTGGCCGCGCCGGCGGCACCGCCCGTCGCCGCGTCCTAGTCGAGCTCGTTCAGTCGTCAACCTCGCCCCGGGGCGCCTACACTGGCCTCCGGGGCTTTTCTTCAAGTGCGTGGTGAATGAGCATTTCTGCTGAGATGGTGAAGAAGCTCCGCGAGGAAACCGGAGCCGGAATGATGGAGTGCAAGGCGGCGCTGGTGGAGACCGCGGGCGACGCCGCGGCCGCCCGCGACGTGCTGCGCAAGAAGGGCCTCGCCTCGGCCGCCAAGAAGGCCGGCCGCACGGCCAACGAAGGCATGATCGGGACCTACATCCACCCGGGCGCCAAGGTGGGCGTGATGGTCGAGGTCAACTGCGAGACCGACTTCGTGGCGCGCAACACCGACTTCCAGACGCTGGTGAAGGACATCGCGATGCACATCGCGGCCGCCTCCCCCGCCGCGGCGCTCTACGTCTCCAAGGACCAGGTCCCCACCGCGGACCTGGAGAAGGAGAAGGAGATCTACAAGGCCCAGGCCGCCGCGGCCGGCAAGCCGGCGAACGTCGCCGAGAAGATCGCCGAGGGCAAGCTGAAGGAGTACTACGCCACCTTCTGCCTGCTCGAGCAGCCCTTTGTGAAGGAGCCGAAGCTCACGGTCGGCCAGCTCGTCCAGGAGAAGATCGCGGTCATCAAGGAGAACATCGTCGTGCGCCGCTTCGCCCGCTTCAAGCTCGGGGAAGAGATCGCCGGCGAGAAGGCCGAGGCCCCGTCCCAGCCCGTGGCGGTGTAGTGGCGACGAAGGCGCCGATCTTCAAGCGCGTCCTGCTGAAGCTCTCGGGCGAGGCCTTGCTCGGCGAGAAGGCCTTCGGCATCGACCGGGATTTCACGGACTACCTCGCCCGCGAGATCAAGGAGATTCACGGCCTCGGCGTGCAGGTCACGGCGGTGGTCGGCGGCGGCAACATCTTCCGCGGCGTCTCCGACAACGCCCAGGGCATGGACCGCGTCTCTGCCGACCACATGGGCATGCTCGCCACCGTCATCAACGGCATCGCGCTGCAGGACGCGCTCGAGCGCGTGGGCGTCATCAC
>CADEEV010000067.1 GCA_902826455.1 uncultured Acidobacteriota bacterium | reverse complement strand
GGCGGCTCGATCCGCCAGCCCGCCGCGCTGTGCGGCGTGGTGGGCCTCAAGCCCACGTACGGGCGCGTGAGCCGCTACGGCCTCGTGGCCTTCGCGTCCTCCCTCGACCAGATCGGACCCCTGACCCGCAGCGTCGAGGACGCGGCGCTCGTGACGTCGGTGCTGTGCGGCGCCGACATCCGTGACGCCACCAGCGCGAACGAGCCGGTGCCCGACTTCGCCGCGGCGCTCGCCCAGGGGGCCAACGGGCTGACGGTGGGCGTTCCCTGGTCGTTCCTCGGCGACGGGGTCGAGACCGGTACGCTCGCGGCGTTCCGCGAATCGCTCACGGCTCTCGAAGCGGCCGGCGCGCGGCTCGTCGAGGTGGACCTGCCACGCGCGCCCCACGCGATCGCGACGTACTACATCGTCGCGACGGCGGAGGCCTCGAGCAACCTCTCGCGCTTCGACGGCGTGCGCTACGGCCGACGGGCCCCCGGCCACGCCGATCTCAAGACCCTGTACGGCGACACCCGCGACCAGGGCTTCGGCGCGGAGGTGAAGCGCCGCATCATCCTGGGCACCTTCGTGCTCTCGTCGGGCTACTACGACGCGTACTACCTGCGGGCCCAGAAGGTGCGCTCGCTGCTCAAGGCCGACTTCGACGCCGCCTTCACCGCCTGCGACGCGATCGCGACGCCCACGACGCCGACACCCGCCTTCCGGCTCGGCGAGAAGTCCGACGACCCGCTGCAGATGTACCTCGCGGACATCTTCACGGTGCCGGCGAACCTGGCGGGCCTGCCGGGGCTCTCGGTGCCTTGCGGCTTCTCGGGGGGCCTGCCGGTGGGACTGCAGCTCCTGGGACGGGCGTTCGACGAGACGACGCTGTTCCGGCTGGGCCACGCCTACCAGCAGGCGACGTCCCACCATCGGGCCCGGCCCGCCCTCTAGACCGGCGCCACCACCGCCGGCCTGCGCCGCCGCAGAAGGATCGCGCGCAACAGGAAGTACGCCGGGATCGCCGCGAGGATCCCGAGCACCGTGTTGCCGAGGAAGTAGGGACCGATGTACGGCTGGAGCCCCTGCCAGAGCGACTTGTAGAAGGCGTCGCCTTCGGCCTCCCAGGAGATCGACCCGATGCCGCTGGGCGAGACGCCCAGCATCCAGGAGCCGAGCATCGTCCCGGCCGTGTACATGGGCGCGATCGTCCAGGGGTTGTTGAAGTAGGCGCCGAAGAGCATGGCGGCGCGGCTCAGCCGGAAGAGGAACGCGATCGCGAGGGCCATGCCCGTGTGGATGCCGAGCAGCGGGCTGAACGCGATCCAGATCCCGATCGCGAAGGCGAGCGCGATCCGGTGCGGCGTGTCGTCGAGGAGGAGCAGCGCGTGGACCGCCCGCGCGAGGCGTCCCTTCATGGCCGGGTCGCCGGCTCTCCCCCGGTCGCGGGCCGCGCGCGAAAGTGGTCGTGGGACTGCGCCGTGAGGGGCAGCAGGCTGCCGCCCTTCTTGAGAAGGAGGGCCGAGGGCCCCGGAGCGAACTCCCCCACCACCGTGGTCGGGATGTCCCAGATCACCGCGACGTCCCGCAGTGCGTCCAGCCTGTCCGGCGGGACCGCGAGAAGGAGCTGATAGTCCTCGCCGCCGTGGAGCGCCAGGGACGCCGCGTCTCCGCCGCGCGCCCGCTCCAGGCTGGCGGCCGCTCCATCGACGGGCAACGCGGCCGCGTCGACCCAGGCGGACACGTCGCTCTCGTCGCAGAGCGTCCGCAGGTCCCCCGAGAGTCCGTCCGAGAGATCCATTCCGGCGTGGACGATGTCCTGTTCGGCGAGGGCGCGGGAGAACGCGAGTGGCGGGTTCGGGTCGAGGAGAGCGCGCAGGCAGTGGGTCACGGCGCGGGCCGACGACTCCGTCCAGACGCCGGTCTTGTGGAGGAACCCGTCCTCGTCGAGGCGCGCGCCCTGGGCCAGGAGCTTGAGGCCCGCGGCGGCGGCGCCCAGCGCCCCGCTCACCACGACGAGGTCGCCCGGCACGGCGCCCGAACGCCGCATCAGCTTGTCTCCGCCTTGACCGAGCAGCGTGATGTCCACGACGATCTGGCTGATCGAGACCGCCAGATTGCCGCCGACGATCGTGACGCCCGTCTCGGCCGAACGCTCGAGCAGGCCGTCGTAGAGCCCGTCGACCCACCACAGCGGCAGGTCGGGCGGCAGGCAGAGGCTGACGACCGCGTGGCGCGGAGTCCCGGCCATGGCCGCGATGTCCGAGAGGTTCACGGTCAGCGCCTTGCGGCCGACCAGGCGCGCCGGGGCCCACTCCCGCAGGAAATGCACGCCCTCCACGAGGCAGTCGGTGGTGACGAGGGTGATCGGGCTCGTCTCGATGGCCGCAGCGTCGTCGCCGATGCCGATCTCTACGCCCGGGCCGCTGGGAACGCGCGACCGGAGGTGTTTCAGCAGCGCGCGCTCGCCCAGCTCGCGCACCGGCGTCTCGGGGTTGATCACCGGCAGAGAGTACCAAGGATCGCGCAGGGGCGCGACCGGAGCGCTACGGCTTGGCGGCGTCCGCGCAGTACGGATTGCCCTTGTCCAGCACGATCTTCCAGGCCCCGTCCTTCTCCCGGCGCCACACCGAGGTGTAGGTGCCGAAGCGCCTGCCCGACGCGTCGTACACGGGACCGCTCGAGAGCGCGAGGCCGCCCGAGCCCACCACCTCGACGTCCTGCGGCGCCCACGAGAACGCCGCCTTCGGGCCGTCGAAGAGGCCCTTCCACGCCGCCACCACCTCGGCCTTCCCGTGCTGCACGCTGTCGGACCCGAAGAACACGGCGTCCTCGGCGACGAAGCGGCCGAAAGCCGCGACGTCGCGGCTCGCCAGCGTCGCCGCGAACGCGGTCTCGGCCTTGCGGACCTGCTCCTGGAGCTCGGCGTTCGTCTCGGCGCGCACCAGTCCAGGAACGGCGACCAGGGTCCACGCCAGGAGCGACCGGATCTCACGTGCCGTCATCGCGACCTCCTCACAGGTAACTCAGCCAGGGGCTCGTGTGCGTCTCCTTGTAGCGCGCGAACGCGCGGCACGGGAAGTACAGCGCCGTGACCACGAGCGCGGTCACCGCGTACAGCAGGGGAAGGCTCCACATGTACCCGCCTGGTACCGGGCCGGGGCGCAGCGGGTGATCCTGGAAGAGCCAGTAGGTCGACGCCGGCGTGCGCCACAGCGAGAGTGCGACCGCGACGGCGTGGATCACCGGGATGTGGAGCAGGTAGTACGCGAACGGCACGCGTCCGAAGACCGTGAGCGCGCGGGCCACGGGACCGCGCGCCGCGTCGAGCGCCGACAGCAGCAGCAGCGCCGGGCCCAGCGTCATCAGGACGAAGTGGAGAGAGGCCGGGTACTTGGTGGCGTTGAGAAAGGCCAGGGCCACGGGCAGTTCCCCCGACGACCAGGGCCGGTCGCCGTAGAGATGGAACGCCCGCAGCACGACGAAGAGTCCCAGCGCCGCGCCACCGAGGAGCGCGCCGTCGCGCCGCCGCGTGTCGCGCCCGAGCACCGTGCCGAACGCGTAGCCGAGGGCCATCACCCCGAGCCACGGAACGAGCGAGTACAGCACGAAGAACTGCGGCGCGCCCCGCCCGAGCACGTCGATTCCCCCACCGAAGTAGAGGATCTTCCACAGGCCGCCGGCACGCCCCTCGAGCAGGCCGTCTCTCGTATCGGGAGAGAGGAACGTGCTCAGGTTGTGCCCGGCCACCAGTGCCGCGCCGAGGGCCGCGGCCAGGCTCACGGGCAGCCGTACGAGCGGCGCCATCAGCATCATGCACGCGCCGATCATCCACAGGACACCGGCGAGCGAATAGCGCTCGAACGCGACGTTGAAGGTCCACGCCACGCGCACGAACGTGAGCTCGAGGAGGACGATCCACAAGCCGCGCGCCAGGAGCCGCCGGGCGAGGGCCCCGGCGCCGAGCCGTTCGCGCTGCAGGTACGCGGAGGTCCCGGCGAGGAACACGAACACCGGCGCGCAGAAGTGCGTGATCCAGCGGGTGAAGAAGACGGCGGGTTCGGGACCGCCGGGCGGGACGCCGGCATAGACGCGGACGTGGTCGATCGCCATCAGGACCATGACCAGGCCCCGCAGCACGTCGAGGGCAGGAAGGCGCCGCGGCATCGAGCGCGAGGATAACGTGCCTCGCACCGCGGCGCGCGAAGTTCACGCTGCTGGACGACGCGATCCCGGCGTAGGCTTGGGCTGCGAGGTGGAGCGATGGCGAGACTGCGCCTGTGGATCACCATGTCCCTCGATGGCTTCGTCGCGGGACCCGGACAGAGCGTCGAGGACCCGCTCGGCAAGGGCGGCATGGGCCTCCACGACTGGGCGATCGAACTCGAGGCCTGGCGCGCGGCCCACAAGATGACCGGGGGCGTGGTCAACGAGAGCGCCGCGGTCGTGGAAGAGTCGACGCGCAACATCGGCGCCACGATCATGGGCCGCAACATGTTCGGCGGCCATCCTGGAGCGTGGGTCACCGAGGCGCCCTGGAACGGCTGGTGGGGGGACGAGCCGCCCTTCCATCATCCCGTCTTCGTGCTGACCCACCATCCTCGCGAGCCGCTCGCGCTCGAGGGCGGGACGACGTTCCACTTCGTCACGGACGGTCCCGAAGCGGCGCTGGAGCGGGCGCGCCGCGCCGCGGGAGACAAGGACATCAACCTCGGTGGTGGCGCCAAGGCCGCCCAGCAGTACCTGGTGCGCGGCCTCGTCGACGACGCCTGGATCTCGGTCAAGCCGATCCTGCTGGGCTCGGGCGAAAGGCTTTTCGACGGCGTGGGCGACGACCTCCACGGCCTCGCCCTCGCGCGCACCGTCGCGACGCCGAAGGTGCTGCACCTCAAGTTCACGCGCTGAGGTGCGGCGTCGCTACTGTTCGCGCTCGGCGACGAGGGCGACGGCCAGGCTGGCGAAGAGGATCTCCCGGGCAGAAAAAAATGGCCCCCCGCCTTTGCCGTGTGGAAAGGTGACCTGAACCTGGTCACTAGGTGGGAATCCTGCGCTCTACTTCAGGCTTCCTCGACTCGGAGGCGTGCACACCGCAGAGCGACTATCCGGATCCCCGAACAAAAGACGTTGGTTCAAGGCTTCCGCGTCCATCACGAACAACGCAGGGGACCAAACTCGGTGTCGATGATAGGCCGCGGGGCGCGGCCAAGGCAAGGCTTTTCGCGCTACTCCCCGAGCACGACGGAGAGCTCCCGCGCGAGGCCCGCCGCGCGGCTGTCGAGGGCCGCGACACCGTCCTGGCTGTCGCGGGCCTGGAAGAGCTGGTCGGTGATGTTGAGCGCCGCGAGGACCGCGATGCGCACCGAGTCGACGGCGCCGGCCATCTTGCCCACCTCGGTCATCTCGCGATCGACGAACGACGCGATCTTCTCGATGTAGGCGGGGTCTTCGCCGGCGCGCAACGCGTAGGCCTGGCCGAAGATCTCGACGTGGACGAGGTTGGACTTGTCCGCCATGGCCCCGAGCTTAGCGCCAATCGGAGCGCTTTGAAAAGCGGAACTACTCGAGGGTCTCGAGAACCTCGACGAGCTTCGCGATGCGGTTGCGCACCTCGCTGCGCTCGTCGCGGAGGCTCTTCACTTCCTTGCCGAGCAGCTCGACCTCCTTCGTGAGGTCTGCTGACGAGCCCTTGTCCTTCTCGAGGCTCGTGAGGCGCTTCTCGGCGTCGGCGAGGCGCTTCTTGCCCTCGGCGAGCTGCTCCTCGAGGCCGCCGTTCTCCTTGCGCAGCTTCTTGACAAGTTCCGCCGCTTTCCGGACCTTCTCCTCGAGAAGGTCGAAGCCGTTTTCCATGTCTATTCCCCCCGGATCTCTGCCCCGCGGCCCTTGAGCGCCGTCACCACGGCGCTCACCGATTCCTGGACTTCCTCGCTCGTGAGCGTGCGCTCCTTCTCCTGGTAGCGCAGGGTCACGGTCAGGCTGACCTTCCCGGCCGGGAGCGAGCCACCCTCGAAGCGGTCGCTCACCATGACGTCGCGCAGCAGGCGCCCCGCGGCGCCGCGCACCGTGCTCTCGATGTCGCGGGCCGGCAGGCCGCGGTCGCACACCACCGACAGGTCGCGCGAGGTGCCGGGCTGCGTCGGCAGCGTCGCGAAGCGCTCGGCCGCCGGCGCCTTCGCGATCAGCTCGCTCAGCACCAGCTCCCCGACGATCGCCTCCTGGCGCAACCCGAGGTCCTTGGAGAACTCGGGCTGCAGTGCCCCGACCCATCCCACCTGCTGGCCCCCGGTGCGCACCGCCGCCGACCGGCCCGAATGGAGGATGGGTTCGGGGTTCCCCTTCTCGAAGACGGGCCGTGACCAACCCATCGCACTCGCCAGGAGCTCCACGAGGCCGCTGCCGTCGAAGAAATCGGCGGGCCGCGCCTTCTCCGACCAGTGGCGTGCCGGCGTTCCTGAGAGCAGGAAGGCAAGGCGGGAATCCTCCCGCGGAAGCTGTCCCTCGCGCACCTGGTACACGCGACCGATCTCGAAGATGCGCACGTCGCGCCGGCCGTGACTGAGGTTCAGCCTGAGGACATCGGTCAGGCCTGGATCGACGAGAGAGGTGCGCAGGACCGGTTGGTTGTCGGCCAACGGGTTCGAAAGCCTGACGGCGCCGGCGTCCGCGCGGGACACGAAGGAGTAGCTCACGACCTCCGACAGGCCCGCCCCGACGAGCACGTCGCGCAGGCGCCGCTCGAGCACCTGCGCGGGCCGCAGGCCGCCCGGGCGCCGCGCCGGCGGGAGCGTCGAGGGGATCTTGTTGATGCCGTAGTGCCGGCCGACCTCCTCCACGAGGTCGATCTCGCGGCTCACGTCGCCGCGCCAGCTCGGCACCTCGATCGCGGGCGTCTCGCCCTTGAAGCCCAGCCCGGCCAGGATCTGGCGGCGCTGCGCGTCCGGCACGTCGACACCGAGGACGGCGCGCTGCCGCTCCGGGCGCAGGGCCAGGCGCGCGGTCCTGCGCGGCGCCGGGTGCACGTCGATCAGACCGGGCCGCGTGGTGCCGGCGCCGATCTTCTGCAGCAGGTGAGCGAAGCGCGCGAGAGCCGTCACGGGACCCTCGGGGTCCGCGCCGCGTTCGAAGCGGTGCGAGGCCTCGGTATGCATGCCCAGGGCGCGCGCGCCGCGCCGGATCGAGAGCGGATCCCAGTACGCGGCCTCCAGGGCCACGGTCCGGGTTCCATCGCCGATCTCGCTCGACGCCCCGCCCATGATGCCGGCGAGGGCCAGGCCGATTTCCGGCCCCGAGACGACGCCGTGGCTGGCCTTGAGCTTCCGCTCGACGCCGTCGAGGGTCTGCAGGCTCTCGCCCTCGCGCGCCCAGCGCACGCGCAGGGCCGCGCCCGGGATCTTCGCGAGGTCGAAGGCGTGGGTCGGCTGGCCGAGCTCGAGCATCACGTAGTTCGTCAGGTCGACGATGTTGCTGATCGAGCGCTGGCCGAGGGCCTCGAGGCGCTCGCGCAGCCAGGGCGGGGACGGACCCATCTTCACGTCGAGGACGCGGGCGCAGAAGCGGGGGCAGAGGTCGGGCGCGTCGATCGCCACCGTCAACGCCGTCGATGCGAGCGCGCCGGTCTCGGCGAACGTCACGTCGAGCGGCTTCAACGAGGTCTTGTAGAGCACCGCGACTTCGCGGGCGACCCCGCGCACGTTCATGCAGTCGACGCGGTTCGTGGTGACGTCGATGTCGAGGACGGCATCGCCCGGGATGTTCTCGATGCCGTCGACGGCGAGGCCGACCTCGGTCAGATCCGCGGCCAGCGTCTCCACCGGGACCGTGACCTCGACGTGCTCGCGCAGCCAGGAGAGCAGGATCCTCATCCGCGGAACTGCTCCAGGAAGCGCAGGTCGCCGCCGTAGAAGAGGCGGATGTCGTCGATGCCGTGGCGGATCATGGCGACACGGTCGATGCCAAGGCCGAAGGCGAAGCCCGTGACCTCCTCGGGATCGTAGACGACCCGCCCGAGGTGCTCGTTGACCTTCTCGAAGACCGCCGGATCCACCATCCCGGAGCCCAGGATCTCGATCCAGCCCGTCTGCTTGCAGACGCGGCAGCCCTTGCCGTCGCAGACGATGCAGCTCAGGTCGGCTTCGACCGAAGGTTCCGTGTACGGGAAGTAGGAGCAGCGGAAGCGCACGGGGTACTTCTCGCCGAACAGCCGGTGCAGGAACGCCTCGATCGTGCCCTTGAGGTCGGACACGCTGATGCCCCGCCCCACGACGAGACCCTCGATCTGCTGGAACATCGGCGAGTGCGTGATGTCGTTGTCGCGCCGGTACACCTTGCCCGGGCAGATGATCCGCACTTCGGGCGGGTGCGCGTTCTCGAGCATGTAGCGGATCTGGCCCGAGGACGTGTGGGTGCGCAGCAGCAGGTCGGAGGGCCCGGGCACGTCGACGTAGAACGTGTCCTGCATGTCGCGGGCCGGATGGTCGGGCGGCATGTTGAGGGCTTCGAAGCAGTGGAAGTCGTCCTCCACCTCGGGCCCGTCGTAGACCTCGTAGCCCATGGAAAGAAACACGTCCTCGAGGGCCTCGCGCGTGCTCACCAGCGGGTGACGGCGGCCGCGAGCCGGGACGCGGCCCGGCAGCGTGACGTCGAGGCTCTCGCGCTCGAGACGGAGCGCGCCGGCCTTGGCTTCGAGTGACGTCTTCGCCGCTTCGAGCTTCGCCTCGAGGTCGTCCTTGAGCTCGTTGAGCTCGCGGCCGGCCTCGCGGCGGGCGTCGTCCGCGAGGCCGCCGAGGGACTTGAGCAGCGCGGTCACCGCGCCGGCTTTCCTGCCGAGGAAGCGATCGCGGACGGACTGCAGGCCGGTGGCGTCGCCGGCCGGGCCGAGCGCCGCCTCGAAGTCCGCCTTGAGGGCGCGGACGCGGGCCTTCAGGTCTTCGAGCGAGTCAGCCATGGCGGCAGGAGTGGTGATCGGCCGCGGGTGCGGCCGATCACCGGGAGACGACTAGGCCGTGGCCTTGGCCGGGGCCGGCGCCTTCGCGGCGCGCGCGGACTCGACGAGGCGCGTGAAGCCGGCCGCGTCCTTGACCGCGATGTCCGCGAGGGACTTGCGGTCGAGGCCGATGCCGGCCCGCTTCAGGCCCGCCATGAACTGGCTGTAGGAGATGTCGTTGGCGCGGGCGGCCGCGTTGATGCGGATGATCCACAGCCGGCGGAAGTCGCGCTTCTTGCGCTTGCGGCCGACGTACGCGAAGTTGCCGGCGCGGTCGACCGCTTCCTTCGCGGCGCGATAGAGCTTGCTCTTGTTGAGGAAGAAGCCCTTCGCAAGGCCCAGGAGCTTCTTGCGCTTCTGACGGCGCTTGGCTCCGCGTTTGACTCTCGGCATACGGCTATCCCTTCGAAGGCGCGGCCAACTATTGGCCGGCCCGCAGCGCTTTCAGGCGGCGGCGAAGCCCGGGTCGCTCGACGGCGTCCCACACACGGCTACGAAACGGCGATTCTACGCCAAAAGCATGCGGCGCACGTTGGGCGTCTCGGCTTCGGAGACGAGCGTCGCCTTGCGCAGGCTGCGCTTCCGGCCGGTGGCCTTCTTCGTGAGGATGTGGCGCTTCATGGACTTGTTGCGCTTCACCTTGCCGCTCGCGGTCAGCTTGAAACGCTTCACCGCGGCGCGGCGGCTCTTCATCTTGTGCTTCTGGCCCTTGGCTCTCGGCTTTCTCATTTCAGCTCTCTTGGCTTTCCTCGGACGCGGCGACGACGGCCGGCGCGTCCTTCTTGACCGCGGGCTTCTTGGGCTTCGCGGCCTTGGGGGCGGGGGTCTCCTTCGTCTTGGGGACCTCCTTCTTGGGCGTCAGGATCTGCACCATCGTCATGCCTTCCTGGCGCGGGGCGACCTCGACGAGGGCCGACTCCGTCAGCTCGGCGGCCAGGCGGTTCAGGATGCGCCGGCCGATGTCGCTGTGGGCGGCCTCGCGGCCTCGGAAGATGACCGTCGACTTCACCTTGTTGCCGTCGAGCAGGAAGCGCTCGACGTTGCGCTTCTTGAACTGGAAGTCGTGCTCGTCGATCTTCGGCCGGAACTTCACTTCCTTGACCTGGATGTGGCGCTGGTGCTTGCGGGCCTCGGATTCGCGCTTGGCCTGCTGATAGAAGAACTTGCCGGAGTTCATGATGCGGCAAACGGGCGGGGTCGCCGTGGCCGCGATCTCCACGAGATCGAGGCCCTTCTCCTCGGCGATCATGAGCGCCTGGGCGGGCGGCATGATGCCGAGCTGCGCGCCGTCGTCGTCGATGACGCGCACTTCCTTCGCCCGGATGCGGTCGTTGATGCGAACCGTCTTGGCGTCTATCGGACACCTCCAGAGGCCATCGGCTGATCTCCCTTGGCCGGTGGCTGCGGTGCCGGCACCTCACCCTCGGTGACCGCCCGCTCCGCGGACAGCCTCGAGATCTTGTGGATCCACGCGTCCAGGCCCGTCGACGACCCGAGGTCGCCGGCGGAACGATGACGCACCGAAACGGTGTTGACGGCCGGGTCGGCCGCCTCTGCCTTCCCCACCACGAACATGTACGGAACCTTCTGGGACTGGGCCTCGCGGATCTTGTAGCCCATGCGCTCGCTGCGGTCGTCGAGATGCACGCGGATCCCGGCGTCGCGCAGCTTCTCGGCCACCTTACCCGCGTACTCGAGCTGGACCTCGGAGACCGGCACGACCACCACCTGGGTCGGCGCGAGCCACAACGGGAACGCGCCGGCGTAGTGCTCGATCATCACGCCGAAGAAGCGCTCGAGGCTGCCGAGCAGGGCGCGATGCAGCATGACCGGCTGATGGGCCTTGCCATCCTCGCCGATGTACTCCATCTTGAAGCGGTTCGGGTTGTGGAAGTCCACCTGGATCGTCGAGCACTGCCAGGCCCGGTCGAGGGAGTCCTTGATCTTGATGTCGATCTTGGGGCCGTAGAACGTGCCCTCGCCCGGGTCGACCTCGTACTTGAGCCCACGCTCGTCCAGGGACCGCTTGAGCGCCGCGGTCGCGATCTCCCACTGCTCGTCGGTGCCCGAGGCGTCGGCGGGCTTCGTGGAGACGTAGACGTCGTAGCGGTCGAAGCCGAAGGCTTTCAGCATGCTCGTCACGAAGTCGAGGACGCGGACGATCTCGGCGTCGATCTGGTCGAGGCGGCAGAACAGGTGGGCGTCGTCCTGGGTGAACCCGCGCACGCGCAGCAGGCCGTGGAGCACGCCCGAGCGCTCGAAGCGGTAGACCGTGCCGAGCTCGGCGAAGCGCAGCGGCAGCTCCCGGTAGCTGCGCAGCTTGGAGTTGTAGATCGTGATGTGGAACGGGCAGTTCATCGGCTTCAACTGGTACTCGACGCCCTCGATGTCGATGGGCGAGTACATGTTGGCCTTGTAGTACTGGGTGTGGCCGCTGGTGTTCCACAGGTCGATCTTCGCGATGTGGGGGCTGTACACGAGGTCGTAGCCGCCGGCCAGGTGCTGGTCGCGCCAGAAGTCCTCGATGTTCTTCCGGATGAAGCCGCCCTTCGGGTGCCAGAGGATCAGCCCCGAGCCCGTCTCGTCGGCGATCGAGAAGAGGTCGAGCTCACGGCCGAGGCGCCGGTGGTCGCGGCGCTTGGCCTCCTCGATCCGATGCAGGTACTGGTCGAGCTCCTCCTGGGTGAAGAAGGACGTCCCGTGGATGCGCTGCATCGCCGGGTTGCCCTCCTTGCCCTTCCAGAGCGAGCCCGAGGACGAGAGCAGCTTGATCGCCTTGATCTTGCCCGTCGAGGGCAGGTGCGGACCGAGGCAGAAGTCCATGAAGTCGCCCATGGTGTAGCACTGGACGACGTCGCCGGCCTTCTCGCGGATCAGCTCGCACTTCAAGGCCTGGCCCTTCGCCGCGAACAGCTCGAGGGCCTCGGCCTTGGGGATCAGCTTCTTCTCGATGGGCCGGTTCTGCTTGATGATGTGCGCCATCCGCTTCTCGACCGCCACGAGGCTCTCGGGAGTGAAGGGCTCCTTCACGAGGAAGTCGTAGAAGAAGCCCTCCTCGGTCGGCGGACCGATCCCGCACTGCGCCTCGGGGTGCAGCTCGCACACCGCGGCGGCCAACAGGTGCGCGGAGGAGTGCCTGTAGATTTCGATCGGTGAGTCGGCCGGCTTGCTTTCGCCCGAGGGACCGGTGTTGTCCGGGAGTTCGAGGGGGGACGACATCTAGCGGACGAACATTACTGGCAAGGTCCTCAGCAAAAGCCTCAGTCCGTAGATGGTAGGCGCGGATGGAATTGAACCATCGACCTCTTCCGTGTCAAGGAAGCGCTCTACCACTGAGCCACGCGCCTACAAACGGGACGAAAGTCGAATGTTACGGGCAGGATACGGGACTGTCAACCGCCCGGGACGGCTCCGCGCCGCGCTTTGACGTTCACGGGCGAGAGCGGATAGTGTCCCGGCCTTGAAGGAGACGCGGCAGTGGAACGAGGTGGCGCGCTACTGGCGCGACGCGCGCCCCCAGCGCCTGTGGCGTGCCTACTCCGACCTCGTCCACACCCGACTGCTCGAGCGCTGGCTTCCGGCGCAGCCCGCGAGCCGGGTCCTGAAGACCGACGTCTTCGACGAGTTCGCCGCCACGGGCCTGGCGCCGTTCCTCGCCTCGCGGGCTCGCACCGTGGTCGGCCTCGACGTGTCGGAGGAGATGCTGAGAGGCGTGACCGGGACGTCGTCGCTGCGCCGGGTCGCCGCCGATGCCCGCGGGCTGCCGTTTCGCGACGCGAGCTTCGACCTCGTCGTGTCCAACTCGACCCTGGATCACTTCGACAGCCTCGCGGGGCTGGAGCAGGCCCTGACGGAGATCGCGCGGGTGCTGCGGCCCGGTGGCGAGCTGCTCCTGACCCTCGACAACCTGGCCAATCCGGTCGTCGCGCTCCGCAACGTCCTGCCCGCGCGCCCCCTGCTCGCCACCGGCGTCATTCCCTACCGCATGGGCGCCAGCTGCGGACCGGGTCGCCTGCGCCGCCTCGTGGATGCCGCCGGCCTCACCACCGTCGAGCTCGGCACGCTCCTGCATTGCCCGCGCCTGCCGGCCGTGGCGGCGGCCCGGCTGCTCGCCCCCCACGACGGGCCACGGCTGCGGCGCTGGTTCTTCCGTGGCCTCGAGGCCTGGGAGGCCCTCGGCCATTGGCCGACGCGCTTCCTGACGGGCTACTTCCTCGCCCTGCGCGCCCGCCGGGAGCGCTAGAGGATCTTCTTGCCGAGCAGCGAGGCCAGCAGCTCGACGCCGAGCTTCGCGGTGATGTTCCGCTCGTCGAGCACGGGGTTCGCCTCGACGAGCTCCGCCGAGATCACCTTGCCGGAGTCCGCCAGCATCTCCATGGCGAGGTGCGCTTCGCGGAACGAGAGCCCGCCCGGGGACGGCGTGCCGACGCCGGGCGCGTAGTCGGGATCCATCGCGTCGAGGTCGAAGCTCACGTGGATGCCGGCCGTCCCGTTGCCCGCGCGCTTGATCGCCTCCTCCATCACGGTCCGCATGCCGCGCTCGTCGATGTCGCGCATGGTGAAGGCTCCGAGGCCGCTCGCCCGCACGTTGGGCCGCTCGGCGCCGTCCACGTCGCGCAGGCCCACCGCCGCCGCGCGGGACCCGTCCACCATCGGGCACGCGCCGGCCAGGTTCACGAGACCGGGGGCCCCGAGACCGAGAGCCACGGCGAGGGGCATGCCGTGGATGTTGCCGCTCGGCGAGGTCTCGGCCGTGTTGGAGTCCGCATGGGCGTCGAACCAGATCAGCCCGACCTTCTCCTTGCGCTCGCGGTAGAAGCGCGAGAGTCCCGCGATCGTGCCCATTGCGACGGAGTGGTCGCCGCCCATCACGACGGGCATGCGGCCGGCCGCCAGGGTCTCGCCGACCTTGTCGCGCAGGGCCTCGCAGGTCTCCTTGATCTCCTTCAGGTACTTGAGGCGCGGGTCGCCCGCGCTACGGGTCTCCTGGATGTGGACGTCGAGGTCCCCGGCGTCGGCCACCTCGTAGCCGAGCTCGCCGATCTTCCGCTCGATCTCCGCCACGCGGAAGGCGGACGGCCCCATGTCGACCCCGCGTCGGCCCGCGCCGAGGTCGAGGGGCACGCCGATGAGCGTCACTGCACGTGTTTGCATGGGCCCGAGGATGCCATAATTCGCGATGCTCTCGCTCGTCCTCTGCGCCGCCCTGGCCGTCCCGCCGCCCGCCGAGGCCCCGGTGCTCCGGGTCGGGATGGACACCCGCAGCCGCCCCTGGGCCTTCGTCCCCGGCCTCGAGTACTCGGACGAGGACTATCTCCAGGCGCCGCGCGTGACGCCCGCGCAGCTCGAGACGATCGTCGGCGTCGACATCGACGTGCTGGAAGCCCTCGCGTCGCGCCTCGGGGTCAAGACACGCATCGTGCCGACGGCCTGGCAGAGCGTCGAGAAGGGCCTGCTCGAGAAGAAGTACGACGTGATCGTCAACGCCTGGGTGCCGAACTCCCGCACGCCCGCCGGGATCGTCGCGACGTCGGCCTACAACGAGTGGGGCCTGCTCGTGGTGGTGCGCTCCGGCGACACGGGGCTGCGCTCGTTCGCCGATCTCGCCGGCAAGGTGGTGGGTCACTTCGAGGACCCGTCGGTCGATCGCAGCGTGATCTCGCTGCGTCCCGGCAAGCGCGTGCCCTTCGACGACTCCGACGCGCTCTTCGACGCCCTCGCCGACGGCAAGCTCGACGCGGTCGTCGAGGACTCGTTCTACTCGCGCTGGCGCGCCGCCCACGACCCGCGCTTCCGGATCGTGGGCGAGCCCCTGAACCGCGTCGGCTACCACATCGCCGTGAGGCGCGAGGACAAGGAGCTGCTGGCGCGCCTCGAGGCCGCGATCAAGGACCTGCGCAGCTCCGGAGAGCTCGGCCGCATCCGCAAGCGCTGGGAAGGCCCGGACACTCCCGGGCGCTGAGTCCCGGGCTCAGCCGCCCAGGGTTCGCAGCCAGTCCGCCCGCCAGTCGCCCACGCTCCGTCCCGTCGAGTGCAGGAGGGCCTCCTGGTCCCCCGAGGCGAGGGCCTTCACCAGCGCCTCGACCCCGGCGGCGTCCGCGATGTACTTCGTGAACGACTGCGACAGCACGTAGAAGGGGCGGGCGACGCCCTGGCGATCGTCGCGCATCTGCGGCGGCTCGCCTTCCCCGCCGACCCACGGCAGCACGGCGCGGCCCGCGGGATCGCCCAGGACCCGCCGGGCCGCCGCGTGGATGCCCCGGTCGCCCGCCCGGGTGAACACGTGGGCGTCGTACCCGCCACGGTTCTCGCTGACCCAGCTCTCCAGGTACGATGCGAGCCCTTCGCTCAACCACACGCCGTCGCCTCGGGTCGGCACGAGCGCGTGCACGGTCTCGTGAAGGTAGGGCGCCGTGCGCGAGCGCACGCGCTCGAGAGGCAGCACCACGGTCCGGCCATAGGTGCTCGACATGCCGGCGCTGCGGCTGACCACGAAGCGGACACGCCCTGCGCGACGGGATGCGGCCGGCAGGGCCTTCGCGACGACGCCCTCGACGTCGGCGATGCCCTTGTCGACGAGCGCCAGGAACGCGTCGGCCTCGGCCTGGCTCAGGTCGCCTTCGTGGAACTCCACGATCGCGCGCTCACCCTCCCGCCGCTCTCGCGGCCCGCCCCGTTCCTGGGCCATGCCCGCGAGGGCCGGGGCGAGACAGACGATGGTCAGCAGCGCTCGCCACATCGGCCGCTCCTCCCTGGTTCCATCGTAAGCGAGGCGCGCGTGACAAGCGCCCGGAAAGGCGCGGATAATCGCGATCCATGGCCTCGCCTCCCCCACGCCGGCCCGCGCCGCCCGCACCGAAGCCCGCAGCAGCTGCGGCCGAGCCCACCGTCGACATCCTCCCGATCCTGCTCTCGCGCAAGGCGATCACGGCCGAGCAGGCCGAGAAGGTCCGCCGCGCGACGAAGATGAACAACATCTCGACCGACCAGGCCCTCACCCAGCTGGGCGTCGCGAGCGAGGTGACGATCGCCCAGGCGCTGGCCGCCCATACCGGCCTGCGCTACATGAAGCTCAACCCGCTGGATCTCGACCTCGACGTCGTGACCAAGGCGCTCTCGGGCCCATTCGCCCGCAAGCACGGCATGGTGGCCATCTCGAAGACCGAGAAGACCATCACGGTCGCGATCCACGACCCGTTCCGGCCCTTCCCCGACGAGGACGTGCGCCGCGTCACCGGCCTCGAGGTCGAGAAGGTGCTCGCGACGAAGAGCGACGTCGAGCAGATCAACAAGGGCTTCTACGACCTCAAGACGAGCCTGCAGACGGCCGAGAAGCAGCTGAACGCGAGCCGCGTCTCGAACGTCGACCTCACGAACCAGGAGTTCCTGTCGAGCGAGACGACCGAGCTCGACCCGGCGGCGGCGCCCGTGGTGCGCGCCCTCGACCACATCCTGAGCTACGCCTTCGAGCAGCGCGCCTCGGACATCCACTTCGAGCCCAAGCGCGAGCTCACCCTGGTGCGCCTCCGCATCGACGGCATGCTCCACGACGTGCACCTGATCCCGCGCATCGTCTACCAGGCCGTGGTCTCGCGCATCAAGCTGCTGTCGGGCTGCAACCTCGCCGAGAAGCGCCGTCCCCAGGACGGCCGCATCAAGCGCGACAACGCGGGCCGCGAGATCGAGCTGCGCGTCTCGACGATGCCGACGGCCTTCGGCGAGAAGGCCGTCATGCGTATCTTCGACCCCGACATCCTGCTCAAGGGCATCGACGACCTGGGCCTGTCCTCCCACGACCTGCCGAAGTTCTACGACTTCATCGGGCGGCCCACCGGAATCATCCTCGTCACGGGGCCCACGGGCTCGGGCAAGACCACGACCCTCTACTCGATCCTCAAGCACCTCTCGAAGCCCGAGGTGAACATCATCACGATCGAGGATCCGATCGAGATGGTCTTCGAGGACTTCAACCAGGTCGCCGTACGGCCCTCGATCGACGTGACGTTCTCGAGCACCCTGCGCACCGTGTTGCGCCAGGACCCCGACATCATCATGGTCGGCGAGATCCGCGACCAGGAGACGGCCGAGCACGCCGTGCAGGCCGCCCTCACGGGGCATCTCGTGCTCTCGACCCTGCACACGAACGACGCGCCGTCGTCGATCACGCGCCTGCTCGACCTCAACATCCCCCACTTCCTCATCACGTCCACGATCATCGGCATCCTGGCCCAGCGCCTGGTGCGCGAGAACTGCACACACTGCATCGAGGAATACGAGCCGACCGCCGAGGAGGCGCGGGCCCTGCGCATGGACCCCGAGAAGCTCAAGCCCTACCGCTTCAAGCGCGGGAAGGGCTGCCTGCACTGCCGCGACACGGGCTACACCGGCCGCACCGGCATCTTCGAGACCCTGCCCATGACCGAGAAGATCCGGGGACTGGTGACGGCCGGACACGGCGCGCCGGACCTCTTCAAGGCGGGCCGCGAGGAGGGCATGCGGACGCTGCGCGAGTCGGCGGTCGAGAAGGTCTTCCGGGGCATCACCACGGTCACCGAGATGGTGCGGGTGACCGGGAAGTGACGTGGACAACCTCACCCACACCCTGACCGGCCTGGCTCTGGCGCGCGCCGGACTGGGTCGTACGACCCGGGGTGGCACCCTCGCCGTGGCCCTCGCCGCCAACCTGCCCGACGTCGACATCGTGTTCGGCCTGCAGAGCACGGCGGCCTACCTCCAGCACCATCGCAACCTGAGCCATTCGATCGTGGGCGCGCCGCTCCTCGCCTTCGGTCTGGCCGTGCTGCTGCGGCTGTGCTACCGCGAGGCGCGCTTCGCCTGGCTCCTCGCCGCGAGCCTGGTCGGCGTGTCCGTCCACGTGTTCATGGACCTGTGGACCAGCTACGGCACGCGGGTGCTCGCGCCCTTCGACGGCACCTTCTACGCGTGGGACCTCGTGTTCATCGTGGATCCCCTGCTGCTGTTGCTGCTCCTCGCGACGCTGCTCGCGACGCTCCGCATGCCCCAGACCGCCCAGATCGCCGCCCTGGGCCTGGGCCTCGCGATGGCCTATGTCGGGGGCCGCGCCGTGCTCCACGCCCAGGCCCGCGACGAGGCCGTCGCCCGTGTGCCCGGCGGGGCCGTCGCGCGCGCCGTGGCCCTTCCCGATCCCCTCGACCCGTTCCGCTGGCGCGTCATCGCCGACACCGGCTCGGCCTACTGGACGGGCGAAGTCGCGCTGCGCGGGCCGGCGACGCGTTTCGTGAAGCGCGAGAAGCTCGAAGAGACCCCGGCCTCCACGCGAGCTCGCGAAGCGAGCCCGGTCGCTCACACGTTCCTCGCCTTCTCGACCTACCCCTGGCTCGAGGAGACTGCGACCGCCGACGGCACCGAGGTCGTGTTCCGCGATCTCCGCTTCGAGCGGCCCGGCCGTGAGTCCTTCGCCGCCCGCGTGCTGGTGGGCCAGGACGGCCGGATCCGCCGCGAGACCTTCCGGTTCTGAGCATGCCCACTCCACGCGACAGCTCCGAGACCCTGACCGGCCGCACGGTCCTCGTGACCGGTAGCGGCCGTGGCCTCGGCGCCTGCCTCGCCCGGGAGGCGGCGCGGCGCGGGGCGCGCGTGGTGGTGAACGCGCGCAGCGACGCCGCGGCCGAGACCGTGGCGCACATCAAGGCCGCCGGCGGCGAGGCGCTCGGCGTGCGCGCCGACGTCAGCGACTACGAACAGGCCCGCGCCCTCGTCGACGCGGCGCGCCGTGGATTCGGCCGCCTCGACGTCCTCGTGAACACGGTCGGATCCTTCCTGTGGAAGCCGATCGCCGACATGGAGCCGGGCGAGTGGCGCGCGACCTTCGCGTCGAACCTCGACTCCGCCTACAACACCTGCCGCCTCGCGCTGCCGGCC
>CADEEV010000066.1 GCA_902826455.1 uncultured Acidobacteriota bacterium | reverse complement strand
AGCAGGAGGCCGACAACCAGCGCGCGAAGGCCCAGCAGCAGCAGGCCAACGAGCGCCGGGCGCGTGAGCAGCAGCAGCAGGCCAACGAGAAGAAGGCCCGCGAGCAGGCGCAACAGGAAGCGGCCCGCAACAAGAAGAAGCCGTCGCCGACGCCGCCGCCGTCCAAGCGAGAGCGGTAGGAGCTATCGAGACGACACCGGCGCCGTCAGCCCACCGCAGAGCTGACGGCGCCGGTTCTTTTCTGGGAGAGGGGACCATGGGGGCTCTGAATCGAGACGTGATGCTGCGGATGGCGGGCGCTGTGGCGATGGCGGCGGCGCTGTCGTGTCCAGTTCTAGCCGCGGAGCCCGAGGAGGCGCAGGCGCCTCAGGCTGTCGAGTCGACCGACGACGACCGTCCCGGATTGCTCAAACGCACAATCCATGGCTTCCTGAGCGACGGGGAGCCCGGAGGCGACGGAAAGGGGCTCCACTTCGGGCCGCTTGCGCCGCGCTTCGAGGTGGTGAGCCCAGGAGCCGGACCGGCACCGATGCTGCACTTCTGGGCTCCGGACCTCGGAAGCACGGGGCTCGACCTCCACGCCTCGGGTTCGTACTCCATCTACAAGTACCAGTACTACGACGCGCAGTTCGGTCTCGTGCCCCACCAGGACGCGCGCCTGCCGCGGCTGGCCCGCGGCACGAACGGCCTCTTCACCCTGGATGCCCTCCAGCGCACGGCGGCCGTCTCCGGCTTCCAGATCTGGGCTTCGGGCCGCTATCGGGACTATCCCCGCGAGGACTTCTACGGCGTCGGCATCGACACGCCTCGCGACGCGCGCAGCGACTACCGCCTCAAGGACGCGCTCTACGAAGGCCTGGTCCGCTACGGCCGGGGCCGGTTCTCGGTGATGGCGCGGGCCGGCGTGATGCAGACGTCGATCCTTTCCGGCGACGACCCGGATCTCCCCGACACGCTCATCACGAACGACGAGCAGACGGCGCCGGGCCTTCTGCGGACCCCCGACTTCTTCATGGCCTCGGGCGGCCTGTGGCTGGAGCTGCGCGATCAGCCCGAGAATGCCCACCGCGGCGCATCCCTCGGCATCGCCGTGTCGCGTTTCGACGATCGGGGTGGCCGAGCCTACCAGTGGACGCGCTTCGCCGTGGACGCGCGCGAGTACCTCCCGCTCGGCTCGGATCGCCACGTGCTCGCCTTCCGGCAGGTCGCTTCGTTCGACCGCCCCGACGACGGCGCCGAGGTGCCCTTCTACATGCAGACGACACTCGGCGGCAGCCTGTTCCTGCCCGGCTACGGCTCGTTCCGGTTCCGGGACGACAAGGCGCTGTGGCTGGTGGGGGAGTACCGTTTCGAGGTCCACCCGAAGGTCGAGCTCGCGCTGCTCTACGACGCCGGATCCGTCTTTCCAACGCTCGACGCTTTCGAGGCGCGGGACATGCGGCGTAGCTACGGCGTTGGCCTGCGGCTCAAGTCGCCCCAGAAGGTCAAGCTCCGCCTCGACGTCTGGCACAGCGACGAGAGCACGCAGGTGCGTCTCAAGCTGGGGCCCTCGTTCTAGTCGAACCCGGCGCCGAGGCCCAGGTCCCGGAGAGCCTCGGCGTCGGGTAGTCCTTGCCGTCGCACTGGGAGTTCGCGTTGTCACCCGACCGAAGCACCTGCGAGTGCCTCGACAGGATCTTCGCGCGAGGCACCGCGGTTCGGTCACCCCACCCCCCACGCGACACGACGATGGAGCAGGGTGCCTGTCCATCGCCGTGCCGGTCGCGCGGATCGTCCCCGCGGATCCCCGCGAGGCTATGGGCCGAAGGCTAGGGCTTCGGCGTGGGCGTCGGGCTCGGCGCCGGTGTCGGACCCGGCGTCGGCGTCGCTTCGCCTTCCGGTGTCGAGCGACCGGCGGGAGCCACGGCCGGGGCCGCGACGGGAACCGGCGGGGGCTTGGGCGGCGTCACCTCGGCCGGCGCGCCGGGCCGATGCAGGATTCCGCTGTCGATCGTCGCGCCGGTCCGGCTGATCGTCTGGAAGTAGAGATCGTCGCCGCTGATCTCCGCGAGCATGAACGTGTAGTCGGTGTCGAACCCCTTGGCAGTCATGTCCGTGCGTGCCAGGTTGCCCTTGCGCAGGGATCCGCCGGAGCCCGAGACGAAGTGGACGATGCCGCCCTTCTGGGGCTTCGTGCGCTCGTAGAAATGGTCGTGGCCGGCGAACACGACGCTCACGCCGTACTTCACGAACAGCGGCTCCAGGACGGCGCGCGACTCCAGCGAAGAACCATGGGTGCGACCCGAGGAATAGAGCGGGTGATGGAAGAAGGCGATCTTCCACTGCGACTTGTCCTCGGACAGCTGCTTCTCGAGCCAGTCGAGCTGCGCCTTCTCGAGGTAGTTGCTGTCGATGGCGTAGAAGCGCACGCTGCCCGTGCCGGACTCGTCCTTCTGGGGCGGCGCGAACGTGTAGTACCGCTCTCCGCCCATGTTGAACAGCTTGTAGAAGCGCTGGTTCGGGTTGTCGTGGTTGCCCAGGCTCGCGCGGAACTCCACGCCGGCGTCCAGCAGGGGCTTGTACGGCGTCTCGAACTTGTTCTTCATGTCCTGGGCGCCGTCCGTTCCGTAGATGTTGTCGCCCAGCATGATCACGAAGCCGAACGGGAACGGCTCGTGGAAGGCGGCCATCTGCTTGCCCACCTCGATCTGCTCGCGCGTCCCGCGGCCCGTGTCTCCGATGATGCCGAACCGGACCGAGCCCTCCTTGAGGGGCAGGGTCAGCGTCGCGAGGCCCTTGCCCAGGGGTTGCGGAGGCTTGGCCGCGGTCTGTGCGGCGGTGGGCTTCGACGTGGGCGGAGGAGCCCCGGGATCGGGCGCGGCGCCCGGCAGGAAGTCCACGATGATCTGGGCGACGGAGTCGACCAGAACCAGGTCGCGGCCCACGAAGTGGTACTGCAGGGCTTCGGGCAGGGGAGGCAGCGTCAGGAGCACGCTCGCCGGAACCGTCGAGCGAGGCGCGCCCTCGGGGTACGCGAGGTTCACCTGGGGCACGAAGTTGGTCGGCTCGTCTCCATCGCCGTCGTCGTCCTCGACGGCCGGGTTGCCTTCGGACACGGCCTTGCGCGCGTCCTGGGTGTCGGGGCCCTTGAGCTGCTCGGCGATCAGGCGGCGGAACACCGGAACGACGTCCTTCTCGAAGAAGTCGCCGGCCTTCTCGTCGGACCGCTTCTCGACGATGCGCGCGGCAAGCGCCTTCTGCAGAGCCACCGTCTGGTCGGCATCGCCGCCTTCGGCTGGGACCGGAACGGGCTCGGGAGCCACGGGTTCCGTGGCCGTCTCTTCGCTCTTCTCGGCCTTCTCGGCCTTCTCCGCCTTCTCGCCGGACTTTTCGCGCAGCTTCGCGAGCTGCTTGTCGTGGAACTCCGCGTACTCCTGGACTTCTTCCTCGAAGTCCTTCAGCGCCTTGCGCTCGTCGTGAGCCTGGCGCGCGGAGTCCTTGGCCTTCTCGACCTTCTTCGCGACCTTCGCGGCTTCGACCTTGTCGGAGGGTTTCTGCGGCGCCGGCGCCGCGGCCAGCAGGGTCAGGATCAGTCCGGAGATCAGTGCGGTCATGCTGTCTTCACCTCTTCTTGCGCACCTGGCGCTTGGCGGCCTTGCGCTCGCGCTTCAGATCCTTCTTGAGATCCTTGCGCCCCTGTTCGGTCTCCGCCCAGTCGCTCGCGAAGACCTCCGCGATGCGGCCGACGAGCTTGCGGTCCTTCACCACCACGCCGACCTCGCGCCTTCCGTCGAGCTCCAGTTTCCGCAGGCTCTGGCTTCCGACGAACGCCCTCTTGCCGTCGACGATGATGGCCCGGACGTGGAGGCGCTTGCCGGGGAAGCGCTCGGCCTTGAGGCCGCTCCCGCGCTTGCCGAGCTTGCCGAGGATCCGCACCTCGACGCCGGCCGCCGTGCGCTCCTGGAGGATCTTGATCATCTTTGGATCGGTGAGCTTCGGGTCGTAGACGAACAGCTCCTTGCGGGCGCTCTTGAGCAGGGCCCCGAGCCGCTCGCGGGCGTTCTCCGGGCTCACCACGAAGGGCTTCGGTCCCGTCGTGTACGGCTGACGCAGCGAGTCGGCCTCGAACAGCTTGAGGGCCTCCT
This sequence comes from uncultured Acidobacteriota bacterium, assembly GCA_902826455.1. Taxonomy (GTDB): domain Bacteria; phylum Acidobacteriota; class Vicinamibacteria; order Fen-336; family Fen-336; genus CADEEV01. The sequence continues at coordinate 15,130 of CADEEV010000066.1, read as the reverse complement.
GGACCAGCTCCCGCTTCTTGGTGACGACGCCGAAGCTGCGGCTCTTGTCGATGTCCTGGGCCGTGTAGTTGAAGCCCAGGACGTAGAGGGTCGAGCGGTCGACGATCATGATCTTGTTGTGATAGCGGTGCAGGTCGTCGTCGGTGCGGCGCACGGCGGCGCCGGTCTTCAGGAGGTCCTGCTCGAGCTTCCGCAGGCGCTTCTCGCCTCCGTGGTTGGTATGGGCGATGAGGGTCCGGACCAGGACGCCGCGCGTCGTGGCGGCCCTCAGGGCCTTCGCGACGTCGCCGCGGTCGAGGCGGAAGATGCCGATGTCGATGCTCTTCTTGGCCTTCTGGATGGCCGTCACGACTGGACGGATGCCGTCGTCGGGCTGGACGATGATCAAGCTCATTTAACCTTCTTCTCCGCCCAGGCGACGTCGACCGGCTCGGCGCCACTCAACGCGGCGATCGCTTCCGAGACGCGGTTGGTGCGTCGGCCCTGTGGCACTTCGACCGAGTAGGTCATGTCCTTCTCGGTCGCTCCGCGCAGTTCGAACTTGATGCGATGCTTCTTCAGGAGGCTCTCGACCTGGGCCTTGATGGCCGCGGGATCGCTGGCCGAGACCTTGAGCTCGAAGGGCTTGGTCGGCCACGGCTCGCGCCACTCGAGCAGCCACAGCACGGCGACGATGAAGACCGCCCCGCATGCGGCAAGGTACAGCAGGCCGACTCCGCAGGCGAGGCCGACCGCGAGACACGAGAGCATGACGCTCGCGTCCTTGGGATCGTCGATCTTGGCCCGATAACGCACGAGCCCGGCCGTGCCGGCGATCGCGAACGCGCGCGCGAGACTCGCGCCGACGATCAGCATCACGAGCGCGCCGACGATCGCCATCATGATCTGGGCCTGGGTCACGTGAGCCACGCGGTCGGGACCACCGGGCTTGCGTGGCCGGAAGGCCAGCAAGGTCCCGAGGACGGCCGCCGTCACGAGGCAGAGGAGAGCGTGTTGCAGCTCCGCTCCCGTGAACGCGGGGATCTCGCTGGTGGAGGGCAGGACCGCGCCCGTGCCCTCGCCGCCGAGGAAGGGGTGCATCACGACCTCCGACGGCGGCCGATGGCCGTTTCTAGAAACGGCGCCGGGGCGAGCGTGGCGCGCGCTGTGCGGAGTGGCGCGTGCGCGGCGGCCTGGCGAGGGGTTTCGTACGTTGACAGCTTGACGCGTGGGTGGTTCACGCCGGCGATCTAGCAAGAACGTGGCCACGCTTCCGGCGCCCTGCGCGCATGGCACGACGCTTGCTCCAGCGCGCTGCCGAGGGGGACGTCAAATGAAGGAACAACGGTGTTGACCCGACGCTACCTGGTCTCGATCCTGTGCGTGGGCCTCGGCGCCTGCGCTCACGTGAAACCTCTGCCTCCCAGCGAGGCGTTGTCGACGGAGCAGCGCGAGGAGGCGATCCGCCGGGCCGCCGTCTGGCTTCCCGTGGACGTGGCGAGCGCCGACATCAAGGCGGGCCCCGAAGGCTTCGCGGTGCCGGCCGACGGCTGGGTCGACTGCGACTACGTCGAGAAGGACATGAGCGGCCAGTCCCTCAAGTTCACCTGCAAGGACGCGAGCGGCGACGAGCTCAAGGTCAAGTACGGGCCCTACAACGCCGAGGTCTACGGCGAAGTGCTCGCGACGCGCCTCTTCTGGGCCCTGGGTTTCCCCGCCGACCGCATGTATCCCGTGAAGGTCCGTTGCCGTGGCTGCTCGAACGACCCCAAGAAAGAGCCGCAGCCGGGCAGCGGTACCGTCGAGTTCGATCCCGCCGCGATCGAGAAGAAGCTGCCCGGGCGACCGATGGAGGTTCACCAGGACTCGGGCTGGAAGTGGAGCGAGCTCGACAAGATCGGGCCGGGCGCCCCCGAGAACGTGCGCGCCCAGCGCGACGCTCTCAAGCTGCTCGCGGCGTTCGTGCAGCACACGGACAACAAGGCTCCGAACCAGCGGATCGTGTGCCCGAAGGGGCAGGAGCTCGCGACCAAGGGCTGCCGCCAGCCGCTCCTCATCGTCCAGGATCTCGGCCTGACGTTCGGCAAGGCCACGATGCTCAACAAGAACAAGAACAGCGTGAGGATCGCCGACTGGGTCGAGGTCCCCGTGTGGAAGGAAGGCGAGCCCTGCACGGCGCGCCTCGAGGGCTCCTTCACGGGTAGCCTCGCCGACCCGAAGATCAGCGAGGGCGGACGTCGCCTGCTCTCCGACCTGATGAACCAGCTGACCGATGCGCAGCTGCGCGATCTCTTCGAGGTGTCCCGCGTTTCACGGCGCTCGTCCGATCCCTCGAGCCATCCCGAGGACGACCCGGCGCCGGCCAGCGTCGACGAGTGGGTCGCCGCGTTCAAGGCGAAGCGCGCCCAGCTCGGCGATCGCACTTGCCCGCTCTAGCGCGCGTGAAGACAGCTCACCCGACGGCCCGGCGCTCCCGGGCCCTGGGCGACGAGGCGCGTTCGATGAAGGCCCTTGTCTTCCAGGGCCCTGGCAAGGCCGTGTGGACGGAGCGCCCGCGCCCCAGGATCCAGGCGCCGACCGATGCCATCGTGCGGATCACCAAGACGACGCTGTGCGCGACCGACCTGCGCATCCTGAAAGGCGAGCTTCCCGGCGTCGTGCCGGGCCGCGTGCTCGGCCACGAGGGCGTCGGCCAGGTCGAAGAGCTCGGTGCGGGCGTCACGGGCCTGCGGCCCGGCGACAAGGTGCTGATCTCCTGCATCACCTCGTGCGGAACCTGCGGCTTCTGCCGAAAGGGCCTATGCTCCCACTGCCGCGACGGTGGCTTCGTCCTCGGTCACGCGATCGACGGGACGCAGGCGCAATACGTCCGTGTGCCCCACGCCGAGACGAGCCTCCATCGCCTCCCCGTGCAGGCCGACGAGGAAGCGATGGTCATGCTGAGCGAGCTGTTGCCCACCGGCTTCGAATGCGGCGTGCTCCAGGGGCGCGTGAAGGCCGGCGACACGGTCGCGATCCTCGGGGCCGGCCCGTTGGGGCTGGCGGCCCTGCTGACCGCCCAGTTCTCCTCGCCGGCCGAGATCGTGGTCGTGGACGCCGACGAGAAGCGGCTGGACGTGGCCCAGCGCCTGGGCGCGACCCACATCGTGGACGGCGAGGGCGACACGGCGCAGCGCGTCCTGGACATCACGAGCGGCGCCGGCGTCGACGCGGTGATCGAGACGGGCGGCCTGGCCGGCGGCTTCGACGTCTGCCAGTCGATCGTGGCGCCCGGAGGCCGCGTGGCGAACGTCTCGAGCCATGGCACCGCCACGGCGCTCCGCCTCGAGAGATTCTGGGCCTCGAGCCTGACCCTCACGAACCAGCCGGTGCAGGCCGTGTCGACACCCACGCTGCTCAAGATGGTGCAGTCGGGCCACCTCGAGCCGGCGAAGCTCGTCACCCACCACTTCGAACTGGCGGACGCCAAGCGCGCCTACGAGACCGCGGCGGCTGCCGGCGGCGAGGGCGTGCTGAAGGTGATCCTCAGCAACGAATGACTACGAGGAGGCCGCGATGAAGTGGATGCAGATGTTCCTGATCGGGTACGTGATCGCCCTGGGAGGGGTGATCGCCGCGCTGTGGAGGCTGGGAGTGATCGCCCGTGTCGGCGCCGGCTGGACGGTGATCGGGATCGCCATCGCGATCGGCCTCGGTTTCATGATCTCGGTCGCCAACAGCGGCAGCAAGGAGACGGTCGAGATCGACCGCAAGCGTTGAGGCGCGCCTCCGCCGTCCTCTGTCTCACCCTTCTCGCGATCGGCTGCGCCCACGGCAAGGCCCTGAAGCCCGGCGAAGCCCTGACCGAGGCCGAGCGCCGCGCGGCGATCCGCAAGGCCGACGTGTGGACGCCCACCGACATCGCGTCCGTCGACATCGCGGCGGGCCCCGCAGGCGCCCGCAGGGTGCGGCCGGACGCCTGGATCGAATGCAAGTACAAGGCGGATCAGAGCCTGACGGGCCATTCGCCCAAGTTCGAGTGCGAGACGAGCCCGGGGCACGAGGTGAAGGTCAAGTACGGAGAGCGGAACGCCGAGGTCTTCGGCGAGGTCCTGTCGACCCGGCTGTTCTGGGCCCTGGGCTTCGCCGCCGACCGCATGTACCCCGTGCGCGTGCGGTGCCACGGCTGCCCGGAGGATCCCAAGGCGGCGTCGGACGCCGCCTTGGGTGTCGTGACCTTCGATCCTGCGGCGATCGAGGAGAAGCTGCCGGGCCGCCCCATGGAGACCCACGCGGACTCGGGCTGGAGCTGGTCGGAGCTCGACGACCTGGGCCCGGACGCGCCGCCCCACGCCCGGGAGCAGCGCGACGCCCTCAAGCTCCTCGCGGCGTTCGTGCAGCACACGGACAGCAAGTCGGCGAACCAGCGGCTGCTCTGTCCTGCGGGCGAGGAGGTCGGGCGCACCGGCTGCCGGAGGCCCGTGCTCATGGTGAACGACCTCGGCCTCACGTTCGGTCAGGCGGGCTTGCTGATCAAGAACAAGAACAGCGTGAGCCTCGACACGTGGGCGCGCGTTCCGGTCTGGACGGACGCGAAGGGCTGCGAAGCCAAGCTCAACGGCTCGCTCACGGGCAGCCTGAGCAGCCCGCGCATCAGCGAGGGCGGGCGCGCGTTCCTGGCGGGACTGCTCCAGAAGCTGAGCGACGCCCAGCTCCGCGCGCTCTTCGAGACGGCTCGCGTCGATCGCCGCTCCTCCGATCCGTCGGGAGATCCCGCGAAGGAGCCGCCGAACGCTCGCGTCGACGCCTGGGTCGCGGCGTTCAAGGCCAAGCGCGCGCAGATCGTCGATCGCACCTGCCCTTCGTAGGAGGGACGGCTGGGTCACACGGTGGCGTGATCCTTGCTTGATGACACGCAGGCGGCACTAGCGCCGCCGACGGATCTCGGCCAAGGAGTTTCTCCATGTTCACCATCCTCGTCGTGCTGCTCGTCCTCGCGCTCCTCGGAGCTCTTCCCGCGTGGCCGCACAGCCGCAGCTGGGGCTACGGCCCGAGCGGCGGCCTCGGGCTCATCGCGATCGTCCTGATCGTGCTGCTGCTCTCCGGACGCTTGTAGCTCAGGAGGCCCGGGAGTCGAGCGGTCCCCCGACCGCGACTCCCGCGGCGCCGGAGTCCTCGCTCCGCTCCTCGAAGGCCAGCAGGTTCAGCATCACCAGGGGACCGGTCGCGAGCAGGAACAACGACGCGGCCGCCCCCAGGCCGCTGACCGCGAAGAGATAGAGGGCGCCCGCCAGATAGAGGACGCACAGCGGCGTCGAGTACGTCGAGCCTTGGCCGGCTCTCCAGAAGCCGTAGGGCAGGAGCGCCGCGGCGCCGCCGATGAAGAACAGGTCGATCTCCTGGCGGCGCGTCACGAGCACCCAGAGCGGATAGCCGGCCGTGAGCAGCAGGATCGCGAGGGGCACCAGGCTCGCGCGCAACTGACGTCCCCACGCGCCGGGTCCCGCGAGCAACCATTGCTCGCCCGGCTCGAGGCGCGCGTTGTCGCCGAGCAGGCGCAACACGACGTACAGGAGCGCCGCGGCTCCCACGCAGTAGTACTCGGCGAGCCTGACGCCGCTCGAGAGGCCGAACAGCGTGTAGGCCTCGACGAAACCCACGGCAGCGGCCAGCCGCGCCGCGGGACCTCGGCCGAAGCTCACGAAGAACATCCCCGCCAGCAGCGCCGCGAGGACCGCGGGCTGTCCGAGGCGCCAGGCATGGCCGGCGACGGCCATGGCGCCCAGCGCCAGCAGGCAGGCGGCCTGGCCGGTGGCGCTGCGCGCCACGCTGCCGGAGCCGGAGCGGTTCGATCCCGCGATCGCGAGCAGGCCCAGCAGCGCCCAGGCCCAGGCCGCGAGCACGAGTGGTGCCCAGGCCGGCGCGAGCACGGAGGCCAGCAGGACCGTCACCAGCCACCCGGCGCCCGCCCAGTGGCCGATCCAGTAGCTCCCGGCCGCCAGCCAGCGATCCTCGGGCTCGTCGGGCCGGGAGCGCGCTTCCTCGGGCGTCGCTTCCCAGCGCGCGGCGCTCGCGAGGAACCCGATCCAGAGGGGCAGGTACGCGAGCTGCGAGAGCTGGCCTCTCCAGAGGTCGATGCCGATCGCGGCGAGTCCTGCCGCCATCGCCGTACCCAGGGTCAGCCCGGCCCTGGAGCTGCGCCGGCCCGTGAGGCCGCGCGCGAGCTCCTGGACGACCAGCAGCAGGACGGCGAGCAGGCTGAAGACCGGCACGCTGTCCCGAACCGCGTGCCAAGCCACGGCCACCACGGCGGAGGCCACGGCGGCGCCCAGGAAGACGAAGTGGGCGCCGACGGCGCCTTCCCGGAACGAGCGCCACAAGTACACGAAGCCCACGGCGAGCAGGACCTCGGAGATCAACCGGGGACGGCCGAAGGCCGCGACGCCCGCGCTGAGCAGGGCGAGAGCGTGGCCGAGCCAGCGCAGCACGCGCGAGAAGGCCACGGGAGGAAACGCCCAGGCGAAGGCGATCGTCGCGTTGAGGAGCAGCGTCGCCGCCACGACCCCGCGCGACGTCGAGGCGAACGGCAGGAGCAGCGAGACGAACGACAGCGCCCAGGACGCGACCGCAGCGGCCACCGTGGCGGGCCGACGGGGAAGCCGGGCCTCGAGCCGGCGATACAGGCCCAGGTGGACGAGGGCCCAGATCGCCAGGAGCGGGCCCGAGTCGCGCAGGCGCAGCCCGGCGCCGGTCCAGAGCAGCAGCATGAGGGTCGCGCCGGCGGCGATCGCGAGGAGGTGCGCGGCGGTCTCGAGCCAGTCGTGGATCAAGACGACGCGGTCGTAGTGGCGGCCGCGCGGATCGACGCCAACGAGGCTCAAGGGGATGGCCAGCCAGACGAGGAGCAGGGCCACGACCACGAACGGGCCGCGTTCGAGGCTGGCCCACACGGCCCAGCTCCCGGCCAGCACGGCCCAGCCCAGGGGCAGGAGGCTGCGCGTGCCCGCGCCCTCGTGCTCGAGGAGCAGCCGCTCGGCCGCCAGGGCGAGGACCGCCAGCACGGCGGCGGCCAGCACTTCACGGCCGCCCCCGGCCGAGCGCAGCGGAATCGCGGTCATCGCGGCCAGGAACGCGAGGTGGGGCAGGAGCTCCGATCGGCGCATGGAGCGCCACAGCAGGATCGTCGCGCATGCCACCATCGCCGCGGTCGCACGCCGGCCCGGGCCCGGGGTGCTGAAGACCGCGAGGAGCAGCGCGCCGTAGCCCGCGAACGCCAGCGCGACCGGGCCGTAGGCGCGCTCGCGCTCCCGGGACAACCCGAGGATCGCGATGGCGAAGAGCAGCGGCACGAGCGGCGCCGTCGCCGGGAAGCCGCTCGCGAGGCCCCAGACGGCCGTGGCCGCCGAGATCACGAGCATCGGCGCCAGGAAGGCGGCGAAGGTCGACAGGCCGAGGTTGACCGCGAACCCCGAGAGCGACGCGGCGATCGGGGGGCTCCGGCGCCTGTGCACGGCGAGAACGCCGAGGGCCATGCCGACCACGAGCGCGGAGCCTGCGGCCAGCAGCGGAGGCACCTCTCCCCAGGGCGAGATGGGGATGGAGGGCAGGCCCGCGGCGGTCCACCACGCCGGCGACGTGAACATGCCCAGGCCGCAGGCCACGAGCACCGCGATCCAGTGCGCGCTCTCGCGGAAGGGCTCGGCCCGGGGCTGCACGAGCACGATGCCGGCGATCGTGAGGATCACGATCCAGGTCACCATGGCGACGCTGTAGAGGGGGATCGGCGCGTCGCGGAAGCGCAGGGTCTCCGTGAGCGCGAGGGTCACGACGAGGTAGGCCGAGGCGCCGAAGATGCGCGCCTCGGGACCTGCCTCCCAGCTGCGCACCGCCCAGAGCACGAGCACCGCCGAGACGCCGGCCAGCGCCACCAGCAGGTCGAGGGTCGGCTTCGCGCCGAAGGCCAGGCACGTGAGGCCGACCGCCGTCACGAGCAGCAGCGCCGCCGCGACGCCGAAGTGGTATCGCAGCAGGTCGTCCTCGGGGACCGACACGAGCTGCAGCAAGACGGCGAAGGCGAGCAACGTCCACAGCAGGGGACCCGGCATGAGACCCAGCATGTGCCGGAGCAGGAAGCACAGCAGGCCTCCCCAGGCCGCGTAGAAGTAGGGGTAGAGCGGGTCGCCGGACAGCGTGCGCGTGCGGAGCCAGCCCAGCGCGAGGTAGGCGGTCCCCGCGCTCGCGAGGACGAAGAGACGCGCGGCCGTGCCGCCGCCGGCCGCCACGAGGTGGAGGAGCGAGACGAGGTTCAGGGGGAACAGCGCGTCGCCGAGCAGCGTCAGGCTGCGACCGAGCGCCGAGGCCTGCGAGCCCATCAGGCGTGGCAGCGCCCAGGCCAGTCCGTTGAGGACGAGGACGAGCACCAGGAACGCGGGGTCCACGGCCCTGGGTTCGGCCAGGCCCCGGGCGAGCTGCGCCAACAAGGCGAGGAACACGAGCGATACGCCCGTGTAGCCGATCAGTCTCGGCACCTGCATGCCGGCTTGCGGCTAGACCTTGTTGACCAGCTGCGAGGCCGCGCGCCGCGCCTCGCCGAGGATCTGGTTGATCTCGGCCCGGTCCTCGACGACGAGGGTCAGCACCGCCTTGACGCCGACGCGCACCAGCAGGACCGACCCGATGGCGCCCGCGATGTGGATCTGGCCCAGCTCTCCCAGCTGCAGGTCGCCCGTGGCCTTGGACGCGATGGCCATCGACGCGGCGCTGATGGCGCCGAGCTGTACCTTCTCCATGCCCGAGATCTGGGTGCTGCCCAGGAAACGGCCCTGGGACGTGGCGAGGAACGCGGACCGGACGCCCCGCGTCTGTGTCTGTAGAGCGTTCAGAAACTCCGAGAGGTTCTCGCTCCCCATGTCCTCAATCCCCTAGTTCCCTAGCGATCGATCGTCACCTGGATCTCACAAGCGCGACCGCCAGTTGCGATGCACTTCGTTTCCTCGGTCTTGATGCGGAGGCTCAGGTAGCTCTCCGCCAACTCGGTCATCAATCCCTGGTTCAAGAAGCAGAAGGCGGTCTCGCGCTTCAGGCCCCGGCACTCGGGGCATTTTTCGATCGTGATCAAGAGCAGATCCGGACCGCGCATCGTGGCCCGGACGACACCGGGGTTTCCGCGGGCTCCGAGGACGGCGGCCTGGCCGATCATCGGGAGCTTGTTGGGCGCGTGTGCGAACTGACTGGCCAGGGTCTTGAGGTGGGCCTCGTTCTCGCTGATGAGGGTCCTGGCCAGGATGCGTCCCGTCTCGAATGCGGTGGCGCAGAAACTGTCGCGGAGAAAATCGAGGGCCGTGTCGCGGTAGCGCAGGTAGTCCGCGAGCTTCACGCGCTGCGAGGCCTTGGCGTTGGCGAAGTCGGCCTGCCCCGACTGCGTCAGCAGGACCTGGACGAGGGCCTCGCCGCCGATCTGGCGGACGGCTTCGAGGCCGCCGACCAGAAGTCGCCTCTCGAGCGTTTCCTCCGCCACGAGGGACCTCTCAGTCTGAATAACAGGTGAACGCTACCGAACGGTAGTCCCCTAGCGCGTACGTGTCAACGGAAAACCATCCAGGCGCCCTGTATACCTGGGCGCGCGATCAGCAGATTCTGGGTAGCAATTCCCCATACGGCTGCTCGAGCACCCGCGAGCCTCCGATGGACGTGCGGATCACCACCAGGCCCGGGTGCTCCGCGGTGACCGTGCCCACCCGGGCCGCCCCGCCGCCGAGCGGGTGCGCGCGCATCGCCTGGAGCGCCGCTTCGGCGTCCTCGGCTGCCACGAACGCCACCAGCTTGCCTTCGTTCGCGACGTGCAGGGGATCGAATCCCAGGATCTCGCAGGCGCCGCGAACCGCGTCGCCGACCGGCACCGCCGCCTCGTCCACCTCGATGCCGACGCCCGAGCTCTTCGCGATCTCGTGCCACGTCGCGGCGACGCCGCCGCGGGTGGGGTCGCGCAGCACGTGCAGCGCGAGCTTGGCCTCCAGCAGGCGTCCGACGAGGCCGTGGAGCGCCGCCGTATCGCTCACGATCGTGCCTTCGAGGCCGAGGGACTGGCGCGTCGCCACGATGGCCATGCCGTGGTCGCCCACCGTGCCCGAGAGCAGCACCGCGTCGCCCGGCCGGGCCCGATCGGCCGAGAGCTCGACGCCGGGAGGCACGACGCCGATGCCGCTGGTGTTGACGAAGAGCTGATCGCCCGAGCCCTTGCCGACGACCTTCGTGTCGCCCGTCACGATCCGGACGCCCGCCTCGAGAGCCGCCTCGCGCATCGACGCCACGACCCGCCGCAGGGTCTCGCTCGGGAGCCCCTCCTCGACGATGAACCCGCAGGACAGGTAGACCGGCCTGGCTCCGCTCATGGCGAGGTCGTTGATCGTGCCGTGGACGGCCAGCCGTCCGATGTCGCCGCCGGGGAAGAAGAGCGGAGTCACGACGTACGAGTCGGTCGTGAAGGCGAGGCGCGCGCCGGGGGAGTCGAACACCGCCTGGTCGTCGAGGCGGTCGAGGATGGGGTTGTCGAAGGCCGGCCGGAACAACCGCTCCACGAGCTGCGCCGAGAGCAGGCCGCCGCTGCCGTGGCCGAGCAGGATCCGCTCGTGGTCGAGGATCGGCGCCGGGCACGTGCCGAAGGGCGTCTCAGAGGACATCGTCTTCGCCCAGGGCCACGTGGAGCTGATCCCACAGCAGGTGCAGCAGGATCGTGTGGGTCTCCTGGATCCTGTGGATGCTGAAGGACGGCGCCACGAAGCAGAACTCCGCGATCTCCGCGATGCGCCCGCCGTCGCGGCCCGAGAACGCGACGCTCAGCATGCCCATCTCGCGGGCGGCCTGCAGCCCGCGGGCCACGTTCGCCGACTGGCCCGACGTCGAGATGCCGAGGGCGATGTCGTGGGAGCCCCCGAGCAGCCGCAGCTGCTGGGCGAACACCATCGAGAAGTCCGCGTCGTTGCCGACCGCGGTGAGCGTCGCGCTGTCGGCGGTGAGCGCCAGGGCCGGCAGCGCACGGCGCTTCTCGAGGATGGGATGCACGAACTCCACGGCGACGTGTTGCGCGTCGCAGGCCGAGCCGCCGTTGCCCATGGTGAAGAGGCGACCGCCGCCCTGGAAGCGGGCGGCCATCTGCCCGACGCAGGCTTCGAGCTTGCCCGCGTCGCGGGTCAGCAGCTCGCGGGCGACGCGGCCGGATTCCTCGACCTTGCGGAGGATCCCGTCCTTCATCCCACCTGCGTGAGAGGCCGGCCCGCGAGCTCGAGGTGGCGACCGTAGGTGAAGTAGGCGGCGCAGGCCCCTTCGCCCGAGACCATCGTGGCCCCGAGCGGGTGCTGCGGCGTGCACTCGGTGCCGAAGGCGGGGCAGTCGAGGGGCTTCCGGATGCCCTTCAGGACCTGGCCGCTGATGCAGACGCTCGACTCCGCCGTGCAGATGTCCGCGACCTCGAAGAGCCGCTCGGCGTCGTGGGCGCGGTACTCGTAGCGGAGCCTGTAGCCGCTCTTCGGGATCGAGCCGACGCCGCGCCACTTGCGGTCGGCCACCTCGAACACGTCGAAGATGAGGCGGCGCGCCCCTTCGTTGCCCGCGCGTCCCAGGATGCGCGCGTACTGGTTCTCGACCTCGTGCCGGCCGCTCTCGAGCTGCCGCACCGTCATCAGGATGCCGTGGAGCAGGTCCACCGGCTCGAAGCCCGTGATCACGATCGGCACCTTGTACAGCTCCGCGATCGGCTCGTACTCCGCGTAGCCCATGACCGCGCAGACGTGGCCGGGGCCGAGGTAGGCCTGCACGCGGTTCTCGGCGGATTGCAGGATCGCGGTGATCGCCGGCGGCACGAGCACGTGGGAGACGAGCATAGAGAAGTTCGCGACGCCCTCGACCTGGGCCCTCTTCACCGCGAGGGCGTTGGCGGGGGCGGTGGTCTCGAACCCGATGCCGAAGAACACGACCTTCCGCTCGGGGTTGTCGCGGGCGATCTTGAGGCAGTCGAGCGGCGCGTACACGACGCGGATGTCGGCCCCGCGGCTCTTCAGCGTGAGCAGGTCGCCGTGGGAGCCCGGTACCCGCAGCATGTCGCCGAAGGAGCAGAAGATCACGTCCGGCCGCGACGCGATGGCATGGGCGCGGTCGATCATCTCGAGGGAGGTCACGCAGACGGGGCAGCCCGGGCCGTGGACGAGCTCGATCTGGGCCGGGATCAGGCGGTCGATGCCGTGCTTGACGATGCTGTGGGTCTGGCCGCCGCAGACCTCCATGATCACCCACGGCCGCGTCACCGTGCGGCGGATCTCCTCGATCAGGCCGCGCGCCACGTCGCCGTCGCGATACTCGTCGACGTACTTCACGTCAGCTCTCCGGCTCCTGGTAGGTCTCGAGCTCGCCGAGCTGCTGCATCTCCTCGAGGAGCTTGTAGGTGCGCTCGGCCTCCGCCTCGTCGATGACGCTCAGCGCGAAGCCCACGTGGACCAGCACGTAGTCGCCGGCCACCGCGTCGGGGACGTACTCGACGCAGGATTCCCGGGTGATGCCGCCGAAGGCCACCTTCGCCATCCGCACGCCCTTGCGATCGTACGTTTCCACGATCTTGCCGGGGATCGCCAGGCACATAGGCTTCGGGTTCCTCTGCGGGATTGTGGCTCGCGCGGGGGCCGCGGCGATAGGCCGGTCCATACCCCATGGGCCCGCTAGGGTGATCACCCTCGCGTCCTCCACGCCGCGACGGCCGCCTGGCCCAGGGCGATCCCGCCGTCGCCGGCCGGCACGCGGGAGTGGAGGAGGACCTCGAAGCCGTCCGCGCGGAGATGCTGCTCGGCGAGGCGCGTCAGGAGCCGGTTCTGGAAGCAGCCGCCCGACAGCGCCACTACTTCCAGGCCGGTGTGTTCGCGGATCCCGCGGCAGACTTGGCCGATCGCGAGGGCCAGGCCGCGGTGGACGCGGCCGCCGATGACGCCCAAGGACAGGCCGCGCGAGAGGTCCAGGGCCACGGCCTGGATCAACGGCCGCGGGTCGAGTTCGAGGGCGCTCACCGGAACGCGATAGGCCTCGTCCTCGTCCTCGTCCGACACGGCCTCGAGCTCGATCGCGGCCTGGCCCTCGTACGTCGCCACGTGGCGCAGGCCCACCAGGCTCGCGACCGCGTCGAACAGCCGGCCGGCGCTCGAGGTCGGCACGCTGCCGATGCCGTCACGGATCATGGCTTCGACCGTGGTCCGGCCGGGCTGCCCGACCGAGGTCGTGGGAAGCCCGGCGGCCACGAGGTGGGAGAGCGCCATGCGCCACGGCTCGCGCACCGCGGCGTCGCCGCCCGGCAGGGCCACGGGGCGGATCCTGCCGAGCCGCTCGAAGCCGGCGAGGTCGGCCACCAGGAACTCGCCGCCCCAGACGCTGCCGTCGTCCCCGTAGCCCGTGCCGTCCCACGCGACGCCGATCACGCGCTCGCGACGCCCGTTGTCGGCGAGACAGGCGGCGATGTGGGCGTGGTGGTGCTGCACGCCCTGCAGCGGCAGGCCGGTGCGGCGCGCGAGGGCCGTGCTGTGGTAGCCGGGGTGGAGGTCGTGGGCCGCGAGCGTCGGCGCGACCCGGAACAGCCGCTCGAGGTTCTCGCGCACCTCGCCGAAGAAGCGCTGGGCCTCGAAGTGCTCCAGGTCGCCGACGTGCTGCGACAGGATCGCGGCGTCCCCGGTCGTGAGGCACAGCGCGTTCTTGAGGTCGGCGCCCACGGCCAGCAACGGCGGCGCTTCGAAGCCGAGGGGGATCGCCTCGGGAACGTGGCCCCGCGCGCGCCGCACGACACGTTCCCGGCCCAGCTCCACCCGGGTCACGGAGTCGTCCGCGCGCATGTGGATGTCGCGGTCGTGGAGCAGGAACAGGTCGGCGATCCCGCCCAGCCGCTCGAGAGCCTCCTCGTTCGCCGCCGCGATCGGCTCCTCGCTGCGGTTGCCGCTCGTCATCACGAGCGGTCCTTCGAAGCCCCGCAACAGCAGGTGGTGGAGGGGCGTTCCCGGGAGGAACGCGCCCAGCTCTCGCAGACCGGGAGCCACCTCGGAGGCGAGCGTCGTCCCGGTCTTCCGTCGCAGCAGCACGATCGGCCGGCGCGAGCCCTGGAGCGCCGCGGCCTCGCGACCGTCGACCTCGGCCTCGCGAGCCACCGCCCCGAGGTCGGGGAACATGACGGCGAACGGCTTGTGCGGGCGGTTCTTGCGCTCGCGCAGCCGGCGCACGGCCCCGGCGCTCCGGGCGTCGCACGCCAGGTGGAAGCCGCCCACGCCCTTCACGGCCACGATCGCGCCCTCGCGCAGGGCGGCGATCGCGGCTTCGAGGGCGCTCTCGAGGCGCGGGCCGCACGCGGGGCACGCGTTGGGCTGGGCGTGGAAGCGCCGGGAGCGAGGATCGTCGTACTCGCCCTGGCAGGCCGGGCACATCGTGAACGCGGCCATGGTGGTGCGCGGCCGGTCGTAGGGCACGTCGCGCACGATCGAGTAGCGCGGGCCGCAGTCGGTGCAGTTCGTGAACGGGTAGCCGAAGCGGCGATCGCGCGGGTCCTCCAGCTCCGCCAGGCAGGTGGCGCACGGGGCGAGGTCGGGGGAGACGCGGGCGGAAGCCGGCGCGCCGTCGTCGCTCGCGCGGATCGCGAACGGACCCAGGGACGCGGGCGCGGCCTCGACCGCCTCCACGGCTTCCACGCGGGCGCGAGGCGGCGGCGCCTCGCGGATCCGGCAGGCCAGGGCGTCGAGCGCCTCCGCCGTGCCCTCGGCATCGATCACGACGCCGTCGGCGTCGTTCCAGACGCCGCCGCGCAGTCCCAGTTCGAGGGCCGTGCGGTAGACGAACGGTCGAAAGCCGACACCCTGCACCGTGCCGCGGACCCGCAGGACGCGCCTCGCCATGGGCGGCAAGGGTGCCACGATTTCGCCCCGGCGAAGCGAAGTATCCTTGCCGCCGATCTGTATATCGCGCTACTCTCTGCGCGTCCGGAATCGCTCACCTCCGTCCCCCAGGAGGCACTCGATGGCCGTGCGCCTCATCCTCGTCGCCGACGAGCAGCGCCTGATGCGCGAAGCCGTGAAGGCCCTGCTCGAGCGCGAAGGCTTCGACGTGGTGGGCGAGGGCTGGGTGGGACTCGAGGCCGCCCGCATGGCCGGCCCGCTGC
>CADEEV010000065.1 GCA_902826455.1 uncultured Acidobacteriota bacterium | reverse complement strand
TTCGGCCGCGGCCTGGCTCACCTGGATCAGGTCATGACCGGGGTCGCCCTGCGCCAGATCTTCCGCCAGGGCGGCATTGGCGTTGAGGATCACCGTCAGCAAGTTGTTGAAGTCGTGCGCCAGAGCGCCGGCTTGGCGATGCAGCGCCGCGAGGCGCGCCGGAACGCTGTAGGGCCTGAACTGCAGCCAGGCGCTCCAGGCGCCGACGTGCGCGGTCGCCGAGGCTGCGACCGCCACGCCGAGCAGCCCGGCGACACCGACGATGCGCACGACCCTCGCGAACCCCCGGCCCGCGCCGAGGGCCGTGAAGCCGAAGCCGGCGAGGAGCGACAGGCTCAGGCACGGCAGGAACAGCGCCTTCACGGGAAAGCGCAGGAAGGGCATGAGGGGCGCCACGAGCGGCGCCAGACCCGCATGGCTCCCGAGGGCGTACCAGAGGCCCGCCACCGCGAGGACCACCAGGACGGCCCTGAGGCGCCGCTCGATCGCGAGCCCGTTCGCGGCGGCCGCCAACGCCAGGGGCCCCACGTAGAAGCTGAGGAAGTAGGGCCCCGCTTCGGGAAAGATCCGCAGCGACCAGCCCCATCGGATCGACTCGGCCAGGGACATGAACGCGTTCGGCAGGAAGACCTGGATCAGGCCCACGGGATGAACCGAGCGCTGCAGGTTGCCGATGCTCCCCGTGCTGCGCAGGCTCTCGGACACGATGCCGGCGGTGAGCAGGATGGGCAGCGCGGCGACCGCCATTCCCAGGGCGAGAGCCGCGCCCACCCTGGCCAGGCTCGAACGGCGCGGGGCCGCGACCCATGCCAGACCGAACCCCAGCAGCAGCGCCTGGCCGACGAACTCCACCGCCAGGGTACTGAGGGACAAGGCGAGCGCAAGGGCGGCGATCGGAATCCAGCGTCCCGCCTCGAGTGCCGCACGCCGCAGGCTCAGGGCCAGGAACGGTGCCAAGGCCAGCGCCTCGAGGAAGACCGTGAGGTTCAGCGAGGACTGCGCGAGGCCGCACAGGGAATAGACGAGGCCGGCGGCGCTGGCCCCCGGCCGCGACGCGCCCAGCTCGCGGCACAAGGCGTACATCCCGAGGGCGGCCAGGGGGAAGTGCATCGTGAGGAGCCACGAGCCGGCGACCGGCCCCGGCACGAGGGCCTGGAGCAGATCGACCGGGTACAGGGTCGGCAGCAGGGCCGAGCCCTCGTACGAGTACGGATTCCAGAAGATCCAGCGTCCCTCGCGGAGCCCCTTGAGGAAGAGCTCGTGCAGCGGTTGGAACGTGATCGCGAAGTCGCGGAAGAAGTAGGTCGCGTGGGGCCACAGCGCCGCGGGGTTCGCGGCGAGGGACAGGAGCGCCGTGAGCATGGGATAGCCCCATCGCTCCCCGCGCGTCCCTTCGGAGCTCACGCGCGGGCTGCCCGACCGCCGGCGCGCCACCAGAGCCAGCCGCAGGCGAAGGCCCCGCAGGCGGTCAGGAAGAGGCCGAGCTGCAGTCCACGCGGCTCGTAGCGCACCACGACCTCGTGGGTCCCCGCCAGGAGCGGGATCGCGCGTTGACGGCCGTTCGCGCGCAGCACGGGCGCCGGAGACGCGTCGACGCGAGCCCTCCAGCCCGGCGTGAAGCTGTCGCGGAGGACGAGAAAGCCCGGGCCGTCGAGCGTCACCTCGTAGGCGGCCTCGTCGGAGCCGAAGCGCGTCCGCCGTGCCCGGCCTTCGCGGCAGGCCGCGGTGGCCGACGTCTCGAGAGCGACGTCGGAAGCCGGGTCGAAGCCGGCCGCGAAGGGCGCCCGCGACGCGGCGGCCCGGTCGGCGACGGTCACGACGCGGCAGGCGACGTAGGCGCGCGGCCAGGGGCGCGCGAGATCGTAGACGTGGAGCACGAAGCCCGGGACGCTGGACTCGAGGCTCGCGCGCCGCTCGAGGTCCGGATGGTCGAGGGGGTCGAGGCTCACGACGCGGGTCACGCCGGCATTCCGCAGGCGATCGAGGATGCGAGCGGCGGCTCCGGGCACGTACTCCCATGGCAGCAGGGACGGCGGGTTCGGGATGAACGAGTGACGGTCGACGCCTTCCGCCAGCTCCACGCGGTCGAGGACGTTGAGGAAGGGGTTCAGCACCTGACGGCTGAGCAGGAAGCTCGCGATCTCGACGCGGGGCGGTGCGGAGCGCAGCAGCGCCGCGACGGCGGGGCTCGCGTTCACGCCGTACGAGAACAGGCGTCCGTCGCCTGGTGGCGTCAGGCCCGCCGTCGATGCTGCGGGGGTCGCATAGAAGGCCGGGTCCGTCTGACGGTTGAAGCCGAGACCGGCGCGCGCGACGTCGGCGACGGCGAGGGCCGCAACCGCGAGGGCCGCGAAAGCCGGGCTGACGCGACCGGCCCTGCAGGCCGCCGCCAGCGCCAGCACAACGGCCAGCACGGCCAGGGCCTGGAACGCGTCCTCCCGCAGCGCGACGTCCATCGCCGCGGCGCTGCGGGGCGAGATGTCGAGCCAGGCTTCGAGGGGGGCCCGCGCGTGGCTCAACCCTGCGGGCACGAGCGCGACTATCGCCAATAGCACGAGAACGACGACGCTTAGCCGCGTCCAGCCCGAGCCGCGCCGCAGGCGGGTCCAACCGAAACCCGCGAACAGGCACACCGCGAGGTGCACGAGCAGCAGCGCCTTCACGGGAAAGCGGAAGAAGGAGGCCACGCCGAGCAGCACCGGCGCCAGGCCGAAGGCCCGGCCGAGGGCGAACCAGAGCGCCACGGCCCCCGCGACCGCCACGGCGGTTCGCTCGCGCCCCTGCGTGCGGCTGAGACCGACGCAGGCGGCGGCGATCGCGAGCGGCCCGAGGTACAGGCTGAGGAAGTAGGGGGAGCCGTCCGGGAACAGGCGGCCGGCCCACCAGAAGCGCAGCGAGTCGCCGGGCGCTCCCAGGAAGCGCGGCAGGAGGACCTGGCCCAGGGTGAGCGGGTTGAGCGGACGCTGCAGGGCCTCCGAGGCCGCGAGGCCTTGCCCGCGCAGCGTCTCCGCGACGATGCCGCTCACGAGCAGGATCGGGAGGCTCGCGAGAGCGACGCCGAGCGCGGTCGCGAGGGCGATCCGGCCGAGGGCCGTGCGGCCGGCCGATGCCGCCACGGCCACGAGCAGGCCGAGTCCCAGCGCCTGCGCGACGAACTCGACCGCAAGGGTCGAGATCGAGAGCGCCAGGACCGCCGCGGCGACGGGCACCGCGCGCCCCCCGCGCAACGCGGCCCGCCGCAGCGTCACGACGACGAAGGGCGCCAGGGCCAGGGCCTGGAGGAAGCAGTAGAGGTTCAGGCACGAGAGCGTGAACCCGCCCATGGAGAAGAGCGCGCCCGCGACGAAGGCGCCGCCGCGGTCGGCGCCCTGCTCGCGCGCGAGGGCGTACGCGCCCAGGGCCGCCAGGGGCAGGTGCAGCGTCAACAGCCACGAGGCCATGGCGGGGCCGGGCCAGAGCACCTGCAGGAACTCGGGCGGGTACAGGATCGGCAGCAGCGCCGATCCCTCGTGGAGGTAGGGGTTCCAGAACGGCCAGCGGCCCTGGCGCAGTTCCGCGACGAAGAACGCCCGGACCGGGTAGAACGTGAGGCTGAAGTCGCGGAGGTAGTAGGCGAGGCCGGGGATCGCGGCCCGGAGGTTCGGCAGGAGCGAGACGGCCACGAGGGCGAGAGGCAGCCAGCGGGGGCCGCCCTGGTCGGCGTCGTCCCGAGGGACCGTCGCCTGCGCCTCGCGCATCGCGATCAGGCCTGGGCCGGCGGCTTCTTCTTTGGCTCCTGGTAGCGTTCCATGAACTTCGTCGACAGCCGGCCGGCCTGGAAGTCGGCGTCGTCCATGATGCGGCGGTGGAGCGGGATCGTGGTCTTGATGCCCTCGACGATCATGACGTCGAGGCAGCGCCGCATCCGCGCGATGGCCTCGCGCCGGTCGCGGCCGTGGACCATGAGCTTCGCCACCATGCTGTCGTAGTACGGCGAGATCTCGCAGCCGTCGTGGGCCGCGGTGTCGATGCGCACCCCGGGACCGCCCGGCAGGTTGAAGTGGTGGATGGTGCCGGGCGAGGGCACGAAGGTCTTCGGATCCTCGGCGTTGACCCGGCATTCGATCGCGTGGCCGTTGAACACCACGTCCTTCTGGGAGAAGGACATGGGCTCGCCCGCGGCGATCAGGATCTGCTCCTTCACGAGGTCGCGTCCCGTGACGAGCTCGGTGACGCCGTGCTCGACCTGGATGCGGGTGTTCATCTCCATGAAGTAGTAGTTGCCCGACGCATCCAGCAGGAACTCGATCGTGCCGGCGTTCACGTACTCGACGGCCTGGGCCGCCTCGACCGCCGTGCGCCCCATCCGGCGCCGCAGTCGCTCGGTCATCACCGGCGAGGGCGATTCCTCGATGAGCTTCTGGTGGCGGCGCTGGATCGAGCACTCGCGCTCGCCGAGGTGCACGACGTTGCCCTTGGCGTCGGCCATGATCTGGATCTCGATGTGGCGCGGCCCCTCGACGTACTTCTCGATGTAGACGTCGGGCACGCCGAACGCCGCCTGGGCCTCGGTCTGGGCGGCCTTGAAATTGTTCGCGAGCTCGCTCTCCTCGCGCACGATGCGCATGCCGCGGCCGCCGCCGCCGGCCGACGCCTTCATGATGACGGGATACCCCGTCTCCTTCGCGATGCGCGTCGCCTTCTCCTCGTCCTCGACGACGCCGGGCGAGCCCGGGATCACCGGCACTCCGGCCTTGATCATCGCCTTCTTGGCGCGGCTCTTGTCTCCCATCAGGCGGATCGCCTGGGGCCCGGGGCCGATGAACTTGATCTTGCAGGCATCGCAGATCTCGGCCAGGTAGCTCGACTCGGAGAGGAAGCCGTAGCCGGGGTGGATCGCGTCGGCGCCGGTCACCTCGGCCGCGCTGATGATGGCCGGGATGTTGAGATAGGACTCGATGCTGCGCGGCGGACCGATGCAGACGGCCTGGTCGGCGAAGCGCACGTGGAGGCTGTTGCGATCGGCCTCGGAGTACACGGCGACCGTCTTGATGCCGAGCTCCTTGCAGGCCCACATCACTCGCAGCGCGATCTCGCCGCGGTTGGCGATCAGTATCTTCTTGAACATCGTGGGGGTCGCGGGAGCGCCGCGGACGGACCCTAGCGCTCGGGCCTCACGGAGAACAGGGGTTCTCCGTACTGGACCGGTTGGCCGCTGTCCTTGTAGATCTTCACCACTTCACCCGCGACCTCGGCCTCGATCTCGTTCATCAGCTTCATGGCTTCGATGATGCACAGGACCTGCCCGACGCGGATCTTGTCGCCGACGTTCACGAAGGGCGCCGAGGTCGGGTCCGGGGACCGATAGAACGTGCCGACGATCGGGCTCTTGACGACCGAGAGACCTGAGTCGGCGCTCTCCGCGGCCGGGGCGGCTGGAGCGCTGTCCGGGGCGCTCGGAGGCGCCGGGGCCGCCGCCGCGCTCGGCGCGGCCGGAGCCGGAGCCAGCACCACGTGGGCCGGCTGGGCGCCCGCCTTGCGGATGGAAAGCTTCATGCCGGCCTCTTCGATCTCGAACTCGGCGACCTGCTTCTCGTCGAGAAGATCGAGGAGGCGTGCGATCTCTTCTAGATTCAATTCGGAGTCAATCCCAGGGAATTGCGGCGACCGTAGAGCGCACTATAGAAATCCCCCTCGGGGGTGTCAAACGAACTCCTTCTCCAGGCCGAGGCTCGCCATCCGCATGGCGAAGCGCGCCCGGCCGGCGAGGGCGCCCGGCTCCAGGGCCGCGAAGAGGAAGTAGTCGGGGGTGATGCCGACCAGGAGCGTCGTCATCTTCTCCGTGACGACGGCGAGCTCGTTCAGCGCCCCGAGACCCGTATCGGCGGCCGCGGTCACGCTCGCCCGGAGCAGGGTCGTGTACTCGGCGGCCACCGCTTCCATGTTCGGGTCCTGTTTCAGGACCAGCTTCTCGATGGGGATGCCGTCGGTGCCCATGATCATGAGCACCTGGCTCTCGGGCACCCGCGCGGCGATCTGCTTCAAGGCGTCGGCGAATCCGGACACGGCTTACCCCCTCCTGACCGCCGCCAGGAGGCCTTCCAGGCGGACGATCGTGCGTTCGATGGCGGCACGCCGGGCGGCGCGCGGGTCCGCGGGCTCCGGCAGCGTTCCGCGGCGCTCCTCGGCCTTGAGGTGCTTCTCGAGGGCGTTGAGCTCCGTGAGACGGGCGCTCGCGCGCTCGTTGCCCGGCTCGCGCTCGACGAGCTGGCGATACACGTCGATGGCGCGCTCGGTATGCCCCTGGTTGAAGTACAGCTCGGCCAATGTAGAGGTGGCGAGCTCTGGCCCTGGTTCGGGCTCAGGCTCGGGCTCCGCGTCCGCTTCCAGCGCCGGCGCAAGGGCCGCTTCCGGCCCGGTCACCGCCACCGGTGCCGCGATCGGCGGCTCCGGGGGTGCCACGGGAGGCGGAGGGGCCGGAACGGCGTAGGCAGGTACCGGCTCGAAGTCGAAGCTCGGGGGCTCGATCGGAGTGGGCGGCTCCCACGGCATGGGAGGTCGGGCCTCCACGGCGGGCGCGGCCACGGGCGGTGTGGCGGGCGGGAACACCGGGGCGGGCTCGGGGGCGGGCGGCCGCGGAGGCGCTGGGCTGGGGCCCCCGGCCGCCATGTAGGGCGACTCGAGCTCGAAGCTCTCCTCGGCATCCACCAATGGGATCGGCCCGTCCATCGGAAGCGCTCGAGCCCGCATCGTGGCCGCCTCGGCCTCGGGCTGCGGCGGCACGATGGCAATCGGAACCGTGGGCGCGGGCGGCGCTGCCGGCGACGCAGGCGGCGCCTTGAGCTTCGCCTCGACCTGGGCCAGCCGCGTCTGCACCTGCGCGTCGCCCGGCGCCAGAGCCAGGGTCGTCTTGTAGCGGGCGACGGCACCCGCCAGGTCTCCCTTGGCCTCGAGGGACTCGGCCAGCAGCCGGCTCGCGAGGATGTTGTCCGGCGCGGCCTTCAACACCGCCTCGAACTCGGGGATCGCCCCCGCGACGTCTCCCGTGTCCTGGAGCGCCCGGCCCAGCGTCATCCGAGCGGACCAGAAGGCCGGCTGCTTCTCCAGGCCGGCCTTGCAGATGCTGATGGCTTCGCCGAGGTCGCCCGCTTTGCGCAGCTCCTCCGCGAGCTGGGCGAACAGGCGCGACCCCGGCTCCCTCTCGAGCCGTTTCCGCAGGTCGTCGATGCGAGCGTTCTCGGCCACGAGTTCCTCAGAAGTGACGAGCGGTCCCGAACCCGCATTCTAGGGGATTCGGGACCGCAGAGGGCGCGGACGGCGCCTGGGAATTGCGAGCGAGCTACGGAACGATGTTGATGACCTTCGTCGCGGTGGACTGCGAGCCGCTGCTCGTGGTGCACACGTGGGTCACCTGGTACGAGCCGGGGAGATTGTAGGCCTTGTCGACCTCGGTCTTTCCGTCGGCGGACGTGCCGTCGCCGAAGTCCCAGTAGTAGCGGATCGTGGCGTCCGAGGCCGTCGTCTGCATCCGGATCGTGGTGTGCACCTTGTAGGGGCCTACCGGCGGATCGACGATGAACGTGCACAGCCCGGTGCCCGGGAAGACCCGCGCCTCGGCCGGCCGCAGCTCCAGAGCAGCCGTCTTGTACTGGTGGCTGTTCGCGTCGTTCCCGATCACGCGGGCCTGGATCAGGATGTGAGCGGTATCGTTGAACGCGATCCGCTCCGGGACCCGGTAGATGACCTGAGCGATGCCGTCCGGACCCGTGATCTCCGTGACCTCCGGACCGCGGTTGTTCGGCACCCGGTCGCTCGTGGGCCCGAGCTGTCCGATCGCGAGGGGCACCCCCGAGAGGTCCGTGATCTGGAAGAAGATGGCGCGGCCACCCACCGGGAGACCGTCCGGCCCGAGGAGGTGCGCCTGGACCGAGGCGGTGCTGATCGCGTCAGCCGTGAGCACGTCCGGGGTGATGTTCACCACCAGGGAGAGGCCGAAGGTCGACGGCCCGTCGAGCTGGGGGATCTCCACCTTGTCCAGACCGCATCCGCTCAGGCCCACCATGAGGCAGAGCGCAGCGATCGGAGCGACTCTCCCGCGCACGCGATTTCTGAAGTGAAACAGACTCATGTGCATGCTCCTCACTTACTGTTCTTCAGCCGGGGGGGGGGCATCGGAGTCGGCAAAGTCGGTGAACGTCACCTCGAGGCGACCGCTGACCTCCACGGCCTTGCCCGTTCCGGTGCGCCCGTGCAAGGTGATGTTCGCGATGCACTGGAGGATGCCGAGGCCGCCGAGGTTGACCATGTTGCTCAGCGGCGGCTCGAGCTTCGCTTCGTGCCGCACGAGAACGAAGGCGGCCTCGGACTCGCCGCCCGGAGCCACGCGCAGCGCCAGCGGCCCCGAGAACCCGTAGGGGACGTCGAGCCCCTCGACGTTGTGACCGTCGGTGCGCGTGAAGCGGACGTCGTAGCGCTCGAGGACGACGTCGTTGAAGGCGCCGGCCGACGGGCTGTTCTGGTTCTTCAGCTCCGCGCGGACCGTCACCTTGGCGTTGTCGTTGATGACGCCGCCGCCCGTGAGCACGTCGGAGAGGAGGAACGCGGAGTCCTCGTCCTTGTCCGGACCGGCGCCAGCCACAGCCTCGATCGACGTGAGGAGGAGGACCACGTCGGACTGGTTGTCGGTGGCGAAGTCGGGGGTGCAGGCGGAGCCGACCAGGCTCAGGACGACAACGGCGGGAAGCGCGAGACCTTTCATCGCTTTTCTCCAGATCTCATACCGGCCCATCTTCTGTTCTCCCATCATGTCGCCCCTCACTTGATGATCCGGGGCGTGATGAAGAGAAGCAGCTCGTTGTTGGTGCTGGTCACGAAGCGGTTGCGGAACAGGTAACCGAGAATCGGCACCTTCGACAGGAAGGGCGTCGACTGCTGCGACGTCTGCTCGTTGCTCTGGTAGATGCCGCCGATGACCGTGGTGGCGCCGTCGCGGACGAGCACGTTGGTCTTCGCGGACTGCGTGTTGATCGGCGGGATGCCGTTCACGAGGTTCGCGAAGTCGGCCGTGTTGTTCTGCACGTCGATGTTCAGGATGACCGTGTTCGCCTCGGTGATCTGGGGCGTGACCTTGAGGGTCAGCACGGCGTCCTTGAACTGCACGGTCACCGTGTTGTTGGCGACCGTCTGGATCGGGATCTGGACGCCCTGCTTGATCTCCGCTTCCTGGTTGTTCTGCGTCGTGACCTTCGGAGTCGACAGCAGGCGGCCGCGGCCCTGGCGCTCGAGGGCCGTGAGAGCGGCGTCGAGGTTGAAGTTGCCCAGGATGTTGCCGAGGGAGACGCCAATCGCGGAGTTGAAGCCCGTCGCCGGCAGGTTGACGGCGTAGCCGCGGGTTCCCGTCCCGATGCCTCCGGCCGACGCCACGCCGCCCTGGTTGGCGTTAAGACCGCCACCGGGGACGCCCTGGCCGTTGAGGACGATCGAGTGCGGGAAGCCGAGGTTGGTCGTGTTTCCGTACTGGGGCGTCTGCTGGTTGAGGAAGCCCCACTGCACGCCGAGGTCGCGCGTGAAGTTGCGAGTCGTGACCACGATGCGGGCCTCGATCTCGACCTGCGGCGTCGCACGGTCGAGGTCGGCGACCAGCTCCTTGGCCTTCTCGATGTTTACCGGGAGGTCCGTGATGATCATCGTGTTGGTGCGGGCGTCGAGGGTGATCGTTCCGCGCGCGGAGAGGGCGACCTTCTGGATCGTCGGCTGCATCTCGGCGGCCTTCGCGTAGGAGAGAGACTTGCGCCACACCACGGTGTCGCCGGCCAGCGCCTGCTCTTCCTTGAGCTTGCGCATGTCGTTCTCTTCCTTCTGCAGGTCGGTGAGGCGCGCGATGCGGATCACGTTGCCGTCGATCGTCTTGCCCAGGCCGTTCGTCTTGAGGATCAGGTCGAGGGCCTGGTCCCAGGGAAGCTCGACGAGCTTCAGGGTGACCTTGCCGCTCACGCCCGGGTTCACGACGACGTTGAGGCCGCTGATGTCGGCGAACAGGCGGAAGATGTCCTGGAGGTCGCCGTCCTTGAAGTCGAGGCTGATCGGATGGCCGGTGTACATCTTCTCGGCCGGGCCGATGTTCCGCGGCTCGAAGACTTCCTTGGTGATGGTGGTCTGCGGCTCCGGCAGCGCGGGCAGGGCAAGAGCGGGGACGCCCTGGGCCGCGGCGGCCTTCACGGTGGCCAGCGAGGCCACGGGAGCGGAGGTCACGAGGGCCGGAATCGCGACGGCCGGCTCGCTACGCAGGGCCGCCAGCGGAGCGGGGCTCGGCGCATGGCCCTGGCCGAAGACGATCTTGACGCCGTCGCTGCCCTCGACGACGCGGTACGGAGCGCGGGTCGAGAGATCCAGCACGAGGCGCGCGACCTTGGGCGACGAAGCGCTGAACTGACCGAGGCGCACGTTGCGCACCGGACCCTGGGTCACGGCCATCGCCTTCATCGGCGCTCGGCTCAGGACGTCCTTGAAGTCGACGACGAGCCGATCCGGGTTGCCCAGGAAGAAGTCCTGGTAGCGCAGGGAGCCATCGGCCTTCACCGTGATGGCGAGGTTGCCGTCTTCCGTCGCCTGCGTGATGCCGACGATGCGCGTGGCGGCATGCGAGGAGGCGGGCTCCGCGACCGGCTCGGGCGCGCTATCAACCGCAGCGGCGACCGCGACCGGGGCCACGGGGGCCTCGGCGGGCAGGTCGACCGGCGCCGGAGCGGCCTCGAGGGCCTTCGGCTCGGCGACGGGCGCGGCGGCCATCTGGGCCGGGCGCTCGAAGACGAGATTGAGGGCCTTGTCCTTCGAGAAGATCTGGTAGGGCACCAGGCTCGCGAGCCGGACCTCGACGCGCGTCAGGCTACGGCCGTCCGCGCGCGCCAGCGCCGTGACGCGCAGGGACTCCACCTCGCGCGACCCCACGTTGATGCGCGAAGGCACCTTGGAGGCGTCGACCTCGGGGATGTCCACGACCAGCGTGAGCGGGTCTGGGCTGTAGTAGGTGTATGCCAGGGGTCCGCTGGACTCGATCGACAAACGGGTCGACCGCTCGGTGGTCTCCTGACGGATATCGGAGATCGCCGCTGCGGTGCGCTCCTGTGCTGACGCGGGCGCGCCGGCTGCGGCCACAACGAAGGCCGACGCCAGAAGCGCCCAAGTGAGCTTGGCTCTCATTGCCTAGCCTCCTCGGACTGGTACAAGGACTGCTTGATCTCTCGGGTCCTCACCGGCGACAGGGGGTCGGTGACCTCCTGCCGGAAGGTGACGTTCGCGGCGTCGATCGCGATGATCTCGCCGTCGAACAGGCGCTGCCCAACGGTGACGAAGTAGGACTTTCCGTCCGTGCCCAGGAACATCGCGATGTAGCCGGCCTTGTCGGCCGCGCCGTAACCCTGGCCGGTCTGCTTCACGATTCCCTTGAGGGCGACTTCCTGGATGAGGAAGCCGGACATTCCGGGCGGCCGCTGGCCGGGCGAGCCCTGGGGGCCGACCGGCTTCAGCAGGCTCACGAACGGATCGCGGCGGCCCTGGGGATTGTAGGTATAGCCGCCGGGAGCGGGCTCGAGCTCCTGGTCGAGGATCTGCTTGATCGTGTCAGGCGAGCCCTCGGGGGTCTGGGCCAGCGCCACCGCCGGCCACGCGAGCGCCGCAGCCAGCAGGAGCGTGCCTGCCGTCATCGGAGTCTTCATTACTTGGCTCCTGCCTTGGGTGCCGCGGCGGGTGCGCCGGGTGCCGGGGGCGGCGCCTCGACGTACACGAAGGTCGTCGCGACGCAGGACACCGTGATGGTGTTCGACGGCTTGGCGCTGGTCTGGGCCTTGACGTTCAGGTTCCCGACGTTCACCAGCCGCGAGAGCCGTCCGACGCGATCGAAGAAGAGCCCGAGGTTGTGGTAGGTGCCCTCGACGTCGACGTTGATCGGCCACTCCTGGTAGTACTCGTTGGTGGCCGGCGCCGTCGGCTTCTGGCCGGGCTTCGGGGCAGGTGCTCCCTCGATCGGGAATTCGCGCCGGACCGTGGCGCCGGGCGTGAAGCGGCGGATGATCAGGTTCGACTGGGCCGCCAGGTACTGGACCTTCTTCATCAGCTCGGGCGTCTCCTTGTCGGCGGGCAGGATGCGCTTGAGCGTCTCGAGCTTCGCCTCTCGGAGGGCGACCTCGCGCTGGAACTCCTGGAGCTTGTTGGCCGTGACCTCCAGGCTGCGGATGTCGCTCTGGAGGGCCGCGAGCTCGTCGCTCTTCTTCTTGGCGGCGATCTCCATGTCGGAGTAGAAGAAGTAGTAGAACGCGCCGCCGAGGACCGCGGCGAGAACGACCGCGACTCCCAGTTGCGCGCCGGTCGAAAGCTTGGTGTAGGGGTTGTCGGCCATCGCGCTCTCCCTTAGGGCTTCTTCGCGGCGGCGGCCGCGGGAGCAGCGGGGTTGGCTTCAGGCGCTGCGTTGCGGAACTCTGCCTGCAGCCCGAAGCTGACGACGCCCGCCGGGTTCTGGGTGCTCTGGGTGAGGTCGACGCGTGGGAACCACCCGCTGCGCTGGAGGTTGCTGATGAAGTCGGCGACGGCGGTCAGGCCGTTGCTCTCGCCCTTGAAGTTGAGGATGTTCCCCTGCTGGGTGAGGTCCGTGAGCCAGACGAAGTCGGGCAGGCCCTTGGAGATCTCGTCGAGCATGTGCACGGGGCCCGACTGCTGGGCCTTCAGCTGCTCGATCAGCTTCACCTTGGCGTCGAGGATCCGCTTCTTCAGGAGGAACTGGTCGACCTGGGCCTTGATGGCCTGGAGCTCGGCCTGGCGCTTCTTGCCGGCGGCGATCTTGGTGTCGAGCTCGACGATCTCGGAGTTCTTGAGCCACCACGCCCCGGCGCAAGCCAGGATGGCGCCGCCCACGAACAGCGCGAGGATCAGGTAGGCCTGGAAGGCGCCCGGAGCGACGGCCGCTTTCTTCTTGGCCGTCGGCCGCTCGGCGGCCAGGAGGTTGATGCGAATCATCGGTCGCCCACCCTTCTCACGGCCAGGCCCACGGCGATCGCCGCCGAGGACCCGACCTCACTGATGAAGTCGGGGTCGAAGTCCCGTGGGTTGTACGTGACGTTGTTGAAAGGGTTCATGATCTCGACGCCGGCGTCGAAGCGCTCGCCCAGCAGGTCCTTGAGGCCCTGGACCTTCGAGGTGCCGCCCGAGAGGAAGATGCGGTCGATCCGGTCTTCCGAGCTCGTGGCCTTGAAGAAGTCGAAGGTCTTCTGGATCTCGAGGGCAATGTTCTCGGACACCGCCTGGAGGATCGGAGGAAGGTTCTCGACCGCGGCGCCCTCGACGCGCCCGCCGCGCTTGAGGTTCTCCGCCTGGTCGAAGGACAGGTTCAGGTCCTTCTGGATCGCGTCCGTGTACTGGTTGCCTCCGACCGCGATGTCGCGGTTGAAGATCGAGGTCCCGCCCTTGACGATGTTGATGTTCATGATGGAGGCGCCCACGTTGAGCAGCGCCAGCACCCGGCCCGGGTCGGAGCCGTAGTTGACCTCGTAGCAGTTCTGGAGCGCGAAGACGTCCACGTCCACGATCTGGGGGGACTTGCCCGCCTGGCTGATCACCGACGTGTAGTCGCTGATCTTGTCTTTCTTGACCGCCACCAGGAGCACGTCCATGTTCCCGCCCGACCCGCCGCCATCGATGACCTCGTAGTCGATCGAGACGTCCTGGATGTCGAACGGGATGTACTGCTCGGCCTCCCAGTGGATCGACTCCGAGAGCTCCTCGGTGCTCATCTGCGGGAGGCTGATCTTCTTCACGATGACCGCGTTGCCCGAGACGCCGGTGCAGACGTCGGCCGTCTTGATCTTCTGAGCCGCGAACAACCGCTGGATCGCATCGATCACCGCGCCGGAGTCCATGATGGCTCCGTCGACGATCGCTTCCGGCGGCAGCGGCTCGATGCCGATGTTGGTCAGCTGGTACTCGGCTCCACCCTTGCCACCGGCCTTGAGCTCAACGGCCTTGATGGCGGAGGACCCGATGTCGAGGCCGACCAGACCCTTCTTCTTGCCGAACAAGCCCACGGGCGCTTCTCCCGGTAACAAACGGCCCCAAACGATCGACCGTTCTGTCTGCCTTCTCGCCGCGGGCCCTGTTTTTCGGAACCGTGACGAGATACGTACTTACGAAAAAGAGTTAAAGTGCTTCCTGAAGCTAGCAAAGGCCTACATTGATGTCAAGGGGAAAATTAGGGGGTTGCGACTAAGTGAGCGCCAGCACAGGGATCCCCCTACGTATTGGGTCCCCTGAAATGGGCCACCACATTCCCTAGAAACGGATTTTGACACCCGGATCGTCGCTCGCATAGATGGTGTCGATGAAGCGGACCTGATGGGGCACCGTCATCATCAAAAGCGTGTGGGTTCGCATGCCGTCGCCGAAGAAACGGACGCCCTTGAGCAGGGCGCCATCGGTCACGCCCGAGGCGGCAAAGATCACGTTCCTGCCGGGCGCCAGCTCCTCCGTCGCGTAGACCTTGTTGACGTCCCCGATGCCCATGCGCTTCAGGCGCTCGACGTCGGAGGGCTTCGTCAGGACGAGCTTGCCCTGGATCTCGCCGTTCAGGCAACGCATCGCGGCGGCCGTCAGGACCCCCTCGGGCGCGCCCCCGGTTCCCATCACGGCGTGGATGCCCGTCCCCACCACCGCGGCGCTGATACCGGCCGACAGGTCGCCGTCCCCGATCAGCCGGATGCGCGCGCCGCAGCGCCGGATCTCCGCGATCAGCCGCTCGTGACGCGGGCGGTCGAGGACGACGACCACGAGGTCGTGGACCGCGCGGCCGAGGGCCTTCGCGATGGCCTTGAGGTTGTCCTCGACGGGAGCGTTGATGTCGACCTTGCCCCGCGACGACGGGCCGACGACCAGCTTCTCCATGTAGATGTCGGGCGCGTTCAGCAAGCCGCCCTTCTCGGACGCGGCCAGGACGGCGATCGCGTTCGAGGCGCCCGTCGCGCAGAGGTTCGTGCCCTCCAGGGGGTCGACGGCGATGTCCACGGGCGTGCCGCCCACCCGGCCGACCTTCTCCCCGATGAACAGCATCGGAGCTTCGTCACGCTCGCCCTCGCCGATGACGATCGTGCCCTCGATGTCCATGCTCTCCATTTCCTTGCGCATGGACTCGACGGCCACCTGGTCGGAGTACTTGCGATCCCCCCGGCCCATGGTGCGAGCGGCGGCGATGGCGGCCTGCTCCACCACCCTCACGAACTCCATCGACAGGTCGTCTCGGTGCACCTTGGGCTCCTCGCTGAAGACGTCGCTAGCGTCGATAGGGCGGCAGTTCCACGCGCCGCGGCTTGTCCTGCCGGGTGCCGAGGGCGTAGTCGGCCTGCATGATCTTGTGGATCTCGCGGGTGCCTTCGTAGATGACCGCCGCCTTGGAGTTCCGGAAGAACCGGCCGGCGGGGTATTCGTCGGAGTAGCCGTTGCCGCCGTGGATCTGCACGCAATCGGAGGCGGCGCGTTCGCTCTTGACCGTCGCGAACCACTTGGCGAGGGACGTCTCGCGGGTGTTGCGGCGCCCCTCGTTCTTGAGCCATCCGGCCCGTAGCCACAGGAGACGGGCGGCGTCGTAGTCCGACACCATCTCGGCGATCATCTCCTTCACGAGCTGGTGCTCGGAGATCGCGACGCCGAAGGTCTTGCGCTCCTTCGCGTACTTGACGGAGGCGTCGAGGCAGGCGCGGATCAGCCCCGTGGCGCCCGCGGCGACCGTGTAGCGGCCGTTCTCGAGGGCGAACATGGCGATGCGGAAGCCCTCGCCCTCCTTTCCCAGCAGGTTGGCCGCCGGAACCTCGACGTCGGCCATGTGGAAGCCGCCGGTGTTGCCGGCCAGGATCCCCCACTTCTCCTTCATGGTGTACGAGCTGAAGCCCTTGAAGCCGCGCTCGACGATGAACGCCGACAGGCCGCTGTGGTCGCGCTGTTTCTTCTTCTCCTGGTCCGTCCAGGCGATCACCAGGAAGTTGTCGGCGACGTCCCCCAGGCTGATCCAGGTCTTCTCGCCGTTCAGGACGTAGCGGTCGCCCTTCTTGACGGCGGTGGTCTGGATGCCCACGGCGTCCGAGCCGGCGTTGGGCTCGGTGAGGCCGTAGGTCGCGATCTTCTCGCCCTTGGCCTGCGGCACGAGGTACTTGCGCTTCTGCTCCTCGCTGCCCCAGCACCAGAGGCTCATGCAGTTGAGCCCGACGTGAACCGACATGATCACGCGCAGGTGGGTGTCGACGTACTCGAGCTCCTCGGACACGAGGCCCAGGCTCAGGTAGTCCAGGCCGGCGCCGCCGTACTCCTCGGGGATGCAGATGCCGAGCAGCTGGAGGTCGGCCATGCCCTTCAGGAAGCCGCGCTCGAAGCGATGCTCGCGGTCGAGGTCGTGGATCTTCGGGGCCACTTCCTTTGCGGCCCAGTCGCGCACCGCCTTCTCGACGGCCTTGTGCTCGTCCTCCAGGTCGAAACCGATCACTAGCGATCCTTCCAGTTGGGCTTGCGCTTCTCCATGATCGCCCGGAGGCCTTCCTCGGCGTCCTCGGTCGCCATGAGCTGGTTGAGATACACGTCCTCGGCCTGGCGCAGGGCCTCAGGGAACGGCAGGTCGAGGCCCCCCGCGATGCCCTTCCGGGTGGACTGCATGACCGGAGCGCTCGCCTCGGAGAAGCGCTGGATGAGGGCGGCGGCCTCGGCGTCGAGCTTGTCGTCCGGGACCACGCGCGAGATGAGGCCGATCCGCTCCGCCTCGGCCGCCGTCAGCACCTGGCCGCCCAGCAGCAGGTCGTAGGTCTTCTTCCGCCCCACGAGGTGCGGCAGCAGGGCGGCCGCCACGGTGTTGAACACCCCTGCACGGACCTCGGGATGGCCGAACTTCGCGTTCTGCGCTCCCGCGAGGACCATGTCGCAGGCGGCGGCAAGGATGCTGCCGGCGCCGGTCGCCGGCCCCGCGACGATCGCCAGGGTGGGCTTGTCCACCTTCGCCAGGTTCTCGATGATGCGCCGCAGGCCTTCGAGCATGAGATAGGCGCGGTCGCCGAGGTGGTCGCCGATCTCGAACCCGGCCGAGAAATATTTGCCCGTCGCGGCCAGCACCACGAGCTTCACGTCCCGCTGGTACTCGAGGGACTCGAGGACCGAGTTCACATCCTCCATGAGCTCGATCGACAGGACGTTGGCCGGCGGCCGGTTCAAGGTGAGACGCGCGACGCCTCCGGCGGTCTCGAACTGCAGGAACTGGTAGCCGCGGGTCGTGCTTCCCGTGTAGACGTCGGATTCGTGGGGATCGTCTTCGAAGTCGGCCATCGTGAGATCCTCTGGCTCTACCCGACCCGTTCGAACGCCGCGGCGAGACCCATCCCCCCGCTGATGCAGAGCGTGGCGAGCCCGCGCCGGGCGCCCCGCCGCTCCATCTCGTGGAGCAGCGTCGTGGTGATGCGCGCGCCCGTGGCGCCGATGGGGTGGCCGAGGGCGATCGCGCCGCCGTTGACGTTCAGCCGGTCGGCGTCGAAGCGCAGCTCCCGGTCGCAGGCGAGGACCTGGGCGGCGAACGCCTCGTTGGCCTCGATCAGGTCGAAGTCCTCGAGGCCCAGGGACAGCCGCGCCAGCAGCTTGCGGGTCGCGGGAACGACGCCGATCCCCATGATGTGCGGGTCGACGCCGGCGGCGGCGACACCCAGGATGCGCGCCATGGGCTTGACGCCCAGCGCCTTCGCCTTGTCGGCCGAGAGCACGACCATGGCGGCCGCTCCATCGGTGATGCCCGACGAGTTCCCGGCCGTGACGGTGCCCGTCTTCTCCTTGAAGACGGGCGGCAGCTTGCCCAGGCTGGCCAGTGTCGTCTCCGCGCGGACGTGCTCGTCGGTGCGGAACTCGACGTCGCCCTTCTTGCCGGGAACCTTAACGGCGAAGGTCTCGGACTCGAAGCGTCCGGCCTTGGCGGCCGCGGCAGCGCGCTCCTGGCTGCGCAGCGCGAACTCGTCCTGCTCCTGCCGGCCGATGCCGTGGATCTCCGCCAGGCGCTCGGCGGTCTCCCCCATCAGCATCCCGGCCAACGGGCACGCGAACCCGTCCTGGTACATGGCGTCGACGGCCGGCTGGTGGCCCATGCGGTAGCCCCAGCGGGCGCCGGTCAAGAGATACGGCACGCGGCTCATCGACTCGGTGCCGCCGGCCACCATCACCTCGGCGTCGCCGTCGCGGACCGCACGGAACGCCAGGTCGATGGCCTTGAGCCCGCTGCCGCACGCCATGTTGATGGTGAACGCGGTGACTTCCTGGGGAATGCCGGCGCGATACGAGACCTGTCGCGCGACGTTGGGACCGCCGCCGGCCTGACGCGCGCAGCCGAACTGCGTCTCGTCCACCTGGTCGCCGCGCAGGCCCGCCCGGCGCAGGGACTCGGCGACCGCGGCCGCCCCGAGGTCGGCAGCGGTCATGCCGGCCAGGCTGCCCCCGAATTTGCCGATGGGGGTGCGGACCGCCGCGGCGATGACGACGTCCTTCATGCAGGATTTCTCAACTGTGCCTAGGACTTAGCGGCGGGATGATAACACAACGCTAGTGGCGCTTGATGCGCACCGGCGCCCCGCGGCCGGCGCCGAGGACGCGACTCGCGTTGCCACGGTTCACGGCGATCTCGAGCTTGCGGCTGCTGCCGAGAAAGGCGCAGGGCTCGCCCTCGGCCACGTCCGCGAAGGTGCGCACGAGCGGCATGACGATGCCTTCGGCCACCACGGTCACCTCGTTGGGATCGCCGCCGACGCCGGACAGGATCTCATCGAGGTCCAGCGCCGAGAAGGCCGTCACGAGGTTGCCGAAGCGATCGATGTGGAGGACCGGCGCCTCCCAGGTGTCCTTGCCGACGGCTTCGGAACCGGGGAGCGCGAACAGCACCGGGTCTGCGACGGAGGGTCCGACCTCGCCGAGCGGCATCCCGCCGGCCAGGCGCGCGGCGACGGGCGCGAAGATGTCACGGCCGTGGAACGTCGGCGAGACCTCGTGACGGAACAGGCCCGCGTTCGTGATCTCGTGGACCACGGCGTCGGCGTGCTCGGCCAGCACCATGGAGAACAAGCCGTTGTCGGGGCCGACGAAGTGGTAGCCGCCGGCCGCGAGGGCCAGCGCACGCCGCTCCGAGCCGACGCCGGGGTCGACGATCGCCAGGAACACGCTGCCCGCAGGGAACGCGCGATGGCTCGCGTCGAGTGCGAAGGCCGCGGCCTCGACGTCGTGGGGCGGCAGGTCGTGGGCGATGTCGATCACGCGCACGTCGGGCTCGGCCGCGAGGAGCGCGCCCTTCACCGCGCCGACGTAGTGGTCCTGGGTGCCGTAGTCCGTCAGCAAGGCGACGACTGCGCGCATGGGAGCCGGGATTATAACCCCGCGCCCTTACAATGACGCGCGTGGACCGGATCTACCTCGACCACAACGCGACGACGCCCCTCGACCCGCGCGTTCTCGACGCGATGCTCGAGGTGATGCGCGACGGCTTCGGGAACGCCTCGAGCCTCCACGCCTTCGGACAGCGGGCCCGCGCCACGATCGAGACGGCGCGCGGCCACGTCGCGGCGCTGGTGGGCGCCGCCGCCTCGGAGATCGTCTTCACCGGCAGCGGCACCGAGGCGGACAACATGGCGCTGCGCGGACTGCTCTCCACGGCGACCGCCGGGCGCCGCAGGCTCGTCCATTCCGCGATCGAGCACCACGCGGCCGGCGACACCGCGGAACCCCTCGCCGGGGCCGGAGTCCCCGTCGTGAGCGGGCCTGCCACGGCCGCCGGCACCGATGACCTCGCCACCTTGCCCGAGCGCGTGGATCACGAGACGGCCCTGGTCGCCGTGATGCTCGCGAACAACGA
>CADEEV010000064.1 GCA_902826455.1 uncultured Acidobacteriota bacterium | reverse complement strand
CGCGCGAGGAGATGCCGCGCGCGACGCTCAACCTTCGCCTCGACCTGCGGATTCCGCCGGACTACGTTCCGGAGACGCACCAACGGCTGATGCTGTACAAGCGGATCAGCCAGCTCCGCGACGGTGCGGAGGCCGACGCGGTGCTCGCGGAGATCCGCGACCGCTATGGCGCTCCCCCACCCGCGGTCCTCGGCCTCGTGTCCTACGCCGGTTTGAGGCTCAGGGCGGAGGCGCTGGGGATCACGCAGGTCGACGCGGTCGGGCCCGCCTTGCATGCTCGCTTCAACGACCGCACGCCGTTGCGGCCGGAGGCGCTGGTGGAGCTCGTGCGCGGCCTGCCGGGCGCCGCGCTCACGCCGCAGGGTATTCTCCGCACGCGGCTTCCTGAGGGCGAGGAGCCCCTCGCCGCCCTGACCCGCTTGCTCTCGGCCCTGGAGACCACGGGTGCGTCCGTGGGAGCGGGTCTATGATGACGATCTTGGGACTGCGCGCGCGCCGCGCCGTGGCAGGAATGGTGATCGCGGGAGCGCTCGCGTGCCGACCGGCCGATCCTGCGGACCCGGTCATCCTCGCCCTGGGCGACGGTCAATTTCGGCGCAGCGACTTCGAGCGCCACGTGGCGAGCCTGGCGAGCCAGGGCCTGGACGCCAGCGACCCGCAGGTGCTCAGGGCCGTGCTCGATGCGTTCCTCGAAGAGCGGGTGCTGGTCCTCGAGGCGCGTGCGCAGGGCCTCGCGCGTGCGGGCGCCACGGCCGAGGAGGAGCAGCTCGCCGCCCAGCAGGTCCTGGCGCGGGCGGCCCAGGCCGGGGCGATCGTGGGCGACGACGAGGTCGCGGCCTACTACGAGGTCCATCGAGCCGAGCTGGCCCAGCCCGAGACGGTCGAGATCCGCCAGATCCTCGTCCCCACCGAGAACGAAGCCCGCGACGTGCGGCGCCGCCTCGCGAAAGAGCCCAAGAGCTTCGAGATGATGGCCCAGACCCGCTCCCGCGCGCCCGAGGCCAGCGCCGGCGGCCTGATGGGGGTCTTCTCCCGCGGACAGCTGCCGGCCGAGGTCGAGACGGCCGCCTTCGCCCTCCCGCGCGGCGGCGTGTCCGATCCGGTCAAGACGGCCCTCGGGTATCATGTAATCCGGGTCGACGCTCACGAGCCTGCTCGTGAGAGGAGTCTCGAAGAGAGCGCCGGCGAGATCCGGCACCTGCTCGTCCAGCAGAAGTCGGCCGATGCATCCCGGGAGGCGGTCAAGAAACTCCTGCTCCGGGCCAAGGTGAACTATGAAGCCGCGCAATCTCCTCTTTCTCGCTAGCGTGTCGGCGTGGCCGTGGGTCGCGAGTGCCGAGATCCTCGATCGCGTCATCGTCAAGGTCAACGGCGACATCGTCACGCAGTCCGAGTTCGAAGCGCGCCAGGTCGCCGCCGTCCAGGGCGCCAAGATCGGCTCCGAGCGCATCGAGGCGTACCTCAGGGAGAACAACGCGCGCATCCTGCAGGATGCGATCGACGACCTGCTCCTGCTCCAGAAGGCCGACGAGGTCGGCATTCGCGTGCGCCCCGAGTACACCAAGGACATCATCGAGGGCATCAAGAAGGAGCAGAACATCCCGACCGACGCGGCCCTGCGCGAGCAGCTGCGTCGCGAGGGAATGACCCTCGACGACATGAAGCGCAACATCGAGCGGTCCATCATCCGGCGGCAGGTCGTGGGCAAGGAGATCGAGCCCAAGGTCGTCGTGACCGATGCCGACGTGCGAGCCGAATACGAGAGGCGCAAGGAGGAGTTCACCCACCCCGCCCAGGTGGGCCTCCAGGAGATCCTCGTCGGCAACGACCAGATCGACCCGAAGGCCAAGGCCCAGGACCTGGTCGCGCGGGCCCGTGCCGGCGAGGATTTCGCGGCCCTGGCCCGGGACAACTCCGCTTCCGGGACCCGGAGCGACGGTGGGAGCCTCGGAAAGCTCTCCATCCAGAACCTCCACGCCGACGTCCGCCACGCCGTGGAGAAGCTCCCGGTGGGCGGGGTCACGGATCCCATCGCGGGCGCGGATGGCAGTTACCGGATCTTCCGGATCTCGGAACGGGCGGAAGAGGGCCTGACGCCTCTCGACGACGTGAAGGCGGACATCCGCAAGCGCCTCGTCGACACCGGCATGCTCGCCGAATACGACAAGTTGCTGAAGGAGCTTCGCGACAAGGCGATCATCGACGTGCGCGTGCGCGAGGTGCCTTTGCAGGTCCAGGTTCCGACCACCGCGTCGATCCTGGACCCACCGTCGGCGGATCCCGCCCCCAGCAAGGCCAAGGCCGCCGCGGCGGCCGATGACGCCGAGTTCGTGGTTTCGCCCCAGGCGGCGCCCGAGAAGACGTCGGCCGTTCCGGCCGCAGGGGCCGAGCCGACGGAAGACCAGAAGCCGCCGGCGCCCTGACCTTGGCCGCACGGGACACCCGCTTCTTCGAGCGGGTCTACGAGGCGGTCCGGGCCATTCCTGCCGGCCGCGTCGCGACCTACGGGCAAGTCGCGCTCCTTCTCGGCGTTCCTCGCGGGGCGCGAGCCGTGGGATGGGCGCTCCGGGGGCTCTCGGCCGCACGTGAGCGGGCCGTGCCCTGGCATCGCGTGGTGGGCGCGGGTGGGCGCATCTCCCTGCGCGCGGGGGTCGGCCCCGAGCTCCAGCGGCGTCGGCTCAAGAAAGAAGGCGTTCGCTTCGTCGCGGGGCTCGTGGACATCGCGCGCCATGGTCTCGGCGCCGCGCCCCGGCGCGGAAGGCGCGCTAGAGCAGGCTGACCCGGGGAAGGCCCAGCGTCTCGCGGGCGCGCTGCATGGTGAAGCGGGCCACGGCATCCTCGAGGGCGCCTTCGTCCACGCGGCCCCGGTGACGCTCCACCGCGCGCCGGGCCTCCTCGCGGTAGCGCCCGCGATCCTCGTCGCCGACGGCCTGCAAGGCCGAGGCGGACACGTCGTCGTCGATGTCGCGCAGCTTGTCGCGCAGGTATTCCCAATTGGGCCGCGCAGCGACGGCCAACAGGTCCCGAACCTCCTGGATCTTGCGCAGCGGCGTCTCGAAGCAGGCCGCGGGTCCGGGCCGGAGGTCTGCGAGACGCTCGGCTAGGGTCGCGAGCAGGCCGCCGAGCTCTTCGAGGGGAACCCTTTCGGCGGCGGGCGAGGGTCGAGACGCCGGGCCACGGCCTGAGGCGGCCAGCTCCTCGACGCGACGGCGGCAGAAGGCGAGCGACGCGACGCGCTCGCCCTCGTCGAAAGCCCTGTCGATGCCCACGAGAACCGAGGCCAGGGGTATGCCGGCCTGGTACCAGGTGCGGGCGAGCCCGAAGTCCCGCGGCGAAAGGATGTGGGTGGTCCCGCGCCTCGCCCTGAGGTGCGCCTCGATCGCCGAGACGTACTCCTCGACGTCCGGATCCTTCAGAGACCCACCACGTCGAACTGCTCCTGGTGAAGCAAGGGGTCCCCTTGCACGCGGATCTCCGATCCCACGAGGGTCGTCAGATCGCGCAACACCGAGGCCTCCTCCTTGGCGAGCGCCCGGGCCACGTCCGGATTGACCCGGAGCAGGAACGGCGTGCCCCGGAGATCGCCCGCAAGCTTCTGGATCTCGTCGTAGATCTCGGCACACACCGTGGAGACGTTCTTCACCATTCCGGAGCCCGTGCAGTAGGGGCAGGGCTGGCACAGCGTGCGATCCAGGGACTGCTTGACCCGCTTGCGCGTGATGACCACCAGCCCAAACTCGCTCACCTGGAGGATCTTCGACGGCGCGCGGTCGCGCTTCAGCTCTTCCTCGAGGACTCCCATGATGCTCTTGCGGCTCTTGCGCTCTTCCATGTCGATGAAATCGACGACGATGATGCCGCCCAGGTCGCGCAGACGGATCTGCCGCACGATCTCCTTGGCCGCCTCGAGGTTGGTCTGGACGATCGTGTCTTCGAGCTTCTTCTTGCCGACGAAGCTGCCGGTGTTGACGTCGATCGCGACGAGCGCCTCGGTGGGATTGATGACGATGTAGCCGCCCGATGCGAGGGACACGCGGGGCCCGAGGGCGCGCTCGAGCTCCGCCGCGACGCCCTGCTCCTCGAAAAGGCTCTCCCGCTTCGAGTGCAGCCGAACGCGCGGCGCGAGCTCGGGCTGGAGCTGGTTCACGAGGTCGAGGGTCTTCTGGAACTCGCGCTCGTTGTCGAGGCTGATCTTGGCGATGTCCTCGTTCAGGATGTCGCGCAGCAGGCGCTCCACGAGGGACGGCTCGCGGTGCAGCAGCACCGGCGGGCGCTCCCGGGAGGCCCGCGCGCGCACCTCGTCCCAGATCTTCGTGAGGTAGCGCGCGTCCCGCTCGAAGTCCTCTCGGCTACGCCCTTGGCCCGCCGTGCGTGCTATGAAGCCGCCGCCGCCCCGCTCGGCGCGTACCTCCTTGAGGATCGTCTTGAGACGCCGCCGCTCGTCGTCCTCCGTGATCTTTCGCGACACCCCGACGTGTTCCACCGTCGGCATGAACACGACGTAGCGCCCCGGCAGCGACGCGTGGGAGGTGATCCGGGCGCCCTTCTGGCCGAGAGGCTCCTTGACCACCTGGACGAGGACCTCCTGGCCCGGGTGCAGCTTCTCCTCGATACGGGTGTTCTTGTGATTGCCCGACTGCGCCTGCTCCTCGGGCGACAGCAGGTTCTCGTCGAGGCCCTCGACGACGTCGGCGACGTAGAGGAACGCGTCGCGCTCCAGGCCGATGTCCACGAAGGCCGACTGCATTCCGGGCAGGACCCGGGTCACGCGGCCGGCATACAAATTGCCGACCGAACTACGCTGCGACTCCCGCTCGATGAAGACCTCGGAAAGCACTCCGTCTTCGAGGAGGGCGACCCGGGTCTCGTGGGGTCTGGCGTTGACGACGATCTCTCTGGTCATGGAAGGTCCCTTCCAGGAGCCCTCCAACCGCAGGGGCCGACGGCACGTGGCCCCGGGGCGTAGCGCATGTGAGCCGGTCGGGAGCGCGTTCGCGCGCCCCCGGACGCCCGCGGGTGTGGAGAAGCTCGGTCCGGCGCGGTAGGGCCGCGCCCCGTGCGGCGCGAGGCGCCGCGATCACGTAGGAAAAAAGCCGGAAAGGAAGATGACGATCAGTTCGCAAAGCGACGCATGCGGACGTTAAGGATGAAACCGAGACCCATCATCGTCGATAAAACCGACGCTCCCCCGTAGCTCATCAAGGGCAGAGGCAGGCCCTTCACGGGGACAAGGCCGGCGACCATGGCGACATTGTACACAACCTGGAAGGTGAGGGTCGTCGCGATCCCCGCGACCAGCATGGCCCCGAGGCGGTCGCGCGCGAGACGAGCCGCCTCGAGGGCTCGGAAGAGGACGAGCAGGTACAGGCCCAGCACCGCGGCCACCCCCAGGAACCCCCGCTCCTCGGCCAGCACGGAGAAGATGAAGTCGGTGTGCCGGGCCGGGAGGTAGCCGAGCTGGCTCTGGCTGCCCTGCCGGAAGCCTTTTCCGAGAAACCCCCCGGAGCCGACGGCGATCTGCGACTGGATCTTCTGGTAGCCGGCGCCCTTGGGGTCGAGGGAGGGATCCAGGAAGGTGTAGATGCGCGTCTTCTGGTAGTCCCGGAGCGCATAGCGCCAGCCCATCCCTCCGAAGACGACGAGGGCCAGCACCAGGGCGAGCACGGCGCGCAAGCGGAGCCCTGCGAGCAGCGCGATCGTGAGGAACATCGGGACCAGGCAGAACGCCGTTCCGAGATCCGGTTCCGCCGCGATCAGCAAGGCCAGGAAACCGGTCGCGAGCCCGGGGCCCACGATGTCGGACAGGCCCAGGCTGTCCTTCCTCGACTCCGAGAAGATCTTCGCGACGAAGATGGCCGCGACGATCTTCGCGATCTCCGAAGGCTGGACCTGTATCGGACCCAGGAAGAACCAGCGCCGGGTGCCGGCGATCCGTGGACCGAACAGGAGCACCCAAGTCAGGACGCCTGCGGTGGCGAGATACAGGAGGAACGCGCGGTCGGCCACGCGCCGGTAGTCGACGACGAGACTCCCGAGGAGGACGATCAGCCCGGCGCCGACGAGGTAGATCTGCTTCAGGTAGAGGCCCGCCCCGGAGCCCCCGAACGTCGCGCTGTGGATGGTCGCGATGCCGATGGCGGCCAGCAGGAAGGCCGCCGAGAGCAGCACCCAGTCGATGTTGAGAAGCAATCGCCGGTCGACGGCCACGCGGGAACCCTAGTCCGCGCCGAGCGTGCCGATCGCCGGTCGCGGCCCGTTCGCGCCATAGAAGAAGTGTTCGAGGATCTCGCGGGCGACCGGCGCCGCGGCTTCGGCTCCGCTCCCACCGTGCTCGACGAGCACGGCGAGCGCAATCCGCGGGTGGTCGACGGGAGCAAAGGCGACGAACCAGCCATGAGGGCGCATCGCGATCACGTCGGGATTGTTGGCCAAGCGCGCCTTGGCGACGACCTGGGCCGAGCCGGTCTTCCCTGCAATATCGATCTCGGCGATGCGCGCGCGCCAACCGGTTCCGTGCTCCTGGACGACGCCCTGCATCCCGCCGCGGATGGCGGCGATGGTCGATGCCTTGAGGCCGACAAGCGTCGCCGGCTCGTAGGGCACCGTCTGCCCGCCGATCGCCCGCACCAGATGTGGCTGCAACAGTCGGCCCCCGTTGGCGATGACGGCTGCGACCCTGGCGAGCTGCAGGGGCGTCACCGTCAGCTGTCCCTGGCCGATCGCCACGGAGACGGTCTCACCGGCGTACCAGGGCGTCCGCTGCGTCTTGAGCTTCCACTCGGGGCTCGGGACGAGGCCGGTCGCCTCGTGGGGAAGGTCGATTCCGGCCGGCGCGCCGAGGCCGAACAGGCGCGCCCACTTCGCGATGCGGTTGATCTCGAGCCGAACCCCCAGTTGATAGAAGTACACGTTGCACGACATGGCCAGGGCCTGACGCAAGGACACCACGCCGTGGCCCGCCGGCTTGTTGCACCGGAAGAGGTTGCCGTAGATCGACAGGTAGCCCGGGCAATAGACGCTGGTCTCGGGCGTGATGACGCCTTCCTCGAGTCCGGCGGCCGCCATCACGATCTTGAAGACGCTTCCCGGCGCGTACTGGCCCTGGATGACACGGTTCATGAGCGGCGTCTCGGGATCGGTGGTGAGCTCCGTCCAAAGGGCGCGTTCGACGCCAGCGGAGAAGCGATTGGGATCGTAGGCGGGCGTCGAGGTCATCGCCAGGATCTCGCCCGTCTCGGGATCGAGCGCGACGGCGCTCCCGGAGCGACCGTGGAAGGCGCGCTCCATCGCCGCCTGGAGGTCCTGATCGATCGTCAGCGTGAGGCTCGGGCCCGGCCGCGGAGGCTCCCGCGTGAGCTCCGCCACCTCCCGCCCGCGACTGTTCACGATCAGGCGACGCTCCCCGTCCTTTCCCATGAGGCTGCGGTTGTACTGCAGCTCCAGGCCGGCCTGTCCCACGAGATCGCCGGGCAACAGGCCCTCGAACTCGCGCTGCTTCAGCTGGCGCTCGGTCACCTCGCCCACGCGCCCCAGCGAGTGGGCCGCCGCCGCCGCCAGCGGATAGGAACGCAGCGGCACGACGTCGACGCTGACGTCGGGGAGCTCGAGACGCCGGGCTTCGAGAGCCGCCACGTCCTCGGGGGGAGCATCTTCCTTGACGACCACGGGCCGGTACGGGTCCTCGCGCCTGCGGGCCAGGTTCTCGCGAATCTGCGCCTCGCCCATGCGCAGCACGCGCGCGAGCCGCGTCACGGTGAGATCGACGTCCTCCAGGTGCTCGGGTGCGATCACGATGTTGAAGGACGCGCGGTTCTCCACGAGTATCCGGCCCTTGCGATCGAGGAGCGGCCCGCGCGGCGCCGCGATCGCGACGCTCCGGCTGCGGTTGTTCTCGGCCAGCTCCTTGAAGTACTTGCCGCGGACCACCTGCAGGTGCCAGAAGAAGGCCGCGAGCAGCGCCAGCACCGCCGCGATCGCAGCCTGCAGGACGCTGAGGCGCGACTGGACCACCCGCAGGTCTTCGTAGATCCTCACGGCCGCACCTCTCGACGCACGCGCATCTCGAAGGCCTGGAAGGCCAACACGCCCAGGATCGCGTTGGCGACGGCGCGGGCGAACAGCAGGCGTAGGGAGACCTCCGAGGCCCCCACCTCGAACACGAGGGCCAGGCGCTCGAAGACCAGGGCATCGACCAGGGTTGCGGCGAAGAGCACGAGCAGGCGCGCCGATG
Source organism: uncultured Acidobacteriota bacterium (assembly GCA_902826455.1). GTDB lineage: Bacteria > Acidobacteriota > Vicinamibacteria > Fen-336 > Fen-336 > CADEEV01. The sequence continues at coordinate 12,344 of CADEEV010000064.1, read as the reverse complement.
TCGTGGCCATCAGGAATCGCGTTGCGGCGATACCGACCGCGAAGCCGATGAGCAACTTGGTCAGGGCCGAGATGCCGTTCACCGTTCCCCCGAACTGCGTGTCCTGGATCCAGCCGGCCGTCGCTCCGGCGAGCATGCCGTGCGTTTCGCCCCCCGTCAGCCCACAGTAGACGACGACGACGAGGAACGGGTCGAGCAGCCGGCCGGGCCCGGGCAGGATCAGCGTCAGGGAGGACTGGATCACGAACGCCAGGATCAGGGCGAGGCCTGTCGCGAGCCACTTCATCGCACCGACTCCGTCAGGGTGAGATCCTCGCCGGCGGAGGTCACGACGAGCACCTGCTCGAGCTGATCGAAACGCGCGCTCGGCGTCACGAGGACTTCCTTGAAGAGCCCCGAGGAGACCCCGATCGACCGGACGCGGCCGACGACGAGGCCCTTGGGATAGATGCGGTCGAGCCCCGACGTGAGGACGCGATCGCCGGGCTCGACGTCGGCGAGGACCGAGACGTACTTCATCAGGAGCTCCGGCTGGCCGGCATCCTCGAGCCCGACCTGGCCCGTCGCCACCCCGGTGGCACGGCTACGCTCGATCACGACGCCGACGCCCGCGTCGCGATCGAGGAGCAGCTGCACGCGGGCTGCGCCCGGTCCCACCGAAGTGACCCGGCCGACGACACCCGAGGCACTGATCACGGGGGCGTCCAGGAGCACGCCGTCGCGATCCCCCTTGTCCAGGGTGACGCTTCGGAACCAGGGCATGCCCTCGCGCGCCACGACCTCGGCGGCCAGCGTCCGCATGGGCAGGGCCTGCTTGAGGGCCAGGAGATCCCGCAGCCGCTCCGTCTCCAGGGCCCGTTGGCGAGTCTCGCCCAGCTCGAGCTCGATCGCCTGGAGGCGCGCCGCCATCGCGGCGTTGTCCGCACGGACGCCGTGAAGGGCGACGTATCCCGACCACGCGCCCTTGACACCCTCGACGATGCGCGCGACGCCCGTCTGCACGGGCGAGAATGCCGCGAACAGGACGCGCTCGAGCAGGGACGTCCCGCCGCCCGTGTCTACCTGCCGGCTGATGACCACGAGGTGGGACACGACCAGGGCTGCCAGCAGCAACCGCGACTTTCGCGTTTCGACGACCCGGGCCAAGGGCTAGTCCAGACTGATTTTTCGCAGCAGGTCGAAGTCCGAGAGCATCTTGCCCGTGCCGAGCACGACGCAGGACAGCGGGTCTTCGGCTACTGAGACCGGCAAGCCCGTCTCCTCGCGGAGGAGCTTGTCGAGATTGCGCAGCAGGCTGCCGCCGCCGGTCAGGACGATGCCGCGGTCGACGATGTCGGCTGACAACTCGGGGGGCGTGCGCTCGAGTGCCACACGGACCGCATTCACGATGATGCTGATGGGCTCGGCCAGCGCTTCGCGAATCTCGGCGTCGGTGATCGTCAGGGTCTTGGGAATGCCCTCGATCAGGTCCCGCCCCTTGATCTCCATGGTGATCGGCTCGTCGAGGGGGAACGCGCTGCCGATTTCGAGCTTGATCTGCTCGGCCGTGCGCTCGCCGATGAGGAGGTTGTACTTCTTCTTGATGTACTGGATCACGGCCTCGTCCATCTCGTTGCCCGCGACCCGTACGGACTTCGAATAGACGATGCCGGCCAGGGAGATGACGGCGATGTCGGTCGTGCCGCCTCCGATGTCGACGACCATGTTTCCGCTCGGCTCCGTGATCGGGAGCCCCGCCCCGATGGCTGCGGCCATGGCCTGGTCGACGAGGTAGACCTCGGAAGCCTTGGCCTTGAGCGCGGAGTCCTTGACAGCTCGCTTCTCGACCTGGGTCACCTCGGACGGGATGCCGATTATGATCCGGGGCCGAACCATCGTGTTGCGGTTGTGAGCCTTGCGGATGAAGTGCGAGAGCATCTTCTCCGTGATCTCGAAATCGGCGATCACGCCGTCCTTCATGGGGCGGATCGCGACGATCTTGCCCGGCGTGCGGCCGAGCATCTCCTTCGCGTCCTTGCCCACGGCCTCGACCTTGCCCGTGACCGTGTTGACGGCGACCATCGACGGCTCGGCGACGACGATCCCCTTGCCCTTCGCGTAGACCAGGGTGTTGGCCGTGCCCAGGTCGATCGCGAGGTCGCTCGAGAGAAAGCTCAGGTTGAAGAGGGAACGCAGGTTCATGAGTCTTGAATCAGCTCCTGAAAGAAGTCGTCCGGAAAATGACGCTGCGGCTAGAGTGCAACCTCGATGTCGTTCTTGTTCCGTTCCTTGACGCGATACATCGCCTGATCCGCCTTCTGGATCAGGCCCTCGGGCGTCAATGCGTGATCGGGGTAGGTCGCGACGCCGAAGGACGCCGAGATGCGCGCCTTGAGGCCCTGGCCTTCGAGAAACGAGTGCTCCTCGATGGCCTTGCGAATCCGCTCGGCGATGACCATCGCTCCGCCCGACGGCGTCTCGGGAAGCACCACCACGAACTCGTCGCCGCCGTAGCGCGCGAGCACGTCGGACTCGCGGACTGCAGCCATCAGGATCTGGCCGACCTCGGACAGGGTTCGCGACCCCGCCAGGTGCCCGTACTGGTCATTCACGCCCTTGAAACCGTCGAGGTCCAGGAAGATCACCGAGAGAGGGATGCCGTGGCGCTTGCAGCGCTTGATCTCGCGGCCGATGTAGAGGTTCAGGTACCGCGAGTTGAACAGCTTCGTGAGGTCGTCGGTGATCGTGAGCTGCTCGGCGCGCTGGAAGAGGATGGCGTTCTCGATCGCGATCGCGCAGGGATCGACGAGCGTGTTGAGCATCTTGAGGTCGTCACGGGTGAAGCGTCCGCCCTTCCTGTTGATGATCTCCACGACGCCGATCGTGCGGCCTCGCGAGATGAGGGGCGCGCACAGGATCGAGCGCGTACGGAACTTCGTCTCGGCGTCGAACTTGCCGGCGAAGCGGGGATCCTTGGCGGTGTCGTTGACGATCGTGGGCCGGCCGGTTTCCGCCACCCAGCCCGCTATGCCCTCGCCGATGCGCATGCGGAATCCCGAGAGATCCTTGCCCTTCTCGCCCAGCACAAGCTCGAATGTGAGCTCGCCGCGCTCCTCGTCCACCATGAGCATCGACCACGCGTCCGAGGGAATGAGCTCCTGGATGCGCGCCATGATCAGCTCGATCACCTTCCTGGGCTCGAGGATGGAGTTCGCGGTCTTGACGATGTCCGTGAGGATCGCGAGGCGCTTGCCGGCGCTGGCCGCAGTGCGACTGCGACGCCTGCGCGCCACACGCCGGATCGGTGTCGCCTTGAGGCGCGCGAGAACCTCCCGCGGCTCCTGGGGAAGCGCAACGTGGAAATCGAAGCCCATCTCGGCCGACAGCCGCACGGCCTCGGCGGACGGTCGCAGGGAAAAACTTCCTACGGGCCGCCCCGTCATCGTCCGTCGCAGGGCCACGAGCGCCCGGCGCGAGGCCGGGCCGGACTCCACGAGGGCTGCGTCGAAATTCTTCACGGCGAGAGCGGGGCCGCGCAGGTCCTCGGGAGCGAGCATCTGGTAGTCGAGCCCCTTGCCGCCCCAGGTGGCGAACCGTCGCTTCAGCGCGGCCCGTCCGAAAACCGCGACCTTCGCCACGTCAGTAGCTCACCACGACCGGCTGCTTGCGCTCGTTCACGCCGCCGTTCAGCCCTGTGGCGCGGATAACCACCATCTGTCGGCCGGGGCTCTCGAGGGGAATGTAGTCGGTGAACGAGCCGTCGCCGTCGACCTCGATGCGCAGGCCGTTGACCGTGACCGTCGCGCCCGGTTCCGTGCGTCCCTTGACGTGCAGGATGTTCTGCCGCGTGTCGATCGATTCGATGACGAGGGGTGGCGGCGGGCCGTCACCGCGGGTGCTACCCGCCGCCGACGCGACCGTGAAGCGGGCAAAGGCCGAGAAGTCCCCTTCCTCGCCGTTCTTGTCGATGGCAGCGACGCGCCAGTAGTATTTGCCGACGTCGAGACCACGCAGCTCCACGGAGCTGTCGCGAAGGCCTTTGCGGTCCACCAACGGCCGATTGAAATAGGCGCTGTAATCGACCATCACGTGGTAGCCCGTGGCGCCCTCGACGGCCTTCCACGCGAGAAGCGTGGTCGCGACGTTCGGGTTGGGGTAGGTGATCTCGGCCTGATGCGGCGGCGCCAGCAGCGTGGGCATCGCGGGCAATCCGACCTTGGGACCGGCCTTGCCGGAGGCGTCGACCTTCACCCCCTCGCTCGAGGCCAGATCGTAGGTCTGTCCGGACTTCGTTTCGAGGCGGCCACTTCCGGCGAACAACCGGAAATCGCTGTCGCCGGTCTCGGCAACGCGTATCGCGGCGTTCGAGTTCTCGCCGACAGTTCCGCGCGCCGTAGGCGTCGAGACCTCGGTCTCGCTGCCGGGCACGTTCTTGCGAACCGTCTGGAAGTTCACCTCACCCGACGAGATGTGCCACGCGACCTTCCGTGCCTTGGTCGAAGGATCCTCGGACGTTTCCTCGATGGTGATTAGGCTGTCGGGTCGGACGTGCACCACGGTCCCGTCGAAGAACGTGATCTCCGCCGCAGCCCCCGGCCCGGTCCGGACCAGGTCGCTCTTCTTCAGGACCATGCTGCGATCCGCCGTGACCCACTCGAACGTGCCGACGGGCTTCACCTTCACGCTGCCCTCGAGGGTCGTGAAGCGCGCCGTCGTGACCGTGGGGGGCGCGACTTCCTCGACGACCTGGGCAGGTTGGTCCCGGAAGTACATCACGTACACGACACTACCGACGACGGCGAGCAGCCCTGCGGCCGCGAGGTAGAGCGTTCGATAGGAGATCGTGAACCAGTCGAGGAGATCGTCCTCGGCGCGGTGATCCCTCTTGTTCGATGGAGCCATGATGCGGAATCTCTCAAGTCTTCAAAGACTTACGGAACACGGGATTATAGGGTAGCGAGGCGACCCGGTGCAATGTGACGCGCCTTGCGGGGCTCGGGTGGCGGCGCTAGAATCGCGGTTTCGTCGGCACGGTACTCGGCCGGCTCAGGAGCACAGATGGCCCTCAGTTACATGCGACGGCACCGCCGCTGGTTGTACGTCTTCCTCTGGCTGGTGATCGCCGCTTTCATCATCCTGTACATCCCCGCGTTCCAGGGAGCTCAGGCCGGGAGCCCGGGTGAAGCCTTGGCGTCCGTGGGCGGCTTGCCGATCACCGTCGGCGAGTTCCAGCGCGACTACCTGCGCCAGCGCCAGGTGTACGAACGCATGTACCAGGGGCGCGTCGATGCGGCCATGCTGAAGCGGCTCGGCCTCGAGGACCAGGTGCTCGATGGGCTGGTGGCCGAGCGCATCGTGACACTCGAAGCCAAGCGCCTCGGGATCTCCGTCGATGACGAAGCCGTGGCCCGCGAGATCGCGACCGGACCGGAGTACCAGAAGGACGGGCAGTTCATCGGGACGGCGGAGATCCGCCGCGTCCTCGACCTGCGCGGGATGACGGTCGAGGAGTTCGAGAGCGCCGTGCGCGGAAGCCTGCTGCGCCGCAAGCTCGAGGCCCTGGTGGGGTCGGGAGCAAGCGTCAGCGCCGGCGAGGTGGAGCGAGAGTTCCGCCGCCGCACCGAGCAGATCAAGGCCGAGTACGTCCTCGTCGACGCCGCCCGCTTCCGCGCTCAGGTGAGCGTGACGGACGCCGAGGTGGCCGCGCGCTTCGCCGCCCACAAGACCCGGTACGGCGTTCCGGAGCGCCGTGTCCTGTCCTACGCCCTGATCGATGGCGAGGCGCTTCGCCCGCGCGTGAGCGTGACCGACGCCGAAGTCGAAGCCGACTACAACGAGCATCGCGACGAGTTCCGCGAGCCCGAGCAGGTGTGCGCGAGCCACATCCTGATCAAGGTGAAAGCCACGCCCACAGCGGCCGAAGGCCACCCGGAGGACGAGGCGCGCAAGATCGCGGAAGGGCTGCTGCAGAAAGTAAGAGCCGGTGGTGACTTTGCGGCGCTAGCCAAGGCGTCGTCCGAGGACAAGGGCTCGGCGGCCCAGGGCGGAGACCTGTCCTGTTTCCAACGCGGGAGCATGGTGCCGGAGTTCGAGAACTCGGCTTTCGACCTGAAGCCCGGAACGACGTCCGAACTCGTCAAGACGTCCTACGGCTTCCACATCATCCGCGTCGCCTCCCATCGGGACGAGAGCGTGCGCCCGTTGACCCAGGTCAAGGACGCGATTCGTCAGCGGCTGGTCATGGATCGAGTGCGTGCCATGGCAGAGGCGCAGGCCGAGGCCGTCGCCGTCGCTCTCCGCAGTGGACGTAGCCTCGAGGAAGCTGCCCGAGGACAGGGCCTCACCGTGGTCAAGAGCGCGCCGCTCTCTCGTCAGGATGTCACGGCACCGCTGCAGTCGCCGGCGCTGCTCGCCCGTGCCTTCGACATGGCCAAGGGAGAGGTCGAGAAGGAAGCGTTCACGTTGCCTCAGGGCTTCGCGTTCATCTCGGTGGCGGAGATCCAGGCGCCGCGAGCTGCCGAATTGAAGGAAGTGCAGGACAAGGTCAAGGCAGATCTCGTCGACGAGGCGGCCCGCGAAAAGGCACGCGCCTTGTGCGCCGACCTTCGGGCCAAGGCGGTCGGCCAGGGCCTGGAGAAGGCGGCCACGGCCGCGGGTCTCGTTCGAAAGGAGACTCCCGGGCTGGTTGGACGAGGGCAGGCCCTGGGCGACCTGGGCACGGGCGCGAGCCTCGACGAGGCTGCGTTCGGCCTCCCCCTCAAGGATCTCTCGAGCCCGATCCCGGTGCCCGCCGGCTACGCGGTCGTCCGGGTGCTCGAGAAGCAGGAGTTCAACGCGGCCGCATTCGAACAACAGAAGGACGCGATCGCATCCGCGCTCCGGGCCCAGAAGCAGGCCGAACTCTTCCAGGCCTTCATCGACCAGGCGCGGAAGCGCGTCGTCGTCGAACGGCGCCCCGAGGTCTTCCGGCGCGTGGTCGGCTAGACTAGCAACTCCATGCACGTCGAAATCCGGAAGGCCGGCGATGTCGTCATCGTGGATCTCAAGGGCAAGCTCACCGCAGGCCTCGGAGACCAGATCCTCCGCGAGACGCTCGACGAGCTGCTCGCCGAGAACTGGAAGAAGATCCTGCTCAACCTCTCGGGAGTCTCCTTCATGGATTCGGCGGGAGTCGGGGAGCTCGTCGCGGGCCTGCGAACGGCCAAGCGGCTCGGGTCCAGCCTCAAGCTTTTGAGCGCCACCGAGCGTGTGCAGTCGACGCTCTTCATCTCGAAGCTACTCCCGATATTCGAGCTCTACGAGCAGGAAGCGGTCGCACTCGCGGATTTCGAGCGGCCCCAGGGCTCCTAGCCCTCTTCCTCGTCGACGGCTTTCACGGCCATCGGCTCGCTGGAAACGACGCGCAGTTCCTCGGCGCATTCGGGGCAATGGATCGTCTCGCCGACGTCGAGCTCGTAGCCATCGAGCTCGAGGTCGGCCTGGCACGCAGGGCAGCGAGTCACGGTCTACCTCCTTCTGGCCACCACATAGTGAGCCAGGTCCCGAAGCGGTTGCGCCGGCTCCCCGAACGGTTCGAGGGCGGCGAGGCTGGCCTCGATCAATTCCGCCGCCAGTTGTCGAGCGCCCCCGACGCCGGCGAATGAAACGAACGTGGTTTTCCTGAGGTCTTTTCCGACATCCTTGCCGACGTCGCTGGAGCTCCCCGTGGCGTCGATGACGTCGTCGACGATCTGGAACGCGAGCCCCAGGTTCTTCGCGTAGGCAGCCACCGCGATGCGCGCCCCGGGGGTAGCATGCTGTCCGGCAGCCCCCAAGGCGGCGGCGGCGATGAAGAGCGCGCCCGTCTTGCGACTGTGGATGAACTCCAGGGTCGGAAAGTCGATGGCGCGATCCGTCATCGCCAGATCGCAGGCCTGACCGGCGATCATTCCCGTGATCCCCACGGCCTTTGCCAGATCCGCGGCGATCGAGCTCCGGAGCGTGGCATCCGGGCCCTCGGGCCACCCTTCCGCCAGGATCTCGTAGCCGCGATTGAGCAACGTGAACGCCGCCAGGATGGCCGTAGCTTCGCCGTGTGCTACATGGCACGCCGGTCGTCCGCGCCGCTCCTTCGCATCGTCCATCGAGGGCAGATCGTCGAGAATGAGGCTCGAGGTGTGCACCATCTCGATGGCGCAGGCCGCGGGAAGAATTGTCCTCGCACTCCCGCCGAGAACATCGGCGACGAGGAGGGCCAGGATAGGGCGAAGGCGCTTCGCAGGAGCAAACAGAATCTCGTGTGCTGCCGTCACCACCTCGGGCGCTTCGCCTTGCGGGGCGTAGCGTCGAAGGCAGTCCTCGACCAGCGTGTGCCGAGTCGCGAGCACCTTCTCCAGCGACGAGAATGCGCTCGGGGCGGCGATGCGCGTCACAGGTCCCTGAGAGCCGCGAGCACCTGTTCGTCGTGGCCATCCACGCGCACGCGCGGGAAGACCTTCCGGACGACGCCACCGCCATCGATGATGAAGGTCGACCGAATCATCCCCACCACCTTCTTCCCATACATGACCTTCTCGCCAAACGCGCCGAAGCGCTTCGCAACCGCCTTGTCCGTATCCGAAAGCAGAGGAAAGTTGAGCTTGTACTTCTTGCTGAACTTGTCGTGCGCCTCTAGGGAATCCGGACTGACGCCGAACACGAGCGCTCCCGTCTTCTTGATGGCGGATTGCGCATCCCTGAACGCGCAGGCCTCCCGCGTGCAGCCGGGCGTATCGTCCTTCGGGTAGAAATACAGCACGATCGTTTTGCCCCTGAGGCCCTTGAGGGAAACCTCGCCACCGTCCGACGACGGCATTGAAAACTCCGGCGCCTTCTGCCCTTCCTTGATCACGCAAGTCTCCTTCGCTCTGGTCGGATCTTACTGCCGGCTTTCCGCGAGCAGCAAGGGCGCGATGATAGAATCCCGCCCCACCTATGGACTACAAGAGCGCCGGTGTCGACATCTCTTCGGCCGACGCCGCCAAGGAAAAGATCAAGCACCTGGCCCGCGCCACCTTCAATCCTGGCGTCCTGTCGGAGATCGGCGCCTTCGGCGGCATGTTCCGCCCCGATCTGAGTCGCTATGAAGAGCCGGTCCTGGTCGCTTCGACCGACGGCGTCGGTACCAAGATTCGCGTTGCCGTCATGGCGGGAATTCACGACACCGTGGGCTACGACCTCGTGGCCCATTGCGTGAACGACATCCTCGTTCAGGGCGCCGTCCCACTGTTCTTTCTCGACTACGTCGCTCTGGGACGGATGGATGCCGACAAGGTGGCGGCCATCGTGTCCGGGTTCGCGCGTGCCTGTACGGAGTTCGGGTGCCCCCTGATCGGTGGGGAAACGGCGGAGATGCCCGGGACCTACGCGGCCGATGACTATGACCTGGCCGGGTTCATCGTCGGAGTGGTGGACCGGAGCCGGGCGTTGCCCCAGGGAGTCCGCGAGGGCGACGTCCTGGTCGGGCTCCCGTCGGCCGGCCTGCACACGAACGGCTACTCGCTGGGGCGCAAGGTCCTCTTCGAAACGCTCGGGCATGGTGTGGACACGCACGTTCCGGAATTGGGAACGACGGTCGGCCGGGCCCTGCTGGCGCCCCATCGCTCCTACCTCGCCGCCCTGGAGCCGCTGATCGAACGACGCAAGGTCCGGGCCCTCGTCCACATTACGGGGGGCGGATTCCAGGGCAACATCCCTCGCGTACTTCCCGAAGGGCTCGGTGCGCGAGTCCGTCGCTCCGCCTGGCAGGTGCCTCCCCTGTTCCGGCTGATCCAGTCAGGCGGGGAAGTGAGTGACGACGAGATGTTCAGGACCTTCAACATGGGAGTGGGGATGATCGTCGTCGTCGCACCGGAGGATCTCCACGACGTGGAGCACTCGCTCGAACGCAGGGGCGAGGGCAGCTTCGTCCTAGGGAACGTCATCGCCGGAGAGGGCGTCGTCATCGAATGAATCGTGTCGGCGTCTTGATCAGCGGCCGTGGCAGCAACTTGCAGGCACTCATCGCTGCCGATCGTGCTGGGACCCTAGGCGGAGAAATTGCCGTTGTCGTATCCAACGTGCCCACGGCACTTGGCCTGGAACGGGCCCGAGCGGCCGGCATTCCAACGGTCTCGCTCGATCACCGCGGCCGGCCCCGCGAGGACTACGACCGGGCCATCATCGAGGTCTTGAAGGAGCGCGAGGTCAGTTTGGTCTGCCTCGCCGGTTTCATGCGGAAGCTCTCGGCCATCTTCATCCGGTCCTTCCCGAACCGCATCCTCAACGTTCACCCGTCCCTCTTGCCGGCCTTTCCAGGCCTGGATGCCCAGCAGCAGGCCCTCGATCACGGCGTGAAGGTCTCAGGAGCTACCGTCCACATCGTGGACGAAGGACTTGATACGGGGCCGATAGTCGCGCAAGAGGCAGTTCCGGTACTGCCGGACGACACGAGCGAAGGCCTTGCGGCACGCATTCTCGAGGCCGAACACCGGATTTATCCATGGGCCGCTCGCCTTCTGCTCGAAGGCCGGTGTCGCATCGAGGGCCGTCGTTCAATCGTGGTGTCACGGTGAATATCGACGAAGCCATCGCCTACCTCACGAAGGGCTGCGTCGATGTCGTCACCGCCGACGCCCTCAAGGCCAAGCTGGCGCGTGGCAAGCCGCTCACCGTCAAAGTCGGATTCGATCCCACCGCACCCGACCTCCACCTGGGGCACACCGTGCTCCTTCGCAAGATGAAGCACTTTCAGGATCTCGGCCACCGAGTCATCTTTCTGATCGGGGACTTCACAGGGATGATCGGCGACCCGACCGGCAAGTCCAAGACACGGCCGGCACTCAGCGCAGAGGACATCGAACGAAACGCCGAGACGTACAAGGCGCAGGTCTACAAGATCCTGGACCCGATCAAGACCGAAGTCCGTCTCAACCGCGAGTGGCTCGGCTCGCTCGGCTCGGACGGCATCGTTCGCCTCGCGGCTACGTACAACGTCGCGCGAATGCTCGAGCGCCGGGATTTTCGCCAACGCTATGAATCGGGGCAGGCGATCTCTGTCCACGAGTTCCTCTACCCGCTCGCCCAGGCCTACGACTCTGTGGCCCTGAAGGCCGATGTCGAGCTGGGGGGAACGGACCAACTCTTCAATCTCAACGTCGGACGGGACATCATGCCGAGCTACGGGCTCGAACCGCAGGTTGTACTGACGACGCCACTCCTCGAAGGGCTCGATGGCATCGAGAAGATGTCCAAGAGCCTCGATAACTATGTCGGCGTAGCGGACGCTCCTGCGGTCATGTACGCAAAGGTCCTGTCGATCTCGGACGAGCTGATGTGGAAGTACTACACCCTGCTGACGGACCTCAGCATTGGCGCCATCCAGGTCGAGCGCGAGCGGAATGTGCCCATGGAGTCAAAGATGGCATTGGCTCGCTCCATCACGCGCGACTTTCACGGACAACTTGCGGCAAGCGAAGCCGAAGCCGAGTGGCGACAAGTACACCAGCAGAGGCGAGCTCCATCGGAAATGCCGCTGGTACGCCTGGCGCCAGGAAGCTACAAGGCACACGAGTTGGCGTTCGCCTCGGGCTTGACCAAATCCAAGAGTGACGCGGCCCGCTTGGTCAAGGCGCGTGCGGTGAGGTGCGACGGAGCGGTCCTCGATGGTGCGTCCGTCATTGCGCTCGTTCTGGGCCAGTCCCGGATCGTGCAAGTTGGACCGAGGAGCTTCGCGCGGATCGAGGCGGCTGATGCTTGATGCTTGACAAGGATTCCAAGTTCTCATAGAGTCTCGGTTTCCGGAGGTCGTTCGGGCGGGTCGCAGTCGTCTCGTACCCCCTCAGCCGTGCCTCCCAAAAGAAAATATCGAAAGGCCTTGACAAGGGCAGCGTAACTTCGATATTCTGGTCGAGTCCCCTGAAAACGGGGAGGCTCTTTGAAAACTAGGTAGGTAGCATACATTCCGAAGCGAGATTTCGGCCTACGGACCATGAAGTTTCTTCGGTAACGAAGCGGGCGCGAAAGCGTCTGTAGAGTTTAACTGGAGAGTTTGATCCTGGCTCAGAATCAACGCTGGCGGCGTGCCTAACACATGCAAGTCGAGCGCGAAAGGGGGGGCAACTCCCCAAGTAGAGCGGCGAACGGGTGAGTAACGCGTGGGTGATCTGCCTTCGAGTGGGGAATAACACCGGGAAACTGGTGCTAATACCGCATGACATCCTTGGTTCATTCTGGGGATCAAAGCCGGGGACCGCAAGGCCTGGCGCTTGAAGAGGAGCCCGCGTCCGATTAGCTAGTTGGCGGGGTAACGGCCCACCAAGGCGACGATCGGTAGCCGGCCTGAGAGGGCGGACGGCCACACTGGGACT
>CADEEV010000063.1 GCA_902826455.1 uncultured Acidobacteriota bacterium | reverse complement strand
GAAGGTCGCCGCAAAGGACAAGAAGGACGAGGAGAAGAAGGCGCCCGGCGAGGAAGCCGCGCCGGCCCTCATCCACAGCCCGGGCGCGCCGCGCCTGGCACCGAAGGTCACGGCGCCGCCGCCGGTGATCGAGACCGTCGACGAGTCCGAAGCACCGGAACAGGAACAGGAAGAAGAAGCGCTGCAGACGACCGCACCCGCCGCCCAAGTCCCGGCTCCGCCGCCCCCGGCCCACGCGCCGGCCCCGGTCGCGCCCATCCCGCCGCCTGCGCCGCCCGTCGCCCGCATGCACACGCCCGTGCCGCGCGTGACCGGGCCCGTGCGGCCGATCGCACCGCCGGCCCCGCCGGCTCCGCCGCCGGCGCCCGTGGCCCACGCCCCGGCCGCTCCCGCGAGCGTCGCGCCGGTCGCCGCCAGGCCCGCGATCATTCCGCGCCCGCTGCGGCCGATCGCGCCGCCGCGTCCCGTGGGTCCGCATCCGACCAGCCCGCACTCGACCGGCGGCGGCCCGTCGCTGCCGCGTCCGATGCACCCGACCGCTCCGCCGCGTCCCGGGGCGCCGCCGTCCTCGCTGCGTCCCGTGTCTCCGATCCCCGGCCGCCGCCCGCCGATGGCGCCGCTGCCGCAGCGCCCGGCCGGGCCCGCGCGCAAGGATCGCGTCACGCGAGTGCAGGCTCCGGTCGTCGAGCAGAGGCCGACCTACAGCGGACCGCCGCGCAAGATCACCCTGACCGAGGGCGTCACCGTCAAGGAACTGACGGAGAAGATGACCGAGGTCAAGAGCCGCGACATCATGAAGGCGCTCATCACCCGCGGCATCATGGCGACGGTCAACCAGAGCCTGGAGCCGACCCTCGCGATCGAGATCGCGAAGGAGTTCCACTACGAAGCGTCGATCCAGACGTTCGAAGAGGAAGTCGACCAGGTGCAAGCCAGCGAGTCGCGGCCCGAGGACCTGGTCGGCCGCGCGCCGGTCATCACGGTCATGGGCCACGTCGACCACGGCAAGACGTCGCTCCTCGACGCGATCCGCGAGACGCAGGTCGCGGCGGGCGAGGCCGGCGGCATCACGCAGCACATCGGCGCCTACCACGTGAACGTCGGCAAGCGGAAGGTGGTCTTCCTCGACACCCCCGGTCACGAGGCCTTCACCTTGATGCGCGCCCGCGGCGCCAAGGTCACCGACATCGTCGTGCTGGTGGTCGCCGCCGACGACGGCGTCATGCCCCAGACCGTCGAGGCCATGGACCATGCGAAGGCCGCCGGCGTGCCGATCGTCGTGGCCGTCAACAAGATCGACAAGGCCGGCGCCCAGCCCGACCGTGTCAAGCAGCAGCTCTCCGACCGGGGCCTGATGCCCGAGGAGTGGGGCGGTACGACGGTCTTCGTGAACGTCTCGGCCAAGAAGAAGGAGAACCTGGGGCAGCTCCTCGAGATGCTGCTCCTCGTCGCCGACCTCCAGGAGCTCAAGGCGAACCCGAAGAAGCCCGCGACCGGGACCGTCCTCGAGGCTCGCCTCGACAAGGGGCGCGGCCCTGTGGCGACGGTCCTCGTCCAGGACGGCGTCCTCGCCGTGGGCGATACCGTCGTGGCCGGCGCCGTCTCCGGCAAGGTGCGGGCCCTCGTCGACGACCAGGGCGAGCGCCTGAAGGAAGCCGGCCCGTCGACCCCGGTGGAGATCCTGGGCCTCGGCGCGCTGCCGGAGCCGGGCGACCAGATGCTCGTCGTCAACGACTCCGTGAAGGCCCAGTCGATCGTGGGCTTCCGCCAGCTCAAGCTCCGCGAGCGCGCCATGGCCTCGACGTCGAAGGTCCGCCTCGAGGATCTCTCGCGCGCGATCGCCGACGGCCAGCTGAAGGAGCTGCCGCTCGTCGTCAAGGCCGACGTGCAGGGCTCGGTCGAGGCCGTGTGCGACCAGCTCATGAAGATCCCGCAGGAGAAGATCAAGCTGCGGATCATCCGCTCCGGCGCCGGCGCGATCAGCGAGGGCGACGTGCTGCTCGCCGCGGCGTCGAACGCCGTCGTGATCGGCTTCAACGTGCGCCCCGAGCGCAAGGCGGCCGACGCCGCCGAGCGCGACAAGGTGGAGATCCGGCTCTACACGGTCATCTACGACGCCGTGGAAGAGATGAAGAAGGCCCTCGAGGGCCTTCTCGAGCCGTCCATCCGCGAGGTGCGCCTGGGCGCCGCCGAGGTGCGGGACACGTTCAAGATCTCCAAGGTCGGCACGATCGCGGGCTCCTACGTCACGGACGGCCGCGTGAACCGCCAGGCCATGATCCGGCTGCTCCGCGACAACGTCGTCATCCACACCGGCAAGGTCTCGTCCCTGAAGCGCTTCAAGGACGACGCCTCCGAGGTGAAGTCCGGCAACGAGTGCGGCATCGGCATCGCCGGGTACAACGATGTGAAGCCGGGCGACGTGATCGAGTTCTTCACGACCGAGAAGGTCAAGGAGACGCTGGAGTAGCAGCGGCGGGGGCGCTCGTGGTGATCGGGCTCTTGGTCCTCGAACTCCATTTCCCGGGCGCGCGCTCCCTCAAGGACAAGCGCCAGGCCCTGCGCAGCTTCGAGCAGAAGGTGCGCAACCGGTTCAACGTGTCGATCGCCGAGGTCGAGCACCAGGACCTGTGGCAGCGGGCGCGCATCGCCGTGGTCTCGGTCAACACGGACCACGGCCACCTCGAGGCGACGCTCGACAGCGTGGCCGGCGAGGCCGGAACGGCTCGCGACATCCTGCTCGTCGACAGCCATGTGGAGGTCCTAGCGTGAGCGTCAGGCGCGTCGAACGCGTGAGCCAGGAGATCCGGGACGAGATCGCGACCATGATCGGCCGCGAGCTCAAGGATCCGCGCATCGGCTTCGTGACCGTGACCCGGGTGGAGCTCACGCCGGACCTCCGCTTCGCGCGCGTCTTCGTGAGCGTGCTCGGGGACAAGTCCCAGCAGGAGAAGAGCCTCGAGGGCCTCAGGCAGGCGTCGGGCTTCGTGCGCCGCGAGGTCGGCCGCCGCCTGAGGATGCGGCTAACCCCCGACGTCCAGTTCGTCTACGACAAGGGCGTCGACGCGACCGCGCGCGTCGCCAGCATCCTGGACGAGGTGAAGGGCGATCTGGCCGCGCGCCCCGAAGAGGACGACGCCGGGGAGTGAGCGCCGTCTCCGGGGTCCTGGTCGTCGACAAGCCCGCCGGGCCGACCTCCCACGACGTCGTCGACCGCGTGCGCCGGGCCCTCGGCACGCGCCGCGTGGGCCACACGGGCACCCTCGATCCCTTCGCGACGGGCGTGCTCGCGGTGTGCGTGGGAAAGGCGACGCGGCTCTCGCGGTTCCTCATGGACGGCGAGAAAGTCTACGAGGCCGGCGTGCGCCTGGGCTTCGCCACGACGACGGACGATTTCACCGGCGAGCCGCTGGGAGAGCCCGTGAGCGTCGCGATCGCGCCGGAGGCGATCGCCGCGGCGGCCCAGGCGCTCGTCGGCGTCATCGATCAGGTGCCTCCCGCGTACTCGGCCAAGCGGGTCGCGGGTCGGAAGATGTATGAGCTCGCCCGGGAGGGGGAGGCGGTCGTGGCGCCGCCGTCCCGGGTGACGGTCCACGAGATCCGCGTCGATGCCGCCGAGGCCGGCGTGTTCCGGATGATCGTGCGTTGTTCGGCCGGGACCTACATCCGGGCCCTGGCGCGAGACCTCGGCCTCGCGCTCGGCGTCGGAGGCCATCTCGTGTCGCTCCGGCGCACGAGGAGCGGGGAGTTCGCGGCCGAGAACGCCGTCGCCTGGGACGACGTCGGGCCGCAGGCGCGCGAGCGCGTCGTTTCCATGGCCGGCCTGCTGCCCGGCCTGCCGCTGGCTCGCGTGGGAGACGATGGCCGCGCGGCGGTGCGCCACGGACGAGCCGTGGAGTCCTCTCATCTCCTTGTAGCTGCAGAGTTTCCGGAGGGGCAGCGGGTGCGGATCGTGGATCGCCAGGGTGAGCTCGCGGCGCTCGCGCTGGCGGCCGGAGACGGGCGTCTCTTGCCCGACGTGGTGCTCGCCGACTAGCCGCGGGGCGCTGCCCGGAAGATCAAGGGTTTACAGGACTTGCGGTGCTGTGCTAGCATGCCCGCTTGTTTAATGTGGAGATCGGGGAGGATAGACGGGTGACTCTCAGCAAGACGCGTAAGACGGACGTCATCACGGGTGTGCGGACTCACGAAGCGGACACGGGGTCACCCGAGGTTCAGATCGCCATTCTCAGCGAGCGCATCACTTACCTCACGGAGCACTTCAAGACCCACGCGAAGGATCATCACTCGCGGCGCGGTCTCATGATGCTCGTCGGCCAGCGCCGCCGGCTGCTCGACTACCTGAAGGGCAAGGACCTCTCGCGCTATCGCGGCCTGATCGACAAGCTGGGCATCCGCAAGTAGGCCGTCCTACGCAACTCGTACCCTCCCACCGACGTTAGCCAAGATCGTGAGCCCGAGGCTCCTGCGCCCCAGTCGTCGTTCGTGATAGCCCTCATCCGCATTCATTTTTTCTGCTGCGGACGTCGCCTGGGGGGTCGGGAAGCCGGTACGGCCGCGATCTCCTGAACCCCGACGCCCGATGGCGGGCGGGCGGAGAGAGAGCGGAGAAGAGAGAATGAATCGAGTCGAGATGTCGCTCGGTCGGCACACGCTGTCGATCGAGACCGGCAGCATCGCCAAGCAGGCCGACGGCGCCACCCTCGTGCGCCTCGGCGACACCGTCGTCCTCGCCACGGCCTGCGCCCAGCGTGAACCCCGCGTGGGCGTCGACTTCCTGCCCCTCACGGTCGACTACCGCGAGAACAACTACGCGAGCGGCAAGATCCCCGGCGGGTTCTTCAAGCGCGAGGGACGCCCGAACGAGAAGGAAGTCCTGACGTCACGCATGATCGACCGGCCGCTGCGCCCGCTGTTCCCCGAGGGCTACGCGTGCGAGACCCAGGTCATCGGCCTGCTCCTCTCGGCCGACCTCGAGAACGACTCCGACACCCTGGCGATCATCGGCGCCTCGGCCTCCCTGTACATCTCAGACATCCCGTTCGAGAGCCCGATCGGCGCCGTGCGCGTCGGCTACTGGGACGGCCAGTGCGTCGTGAACCCCACGAACGCCGACTTCAAGACCAAGAGCAAGCTGAACCTGCTGATCGCCGGCACCGAGGACGCGATCGTCATGGTCGAATCGGGCGCTTCCGAGCTGCCCGAGGCCGAGATGGTGCGGGCCTTGTCGGAAGGCCACGCCGTCATCAAGCAGATCGTGAAGATGCAGAAGGACCTGCGCGCGCAGGTGGGCAAGCCCAAGCGCGCGGTCGCGAAGAAGGAGGTCGATCCGGCGCTCCGCTCGGAAATCGAGAACGCCATGGTCGAGCCCCTGCTCGCGGCCATGCGCATGAAGGGCAAGCTCGCCTCCTACGCGAAGATGAAGGAGGTCAAGGACGCTTTCGTGGCCTCGATCCCCGAGGACCAGGCCGCGAAGAAGGCCGCCGTGCCCGCCGTCTACGACGGCTTGCGCGAGAAGCTGCTCCGCACCGAGATCCTCATGAACGGCCGCCGTCTCGACGGCCGCCGCTTCGATGAGATCCGTCCGATCCACGGCGAGGTCGGCGTGCTGCCGCGCACCCACGGCTCCGCCCTGTTCACCCGCGGCGAGACCCAGGCCCTCGTCACGGCCACCCTCGGCACCAGCGAGGACGCCCAGATCATCGACACGGTGCAGGAGTCGGAGTTCAAGAAGCGCTTCATGCTGCACTACAACTTCCCGCCCTTCTCCGTGGGCGAGGTGAAGTTCCTGCGCGGGCCGGGGCGGCGCGAGATCGGCCACGGCGCTCTCGCCGAGCGCGCCCTCAAGGAGATGCTCCCGTCCGAGGACGCCTTCCCGTACACGGTGCGCATCGTGTCGGACATCACCGAGTCGAACGGCTCGTCGTCGATGGCGTCGATCTGCGGCGGCACCCTCGCGATGATGGACGCCGGCGTGCCGATCCTGAACCCGGTGGCCGGTGTCGCCATGGGCCTCGTCAAGGAAGGGGATCGCTACGCGGTGCTCTCCGACATCGCCGGCGAGGAAGACCACTACGGCGACATGGACTTCAAGGTCGCCGGCACCCGCAACGGCATCACGGCGCTCCAGATGGACATCAAGATCGGCGGCATCACGCCGGAGATCATGGCCCAGGCCCTCGAGCAGGCCCGGGTCGGCCGTCTCCACATCCTCGACCGCATGGCCGAGGCCCTGGCGGCGCCGCGCACCAACATCAGCGCCTACGCCCCGCGCATCCTCACGATCCGCGTGCCGGTCGACAAGATCCGCGACATCATCGGGCCGGGCGGCAAGATGATCCGCTCGATCGTCGAGCGCACGGGCTGCAAGATCGACGTCGAGGACGACGGGCGCGTGTCGATCGCTTCGATCGACGAGAACGCCGCCAAGAAGGCGGTCGCGATCATCGAGGAGCTCACCGCCACGGCCGAGCTCAACAAGACCTACCTGGGCAAGGTGGTCCGGGTCGTCGAGTTCGGCGCCTTCGTCGAGATCCTGCCGGGCACGGACGGCCTGCTCCACGTCTCCGAGATGTCGCACCAGCGCGTGCAGGACGTGCATGCCGAGGTCAAGGAAGGCGACCAGGTGCTGGTCAAGGTCGTGAACATCGACCCGTCGGGCAAGATCCGCCTGTCGCGCAAGGCCCTCATCGAGGCCCCGGAAGGGGTCAGCGTCGACAGCGGCTCGGGCGGCGGTCACGGCCCGTCCGGCGGTCACGGCGGCGGTCACGGCGAGCATCGCCGGGATCGTGACCGCGGTCCCCGGCGCGACGGCGATCGAGGCGGTCGGGGCGGCCGGCGCTGAGCTTGCCCGGGGCCCACAAGCGACCCCGACAGGCGCACAATAGGAGCATGAGCCTCAGGCCCATGCTCCTCGTTTTTTGTGCGGCCTCGGGGGCGGCCAGCGCGGCCCTCGCCGAGGACGTCGAGCTCGTGCTGTCCCGAACCAGCGTCAAGCCGAAGGTCCTGAACCTCCGCAAGGGCGAGACCACGCGGCTCGTCCTGAAGACCGCCGACGGCGAGCACTGTTTCGCCGTGGACGCCCTCAGGGTCGAGAAGCGGGTCGTGCCCGGCAAGGCCACGGTCCTGGAGCTGACGCCCGACCGTGCCGGGACGTTCCCCTCCTATTGCTGTCTCGAGCCCGACGTCGAGGCGCTCCGGGGCAGGGTCGTGGTCTCGGAGTAGCCTGATCCCTCCTGGCCGTCGGAACACGGCCCTTCTGGGCGCCCTGGTACTGGCGCTCGCGGGCTGCCGGGGCCCTGCGACGCCTCCGCGGGATCGCCTGCGCGTGATGCTCCCCTCGGACGTCTCGACGCTCGACCCTCACGTCTCGAACACGACGGCCGCGCTCACCCTGCTCGGCAACGTCTACGAGCCCTTGATCCACGCCGATCCTGGGCTCGGCCTGCGTCCGGGCCTCGCCCGCAGCTGGTCCAACCCCGATCCGCTCACCTGGGACTTCGACCTGCAGCCTGGTCTCACGTTCCACAGCGGGAGGCCGTTCGCCGCCCGGGACGCGGCCTTCTCGATCGAGCGGATCGTCGCCGCCCCCGACCTCGAGACGAGCTACTACCTCGGCGACGTGGCGAGCGCCGAAGCCCTCGGCCCGCTCACCCTGCGCGTGCACCTGCGCCGGCGCTCGGCCGCCTTCCTCAACAAGCTGGGGCACGTGCTGATCGTGCCCGACGGCAGCACCCGCGCGGTCCTGGCGCGCGAGAGCGACGGCACGGGTCCCTACCGCGTCCGGCAGTGGCGTCCGGGCCTCGAGGCCGAGCTCACGGCCAGGGAGGGCGACCGCCGGGGACGGGCTCCGCTCGCGAGCGTGAGCGTGCGGCTCAACGTGCCGCCCCGCGAGATCGTGAGCGAGCTCGTGGCGGGGCGGGCGGACATGGGCCTCGTGGGACTGCGCCGCGTCGACGACGCGGCGTTCCGGCGCGTGAGCCTGCATCGCCGCGGCAGCCTCCAGGTGAAGTACCTGGGCTTCGATCTCGTGGCCGAGGCGCCGGCCTGCTGCCCGGGCCGGGCCAACCCGTTCCTCGACCGGCGGGTGCGCGAGGCGATCCAGCTCGCCCTCGATCGCGACGCGCTCGTGGCCGGGCTGCCCAGTCACGCGGCGCCCGCCAACCAGCTCGTGCCGCGCCACGTCTTCGGCTTCAACGCCGCCCTGCCCGTGCTGCGCAGCGATCGACCCCGGGCCCGCGAGCTGCTCCAGGCGGCCGTCGGCGACGGACGGCTCCCGGTGTCGCTCCACACCCGCGAGATCCTCGCGGAGGCCGCCCAGCTCGTGCGGACCCAGCTCCACGAGATCGGCATCGACGTGACGGTGGTCGCCCAGCCGGACCCGGAGTACTTCGCCGCCTTGAAGCGGCGCGAGTTCACCTTGTGGCTCGACCGGTGGTCGTGCACCACGGGCGACTCGGGGGAGTTGTTCGAGAACGCGCTGCACTCGGCGGAGCCCGCGCGGGGCCTCGGCGCCTTCAACGAGTCCGGCTACTCGAACCCCGTGCTCGACCGCGCCACGGAGAAGACCCTGGTGCTGGAGGACCTTCCGAGCCGCCGTCGGGCTCTCGAGGAGCTGATGGCGCAGGTCATGCGCGAGCTGGTGTGGATCCCGCTCTACACCGACGAAGAGGTCTGGGCCGTGGATCGCGCCTTCAACTGGAGCCCCGGCTCGGACTACTGGCTGCACCTCGCCGACGTCGCGCCGGCATCCTCGCCGCCGCACTGAGCTAGAATCCACCCCGCGTGAACTACGCCTTCGTGATCGACAACCGGAGATGCATCGGCTGTCACGCGTGTTCGGTGGCCTGCAAGGCCGAGCACGAGGTGCCGCTGGGCGTGGCCCGGACCTGGGTCAAGTACATCGAGAAGGGCGAGTTCCCCCAGACCCGCAGGACCTTCACGGTCACGCGCTGCAACCACTGCGAGGACGCTCCGTGCGTCGAGATCTGTCCGACCACGGCGCTCTTCAAGCGCCGCGACGGCATCGTCGACTTCGACCCGCGCCGCTGCATCGGCTGCAAGGCCTGCATGCAGGGCTGCCCCTACGACGCGATCTACATCGACCCGCAGACGGAGACCGCGGCCAAGTGCAACTTCTGCGCGCACCGCGTCGAGGTGGGCCTCGAGCCGCCCTGCGTCACCGTCTGTCCGACCCAGGCGATCGTCGCCGGCGACCTGGAGGACAACGCATCGAAGATCGCCGGGATCGTCGGGCGCATCCCGCTCCAGGTGCGCAAGCCCGAGAAGGGCACGCGGCCGAAGGTCTTCTACATCGAAGCCGACGCGGCCTCCCTCGTGCCTTCCGCGGCTCCGCCGCCCTCGGACTACATGTGGTCCCAGGCGCCCCAGGCCGCGGCGCTGCCCCCCATGCCCCTGACCGAAGACGCCGGCGCGCCGCGGCGCACGTACGGCGTCAAGGAGCAGCATCGCAACTCGTGGGGCTGGAAGGTGTCGGCGTATCTCTGGACGAAATCGATAGCCGCGGGCTTGTATCTCGTTCCCGCGCTCCTGTCGCTGCTCTACCCGAACTCCTACGTGCTCCGGCCCGGCGTGTGCCTGATGGCGCTGCTCTTCCTGGCCGCCACCGGCGTGCTCCTGGTGTGGGACCTGCGCCAGCCGCAGCGCTTCCTCTGGACCCTGACGCGGCCGCAATGGCGCAGCTGGCTGGTGCGCGGCGCTTACGTGATCACGGCCTACGGAATGCTCCTCACACTCGAGGTTGGGCTGGGTTTCCTCGGCCGTACGCCCCCGCTGCCGCTCACGGTCGTGACCATGTTCGCGGCCACGGCCACGGCGGTCTACACGGCGTTCCTGTTCGGCCAGTCCAAGGGCCGCGACCTGTGGCAGTCGTCGCTGCTGGCGCCGCACCTCGTGATCCAGGCGCTCACCGCGGGCTCGGCGCTGCTCGCGGCCGACTGGTTGCGCTACCTGCTGCCGCTCAACGGCCTGATCGTGGCTCTCGAGGTGTGGGGCCGGCACTCGACCGAGGACGCCCGCCGCGCGGCCCACCTCATCGAGAACGACCTGCGCTTTCCGGTGGGGGTGCTCGCCATCGGCCACCTGGTCCCGCTCGTGCTGCTGTGGGTGGCTCCGAGCCTGGACGCGGCCGCGGGCAGCCTGGCGCTCACGGGTCTGCTGCTGTGGGAGCACCTCTACGTGCAGGCACCCCAGCGGATCCCCAACGCATGACCGTCGAGCGGCTGTCGCCGGGCTCGGGCCTCCAGGCGTTCCCGCCTCGCGAGAAGTGGGACGACTGGCGCGAGTACGACGTGAAGCAGTGGCCCCGGCGCGTCGAGAAGCGCTACATGCTCGTGCCCACGATCTGCTTCAACTGCGAGGCCGCCTGCGGCATGCTCGCGTGGATCGACAAGGACACGATGCGGATCCGGAAGTTCGACGGGAACCCGCTGCATCCCGCGTCGCGGGGCCACAACTGCGCGAAGGGCCCCGCCACCATCAACCAGATCCACGATCCCGAGCGCATCCTCCACCCCCTGCGCCGTGCCGGCGCCCGGGGCGAGGGCAAGTGGAACCGCGTGAGCTGGGACCAGGTCCTGGACGAGATCGGCGGGCGCATCCGCAAGGCCTTCCTGGAGGGCCGCAAGAACGAGGTCATGTACCACGTCGGGCGGCCGGGCCACGAGCGCGCCATGGACCGCGTCCTCAAGGCCTGGGGCATCGACGGCCACAACTCCCACACCAATGTGTGCTCGTCGTCGGCGCGCCTGGGCTACGCGCTGTGGTCCGGCTACGACCGCCCGAGCCCCGACCACGCGCGGGCGCGCTTCATCCTGCTGCTCTCGGCGCACCTCGAGTCGGGCCACTACTTCAACCCCCACGCCCAGCGCATCATCGAGGGCAAGCTGGCGGGCGCGAAGCTCGCGGTCATGGACCCGCGGCTGTCGAACACCGCGTCCATGGCGGACCACTGGATGCCGACGTACCCCGGGAGCGAGGCGGCGGTCCTGCTCGCGATGGCGAACGTGCTCCTCGACGAGGGCCTCGCCGACCTCGCCTTCGTCGAGAAGTGGACGAACTGGCGCGAGTACATGGCCGACAACCACCCGGCCGACGAGCCCACGTTCGGCGCGTTCATGGCCTCGCTGCGCGAGCGCTACCGGGAGTTCACGCCGGCCTACGCCGAGGCCGAGAGCGGCGTTCCGCGCGACACGATCGTCACCGTGGCGCGGCTCGCCGGCGCGGCCCGCGGCGCGTTCGCGTCCCACGTCTGGCGGGGAACCGCGAGCGGCAACCTGGGAGGCTGGCAGGTCTCGCGCGCCTTGCAGTGGCTCACGATCCTCACGGGCAGTTTCGCGACGGCCGGCGGCACGGCGCCCTCGGCCTGGAACAAGTACAAGCCGACGTTCTGGGAGGAGCCACCGCCCCACAAGGAGTGGAACGAGCTCCTGTTTCCGAAGGAGTGGCCGCTCAGCCACTATGAGATGTCCTTCCTCCTGCCGCACTTCCTGAAGGAGGGCCGCGGGAAGCTCGACGTCTACTTCACACGTGTCTACAACCCGTTGTGGACGAACCCCGACGGGATGTCGTGGATGGAGGCGCTCAAGGACGAGGCCATGATCGGGCTCCATGCGGCACTCACGCCGATCTGGAACGAGACGGCGATCTTCGCGGACTACGTGTTGCCGATGGGGCTGGCGGGCGAGCGTCACGACATCCAGAGCCAGGAGACCCACTCGGGGAAGTGGGTGAGCTTCCGTCAGCCGGTGCTGCGCGTGGCGCGGGAGCGGATGGGGGAGTCCTTCGAGCACACCTACGAGGCGAACCCCGGCGAGGTCTGGGAGGAGGACGAGTTCTGGATCGAGCTCTCCTGGCGCATCGATCCCGACGGCGCCCTGGGGATCCGCAAGTGGTTCGAGTCCCCGTACCGGCCAGGAGAGAAGCTGACGGTCCGGGAGTACTACCGCTGGCTGTTCGAGAACTCGGTGCCGGGCCTGCCGGAGGCCGCGGCGAAGGAAGGACTCACGCCGCTCGAGTACATGAGCCGTCACGGAGCGTTCCTGATCGAGGCCGAGGGAAAGAAGCTCGACGACACGACCCAGTTCCCGACCCCCTCGAAGAAGCTGGAGATCTGGTCGCGCACCATGCGCGACTGGGGCTGGCCGGACGAGGCGCTCCCCGGGTACACGAAGAGCCATGTCCACCGCGCCGAGATGGACCTCTCGAAGGGCGAGATGGTGCTCGTGCCCACCTTCCGGCTGCCGACGCTCGTCCACACCCGGACCGGGAACGCGAAGTGGCTGAACGAGATCTCGCACCGCAACCCGCTCTGGATCCACACCCGGGACGCGGAGCGGCTCGGGATCGCCTCCGGAGACCTGGTGCGCGTGACGACGGAGATCGGCTACTCGGTCAATCACGCCTGGGTCACCGAATCGATCGCGCCCGGGGTCGTGGCCTGTTCCCATCACATGGGCCGTTGGCGGCTGCACGAGGCCGAAGGCAGCCGTTGGTCGACGGCGAAGGTGGGGATCGAGCGGCACGGGGAGCAGGGGTACCTGGTCCGTCAGGTTGAAGGCGTCCAGCCCTTCGAGAGCCCCGATCCGGATTCCCGGCGCATCTGGTGGACGGACGGCGGAGTCCACCAGAACCTGACGTTCCCGGTGCACCCCGATCCCGTGTCGGGGATGCACTGCTGGCACCAGAAGGTGGTGGTATCCCTGGCGAAGGAAGGGGACCGCTACGCCGACGTCTACGTCGACACGGCGCGCTCGACGGAGGTGTACCGGGAGTGGCTCGCGAAGGCGCGGCCGGGACCGGGGCCCGGGGGACTGCGGCGCCCGCTCTGGCTCGACCGGCCGCTGCGTCCGGCCGACGAGATGTTCCGGACCTAGTCGACGAAGGCGCTGCGGACGACCGCCATCGCCTGCTGTGGAAGGTCCGGGATCAGGATCCAGGCCGCCCCGACGATCAGCGTCTTGACGGCGTAGCTCCAGGCGACGAGGCGCAGCACGCGACGGCTGGGGAGGGTCACTCCCGACGGCCGGTCCGGGAGTAGGCGATGCCCGCGGCCGTTCCGACGGCGAGGACCACGTCGCCCGCCTGCAGGAACGAGCCGCCCCATCCTCCGTACAAGGAGCCCAGGAGCGACGCCATACCGCCCAGCACCATCAACGCCGTGGTGGTCAGCACATTTCCTCCCGTGCTGCGCTGAAGCAGGAGCCGTGCCAGGAATGCGACATTGTTTTTAAAGGACTTACGCTTGGCGATCGCGCCCTGGTGTGGTTTCGACACAGCCAAAAACGCCTCACGCCACGCCGCGGCGTGGCGGAGAGGTCAGGCCGTCGGGAGGTGCAACCGGAACTCTGTGCCCAGGCCCGGCTCGGTCGTGAAGTCGATCCGACCGCGATGGCGCTGGGCGATCATGAGCACCGTCGACAGGCCGAGCCCGGTGCCCTCTCCGGCCGCCTTGGTCGTCACGAAGGGCTCGAAGACGGTGGGCCGGATCTCGTCGGGGATGCCGGGACCCGTGTCGGCGACACGGATCTCGACCTCGCCGTTCGCGTGGCTAGTGGTGATCGTGAGCATGCGGACGCTGCGCTCCGCCATGGCCTGGCCCGCGTTGACGATCAGGTTGATGAAGGCCATCTCGAGCTGGCTCGCGACACCGGGCACCCGGGGCAGGGTCGCCTCCAGGTGCTTCTCGACCTGGACGCCCGCCTTCATGGTCTGGTAGTGGCAGAACTCGAGAGCGCGCTCGAGGATGACGTTGACGTCGACGGGCATCGGTTGTTCCTGGGCCGGGCGGCTGAAGGCCAGCAGGTTCTGGCCGAGTCCCCGGATCCGCTCGACGCCCTTGTTCACGGCCCCCAGCAGTTCCTGCTGGTCCTGGGACAGGGCCTGCAGCTGAAGCAGCTCGAGGCTGCCCATGATGTACGTGAGGGGCGTGTTGAGCTCGTGGGCGAGGCCGGCGGCCATGCGCCCGATCGTGGCCATCTTCTCGGCTTGCAGCAGCTGGTTCTGCGCGATCCGCAGCTCCTGGGTGGTGCGGCGCTCGCTCTCGAAGAGCTGGGCGTTCTCGATGGCCAGGGCCGCGTGACGGGCGAGCGCCTCGGCCGCCCGCAGGCTGTCCGCCGGGAACGAAGCCGAGGTCTCCGGGTTGTCGACGTAGAGCGCGCCCAGGCCGCGGACGGTGCCGACCGCCTCGCTCCGGGGCGAACGGAGCGGAATGCAGACGATCGTTCGCAGATCCATCAGGATCACGCTCTTCGCGAGCCCGAGGCTCGGGTCGGCCACGGCGTTTCCGGTCGCCACGGTCTCGCCGCTCTCGACGGCCTTGCGGATCACCGAGCTCGACACGCCCTGGACGTCCTCGATCGGGACGCCGCCGCGCCGCCGTCCGACGCGCAGGTGCAGGCCGGCGATCGAGTGGAAGGAGCCTCCGTCCTCGGGAGCCGCGTCCGCGAGGAACAGGTACCCGCGCTCGGCCCGCGTGATGCGCATGACGGCGTCCAGGACCTGGACCAGCACCTCGGACAGGACCAGGGTCGAGTTGAGTGTCTGGACCAGGGACAGGAGCAGCTGCTGGTGCTCGACCCACGGGAACTGGGCGATCTTGTCCGTCGTGCCCTCGGATCCCAGGACCTTGAACTTGAACGTGACGTTGCCGAGCTGCAACAGGGCCCCGTGGACCAGCGCAGCCCGCGAGGACTTGGTGGCGTTCACGTACACGCCGTGAAGGCTCTTCTCGTCCTCGACGCTGAAGCTGCCGTCCTCGTAGATCAAGCGAGCGTGGGACTTGGAGATCGACGGTTCCTGGAGCGCCAGGTCGTTGTGGGCCGCTCGGCCGATCGTGTAGTGCCGCGGGCCCAGGTAGTAGAGGCGCTCGGCCAGGTTGCCCCGGGTCACCTCCAGGGCCGCGATGGCGGTGCTACTGCCGCAGTGGAGGCAACGCACGGCGTCGGGGCTGTTGTCCCGCTGGCACTTCGGGCAGAGCATCGAGGGATTCCACGATGATGCCCGAGGCCCCCGCAGGGGGTCAAGCCGCGCTCCCGCTTCGCGGGTACCATGTCGCCCTCGGAGGAGCCCGATGGATCACGTGTTCGAGCTGGTCGGCCTCGTCTCGGTGCTGCCGCTCCTGGCGGGCGCGGTCGTGTCGGCCATGCACCTTGGCCGTACCCGCTGGGCCGCTCTCCTGTTCGGCGGGTTTGCCACCGCCACGGTGGTCTCGGCCTTCGTGCGGCTCGCCTCGGTGTTCCTGCGCAACGGCACGTTCAGCACGTCTGGGGTCGCCCTGGCGTTCACCGCATCCTCGATCGTCGGGTTCTTCGCGATGGCCGCCGTGGTGGCCGGTGTCGCGGGCATCCTGGACGAGTTGCGGTCCCACGCGACGGCGCGCGCCGCCGAAGCTCGGGACTAGCCGGGGGAGGAGTGCTGGACTGCCGCGCTCAGCGGCAGCCCAGCACGGGCGGGTCGATCAGTTCGCGATCTGGGGCTGCCACAGGGCCGGAGGCCGCGTGGCGCTCTTCGGTTCGGCCGGACCGAGCGCGAGGTTCAGCACCTCCTCGATCGTGCTCACCAGGTGGATCTTGATGTCGTTGCGGACGTTCTCGGGGATGTCCTCCTTGAACGCCTTCTCGTTGCGCTTCGGCAGCAGGACTTCCTTCACGCCGAGGCGGTGCGCCGCCAGGACCTTCTCCTTGATGCCACCGACCGGAAGCACGCGGCCCGACAGCGTCATCTCGCCCGTCATGGCGAGCCGCGGGCGCACCGGACGGTTCGTGAGCAGGGAGACGATCGCGGTCGTGAGCGTGACGCCGGCCGACGGGCCGTCCTTCGGGATCGCCCCTTCGGGCACGTGGAGATGGATGTCGACGCGCTCGAAGAACGATTCCTCGAGGCCCAGCTCCCGAGCATGGGCGCGCACCCACGAGAGCGCCGCCTGGGCGCTCTCCTTCATCACGTCGCCGAGTTGGCCGGTCAGGGTGAGATCCTTCTTGCCCCACATCTGCGTCGCCTCGATGTAGAGGACCTCGCCTCCGGCCGCGGTCCAGGACAGGCCCAGGGCCACGCCGGGGATCAAGGTGCGCTCCTCCATCTCTTCGCGCATGAAGTACGGAGCGCCGAGGAACTCCTCGACGCGCTCTGGCGTCACCGCCACGGTCTCGGTGCTGCCCTCGGCCCGCTTGCGCGCCACCTTTCGGATGACGCTCGCGATCTCGCGCTCCAGGTTGCGCAGCCCGGCCTCCCGCGTGTACTCGCGGATCAGCTTCGTGAGGGCATCGTCGCCGAACGCGATGTGCTCGGCGCCCATGCCGTGGTTCTCGAGCTGGCGGGGGATGAGGTGGCGACGCGCGATGTGGAGCTTGTCCTCCTCGATGTAGCCCGCGAGACGGATGACCTCCATGCGGTCCCGCAGCGCGGCCGGGATCGTGTCGAGGATGTTCGCCGTGCAGATGAACAGGACTTCCGAGAGATCGAAGGGCAGATCGACGTAGTGGTCCTTGAAGCTGTTGTTCTGCTCCGGATCGAGGACTTCGAGCAGGGCCGACGCCGGGTCGCCACGGAAGTCGGTGCCCAACTTGTCGACCTCGTCGAGCATGAACACCGGGTTCTTGCTCTCCGCACGGCGCAAGCCCTGGATGATCTGCCCGGGGAGCGCACCGATGTAGGTCCGGCGATGGCCGCGAATCTCGGCCTCGTCGCGCATGCCGCCGAGGCTCAGGCGATGGAACTTGCGTCCCATCGCGGTCGCGATCGATTTGCCGAGGCTGGTCTTGCCGACGCCCGGAGGCCCGACGAAGCACAGGATCGGTCCCTTGATGTCGGGCTTCATCTTGCGCACTGCCAGGTACTCGAGGATGCGCTCCTTCACCTTCTCGAGGTCGTAGTGGTCGTTGTCGAGGACTTCCTTCGCCTTCACGAGGTCGATCTCGGCTTCCGTCCGCTTCGACCAGGGCAGGGCCACGAGCCAGTCGAGGTACGTCCGGGTCACCGTGTACTCCGCCGCCGCTGGCGACATCTTGGCCAGGCGGTCGAGCTCCCGGAGCGCTTCCTTCTTGGCTTCCGCGGGCATCCCCGCGGCCTCGATCTTGTCGCGCAGCTCAGACGTCTCACGCTGCTGGTCGTCGCCCTCGCCGAGCTCCTTCTGGATCGCCTTCATCTGCTCGCGCAGGTAGTACTCGCGCTGGTTCTTCTGGAGTTCCGTCTTGACCTGGCTCTGGATCTTGTTCCCGACCTCCAGCACCTCGAGGTCCTTCACGAGGATCTTGTTGATGCGATCGAGGCGCACGCGCACGTCGAGGATCTCGAGCAGCTCCTGCTTCTGGGCGGTCGTCAGGCTCGGCAGGCTCCCAGCCACGAAGTCGGCCAGGCGCGACGGCTCCTGGATGTTCGCGGCGAGGGTCTGCAGCTCGTCCGAGAGCGTCGGCGAGATCTCGACGACGCGCTGGAACAGGCCCTGCACGCTCTGGGCGATCGCCCGGACCTCGACCTCGTGCTCCGGCTTGATGCTCTCGCGAATGATCTCGATCTTCGCCTTGACGTAGGGCTTGTACTGGGTGACGCCGGTGACGCGGAACCGGTGCACCCCCTGCACGACGAGGCGCAGGGAGCCGTCCGGGAACTTGAACATCTTGTGGATGTGGGTGAGCGTGCCGATCCGGTACAGGTCGCTCTCGACCGGATCGTCCACGGCAGGATCGCGCTGGGTGACGACGCCGATGACGCGCCGCTCCTTCACCGACTCGTTGACCAGCGCGACGGAGCTCTCCCGGGCCACGGCCAGCGGAAGGATGGCGTGGGGGAAGAGGATGGTGTCGCGAAGCGGAAGGATCGCGAGCTCCGTCGGGATGTCCGAGAGATTCACCTCGTTGAGTCCGCCCGATTCGAAGTCGGGCGGACGATCGTCCTTGATGTCGCTCATGACACCACCCGGGCGAACTGGCCCTCGGCGGCGCGGCTCTCGCGCTCGGAGGCGATGCGCTCCTCCTGTTCCGCCTGGCAGTCGCGGCACAGTCGTGCGAAGGGCAGGGCCCGCAGGCGGGCCTCGCCGATCTCTTCGCTGCACTCGACGCAGTGGCCGTAGGAGCCGTTGTCCAGGCGGCGCAGCGCCTCGTCGATCTGCTTGAGCGTCTCGGACTTCATCTCCATGAGGGCGAAATCCACCTCCTGGACGAAGTCGTCGACGCTCTGCTCCTCGACGTCCCGGACGTCGCCGGCCTCGGCCGGCAAGCTCTCACGGAGCGACCGGAGCTTGGCGTGGATCTCGGAGCGGCGGTCTTCCAGCATGCTCCGCAGCACCTCGTAACGCTCCTTGTCGGTCACGCTCACGCGCTTCATGGCCTTCGCCTCCAGGGAAAGCGTCCCTCTCACTTGAGTTTCAGGATCAGGAACAGGTGGCTCCCGCCGCGCCGCACGCGCAGCCGGGCGAGACCGTCCACCTTCGCCTTCGCAACTTCTGTCTCGAAACCGGCGACGCCGTCCACCTGAGCGCCGTTCACGCTCACGATGACGTCGCCGCGGCTCAGCCCGGCTTCCTCGGCCGCTTCGCCGGCCTCCACGGACATCACGACCACACCCTTCGAGCCACGCGGCAGCTCGAGGCGCTCGGCGAGGTCGGGCGTCATGTCGCGCAGCGTCATGCCGAGCTGCGCCTTCTGGGTATCGGCACTGTCGTCCCTGTCGTCGGCGTCGGGGAACGTTCCGAGGGTCACCGAGAGCTCCGTCTCCGCGCCGTTCCGGACGACCTTGAGGCGCACGGTCGTGTTCGGAGCCTTGCCGGCGATGTACCGCGAGAGGTCGTTGTTGTCCTCGATCGCCCGGCCGTCGACGCCGATCACGACGTCGTCGGGCCGCACGCCGGCCTTCTCGGCAGGGGAGTCCTTCGTCACTTCGCTGATCACGGCGCCCTTCGGATCCTTGATCCTGTAGCTCTTCGCCAGGTCCTCGGTCAGAGGCTGGATCTGCACGCCCAGCCAGCCCCGCACGACCCGCCCCTTGTCGCGCAACTGCGGGAGGATCTCGCGGGCGACGTTGATGGGTACGGCGAATCCGACGCCCGCGGATTGCGGGACGCCCTGGGTGATGATCAACGTGTTGATGCCGATCACCTGGCCGCGAGTATTGAGCAGCGGCCCGCCCGAGTTGCCGGGGTTGATCGCGGCGTCGGTCTGGATCATGTCGATGGTCGTGCCCTGGGTGCCGAGGGTCAGCGGCCGGCCGCGATACGAAACGACGCCGACCGTGACGCTGTTGCCGCTGAGGCCGAACGGGTTCCCGATCGCCATCACCCATTCGCCGACCTCGGTCTGGTCCGAGTCGCCGAGCTCCATGACCGTGAGCTCTTCCTTCGGCTCGATCTTGAGCAACGCGACGTCGGTCCGCGGATCGCGTCCGATGAGCTTGGCGTCGTAGTTCTTCCCGTTCGAGAGCCGCACCTGGATCTGGTCGGCGCCGTCGATGACGTGCCGGTTCGTGAGGATCGTGCCGTCCTTGTCGATGATGAAGCCGGAGCCGAGCGCACGCTGGGTCTCGCGCTCGCCGCCGCTCCCGCCGCCGTCGCCACGCGGTCCAAAGAACCGTTCAAGCGTGTCGTCGCCGCCGAAGAAGTCGCGCAGGTCCCCTCGCGAGCGCTTCACGACCTTGGACGTGTTGATGTTGACGACGCCGTTGGTGCGCGCGCGGGCGATGTCGCGGAAGGTGTCGAGCGTGAGCGCGCCGCCGGCCTTCGTCGCCGCCGAGGGCGTGCTGACCGCGGGGTCGGCCTGGGCCGGTTCCGGGCGGCGCGCCTCGTGAGTGATCACCGCCCCGACCAGGAGCGCCGCCATGGAAACCGAGAAGAATGAAGCGATCGTGCGCGAGCGCGTGTTCATGAAGTTCCTTGTGCCTCCAAAGGCGCCAAAGCCGTGTGCAAGACCAATGCCGGGAAGGGCGAGTCCGAGAGTGTCGAGGGCCCGAGCAAGCCTATTGTCCCTCGACAGTTACGTGATTCGCACGTGAAAAGTTGTCGCCCGTTCCGAAGACGCTCGCGGGTGCCCCGAGGGGCGCCCGCGGCCGTCCCGGATTGAGGACGGGCCCTCGGTAGAACCTAGACGCGCCGCGGCCGGTTTCGGTCTCAGCGATGCCAGGTTCCCCGAGGGCCGTTCTCACTGTCCGACCTGGATCTGGATCTGCTTCGGCTTCGCCTCTTCCCGCTTCGGCAGGGTGAGCTGGAGGACGCCGTCCTTGAAGTCGGCCTTGATGCTCTCCGTGTCGATGACGTTCGGCAGCGTGAAGCTGCGAGCGAACGTGCCGTAGCTGCGCTCCACCCGGTGATAGCTGTCGCGCTTCACTTCGCTCTCGGCCTTGCGCTCGCCGCGCAGACTCAGAGTGTGGTTCTCCACCCGGATGTCGACGCTCTTCGGGTCCACGCCAGCCAGCTCGGCCTTCAGGACGATGTTGCCGTCCTTCTCGAAGATGTCGACGACCGGCGCCCACGCGCCGCCCAGCGCCCACTCGTCCTCCGAGCCGGCCCGCTGCGGGCTTCGGAAGGCATCGTCGAACAGTCGGTTCATGCGGTCCTGGAGCGAGACGAGATCACGAAACGGTTCCCAACGAACGATGGCCATATGCACCTCCTATGAGTTCCTGCTCAGTTCTTTACGGTGTACTCGGCGTCGACCACGTCGCCCTGCGGGGAAGCTCCCGGCGCGCTCGCCTCGGGGGCCCCGCCGGCCGGAGCGGCCGTCGCCTTGTAGATCGACTCGGCGAGCTGATGGGATAGCCCGGTCAGCTTTTCGGTCGCCGCCTTGATGGCCGCGACGTCGTCGCTCTCGGCGGCCTTGCGCGCCTCGGCCACGGCGGCTTCGATCGCGCTCAGTTCGCCGACCGGGAGCTTCTCGCGGTTGTCGTTGATCAGCTTCTCCACGCTGTAGGCGAGGGCGTCGAGCTGGTTCTTCGCGTCGATCAGCTCCCGGCGCTTCTTGTCGTCCTCGGCGTGGGCCTGCGCGTCCCGGACCATCTTCTCGACCTCGTCCTTCGCCAGGCCGGAGGAGGCCGTGATCGTGATGGCCTGGCTCTTGCCAGTGGCCTTGTCCTTCGCCGAGACATTCAGGATGCCGTTGGCGTCGATGTCGAACGTGACCTCGATCTGCGGCACGCCCCGCGGCGCCGGCGGCAGGTCTCCCAGGCTGAAGCGGCCCAGGGTCCGATTGTCCTTGGAGAACTCCCGCTCGCCCTGGAGCACGTGGATCTCCACCGAGGGCTGCGAGTCCGCCGCCGTCGAGAAGGTCTCGGACTTCTTGGACGGGATCGTGGTGTTGCGCTCGATCAGCCTGGTCATCACGCCGCCCAGCGTCTCCACACCCAGCGACAGCGGCGTGACGTCGAGCAGGAGAACGTCCTTGACGTCACCGGAAAGGATTCCCGCCTGGACAGCGGCGCCGATGGCCACGACCTCGTCGGGGTTGACGCCCTTGTGGGGCTCCTTGCCGAAGAACTCCT
>CADEEV010000062.1:18338-21557 GCA_902826455.1 uncultured Acidobacteriota bacterium | reverse complement strand
GGATTGCTCGCCCACCTGGCTGACGCAGCCGACGATGACGTCGTCCACGATCGCCCGCGACACGAGGTCGACCTGCAGGCCGGTGTTGAACGGGCTCCAGTCGACGAGCAGCGGCGACAGCGGGCCCGCGTCGGTGCCGGCGATGCCGGGCGGGAAGTAGGGCTGGGCCAGGAAGCCGATCGCGCGCGTCGTGTAGGCCATCGATCCGTCGAAGGGCACGCCGCCCTGCAGGTAGAGCGCGAGGCCCGCGCGGCGCAGGTCCTGGTCGGCTCCGGCGCCCGAGAAGAAATTCGCCGTGCGCGCCTTCTGCACGGCCACGTCGATGCCGAAGTTGGGGGCGTCCTCGAGCGAGAAGAAGCCGAGCACGCGGCCGTCGAGGTCCACCACGGCGACCGACACGCGGGCGCTGCTGCCGAGGGGCTGGCGGATGGCGGCGCGCGTCCGGGCCGCCTGCTGGGCCGCACGCTCCAGGATGCCGGCGACCGCCGGGGCCGACAACCGCGCGCCCGCGCGCACGGGATAGCGCGGGTCGACGCGGCCCGTGACGCCGCCGAAGCTCGCGGTCACGAGGGAGGAGGGCGCCGCCGCCTGCGGCGGCAGCAGCTCCACGCCCGGCGCCGGGGCTGCCGCGGGCGCGGCGCTGCCGTTCACGAAGGGCAGGCGGATGCCGTCGGCCAGGATCCGGTCGGCACGCAGCGCCGCGGGTGCCTCGAGCGCGCGCGCGCCGGCCAGCGCCGCGTTCTCCTCGAGCGAGACGTCGTCGTCCACGGGATCGGTGTCGATCGTGTATTCGCCGTCGCCCTCGACCGCGATGCCGCCCACCAGGGCGCCATCCTTATAGAGGGGAATGCCGCCCGGATCCCCGGCCAGGCCCAACGGCGTGCCGGGAACCTTGAAGTCGCCGCAGGGCAGGCTCGAGAACTGGACGCCGAACAGCGGGCCACCCGGCGTCATCTCGACGCCCGGTGGGAAGTTCTGCTGGACGATGAAGCTGGCCGTGCGCGTCGAGAACGCGTTGCCGCCGCTCGACAGCAGGGCGGCCGTGGCGGCCTTGGCGATCGCCGCCTCCGCGCCGGTCACGTCCGCGCCCTGGATGCCGAAGCTGCGCCGGCCCGTGGGGCGGCTCATCTCCGGAGCGCCGTCCATGCGGAAGACCGCGAGGGGCCGTCCCTCGGCGTCCGTCACCGCGACGTGCGCGCGCAGCCCCGAGCCCGCCGCGGCGCTCGCGGCCGCCGCGACGGCGGCGCGCACCTCGTCGGCGTTGAGAGCCTGACCTTCGGCACGGACGCCCGACCCGAGGGCCGCGCCCAGCACGATCGATGCGCCGAGTACGCGAGCCCGCGCGAGACGCTCTCCGAGCAAGTCGTCTCCTCTTCAATGGTTCGGACGTGGAATCCGTTGGCGTGACTCTATCCGTAGCTCATCGAGACGGTCAAGAATAAGGATCACAGCCTTGACACGTCGTGACCGTTCCGGTAGACCGCACTAGACCAATGCTCCTGCCGCGTGGCGCCGGGCCGCAGATCGTCTTCTTCCTGGGCGCGACGGTGGGCTTGGGGGCGCACGCCGTGCACGCCCAGTCCTTCCAGGGCCCCGCCCGCTGCACGAGCTGCCACGACCACGGCCGCCAGGCCCAGAAGTGGCAGCGCGAGGAGCCCGCCGCGTTTCCCGGCAAGGCCCACTTCACGACGCTGAAGCAGCTCGACGGGGCCCGCGCCGCGGCGTACGCCAAGGCCACGGGTCTTTCCGACCCCTACGACCCCAAGGGGGCGTGCGTGAAGTGCCACGCGACCGTGTTCCGCGGCAGCGCCAACGCGGGCATCTCCTGCGAGAGCTGCCACGGCCCCTCGAGCAGCTATCTCGAGCTGCACCAGGAGAAGGGCTCGTACCTGAAGGCCGTCGCGGCGGGCATGCGCGACCTCCGGGAGAAGCCGCCCACGATCGCGAAGCTGTGCGTCGAGTGTCACGTGCCCGCGGACGCGCGCCTGATCGCGGCCGGCCACCCCACGGGCGCCGCCTTCGACGCGGGCAAGTCGCTTCAGAAGATCGCCCACTGGGACACGCGCTACGACTTCGCGGCCGTGAGCGCGGCCGGCCAGGGCCTCGCCTCCGTGCGGCTCGCGGCCCAGGTGTCGCGACCGGCCGCGGCGCCTCGCCCTGCGGCCGCCGCGCCGGCGCGCGCCGCCGCTGCGCCGACCGGAGCCGCCGCCGCGCCCTGGGACTGGGATCAGCCGGTGCGTGCCTTGCCCCCGGACTACCAGCCCGAGGTCGAGGCGGCGCCGAAGCCGGCGCCGGCCCGTCGCGTGTCGCTTCCCGTCGTGCCGCCGTCGATCGCGGAGGAGGCGCCCGTGCCGCCGCCGCTGCCGGGCGTGACGACGGCCCTGTCCGTGCCGGTCGAGCCGGTGCCACCCGCGGGGCCCGCGCCCGCCACCCCGGCCGCGTCGCCGCGGGTGCGCGTGGCCGAGATCCGCGGTCGCGCCGTCAAGATCCTCGAGGAGAAGCTGCGCTCGGGCGCCCGCGATCCCGATCTGCCCGCGCCCGCGAAGCCCGCGGAGTTCAAGGGCCCCGACAGCGAGCTGTTCCGGCTCCAGGACGAGGTGCTGGCGCTGGCCCTCGAAGCGTTGCGGAGGCCCCAGTGACCACGGCCGCGAGCCGAGCGGACCTGCTGAGACGCCACGAGAAGCGCCTCAAGCTGATGGTGCCGGCCGAGATCGGCGTGCTGCGGGGCCTCAAGCTCTTCGCGGGCGTGCCCGAGAAGGCCCGGGACAAGGTCATCGAGAAGGCCCGCAAGTACCTCCACGTCGTGGACGTGGCGAAGGGCGAGGTGATCCTCCGCGAAGGGGACTACAGCGACTCCGCGTACTACATCATCCGCGGCGCCGTCGAGATCGACCTCTCCAAGATCGTGGCGGCGGCCCGCGGCCAGGTGAAGCCACCCCAGGTGCGGGGCGGGGCCCACGCCGGCCAGACGCCGAAGGGCGGCCTGCCGGCGTCGGCGCGCGCGATGGTGGGCCGCGGCTCCACGTCCTCGTCGGGCACCCTGCGGCTCTCGGCGCCCCCGGCGCCGATGGCGCCCGACGAGACCCACAAGGTGCTCGGCGTCGACGAGATCTTCGGCGAGATCAGCGCGCTCTCGCGCTACCCGGTCTCGGCCACGGTGCGCGCCGAGACCGACGTGCGGCTGCTGCGGGTGCGGCTGCCCGGCCTGCGCATGCTCAC
>CADEEV010000062.1:6623-18328 GCA_902826455.1 uncultured Acidobacteriota bacterium | reverse complement strand
GAGCGCAGCCTCGCCCAGCACCTGAGCCACGTGAGCCTGTTCGCGAACGTCGACGCGGGCTTCCTCGACCACCTGCGCGACCACGCCGAGCTGCTCTCCTTCGACCCCGGGCAGGTGATCGCCCAGGAGGGCACGGGCGCCGAGGCCTTCTACCTGGTGCGCGGCGGCTTCGTGAAGGTGTCCGTCAAGGCCGGCACCTCCGACCTCGCGGTCACCTACCTGCGCAAGGGCGACTACGCGGGCGAGGCAGCTCTGCTCCTCGACGAGTCCTGGCCCTTCACGCTGCAGGCCCTCGACCACGTGGAGCTCGTGAAGATCGCGAAGACCGATTTCCAGGACATCGTGGCGCGCTACCCCGCGATCCAGGACGAGCTGTGGGCGGAGTCGATCGCGCGGCTCAAGGCGCGCGGCGCGGCCTCGCGCAACCCGACGTCGTCCGAGTACATGCAGATGGCCATGGAGACCGGCCTGATCCACGGCGAGAGCGTGCTGCTCATCGACCTCGCGACCTGCACGCGCTGCGACGACTGCGTGCGCGGCTGCGCCGACGCCCACGGCGGCCAGCCGGTGTTCGTGCGCGAGGGCCAGAAGTACCGCAACTGGCTGGTGCCGACGGCCTGCTACCAGTGCACCGACCCGGTCTGCATGATGGACTGCCCGACCGGCGCCATCACCCGCGACATGGGCACACTCGAGGTCACGATCAACCCGTCCACCTGCATCGGCTGCGGCAACTGCGCCGACCGTTGCCCCTGGGGCAACATCATCATGGTCGACACCGAGGAGAAGCGGCCCGACGGCAAGCCCATCGAGATCGCCGCCAAGTGCGACCTGTGCCTGACCCGGCCCGAGGGTCCGGCCTGCGTCCAGATGTGCCCGCATGGCTCCGCGGTGCGCATCTCCTTCAAGGACATGGAACGGGTCACGGCGACGCTCAAGTGAAGGATCCCGTCGCGTGAGGCTCGGACAGATCGTGCGGCCCAAGCGGCCGCTCAACCTCAACCTCACGGCGATCGCCTGCATCTTCGTGCTGCTGACGTACTTCGTGGTGTCCTACCGCTGGCCGTTCAGCCCGAAGCACGGCGCCGGCCTCGTCTTCGGGGTGACCGCCGCGACCCTGTTCGTGTTCGAGATGCTCTATCCCGCGCGGCGTCCCCGGGCGCGGCCTCTCGGCACGGCCCAGGCCTGGATCCAGGCCCACATCTACATGGGCGCGATCGCGTTCTGCCTCGTCCTCGCCCACTCCGGGCTCTCGTGGCCCCATGGCGCCATCGGCTGGCTGCTGCTGCTGTTGTCGTTCTGGACCGTGGTCTCCGGGATCGTCGGCGTGTGGCTCCAGAAGTTCATCCCCGCGAGCCTTGCAGAGGGCCTGCAGGTCGAGGCGGTGTACGAGCGCATCCCGGAGCTCGTGAAGCAGCTCCTCGACGAGTCCGACGGCCTCGTGACCGAGGCCGGCGACGTGCTCGACCGCTTCTACCGCAACGAGGTGCGGCCGTCCCTCTCGAAGGTCCAGGTCTCGTGGGCGTTCCTGTTCGACGTGCG
The DNA here is from genome assembly GCA_902826455.1 of uncultured Acidobacteriota bacterium. Classification (GTDB taxonomy): domain Bacteria; phylum Acidobacteriota; class Vicinamibacteria; order Fen-336; family Fen-336; genus CADEEV01. Next base: position 16,786 of record CADEEV010000062.1, on the reverse strand, counting down.
CGGCGGACGTGAGCGCGCCCTCGAGCCGTTCCGGCGCGTGCTGCGCTTCGTGGACGAGCACGAGAAGGCGATCGTCGAGGACCTGATGGCGATCTACCAGGAGAAGATGGAGCTCGACGCCCAGCGCAGCCTGCAGGGCATCCTGCGGCGCTGGCTGATCCTCCACGTGCCCGCGGCCGGGCTGCTCATGGGGCTCCTGACGGTGCACATCGTGAGCTGGATCCTCTACTGATGGCGCGCAAGGTCGCCTGGGGCACGCCGGGGAAGTCGACGCGGTTCCTGAAGCCGCGCTCGGCGCGCACGCTGGTGCTCACCGGCCTCGGCCTCGGCGCGGCGCTCGGCGCGTTCTACCTGGCGGTGGGCGTCACCGGCTTCCGGGGCCCGATCGCGCCGGGCAGCGTGACGTTCCCCCACGCGCCGGTGGAGGCGCGCTGCCAGGAGTGCCACGCGCCGCGCGTCGGCGCGTCCAACCTGCGCTGCCAGCGCTGCCACGATCCTTCCGGGGCCGGCCGTCTCACGCACTCGGCCCACGTCCTCTTCGGCAGCCGCGACGTGAAGAAGGCCGCGGCCGCTCCCGACCTCGCCTGCGCGCGCTGCCACGTGGAGCACCGCGGCCGCGCCGCGCAGCTCGCCCAGGTGGACCAGTCCCACTGCCTGTCGTGCCACTTCCCGAGCTTCGCGAGCCATCCCGAGTTCGCGGTGCTGCGCACGCCGTCGCGCGAGACGCCGGGCCTCACGTTCACCCACGAGCGCCACGTCCAGGAGTACGTGAAGCGCGGCGTCGCGGCGGGCGACACGTGCGTCAAGTGCCACGAGCCCCAGAACCGCGACCTGGCGCGGATCGAGTTCGACCGTCACTGCGCGTCGTGCCATGCGGAACAGGGCTCGGTGGGCATCGTGGAGCCGATCCCCCTCGACGACGCCCTGCCCGCCGGCTCGCCCAGCCAGGGCTTCGACCTGGCGCGCGGCCAGGTCAGCAAGGGCGTCGTGCCGCACCGCGACCCGTGGGTGCGGGGAAGCCTGGCGCGCCTCCGCCACGACCTCGATCCCGCCGGCTACGCGGCCGAGCGCGGCACGCTCCTGGCGCAGCTCAGCCGGCTGCGCCGGCGCCTGGCGTTCGCGAATCCCCTGGCGGGCCTCGACCCCGAGGGCCTGAAGCAGCGCGAAGAGGTCCTGCTCTCGGAGATCAAGGGCCTCGGCGCGCGCCTCAGCGCCCAGGCCGCGGGCCTGGACCCGCAGGCCGGCCTCGCGCGCGTGGCCGAGGCCCAGGCGGCCGCGTCCGGGCCGGAGGCCTCCGACCTGGCCACGAGCGTCGCCGAGCAGGCGCAGTCGAAGGTCGCCGGCGGGGCCCCGCTGACGCCACTCGAGCACGAGGCGCGCCGGCGCGAGCTGCTGTCGGCCCTCGACGCGATCGAGAGCGCCGACCCGGAGCTCGTGTCGAAGACCGAGGACCTGCGCCGCCGCGTCACGGCCCTCGTGCCGGGCGAGACCGGCGTCGAGATGCTGACCCGCGTGCGCGAGCGCCGCGAGACCGAGCTGCTGCGCGTGCGCGACGAGATGGACCTGCGCCGGGGCGGCGCGGCGCCGCCGCGCTCGGCCGTGGCCGCGGGCCAGCAGCGCGCGATCGAGACCGAGATCCTCGCGACCGAGGCCCGCCTCGCGGAGCTGCCCGAGGCGCCCGCCCGCGCCCTCACGGCCGAGGAGCGGACCCGGAAGGAAGAGAGCGTGGAGATCCTCGCCACGAGCTGCCAGAAGTGCCACGAGATCAAGAACGCGGCGCTCGCCCCGGTGACCGCGGCGCGCCACGTGCTCGTCCGGGCCCGCTTCGTGCACCAGCCGCACCTGCTGCAGGCCGAGTGCCTGCGCTGCCACAAGGGCATCGACACGAGCAAGGACTCGCGCGACCTGACGCTGCCCGGGATCCAGAGCTGCCGCGAGTGCCACAGGCCGCAAGGCGCGTCCCAGACCTGCCAGTCGTGCCACCAGTTCCATCCGCCGGAGCTGCCGTGAAGGCGCAGATCCTGTGCCGCACGGGCCCGGGCGAGACGCGCACCTTCGACCTCCCGAAGGGCGAGGCGAACCTGGGGCGCGAGCCCGGCGCGGTGGTGGAGCTCGCCATGGACGGCGTCTCGCGGCGCCACGCCCGCGTGACGTGGGACGGCAAGAACCACTGGATCGAGGACCTCAAGAGCACGAACGGCACGTTCCTGAACGGGCAGTCGGTGCAGCGCGACAAGCTGCGCCACCTGGACGTGATCACCCTCGGCAAGAAGGTGGACCTCCTGTTCGTGAAGCGCGGCGAGAAGACCGCCGTGACCACGAAAGGCGTGCTGACCGCGACCCTCACGCCCGTGTCGCCCGACATGCTCCCGGTCGAGCTGCCCCTGGGCGAGATCAGCCTCGGGCGCAACACGGCCTGCAACGTCGTGCTCGACAAGGCCGCGATCTCCAAGATGCACGCGCGCATCGAGCGCTCGCCGGAGCAGGTGATCGTGCGCGATCTCGAGTCCGTGAACGGCACGTTCCTGAACGGCGCCCGCATCGCCCAGGCGGTGCTGCGCGACCAGGACCTGCTGAGCCTCGCCGGCGTCGAGGACTTCCGCGTCTCGATCCGCAGCGGCGACGTGGTCGCGACCGCCGGCGCCGCCCCCTCCGCGGCCGCGCCCCAGGGCACGAAGCCGGTGCCGCGCTTCAACAACAACTGGAAGACGCGCTTCGACTGGAGCCAGGACGAGAAGGACGAGATCAAGCTCCTGCAGCAGAAGCTCGCGGACAAGGAAGCGCAGAAGGTCCTCAAGCGCGACACGGAGCCGCACTCGCGCACGGCCGCACGGCCGGTGGTGTCGCCCGCCCGCACGCCGATCACACCGCAACAGCCCCGCGCGGCGCTCAAGGAAGACCAGACGCTGCCGCTGCCCCCGGCCGAAGAGACGGTGATCCCGAGGCCCTCGACCGCGCCGACGGATCCGATCCCGGTCGTGCTCGCGAAGGTTCCGCCGCCGGCACCCCCGCCCCCGAAGCCGGCGCCGACCGCCGCGCCCGAGATGAAGACCTCGGCGCTGCCGGTGGTCCCGCCGTCGCCCGCAGCACCTCTCGAGGCCGAGGGCCAGACGCTGCTCCCAGGCCAGCTACGCCACGAGGCGCCGCCGCGCATCGCCGAGGTGCGCCTCACCGGCACCGGCTTCGACCTCGTGGCCAGCGAGACCGGCATCCACGGCCTCGGCCGGTCCGTCGACTCGAGCCTGCGCATCAACCACGCCACGGTCTCGCGCCATCACGCACGCCTGATCCTCACCGAGGACCGGACGTCGGCCCTGATCCAGGACCTGGGCGGCGCCAACGGCACGTTGCTGAACGGCGCGCTCCTCAAGAAAGCCGAGCCCCTGGCCGAGGGCGACATCGTCGAGCTCGGCGACGTGAAGCTGCTCGTGCAGGTCCACACGGAGCCCCGTCGTTGACACTGCTCGCCGCGCGCTGATAGAGTGCAGTTTGTTCATTCGTTCGGCCGCGGGGTAGAGCAGTCCGGTAGCTCGTTGGGCTCATAACCCAAAGGTCGCAGGTTCAAATCCTGCCCCCGCTACCAACTCCATCATCTAAATAGCCGGAACCGGGGCCCTCGCAAGGGGCCCCGAGTTGTTTCTGCGCCTAGCTGCCCGCTGGGGCCGCCCTGACCTTTCCTTCGGTCGAGGTTTCCACTTCGCCCCGCAGCGCACGCTTGGTGACGTCGGTTCTCTTGAACTCGAAGCTCTTGACCAGCCAGTACGCGGCAAACGCCCAGATGCCGGCGGCTTCGATGAAGAAGACGTAGGCGTTGCCTCGGCCGATGAACGAGTTCCATACGAAGGCCGTCAAGGGCGACGCGAGCATCACCAACCCTATCTGGCGATAGAGCATTCGATAGCGGTCGGCGCTCTCCTTGGGCAAGAGAGTCAACGTGTCCTCGGACCGGAACCAGACCACGTACGCCAAGCACACGAACATCGAGACGGCACTGAAGCCGTGTTTCGAGAAGCGCCCGCAGCCGTCTCCGCAACCCCACTCCATTGGGAAGAGGGCGACGCCGACCGCGAAGACCGCAGCGAAGTTCAGGGCCCAGTTTTCCTTCACCGTGAAGCCCTTGTAGAGATAGAGGCAGGCTGCCACGGCGAAGAGGCAGCCCACGAAGACGTTGCGCGCAGGCGCATCCCCGCCGTTGGTCGCCCAGTAGTAAGCGCTCATCGAGCGTTGCAAGTCGACGCCATGGAACGCGCCGATGCCCCATACGAGCACGGGGAGCGCGATTCCGATTGCGGCCATGCCGTAGCGAAGGCTGACGTAGGTGTCGAAGATGTGGTCTCGCAGTTGATTCTTGTTCATCGAGATCCTCCCTGGTCCGTCCGCCGTCACCAGGTGTAGGTGATGGCGACCTGCAGGAGAAACGGGGGTTGATCGCCCGGTGGGATCACCGCGCACGCCCCGATCGTGCGTGGATACAGAGCCGGGTCCCCGTACAGGCTCGCCAGCTCCGTGGCCGTCGTCGTGGCGAGCTTGCCGAGCCGAACCATGGCTTCGCCGCCCTCGAAGCAGTCGTCGGTCGTCTTGCCGTTGCCGATGAGCTCGATCGGGTAGGGCGAGAGGTTCTGGATGGCCAGGATCTTCACTCCCGTGGCGCTCGAGCCCGGAATGCCGAACGGCAAGAACCAGCCGCGGTTGGTCGTGAAGCCGGTGTCGGGTTGAAGCTGCAGCTGGAACCCCTTGGTATCGGGGTTGGCCGTCGGCGTGGGTGGCGGCTTCACCGTCAGGGTGACCGACCGCGTCGTGGCCGTCGGGTGGACGGTTTGGCCCGTGGCCGGCGGCGGGTTCGGAAAGCCGACGCTCGTCGTCGGAAACGGCTGCTGCACCGTGAGCGTGTACTTGGTCGTCGTCGCCGGTGACACGGTTGCGGTCCCGAACGAGGTCGCCGTCGGGGGGTCGATCGAGAAAGGCGCCATGGGGCTCGCCCCGACCGCCAGGTGCGCCGCCCCGCCCACCTCGATCTCCGTGGGCGTGATCGAGAGCGACGCGGTGACGGGATCGTGGGGGCTGAAGGTCACGATCAGCAGGTTGGTGTTGTTCTCGAAGTTCGTGACTTCGAGCTTGGCCTGCATGAACTCGTGCGCCTCCAACACGATCGGCTTCGTGAAGCCGAAGCCGCCGGCGTTGTCGCCGCCCACGAACCGGAACTCGCTCGGGACCTTGCCGTTCGCGTCTGGCGTGTGCGTCACCTGGTAGGTCTGCAGGGGCTTTCCGCCCGCGCCCTTGCGCACGGTGAGCTTCACGGTCTTGATGCCGGCGACGCTGTCGACGATCTTGCCGATGAGGCGGACGCGGGTGTAGCGCGTGGCGTTGACGTTGAACGCGCAGCCCCCCTCGGCCGTGCACGAATCGATGGTCTCAGTCTCGGCGCGATCCAGGGCGCCGTCGTCCACCACTTGATGGCTGAGTTGGATCCAGGGACGGTGCGAGCCGCTCGTGCTCGGGACGATGCTCGTGTCGGGTTGTGGAGGGCAGCCACCGAGCGCACTGGAGGCAAGGAACGTGAGAGCGATTCGAATCCCTGCTCTGCTCTGCATTCTTGACCTCGCACTCAAACGATATGGATATGTATGATACGCATGCAAGCCGAGAACAAACAGAGTCTTTCTCAGGGAAGGGGCGTCATGCGCGCAGCCTGGTTCGCACTCGCCTTTGCCGTGGTCATCGCCGGCCTGCTCCTCAACCGCGAGATCAAGGTCTGTGTGGGCGAAGGTCAGTGCGTCACGATGCCCGGCGGCAACGAGCCGCTCCTGGTGTCGCTCGGTGTTCTGCGAACACAGACGATCAACGTGAGCCGTGACCAGGATCCACCGCCCACCATTCACGGCGACCTGGATTGCCCGAACGGCTGCAAGAACCGGATCGGGATGGCCTTCTCGGCGGCCGGGCCGATCACCAAGGCAACCCTGGGCGCTTGCGAGGGCGCGTGCAGCCACGTCTATCCCTGCCCCGACGGCGGGAAGTGCCACCAGGACGTTCTGTATGACCTGACAGACGAGGGGAACGGACAGAAGCGGTGCGGCGAAACCTACCCTCAGAGTCACTGCCGGTTGTGGGTGCTCGCCAACAACTACGGCGACCACTTCATCCACCCGGTGACCGTTACCTACGTCGACCTGGCCCGCGAGACCTGGTTGTGGCGCGTGGGCGCGACGATTTCAGGGACCTTCGTCGTGCTCGGAGTCGCAGCGGTCGCGATGCACCGAAAGCGTCCGCGGAAAAAACAGGGCCGGTAGCGTACCCCGGGGCCCTCGTCGAGGGCCCCGAGGTCGTTGTGGCTACTGACCCTTCGCGGCGGCCTCGATCACGGCGGCCACCGCCTGCGGCTGAGACACGTAGATGGCGTGGCTGCCCTTGGCCTCGCTGACCGTCGAGCCCGCGCGCTTCGACATGCCGCGCTGCGCGTCCGGCGGAATCATCCTGTCGTCGCTCGCCACGAGGTACCAGCTCGGCTTCGTCTTCCACGCGGGCGCGCTGACGGCGCCGCCGAGGGCCTCGACGCCCCACGGAACCTGCGAGTCGGCCATGAACGCGGCCGTGGCCGGAGCGACGTCGCCCGCGAACGACGCCGCGAACTTCGCCTTGTCGAGGAACAGGAACCCGTCCTGGGGCGGCAGGATCGGAGGAACCGGCGCGCCGGGGACGGGATTCTTGATGAGGCTCGAGACCGATTCGCCCTGGTCGGGCGCGAACGCGGCGATGTACACGAGGGCCGAGACCTTGGGGTCGGTCCCGGCCTCCGTGACGACGACGCCTCCGTAGGAATGGCCGACGAGCACGACAGGCCCGGACTGCGCCGCGATGGCGCGCTTCGTCACGGCCACGTCGTCGGCCAGGGACTTCGTGGGGTTCTGGACGATCGTCACGTCGAAGCCGTGCTTCTTGAGAATGCTGTAGACGGGCTGCCAGCCCGAGCCGTCGACGAAACCGCCGTGGACGAGAACGATGCTCCTGGCCGGCGTCGCGGCCGTGACCGCGTCCGCCGACCCGAGGAGGGACGCGCAGATCACTGCCGTCCCGAGGATGAATTGCCGCATAGAGACTTCCTTTCGCTCCTTGTCGCGAATCCGTTCCGCGATCGGCTAAAGGTACGGCCCTGCGTGATGAGCCTGCATCGCTCGCGCGGTTGAATTTGGCATACCCCTATCGGGGGAGTCGGCCGGCCCGTGAATGGCGCCGAGTTGTGGCTGCCGCCGTCCTGCGCCATGCTGGCAAGACCAAGTGAGCAAGCCCGCGCCCGAGACGTCCACGCCCGTTCCGGCGGATCCCGCAACCCGCGGCGAAGTGCTGCTCGCCAACGAGGCCGAGCTCGCGCAGTCGCGGCTGGCGGCGATCGTCGAGTCCTCCGACGACGCCATCATCTCCAAGACCCTCGACGGGACGATCACTTCGTGGAACCAGGGCGCCGAGAAGATCTTCGGATACACGGCGGCCGAAGCAGTGGGTCGGTCGATCACTCTCATCGTTCCCGACGACCGGCTCGGCGAAGAGATGGACGTGCTGGCGCGCTTGCGTCGCGGGCAGAAGATCGACCACTTCGAGACGATCCGCAAGGCCAAGGACGGGCGGCTCCTCGACATCTCCGTGACGGTGTCGCCGGTCAAGGACTCGCGCGGCACGGTGGTGGGCGCGTCGAAGGTGGCCCGCGACGTCACGGACCGCAAGCTGGTCGAGGCCGAGCGTCAGAGGTGGCTGAGCCGGGAGCAGGTCGCGCGGCGCGAGGCCGAGCGCGCCCTCCAGGCCCGCGACGAGTTTCTCGCGATGGTGTCCCACGAGCTGCGCAGCCCGCTCAACGCCATCGTCGGCTGGGCCCACCTGTTGCAGACCGGCGAGCTGGACGCGGGACGCGTGGAGCGCGCCGTGGATGCGATCGCCCGCAACGCGAAGATCCAGAGCCAGCTCATCAGCGATCTCCTGGACGCCCAGAGTCTCGCGTCGGGCAAGGTGCGTCTCAACGTCCAGCCCACGGACCTGGCGCTCGTGGTGGAGGCCGCCCTCGACACGATCCGGCCGTCGGCGGAAGCCAAGAAGGTGCGCTTGCGGCCGCGCCTGCACGTGCTCAACGCGGTCGTGCCCGGCGATGCCGACCGGCTGCAGCAGATCATCTGGAACCTGCTCTCGAACGCCGTCAAGTTCACGCCCGAGGACGGCGAGATCGCGATCACGCTCACCGAGAGCGACACCCACGTCGAGCTTTCCGTGCAGGACACGGGACCCGGCATCCGGCCGGAGTTCCTGCCCTTCGTGTTCGAGCGCTTCCGGCAGGACAGCGCCACGGGAGCGCGCACGGCAGGCCTCGGCCTCGGCCTGTCGATCGTGCGGCACCTCGTCGAGCTGCACGGAGGCACGGTGGCCGCCACCACGGCGAACCCGCGGGCGCGCTCTTCATGGTGCGCCTGCCGCGGGTGATGCGCGACGGCGTGCAGGCCGTCCAGGCCGACGCGCTCGCCCAGCAGGAAGCGGCGCTCGGCGCCGAGAACCGGACTCCTCTGCACGACGTCCGCGTGCTGGTCGTCGACGACGAGCCGGAGTCGCGCGAGGTCGTCGCGGCGGTGCTGACGCTCCACGGCGCGGAGGTGACGCTGGCCGGATCCGCGGAGGAAGCGCTGCGGCTGCTGGGCCGCACGCAACCCCACGTCATCGTCTCCGACATCAGCATGCCCGACAAGGACGGCTACTCGCTGCTGCAGGCCATCCGCGCCCTGACGCAGGCGGAGGGCGGGCAGACGCCCGCGATCGCGCTGACCGCGGCCGCGACCACCCAGGACCGGCTGCGCGCGCTGCGCGCCGGGTTCCAGTTCCATCTGCCGAAGCCGGTCGCGCCGGCCGAGCTGATCCAGTCCATCGTGAGCGTGATCGACCGCGGTCTCTGACGGCTCGCGCCCGCGGCCATTGCCGGGGCACGAGGCTTGCAGCCTGACTCTTCGTCCCTCCGAGGAGTCCGCGTGTTCATCACCCTGTTGGGCGGTACGGAGTCCGAAGGCCACCGGGTCTTCGAGGCGATTCACGGCGCTTTCGGCGGCCGCTCGCGCATGCGCATCATGCTGGCGCGGGAGGGCCCCGGCTGGGCCATCACCGATTGCCACACGTTCCCCGGCGAGGAGAACTGCGCCGAGGACGTGGCCGCGGCGCTGCGCGACGCAGGCATCGCCGCCATCTCGCGGCATCAACCCTCGGTCGCGCCCTGAGGCCAGGCTTCGGCACGTCGCTTGCACTGCGCTCCGTGACGGTTTCGAGCGAGGGAGAGCCATGAGACCCACCGACATCGAGGAGCTGTTCGTCGAGACCGGCTGCGGCGTCGAAGGCCACGAGACGCGCGTTGCCGACATCGTGCTGAGCTGCGGGGACGAGGGCTGGGACGTGGTCGGCATGGTGCCCGCCCAGGACCGCATCACGATCCGTTTTCAGCGCGCGCGCCGCTGACGGCACGCCGGAGGTTGCAATGAAGGACGCCGCGACCGTTCCCGAGCAGCACCTGCGCGAGATGCTCCACGACCTCGACACCGCGATGCTCGTGACCTATGGCGCCGGTGGGGAAACCCACGCCCGGCCCATGTCGATTGCAGAATTCGCCGACGACATCCTGTTCTTCCCGACCGGCCTCGACACGCGCAAGGTGGCCGACGTCCGCAAGGAGCCCCGGGCCCACGTCGTGATCCAGGACGGCCAGCGCTTCGTGTCGCTCGCGGGCCGCGCGCGCGTGCTCAAGGACCGCGCGCTGGTGGAGCGGCTGTGGAAGGAGACCTGGAAGCTCTGGTTCCCCGAGGGCAAGGACGATCCCAACCTCTGCATCCTGGCCTTCGCGGGAGACGAAGGGGAGTACTGGGACAACAGCGGCGTCAACGCCCTGAAGTTCATGTTCAAGTCGGCGAAGGCCTACGTCACCGGCACCCAGCCCCGGAACGACGAGGCGGAGTACGGCAAGGCCACGCTGCGCTGACGGCGGTCAGGGGGGCGCGGCCACCGCGACCGGCAGGCCGGCCTCGCGCAGCGTGCGCTCCACTTCGAAAGCGAGCGCATGGGAGCCGCTCGGATCCGAGGTTCGGGCTTCCAGCACGACCCATCCTTCAGGCAGCAGCTTCAGGCGCAGGCGCACGTCGGAGTCGCCG
>CADEEV010000062.1:0-6613 GCA_902826455.1 uncultured Acidobacteriota bacterium | reverse complement strand
TCGAGAACGGCCGTTTCGTGCTGGCGGGTGGGGCAGGTGACCGTGATGAACATCGCCGCTCTTTCTAGATTCGCGGGCCCAAAGCGGCTAGCTCGCGCGCCGCCCCGCCACGAAGTGGAGGATCAGCGACAACACCGCGAAGATCAGGAGCAGATGGAGCATCGCGCCGGCCACGTGGTAGACGGCGAAGCCGCCGATCCACGCCAGCAGGAGAATGAAGAACAGGATTGCCCACATGTTTCGACCTCCTCGGTCAACGCTGGCATTGATCACTGCAAGGGGAGTGCCGCTGGCACCGCCTTTGCTCTCACGCCTCTCGCATGAAGGTCGCGACCGCTACTTCGTCGACGACGTGGAGTGCATGATCCAGGGGCGCCGCCACCGCGTGGCGAACCTCGGGCTCGGCGGCTTCTTCGCCGAGACGGACCGGCCGCCGCTGTGCGGCACGATCCTGCTCGTCGAGCTCCAGTTCCCGTCGCAGCGACGCTGCCGCGTCGTCGGTCAGGTGGCCTGGATCAACGATGCCCGGACGCCCGCCTCCGACACGCTGCCGGCCGGCTTCGGCGCGTCCGTCACGTGGGTGGAGCCCTACGACCGCGCGCACGTCCTGCGCGTCCTGAACAACTCGGCGCCGATGCTCAGCCTGGCCCAGGTGGATCCGGGCCACGAATGAAGGCACATCCCTTGCAGCATCGCCCGCCCGTATGACGACGCTCCTGGTCTGGCTCGTGGTGGCCGTGATCGCCTTCTTGCTCGCCGTGGGCGTGGGCGTCCTGATCCTCCGACGCAATCGCTGAGGATCGTGCGATCCTTGCGCGTGCCCACGATTCCGCGACGCTCCCAGCCCGCGCGGCCGAGGGCCCTCGTGGCCGCCGCCCCGCAGGGGCTCCGGTACGTCGTGCTCGGCGCGCCCGGCATCTCGAGGATCCGCTCCGGCCGCGGGTTCCGCTACGTCGCGGCGCGCGGCGCCGCCGTGCGCGACGCGGCGACGCTCCTCCGCATCCGGCGCCTCGCGATCCCCCCGGCCTGGGCCGACGTGTGGATCAGCGCCGACCCCCGCGGCCACATCCAGGCGGTGGGCCGCGACGCGAAGGGGCGCAAGCAGTACCGGTATCACGCGCTGTGGCGCGCCGCCCGCGACGAGTCCAAGTACGAACGTCTCGGCGATTTCGCGAAACGGCTGCCGGCCCTGCGCGCCCGGACCGCGCGCGACCTGAATCGGCCGCAGCTCGACCGCGCGAAGGTCGTGGCGGCGGTGGTCCGGCTCCTCGAGGCGACCCTCATCCGCGTCGGCAACGAGGAGTACGCACGGCAGAACAGCTCCTACGGCCTCACGACCCTGCGCGACCGCCACGCGACGGTCACCGCGTCCCGCGTCGAGTTCCGTTTCCGCGGCAAGAGCGGCCGCGACCACGTCGTCGTGGTCAGGGATCGACGGCTGGGCGCGATCGTGAAGGCCTGCCAGGACCTGCCGGGCCGCACGCTGTTCCAGTACTTCGACGAGCGGGGCCGGCGCCGCGTGCTCACGTCGGCCGACGTGAACGCGTACCTGCGCGAGGCCATGTCGGCCGACTTCAGCGCCAAGGACTTCCGCACCTGGGCCGGCACGGTGCTGGCGTCGTGCCTGCTGCGCAAGGTCGAGGCGCCGCGAGACAAACGGGACGGCGCCCGCCAGGTGAACAAGGCGATCGTCGAGGTCTCGTCCAAGCTCGGCAACACCCCCGCGATCTGCCGGCGCTCCTACGTCCACCCGGCCGTGGTCGAGGCCTATCTCGACGGCTCCCTCGCCGACGTGCCCCAGGAGCTCGGCCACATGCGCTCGCGCCTCAAGGGCGACGAGCGCGCGCTCCTCGCGTTCCTGCGCTCCCGCCCGAAATAGCGTGGCGCCGCTCGAGGAGTACAACCGGAAGCGCGACTTCAAGAAGACCCCCGAGCCGGCGGGCCAGGTGCTCTCGGGCACGGACGGCTTCAGCTTCTGCATCCAGAAGCACGCGGCGACCCGTCTCCACTACGACTTCCGGCTGGAGCTCGACGGCGTCCTGCTGAGCTGGGCCGTGCCCAAGGGTCCTTCCTACGACACGACCGAGAAGCGCCTCGCGATGCGCACCGAGGACCACCCGCTCGACTACGGCGGCTTCGAAGGCGTGATCCCCGAGGGTCAGTACGGCGGCGGCACGGTGCTGCTCTGGGACCGCGGCACCTGGGACCCCATCGAGGATCCGCGGACGGGACTTGTGAAGGGCTCACTCAAGTTCCGCCTGTCGGGGGAGAAGCTGCAAGGCGCGTGGGCCCTGGTGCGCATCAAGAGCCGCGACCCGCGCGACAAGGACAAGACCTGGCTGCTCATCAAGGAGCGCGACGCGTCGGTGCGACCGACGGCGAAATACGACGTGACCGTGGCGCGCCCCGAGAGCGTTCTGTCCGGGCGCGACATGGAGGCGATCGCCGCCGACCGCGACCGCGTGTGGTCGTCGATGGAGGGCGAGGTGACGCTCCCCAGAGCCGCTTCGAAGAAGGCGAAGCCCACGCCGGCGGCCGCGAAGAAGGCGGCGCTGCCGAAGTTCGTGAAGCCCCAGCTCGCGACGCTCGTCGAGGCGGCGCCCGAGGGCGACGAGTGGGTTCACGAGCTGAAGTTCGACGGCTACCGCATCGAGGCGCGCCGCGACGGCCGGAGCGTCTCGCTGTGGACGCGGAACGAGAAGGAATGGACGAAGCCGTTCCAGGTGATCGCCGACGCGGTCGGCCGCCTGCCGTGCCGCGAGGCGCTCGTCGACGGGGAAGCCGCGGTCCTGCTTCCCGACGGCAAGACCAGCTTCAACGCGCTGCAGAACGCCCTCGAAGGCGACGGCCAGGGACGCATCGTGTACTTCGCCTTCGACCTCCTGCACCTCGACGGGCGCGATCTCAGGCCCTTGCCCCTCGAGGAGCGGAAGGCGGCCCTGGCGAGCCTGATCGAGCGCGCGGGACCCGCCGCCGATCCGATCCGCTTCAGCGACCACGTGACGGGCTCCGGGAAGGCGTTCTTCGACCAGGCCTGCGGCATGCAGCTCGAGGGAATCGTCTCGAAGCGCCGCCGCGATCCCTACCGGGAGGGCCGCGGCAAGAGCTGGGTGAAGGTGAAGTGCAGCCACGAGCAGGAGCTCGTGATCGCGGGCTTCACGGAGCCCGAGGGCCGGCGCGCGGGGCTGGGCGCGTTGCTCCTCGCCGTCCACGAAGACGGCGGCCTGCGCTATGCCGGCAAGGTCGGCACCGGCTTCACGGAACGCTCGGCCGCGGAGCTGCGCAAGAAGCTCGACGCCCTCGTCGTCGCGGACCACCCCTTCGAGACGCGGCCGCCGGGCCTGAAGAAGGCCCACTGGGTGAAGCCGCGGCTCGTGGCCCAGGTGCAGTTCACCGAGTGGACGCCCGACGGCGCGCTGCGCCACCCGTCGTTCAAGGGCCTGCGCGAGGACAAGGCCGCCGCCGACGTCGTGCGCGAGGAGGCCGCGCCCGTCGCGGCCCCTTCGCGGAAGGCTCCGGCCGCGGCGCGCGACATCGATGCCGTGGGCGGCGTGCGCATGACCCATCCCGAGCGCGTGCTGTACCCGGCGAGCGGGCTCACCAAGCGCGCCCTCGCCGAGTACTACGTGGGCATCGCCGAGTGGATCCTGCCGCAGCTCCAGGGCCGGCCCATGAGCCTCGTGCGCTGCCCCGAGGGCGTCACGGCCAAGTGCTTCTACCAGAAGCACGGCGCGCAGTCGGCGCCGGCCGAGCTGCGCCGCGTCCGGATCCAGGAGAAGAGCCAGGTGAGCGACTACCTGGTGGCCGACGACGAAGCCGGCCTCGTCGCGCTCGCCCAGATGAGCATCCTCGAGATCCACACCTGGAACTGCCACGCGGACACCCTGGAAGGGCCGGACCGCGTCGTGTTCGACCTCGACCCGGCCGAAGACCTGGCCTGGAAGAAGGTCGTCGAGGGCGCCTTCCTGATCCGCAAGACCCTCGAGGGGCTGAAGCTCAAGAGCTTCGTGAAGTCGACCGGCGGCAAGGGGCTCCACGTCGTGGTACCCCTGCTCCGGGGGCCGAGCTGGGAGGACACGTTCACGTTCTCGGAGACCCTGGCGCAGTGGCTCGCCGGCCAGCACCCGCGCGAGTACGTCGCCAACATGTCGAAGGCCCAACGGGTCGGCCGGATCTACATCGACTACCTCCGGAACCAGCGCGGCGCGACGTCGGTCTGCGCGTACTCGACCCGGGCCCGGCCCGACGCCCCGGTGTCGGTTCCGATGGCCTGGGACGAGCTCGAGGGCGGCAAGCGCCCCGCATTCACCGTGGCCAACGTCCCTGGGCGCCTGAAGGCCCTCCGCCAGGATCCCTGGAAGGGCTACGCGGCCCTCAAGCAGCGCCTGCCGCACCTCTGACGGGGAGGGCCGGGCGCGAGGGCGTTTTTGACATCGGCCCCTGGCCAAATCTACAAAGCTCCAACGCTCGCATCGGAAGTCCCACGATTTGCCAGCATCCAGGGGCTGTCGCGCCGGTGTTTTTTGGCACTCTGATTGCTTAAGCTGGGCTCTCGATGGGGCCCACAAAGGCCATCGGAGCCGATCGGTAAGCGAACCCAGCCGCTCTATGCCGCCAGGTCGCGAGTCGAGTCGACGCTTCGGAGGTCTCTGGGGCCTCGTCATTTTCCACTCATGTTTTGCAGGTTGACGGTCGGGACGCGCGGGGTCTCTTGCGGCCTCGAGTGGCCTCACGTCTCCTAGAGGCGATCCAATGGCCACGAACCTCGAGACCGGGAAGGCCACACCCCCCGACGACCGCGACGTCCTCGACGTCCACGCGCTGATCGTCGCGCTCCAGGCCGTCCGCGACGGCGACTTCACCGTGCGCCTGCCCGTGGACCAGACCGGCCTCGCGGCCAAGGTCGCGGACACGTTCAACGAGATCGTCGCCGCCAACCGCCGCATGGCCCAGGAGCTCGAGCGCGTCGGTCACAGCGTCGGCAGGGAGGGCAAGATCAGCCAGCGCCTGCGCTTCGAGCGCCGCGGCGGCTCGTGGGGCGACATGGAGGTCTCGGTCAACACCCTGATCGAGGACCTGGCGCGGCCCACGACGGAGGTCACGCGCGCCATCGCGGCCGTCGCCCAGGGCGACCTGCGGCCCACCGTGCGGCTGGACGTGGACGGCCGGCCCCTGGAGGGCGAGTTCCTGCGCGCGGCCACCCTCGTGAACACCATGATCCAGCAGCTCCGGGTCTTCACCTCGGAGGTCACCCGGGTCGTGCGCGAGGTCGGCACCGACGGCAAGCTCGGCGGCCAGGCCGAGGTCGTGGACATCGGCGGCGTCTGGAAGGACCTCACCGAGAGCGTCAACTCCATGGCGAACAACCTGACGGCGCAGGTCCGAAACATCGCCGAGGTGACGATCGCCGTGGCGAGCGGCGACCTGTCCAAGAAGATCACGGTCGACGTGCGCGGCGAGATCCTGCAGCTGAAGGAGGCCATCAACACGATGGTCGACCAGCTCCGCTCCTTCGCCTCCGAGGTCACGCGCGTGGCGCGCGAGGTCGGCACCGACGGCCGGCTCGGCGGTCAGGCCGTGGTGCCGGGCGTCGCCGGAACCTGGAAGGACCTGACCGACAACGTGAACCTGCTGGCGGCGAACCTGACGACCCAGGTGCGCAACATCGCCGAGGTGACGACGGCCGTGGCCCGCGGCGACCTGTCCCGCAAGATCACGGTCGACGTGCGCGGCGAGATCCTCGAGCTCAAGAACACCATCAACACCATGGTCGACCAGCTGAACGGCTTCGCCGGGGAGGTGACGCGCGTCGCGCGCGAGGTCGGCACCGAGGGCAAGCTGGGCGGCCAGGCCCAGGTGCCGGGCGTCGCCGGCACGTGGAAGGACCTGACCGACAACGTGAACTTCATGGCCGGCAACCTCACGGCCCAGGTCCGCAACATCGCCGAGGTGTCGACGGCGATCGCGAGCGGCGACCTCTCCAAGAAGATCACCGTCAACGTGTCGGGAGAGATCCTGCTGCTGAAGGAGACCATCAACACGATGGTCGACCAGCTCAACGGGTTCGCGGGAGAGGTCACGCGCGTGGCGCGCGAGGTCGGCACCGAGGGCAAGCTGGGCGGCCAGGCCCAGGTGCCCGGCGTCGCCGGGACGTGGAAGGACCTGACCGACAACGTGAACTTCATGGCCGGCAACCTGACGGCCCAGGTCCGCAACATCGCCGACGTGACGACGGCCGTGGCTCGCGGCGACCTGTCCCGCAAGATCACGGTCGACGTGCGCGGCGAGATCCTCGAGCTCAAGGACACGATCAACACGATGGTGGACCAGCTCAACGGGTTCGCCGGCGAGGTGACGCGCGTGGCGCGCGAGGTCGGCACCGAGGGCAAGCTGGGCGGCCAGGCCGGCGTGCCGGGCGTCGCGGGCACGTGGAAGGACCTGACGGACAGCGTCAACTCCATGGCGAGCAACCTGACCGCCCAGGTCCGCAACATCGCCGAGGTCACGACGGCCGTGGCCCGCGGCGACCTCTCGCGCAAGATCACCGTCGACGTGAAGGGCGAGATCCTCGAGCTCAAGGACACGATCAACACGATGGTGGACCAGCTCAACG
>CADEEV010000061.1 GCA_902826455.1 uncultured Acidobacteriota bacterium | reverse complement strand
GCCCTCGAGACCTGGGCGCGGCCGCTCCTCGAGGCGCGCGACGCCGAGCGGGCGATCTCCTTCGAGATCGCCTCCCTGCGACGCCGCGCGGCTCTCGCGACCGCGCCGGAGGATCGGGTGACGCGTGAGATCGCCCTGGCCCGCCGCCTGGTGGGCGTCGGTCGCCAGTCCGAGGCCGACGCCGTCTGGGCCGCGCTGCCCGCGCGCCTGCGCGCGCTCCCCGAGGGCGCCGCGCGCATGCACGCGGAGGCAGCCTACCCGCAGCATCTCGAGAGCGAGCAGCGCGTCGACGCGGCCGCGACGGCCTGGAGCGATCTCGCGGCACGCTACTCCTGGAGCCTGGGCGTCCTGCAGGACCGGCTCGCTTTCCTGGGGCGCGTCGGACGCGGGGCCGACGCCCGCAGCACCCTCGAGGCGGCGACCTCGACGATGGCCGGCGGCCATCGCGAGCGCTTCCTCGAGCAGCTCACCCGCGAGGCCCTGGAAGCGGGCGACCGGACCCAGGCCCGCCGCACCCTGGAGCGCCTGCTCAAGGAGCCGAGCCTCGATCCGCAACAGCGACTGGGCGCCGACCACCTGCTCGCCCGTCTCGCGCTCAAGGAGAACGCGTCGTTCGATCCCGCGTCGCTGGTCGCGGCCGAAGCTCCGAAGCTGCCGAAGCAGATGCTGGCCGATCTCTACGCGCAGCTGGCCCAGGCCGCCGAGCGCGAGCAGGCCTGGGCGACGGGAACGTCGCTCTGGATCGAGGCGCTCAACCGCCGTCTCGAGCGCGACTGGCTCGCGAAGGGCTCGCTCGCCGCGAGCCGCGCCGGACGCCTGGCCGAGTTCCTGGAGTTCTTCGAGACGCAACGCGAGCGCAGCCCGCGCGACGTGCGCTGGGCCGTGGCCGTCCGCGAGATCCGCCGCCATGCCGACGACGCCGCCGGCGCCATCGAGGCGGCGAAGGCGGCCGTGGCCGTGAAGCCCGATCGCGAGCTGCTGTGGCGCGAGGCCGTCGAGCTGCTGGTGCGCGCCGATCGCGTTCGCGAGGCCGCGGACTATCTCGAGGGCTGGAGCGCGCCGCGGCCCGCCGACGAAGGCGTCGCGTCGTGGCGCGCCCGTCTCTACGCGCGCGTCGGCGACGGCGAGAAGGCCCTCGTGATCGAGCGCGCCACCCTCGCGGCCTACGCCAAGACCCGTCCCCGCGAGAGCGACGAACTCGAGGAGCGCCGGGCCCGCGCCGCGCGCCGGCTGACCGGCTACGGCTACCCGAAGCTCGCCTTGCGGCTGCTGGCCCCCGGCGGCGACATGACCGCCCTTGCGGCGAGCCGGCTGGGCGATCGCGAGAAGGCCGAGCTCGCCCTCGCGAACGACCAGTTCCTCCGCCTGCTCAGGGCCCAGCGCGACTCCGAGGACTTCCTGGACGCCGCCGCCGCGGCCCTGCGCGATGGCGCGCGTCCCGAGCAGCGCGACGAGGCCCTGGCCTGGTTCGTGAGGCAGCTGTTCCCGGGCCCGGGTGGCGCCGGCGACGACGACGCGCTGCAGGCCCTCTGGCCGACGATCGACGCCGCGAGCCTCGCGCGCGGGGTGCGTCTCGCCGTGGGCGAGCGCCTCACGAAGGCGACGAGCGGACCCTGGCAGTCGTCGGCCTCGACGGCGTTCTACGAGAGCGTCGGCGACGCGGCGATCGTGAAGACGCGGGACGACGACGATGCCGGTCCATGGCACTTCCGCGTCCCGGCCTTCGAGGCGCTCTGGGTGCGCGACCTGGTGCGACGCGACCGCGACCAGGAGCTCGCGAGCTTCCTCGACGCGCGCCTCGCGGCGCTCCTCTTGGACGCCCAGGGCCCGACGCCGCTGCCGGCCGGCGACGCCGCGCTCCGCGAGTGGACGGGCTGGGTCGCGGACCGGAACAGCCTCGAGGTGTGGGCCCGCGGCCTGCGCGGCCGGCCCGAACGCGTCGACGCCCTGGCGGCGACGTTCGCGTCGCGCGGCCGTTGGGATCGCCTGTGGGCCCTGGGCGCGAAGCGCTGGGACGTCGCGCCGCTCGTGGCCCTCGTGCCCGACGCCGCTCGCAGCGCGTGGTTCGGATTCTGGGACGCGGAGGCGGCGCGCGCCGGCAACCCGGCCGAGGAACGCGTCGCGGTGGCCGTGGGCCGCCTCGTCACGGGCGAGCCGGGCGCCGAAGCCGACCCGCTGGTCGCGAAGCTGCGCGGCCCGCGCACCGTCGGCGAGAGTCTCGCTCCCGGCGCTTCGTGGCCGGCGGCCTTGTGGGGCGGCGACCCCGGCGAGAGCTGGTTCGCCCTCGAGACCCTGGCGCGCTTCCGCGCCCGCGATCCGGAGACTCCCCGAGTCCCGTTCGAGACGCCGCTGCGCGGCAAGGAGACGCAGCGCGCGCTGCTCGCGGCCAAGCTGGCCGAGCGCCTCGGCGACGACGCCTACGCCTCCGAGATCCTCGAGGCCCGCGCCTCCGCAGACGCGACGCTGTTCGCCACGCGCCTGCGTCTCCTGGTGCGTCTGGGCCGCAAGGCGGACGCCGCGGCCGCTTTCGAGACGGCCGTCCGCAAGGAGCAGCCGACGCTGGGCGAGGATCGGCTGCGGGCCCTCGAGGCGCTGGCGGCCGCGGAGGAGCTGCAGGCGCCCCTGGATCTCATGGACCCGGCGACGCCGCTCGCGCCGGCGCTGCTCGCCTACCTCCACGATGCCCGCGGCGCCGAGCGCGCGGCTCGTTTCCACACCGACGACCCCATCGGCTTCAGGGCCGCGCTCGCCCGCCGCTTCGAAGGCCGCGCCGCGAGCCTGTCGGTCGACCAGGTCCGCTTCGCGCTCGACGAGCTGTGGGCGAACGGGGCCGGCGACCTGCCGCGCGCCGGCTTGAAGCGACTGGGAGGCTTGTGGCCCCAGGCCGCGGAATGGCTGTCGCGTCAGACGCCGGCCGATCGCGCCGCGGCACTCGAGGCCGTCCGCGCGCTGCCCGACGCGACGCGCGTCGAGGCTCTCGCCCGCGGTCGTGGTCTCGATCGCGAGGACACGACGCGCCTGCTCGTGGTCCGCGCGGCGCTGGCGCGCGGCGACGCGGCGGCGGCCCTGGGGCTCTTCGACGCGATGCTCGCGGCCCTCGACGAGGAGGAGCCCCTCACCTATGCCACGGTCGAGCCCGTCGCGAGCGACGAGACGGACGGCGAGTGGGCGGAGGAGGGCGACGCCTCCGAGGCCGAGGACGCCGTGAGCACCGAGGCTCTCGCCGCCCAGCTCGAGGCCTGGCGTCAGGCGTTCAAGGACGCGCGCCAGGAAGCCCTCGTGGACGAGAGGCTCGCCGCGTTCCTCACCGCGCGCCGGGAGGCGGGCGCCGTGCCCGTCCCGGAGTGGCGCCTGGCGTTCCGCGTCGCGCGCACCGACGCGCAGCGCGCGGAGCTCGACGCGCGCCTCGAGCACGCCTGGCTGCGCGGCGACTGGGTCCCCGAGGGCCTGCCCGCGCTGGTCGAGATGCTGGCCGAGCAGGCGCCGGCCCTGGCCCCGCGCTGGCTCGCCCGCTGGCCCGCGTCGGTGGAGTTCGGCGAGACCCAGCGCCGCGCCCGCGTGCTCGTCCGGCTGAAGGACGGCGCCACGGCCGCGGCCCTGCTGGCCCAGACACGAGGGCGGACGCTGTGGAGCGCGTCCGACGAAGTGCGGGCCTTCGACGCCTGGCGGCGTGCGGCGCCCGACGTCACGACGAAGACCGCGCCGGCCGCCTGGATCGCGGCGGCCACTTTCTGGAAGCGTGCTCCCGGTGACGCCGCCGCGGCCCTCGAAGCCCATCTGCGCGCCCATCCCCTCGACCTTCTCGCCGCCCGAGCCGTCCTGCGCGCGGTGGACCCGGCGCCCGAGGAGGCGTCGCAGCGCGCGCGCGTCGCCCTCGCCGCTCCCGCGCTCGAGAGCCTCGGGAGCCCCTGGGCCGACGACGTGCTGGTGCGCCTCCGCATCGCCCGCAGCCTGCTCCCCGCCTCGCCGGTGGCGGCACGCACCGCCCTCGGCAGCGTCAACGCCCGCGGCCTGACCGACGACCTCGTGCGCCGGCGCTTCCGCGCCGTCGACGTCGACGCCGCCCTCGCCGACGTCGCGCGCCTCGCGACGCGCGGCGCCGACACGGGGACGACGGCGGCGGTGCTCGCCATCCTCGACGACCGCAGGGCCGCGGGCCTCGTGGCCCTGCGTGCCGAGCTCGCCAGCCTGCGCGGCCCCGAGCCCGCGCCGGCCTCGTTCCGGCTGGAGGCTGGGAGGCCGCGCCCCTGGCGGCCGTCCGACCTCGACTGGACGCTCGTGACGCGCATCCTCGATGCGGAGGGACAGCGATGAGACCGCTTCTTGCCGCCGCGATCCTGCTCTGGTCCTGTGCCGCGGCCGCCGCGGAGCCCGGCGCGCTGCCCCTGCCCCCGGCGCCGGTCCAACTCGTGATCCCCGACGCCGCGGCCTTCGACGCGGCTCTCACCGGGCGCTTCCGGCTCGCCTTGACCGGCGCGGCCGACGAGGGCGATCCGGTCGTCGCCGCGTGGCGCCAGACGCCCGTCGGCAGCAAGCTCGAGGACCAGTGGCGGAAGCTCTCCCACGATCTCCCCTGGACCTGGGCCGAGATCCGCCGGCTGCGCCCCCGAGCCGTGGGCCTCGCGCTCCTGAACGTGGGCGCCCTCGAGGCCGTGCTCGTGATCGACACGCCGCTCGCGGTCCTGCCCCTGAACCCGCCGGCGGGCACGGCCGGGGTCCACCAGGGTGTCGCCTACCGGATGGTCGCGGAGGGCGCGGGCGACGGCAGCACCGGCGAGCGACGCCTCGGGGTCGCCTGGGCGCGCCTCGGCTCCCTGCTCGTGGTGGCGAGCAGCGAGCGCGCGCTGCGTCTCGCGATCGACGAGTCCCTCGCGGGCCGCGGGGTCGCGGCGCCCCTGCCCGGACTCGCCAGCGTCGCGCTCGACGTGACCGCGCTGCGCAAGGATCTCTATTTCCGGCGGGAGTTCCTGTTCCCAGACGCCGCCGTCGACGGTGTCGTGCGCGCCGCCCTGCGCCTCGAGGACGGCTCCCTGGTCGAGGTGCGCGAAGGCCGGACGGACGCCCCGCCGACGGCGGCTCCTCGCTTCAGCGTGAGCGGGGACGCGGAGTCCGGCTGGGAGGCCGAGGGCGGGGCTCTCTGGCCCGCCCTGCGCGCCGCGTTGCTGGAGCCGCTGCCGACGCTTCTCGATCGGCCTGCGCCCGCCCCCCGCGCGCTGCCCGCGGTCGCCGCAGGATCCGACGACGCGTACCTCACGGACCTGCGCACGCCGGCCCAGGCCGCTGCCGCCCTGGGAGAGGAAGCCGAGCTCGCGCGCTGGAGCGCGCTGCGCGACGCGCATCCGGTCCAGGGCTGGGGCCATGCCGTCGCGGCCGACGGCTCGCGCTTGATCGTCTTCGAATGGCCCGCCGCTCGCGACGCCGCGCTGATCGCCCTGTGCACGGCGACGCTCGAGCGCCGCGCGGGCCGGGTCCGGGTCGAGCGCGACGCCGGCACGAGCGAGTGGCGCGTCGGTCCGGGCCTGCCGGCCCTCGCGCTGCGACGCACGGGAGCCTTCGTCTGGCTCGGTCCGTCGGCGGCCAGTCTGGCCGGACTGGCGGAGCCGGCCCACGACGCGAGCCTCGTGCGCTGGGCCCGTCTCGACGC
The DNA here is from genome assembly GCA_902826455.1 of uncultured Acidobacteriota bacterium. Lineage (GTDB taxonomy): Bacteria > Acidobacteriota > Vicinamibacteria > Fen-336 > Fen-336 > CADEEV01. The sequence continues at coordinate 15,998 of CADEEV010000061.1, read as the reverse complement.
GGCGGCGGTGCGCGCGGCCGGCGCGCGCTGGGAGCGCATCGAGGGACCCGCGTCTCCCGAGCGCGTGCGGCCGCTCTCCGACCGCGTGCTGGGCCTGCTCGGCTGGATGCCGGCCTTGTCGCGCCTCTCGCTCGAGCGCCGGCAGACGGGCGACGCCTGGACGGAGCGCCTCGTCCTCGAAGGCGCCCACCGCTAGAGGCCCGTGAGACGTCGAGGCGTGGCGTGCCTGCTCGCGTGTGTCGCGCTGACCGGGTGGGTCTCCGCGGCAGACCTCCTCGTCTGGAGGCTCGCGGAGGGGCGCGTCGAGGCGCCCGCCGGCGCGCCGCGCGGCCCGTTGTCCGTGGGCTCGCTCCAGAAGCCGTTCCTGGTGCGTGCATGGGCCTCGGCCCACCCCGGCCGGGAGGCGCCGCGCCAGGTCTGTCGCGGCGGCGACGCGTGCTGGTACCGGCCGGGCCACGGAGAGCTGGGGCTCGTGGAGGCGCTCGCGCAGTCGTGCAACAGCTACTTTCGCGAGCTCGCCGCCGCCGTCCCGGGCCCGGAGCTCGCGAGCGCGCTGCGCGACGCCGGGTTTCGCCTCGACGCGACGCCGTCGCCCTCCGAGGCGATCGGCCTCGATCCCTCGCAGCGGGTGACGATCGAGCCCGGCCGGCTGCTCGCGGCCTACGCGACGCTGCTGCGCGAGCCGTGGAGCCCGGGAGAGCAGCTGCGCGGGCAGGTTCTCGCGGGGCTGCGCGCGGCGGCGTCCCGGGGCACGGCGTCGGCGCTCCGGGACCGCAACGTCTGGGCCAAGACGGGGACGTCGGCAGCCGTAGACGGCCGTCCGCTCGGGACATCGGGCTGGGTGGTGACCGTGGACGACGCCGGCCGGGCACGCCTGGGCCTGCTGGCCCACGGCACGGGCCGCGAGGCGGCGCGCGCCCTCGCCGCCGGTGCCGCCAGCGCCGCGTCGCCCGGGCCGCTTCCGGCGAGCGCCGTGACCGTCCAGCTCTTCTCGCTCCTGGAGCCGCGCGGCCTCGCCGCGCGCAACCTCTCGCCCGCGCCCGTGGCCGGATCCCACGGCTTCACGGGGCCCGGAGCCACACGGGCGCTGTCGGCCGGCGACCGCCTCCACGACGGCCTCTGGGAAGTGTCCGTGCCCGCCCGGAAGCTGACGCGGATCGTGCGCGGCTCCCTCGCGTGCTCGGGCCGCAGGGACGGCACGCTGCGTCTCGTCGCGAGCGTCTCGCCTCGCGAGTACGTCGACGGAGTGATCGCCGCCGAGCTTCCCGACGGCTCGCGCGCTCTGCGCGAGGCCCTGGGCGCCGCGGCGCTGCGCTTCCTGGCCGTGGGCCCGCGCCATGCCGGCGCCCACGTCTGCGACTCCACCCACTGCGCCTACTTCGTGGGCCGGGGTCCGCGCGTGGCCTGGCCCGACCCCGTGACGCCCGTGGAGCGCGGCGCTCCCGCTCCGGTCGACGAGGCGCTCTGGCGCGAGATCGTCGACGACGCGGCCCGGCCCGGCCCGCGCCAGTGGACGTCCCACTGCGGGGGCGCGCCGCTGTCGGCCCATTTCGTGTGGGGGACGGGCGACCGGAGCGTCGCACGGTGCCCGCTCCACGGCTCGGGCGAGAGCCGTCCCTGGACGCGGCTGCTGTCCGACGCCGACCTGGCGCGGGCCTTCGGCGGAGCCGTCCGCGACCTCGAGATCGTGGAGCGCGACGGCGTCTGGAACCTCGACGTGGCGCTCCCCGACGCCACGCGGTCCCTGCTCTACGACGACGCCCATCGGCTCCTGGCGCGCGTCCTCGACTGGGGAGCCCTGCCGAGCCCCGCGACGTCGGTCGCGCGCGCCGGCGGCGGCTTCCGCGTGACGGGTTTCGGCCTCGGCCACCGCGTGGGCCTGTGCCTGGGCGAGGAGCGCCGATACGCTAACATTGCCGGTTCGTGGCCGCCCCGACACCCCTGACCGCCGAAGAGGTTCTGCGCCACCAGTCCCTCGCCTTCTACGCCTCGATGGACGGCATGGCGATCCTGGACGCCGACGGCCACTACGTCTTCCTGAACGACGCCCACGCGCGCATCTACGGCTACGACCCCACCGAGCTCGTGGGCAAGCCCTGGACGCTGCTGTACGCGGCCTCCGAGCGGCAGCGCTTCGAGAGCGAGATCCTGCCGCGGCTGTTCAAGGAGGGCCGCTGGCGGGGTGAGGCGGAGGGCCTGCGGCGCGACGGCTCGCTGTTCCCCCAGGAGATCTCCCTCACCGCGATCGCCGGGCGCGGGCTCGTGTGCGTGGTGCGCGACATCTCCGAGCGGCGGCGCTCGGAGCGCCTGCAGTCGGCGCTCTTCCGTATCGCGGAGGCGACGGATTCCGTCGAGGAGATGGCGTCCCTGTACGCCGCGATCCACGCGATCGTCGGCGAGTTCATGTACGCGCGAAACCTCTACATCGCCCTCTACGACGCCGAGAGCGCGACGCTCTCGTTCCCCTACGTCGTCGAGGAGGTCGAGGACGACTCGCCGAACGAGCGGCCGCCGGGCCGCGGCCTGACCGAGTACATCCTGCGCACGGGCGAGCCGCTGCTCGCCCCTCCCGACGTCTTCGAGCGCCTGATCGCCGCGGGCGAGGTCGAGCCGATCGGCGAGCCATCCGTCGACTGGCTCGGCGTGCCCCTGAAGCGCGGCGAGACGACCTTCGGCGTGCTCGCGGTCCAGAGCTACACCGAGGCGATCCGCTACGCCGAGAGCGACCTCGAGCTGCTGACCTTCGTCTCACGCCACGTGGCGGCGGCGATCGACCGGCGGCGGGCCGCCGACAAGCTGCGCGAGAGCGAGGAGAAGTTCCGCACCCTCGCCGACACGGCCCCGGCCGCGATCTTCATCTACCAGGGCGACTCGTTCCGCTACGCGAACGAGGCGACGGCCGCGATCAGCGGCTACACCCGCGAGGAGTTCCTGAAGCTGCCGTCGTTCTGGGCCATAGTGCATCCCGACTCTGCCGAGGACGTGCAGCGGCGCGGCCTCGCGCGCCAGCGCGGCGAGAAGGTGCCCTCCCGCTACGAGGTCAAGATCGTCCGCAGGGACGGCGAGGAGCGCTGGCTCGACTACTCCGCCGGCGTCATCGAATACGGAGGGCGCCCGGCGGTCATGGGCACGGCCTTCGACGTGACCGAGCGCAAGCGCGCCGAGGCCCAGATCACGAGCCTGGCCTATCACGACACGCTCACCGGGCTGCCCAACCGCCTGCTGTTCGCGGACCGGCTCACCCTGGCCGTCGCCCAGGCCCACCGCCGCGGCCGGCGCCTCGGCGTGCTGTTCCTGGACGTCGACCGCTTCAAGCTGATCAACGACTCCCTCGGCCACAGCGTCGGGGACCGGCTGTTGAAGGCCCTGGCGCGGCGCCTGGCCGGCACGATCCGCGACGAGGACACGGTCGCGCGCCTGGGCGGCGACGAGTTCATCCTGCTGCTGCCCGACGCCAGCGAGGCCGCCGACGTCGTGACCGTGGCCGAGAAGATCCTCGAGTCGGTGCGCAAGCCGGTGCGCATCGACGAGTCGGAGCTCTTCGTGACGGCCAGCATCGGCATCAGCCTCTACCCCGACGACGGCACCGATCCCGAGGCGCTCGTGAAGAACGCCGACACGGCCATGTACCGGGCCAAGGAACAGGGCCGCGACAGCGTCTCGGTCTACGCCGCGGCCATGAACGCCACGGCGGTCGAGCGCCTCGAGATGGAGAACGCCTTCCGCAAGGCGCTGGTGCGCGACGAGCTCGTCATCTACTACCAGCCGATCCTCGACCTGGCGAGCGGCCGGCCCCTGGGCGTCGAGGCGCTGCTGCGCTGGCGGCGCCCGGAGGCCGGCATCGTCTCGCCCCTCGACTTCATTCCGATGGCCGAGGCCACGGGCCTGATCCTGCCGGTGGGCCCCTGGCTCTTCCGGACGGCGTGCGCCCAGGTGAAGCGATGGCAACAGCGCATCGATCCCACGCTGCGCCTCGCGGTCAACCTTTCGGCCCGCCAGTTCCAGCAGCCGGAGCTCGGGGCCCAGGTGCTCGAGGCGGCCAAGGCCACGGACTTCCCGCTCGCCTGCCTCGACCTCGAGATCACCGAGAGCTACGCCATGCAGAACGCCGACTCCACGATCCACACCCTGCGCGATCTCAAGGGCCTCGGCGTCGGCATCTCGATCGACGACTTCGGCATCGGCTATTCGTCGCTGAGCTACCTGAAGCGCTTCCCCATCGACACCCTCAAGATCGACCGCTCCTTCGTGCGCGACATCGCGAGCGACCCGGACGACGCGGCCATCGTGACGGCGGTGATCGCCATGGCCCACAGCCTCAAGCTCAAGGTCGTGGCCGAGGGCGTCGAGACCGACGCCCAGCGCGCGTTCCTGCTCGGCTGCGGCTGCGACCGCGTCCAGGGCTTCCTGTTCGCGCCGCCCTTGCCGGCCGAGGAGTGCGAGAAGCTCCTGCGTTGACCCCGCGCGGGGGCCACGGGTATCCTGCCGCGTTGCGCATGGCGAAGACCGGGACTTCAACCTTATCGACGCGCGGCCGGGTGGCCTCGAGCGTGCTCGAGCTCGTGGGCGACACGCCGCTCCTCGAGCTCGCCCGCTTCAGCCCCCAGGGCGCCGCCACCATCTACGCGAAGCTCGAGTTCCTCAACCCCGGGGGCAGCGTCAAGGACCGCGCGGCGCTCGGCATGATCGAGGCCGCGGAGGAGCGTGGGCTGCTGCGGCCGGGCTCCACGATCATCGAGCCCACGGCCGGCAACACCGGCGTGGGCCTGGCCCTCATCGGGATCTCCCGCGGCTACCGGGTGATCCTGGTGGTGCCGGAGAAGTTCGTGGGCCCGAAGACCGCGGTGATGCGGGTGCTCGGCGCCGAGGTCGTGCTGACCCCGACCGAGAAGGGCATCTCGTTCGCGATCGAGAAGGCGCGCGAGATGGCAGCATCCATGCCCGGCGCGTACGTGCCGCAGCAGTTCGCAAACCCCGACAATCCCGACTTCCACTACCGGACGACGGCCGTGGAGATCGCCGAGCAGCTCGGGCGCAGCCCGGACGCCCTCGTGCTGGGGGCCGGCACGGGCGGCACGTTCAGCGGCGTCGCGCGCTACTTCAAGGAGCGCCACCCCGGCGTCCGGGCGATCCTCGTCGAGCCCCAGGGCTCCGTGTGGGGCGGCGGCGCCGCCGGGCCCCACAAGGTCGAGGGCATCGGCAACTCCTTCTGGCCCGAGACGCTCGATCGCACGCTGATCGACCGCGTCGTCACTGTGGACGACGAGACCTCCTTCGCGGCCGTGCGGGAGCTGGCGCGCAGCGAGGGCCTGCTCGTCGGCGGGTCCGCCGGCTCGGCGGCCCACGCGGCCCGCGAGATCGCCCGCGAGCTCGGCCCGGGCCGCAGCGTCGTCACGCTGTTCCCCGACGGCTTCGAGCGCTACCTCGGCAAAGGCGTTTTCGAGAACCTGTAGGAGACCATGAGCTTCGCGACCGATTGCATCCACGCCGGACAGGAACCCGACCCCACGACCGGCGCGATCATCACGCCGATCTACCAGACCTCCACCTACGTGCAGCAGGGCATCGGCGAGCACAAGGGCTACGAGTACGCGCGCACCCACAACCTCACGCGCCGCAGCCTCGAGAAGAACCTGGCGGCGCTCGAAGCGGGAACCGACGCCTACTGCTTCGCGTCGGGGCTCGCGGCGACCCAGGCCGTGCTCTCCCTCGTCAAACAAGGCGAGCGCGTCGTGTGCTCGGACAACGTCTACGGCGGCACCTGGCGCCTGTTCACGAAGGTCCTGTCGCGCTACGGCATCTTGTTCGACTTCATCGACACGAGCGACGCCGCCGCCTTCGAGAAGCAGGCCGGGTCCTTCAAGCTGCTGTGGATCGAGACGCCCACGAACCCGCTGATGAAGGTGTGCGACATCGCGGCCCTCGCCGCCATCGCCAAGAAGCAGGGCGCGATCCTGGTCGTCGACAACACCTTCATGAGCCCGTTCTTCCAGCGGCCTCTGGAGCTCGGCGCCGACATCGTCGTGCACTCGACCACGAAGTTCCTGAACGGCCACTCGGACAGCGTCGGCGGCGTCGCCGTCGTGAAGGACGCGGCCCACGCCGAGTGGCTGAAGTACGTGCAGAACGCGGCCGGCGCGATCCTCTCGCCCTTCGACTCGTGGCTCGTGCTGCGCGGCACCAAGACCCTCGCCCTGCGCATGCCGCGCCACGAGGAGAACGGCCGCACGGTCGCGGAGTTCCTGCGCGGCCAGAAGAAGGTCGCGAAGGTGCATTGGCCCGGGTTCACGGACCATCCGGGCCACGCGATCCAGAAGCGCCAGGCCACGGGCTTCGGCGCGCTGATCAGCTTCGACCTGGGCTCGCGCGACGCGGCCGACCGCCTGCTCCGCCACGTGACGCTGTGCTCCCTCGGCGAAAGCCTGGGCGGCATCGAGACGCTCATCTCCCATCCCGCGACGATGACTCACGCCGGCTACAGCCAGCCCGAGCGCGACGCCCTCGGCATCGGCGACGGGCTCGTCCGGATCAGCGTGGGCTGCGAGGACGCGGACGACCTGCTCGCCGACCTCGGCCGCGGCCTGGCCGCCGTCTAGCCGGCGTGACGCCCGACGCTCTCGTCCGGCACCTCGCGGCGACGCGCGAGCGGCTGCTCGCAGAGATCGCCCCGATGACGGCGGCGGACTTCGCGCGCCGGCCCGCAGAAGGGAGCTGGGGCGTCGCCGAGGTGATGGAGCACCTGGTCAACCTCGAGAGCCGGCTCACGACGCTGCTCCGGGATCTCATCGAGGGCCGGCGCCAGGCGCGCTCGACGCGGCTCGATCGCCTCCGGCGGCTGCCGGCGCGGCTGGCCGTGGTTCGGCTGTTCCGGCTCACGGCGCCGAAGATGATGCGGCCCGGCGTCGTGCCGGAGCGCGACGACGTGCTCGCGCGCCTCGCGGCGTCCCGTGGATCCCTGCTGGCGCTGCTCGACGAGTGCCGGGGCCGCGACGTGCGCGCCTTCATGGTCACGCACCCCGCGCTGGGCGCCCACGACCTCCAGGGCTGGGCGGAGCTCATCGGCCATCACGAGGAGCGGCACCGCCGGCAGATCGTGGAGATCCGCGCGGCCCTCGCGACGGCCCCGCCGGCCTGACTACTTCGCGACGCTCTCCTGCAGCCACGCCAGGTACGGCGCGTGGGCGGCGGCCAGCGGAATCGCGATCACCTCGGGCACGTCGTAGCTGTGGAGCGCCACGATCGCCTCGCGCAACGCCTCGAAGCGCTCCTCCGTCGTCTTGAAGAGCATCAGCGTCTCGTCGGCCCGCTCGACCTCGCCGCGCCAGCGATAGATCGACGCCATGGGCGGCAGGATGTTGACGCAGGCGGCGAGCCCACGGTCGACGCACTCGCGGCCGATCCACTCCGCATCCTCCGGCTTGCCCACGGTGCACAGCACGAGCAGCGCCTTCACTCGCGGCTCTTCGCGAGCAGCGCCTTCCACTGCGGAGGGGTGAGCGGCACCACCGACAGGCGCCCCTGGCGCACGAGCGGGCTCTCGGCGAACTCGGGCATCGCCTTCATCTCCGCCAGGGTGACGGCTCGGCCGAGGCGCGCCCCGGGCTTCAGGTCGACCACCAGGAGCCGCGGGTTCTTCGACTTCGGATCGGGGTAGGCCGCCTTCGTCACCTCGGCCAGGCCCACGGCCGCCTTCTCGTCGCCCGTGTGGTAGATCGCCACGGCGTCGCCCGGCTTCATCTCCTTCATGTTCCGCAGCGCCGCGGGATTCGACACGCCGTCCCATACCGCGCGCTTCTGCGCCACGAGGTCGTCGTAGCTGTAGGTGCTCGCCTCCGTCTTGAGAAGCCACATGAGTCGGTCCCCCTCCCCCTCGCTCCGAATGATAGCGCGCAGCCGCGCGGAAAAGCTCTTGACAGGCCGCGCTCCCTTCCGTAATCTTGCAGCACTTTTATTATATGCACTGTAAGACACGATGACGAGCGCCGAGGTCCTCAAGCAGCGCGTGCGGGTGCGCCTGGCCGAGCAGCGCAGCCTGGTGTCGCAGCTGCTGCGCCTGCGCGAGCAGATCCAGGGCTCGCTGTTCGCGCGCTACGGGGAGTGCGGCAAGGAGAACTGCGCCTGCCGCGAGGGCAAGAAGCACGGGCCCTACTACGTGCTCTCGACGCGCAGCGCCGGCAAGGGCGGCTTCGCCTATCTCGACGCCGGCCGCGCCGAGGAGGCGAAGGCGCTCGTGTCGCGGTCCCAGGAGTTCCGGACGGGGCTGAGGCGCCTGCGCAAGCTCAACCTCGAGATCGTGGCGCTGCTACGCCGCTATCAGACCGCGATGTCGAAGCAGGGCGGTCGCAAGATCGGAGTGGCGCTCCATGCCTGAGGCTATTTTCTCAATTGTGATAGGCTCTTACGTGAGTTCCTTCAAGTAGTCTCTCAGATGAATCCTGGACGCGATCCCAAACCGGCGGACGAGGGCCTTCGCCGCAAGGCGGCGGTCATCGCCTCTCTGCTCGCGCTGATCGCGCTGCTGGTGGGCTCCTTCTTCGGCGACCGGGGAGTGCTGCAGTTGCTCGCGCAACGCAAGAAGGCGGAGCTCCTGCAGCAGCAGCTTCAAGACCTTCGGAGCGAGAACGAGCGCCTCGCCTACGAGATCGCGTCGCTGCGGAGCGATCCCCGCGCCATCGAGAAACTGGCGCGCGAGCAGCTCGGACTCGCTCGCCCGGGCGAGACGGTCTTCATCGTTCGCGAGGACAAAACCCCCGCCCGCCCTTGACTAGAGCGGAAATTCTGTTGACAGCGGCCTTCGGATCGCATGTAGAATGAGCCGCACTTTTGGAAACGTCCTGTCGTTGATCCAACCCGGAAGATACGAGACCTAGGAGGAAAGACTCGATGGCAAAGGCTCTGAGCAAGTCGAAGATCGTCGCGGCCCTGGCCGAGAAGACGGCGATCACGAAGAAGTCGTCCGCGTCGTACCTGGAGGCCCTGGCCTCGCTGGCGCACAAGGAGGCCAAGAACGGCTTCACGATCCCCGGCGTCGGCAAGCTGGTGGTTCGCCAGTACAAGGCGCGCATGGGGCGCAATCCGCAGACCGGCGAGGCAATCAAGATCCCGGCCAAGCGGCGGCTGAAGTTCGTGGTGGCGAAGGCAGCCAAGGACGCGGTCCTCGGCGCGAAGTAGTCGCTTCCCTTAGAAGAGGCGCGGGAGGGCCTGTCCCTTTCGCGCCTTTTCCTTTTTTCAGGGCGCGGACTTTCCGCCCCGCTCTTCCGGATCCGCGAGGCTCTCCCGGGCCTCCTTCTTCCCGAGCTGCCGCCACAGGCTCCCGAGCGCGAGCAGCGGGTTCACGCGGTGCAGTCCCAGGGCGTAGAGCAGGTACACCAGCCAGCCCAGGTCGCCGCGGCCGTCGAGGCACAGCCAGCGGTCCTCGAAGCGAGGCCGGAAGCGGCTCTTGAAGTGGTACAGACCCTGGCTGTCGTAGAGCGCGCTCGCGTGGTCGTAGGAGAAGCTCATGGCCCGCCGCAGCAGCGCGCTGTCGCCGGGCAGGGGCGTCTTGCAGTTGAGCATCGGCACCATGCACAGCGAGGCCACGGACTGCCCGGCGGCCTGCAGCGCCCGCAGCGTCTGGTGCATCGTGAAGGGCACCGCCCCGCGCGTCGCGTCGTTGCGCTGTCGGTAGCACTCGAGGGACCAGGAGGCGCCGCCCGCCGCGGGCGTGCAGATCACGAAGGCCTCGATGCGCTGGCTTTCCGCGGCACGCGCCACGAAGATCCGCTGCCGGAGGATCAGGTCCGGATTGAAGCGGCTCACGACGTTGCGCAGGCCCGCGTCGTGGGGCCGCCCCTCGAGGAACTGGCGGTTGATCTCCGCCATCTCGTCCATCAGGCGGCTCCAGGCGTCGGGCTCCAGCCGCTCGCGGACGCACTCCTCCACGGCGAGCCCCGCGCGCTGGCAGAAGTTCGACTGCCGCCGGAGCCATTCGTACTTCTTGCCGCTCCAGGCGCAGCCCGTCAGGTCCACGATCGCGTCCTCGCCGACCTTGGTGACCTCGAAGCCCTTGCCGGCGAGGAGCGCCTTCTGCCGCTCCTCCACGCCGAAGAAGCCGAGACGGAAGCGGCGCGCGCGACAGTGCGCACGCAGCTCTTCGACGAAGCCGTCCCAGGCCGCTTCGGGCGCCAGCAGGCCCCCGAAGACGGCCACGCGCCTTCCCATGCGGATCAGGCAGGCGACGCCGCTCCGGTCCGCCGACCAGAAGTACTCCTTGCCGAGCGTGTCGGTGGCCAGGTACGAGTCGTACTGCAGGCCATGCTCGAACGCGAGGCGCTCCAGGCCCTCGCGGTCGGCGGGGTCCATTCAGGCGCCGAGCGCCTGGAGCTGCGCTTCCAGGCTCGCGAGCCAGGCGTCGAAGTCCCGGGCCGCCGCGACGATCTCGATCTTGCCGGCGGGCGTCTTGCGCACGCGCCCGGGATCGCGGGGCCCGAGGGGAACCATGAGGCTCTCGCGATGGATGCCGAGGCGGTCGGTGATCTCGAAGATCTTCTCCATCTCGCGCTGCGTCACCATCTCCAGCATCCGCTCGGCCTCCGGGCGTAGCATCCACGCGCGCCGCGGGCGGGTCAAGCGTCGTTGCGCGCCCCGGGAGCGGCGGATAGAGTCAGACGCGATGCCCCCAGCCGCCGCGGCCGCCACCGAGGAGCGCGTTCTCGAGATCGTTCGGGAGCTGGCCCTCGAGCTCGGGGGGCGCCGGGCGGGCCTGGCGGTGGCTCCGGACGCGTCCCTGGAGCGCGAGGTGGGCCTCGGGAGCCTCGAGCGCGTCGAGCTCCTGGTGCGCCTCGAGGCCGCCTTCGGGCGCAACCTGGGCGAGCGCTTCCTCACTCTCGACACGCCGGCCGCCGTGGCCCAGGCGATCGCGGAGGCGGCCCCGCTCGAGGCCGAACGCCTGGTCGCGACCGCCCCGCGCCTCGCGGAGGCCTCGCGCGTCGATGCGGCGGCCACGATCCACGAGACGCTCTGGCGCCGCGCCCTCGCCGACCCCGAGCGCCCTCAGTCCTACGTCCGCGAGGACGACGGCCAGGAGCAGACGATCAGCTACGGGCGCCTCCTGCGCGACGCGCGGGCGCTGGCCGGGGGCCTGCGCGACGCCGGCGTGCGCAAGGGCGACACGGTCGCGCTCATGCTGCCCACGGGCTACGACTTCCTGCGCAGCTTCCAGGGCATCCTCATCGCCGGCGCGGTCCCGGTCCCCATCTACCCGCCGGCGCGCCTCGACCGCCTGGACGAGTACGCGCGCCGGCAGTCGGCGATCCTCGCCGACGCGGGCGTCCGGATCCTGATCACGATCCGCAAGGCCATGCCGATCGCGACGTTGCTGCGAGGCTCGGTCGCGAGCCTGACCCGGGCGACCACCGCGGAGGACCTGATCGGCGTCGGCGCCACCTGGGAGCACCCGGAGGGCTCGGGCGACGACCCGGCGTTCATCCAGTACACCTCGGGAAGCACCGGCCATCCGAAGGGCGTGCTGCTGACCCACGCGAACCTCATGGCGAACATCCGGGCGATCGGCGCCGGGCTCGAGGCGCGGCCCACCGACGTGGGCGTGAGCTGGCTGCCGCTGTACCACGACATGGGCCTGATCGGCTCCTGGCTCTTCTGCATGGCCGGCGGGCTGCCGATCGCGCTGCTCTCGCCCCTCGCCTTCCTGTCACGGCCCGAGCGCTGGCTCTGGACCTTCCACGAGCGCCGCGGCAGCCTCTCGGCGGCGCCGAACTTCGCCTACGAGCTGTGCGCCCGGCGCATCGCGGACGCCGCCATCGAGGGGTTGGACCTGTCGTCCTGGCGCTGCGCCCTGAACGGGGCCGAGCCCGTCAACCCCGAGACCCTCGAGCGCTTCGCGAAGCGCTTCGCGCCGTACGGGTTCCGGCGCGAGTCGTTCATGCCGGTCTACGGGCTCGCGGAGAACTCCGTCGGCCTGTGCTTCCCGCCCGTCGGCCGCGGCCCGCGCATCGACCGCGTGGCGCGCGCGCCGTTCACCGACGCGCATCGGGCGCTGGCGGCGCCCGAGGACGAGACGGCGCCGCTGCGCTTCGTCTCGGTCGGCACGGCGCTTCCCGAGCACGAGGTGCGCATCCTCGACGAGGTGGGGGCCGTCGTGGCCGAGCGCACGGTCGGCCGCCTCGTGTTCCGCGGGCCGTCGATGACCGCCGGCTACTTCAAGAACCCCGAGGCGACGGCGGCGATGACCGCGCCCGACGGCTTCCTGGACAGCGGCGATCTCGCCTACGTGGTCGAGGGCGAGGTTTACGTCACGGGCCGGCGCAAGGACCTCATCATCAAGGCGGGCCGCAACCTGGTGCCGCAGGAGATCGAGGAGATCGCGTCGTCGGTGGAGGGCATCCGCAAGGGCTGCGTCGTCGCCTTCGGCGCGCCGAGCGAGACGCTCGGCACGGAGAGCCTGGTCGTCGTCGCCGAGACCCGCCGCGAGGACGCCGCGGGCCGTGACGCCCTCGCGACGCTCGTGACCGAGCGCGTCGCCGATGCGGTGGGCGCGCCGCCCGACGCGGTGGTGCTCGTGGCGCCCGGCGCCGTCCCCAAGACCTCGTCGGGCAAGATCCGCCGCCAGGAGACGCGCCAGCGCTACCTCGAGGGCCGCCTGGGGCGCGAGCGCGGAACCACGTGGGGCCAGCGCCTCACGCTGCTCGGCGGCGCTGCGCGGGAAGCGGTGACGAAGCCCGTGCGGGCGCTGCGCCGCGGGCTCTACGCCGCGTGGCTGCTGCTGGTCCTCGGGATCATGACCGTCGTCACGTGGCCCATCGCCTTACTGCTGCCCGGCCGCGCGCCGGCCATGGCGATCGAGCGCTGGTTCTGCCGCATCGGCCTGTTCCTCGCCGGGTGCCGCCTGTCGGCGAGCGGTCTCGAGAACGTCGCGGCCCGAGGTCCCGTGCTGATCGCCTCCAACCACGCGTCCTACCTCGACGTCGCGGTTCTCCTGGCGCTCGTGCCGCGCAACTTCGTGTTCCTCGCCAAGAAGGAGATCCTGGGCTGGCCCTTCGTCGGCCTGTTCATCCGCCGCGCGCAGCACCTGACCGTGGACCGCTTCGACGCCCAGGAAGGGGTCGCCGGCACGGGGCGCGTCGCCGCCGCGGTCGAGGCCGGCGAAGCCGTGCTGGTCTTCCCCGAGGGCACCTTCACCGCGGCCGACGGCCTGCGCCCCTTCCGCCTGGGGCTGTTCAAGGTCGCCCTCGAGACGGGCACGCCGATCGTGCCGGTGGCCCTCACGGGAACGCGGCGCGCGCTGCGTGACGGCCAGACGCTGCCGCGCCCGGAACGCATCCACCTGTGGGTCGGGGCGCCCGTGGTTCCCGCCGGCGAGGGCTTCAAGGCGATCGTCGCCCTGCGCGACGAGGTCGCCCGGGCGATCGCCGAGCACTGCGGCGAGCCGCGCCTCGACCTGGTGGCAGCGGGCCCCGAGCGGCCCACGGAGGCCTAGATGCTGTCTCTCGACGACGTGCGGCGCGCCGCGACGCGCATCGCTCCCTACCTCCCGCCGACGCCGCTGCGGCGCTCCTTCGCTGTCGGGACGCCGACGTTCCTCAAGCTCGAGTGCTGGCAGCCCACGGGCTCCTTCAAGGTGCGCGGCGCCATCAACCACCTGCTGGCCCTCGACGCCCGGGACGCCGAGCGCGGCATCATCGCGGCGTCGGCGGGCAATCACGCCCTGGGCGTCGCCTACGCGGCCCAGGCCCTGGGGGGCCGTGTCCAGGCGACCCTCGTCGTGCCCGAGAGCGCGCCCCGCGCCAAGGTCGAGAAGCTGCGCACCTTCCCGGTGACCGTGGTCGAGAGCGGCGCCAACTACGACGACGCGTACGCCGAGTCGGTGCGCATCGCGACGCGCACGGGACAGCGCTACGTCCACGCCTACGACGACGCCCTGACCGCGGCGGGCCAGGGCACGGCGGCCCTCGAGATCCTCGACAGCCTGCCCGAGGTCGGCGCGTTCCTCGTGCCCGTCGGCGGAGGCGGGCTGATCTCGGCGATGGCCGTGGCGGCGAAGGCCCTGCGCCCCGACGTCCGCATCGTGGCGGTGCAGCCGGAGGTATCGCCCTGCCTGCGGGCGTCGCTCCAGCAGGGCAAGGCGCTCCACGAGTTCCCGACGGGCGATTCCCTGGCCGACGGCATCGCCGGCGGCATCGGCGACATCGTCTACGAGCACCGCGCGCTCCTCGACGACGTGGTGGAGGTGTCGGAAGCGGCGATCGAGGACGCGATCGTCGCCCTCCTCGCTTCGGACCAGGTGGTCGCCGAGGCCTCGGGGGCCGTCGGCGTCGCCGCGCTGCGCTCGGGGCGATGGACGCCGCGCGACGAGCGCCCGGTCGTGGCCGTGGTCACGGGCGCCAACATCGACGCCCGCGTCCTCGCACGCATCCTGCCGCCGCGGGTGTGAGGGCCGAGCGTCCCCAGGAGGCCGCCCTCGCGTGGGCCTCGGCCGTCGCGTTCCTGACGATCGCCGCGGCCCTCGGAGCCCTCGTCTGGGGTCCGGCCGGCGCCCTCGCGGCCGGCCTCGCGGCGGCTCTCGCCGGGCGCGTCGTCGTGCAGCGCGCGGGAGCGCGGACGCGCCGGCGCCGCGCCTTGATCGCGGCTCCCCTGCCCGAGGCCGATCGCCGCTTCCTGCTCGAGCGCTACGACCACTACGAGCGGCTGCCGCCCGAGCTGCGACGGCGCTTCGAGGACGACGTGCGGCTGTTCCTCGATGAGGCGCGCGTCACCGGCGTCGGCATCGAGGCCAGCCACGAGCTGCGCCTGCTGGTGGCGGCGTCCGCCGTCTCCCTGTCCCTCGGCTGGCCCGCCGCCGAGTGGGACCGGGTCACGGAAGTGCTGCTCTACCCCGACGACTTCGATCGCGACTACGACGCCGGCCGCGAGCGCGCCGGCGAGGCCCACGTCTGGGGCACGGTGATCCTCTCGGTGCCGACGCTGCTCGAGAGCTTCGAGCACGACCGCGACGGCTACCACGTCGGGCTCCACGAGTTCGCCCACCTGCTCGACGTCGAGCAGGGCGAGTTCGACGGCATGCCCAGCGGCCTCGCGCCGGGCGACCGGCGCGCCTGGGCGGCCCTCGTGCCCGCCGAGATCGAGCGGATCCGCGCGCGGCGCTCGGTGCTCGACGACTACGGGGCCGAGGGTCCGGTCGAGTTCTTCCCCGTGGCCGTCGAGGGCTTCTTCGAGAGGCCGCAGGAGCTGCGGCGCCGCCACCGCGAGGTCTACGAGATCCTGGCGCGCTACTTCGCCCAGGACCCCGCCGCCTGGGACGACGCTCGCGACCTTTCGGGATAGGCTTCGGGCGCATGCGTCTCGACGTCGCCCTGATCGCCCAGTACCCCGAGCTCTCGCGCCGCAAGTCGCGGGAGGTGATCGAGAAGGGCCAGGTCACCGTCGACGGCCGCACCGTGCGCGAGGCCGGCGAGCCCGTGACGCCGGGGGCGGCGCTCGACTGGGACCCGAACAAGAAGGCGCTGCCGCGCGCCCGGCTCTCGCTGCCGCTCCTCTACGAGGACGACGACGTGATGATCGTGGACAAGCCCGCGGGCCTGCTCTCCGTGTCGACCGCCCCGGGCCTCGACGACGAGGACACCGTGATCCGCAGGGTCCTCGAGTACGTGCGGCGCCTGCGGCCGCGCCAGGCCTTCGTGGGGCCGGCCCATCGCCTCGACCGCGACACCTCGGGGGCGCTCGCGGTCGCGCTCCACGAGGAGGCCCGGCGCGCCATGCGGGCGCTCTTCCGCGAGCACCGCGCCGAGCGCCGCTACGTGGCCCTGGTGCGCGGCACGCCCGAGTCGGACACCGGCACGATCGACGCGCCGATCCGGGACCAGTACGAGGGCGGCAAGCGCGGCGTCGCGAAGCCCGGCGAGCCGTCCCGCCCGGCCCTGACGCGGTACCGGGTCGCCGAGCGCCTGCCGGGCGCGGCTCTGCTGGAAGTGGAGCTCGCCACGGGCCGCCAGCACCAGATCCGC
>CADEEV010000060.1:5719-21893 GCA_902826455.1 uncultured Acidobacteriota bacterium | reverse complement strand
GCCTGGAGCTGATCGTCGTCTCGGACGGCTCGCGGGATCGCACCGAGGCGATCGTGGCGGCCCACGCGGACCCGAGCCTGACGTTGCTGGCGTTCCCCGAGCCGCGCGGCAAGGCGGCCTGCCTGAACGACGCCGTGGCGCTCGCCCGCGGCGACCTGCTGCTCCTCGGAGACGCCCGCCAGGACCTCGATCCGGGCGCGCTCACGGCGCTCGCGGCCTACTTCGCCGACCCGCGGGTCGGGGCGGTGAGCGGCGAGCTGCACCTGACGGCGGCGCCCGGGGCGGCGGCCCGCGACGTCGGCCTCTACTGGCGCCTCGAGAAGACGCTGCGGCGCGCCGAGAGCCGCTTCGACTCCACGGTCGGCGTCACCGGCGCCCTCTACGCCGTGCGGCGCGAGCTGTTCCCGCGTCTCGACCCCCGCACCATCCTCGACGACGTCGCGGTGCCGATGGCCGTGGCCCGGCGCGGCCTGCGCGTGCTGTTCGCGCCCGAGGCGCGGGCCGACGACCGCATCGCGGACGACGATGTCCACGAGTTCCGGCGCAAGGTGCGCACGCTCGCCGGCAACTTCCAGCTCGTGGCCCTGCACCCGTGGCTGCTGAGCCCCTGGCACAACCGGCTGTTCTGGCAGACCTTGTCCCACAAGCTCGCGCGCCTGCTGGTGCCCTGGTGCCTCGCGATCCTCTTCGTCGCGAGCCTGCGGCTCGCGCGCTCGCCGGCCTACGCGGTCCTCGCCGCGCTGCAGCTCGCCGCCTACGCCCTGGCCGTGCTCGGCTGGCGGCGCGCGCGCCGAGGACGGCGCCTGGGACTGGCCTCGGTGCCCTACGCCTTCGCCCTGCTGAACGTGGCCGCGGCCGTGGCGCTCTTCCGGTTCCTCGGAGGCCGCGAGGGCGCGGCCTGGAAGGGGGCCGCGTGACGCCCCGGGTCCTGTACGTGCTCTCGCAGTTCCCGTGCTACGACGAGGCGTTCCTGCTGCGCGAGATCCACGGCGTCGCGGCCCGCCTCGACACCTGGATCTTCTCGCTCCGGCGCGCCGCGGACCGCGTCGTGCACGACGAGGCACGTCGGCTCCTGCCCCGGACGCTGTACGTGCCGTTCCTGTTCTCGTGGGCCCTGCTCGCGGCCCACGCGCGGGTCCTCGCCCGCCGGCCCCTCGCCTACCTCCGCGCCCTGGCCCGCCTCGTCCTCGGCAACCTGGCCAGCCCGGAGTTCCTCGTGAAGAACCTCGCGTTCTTCCCGAAGTCGGTGTGGCTCGCCCAGTGGGCCCTCGACAACGGCGTCACCCACGTCCACGCGGGCTGGGCCACGTACCCGGCGGCCGCGGCCATGACCGTGGCCGAGATCGCGGGCCTGCCCTGGAGCTTCTCCGGCCACGCCCACGACATCTACCTCGACACGGCGCAGCTCGCCGAGAAGGTGCGGCGGGCGGCCTTCGTGAGCACCTGCACTGCCTCGAACGCGGTCCACTTGCGGGCGCTCGCGCCCGAGCTCCCCGTCGAGCACGTGGCCGTGTTGCACCACGGCATCCGGCTCGGCGACTTCGGCGCGGCCCGGCGCGACGGCCCCCTCCACGTCCTCTCGGTCGGGACCCTCAACCCCCACAAGGGCTTCGCGCCGCTGATCGACGCCCTCGCCCTGCTCGCCGCCGCCGGCGTCGCGTTCCGCGGTACGATCGTCGGCGGCGGGCCGCTCGAGGAGTCCCTCCGGGAGCGGATCGCCGCCGCGGGCCTCGGGGATCGCATCACGATGACCGGCGCGCTCCCTCAAGACGCGGTCCTGCCGCGCTACGGCGAGTCCAGCGTCTTCGTGCTGATGGCCCAGCCCGAGTGGCACTGGGGCATTCCCAACGTGATCATCGAGGCGCTCGCGGCGCGCAACGCCGTGATCACCACGCGTTTCGGGTCGGTGGAGGAGCTCGTGAGGGACGGGGAGACCGGACTGATCGTGCCGCCGCGGGATCCCGCGGTGCTGGCGGCCGCGCTGCGCCGCCTGGCCGACGATCCCGGCCTCCGGGCGCGCCTGGCCGACGCGGGCCACGCCGCCGTGGCGCGCGACTTCGATCTCGACGCGGCGGTCGCCTGGTACGTGAGCCGCTTCCGGGGCCCCGCCGCATGACCGGGCGGCGTCTGCGGATCACGTACCTCATCGACAAGCTGCACCGGGCCGGAGCCCAGACCCACCTCGGGCAGCTCGCCACGGCCCTCGACCGCGAGGCCTTCGACGTGGAGGTGCTGTGCCTCCTCGACGGCGGGCCTGTCGCGGACGAGATGCGGGCCCGCGGCCTCAACGTCGAGGTGCTGGACCTGGGCCGGCTCTACGCCCCGCGCGGCCTCGCCGGCCTCAAGAACCTCGTGGCGCACCTGCGCCGGCGCCGGGTGGACGTGCTGCACACCTACCTCATCAGCTCGAACATCTACGGCACGATCGCCGGGCGCCTCGCCGGCGTCGGCGCGATCGTGACGTCGCGGCGCGACACGGGCTTCTCGCGCAACTGGCGCCTGCACTTCGTCGAGGAGCGCTTCATCAACCCGCGCGTCGACCGGGTGGTCGCCGTCACGCCGGCGGTGGCCGAGGTCGTGCGCCACGAGCGCGGGCTCGCGCCGGCCAAGGTGCTGACCATCGAGAACGGCGTCGACCTCGAGGCCTGGCGTCCCGAGCTCCACACGCGTCCCGGCCTCCGCCGCGAGTGGAGCCTCGCCGACGACGAGATCGCGATCGGCGTGGTCGGCCACCTGTCGCCGGTCAAGGGCCATGCCGACTTCCTGGCGGCGGCCGCCGTCGTCACCCGGACCTACCCGCGGGCGCGCTTCCTCCTCGTCGGCGACGGCTCGTTGCGCGGCGAGCTCGAGGCCCAGTCCGCGGCCCTGGGACTGCGCGGACGCGTCCTCTTCACGGGTGAGCGCCACGACATCCCGGCCGTGCTCGCGGCCCTCGACGTCGTGGTGCTTTCGTCCCATACCGAGGGCATGTCGAACGCCTTGCTCGAGGCCATGGCCATGGAGCGTCCCGTCGTGGCCACCGCCGTCGGGGGCAATCCCGACGTCGTGCGCGACGGCGTCACCGGCTATCTCGTGCCGCCGCGGGAGCCCCAGGCCCTGGCGGCCGCGCTCCTCAGGATCGCGTCGGACCTCCCGGCAGCCGCGGCCCTGGGACGCGCGGCCCGCGTCGACGTCGCCGCCCGCCTCAGCCTGTCCCGCATGGTCTCGCGCTACGAGGCGCTCTACCAGGAGCTGTCGCCCGCATGAGCGACACCCGCGTGACCGTGATGTACGTGATCTGGTCCCTGCAGATGGGGGGCGCCGAGCGCGTCGTGTTCGACCTCGCGCGCAGCCTCGACCGCCGGCGTTTCCGGCCCGTCGTGGCCTGCCTCAACTTCAAGGGCGCCCTGGCGCAGCCCCTCGAGGCCGAGGGCATCCCCGTCTACGCCCTCGACAAGAAGCCCAAGCTGGATCTCGGGGCGCTGGCGCGCCTCGCGAGGCTCCTGCGCCGCGAGCGCGTCGACATCGTCCACACGCACCTGTGGACGTCGAGCTTCTGGGGCCGCCTCGCGGCGCTGCTGGCGCGGGTTCCCGTGACGATCGTGACCGAGCACAACCTCGACACCTGGCGTCGCACGCCCCACTTTTTCGCGGACCGGCTGCTCGGTCTTGCCACCGACGACTGGATCTTCGTCTCGCGCGAGGTCGAGGCGTTCTATCGGGAGCGCCTGCGCATCCCCGCCGGGCGCGGCACGGTCGTCCTCAACGGCGTGGACACGAAGCCCTTCGCGACGCCCCTCGACCGCGCGGCCGTGCGCGCGCGCATGGGCCTCGACCCCGGCGCCCGGGTGGCCGGCGTCGTGGGTCGTCTCGAGGAGCGCAAGGGCCACCGCTACTTCCTCGAGGCGATGCGCGAGCTCAAGACCCGCGATCCCGGGGCCCGCGGGCTGATCGTCGGCGAGGGCAAGGAGAAGGCGGCGCTCCTGGCGCAGTCCGAGGCCCTGGGCCTGGGCGACACCGTGCGCATCCTCGGCTTCTGGCCCGACCTGGCCGAAGCCCTGTGCGCCCTCGACGTGTTCGTGCTGCCGTCGCTCATGGAAGGCCACCCGCTGGCCGTGCTCGAAGCCATGGCCGCCGGCAAGCCCGTGGTGGCCACGGACGTCGGCGGCAACGGCGAGGCCGTCGAGGCCGGCTCCACCGGCCTGCTGGTTCCCGCCGCCGATCCCGGGGCCCTGGCCGACGCGATCGGGACGCTGCTCGCGGATCCCGAGCGCGCCCGGGCCATGGGCGCTGCCGGCCGCGCCTCCCTCGACCGCCGCTTCAGCCTCGCCGCCGCCGTCGCCGCGAACGAGGAAACCTACCGCATCGCCCATCGGCGCAACACGGGGAGGACGATTGACTGAGACCGTACTCGTCACGGGCGGCGCCGGCTTCATCGGCTCGACGCTCTGCAAGAGCTTCCTGGCCGGCGGCGCCCGCGTCGTCGTGCTCGACGACCTGTCGTTCGGGCGGCGCGCGCACCTGCCCGAGACGCCGGCCCTGTCCTTCGTCGAGGGCGACATCCGCGACGCGGCCGCTCTCGTCCGCCTGTTGCGCGAGCACCGCCCTCGCGTGGTGTGCCACCTGGCGGCGCTCCACTTCATCCCCTACTGCAACGCGCACCCCGAGGAGACCATCGACGTCAACGTCGGGGGCACCCGCGCGCTGCTCGCCGCCTGCCGCGAGACGCCCCCAGAGCGCGTCGTGTTCGCGTCCACGGCCGCGGTCTATCCGGTGGCCGGCAGCCCGTTCGCCGAGGACCACGCGACCGGGCCCATGGACATCTACGGGGCGAGCAAGCTGATCGGCGAGGAGCTCGCGCGCCTGTTCAACCTCGAGACCGGCGTCTCCACGGCCGTCGCGCGCTTCTTCAACGCCTTCGGGCCCAACGAGACGAACCCCCACCTGATCCCGGACATCCTGGCGCAGCTCGCGAAGGGCGATGCGCTGCTCCTCGGCAACCTCGACCCGCTGCGCGACTACGTCCACGTGGAGGACCTCGCCGCCGGCGTCGTGGCTCTCGCCGCGCGCCGCACGCCGGGCGTCGAGATCTTCAACATCGGCTCGGGCGAGGGCCGCTCGGTGCGCGACGTCGTGGCGGCCTGCGAGGCGGCCCTGGGCCGCCCGCTGCAGCTCGGCCAGAACCCGGCGCGGGTGCGGCCCGTGGACCGGGCCGAGCTCGTGGCCGACACCGGCAAGCTCGCGCGGGAGACCGGCTGGCGGCCCCGCGTGAGCTTCGCCGAGGGCATGCGCCGCCTGGTGAGCGAGCTGCCGCGCCCCTAGCGGGCCAGGAAGCCGCGGAACTCGAGGTGGCGCAGCAGGATCTCCGCCGCCTCGTAAGGCTCGACGTGGGCGGTGTCGATCACGATCTCCGCATCGGCGGGCGCCTCGTAGGGATCCGAGATGCCGGTGAAGTCCTTCACGAGCCCGGCCCGCGCCTTCGCGTACAGGCCCTTGCGGTCGCGGGCCTCGCACACCTCGAGGCTCGTCGCCACGTGGACGAGGACGAAGCCGCCGAGCGGCTCGATCGCCTCGCGGACCGCGCGCCGCGCGGCGTCGTAGGGGGCGATCGCGGCGCACACCGCGACGCCCCCGTTCTTCGTGATCTCCGAGGCCACGAAGCCGATGCGGCGCACGTTGAGGTCCCGGTGCTCCCGGGAGAAGCCCAGCTCCGACGAGAGCTGGCGGCGCACGAGGTCGCCGTCGAGCAGCGTGACCGGCCGCCCGCCCCGCTCGAGGAGCCGCGACACCAGGGCGTTCGCGATCGTCGACTTGCCGGCGCCCGAGAGCCCCGTGAAGAACAACGTGACGCCCTGCTCGCTCCGAACCGGGTGCGTGCGGCGCAGCTCCGCGGCGATCTCGGGGAACGTGAACCACTCCGGGATGGGCTCGCCCGCGGCGAGGCGCTTCCGCAGCTCGGTGCCCGACAGGTCGAGGGTCCTTCGGCCCGCCGCCTCGTCCTCGGGAACGTAGGCGCCCTCGTCCTCGAGGTAGACCATGTTCCGGAACGGCACCATGCGGACGCCCAGCTCCGCCTCGTGGCGCGCGAGGGTCTCCTGCGCCTCGTAGGGGCCGTAGAACGGCCGGCCCTGTCCGTCCTTGCCCGGGCCCGCGTGGTCACGGCCCACGATGAAGTGGGTGCAGCCGTGGTTCTTGCGGATGATCGCGTGCCACAGCGCCTCGCGAGGCCCCGCCATGCGCATCGCGAGGGGCAGGAAGGCGAGCTGCGCCGTGTCGGCGGGATAGTGGGCCAGCAGCGCCTGGTAGCAGCGCCCGCGGGTGAAGTGGTCGAGGTCGCCCGGCTTCGTCATGCCCACCGAGGGATGCAGCAGCAGCTTCGCGTCGGCGTCGCGCGCGGCCCGCAGCGTCAGCTCGTGATGCGCGCGGTGCATGGGGTTGCGGGTCTGGAAGGCCACGACGCGCGTCCAGCCCCGCCGATCGAACAGCGCTCGCAGCTCCGCCGGTGTGAGCCGCAGCTGCCGGAAGTCGTGGTGCGTCGGCAGCCGCAGGCCCTCGAGGCGCCCGGCGACGCACGTGGCATGGGTCTTCGAGAACAGGTGGGCGACTCCGGGGTGGGTGAGGTCGGTCGTCCCGTACACCGCGCGGGCCTCCGCCGCGCGGTCGGGCCGCCACGTCTCCTCGACGTGCAGGGCCGCGAGCATCTCCCCCTCGGGATCCCGCAAGGCCAGGGTCGTTCCCGCGGCGAGACCCTCCGCGACGGCGTCGGACACGTCGAGGGTGACGGGAATCGGCCAGAGCACGCCGGACGCGAGCCGGCCGGTCTCGCACACGGCGTCGTGATCGCGGCGGCCCATGAAGCCCGTGAGCGGCGAGTAGCCGCCGTTCAGGAGCAGCTCCAGGTCGCAGAGCTGGCGCGGGCTCAGGTCCCACGACGTCCAGTCGCGCGACTCGGCCCGCAGCGCGGCGCGGCGCGCCGGCGCGACGATGCCGCTCACCAGCGTCCCGCCGTGGGGAGCGATCCGCTCAGCCACGCAGCGACCCGATCCAGTCGGCGATGCCGGCGACGAGCGTCCGCTGCGCCTCGAGCGGCGTGAAGACGTGGTCGGTCCTCGTCACCACGAGGACCCGCGCGCGGCCCGCCGAGACCTCGCCGGCGAGACGCTCCTTCAACAGGGACCGGTAGTTCACGTAGGCCGGGCTCTCCGAGGAGTAGGCGAAGTAGAGGGCGACGCCGCGCCGCACCAGGGCGTCGACGCGCGCGACGAACTCCGCGCGGGACGGCACCAGGGAGCCGGCCTCGGCCACCGCCGGCGCGGGAGGCGCTTGGACGCGGCGCGCCCGCAGCGTGTCGAAGAGCTCGCTCTTCCCCGTCAGCAGCCGCCACCAGCTCGCGGGGCTCAGGAGCTTCTTCCGGTAGGAGTAGACCAGGAAACCCGACAGCGGCACGCTCATCGGCTCGACGAGCAGCGCGCCGACCACCCGCGGGTCCGCCGCCGCGAGGCGCAGGGCGTTGTCGGCGCCGGAGCAGAGCCCGCCCAGGACGAACGACGTCGCGCCGCGCGCGGCCAGCACGTCCATGGCCTCCCGCGCCTCGGTCGCCACGGCCTCGGCGAAGGGCGTGCCGTCGGCGCGGCTGCGGCTGTCCCCGAGGCCCGACAGGTCGAAGCGCAGCGACAGGACGCCGCGGCTCGCGAGCTCCCGGGCCAGCCGCACGTGGAGACGGTTGGGGCCCACGTGGTGGAGCACGCCGGCGTTCAGCAGGATCAGGGCCGGAGCGCCCGACGGCTTGGCGGGCTCGGACACCACGGCCGCCAGGGACTTGCCGGGGCCGAAGAGGAGCGCCTGCTCGTTCACGGGCCGACCTCGCAAAGCCACGACGCCACGCCGGCGACCAGCTCCCCGGGCACGAGGGCGCTGTCCATGCCCTCCGCGTGGAGCCAGACGGGCGCCGCCTCGAAGCGACGCCGCGTCACGCCGGGCGCCTCGGGCCACAGGCCGGGCAAGCGCCCCGAGGCGTCGGTGCTGGCGAGCAGCACGCGCCGCTGAGCCGGCACGGCGCCCTCGAGATCGACAGCGGCGAGATCCGCGGCCAGCTCCCGGGACAGCGGGAACCCCAGGACCTCGCCGTCGCCGTGGGCCGCTCCCGGCGCGTGGTCGTCGAGCCAGGCGGCGTGGGCCGCGCGCAGCTCGGCCAGGTGTCGGGCGCCGCTCGCGACCGGATCCCAGAGGACCAGGGCCTCGACGTCCGGCCGTCCCGCCGCGAGCGTCGCGAGCGTGCCGCCCAGGCGCAGGCCGACCAGGATCACGGAAGCGCTGTCGGTCATCTCGCGCATCTCGTCGATCGCGACGCCCACGTCCTCGCGCCACGTGTCGAGACGCGCGCCGCTGCCGTCGCCGGCGGAGTCGCCGGTGTCCGACAGGTCGAAGCGGAGCGCGTGGAAGCCGGCACCCGCGAGGGCGTGGGCCAGCTCGCGCAACGCACGATGGGCGCGCAACGCCTCCTGTCCGAAGGGCGGGCACACGACGACGCCCGCGCGCCGCGAGCTTCCCCGCGGCGCGTGGTGGACGCCGTAGAGGCGCCGCGCCCTGTCGCCGAAATAGAAGGGCTTCAAGCGCCCGGGAGCGCCGACACCTAGAGCACTTCGACCTGCTCGCCGGCTCCCTGGGCGGCCACCAGCCGCTCCTGGAGCAGGTCCGCCAGGCCGTCGACGCTCGTCGAGTCGAAGAGCTTCCCGATGGGAACGTCGGTGCCCAGGTTCGAGCGCAGCGCGTTGCGCAGCTGGACCGCCATGAGCGAGTCGAAGCCGAGCTCGAGCAGCGTGAGCTCGCGGTCGACCTGGGACGGGTCCTGGTAGCCGACGACCTTGGCCACGCGCTCCTGCAGGTAGCGCGCGATCAGGTCGCGGCGCTCGCCGGAGCTCGCCTGCCGGACGGACGACAGCAGGTCCCCCACCTCCACCTTGACGTCGTCGGTGCCGGCCGCGACCGGGACGAGCGCCTCGAGATACGGCGGCGCCTGCCCCCTGGGAACGGCCTTGAAGAACGCCTCCCAGTTCATCGGGCTCACGCCCACCTGGGCATGGCCCTCGGCGATCAGCTCGCCCAGCAGGCGCAGGCCCTCGCGCGGCGCGATCTCGCCGATCCCGCTCTCGGCCAGCTGGCGGCGCTGGCCCTCGGTGAGGCTCGCGGCCATGCCGCTGTCGGCCCAGGCCCCCCAGTTGACGCTCAGGCCCGGGCGTCCCTCGGCCCGGCGCTGGTGGGCGAAGGCGTCCATGAACGCGTTCGCCGCGGCGTAGTTGCCCTGGCCCGCCGAGCCGAAGAGCGCGGCGGAGGACGAGAAGCACACGAAGAAGTCGAGGGCGGCGTCCTTCGTCGCTTCGTGGAGGTTGAACGTGCCCATCACCTTCGGCGCCAGCACGGCGCGGAAGCGCTCGGGCGTCTGCTGCAGGAGCACGCCGTCGTCGAGGACGCCGGCCGCGTGGACGATGCCCTTGAGGGGCGGGAGCGAGCCGAGGGTGGCGGCGAGGACGGCGACGTCCTTCGCCTTGGCCACGTCGGCCTCGGCGACCACCACCTTGACGCCCCGAGCCTCGAGCTCGCGGATCCGCGAGAGGGCGGCGTCGACCGGGGCGCGGCGCCCCGTGAGGACGAGGTTGCGGGCGCCCTGGTCGACGAGCCAGCCGGCGACGCGCTGGCCGAGGGCCCCGAGACCGCCGGTGACCAGGTACGTCGCGTCGGGCTGGATCGCGACGCTCGGGCCGGCCGGCAGGCGGCGCCGCTTGACGCGCGCCACGTAGCGCTTGCCCTCGCGATAGGCGACGTGGGTCTCGCCGTCGCTCGACGAGCTCTCCGCGACGAGGGCCGACGCCGCCGCGGGGACGTCGCCCGCGTCCACGTCGACCATGCCGCCCCACAGCTCGGGATGCTCGAGCAGGATCGACTTCGCGAGACCGACCACCGGGGCCTGGGCCACCTCGACGGCCCCGCCCAGGGCCTGGGCCCGCCGCGTGACGACCCAGAGCCGCGGGTCGCCGGCCTTCGACTCCGCCAGGGCCTGCACGAGCAGGAGCAGGCTCGAGGCGCCGACGTCCTGGCCGGCCGCGAGGCCCTCGGCCGTGAGGCTCGCGACCGGGGCCGCGTCGAGAGACCACAGGTGCGCGACCCGGAAGCCGCGCTGGGGCCGCCCGACCTCGGCCAGGAGCCGGGCGTAATGCTCGGGACGCGACGGGTTCACCGTCCAGCGGCCCGGCTCGACCTGCCCGAACTCGCTGCCGGGCTCGACGATCGTGGCCGTGCCGCCCTGGAGCGCCACGCGACGCGCCAGGCCCGCCCCGACGCCGTCACGGTCGGCGAACACGAGCCAGTGCCCGGGCGCCCCGACGACCGGCGCCTTCTCCTTCGCGACCCAGTCGACCTCGAAGCAGCCGCCGGCCAGCGCGACGCGTGAGTACGGGATCAGGGACGTGAGGCGCTCGAGGTTGCGGCGCTTGAGCTCGGCCACGGGCACGGCGCTCGTCTTGCGGCCGGCGAGCAGCACGTAGTCGGTCAGGCGCTTGCGCAGGAGCTTCCCGAGCTGGTCGTAGGACTTGAAGCCCGCCTTGATGTTGGCGTCGGCCTTGAGCGGGTCGATCTTCGCCAGGGTGTCGTCGAAGTTCGGATCCCACAGGAAGTTCGCGATCTCCTGGCTGATGTCGATGCAGTCCACGACCTCGATGCCGTTGTTGCCGAGCAGCTCCGACCACTCCTCCTTGGTGATGAAGAAGGACGAGGTCTCGTCGTGGTCGATCGAGAACCCGGTGCGGGAGATGAAGTCGGCGAGCACGAGGTGACCGCCCTCGTTCAGGTGACGGCCGATGTTGCCGAACAGCGCCTTCTTGTCCGGGACGTGGTGAGCCACCTCGAATCCGAACACGAGGTCGTGGTTGCCCGGGAACTCGTCACGGGCGCTGTCGCGGTTGAAGACCTGGACGCGGTCCTCGATGCCGTTCTTCTGGATCTTGCGGGCGCCGATCTTCGCCTGCTCGGCCGCGATCGTGTAGCCGGTGGCCTTGAGGTGCGGGTGGCGCAAGGCCAGGGTCGTGATGTCCGAGGAGTACCCGCAGCCGAAGTCGAGGATCGACTTGCAGGCCTCGAAGTCGACGTGGCGGAAGAGCGCCGCCCGCATCTCCTTCTGGGACTCGAAGCACAGCTGCGCCCACTCCTGGTGGTTCTCGGGATCGCTGAAGACGCTCACCCAGGAGAAGCCGGCCGGCCGCTCGTGGAGCGGTCCGAACGTGAGGTAGCGCTCGTTCAGCTCCTCCTTGGAGCCGCCGATCAGCTGGTGCGCCGCCTCGGGGATCGCGTTGTAGTACTCGGCCACGACGCTGAGCTTCGGCGCGGTGCGGCGCTCGTACTCCTCGGCGAACACGTCGAGGAGGCGCGAGAGCAGGTGCGCCTCGTCTTCGGAGAAGCGGCCGCTCTTGCGGATCTCGTCCTTGACGAGGTTCTCCTTGCGGGCCGCGAGCAGGGCCTGGAGCCAGTTGCCGTGGACGAGGCTGCCGGCCTTCGGAGCGTCGACGAAGTAGCGCTGGCCCTTCGTGGGATAGGTGGGGAGCGCCACCTTGCGTCGGCCGTAGCCAGCGTCGAACGCTTCCCAATCCACGTCGATGCCGCGCGCGAACAGCTCGCCCAGCGTCAGGAGCGTGCGCTCCCAGTCGTCGTGGCCCTGCTGCAGGGTCGGCAGGAACACCCCGCTTCCGGGAGCCAGGCAGCCCTCGCTGATCCGGGCGAGGGTGGGCTTGGGCCCGACCTCCAGGAAGATCTTGCAACCCAGGCGCTGCAGCGCCGCGACGCCCTCGGCGTAGCGCACCGGCTTCTGGATGTGGGTCACCCAGTGGTCGGGGCCGAGCAGCTCGTCGCCGGCCAGCGCCCCGCTCAGGTTGGAGACGAGCGGGATGCGGGCCGGGTGGTACGTGATGCTGCTCGCGACCTTGTGGAAGTCCACGAGCATGGCGTCCATGAGAGGCGAGTGGAACGCGTGGGAGACCTTGAGGCGCCGGGTCTCGACGCCGTCGGCCTCGAAGCTGCGGGCGATCGCGAGCACCGCTTCCTCGCGGCCTGAGATCACCACGTTCTCGGGGCCGTTGAGGGTCGCGATCGAGACGTCCTTGCCGTGGGGAGCGACGCGCGGCGCGATGCGGTCCTCGCTGGTCATGATCGCGACCATGGCGCCGATGCCCTTGGGCAGGGCGCCCATGAGGCGGCCGCGCTCGGCGATCAGCCGCAGGCCGTCCTCCAGGCTGAAGACGCCGGCGACGCACGCCGCCACGTCCTCGCCCGCGCTGTGGCCGATCACGTAGTCGGGCTCGATGCCCCAGGAGCGCCACATCTCGCACACCGAGTACTCGAGGGCGAAGAGCGCCGGCTGCGCGTAGGTGGTGTCGTCCACCGGCGACGCGACGCCGGACGGCGGGTAGATCACCTCGAGGATGCTGCAGCCCATGATGCCGCGGAGGATCTGGTCGCAGCGGTCCATCGCCGCCCGGAACGCCGGCTGCGTCTCGTAGAGACCGCGTCCCATGCCGGGATACTGCGAGCCCTGGCCGGTGAACAGGAAGCCGAGCGGCGGCCGGGTCGTGGAGGCCTTGGCCGCCATGAACGTCGACCCGACCTGGCCGGCTCCGAAGGCCTCGAGGTGCTTGCGCATCTCGTCGGCGGAGGCCCCGACGACGGCGAGCCGCTCGCGGAACGGCGTGCGGCCCGTGGCCGCCGTGTGGCAGGCGTCGCCGAGATCGATGCCGGGCTCGGTCTTGAAGTGCTCGGCGAAGTTCGCCGCCTGGCGCTTGAGCGCGTCCTTGTCCCGCGCCGACAGGACGAGCAGGTGCCGGGGCCGCTCGCGGTTCTCGCGCCGGCGCTCCGTGACCGGCCCCTCGCCCAGGATCATGTGGACGTTCGTGCCGCTGACGCCGAAGGAGCTCACGGCCGCGTAGCGCGGGCGCTCGCCGCGGGGCCAGGGCGTCAGCTCCGTGACGACCTTGACCGGCAGCGTGTCCCAGGGGATCTCGGGGTTCGGGGTCTCGAAGTGCAGGCTGGGCGGCAGCGCCTCGTTCTGCAGCGCCAGGACCACCTTGATCAGGCTCGCGACGCCGGCCGCGGACTCCAGGTGGCCGATGTTCGTCTTCACGCTCCCGAGCAGCAACGGATCGGACTGCGGGCGCCCGACGCCGTACACGGCGCCCAGGGCGCGCGCCTCGATCGGGTCGCCCACCGGCGTGCCCGTGCCATGAGCCTCCGCGTACGCGATGTCGGTCGGGGCCAGGTCCGTCTGGGCCAGGGCGCGGCGGGCCGCGTCGATCTGCGCCTCTTCGTTCGGCACCGCCATGCCGGCCGTGCGCCCGTCCTGGGTGACGCCGCTGCCGTGGATCACGGCCTGGATGCGATCGCCGTCGCCCAGCGCGTCGGCGAGGCGCTTCAGCACGAGGACGCCGGCGCCCTCGCCGCGGCCGAAGCCGTCGGCGCCGGCGTCGAAGGACTTGCAGCGCCCGTCCGCCGCGAGCACCTGCAGGCTCGAGAAGCCGATGAAGTTCTCCGGTCCGAGGAGCAGGTTCACGCCGCCCGCGATCGCGAGGTCGCTGGCGCCGGAGCGCAGGCTCTGGACCGCGAGGTCCGCCGCCATCATCGAGGACGAGCAGGCCGTGTCGAGGGACAGGCTGGGGCCGCGCAGGCCGAGCAGGTACGAGATCGATCCCGAGGCCAGGCAATGGATGTTGCCGCCCACCACCATCGCGTCGACCTGCTCGATCGGCCGCGCGGCGAGCCGGTGCCAGTACTCGACGCTCCACAGCCCGACGAAGACGCCGGTGAGCGAGCCGTCGAGGCTGAGGGGCGGGATGCCCGCGTCCTCCAGCGCCGCCCACGCGACCGCCCCGAGCATGCGGTGCTGCGGATCGACCATGTGGGCGTTCTTCGGAGCGATGCCGGCGAACACCGGGTCCATCTCCTCGATGCCCTCGACGAAGCCGCCCTCCCGGGTGCGGGACTTGCCCGGGGCCTCGGGAGTCGGGTCGTAGTAGGCGTCGGCGTCGAAGCGTTCTCGCGGGATCCGGGTGATCGCGTCGCGTCCGTCGCGGATCAGCTCCCAGAACCGGCGCGGGGTCTTGGACTGGCCGGGGAAATGGCACCCGATGCCGATGATGGCGATGGGCTCCTCGTTCGACCGGGCCGTCTCTCCGTTGCTTCGCATGCGTTCCTTCATCGCTCCCGCTCCATTCCTTGTCTACTCTACGACCGTCTCAGATCTCGATCTCGACGCGGTCCTTGCGCTCGTCCGCGGGCCGCGCGCCGGGGCGCGCCCACGCCGCCGCGGTCACGCGTCCTGCGAGGTCCACGACCCTGGGCGCGTCGAACAGCGCGTCCAGGGGCAGGGCCACGTCGAAGCTCTCACGGACACGGGCCAGGACACGCGCGGCAAACAGCGAGTGTCCGCCCAGCTCGAAGAAGTCGTCCCGGATCCCGATCGGCTCGATGCCCAGGAGCCCCTGCCAGATCTCGACCAGGGTGCGCTCGGTGGCGTCGCGCGGCGCCTCGTAGACCGTGCGCAGCGCGGGGCGCGGGCTGCGCGCGGGCGCCTCGGCGGCCGGCGCCGCCCCGTCCGCCTGGCGGAACCAGCGCTCGAGACGCTCCTGCAGCGGGCTCGTGGAGATCGCGACGCGCGCGAGCTCGCGGCTTCCGAAGATCCGCTCGAACAGCAGGGCGGCCTCGTCGACGCGGATCACGTGGCCGTCGCGAAGCGCCTGACGCGCGGCCCCGGCCAGGCCCTTCCCGAACGCCCACTGGTCGAAGTCGACGCTCGTCCACGGCAGGCCCTTGCGGCGCTGGGCCTGGGCGAAGGCCCCTTCGAACGCGTTGCCCGCGGCGTAGGCGCCGTAGCCCAGGCCGCCCAGGATGCTGGAGAGCGACGAGGTCAGCAGGCAGAACTCGAGGGGCTGCCCTTCCAGGACTTCCGCCAGCACGACGCTCCCCCGCACCTTCGCGTCGAACTGCCGCTCGCAGGCCTCGCGGGTGGCGCCGCGCACGGGCTGGAGCGTCTCGGCGTCGAGGGCGCCCGCCGCGTGGACGACGCCGGTGATCGGCCCGAAGCGCTCGCGCGCCGCGCTCACGACCCCGCGCATCGCCGCGGCGTCGGAGGCGTCCGCCGCCACGTAGAGGACCTCGGCTCCGAAGCTCTCGAGGGCGAGCAGGCGCCGCAGCCGCAGCGACGTGGTGTCGGTCCGCGGCGGCAGGGGCGTGCGGCCCGTCAGGACGAGACGGGCCGAGCCGCCCCCCGCGAGGAACGCCGAGAGCGCGAAGCCCAGATCGCCGAGGCCGCCGGTGACGAGATACGTGCCGCCCGAGGGTCGGCGCGCCGCCGCCGGTTTCGCCACGGGATCGAAGTCGAGCACCCAGCGGCGCCCCGCGCGCAGCGCGACCACGGGCGCGTCCGTACGGGCGAGCTCCGCCAGGATCCAGGGCACCGCATCGCCCCCGGCCTCCGGCGACAGCTCGATCAGGCGGCACTGCACGCCCGGATCCTCCTGCGCCACCACGCGGCAGAGCGGCCCGACGGTGGCGCGCTCGGGTGCGAGCGCTTCGCCTCCGAGGACGTCGAAGAGCCCTGCCGCCACCATGCTGATCCGCAGCTCTCCGGCCGGCCGCGTCTGGGCGATGTGCAGGAGGCTGTAGAAGCCGCGATCGGCGGCGTCGCGCAGCCGGCTCTCCCAGGCGGCACCCGAGGCACTCGCCGCGCCCCAGCAGTGGACGAGGTCGACGGGAGCCTGGCCACGGCGGGTGAGATCCGCGAACAACAGCGCGTAGTGCGCGGCTTCGGCCGGATCGAGGACGTAGCCGCTCTCCGGGTCGCCGCCGAAGGCGTCGCCTTCCCGCACGCGCACGACCGGACGCGTGGCCGCGAGCGCGTCCGCGACCGCGCGGCCCACGCCCCCGTCGTCCTCGAAGACCAGCGCCAGCCCGCCACGGGGGGCCGGCGACGGCGCGGGAAGCGCGACCTTCCACACCTCGCGGTGGAACCACCGGTGGGGATCGCGGCGCGTCCCCGCCTCCACGATCGGCTCGACCCAGAAGCGCTCGCGCTCGAAGGGATAGGTCGGCAGCGCGACGCGACGGGCCGTGCGCGCGGCATGCAGCGCCTCCCAGCGCATCTCGACTCCCGCGGCCCACA
>CADEEV010000060.1:0-5709 GCA_902826455.1 uncultured Acidobacteriota bacterium | reverse complement strand
CCCACGAGCTCGAGGAGCCCGGCGTGGTCCTGCAGGGGCCCCGAGTCCCCGAGCGTCAACCCATCCGGTCCGGCCGACACGACGAGGTCGGCGCCGGGTGTGCCGGCGGACCCGGCGGCCAGCGCCGACTCGAGATCGAAGGCGTTCGCGAGGCAGGCCGAGACGGCCTTCAGCGGGCCACCCGCGCGCTCGGCCCACGCCCGCACGGCGGGAGTGACCGCCGCCTCCAGCGCCACTGACGGGTTGCGACGCTCCGTCGCCGCACCCTGCGCCGCGCGCAGCCGGCGCGCCGCATCGGGCGCATCGGCCGCGACGACGAAGGCCCGGTGCTCGAACCCGCGGCGTCCCGTCTGCAGCGTGAGCGCCACGTCGGCGAGGGCGTCGCCCGGGGCCGCGTCGAGATGGGCCGCGAGGCGATCGAGCGCGGTTCGCAGCGCTCGCGGGCTGCGGGCGGAGACCGGCAGCAGCTGCAGGCCGGCACCGGCGTCGCCGGCCGCGCGCGCCGGCGCCTCCTCGAGGATGACGTGGGCGTTCGTCCCGCCGATCCCGAACGCGCTCACGCCCGCGCGCCGCGGCGCGTCCCCAGCCGGCCACGGCCTGAGCTGCGTGTTCAGGTAGAACGGGCTCGTCTCGAGCCCCAGCTCCGGGTTCGGCGACGACGCGTGGAGCGTCGCCGGGATCTCGGCCCGTTCCAGGCTCAGGACGGCCTTGATGAGGCCCGTCACGCCCGCGGCGGCGTCGAGGTGACCGACGTTGCTCTTGACGGAACCGAGGGCGCAGTAGCCGCGCCGGCTCGTCTTCGTGCGGAATGCCTTCGTCAGCGCCGAGACCTCGACGGGGTCGCCGAGCAGGGTGCCCGTGCCGTGGGCTTCGATCATGCCGATGCTGTCGGGCGAGACGCCGGACGAGGCCAGGGCCTCCACGACGACCGACGCCTGGCCTCCCCCGCCCGGCGCCGCGAAGCTGGCCTTGAGCGCGCCGTCGTTGTTGACCGCCGAGCCGCGGATCACGGCGCGGATCGGCGCGCCGTCCGCGAGGGCGTCCTCGAGGCGCCGCAGCACCGCGACGCCGACGCCGCTGCCGAACACCGTGCCGGTCGCGTCGGCGGCGAAGGCGCGGCAATGGCCGTCGTGGGACAGGATGCTGCCTTCCTGGTATTTGTAGCCGCTGCGCTGCGGCACGTAGACCGTGACGCCCCCCGCGAGGGCCATGTCGCACTCGAAGGAGAGCAGGGCCTGCGAGGCGAGGTGCACGGCGACCAGGGACGAGGAGCAGAACGTCTGCACGGCGCAGCACGCGCCCTTGAGACCGAGCTTGTAGCCGACGAGGGTCGCGAGGGAGTCGGGAACGTTCTGGAGCGTCGTCTCGAAGTCGCCGAAGGACTCCATCACGGCCCGGTTCTCGTACAGGTTCCGCACCAGGTAGTTGCTGAAGCTCACGCCGGCGTAGACCGACACGACGCCCCGGAAGCGCTCCGTGTCGCAGCCGGCGGCCTCGACGGCCTCCCAGGCGGACTCGAGGAACAGGCGGTGCTGGGGGTCCATGACCTCCGCTTCGCGAGGCGACAGGCCGAAGAACGCCGCGTCGAAGCTCTCGACGTCCTCCAGGATCGGCCGGGACGGGACGAACGTGGGGTCGTCGAGGGTCCAGACGTCCTCCCCGGCGTCCCGCAGCTCCTGGCGCGTGAACGTCGCGATCGACTCCGTGCCCGAGCGCAGGTTGGCCCAGAACGCGTCGACGTCCCGCGCGCCGGGGAAACGCCCGGCGAGGCCGCACACGGCGATCTCGGAGCCGTCGCGCTCGCTCATGGCGTGTCTTCGACCCGCTCGGCTTGGCGCCGCTGCCGTTCTTCCTTGCGCTTGCGGCCGCGATCGCTGCTCTGGTCGAAGCCCGGGCCGCTGCCTTCGGCCGGCAGCGCGAGACGGCACAACGACTCGACCGTCGGACCCTCGAACAGCATGGCGATCGACACGTCGGAGGCGAGCTCCGACTTGAGCCGCGTCACGACCTGGATGGCCAGCAGCGAATGGCCGCCGAGGTCGAAGAAGTTGTCCTGGATGCCGACCTTCTCGATGCCCAGCAGGTCGGCCCAGACGGCGGCCACCTTGCGCTGCGCGTCGCTGCCCGGCGCGACGTACGCGGTCTGCAGCTGCGGCCGCGGGTGCCGCTTCTCCTCGGGACGCGCGCTGTCCGCCGTCGGGTGCAGGGCCTCGAGCTTCACCCACTGGTCGATGCGGGCGCCGAGGTCGCCGGTGGACACGACCACCTGGGCCATGTGGCCGGGAGAGTCGAGCAGGCGCAGGAACGCCCCGGCGCCCTCGACCGAGCTCATCGCGAAGCGCGCGAGGCCCGCGGCCCCGCCCTCCTCGGGACGATCCACGAGCCGCCACTCGTCCCAGTTGACCGACATCCACGGCACGGCCGCCGTGCGGTTGCGGGCCTTCGTGTAAGCGTCCATGAAGATGTTCGCCGGCGCGTAGGCCCCGTAGCCGAAGCCCCCGAGGACGCTCGACAGCGACGACGTCAGCATGCAGAAGTCGAGGGGCCGCGGGCCCAGGACGCGGTCCAGGATCTGGAGGCCCGCCACCTTGGGATGGAACTGCTGTTCGCACTCCTCGACGCCGAGCTGGGCGAGGGGCCGGAACGTCGAGCCGCCCACGATGCCGGCGCCGTGGATCACGCCGTGGAGCGCGCCGAAGCGCTGCTCGGCCTCCTCGACCGCCCGGCGCATGCCGGCTTCGTCGCCGGCGTCGGCGCTGACGAGCAGCACCTCGGCCCCGAGCTTCTCGAGGGACTCGACCCGCAGGATGCGCAGGCTCACGGGATCGAGATCGCCGCGGGCCGCGCGCCAGGCGTCCCACTCGCCGCGCTCCGGCATGCGGGCACGGCCGGTGAGCACGAGGCGCGCGCCCTTCACCTTGTGAGCCAGGCTCGCCGCGAGCACGAAAGCGACGCCGCCCAGGCCGCCGGTGATCAGGTAGACGCCGCCCTCGCGCAGCCGGCGCGGCGCTTCCGCCTCGGGCAGGCGCACGCGGTCGAACACCTCCACGAAGCGCTGACCGCCGCGCCACGCGGCCGCTTCGCCGGGCGTCGTCACGCGCAGCTCGGCCTCGAGGTCGGCCCAGGCGGCGTCGCTCGACGGCCAGCCGTCGAGGTCGAGGGCCGCGCAGGTGATCTGGATCTGCTCCTGGGACAGCACCTTGAGCGCGCCGAGTGCCGTCGCCCGTGCGGCCACGACCGCGTCGCCGCGCAGCACGACCTGCGCACCGCGGGTCACGGCCCGCAGCTCGAGGGGCTGGGTCCAGCCGGCGCCCGCCAGGGCCCGGGCGAGATGCACCAGGCTGTAGTAGCCGAGGCGATGCGACAGGGCGACGTCGTCGCCTTCGTCGGGCGCGCCTGCGGCGAAAGCGTGCACGATGCGGCCGAGGCTCTTGCCCTGGTCCCCCAGCCGCTTGAGGAGCTTCTCGTAGTCGAGCGGCGAGGCCGGATCGATGACGAAGCCGTCGCGCGAGTTGCCGTCGAACCCCTTCCCGGCGCGCACGGTCACGGCCACGTCGCCCTGGCTCCGCAGGCGCTCGGCGAGGCGCTCCGCGTGGCCCCCGGGATCCGCGAAGATCAGCCAGCCCCCCGCCCGCGGGCCCGCGGCGTCGGGGGTCACGGGCGGCACCGTCCTCCAGCTCGGGACGTAGAACCACTCCGAGGGCTCGCGCTTCGCCGTGTTCGACCGCGCCGCGGCCTTGGCGGGCGCCGCGTCGGACTCGATCCAGTAGCGCTCGCGCTCGAACGGGTACGTGGGCAGCGCCGCGCGCCGACGCCGCTCGCCGGCGAACAGCCCGGCGGGCGCCACCTTCACGCCCGCGAGCCAGAGCTTCCCGAGAGCGCCCAGCAGCACGGCGAGGTCGCTCTCCTCCTCACGGGCGTGCCGCACGCTGGTCACGATCGTGGGGGCGGACGCGCGGTCGCGATGCTGGCGCACCAGCGTCGAGAGCGCGTTGCCGGGGCCGACCTCGAGGAAGACCCGGTCGGGCTCGGCCAGCAGCGTCTCGACGCCGCGCGAGAAGCGCACCGTGCCCCGCAGGTGGCTCGCCCAGTAGTCGGGACTCGTGGCCTCGGCCTCGGTGATCCACGTGCCGCTGACGTTGGAGACGAAGGGGATCTGGGGCGCCTTCAGGCTCACGCGGGCGACGCGCTCGCGGAACGCCGCGAGGATCGGATCCATCATCGCCGAGTGGAACGCGTGGGACGTGTGCAGGCGCGTGGTGGCGGCGCCGCTCGCCACGAACTCGGCCTCGAGGGCGTCCACCTCGGGGGTCGGACCGGCCACGACCGAGAGCCCGGGCGCGTTGGCGGCCGCGAGCGCCAGGCCTCCCTTGAGCTTCGGCTGGAGCTGGGCTTCGGGCAGGGCCACCGCGAGCATCGAGCCCGCGGGCATCGACTGCATGAGGCGGCCACGCTCGGCGACCAGGGCCAGGGCGTCCGGCAGGGCCATCACACCGGCCAGCGTCGCCGCCACGTACTCGCCGATGCTGTGGCCCAGGAGCGCCGCCGGCGTCACGCCCCACTTCATCCACTGCTGCGCGAGGGCGTACTCCACCGCGAACAGCGCCGGCTGCGTCAGGGCCGTCTCCTTGAGGCGCTCCCCGGCCGTCGCGGCATCCTCGGGCTTCGGGAAGAGCAGCGTCCGCAGGTCGAGGCCGAGAGCCCCTCGCAGCCCTTCGGCGCAGGCGTCGAGCGCGTCGCGGAAGACCTTCTCGGACTCGTAGAGGCCGCGGGTCATCCCGGCGTACTGCGCGCCCTGGCCGGGGAACAGGAACACCACGGGACGCTCGACGGCGCGCGAGTGCCCCGAGAACACGCGCTTCGGATCGAGCGCCTCGAGGGCGGAGGCGGCGCGCGCGGCGCTCTCGGCCACCACGACGCGTCGGTGCTCGAAGCGCCGCCGGCCCGCCAGGAGCGTGAACGCCACGTCCGCGAGGGACTCGTCCGGGCTCTCCTTGAGCCGCTGCGCCAGGCGCAGCGACGCGGCGTCGAGCGCCGTCTCGGTCCGCGCCGACAGGACCAGGAGCTGACAGGCCCGGGACGGCCCCGCCGCGGCGCGCGCCGGCGCTTCCTCGAGGATCACGTGGGCGTTCGTGCCGCCGACGCCCAGCGAGCTGATGCCGGCCCGGCGCGGCGAGCCGCCCGTGTCCCAGGCGCGCAGGGACTTGTTCACGACGAACGGGCTGTTGTCGAAGTCGATCTTGGCGCTGGGGCGCTCGAAGTGCAGCAGCGGCGGCAGCTCGCGGTGCTTCAGCATCAGCGCCGTCTTGACGAGGGCGGCGACGCCCGCCGCGCGGTCGAGGTGCCCGAAGTTCGTCTTCACCGAGCCGATCGCGCAGAAGCCCTTGCGCTGGGTGCCGGTGCGGAAGGCCCGCGTCAGGGCCTCGATCTCGATGGGATCGCCCAGGGCCGTCGCGGTGCCGTGGGCCTCCACGTAGCTGATCGACTCCGCGTCGACGCCGGCGACCGCCATGGCCTCGGCGATCGCCCGCGACTGACCCACGACGCTGGGCGCCGTGTAGCCGGCCTTCTGGGAGCCGTCGTTGTTGATGGCGCTGCCGCGGATCACCGCGTGGACGATGTCGCCGGCGGCGAGGGCATCGGCCATGCGCTTCAGGACGACGACGCCTACGCCGTTCCCGACCACCGTGCCCGGGGCCTTCTCGTCGA
>CADEEV010000059.1 GCA_902826455.1 uncultured Acidobacteriota bacterium | reverse complement strand
AGCTGGGCCAGATCCTCGATCGAGTAGATGTCGTGGTGCGGCGGCGGCGAGATCAGCGTGACGCCCGGCGCCGCGTGACGCACGCGGGCGATGTGGTCGGTGACCTTGTGGCCGGGAAGCTGGCCGCCTTCTCCGGGCTTGCTGCCCTGGGCCATCTTGATCTGGAGCTCCTCGGCCGAGGCCAGGTACTCCGCCGTGACGCCGAAGCGCGCCGAGGCCACCTGCTTCACGCGGTGGCCCACGCCGTCCTCGCCGCCCTCGCCGCTGTTGCTCCGGCCGCCGAGGCGGTTCATCGCGACCGCCAGCACGTCGTGGGCCTCGGGAGAGAGGGCGCCCAGGGACATCGCCGACGTGAGGAAGCGCGGGAAGAGGGCGCTCGCGGGCTCGACCTCCTCGAGGGGAATCGCGTCGCGCTTCCGGAATTCGAGCAGGTCGCGCAGCGAGATGGCGCCGCGCTCGTGGACGAGGTCGGCGTAGGCGCGATAGTCGAGGGGCGTCCCGCTGCGAAGGGCCGCGTGCAGGGTCTTCACGACCTTCGGCTCGAAGGCGTGGAGCTCCCCGTTGCGCCGATAGCCGTGACTGCCGCCCTCGTCGAGCTCGTCGCTCGTCCGGCCGTAGGCGACGGCATGCCGGCGCAACGTGTCGCGCGCGATCTCGACGAGACCGATGCCGCCGATCGCGGAGCCCGCGAGGCTGAAGTGCTCGCGCGTCAGCTCGGCCGACAGGCCGACGGCCTCGAAGAGCTGGGCCGCGTGGTACGAGCGCAGGGCCGAGATCCCCATCTTCGCGAGGATCTTCAGCAGGCCGGCGCCGAGGGTCGAGAGGTAGCGGGCCTGGGCCGCGGCGGCCTCGCCTTCGGGCGCGGCGTCCGCGATCACGTCCAGGGCCAGCCAGGGGCAGACCGCGGCCGCGCCGAAGCCGATGAGCGCCGCCACCTGGTGCTCGTCGCGGGCCTCGCCGGTCTCCACGATCACGCTGCCGCGCAAGGCGAGGCCGCGCCGCACCAGCTCGTGGTCGACGGCCGCCACCGCGAGCAGGGCCGGCAGGGCCGCGTGTCCATGGCCCGTGCCCCGGTCGTCGAGGACCAGCAGCGTCACGCCCTGCTCGAAGGCCAGCACGGCGCGGCGCTTGAGGGCGTCGAGGGCGGCGGCGAAGGCGGCGGCGCCGCCTCGCGACGGCACGAGCAGGCTGAGGCGGCGCGAGCGCCAGCCGGGACGTTGCAGCCCCTCGAGGGCCTGGAGCTGGTCGGTCGTGAGCAGGGGCCCTTGAAGGTGGACCTGCCGCGCGTGCTCCGGGGTCTCGGTGAACAGCTCGCCCCGGGGGCCGAGCGGCACCGCCAGGGACATGACGAGGGACTCGCGCAGGGGATCGATCGGCGGG
Source organism: uncultured Acidobacteriota bacterium (assembly GCA_902826455.1). Taxonomy (GTDB): domain Bacteria; phylum Acidobacteriota; class Vicinamibacteria; order Fen-336; family Fen-336; genus CADEEV01. The sequence continues at coordinate 20,584 of CADEEV010000059.1, read as the reverse complement.
TTCGTGACCTGGGCGAAGCGCTGCTTGAAGTAGGAGTAGAGCAGGCGCGACTCCCGGGAGAGCACGGCCAGGGGCGTGTCGTCGCCCATCGAGCCGAGGGGTTCCTTGCCCTCGAGGTGCATCGGGCCCAGCACGAGGCGCAGCTCTTCCCGGGTGTAGCCGAAGGCCCGTAGCGTCGCGGGATCGGGCCGGGTTGCGGCCGGAGCCGCGCGTGGAGCCTTGAACGCCAGGCGCTGGCTCTCGAGCCACGAGCCGTACGGCTTGCGAGCCGCCAGATCGCGATGCAGCGACTCGCGATCGAACACCCGGCCTGCCGGCAGGTCCACGGCGAGCACGTCGCCGGGCCCCAGGCGGCCGCGGTGGAGGATGCGCTCCTCGGGCACGTCCAGCACGCCCGCTTCCGAGGCCACCAGCACCAGGCCGTCCACGGTGGTCGCGTAGCGCGCCGGCCGCAGGCCGTTGCGGTCGAGGGCGGCCCCGACGATGCGGCCGTCGGTGAACGCGAGCAGCGCGGGGCCGTCCCACGGCTCGACCTGGCAGGCCTGGAAGTCGAAGAAGGCGCGGACCTCCGCGGGCATCTCGCGATCCCCTTCCCAGGCCGGCGGGACCAGCATCGACACGCCGTGGACGATGTCGCGACCGCCGCGCACCAGCAGCTCCAGGGCCTCGTCGAGGCTGCCCGAGTCGCTGAGGCCGGGGCTGAGCAGGGCGGCGTGTCCCTCGAGGCCGAGGGCCTCGGAGACGAGCGACGCCTCGCGCGCCTTGAAGGCGCTACGGTTGCCCTGGACCGTGTTGATCTCGCCGTTGTGGGCGAGCAGGCGGAAGGGTTGCACGAGCGGCCACGACGGCCGCGTGTTCGTGCTGAAGCGCTGGTGGAAGACCGCGAACGGCGTCCGGTACTCCGGACGCTCGAGGTCCGGGAAGAAGGCGGCGAGGTCGGCCGCGCGCAGCAGCGCCTTGTACACGAGCGTGGTGTGGCTGAGGGAGACCACGTACAGCTCGTCGAGGCCCGTGGCGCGGGCCACCTCCTGCACGCGCCGGCGCGCCCGGAACAGGGCCCGCTCGAAGGCCACGTCACCGGCGTCCTCGGGCCGCCGGACCAGCAGTTGCACGATCTCCGGCCGGGACGCCTTCGCCTTGTCGCCCAGCACCTCCTCGCGGACGGGCACGCTGCGGAAGCCGATGAGCGGCAGCGCCTCGTCCGTCAGGGCGTCGACGATCACCTGGCGCGCCCGCGCGCCGGCATGGGCCTCGCGCGGCAGGAACACGAGGCCCGCGGCCAGCTCGCCGCGCCCGAGGGAGCGCACGCCGCGCTCGGCGAGCTCGGCTTCGAACAGCTCGAAGGGGATCGCCGTCGTGATCCCGGCGCCGTCCCCCGTCTTGCCGTCGGCGTCGACCGCGCCGCGGTGGCCCATCCGGCCCAGGGCCGTGAGGGCCAGGGGCAGGACGTCGCCGTGATGCCGTCCCGAGAGGTCGGCCAGGAAGCCGACCCCGCAGGCGTCGTGATGCAGGTCTTCGCGAGGAAGCATGGGAGCGCGATTGTGCGTGGCCGTCCGCCATGCGTAAAGTAGAAAGAAAGAATAGAATCCATGCGATCCGGGCATGGCGCTCCATGCATGGAATGTGATTCGAGCCAGCGAAAAGAGGCATGGCATGGACGTGAGGCAGCTCGAGATGTTCAAGGCCGTGGCGGAGGAGGGCAGCTTCACCCAGGCCGCCCGCAAGCTCCACGTCTCCCAGTCGGCGATCAGCCGGCAGGTCAAGCTCCTCGAGGACGAGCTCCAGGGCAAGCTCCTGCACCGGGGCGCCCGGCGCGTCACGCTCACCCACGCCGGGGAGCTGCTCCTGCGCATGGCGAGCCGCGTGCAGCAGGACATGGCCGAGGTGATCTCCCAGATCTCCGAGACCCACGAGCTGCGCCGGGGGACGCTGACCCTGGCCGGCGGCATGACCGTGTGCATGCTGATCCTGCCGCGCCTGCTCCGGAAGTACCGGAGCCTCTACAAGCACGTGGACCTGCGCGTCGTCTCCGGATCCTCCGAGGAGGTGGCGGGGATGCTCCGCAGCCACGAGGTGGACCTGGCGCTCCTGACCCTGCCGATCGTGGCCCGCGACCTCGAGGTGCTGCCGGTGCTGAAGGAGGAGCTCGTCGTCGTCACGGCTCCCGGCCACCCGCTCTCGAGGAGCCGCGTCGTGGACGCGGCCGAGCTGGGCCGCTATCCGCTCATCGTCTACGAGCCCGGCTCCAACACCCGCAAGGTCATCGACACGTTCTTCATCGAGAACAACATCCCCATGGAGATCGCCATGGAGACCGAGAACGTCGAGATCATCAAGGCGATGGTCGCGGCGGGGCTCGGCATCACCCTGGTACCCTACATGGCGATCGCCCGTGAGGCCCGTCAGCGACGGATCGCCTTCGCGCGGCTGCGGGGCCGGCCGCTGCACCGTGAGACGGGTTGGGTCTACCTCAAGTCGGATCGGGTGCCGCGCACCGTCACGGAGATGCTGCGCCTGTTCGAAAGCCTGAAGCCGCAGTTCGGCATACGCCCGCCCGCCGTCTAGGTCAGTCGGTCCGTCCGGTGCCCGTCCATTCCGGGACGAGAGCGTGGGCGATGCCGAGGCGGTCGAGGGTGCGGCCTACGGTGTGGTTGACGATGTCGTCGATCGTCTGGGGACGCTGGTAGAAGGCCGGCATCGGCGGCAGGATCACGGCGCCCATCTCGGCGAGGGCCAGCATCTGGCGCAGGTGGCCGACGTGGAGCGGGGCCTCGCGCACCATCGCGATCAGGGTGCGGCCCTCCTTCAGCGTCACGTCGCCTGCTCGCGAGACCAGCGTGTCCGCGTAGCAGTTCGCGAGCGCCGACAGGGTCTTGATGCTGCAGGGGGCGACCACCATGCCCGCGGTGTGGAACGAGCCACTCGCGATCGGCGCGCCGATGTCGCGGTTGTCGTGGATCACGTCGGCGAGCGCCTCGACGTCCTTCACCGAGTAGCGCGTCTCCTCGACGAGCGTGCGCTTGGCGGGCGCGCTCAGCACCAGGTGGGTCTCCACGTCCTCGCTCTCGCGCAGGGCCTCGAGGAGGCGGATGCCGTAGATCGAGCCGGTCGAGCCCGTGATGCCGACGACGATGCGCTTCACGATCGCAGTCTACACCCCGCCCGCGAGGACCATCGGCCCCGTCGGCGCGGGCACGCCGGCCTCGGGCTCGACGGTCACGGCAAAGGTGCCGACGCGCGCGGTCTCGGCCATGGCGGGCAGGCGAAGCACGGCGCCGCCCGCCGTGTCCGGCCGGAACACCCCCGCCGCCACCGGCGTGCCGCCGGCGATGACCCAGGCCTGGTAGGCCTTGCCCTCGGGCGCCGGCGCGAGCCCACCGGCCACGAGCACGGCCTCGCGCGTCCCGGCGTCCCAGACCACCCGGCCGTACGCCTCCGGCGCCGGCGCCAGCCCGCCGAGGTTCGTGACACGGGCGCCGCGCCGTTGCACGAGGGCTCGGAAGGCGACGGCCTCGCCGGTCGAGCGCAGCTCCGCCCGCGCCGCGGCGACCTCCTCGCGGGCGGCGTCGCGCTGCGCGCGCACTCGGACCAGGCCGATCCCCAGCACCAGGCTGGCGGCGAGGGCCAGGAACGTCGGCCAGGCGGACCGCGTCGCGGCCACGGTCCCGGGTTCCGGGCCGAGCACCCGCTCCCGCACGCGGAAGCCCGGCGCGACCGGCGTGAGGCCGAGGGGCAGCAGGCTCGCCACCCGCTCGTAGACCGCGAGCTCGGCGTGACAGACGACGCAGCCGGGCGTGTGGGCTTCGAACCCCTTGCGATCGTCGCCGTCGAGGACGCCGAGGGCGGCCAGCGGCACGAGCTCGAGAAAGCGGTCCTCGCTCATGAGGGGAGCGGGCCCAGGACTTCGCGCATGCGGATCATGGCCGTGCGCATGCGGGTTTTCACGGTGCCCAGGGGCTCGGCGAGGCGCGCGGCGATCTCCGTCTGCGTGAGGCCCTCGTAGTAGGCGAGCTCCAGGGCCTGGCGCTGGTCGTCGGTGAGTCCCGCCAGGGCCTTGCGCACCGCGAGCGCTTCTTCGTTCCGCGGCGCGGCCGTCGCGACGGGCGCCGACGCGTCGGACTCCTCCCGGCGCGACGTGCGCTTGCGGAGCCGGTCGAGGGCGCGGGAGCGGGCGATCGTGCACAGCCACGCCTCCGGCGTGCCACGGCCCGTGTCGAAGCGGGCGGCCTGGCGCCACGCCTGGAGGAACACCTCCTGGACCACGTCCTCGGCGTCGGCCCCGTCGCGCAGGATGCGCAGGGCGAGGGCGTTCACGAGGCCCGCGTAGCGATCGTAGAACTCCGCCAGCGCGAGCGGATCGCCGGCGGCGAGGCGGGCCATCAGATTGCCCGGCGAGGGAGCTTTCATCGCGAGTCGAACGCCGTGGACGGTGCCCGTCATCTTATTCCCGGAATCCGATCTCAGGACTCCTACGTAGAGGAACCGGGCCGCGGATTGCGGGAGGCCCGTTTACAATACCGGCAGTATCCCTCGAGAGGTGGTTGGAACGATGCGATCGGGAATGCGGGTCCTTCGGATCCTGGCGATGCTCTGTGTTGCGGGCCGGGCCGTCGCGCAAGAGCCTCCGCAGGGGCCGCCGCCCCCCACGTCGAACAAGGTCGACCTCGGCCCCGGGGTCCACGAGCTCCTGCCCGACGTCGGCAAGATCGGAGCCCAGGTGGGCATCGCGGGCGGCGCCGCGCGCAGCCCGTTCAAGTCCGGCACCGGCTACGTGGGCGGTGGCTTCATCGACCTGCCCCTGATGCGGGCCCCGGGCGGCAAGCTCTCCTACGAGATCCTGCTCTCGCTGAGCTCGGCCAAGAGCGATCCGTTCTTCGCCACCAGCGCCGTCGCCGTGGTGGCCAACCTGGCGGCCGGGGCCAGCCTCGAGGCGGCCCTCGCCGGTCCGCCGGCGGCGCCCTTCCCGGTGCGCCGCGAGGTGACGAGCCGCGTCCGCGTCCTCGAGGTGTCGCCGTTCGCCCTCAAGTGGACGTTCACGAAGTTCGACGAGGCCCGGCTCCGCCCCTACGTGGCGGCCGGCTTCGACTTCGTGGTCGTGATCACGCGCGAGGACCCGCTGCGCGACGAGAGCCTGCTGTTCCCGGGCAGCGCGCCCTTCGACGAGTCGTTGATCGGCGGCCTCATCGGCCAGGCTCCCGAGCTCACGGCCCGCGGCTACCCCACGGGCCAGGGCAACATGGAGTTCGGCTACCACGCCAATGCCGGCATCGAGCTGCGCCTCTCGAAGACGCTGTCCCTCAACGCCGACTATCGCTACGCCGTCATCGGCAGCACGGCCAACAACAAGCTGCAGACCGCGACCGCCGCGCTCGGATTCCACTGGTGAGCCCCGATCGCCGCCGCCTGCTGAAGACGGTCGCACTGGCGCCCCTGGCGCTCGCGCTGCCGGCGCCCCGCGCCGAAGCAGCCGACTACGTCTCGGCCGGCCAGGTGTTCGACGCGATCGACGGCTTCGAGGCCGAGGCGGCGTCGCGCTTGCGCCGCGTCGCGAAGGAGCGCGGGGGCGCGCGCACGTTCGTCCAGCGAGCCCTCGCCGACCACGAGCGGCACCGCGCGGTGCGCGCCCGCCATCGTCGACGGCTCGGCCTGCCGGCGTACGCGCTGAAGTCCATCTCCGAGGCGCCCGACCCCTCGCTCGACGGACTGCGAGCGGCCCAGGAGGCGCTGGTCTACGCCCACGCCGAAGGCTTCCCGGCCCTGGGCGACAGCCTCGCCGTCCACGACCTGATGGCGAACATGGTGGACCTCGCCCGCCATCTCACGGTGCTCGATCTCTGGCTCGAGAAGGAGCAGGCCCGTGGCTGAGCCCCGCGTCGTCGTGCCGCGCCGCGACTTCGTGTACCGGCTGGCCGTCGCCGCCGGCGTGTCCGCGCCCGTGCTCGGCCTGATCGACGGCACCGTCTCGGCGATGCCGAAGAGCGAGGAGACCGACTTCGCCGTGCTCGAGGCCTCGCTCGCCCTCGAGCACGAGGCGATCTGGACCTACGACGCCGCCCTCGCCCGCAACCTGTTCCCGGCGGGGCTGCGGCCGTACGCCGAGGAGTTCGTGGGGGACCACAAGGGCCACCGCGACACGCAGATCGCCGTGATGGAAGAGCGCGGCGGTCGTCCACCGGACGCCTACGCGACGTACGACATCGGCCGGCTCGCGAGCCAGGAGGACGCGCTCCACAAGTGCCTCGAGATCGAGATCGCGGCCCAGGACGCCTACCTGGCGGTCAACAGCCAGATCCGCACGAAGGACTACCTCCTGTCGGCCGCCTTCATCCTGGTGGACGAGGTCCGGCACCTGACCGTCTGGCGCCGCGTGCTGGGGCTCAAGATCTACTGACGCGGCATCCGCGGCGCGCCCTCGCTTCGTAGCTCCCGCGTGGTGGGGTCCCGGGACGAGTCGGGTAGACTTCGATGATGTCCGGTGGCGCCGACGATCGGCCCGAGGTGCTCGCGGCCCTGGCCGCGAGCCTGACGCCCGTCGAGCCGCCGCCGCTCGTCCGGATGCAGCTGCTGGACCTGGCCCAGGCTCCCGTCGCGCCCGTCGACCCTTCGCAGTACGCCTGGGAGGAGCCGTTCCCCGGCATCCGGATCTGCCTGCTCGCCGAGGACCCGGCGCGCGGCATGTCGGCCCGGCTGATCTGGGGCCAGCCCGGAGCCGTCTATCCGGCCCATCGTCACAGCGCCGCCGAGGCGACCGTCGTGCTGCAAGGCGCCTACCGGGACGAGAACGGCCGCCACGGCGCGGGCGACGTCACCCGGGAGACGGCGCGGTCGGTGCACTCGATCGAGATCCTGCCGGAAGGGGAGTGCTTCTCGTACATCGTGCAGTACGGAGACAGCGAAATCCTCTAGACTCTTCCACCGTCAACGGAGGGTGGAATGGATCCCCGCTACCACGAGTTCCTCGCGGGCGAGCTGGCACAGATCAGGCAACAAGGCCTCTGGAAGGAAGAGTGGCCGATCCTGGGGGCCCAGGGTCCGCGGATCCGGGTGAAGGACCGCGCCCAGCCGGTGCTCAACTTCTGCGCGAACAACTACCTCGGCCTGTCGAGCGACCCGGAGCTGATGGCGGCCGCGCACCGCAGCCTCGACGAGTGGGGTTACGGTTTGTCGAGCGTCCGCTTCATCTGCGGCACCCAGGGGCTCCACCTCGAGCTCGAGAGGAAGGTCGCCGCGTTCCTCGGGATGCAGGACGCGATCCTGTTCGCGGCCTGCTTCGACGCGAACGGCGGCGTGTTCGAGCCGCTGCTCGGCCCCGACGACGCGATCCTGACGGATCGGCTCAACCACGCCTCGATCATCGACGGCGTCCGGCTGTGCAAGGCGAAGCGCCACGTCTACGACAACGCGAACATGCACGACCTCGAGGCGAAGCTGCGGGAGGCCGCGGGCGCGCGCTTCCGGCTCATCGTCACCGACGGCGTCTTCTCCATGGACGGCACGATCGCTCCGCTCGCGGACATCTGCGAGCTCGCCGACAGGCACAAGGCCATGGTGCTCGTGGACGACTCCCACGCCACGGGCTTCATGGGCAGGACCGGTCGCGGCACGCCCGAGCACTGCGGCGTCCATGGCCGCATCGACATCCTGACGACCACGTTCGGCAAGGCGCTCGGCGGGGCCTCGGGCGGCTGCATCGCGGCCCGTCAGGACGTCGTCGACCTGCTGCGCCAGCGCAGCCGGCCGTACCTGTTCTCGAACACGCTGCCGCCGGTCGTCGCGGGGGCGACGCTGCGGGCGCTGGCGCTGCTGTCGACCACCACGGCCTTGCGCGACCGCCTCGAGTCCAACACCAGGACGTTCCGCGAGCGCATGACCGCGGCGGGCTTCGAGATCAAGCCCGGCGTCCATCCCATCGTGCCGATCATGTTCACGCGCTTCGCTCCCGACGACGCGCCTCTCGCTCAACGCTTCGCCCGCGCCCTGCTCGACGAGGGCATCTACGTGAAGGGCTTCTTCTTTCCCGTGGTGCCGAAGGGCCTGTCGCGGATCCGCGTCCAGATCTCGGCGGCCCACGAGAGCGCCCAGATCGACGCGGCGGTGGCCGCGTTCACCAAGGTCGGTCGGGCCCTCGGGGTGCTCGGCTGAGCCTCGTCGTCGCGCTGCTCGCGGCGTATCTTCCACGGCGTGTCTGGCCGGAGCTCGAGGCGCGCTACCCGGTCCGGGCCATGGCGCTGCCCTCGGCCCTTCTCACGCTGATCGCGGGCTTCTTCCTCGGGCTGCGCGGCTTCCTGAGCTACGCGGGCGAGGCGTCCGAGGCCGCGGTCCGGGCCACGGACGGCGTGGGCGCCTCGCTCGGCGTCTCGGTGCTCTCGTTGTTCGCGTTCGTGCTGTTGACGCCGCTGGGCTGGCTGGCGTCGTACCTCTTCGCCTCGGGCCTGCTACGCATCTTCCTGTTCGTCACGGGCGACATCGGCGGCGATCCATTGATCAGCGCAGCCGACGGCGTGCTGCATCGCCGCGGCACGCGGCAGCGGCTGGCCCGGTCCGCCGCCGACCGCGAGCGGTGGGAGGGCCCGGAGGTTCCCGACGTCGTCCGGAGCGGCGTCGACGTGGGCTGGTGGGACGTGCCGTTCGTGGTCGTGTCTTCGCGCCTGAAGCCCGGCTGGGAGAAAGGCGTCACGGTCGTCACGCCCGCCGGCTGGTTCCAGCTCGGCGCGCCCGAGGATCGCCACCTGCCCGAGGGCCTGAGGGCGCTCTATCCGCTCCAGCCCATGGCCGCGGCCGAGGTCCTGCGGCGTTCGGTGTCCTACGACCACCCGGCCTTGTCAGGACCGGCGGTCGAGGACCCGGGAGCGATGCGCGAGGCGAAGCACTAGTCCCAGCGCGAGGGCTCCGCTCGCGATGAACGCTTCGCGCGCCTCCGCGCCGGACACGAGGATCAGCGTCACGACGAGCGCCGGCACGGCGGGCCAGGCGTCGCGCAGGCTCAGGCCCCTTTCCCCGCGCCGGGCGAGGGCCAGGAGCGCCAGGGCCGTGACGCCGTACTGCAGCAGCACCGTGGCCCCCGAGAGCGCGAACACCTCGGCGAGGTTGCCGCCGAGCAGGTGCAGACCGCAGACGAGCCCCCAGGTGAGGCCGAGGGCGGGCAGAGGGACGCCGGCCGGCGTCACGCGCTCGAAGCCGAACGGGAGCTGCCGCCCGCCCTCCGCGAGCGCCCACAGGTAGCGCGGCGTCATCGCGACCATTCCGAAGGAGATGCCGAGGGCCGAGACGCTGGTTCCGAGAACGACGAACCGGGAGAGCCCGGGGCCTCCCAGGACCGCCGCCGCGTCGGCCAGGGGCGCGCTCGACCCGGCGAGACCCGGCAGGGACGCGACGCAGGCGGCCTGCAGCACCACGTAGAAGACCGAGACCAGGGCGAGCGAGCCGTAGAGCGCCAGCGGGATCGCGCGTGCCGAGGCACGCGTCTGGCCCGCGATCACCGGCGCGATCTCGAAGCCTTGATACGCGAACGTCGCGAGCAGGCCCGCGCGGAACCAGGACGGTCCGGGCACGGTGGCGGCGCCGGGCGCCGTGACGACCGCGAAGCCCGAGAGCGCGAAGGCCGCGACCAGGGCCAGGAGCGGCAAGAGCTTCAGGATCGTGAGCGTCGTCCAGACCCGGGCCGACAGCTTGAGGCCCGCCGCGCAGACCAGCGCCAGCAGCGTCACGAGGCCGACGCCCGCGAGCCGCGTGGGCCAGCCGGGGGCGAGCCCCAGGGAGGGCGCCAGGGCCGCCGTCAGGCCCGAGGTCGTGGCCGTGGTGCTGGCGAGAGCGCTGACGTAGGCGATCCAGCCCACCAGGAACGACGCGAACTCCCCGAAGGCGGCGCGGGCATAGACGACGGGGCCGCCGTCCACGTCGAAGCGACGGCCCGTGTTGACGAACGCCGCGGCCACCGGCAGCAGGGCGAGGCCGGTCACGCCGAACACGATCACGCTGCCCCAGCCCGGGGCCTGGCGGGCCAGCTCCGAGGGTGCGAAGAAGATGCCCACGCCGACGATGCCGTTGACCGCGAGGGCCAGGAGCTCGAAGGCGCCGACCGGGCGGCGCTCGGCCGCCGGCATCAGAGCGAGTCGAGGAACGCGAGGAGCGCGGCGCGGTCGCTCGTGCCGAGCGCCCGGAAGCGCTCGCGCACGCCGGCCGCTTCGCCACCGTGCCAGAGGATCGCTTCTTCGACGGTTCGAGCGCGGCCGTCGTGAAGGAGCCCGGCCAGGGGATTGACGGCCCGCGTCCGGCCGAGTCCCCACAGCGGCCGCGTCCGCCATTCCTGTCCGTCGGCGAGGAAGTCGCTGCGGCCGTCGGCCAGCTCGGGCCCCATGTCGTGGAGCAGCATGTCGGTGAACGGCCAGATCTCCTGGCCCGAGAGCTCGTTGATGCCCTCGGGATGCGTGCCCGTCAGGAAGCGGGGCTGGTGGCAGGCGACGCAGCCCGTGCTCTCGAACAACGCGGCGCCTGCGCGGACGCTCGCGTTCTCGACGTCGCGGCGGCCGGGCACCGCGAGGGACTGGACGTAGAACGTGACGGCCGCGAGGAACGCGTCGTCGGCGTCGGTGCCGCCTCCCGGCCGGGTCGAGTCGCGGGGATGACGCTTCACGTACTCGGTGTAGAGGGAGGTGCCGGCCACGGCCTCGTCGGGGAAGATCGGGTTCGTCACCCCCATGTCGTTGACCATGGCGGCCGCGGCCTGGCTCACGAGGTTGGGCTCGCCGGCCTTCCACCCGAAGCGGCCCAGGCTCACCGGGTTCGGGTCGTTCTCGTGGGCCTTCAGGGGATCGAAGACGTAGTTGGGGCGCCCGGAGATCCCGTCGCGGTCCGCGTCGCCCGGATCCGCGAGCGCCACGATGTCGCTCTCGCGGATGGCCTCGAGCAGGCCGAGGCCGAAGACGGGCATGCTCATGCGCGGGCTGATGCGGACGTCGGGGCGCAGCAGGCGCGAGGCGGCGCCGTCGTAGGCGTTCCGGATCTCGAAGTGCGGGCGCCGCAGCTCGACGCTGGCGCCGTCGGGGTAGGTGACGGCGCTCGTCTCGTAGCGGACGAAGACCTGGGCCTGGCCCACGAAGGGGCTGTCGGGACGCGCGTCGAACACGCCGCGGTGCAGGAGCTGGCGGCCGAAGCCCGGAACTGCCACGGCGTTGCAGAACTCGTTGGCGGCGCTCGGCTGGCAGTTGCGGGGGTCGCCGCTGTCGAGGGAGATGCGGAGCAGCGTCGCCTCGTTCTGCGTGAAGCTCCGGAACTCCAGGCTGGACGCCGGGGGCGTGCCGCGGCCGTCGTTCGCGTGGCAGGCGTTGCAGCTCGAGTGGTTGAAGACCGGGCCGAGGCCGCCGGCGCGCTGCGCTCCCGGCTCGCCGTAGGGCACGAAAGACCGGTCGAAGTCGCCGTCGCCGACGAGGTGCAGCGCGAGGTTGTCGGCGCTCAGATTCACCGCCGGGGACGAGAACGCGAAGCTCGAGTTCGCGACCGAGACGTCGGTCGTGGCGCCGCCCAGCATCACGACGTCGGCGAACGCCGGAAGAGCGGCGTCGGAAGGGTCGGCCGGACCGCCGCAGGCCTGGAGGCCGGCCGAAAGAACGACGACGGCGAGACCCGAGAGCGCTCTCGCCGTCGCCGGTCGGATCACTGGATGAATTCGGTCTGCGCGACGAGCGGCTTGACGCGGCTGTTGAGCAGGTCCTGGGCCGTCTGGAGCTTCTGGATCGCCGCGGTGATGCGGTCGCGGCCGGCCGGGTTCCTGATGGCCTGCCGGAACGGGATCTGGTTCGGCGACTGGATGTTCGTGGTGTTGACGTCGCCGTCCCCGTCGATCAGGGCGATCGCGTTGTAGCCCTCGACGATCGCCGCCAGCGCCTGGTCGGCGAGCGCCCGGTCGTGGGCAGCCACGAACGCGTAGAGGCCGCTGCCCCCGGGACTCGCCTGGTTCTGCTGCGGGTTGAAGCCGCGCACGCCGGTGTAGATGTTGAGCACGCTCTGGATATTGTTGTGGAAGTCGGTGAGGGAATTCCAGCTGTACTGGGACTCGACGAGGGACGTGTCGGCCTGGTCGATGTTGCCGCCGAGCGGCTCCGTCATCTTGCCGTTGCCCACCTCGTCGATGATCCCGATGATGCCGTTCACCAGCTCCTCGACCACCGCCTGCTGCGACACGTAGATGCCGCCGGCCTGGGGGCTCTTGAACTGGGTCAGGTACGGGCCGCTCGAGGGCCGGCCCGGATCGTACTGCGTCGTCCAGGAGGTCTCGAGGTCGTGGGTGTGCTCCCGGAGCACGGTCACGAGGGAGTCGAGGTAGTCGAACTCGCCGCCCGCGATCGAGCGGACCGGACGGTCGTTGGTGTCGACGCCGCTGCCGAACAGGATGTACTCGATGGCGTGGAAGCCCTGGACGTTCTCCGAGGCCGAGCGAATGTCGGCGGGGGACGTGCGGCCGGCGCTCAGGAACGCCTGCAGGTCCGACGTGCTGAGGGGCCAGGTGTCGATGAGCGGGTCGATGCCCTGGGCGTCCACGGGTCCGAAGAGGAAGCCTTCGCTCGACTCCCACGGCTGGCGCGTGGCCTTCCAGGCCTGCTGCGCCGCGGTCAGGTTGCCCTCGGTGACGTTCGCGCGCAGCGCCGAGACCCGCACCCCGAGCTCGTCCGAGGCGTCCGCGAGCGCCACGTAGGTCGGCAGGATCACGTTGTCGCCGAGGTTCGCGATCACCGGGAGGGCGTTGAACGTCACGCGCCCGTTGTTGTTGCCGCCGTCGTTGCCGTTGTCCCCGCCGCAGCCGGCGAGCGCGACGAGGGCGGCGACGCCGAGTGCCGCCTGGATCTGGGATTTCATCGAGACTCCTTGAATGGGGACTAGTAAGAGAAGCCGAGGCCGAAGCCCGCCACGTTGGTCGTGGGGGCGATGTCGCCCTCGTTCGTGCGGTGGGAGTACTCGGCCTTCAGCACCGCGAAATCGCGAGGCCGGAAGTTGAGGCCGAAGGTGTACGCCTTCACCTGGTAGCGGGGGTTGTCGAGGACCGTGCCCTCGACGGTGTGCATGGTGTCGTAGGCGTCGTAGCGGCCGAACACGTCCAGACGCTTGGTGGCCGCCTTCCAGAACGACATCACGTTCCAGCCGGCCTCGGCGTAGAAGCCGTAGGCGGTCGAGCCCACCGGCGTGCGCGAGATGCCGAGGGCGCCCGGGTTGAAGGCCGTGAGGTTCGCGCGCGTGACCTCGTCGGCGTTGTCGAGACGGCCCCACAGGTAGCTCGTGCGGATCGCGAGCGGGCCGCGATCGTAGCGGGCGTGACCTTCGAGCAGGGTCAGCGCGGCGTTCGTGGCCAGGTTGGGGATCGGCCGGTTGCCTGCGGTGTCGCCGCGGTAGGCCGCCGCGCCGATCAAGGCGTGGGGGAGGCCGTAGTAGTCGACACGGCCCACGAAGGCCAGGTCGTCGGCGAACGCGAACTCGAGACGGCGCAGGTTGCCGCCCGCGATCCACTCGTTGGAGCTGAAGCCCGTCGAGTCGAGGCCGCCCACGAGCTCGACGCTGTAGCCGAACTGTCCCAGGCGGCCGTACACCTCGGCGCCGGTCTCGTGCCAGACGGACGGGATGAGCGAGGTCTCGGCCAGCGAGCGGCGGATCGTGAAGTAGTCCGTGGGCGCATGGTGGGTGTTCACCATGCCGAACGGAACCAGCAGATGGCCGAGCTTCAACGCGGCCTTGGGATTGCCGCCGAGGCGCAGGTAGGCCTGCTCGATCTCGACCTCGCCGCCGTGCTCGATCTCCTGCTCGAACTCGCCGAACTCGTCGCCTTCGAACTCGACCGACGCGCCGGTTCCCGCGTGCTCCACCTCGAGCTCGACCGCGAAGCCGAAGTTCCGGTCGAAATCCTTCCGGGCCTCGAACACCACGCGCTCGAGGTCGAAGCGGGCGCGACGCAGCGGCGTCGTGTCCTGGGCGTTGCGGAAGAAGTCGAAGCGCTCGTAGGCGGCGGTCACATAGCCGCCCCAGGCGAGGGGGGTCGAGCCGTCGTCGGGCGGGGCGTCGAGGGCGGCCGCGAGGGAGGAGCCGTCCGGGGGCGGCGGTGTCGGCGCCGGCGAGTCCTGGGCCGAGGCACGTCCGATGGCGACGAACAGGAGCAGCGACAGAGATCCGATTGTCAAGGCATTGCAAGTGAATTTCATTTTCAGATTCGACGGATCGTATCAGCCGCCGGGCGCGGGCGTCAACGCTTTCGGGGGTGAACGGGTGGAGTGCGGGGCGGGCTAGCGCGACGACCAGAACGGCTGGTAGTAGTGGTCCTTGCCTGCGGGCTGGGCCACCACCGGGGCGGATCGGAAGGCGCCCTCGACGCGCTGCTTCAGCTCGTCCGGGTGCTCGAGAGCGTCGAACAGCGCGCCCACGGCGAACAGGGAGACGAGCCCGCCGGCCACGAGGACGACCGGAACGACCATGATGAACAGGAACTGAATCGCAGCCATCGTGTGGATCCCCTTCGCGCTCAGGTCGATGCGGGAGTATAGCCCAGGCCCGCGTCACCTTGACCATGGCTCCGGGGAGGTCCTAGAATCCGTCCGCTCGCCTTCATCGTAGGCATTCGCCCAGGTCGCGCCGTGGGCACGGAGACGGATGATGTCCGAAGCCGTCAAGGTCTCGTCGCTGACCGTGCTGGGCGGGCCGCTGAACGGCACCAGCTTCCGACTCGACCAGGCCATCGACGAGATCATGATCGGCTCGGACGCGGGCTGCAGCTTCGCCCTCGATCTGCCCGGCGTCAGCCCCATCCACGCCCGCTTCTGGCTGGACCTCGACGGGGCCAAGGTCTACGACACGCGCAGCCCGCGCGGCGTCTACGTCAACGACGACCGTGTCGACGGCGAGGCGCCCGTGCGCGACGGAGACGTTCTCTGGCTCGGTGCCCCGGGAGAGCCCGAGAGCGTGATGATCCAGTGCCGCCTGGCGCCGCCCCCTCCGCCCGGTGCCGTCCAGGGCCTGGGCCCCGACGAGCCGATCGTGATCGACGACAGCGCGGGCTTCTTCGTCGAGGAGCCGGGGGCGCCCGCGGCGCCTGCAGAGGTCCCGGAGCCGCCGGTCGAAGAGTTCATGATGTTCGACGAAGGGCCGGCCGCGGTTGCTGCCGCCGAGCCTGACTTTGCCTCCGCCGAACCGGACGCCTTCTTCCTCGACGAGCCGGCCGCACCGTTACCGATCCCGCCGCCACCCGCACCGCCTCCTGCGGCGTCGGCCCCGATCGAGGAGTTCATCTTCGAGGAACCGGCGCCGATTCCGCAGCCTCCGCCCCCCGCGGCGCCTCCGAAGCCGCCACCCGCGGCGCCGACGCCCGTGGCCGCGCCCGCACCGGCACCTGTCGCACCCAAGCCCGCGCCCGCCGCCAAGCCGGTGGCGCCCGCTCCGGCCCCGGCGGCAGCGCCTGCGCCCGCACCGGCGCCCCCGGAGCCGGCCCCCGCCGTCGCGCCTCCGGCTGCGAGGCCCGCGCCGCCGCCCCGGCCGCCGCGGCCCGCTCCGGCTGCCGCCGCCGAGCCCCGCCCGCCCCGGCCGGCTCCGGCCCCGGCGTCACGACCGTCGCTCCCGAAGTTCGCGCCGATCGCCCTGGGGGCCGTGGTCCTGTTGGCGGGCGGCGGCTACGCCGTGATGCGCATGCTGAGCGCTCCCGGCCTCGAGGGCGTCGCGCCACAGCGCGCGCGCATCGGCGAGACGATCGCGGTCACGGGCCAGAACTTCGCCACGGCTCCGTCCGACAACGAGGTGCTCTTCGGCGACCTTCCCGGCCGCGTCGTGGAAGCGGCCCCCACGCGCCTCAAGGTCGAGGTCCCGAGCGTGGCCATGATTCCCGGCCGCGACGGGGAGGTCGCGGTGAAGGTGCGGGTCGGCTCGCGCGAGACGAAGGCGGTCAAGCTCGCCGTCTACCAGGCACCGCGGCTCCACGGCGTGTCGCCCGACGTGGGGCTGCCCGGCGACGAGATCGTGCTCGCGGGCGCCGGCTGGGGCACGACCGTCAACGTGAAGTTCGGAACGGTGCCGGCCGAAGTCGTGGCCATCACTGCCTCCTCGATCCACGTGAAGGTTCCGGCGCTGGAGGCGACGCCCGGCACGAGCTTCCCCGTGACCGTGGCCGTGAGCGCCGATCCGAGCAATCCCGCGCCGTTCATGTTCGGGCGGCTGCCGCTCATCGCGTCGATCGCGCCGCGCACCGCGAGCGCGGGCGACGTGGTGACGCTGTCCGGCCGAGGCTTCGGCGCGGAGGCGGCCCACAACGAGGTCCGCATCGGCGGCGTCCGGGCCCTCGTCGCGGCGGCGTCGGACGGCGAGCTGCGCGTGAGCGTGCCCTTCGTCGCCGGCGGCGAGATGCCGGTCGAGGTCCGCGTCGTCGGCAAGGAGGACCTGGCCCAGTCGACGCTGGCCGTCGGGGCCCCTGCCGATCCCGTGGACTTCCGTTTCGCCGTCGAGCTGGTGGAGGGGAGTTCCGCGGCCGACCGGGCGGCCGTCGCGACCGCGCTCGGGCCGGCCTTCATCCTCGCGGCGTCGGGCGGCAAGTCGGCCGCGGAGCGCGCCGAAGAAGCGGTGAAGCGCCTGAATGCCGCCGCGGGCCCGCTGAAGGCGTCGCGCGAGGCGGACATCGTGGCGCGTGGCCTCGAAGGCAACCCCGTGCTGGGTCTCGCCGGGAGCACCGACGCGCTGCTCCAGGTCACTGCCGAGGATGCCGCGGCCTACTACGAGCGGCAAGGCGGACGCGGACCGGTCGTGACGCCGGCGCGGCTCGCGGTCTGGTGGGAGGCCCTCGCCCGCGATCTCGTCGTGCTGCTGCTGCGGGGCGAGAAGCCCCAGCGCGCCACGGCTCTCGCCGCCGACGGCCGCGTCCTGGGCGACGTCTTCGAGGCCGCGCGCAGGGCCGGCGCCTTCGGCGTGCCGCGCGCCGTGCTGGCGGCCGCGAGGCCCGCCCTGCTCGCGAGCGTGCGGGCCCTCGGCAGCCGGGTGCCGGCCTCGGTGCCCCAGCCGGCCGGCGCGCCTTCGGCGCCGGGCGCGTCCGCGGCGGCCATCGCGCCGCTCACCCTCGAGCGCACCTGGTCGGGCTTCGAGCTCGACGACGGCGTCCGCAAGTACCTGACGGTGGTGTTCAAGGGACGCGGCGGCACGTTCGCGTACGAGGGCGGCCTCTCCGTCAGCCTGCCGCTGTGGGGCGTCGCGCCCCAGAAGAACGGCGTGCGGTTCGGCGTCGAGGCCGGCGGACGCCGCCGGCACTACGCGGCGCAGTGGAACGGGTCGCGCCTGACGGGCACGATCTCGACGCAGGAGGGTGGCAAGGGCGACCTCGGGACCTTCGAACTCAGCCCCCGGTAGTGCGCATCATCCCCATCTCGTCGGGCAAGGGCGGCGTCGGCAAGACGACCCTCGCCCTGAACTACGCGCTGTCGCTCTCGCGCCACGGCCGCACCGTCCTCGTGGATCTCGACACCGGCACGTCCTCGGTGCGCAACTGCATCGACACTGCCGTGCCCCGCGACCTCTACCACTTCTTCAAGAAGGGGGCGACGCTCGCGGACTGCGTGACGCCCCTCGGTCCCGTGCTCGATCCCCGCGGCGAGTACGCGAACTTCGGGTTCGTGGCCGGGCCGAAGCACCTGATCGAGGACATCACCAACTTCAACAAGACGCGACGCGATCTCCTGATCGACGCGATCAACGGCCTCAAGGCCGACTTCGTGATCCTCGACCTCAGGGCCGGTCTCGACCAGGGCGTGATCGACTTCCTGCCCTACTCGAACAGCGGCATCCTCGTCTTCACCCCGCACCTGGGCGCCGCCACGATGGCCGCGAGCGAGATCGTGAAGGCGATCCTGTTCCGCAAGCTGCGGGCCATGTTCCTGCCGGGGGCGCCCGTCTACCAGACCCTCGAGAACATGACCTCGGCGGTGATGAACTCGGCCATCGACCGGGTCGAAGACGTCTACGACGACAGCGTCGTCAACCTCGACGGCTTCGTGGCCGAGCTCCAGGCGACCCTGGGCGAGCACCCGGTCGTCGGCAAGATCGCCCGCACCGTGGAGTCCTTCGTCGTGCACTACGTCCTCAACATGTTCAGCGGCTTCGAGGACTCCTTCGACAACGCGGTGAAGCCCTTCGCCCAGCACCTCGCCGACAACGTGAGCGCGCGCCTCACGATCCTGAACCTCGGGTGGGTGATCGCCCACGAGGACATCAACCGCGCCAACATGCGCCGGGTGCCGGTGCTCCTCGACCCGGGCGAGAAGCCCGCGGTCCGGACCGCCGCGGACGCCGTCTCGGGCGAGCTCGCGAAGCTCGCGGCCCTCTACCTCCCGGCCAAGGCCGCCCCCGTGAGGCTCGTGAAGCCGGCGCGGCCAGTGGCGCCCGCGGCGCCCGCCCTCACGGACCCGCGCCGCTACCTCGACGTGCAGCTCGACACGCTGCGACGCATGAGCGAGGACCTGCACGGCCAGACCTACCGCGACAACTTCAAGTACATCGCCTACCGGTCGCTCCACGTGGCGAAGAGCCGGGCTCCCTCGGAGTTCGGCGATATCCGCATCTA
Source organism: uncultured Acidobacteriota bacterium (assembly GCA_902826455.1). Classification (GTDB taxonomy): domain Bacteria; phylum Acidobacteriota; class Vicinamibacteria; order Fen-336; family Fen-336; genus CADEEV01. The sequence goes on along the minus strand of CADEEV010000059.1, from coordinate 2,016 downwards.
CAAGGACTCCGAGGTCCTCGCGATGCTGAGGAAGAGCCGGAGCGTCTAGCGCTCGGCGTCCTCGGTCGTGAGCAGGTAGACCGCGAGGCTGCGGCGGTCCTCGTCGCGGATCGGGTAGCTGGGCATCGGCGGGTTCGGCGTGCGGATCCAGGCGTCCAGCTTGTCGAGGTCGAAGCGCTCGCGCAGGCCCACGAGCGGCTTCACCTTCATCTTGGGCAGCGCCTCGGCCGTCGAGTGGCAGCTCGCGCAGTGCCAGCGCGCGTAGACGGCCTTGCCGCGCGCCTTGCGGCGGGCGACCTCCTCGGCGGGCATGCCGTGGAGAAGGTCGCCGGCCCCGGACCCGGCCTGTGGAGCGGGGGCCGTCACGGCGGCGGGAACGTCCCCGAAGCTCGCGCGGAAGATCGAGCCCGCGAAATCGTCGGAGACGTAGACGGCGCCGTCGGGCCCCTGGGCGACGTCCACGGGCCGTCCGATCACGTCGTCGTTGCGCTCGAAGCCCGTGATGAAGTCGCGCTCCGTGATCGAGCCGTCCTCGGCCCAGTGCAGCGAGACGACCTTGTAGCCGTCCTTCCTGGAGCGGTTCCACGAGCCGTGGAGCGCCACGAGCGCGGCCCCCTGGAACGCCGCGGGCGTCGACGGGTGGGCCAGGAAGGCGATCCCGAGCGGCGCGTTGTGCGGGCGGAAACCGTGGACGGGAGGGATCGAGGCTGCGGCCTGGGCCTCATGGCCCTTTCCGTGGTCGGGGTCGAGGACGCGGTTCCCGTTCGCGAAGGGCCAGCCGTAGAAACCGCCCTTCTCGATGCGATCGAGCTCGCAGGGGGGGAAGTCGTCGCCCAGCAGGTCGCGGCCGTTGTCGGTCGCGAACAGCTCGCCGGTGGCGGGGCGCCAGTCGAAGCCGACGGCGTTGCGCAGCCCGGTCGCGTAGATCTCCTCGCCGCTCCCGTCTTCGCGGTAGCGGGTGATCGCGGCACGCCGTGCGTCCTTCTCGATGCACGCGTTGCAGCTCGAGCCGACGGACAGGTACAAGAACCCGTCGGGGCCGAAGCGCAATGTGCGGGTCCAGTGCCCCTCGCCCGTCGGGATCCCGGTCACGATGCGTTCGAAGGCGCCGCGCGTTGCGCGCGCCGCGGGATCGAAGCGGATCCGCCCGACGGCGCCGCCCTCGGCCACGTAGAGCCACTCGCCGTGGAGGTCGAGACCGTGGGGCTGGTCGAGGCCGCTCACGAGGACCCGGACGCCGTCGGCCCGGCCGTCGCCGTTCGCGTCCTTCTCGAGGAGCGCGATGCGGCCGAGTCGCGGCTGCGAGACCAGCAGGTCGCCGGCCGGCGTCGGCCGCAGGAACCGGGCGCCCTCGAGACCCTCGGCGAAGCGCCCCAGGCGGACGCCGCTCGGGGTCTCGAGGCGCCGCAGGATCGCGTCCGCGGCGGGCGCCGCGATGCCGTGGCTCACGACCTGCCGGATCGGCAGGTTCACCGCGTAGCCGTGGGACCAGAACCACCAGGCTCCTGCGGCCCCGCCGAGCAGCAGCACGGCGCCGGCCGCCAGCAGGGTCTTCGTCACCGCCGCCTCAGGCGATCGTGACGTCCTGGCAGAGGTAGACGTCCTGGATCGTCTGGAGGAGCCGGGCGCCTTCGGCCATCGGCCGCTGGAACGCCTTGCGGCCCGAGATGAGGCCCGTGCCGCCGGCGCGCTTGTTGATGACCGCGGTCTTCACGGCCTCGTTGAAGTCGTTGTCGCCCGAGGCGCCGCCGGAGTTGATGAGGCCCGCGCGCCCCATGTAGCAGTTCGCGACCTGGTAGCGGCACAGGTCGATGGGATGGTCGCTCGACAGCTCGCTGTACACGCGCTTGTCGATCTTCCCGTAGGGGTTCTCCTTGCTGTTGAGCGCGAGGTAGCCGCCGTTGTTCTCGGGCAGCTTCTGCTTGATGATGTCCGCCTCCAGCGTGACGCCGAGATGGTTGGCCTGCCCCGTGAGGTCGGCCGACACGTGGTAGTCCTTCTCGGGCGTCTTGAACG
>CADEEV010000058.1 GCA_902826455.1 uncultured Acidobacteriota bacterium | reverse complement strand
GGAAGTGCCTGTTCCGGAAGCGCGCCAAGGACGCCTCGAAGGAGCTCAAGAAGCTGGGCGTCGCCGTCGAGACGAGCGAGCTGCGCGACGGCCCGGAGCCGTCCTACGACGCCGCCGTCGCGACCCGGGTGATCGACACGATGACCCGCGGCCTGCGCGCCGAGAACGCCGCGAAGTACGAAGAGGCCGAGGCGCTGTACGTCGCGGCCGGCCGCCTCGATCCCGGCGATCCGACGCCCGTGCGCTACCTGGGCGAGCTCTACCGCCACCACACCGGCGACTGGAAGAAGGCCCGGGCCACGTTCGACGCGCTGCTCGCCCTGCCCAACGCCGACCCGCTCTCGCAGGCCGTGGCGCTCCACGGGCTCGGCAAGATGACGATCCACGAGGGCCGCTTCCAGAAGGGCCTGCAGCTCTTCGAGGAGTCGATCCGCACGTACCCCGTGGCCCTCACGTACCGCAACCTCGCGGTGTACTGGAACTCCGAGGGCGACGCGAAGAAAGCCGGCGTCTACGTCGACAAGGCCATGGCTCTCGAGCCCGACGAGCCCTACAACCTGATCTTCGCGGCCGCGTTCATGGCCGGCAACGGCCGGGGCGACGAGGCCCTGAAGATCGCCCGCGCCCACGAGAAGCTGCTGCCGGCCTCGTACAACCTCGCCGCGGTCTACGCCCAGCTCGGCCAGAAGGACGAGGCGCTGCGCCTCCTGAACCGCCACTTCTACGAGTACGAGCGCTACAAGGCCGTCCGCGAGAAGGAGATGATGGAGGCGCGCGTCGACGCCGTCTTCGCCTCGCTCATGAAGGATCCCGCGTTCGTGAAGCTGACGTCGCTGGCCGACGGCAGCCTCGAGCCGATGCGCCGCTGAACCTTGGACGGCGGGGCGGCTTCGGCTAAGCTCGGGCCACCATGAAGCTCGCGTTCGCCCTGGCCGTCTGTCTCGTGCTTCCGAGCGCCGCCGCCGAGGCTCCCGCCGACACCGTCTTCACGGGCGGCGCCGTCTACACGGTGGACCCCGCGCGGAGCTGGGCGCAGGCCGTCGCCATCCGCGGCGGGCGCATCGCCTTCGTCGGCACCGACACCGGGGCCCAGGCGTTCGTCGGGCCGAAGACGCGGGTCGTCAAGCTCGAGGGCCGGATGCTGCTGCCCGGCTTCCAGGACGCCCACATCCACCCGGTGAGCGGCGGCGTCGAGCTCGGGCAGTGCAACCTCAACGACCTGCCGAAGGCCGAGCAGGTGCTCGCGAAGGTGAAGGAGTGCGCGGCGGGCCTGGGGGACAAGCCATGGCTGCTGGGCGGCGGCTGGCTGCTGCCGACGTTCCCCGGCGGCAACCCCACGAAGGAAGCCCTCGACGCGATCGTGCCCGACAAGCCGGCGATGCTGAGCGCCTCGGACGGCCATTCCTCCTGGGTCAACTCGAAGGCCCTGGCCCTCGCCGGCATCACGAACGACACCCCCGACCCCAAGGACGGCCGCATCGAGCGCGACCCGGTCACGAAGGCGGCGACCGGCACGCTGCGCGAGAGCGCCTCCGACCTGGTCGCGAAGCACGTGCCCGAGAACACGCCGACCGAGCGCCTCGACGGCCTGCGCCGCACCCTGGCCCTGCTCGCGAAGAACGGCGTGACGGCCGTCCAGGAGGCGAGCGCGGGCGCGGGCGCCGAGGGCGCCGGCGCGAGCGCCACGATGGACACCTACGTGGCGGCCGAGAGGCGCGGCCAGCTCACGGTGCGCGTGGTGGCGGCCCTCGGCACCGACAACAGCCGCGGGCCGGAGCAGGTCGACGACCTCGTGAAGCTGCGGGCGCGCTACACGACGGCCCGGGTCAAGCCCATCGCGGCCAAGATCTTCGCCGACGGCGTCATCGAGCCGCGCACGGCCGCCATGCTCGCGGACTACACCGACCGGCCCGGCTGGCGTGGCGAGCCCAACTTCACCGAGGCCGCCTTGAACGCCCTCGTCGTGAAGCTGGCCGAGAACGACTTCAACGTCCACATCCACGCGATCGGCGATCGCGCCGTGCGCATGAGCCTCGACGCCTTCGAGGCCGCGCAACCCAAGACCAGCGTCCGCGGCCAGCGCCACCAGATCGCCCACCTCGAGGTGATCGACCCGGCGGACCTGCCGCGCTTCCGCAAGCTCGGCGTGATCGCGAACTTCCAGGCGCTGTGGGCCTACGCCGACGACTACATCGTGGACATGACGTGGGGCGGCCTCGGGCCCGAGCGCTCGCGCTGGATCTACCCGATCGAGAGCGTCGTGAAGGCCGGCGCCGTGCTCGCCATGGGCAGCGACTGGTCGGTCTCGTCCCTGAACCCTCTCGAGGCGATCCAGGTCGCGGTGACGCGCCAGGGCATCGACGAGCCGAAGCGCGCGCCGATGGTGCCCGAGGAGGCGATCGACCTCGCCACCGGCCTCGCCGGCTACACGATCGGCTCGGCCTACGCCAACAGCCTCGAGAAGGACACGGGCTCGATCGAGGTCGGCAAGGCCGCGGACCTGGTGGTGATCGGGAAGAACCTGTTCGACGTGCCGGCCTCGGAGATCGCGAGGCAGAAGGTGCTGCTGACGCTCCTCGACGGCCAGCCCGTGTACCGCTCCTCGGAGCTGCCTTGGTAGACGGCGCCATGGGCCCCGCGATCGGCTTCCTCGAGCTGAGCTCGATCGCCCGCGGCGTCGAGGCCCTGGACGCGCTCCTGAAGCGCGCCAGCGTCGAGGTGCTGCTCACGACGATCGTGCCGCGCGGCAAGTACCTGATCCTGATGAGCGGCGGCGTCGCCGACGTCGAGGAGGCGATGCGGGCGGGCGTGAGCGTCGCCGATCGCACGCTCGTCGACCACTTCCTGATCCCGAGCGTGCACCCCCAGCTCCCGGCGGCGATCAAGGGCCGCGTGAAGGTGGCCGGCGTCGAGGCGGTGGGCCTGATCGAGACCCGGGACGTGGCGTCCGCGATCTACGCGGGCGACGCGGCGGCGAAGGCCGCGGACGTGACGCTGATCGAGGCGCGCAACCAGCCCGGCGGCAAGGGCCTCGTGGTCCTGACCGGGCGCGTCGGCGACGTGCGGGCCGCGGTGGCCGCGGGCGTCGCGACGATCTCGAAGGAGGGGATGCTCGTGGCCGACGTCGTGATCCCCCTCGCCCACGCCGGGGTCCTGCCGCACCTGCTCTAGGCGCCCTTCAGGACCACCCGCATCTTCGGCGTGTAGGGATCGACGGGCCGCCCGAAGTAGTAGCCCTGGCCGTAGCGCACGCCGAGGTTCACGAGGGTGTCGGCCTCGTCCGGCCCCTGGATGCCTTCGGCGATCACCGTGGCGCCGACGCCGGCGGCCATGTCGACGATCGCCTTCACCACCTGCTGGCTGACGCGCTTCTGGTGCACCTCGCGCACCAGGCCCATGTCGATCTTGAGGTAGCTCGCCCCCAGGTTCGCGATCGTCTCGAGGCCGGAGTAGCCGGCCCCGACGTCGTCGATCGCGAACGTGAAGCCGAGCTCCGTGAACGGATGCATCGCCTCGCGGTAGAGGTTCAGGTTCTCGATGACCTGGCGCTCCGTGATCTCGAGGGTCACGTCGCGGGGTGTCAAGCCGGCGCCGAGGTACTCGAGGACGCCGCGGCCGAGGAAGCTGGGGTCGCGCACGGTGGCCGGCACGGTGTTCACGAAGAGCCGGCCCGCGCCGCCGAACACCGCCCAGTCCACGAAGGCCTGGCGGCGGCACGCCCGCTCGAGCTCCTCGACGAGGCCGTGGCGCGCGGCGAGGCCGAACAGCGTCATCGGCAGCTCCAGGTCCGAGCCGCGCGGGCCCCGCGAGAGGCCCTCGTGGCCCACGATGGTGCGCGTCTCGATCTCGACGATGGGCTGGAAGGCCGTCCACAGGTCGCGGTTGAAGATGATCTCGACCAGGGCCTCGCGCCGCTCGCGGTCCTTCTCGCGGTTGCGCTGCTCGGCGCAGTTCACCGCCTCGTCGATCAGCCGCAGGATCTGGCGCTCGGAGCTCTCGAGGGGGCTGTAGATCACGAAGCCGTAGCCGACGTTGATGGCCGGCCGCTCGCGCAGGTAGGGCAGCGTCAGGCGGCCGACGCGGGGCGTCAGGAACTCGGCGATGCGGTCGGCCAGCTTGCGCAGGCCCGAGATCGCGAAGGGCCCGCCCTCGGAGCGCTTGTCGGTGAGCAGGAACAGGAACCGGTCGCCCTCGCGCTCGTCGCGGGTCAGGATGTCCGACTCGCGGACGCGGCTCTTCATCTCGATCATGAGCGGATCGACCTGCTGGCGCAGGGACTGGTACGTGGCGCCGCCGAAGCTGCGCTCGATCCGGGCGAGGGGCTCGAGGTCCACGAGCACGGCCCCGAGGGCACCTTGCTCCCTGAGGATCGCCCCGACCTGCTCCTCGGCCTCGCGGAAGGTGGGAATGTTCATGCTTCCGCCGCCATTGTGCGCCGGGGTGCCATCGCCCACAAGAGCCCGCCGACGCCCACGAGGAGGGCCAGCACCCAGGCCTGGGTGAAGGTCCGGGTGGAGATGAGCCAGAGGCAGAAGACGAGGGCCAGGGGGGCGATCACGGCGGCGCCGGGCAGGAAGAAGCCGGGGGCTTCGGCCGGCCGCTTGCGGCGCAGCACGAGGAGCGCCGCGCAGGTGACGCCGTAGGTCAGCAGCCGGACGATCGCGGAGAGCGTCGCGTTCCACTCGAAGCTGCCCCAGGCCGCGAGCACGAAGGCCAGCACGGAGTAGGTCCAGATCGAGACGTGGGGAGTGCGGAACACGGGGTGGATCCGGCCGAAGGCCGCCGGCAGCTCGCGGCGCTCGGCCATGGCGTACAGCACGCGCGGCGACTGCAGCACCGTGCCGGTCGTGTAGCCGTAGATCGAGATCATCGCCGCCAGGCTCGCGATCGTGACGCCGACCGGCCCCAGCAGCTCGCGGAACGCCGCCGCGACCGGCGCCTTCAGGCCCGCGACGTCGGGGACGACGCCTACCACGACGAACTGGACGAGACAGTAGACCGTCGCGATCACGGCCAGGGCCACGAGCAGGGCGAACACCGTGTCGCGGCGCGGGTTGCGCGCCTCGCCCGCGGGTATGAGCGGCGACTCGAAGCCGCCGTAGGCGAAGACGAGCAGCAGGATCGCGCCGGTCCAGTCGTGGCTCGCCACGACCTGCGTCTCGAGCACCGTGCCGCGCACCGCCGGCAGGCCGATCGCGATCAGGAGCGCGAGGGGTGCCAGCTTCGCCACCGTGAAGAGGTCGATCGTCCAGGTGGCCGGCCGCACCCCGCGCAGGTTGATGCCCGTCACCACCCCGAGCAGCAGGGCCATGGTCGCGACGCGCCCGGCCGGGGTGCCGGCGAGCGGCAGGATCTGGGCGAGGTACTCGACGAACACGTTCAGGTTCGCGGCCACGGCCGTGACCCGGATCCAGAACGTCAGCCAGCCCGCCTCGAACCCGACCAGGGGGCCGAAGGACTCGCGGGCGTAGAGGTACGGCCCGCCGGCCTCCGTGAAGCGGCTCGCGACCTCGGCGAAGCACAACACGATCGCGAGGATGCCCAGGCCCGCGGCCACGTAGGCGAGCGGGCTCAGGGCGCCGAGCAGCTCCGCCTGGCGCGCGGGCATGCCGAAGATCGAGCTGCCGATCACGGCGTTGATGACGGCGGCCGTGAGATCCCAGCGCCCGATCGCGCGGACGAGGCCGGGCGCTCCCGGCGTGGCTTGAGACATGGGGAGTGGACATAATAGGGGCACTGCAGCGCGGACCAAAGGCACGAGGCGAGACCTTGGACACCTACAAGAACTTCATCGGCGGCGAGTGGGTCGCCTCCGGCTCCGGCAAGTCGGTTCCGAACCTGAACCCCGCGAACACCGGCGAGGTGCTCGGCCACGTGCCGCTCTCGACGCCCGGCGAGGCACGGGCGGCCGTCGACGCCGCCGCGGCGGCGTACCCGGCCTGGCGCGACCTGCCGGCCCCGAAGCGCGGCTCGATCCTGTTTCGCGCCATGGCGCTCCTCGACAAGGAGAAAGAGGATCTGGCCCGGCTCCTCACCCGCGAGGAGGGCAAGACCTTCAGGGAAGCCCTGGGCGAGGTGCAGCGCAGCGTCAACATCCTCGAGTACATCGCGGCCGAGGGCCGCCGCATGGGCGGCCGCACGATCCCGTCCGAGCTGCCGAGCAACTTCTGCTACACGCTGCGCACGCCCCTCGGCGTCGTCGCGTGCGTGACGCCGTGGAACTTCCCCGTCGCGATCCCGATCTGGAAGATCGCGCCGGCCCTGGTCAGCGGCAACACGGTCGTCTTCAAGCCCGCGACGCTCACGCCCGCGACGGCCGTCGCGGTGGTCTCGCTGTTCGAGCGCGCGGGCCTGCCGAAGGGCGTCCTGAACCTGATCCTGGGCTCGGGCGGCGCCGTGGGCAACGCGATCCTCGACCACGAGGCGGTGCACGCCGTGTCGTTCACCGGGAGCAACGAGGTCGGCGCGGGCATCTACGCCCGGGGCGCCGGCCGCATGATCCGCGTGCAGGCCGAGATGGGCGGCAAGAACCCGGTGGTCGTCATGGCCGACGCCGACCTGGATCTCGCCGTGGAGTCGACCGCCACCGGCGCCTTCGGCTCCACCGGCCAGCGCTGCACCGCCACCTCCCGGGTGATCGTCGAGGAGGCGATCGCCGATCGCTTCGTCGAGCGCCTGGCCGAGCGGGCGAGGAAGGTGAGCGTCGGCAACGGCCTCGAGGGCGCCGAGATGGGGCCGGCGGTCGACCAGTCCCAGCTCGACACGGACCTGCGCTACATCGACGTCGGCCGCGGCGAAGGCGCGCGCCTCGTCACGGGGGGCAAGCGGCTCACGGGCGCCGGCCTCGACAAGGGCTACTTCGTGGAGCCCACGGTGTTCGACGGCGTGACGACGTCGATGCGCATCGCCCAGGAGGAGATCTTCGGGCCGGTGGTGGGGGTCATCCGCGTGAAGGACTTCGATGCGGCGATGGAGGCCGCCAACGGCGTCCGCTACGGCCTCTCGGCCTCGATCTTCACGACCGACAACGCGAACACGTTCCGCTTCGTCGATCGCATCGAGGCCGGCATCGTCCACATCAACAGCGGCACTCCGGGGGGCGAGGCGCAGCTTCCCTTCGGCGGCACCAAGGCGACCGGCGTCGGTCCCCGCGAGCAGGGCCCGGAGGCCCTCGAGTTCTTCACCGAGGTGAAGACGGTGTACGTCGACTACACGGGACAGTCCCGCAAATCGGGGTTCTACTGAGATGAAGAAGGCGCTCCCCCTCACCGCACTCCTGCTCGCGACCCTGGCCCTCGCGCCGGCGCCGGCCCACGCCGACGGCCCGGGCCAGGTGATCGTCCACCTGGCCGACGGCACGGCCCTGCCCCTCAACTCCTGGTCCTTCTCCTACGAGTACCAGGCCTGGAAGGAGGGCACGCCGCCGGGCTTCACGCAGCCGACGCGCCGCGAGTCGCCCGAGTTCTGGGCGAACAAGAAGAGCTTCGCCATGGGCGGCGGCAGCCTCGACATCCAGTACCGCGTCTACGAGCGCGAGATCGAGGTGGACGGCCAGATGCAGAAGGGCCAGGGCGCGGTCGTGACCGGGCTCGTGGTGAACGCCGGCGGCAAGCGCAGCGAGCTCAAGCTCGAGCCGCCCTCGAAGGAGCTGCTGATGCCGGGCGGCGCCCACAAGGGCATGTTCGTGCAGCCGCGCTCCCTCGACGTGCGCGGCGAGACCCTCACGGGCACCAAGCGCGACTTCTGCGTGATCAGCTACTCGCCCCAGGTCGAGTGCGGCAGCGCGGCGAAGGACCGCGTCGTGAAGCTGGAGTTCCCCCGCTGAGCCTGTTCCGCAAGCCCGGCCCGCGCACCCGTCGCCTGTCGGCCTATCTCGGGAAGAGGGCGCGGGCCCGGCCGGACACGCGCGGCGCCCTCGACACGCGGGCGTTCCCGAGGCTCTTCCGGCCGCGCGCCATCGTCTTCACCGACACCGACGACTTCACGCGGCTCGTGGCGCGCCACGGCATCCTCCACTTCCTGATGCTGTTCGACCGCGCGGTCGCGGCCGCGACACCGGTCGTCGCGCGCCACGGCGGAGAGATCGTGAAGGTCGAGGGTGACAGCCTGCTGCTGCGCTTCCCCGACGTAGCGGCGGCCTGCCGGGCCGTCGACGGCATCGAGGCCGCCCTGGCGCGGCTGCGGCGCGGCAAGCCGGCCGGCCAGTTCCTGGCCTTCAGCTACGGCGTGGGCTTCGGGGACGTGCTCGACCTCGAGCACGACGTGTTCGGGCTCGAGGTGAACCTCGCCTCCAAGCTCGGCGAGGACATGGCCGAGCGCGGCGAGGTGCTGCTCACCCCGGCCGCGGCCGCCGAGCTGCCGGCCCCGCTGCTGCGGCGTCTGCGTCCCCACGCGGTCGCGACGTTCGAGGGCCGCGCGATCCCGATCCAGCGCCTGAAGCGGGCCTAGCGCCCCTTCCCGCGGGCGGAGGGCCGCGGCGCCCGATCCGCCTCCTGCAGCACCTTGCGCAGCAGGAACTCGATCTGCCCGTTCAGGCTGCGCAGGTCGTCGTTCGCCCAGGCCTGGACGGCCGAGAGCAGCTCGGGATCGATGCGCAGCAGGAAGGCCTTGCGGTCCGCCACCAGTCTCTACTGGTAGATCGTGCCGGTGTTGACGATCGGCTGGGCGGCGCGCTCCCCGCACAGCACCACGAGCAGGTTGCTGACCATGGCCGCCTTGCGGTCCTCGTCGAGCTCCACGATGTGCTTCGACGAGAGCCGCTCGAGGGCCATCTCCACCATGCCCACGGCGCCTTCCACGATCTTCTGGCGGGCGGCGATGATGGCCCCCGCCTGCTGCCGCTGCAGCATGGAGGCCGCGATCTCGGGAGCGTAGGCGAGGTGGCTGAGGCGCGCCTCGATCACCTCGACGCCGGCCTTCGCCAGGCGGTCGTGGATCTCGCCCTTCAGGTCCTTCGCCACCTGCTCGGCGCTGCCGCGCAGGGAGATGTGCTTGTCGTCGTCGTGGGTGTCGTAGGGATAGCGGGTCGCGAGGTGGCGCACGGCCGCTTCCGTCTGGACCCGGACGTAGTTGTCGTAGTCGTCGACCTCGAAGCAGGCCTCGGCGGTGTCCACGACCTTCCACACCACGACCGCGGCGATCTCGATGGGATTGCCGTCGTTGTCGTTGACCTTGAGGTGGGCGCTCTCGAAGTTGCGGACGCGCACGGAGATCGAGCGCTTCGAGTAGAAGGGGCTCGCCCAGCGCATGCCCGCGGTGCGGACGGTGCCGCGGTAGGCGCCGAAGAGCTGCAGGACGCGGGCCTCGTTCGGGTTCACGACGAACAGGCCGAAGAGACAGACGAACGCGACCACGAACAACGCCACCCAGACGAGGCCGAAGGCGACGCTCTGCCGCGACAGGGCGTGGACGGCCGTGTAGCCCGAGAACACCAGCAGGCCCAGGATCAGCCAGAACACCGGCCAGCCGGGGAGACCTTCCGTTTCCTGTTCGCGAATCATCGCACCCTCCGGAGTGATATCAGTCTTATATCAATACGACATCACTCCGTCAAGGGTTCCCTACTTGATCGCTTCGCCCCCCTCGATGCGCTGGAGGTACTGGAGCAGGGTCGGCTCCTTGTAGCCGAGGCTGCGCGCCTTGCCCGCGGCCTTCTTGAAGTTGTCGGCATCCTTGAGGCCGAAGTAGGACCAGCCCATGAACGCCCAGGCCTGGTCGGAGCCCGGCGCGATCGCCACGGCCTTGTCGAGGGCGGCGATCGCGTCCTTGTAGTGCTTGGCCTGCAGGTGCGCCTGCCCGAGGTAGATCCAGGCGTCGGCCTTGGCGTAGCCGGGCGTCGCCGTGACCTTGCCGAGCTCCGCGACAGCGCGATCGAACTGGCCCGCGGCGGTGAGGGCCGCGCCGAGGCTGGTGCGGTAGGCCGCGTTGCCGGGCTCTGCCGCGACCGCCTTGTCGTACGCGGCCACCGCGGCCGCGGCGTTGCCCTTGCCCACGTGCTGCACGTAGCCGAGCTGGTATTGCGCCTCGGCCAGGCCCGGCTCGAGCTCGACGGCCTTCTGCAGCTCGACGAGCGCCGGCTCCGTCTGGCGCTTGGCGATGTACGCCTTCGCGAGACCCACGCGCGCCGCGGCCGAGTCGGGGTTCTTGTCGCGGAGCGCCGTCAGGTCCTGGATCGCGAGATCGGTCTGGCCCTTCGCGACGTCGCCCAGCGAGCGCGCGACGCTCACCTCGAGGGAGAGGCGCTGCGCCTCGGGATCGTGCTCGGCGAGCGCCGCGGCCGTGGCGGCGTCCCCCACCGCCTCCTCCGAGCGGCCGAGAGCGATCTTCACGCGCGCGGATTCCTTGTAGGCCTCGATGGCGCCGGGAGCCTGGTCGATGACCTGCTTCAGGAGCGGCTCGGCCTCGGCCGCGCGCCCGGTCTTGCGCAGGACGCGCGCGAGACCCACGTTGCCGCTGATCTTCCCGGCCTCGCTCGCCGCGGCCTCGCGATAGGCGGCCTCGGCGGCCGGCATGTCGCCCCGGGCCTCCTGCGCGTAGCCGAGGGCCGAGGCGGCGGAGGCTCCCCCGCCGGCGGCTGCGGCCTTCTGAGCGAGGCTGACGGCCTCGTCCGCCTCGCCCGCCCGCGCCTTGGCCCGCGACAGCGCGAGCGTCGGGTAGACGCCGGCGGCGTCGGCGGCGATCGCGGCTTCCGTGGTCGCGGCGGCTTCAGGCGCCCCCCGCATCTCCTGGACGATCGCGAGCCTCCCGAGCGCCTCGCCGCGCGCCGGGCCCGTGGTCTTCTCCGAGGCCGCCTTCAGGGCGTCCATCGCGCCGTCGAGGTCGAGGCTCGCTTCCTGGAGGCGTCCCAGGCGCAGGAACGTGTCGCCGGTGGCGTTCGGCAGGGCGGTCGCCTTGCGCAAGAGGTCGATGGCGCCGCTCGCATCCCCGGCCGCGGCTTTCTGTTCGGCCTGCTTCACGAGGTCGTCGACGGACACGGCTCCGGACGGCGCCGCGGGCTTCTTGGGTTTCTCGTCGGCCACGGCAGGGAGCGCGAGGCACAAGGCCAGGGCGAAGGCGGGGCGCAGCATCGGGAACCTCCATTCGAACCGGGTTGGGGACTGCCGGATCGTACCCGGACTCGGCCTCCGCGCGGCTTTTTTTGAACGCGGCCTCCAAAAAGCGGCCTAAGGCCCACAAAGAGAGGGTTTTGCGAGATTTCTGGACCGACCCCTTTTCCTTGTGTTAGAGTCCGCCCAGGTACGCAATATCTAGGGGTTTTCATGCGTCTCGAGAAGGTCGAGATCGTCGGCTTCAAGTCCTTTTGCGACAAGCAGGAAGTGGATTTCCAGGGTGGGGTGACCGGCATCGTCGGCCCCAACGGCTGTGGCAAGAGCAACATCTCGGATGCGATCTCCTGGGTGCTGGGCGAGCAGAGTGCCAAGAGCCTGCGCGGCGCCTCGATGGAAGACGTGATCTTCGCCGGCAGCCAGTCCCGGCAGCCCCTCGGGATGGCGGAGGTCAACCTCAAGGTCTCCGGCCTCAACGGCAACAGCCCGGACGGCAACCCCGAGTGCGTGGTGACGCGGCGCCTCTATCGCGACGGCACCAGCGAGTACCTGATGAACGGCAACATCTGCCGGCTGCGCGACGTCCACGAGCTGTTCATGGACACGGGCCTGGGCTCGAAGGCCTACTCGATCATCGAGCAGGGCAAGATCGGCCAGATCCTCTCGACGAAGCCGACCGACCGCCGCGCGCTCATCGAGGAAGCCGCGGGCATCACGAAGTACAAGGCGCGCCGGCGCCAGACCCAGCTGAAGCTCGAGGCCGCGCAACAGAACCTGCTGCGCGTGAACGACATCGTCCACGAGGTCGAGAAGCAGCTCGAGAGCCTGAAGCGCCAGGCCAGCAAGGCGCGCCGCTACCGCACCCTGCGCGAGGAGATGCAGGGCGTCGAGCGCGTCGTCTTCGGCCGCCGCTTCGTGGACCTCGAGGACATGCTGCGCTCGATCGAGGAGCGCCACCGCGTCGAAGGCGAGCGGGAGCAGGCCGCGACCACCGCCCTCGACACCGAGGAAGCGCAGATGGAAGCGCGCCGCACGGGCCTCTACGAGGAGGAGGTGCGCCTCGAGGAGGTGCGCGGCCGCCTCAACGAGCTGACGCTCGCGGTCGACCGTCACCAGTCGCGCAGCGGCTACTGCAAGGAGCAGATCGCCGACGCCGAGGCGCGCGCCGCCGCGGCGCGCACCGAGGCCGCCGAGCTCGAGGCCCGGGTGGGCGCCCTCACGGCGGCCCTCGACCTCGCCCGCGCGGAGGAGACCCGGCTGCGCGCCGAGCTCGAGGCCGCGGAGCTCGAGGGCCAGGGCGCCGAGACCGGCCTGCAGGACGCGATCGCGCGCCAGACCACGACCGAGGCCGCCCAGGACGCGGCCCGCGAGCAGCAGGTGGCGATCATGGGCCGCCTGGCGACCCTCGCCAACGCCCGCGAGTCCGTCTCGGGCAACGCCGAGCGCGCGAACGCCGACCTCCTGAAGCTCGCCGCCGAGACCGAGGAGCTGCAGCGCGAGCGCACCCGCGTCACCGCCCTGCGCGACGGCGCCGAGAGCCTGCGCCGCGACGCCGACGCGCTGCTCGAGCAGCTCGGCTTCCAGCGCGGCGACGCCACCAGCCGCGCCGACGAGGCCCGCGTCCGCTCCGAGGCCCACGCCCGCGAGGCCGAGGCGCTGCAGAGCGAGCGGGACTCGCTGACCGGCCGCCTCGCCTCCCTCGAGGAGATGGTCGCGACCCACTCGGCCTTCGACGAGGGCGTGCGCACGCTCCTCGAGCGCCCCGACGGCCTCGAGGTCCTGGGCGTCGTGGCCGACGCGGTCGAGACCGACTCCGCCCACGAGCGCGCCGTCGAGGCGTTCCTCGGCGACCGCCTGCAGGCGATCGTGACGCCCGACGCCGCCACCGCGATCCGCGGCATCCAGTACCTCGAGACGAGCGGCACGGGCCGCGGCACCTTCCTGCCGCTGGCCTCCGCGCGCCACGAGTTCAACTGCGACTGCCTGCGCGAGATCCAGCAGGGCGAGCCGAAGGTCACCGCCCTGCTCTCCGACATCTATCGCGTGAGCGGTCCCTATGCCCTGCCGATCCGGGCCTCGATGCCCAACGGCCTCGTGTTCGCGACCCTCGAGGACGCCCTCGAGGTCCAGTCCCGGCATCCCGCGATCCCCTGCGTGACGCTCTCGGGCGAGACGATCCGCGGCTGCATGGTCGAAGGCGGCCGCGCCGTGAAGGGGCTGCTGGCCCCGAAGCGCGAGATCCGCGAGGTCGCCTCGCGCCTCGAGCAGGTCGAGCCGGCCCTCGTGGCGGCCCGCGCCGGCCTCGCCGAGCAGGCGCGCCTGGCCGAGTCGGCCCAGGCCGAGGCCCGCGGCCTCGAGGAGCGCATCCACACGGCCGAGAAGGAGCTCGTCGCGATCCGCCACGACCTCGCGGTAGCCGTCGAGGAGATGACGCGCATCGAGCGCAAGGCGGCGATCCTCGACACCGAGCGCCGCCAGGCCGAGGACGAGCGCGGCGCCGCCGCCGTGCGCCTTGCCGAGATCGAGCAGGCCCTGATCAGCGGCGAGTCCGAGCGCGCGGCCGGCACCGAGCGCCTGACCGCCCTCACCACCGCGATGACCGAGGCGCGCGGCGCCACGGACGCGGCCCAGGGCCGGGCCTCGTCGGCCCGCGCGACCCTGGCGGCGCTCCGCGAGCGCGTCACCGCGGCCCTCGCCGAGACGCGCCGGCTCACCCAGGACCACGGGGACCTGCTGGCCCGCATCGCGGCGGCCCAGGCCCGCGGCGCGGAGATGGAAGCGCGCCAGGCGGAGATCACGGCCGAGCTGGCCGAGTGCGAGCGGCTGCTGGCCGAGGCTCTCGGTCAGCGCGACCGCATCGTCGGCGAGGCGGCGATCGTCGAGGATCGCGTGCGCGACCTGCGCAACGAGATCGACGGCCGGGAGCAGGCCTTGAAGGAGCGGCGCCGCGAGCGCGAGACGCTGCGCGAGGCGCTCTCCGAGCTCGAGATCCAGAAGGCCCGCACCGGCTCCGACCTCGACCACCTCGCCCGCGAGTGCCACCAGTCCGTCGGCCAGACCTCGGCCGAGGTGGCGGCGGCCCTGACCGACGAGGACCGCGCCAAGGACGTCGCGGCCCTCGAGGCGCAGATCGCCGAGAGTCGCGACCGGCTCGAGAAGATGGGCCCGGTCAACATCCTGGCCGTCGAGCAGGCCCAGGAGCTCGAGGAGCGCCACGTCTTCCTGACCGCGCAGCGCCAGGACCTGCTCGACTCGATCGCCGAGCTCGATCGCGCCATCAAGGGCATCGACAAGGCCTCGCGCGAGCGCTTCCAGGAGGCCTTCGCCGTCATCAACCAGCACTTCGGCGAGATCTTCAAGCAGCTCTTCGGCGGCGGCACGGCCGGCCTGTCGCTGATCGACGAGGAGGACCTGCTGGAGAGTGGCATCGACGTCATGGCGCAGCCGCCCGGCAAGCGCCTGCAGAGCGTGATGCTGCTGTCGGGCGGCGAGAAGGCCCTGACGGCGATCGCGCTGCTGTTCGCGATCTTCCAGTACAAGCCCTCGCCCTTCTGCATCCTCGACGAGGTCGACGCGCCCCTCGACGACGCGAACATCGGGCGCTTCGTGCGCATGCTCGACGGCCTCAAGGAGCAGACGCAGTTCGTGCTGATCACCCACAGCCGCAAGACCATGGAGATCGCCGACCAGCTCTACGGCGTGACCATGGAGGAGCCCGGCGTCAGCAAGCTCGTCTCGGTCCGGCTCAGTTAGTCCAGACCTCGACCTCGGGGAGGCTCCAGCCCAGGAAGCTCTGGCCTCCCTCCTCGATCGCGAGGCGGATGCCGGTGATGGGCGCGCCCGGGAGGGCGAAGCCCAGGGACGCCTGGCCCGGCTCCTTCAGCAGCGCGTCGACGAGCTGCAGGAAGTGGGGCGCGTCGAGCCGCGCGCCCTCGCGCCACTCGCCCTCGGGCGTGCGCACGAGCACGCGGAAGCGCGACGCGAACAGGCTCTCGCGGAGCAGCGGCAGCACGACCCCGGTGACGGCCTCGGACCGGTCGAAGACGATCTCGAAGAACTCGTCGCCCCGCAGGGTCTGGGGCACGGTCCACGCCGTCGCCAGGCTGCCGTCCGCCGCGGGCGCCGGGTCGCCGAGCTTGGTGCGATAGGCCCAGGTGGCTCGGCGCAGACGCCGCCCCGAAGGAAACGGCGCGGCCGCGAGCGGGGGCTGCGGCACGAGCCGGTAGACCTCGTCCGCGGCGCTCTGGAAGAGGCGCGCCCCGGGGCCCTCGAAGCGCGCCAGGCTCACGAGACGGCCCTCGGCCACGGCGGCCGGCAGGCGCGCGTCCATGTCGAGCGCGGCGTCCAGGACCTGGCCGTGGTGGACGATCACGGTGTCGACGCCGATCCGCTGCAGGGCCTGGAGGCTCGCGTCCGAGGGGAACGTCGTCGAGAGCCGCATCAGGACGCGGGTCAGCAGGGGCTGGAACGCGCCGGTGCCGTTCACGATGCGCGTGCCGTGATGGGCGGCGAACAGCATCTTCACGGTCTCTTCCCGCGGCGTCGCGTCCCCGGAGTACGGCAGGTCGATCGCCGCCCGGCCCGGGTGCGCCTTCAGCCACTCGTAGACCTCGGGAATGCGCCGGCCCGCAGGAACCTGGACATGGAGCACGAGGGGCGACACGTGCTCGAGGGGCACGAGGGCGGCGAGGGCCAATGCCACGCCGGGAAGGCCGGCGCCGCGGACGAGCTGTAGCCCCCGGCCCACGAGCAGGCCCAGGAACAGCATGGCGGGCAGCCCGAACCGCTCGGGATAGCGCACGAGCCGGAAGCCCGGGACGTAGTCGAACAGCCAGCGGTAGGGACCTGGTCCGCCGAGCGCAAGGGCAACGGAGAGCACGAAGAGGCCGAGCGCCGCCAGGACCCAGGCCCGGCCGGGCTCGCGCCGCCGCAGGGCGGCCACGACGGCCAGGGCCCCGAGCCCCAGGGACGCGAAGCCCACGAAGTGCGGCCCGCGCTCGATCAGGCGCGGCGTGGTCCCGAGCGCGCCGTAGAGCAGGTTCGTCGGCGTGGTGGTGACGAAGTGCACGAGGTCGACGCCGGCGGGAAGGCCGCGGCCGTAGCCGTGACCGGCCGACAGGTCCAGGTAGACGCGCGCCGCGGGCGCGTAGAGCGCGGCGGCGGCCGCCCCGGCGACCGCCAGCGGCACCAGCCGCGGCGCCACGGCCCCGGGGCGCGCCACGAGGGCGCCCAGGACCACGAGGCCGACGAAGAGCGCCCCGTAGAGCAGGTGGTAGTTGGAGCTCCAGGCCTGGAGCAGCATGAAGAGGCCCACGCCCGCCGCGTCGCGCCGCCTCCCCTCGCGCAGGAAGCGCACGAGGCAGGCGAGGGCCAGGGGCAGGAAGCCGTGGAAGACGATGTTGAGGCGCGGGCCCTCGTTCACCTGGTAGGTGTGGAAGGCGTAGAGCGCGCCGGCGGCCCAGGCCCCGACGGCCTCGATGCCGAGGCTCGCCGCGAGATGCCGGCCCGCCATGGCCGCGAGCAGGCAGGCGAGCAGCAGCGCGACGTTGTAGGCGAGCACGGCGTTGCCCGTCGTCCACAGGACCGGCGCCACGAGCAGCGACGGCAGCAGGCGATGGTCCGTGAAGGCGATCGTGCGCTCGTAGGGGTAGAAGGCCGGAGCGTCGAACAGCCGCAGCGGGTTCGCGAAGAACTGCCGGACGTTCGCCTCGACGATGTAGGCGCTCTCGGTCGAGTCGCCGAAGTACGCGACCGTGTCCCAGGGCCTGAGCGACTGGGGGATGAAGCTCGCCACCGCGAGCGCGCCGTAGAGGGCCAGTGACACGAGGCTGGCGCGGCGGGAGGGCGTCATCCGGTGGCTGATGCTCCTACACAACACCGGAAAAGAAAAACCCCCTGGACCGCCTCGCGGCGACCCAGGGGGTGCGAGTGCCTACGGCACTAGGGAGTGGGGCAAACGGTGTCGTCGGTCTGGATGGTCCCGACGCCCTGGGCGTCGTCCACGGCCGCGCCGGACGCGGACGTGATGTTGACGAAGAACTGCTCGTTGCCGTCGTCACCGGCGCCGCAGCCCTTGGTGTCGCCCTTGATCTTCACGGTGAAGACCTTGGACGTCAGGCCGGCCGGGATGGTGACGGAGCCCGCCTTGGCGGTGTAGTCGGCATCGGCCACGGTGGCCGAGTCGTCCGCCGTCTCGAGCTTCACGACGACGGCGGTGGCCGCAGGAGCGTTGAGCGTCACGTTGAAGCTCAGCGTCTTGCTGCCGGCGTTGCCCTCGACCTCGCTCGCGTCGCTGACGCTGACCCAGTTGTTGACCGCCAGGGCCTCGGAGCGGGTTCCAGCGGCCGTCTTGGTGGGACCGGCGTTGTGGTGGTGCAGGGCGAGGACGCCGAGCGACCCGTTCGCCTGGTAGGCCGTGGCGTCGAACGTGAACGGCACCTCGACGCCGGCGTCTCCGCCGTACCACGGTGTTCCCGTGAACCCGCCGGCGAGGTTGAACTCGATGCCGGGAGCCGTCGGGTCGTAGGTCAACGGGCTGCCGGCCGAACCGACGGCATCGACGAACCCGCCTTCACGGTTGTACGCCTCGACCCAGTAGTTGAAGCGGCCGTTCACCGGGGGCGGAGGCACCGAGAGGAACGCCAGGTCGCCGGGGAAGAACGGCAGCACCATCACGTTGTTGTTGAAGAGCTGGGTGGACACGACGTTCGGCGCGAGGCCGTTCAGGAAGTCGTCGAAGACGATGCAGTTGCCGAGCATGTTGCAGAAGCTCGTCACCGGGCTGTCGTTCCAGGCGGTGTTTCCGAACGTGATCTGGAGCGACCGCTGGGTGTCCGAGTTGAACACGAAGAAGTCCGGCGTGCCGTTGAGGTCGGAGTCGACGAAGACCCGGAACTCGACCTCGTTGGGCGACGACCAGTTGCCCCAGGTGGAGATGCCGAAGAACAGCTCGCCGCCGCCGGCGGCGAAGTCGGACCCGACGCCCACTTCGTGGATGTCGGCGGAGTCGAGCAGCCGCTCGGTCTGCGGATCGCCCGAGCCGACCTCGTTCGGCGACGTGGCCTGCCATTCGAGGAACGAGGTGATCGGGATCTCGGCGCCGAACCCGGTGAGCGCGGGGTTGATGTTGACGAAGCCGGTGCCCGACAAGACCAGCGGCGACGCGAACTTCTTCGCGAGCAGGTTCGCGGTCGGACGCGGGGCGATGTGGAACGGGAGCCTGAGGGCCGGCTCGTCGCCCGACGGCGTCAGGACGATGTAGCCCGACTCCTCGCCCTGCCACTCACGCGACCATGCGCCGCCGAACAGGGTGGTCGTCTGGGTGCTGGCGACCGACGGATCCTTGGTCTTCGAGACGCTGTCCGGGCCCGTGGAGGCCACGTTGACCTTGAGGTTGACGGTCTTCTTCGGGCCCAGGTTGACGGCCGTGCCGCCCGGGAACGAAACGGCGATGCCGGGGTTGTCGACCGAGGCGACGTAGCTCGCCGTATAGCTGTGACTGCCCGTGCCCTTGTTCAGGACCGTGACGGTCTTGGTGGCGGTGTAGGCCTTGGAGATCTCGGTTCCGAAGGTGTCCGTGCCGTCACTCCACGACAGGCCGTTGTAGTCGGGGCCGTAGCCCATGACCACGTCGCTGCTGGCGGCCGCCGGCGGGTTCACGAGACCCGCGCCGACGCGCCCGGGGCCGTACTTGGCGCCGGCCGAGTTGACGGCGGTGAAGATGTCGCCGCTCGAGGTGCTGATGACGAGCGCGCGCAGCTGGCGCGGCGTCCACGTCGGGTGGAGCTGCTTCAGCGTGGCCATGATGCCGGCCACGTGCGGCGCCGCCATCGAGGTGCCGCCGATCGTCAACGCCTTGCTGCCGGCGGAGAAGCCGGACGGGTCGAAGGGCGCCGCGCACTGCGTGCCCGTCGGGTCGCTCGTGCACACGACGCCCGTCTGGGACGAGGTGATGCTGGCGCCGGGAGCCGCCACGTCGGGCTTCAGGCCCCAGGCCCGCCGCGGGCCACGCGACGAGAAGGAGGCGAGGGTGTTGCCGAGCGCGCCGCTCGTGGCCATGTCGGCCAGGGTCGTCGCGATGTTCGCCTTCAGCGTGCCGCCGTCCGCCTGGGAGACCATGGCGGTGGGCACGGTGATCTGCGCGTTGATCTCCGGAGCGGCCGCGCTGACGCCCATCTGGATCGTGCCGGTCGTGTTGTTGGCGATGATGACGCCGATGGCGCCGTTGATCTGGGCGTTGTAGGCCTTCATCGCGAACTCGCAGGTGCCGCGGTCGACCACGGCGATCTTCCCGGCGATGTCTGCCGCATTCGTCCAGGTGTTCGGGGCGGCGCACTTCCACGGGCTGACGGTGCCGCAGCAGCCGTCGGTCTGGGACGCGCCGCTGCCGTCCTGGGCCAGGACGAGGGCGACCTTGGTGTTCGGATCGCTGTCGGGATCGGGAACCGGGACGGCACTGACCTGCTGCCCGAAGTTGGCCGCTCCGGCGGCCATCACCGCGGCGGGGCCGGCGAGGGTGGTGCGGACGCTGAGGAGGGCATCGGTGCTGGCCGCGACGGCGACCGCGCCGCTCGCGCTGCCGGGCGCGCCCGTCACGAAGTAGACGTCGCCGGCGTTGCCCGCCGAGGTCACGACGATCACGCCCGCCGCGGCGGCGGCGTTGCTGGCCTCGGTCGACTCGTCGAAGATCGAGCCGAAGTTCGAGCCCAGGGACATGTTGATGACGTCGAGGTGGTCGGAGAAGTCGTCGTCACCGTCGGGGTCCATGGCCCAGTCGATGGCCTCGGCCGTCAGGTTCGTGGAGCCCTTGCAGCCGAACACCCGGAGCGCGTAGAGCTCGGCGCCCGGCGCCGTGCCCGGACCGATGCGCAGGGGGCTGAGGGCGGCGGCGGTCGCCGTGCCGTCGTAGGGGCCGGCGAACGTCGTGCCGTCGGCGTTGACGCCGAGGCCCGCGGCCGTGCCCGCCACGTGGGTGCCGTGGCCGTTGCAGTCCATCGGGTCGTCGTCGGGGACCGGGGAGGTCACGCCCGCGCTGTAGTTGTCACCGGCGAAGTCCCGGCCACCCACGACCTTCGCGGTCGGATAATAGGCGTCGGGGGCCGCCGTGCGATCGTTCGCCTGGTAGTCGACCAGGAGGCCCGTGCCGCCGAAGTTGGCGTGCTGGTAGTCGATGCCCGTGTCGATGATGCCGACCTTGACGCCCTGTCCCGTGACACCGGCGCCCGTCGTGGCATCCCAGACACCGGCCGGGATGTTGAGGAACGGCACGCTCGAGGAGTTGTCGATCTCCTTGGGGGTCATGACGTGGACGCCCTTGACGCCGGGAAGGGCGCGGAGCGCCGGGATCTGCCGCGCGTCGACGCGCACCGCGATTCCGTTCACGGCCCGGTGCGCCTGATAGATGACCTTGGCGCCGAGCGCCTGGATCGAGGGCAGCGCGCGGGCCTGCTCGGCGCGCGCCTTCTGCGCCTGGATGCGGCCGGCGCTCACGCCGACGTTGCGGTCGAGGGCGGCGTCGGTGCCGGCGGCCGCCTTGGCGGCGTCCCGGGCTTCGGCGTACGCCAGCATCGCGGGCTGGGCCTGCATCTGGACGAACACCTCGACGATTCCCGTGGCGGCGTCGCGCGTGGCGGCCACCGGCTGCACGGCCCGTCGGGCGGCGGCCGGGCGGTCGACACGGCCCGCGGCCTCGGCGCTCGGCATCCCGACGCCGAGCACGCCGAACGTGAGTGAGTAGGCGATCAGCCGGCTCGACGGACGCCGGGCGAAGTCTTTGATCATCGGTCTCTATCCCCCTGCTTCATGCGCATGAACAACTCGAGCGCCGCGCAGACGCGCGGTGCCAGAAACGACGGACGCCAACCGGAGAAGGTCGAGCAAGAAAATGACAAGAGGGATGACCGGGCGGTTGTACTACCGCGGCGGTGCCAGCGTCAACGAAAAACGCAAGGTTTTTGTGGCAAGCGACCTCCCTACCGATCGGTCCGTGAGCCGCGTGCTACGATCGCCTCGATGCGCGACCCGCAGGCCGTGGCCGAGGCGCTCCGGCTGCCCTTCGAGCCTCTGGACCCCGCCCCCTCCGAGCCCGCGCTGTGGAGCGAGGTGCCCCTCGAGCTCCTGGTCCGGTTCCACTGCGTGCCCGTGGGTCGCCAGGGCGGCCGGCTGATCCTCGCCTTCGGCGGCCTCGAGGACCCCTTGAAGGTGGACGAGGCCGAGTTCCTGCTCGGAAGGCCCATCGACGCGGTGGTGGCGCCCCACGACCGGGTCGCGGCCCTGCTCCGGGCCCACCGCGGCGGGGACCTGCTCCTGGAGCAGGCCAGCGAGCCGCTGCGCCTGCAGCTCGTGGCCGAGGACGACGCCGAGACCTTCGACCTCGAGGCGCTCCCGGCCGAGAGCCCGATCGTCCGCCTCGTCGACTCCCTCGTGATCGGCGCCATCGACCGGCGCGCCTCGGACGTCCACATCGAGTCGAAGGAGCGCGAGGTCCTCGTCAAGTACCGCATCGACGGCGTCCTCTACCCCGCCACGACGCCCCTCGACAGCCGCCACCACGACACGATCCTGTCGCGCATCAAGGTCATGTCGGAGCTCGACATCGCCGAGAAGCGCGTGCCCCAGGACGGCCGCTTCCGGCTGCGCATCAAGGGCCGCACCATCGACTTCCGCGTCTCGATCATGCCCTCCGTCCACGGCGAGGACGCCGTGATCCGCGTGCTCGACAAGGAGTCGCTGAACGAGGCCTTCCGCTCCCTGCGCCTCGACGTGCTGGGCTTCGCCGAGCACGACCTGCGCAAGCTGCGCAAGTACATCACCGAGCCCTACGGCATGGTCGTCGTGACCGGCCCGACCGGCAGCGGCAAGACCACCACGCTGTACGCGGCGCTCTCGGAGATCGCGACGCCCGAGGACAAGATCATCACGATCGAGGACCCGGTCGAGTACCAGATCCCGCTCATCACCCAGGTCCCGGTCAACGAGAAGAAGGGCCTGACGTTCGCCCGCGGCCTGCGCTCGATCCTGCGCCACGACCCCGACAAGATCATGGTCGGCGA
>CADEEV010000057.1 GCA_902826455.1 uncultured Acidobacteriota bacterium | reverse complement strand
CCGGCCAAGAAGGCGAAGAAGGCCGCCAAGAAGGCCAAGAAAGCGGCCAAGAAGGCGGCCAAGAAAGCCAAGAAGGCCGCCAAGAAGGCGAACAAGAAGGGCAAGAAGCGCTAGCCCGGCAGTCTCGAGGCCATGAGGCGTCTGGAGCCTGTCCAGCGCCTCTGGCCGCTGGCGGCCGAGTCATCGTTCCTTTTGGAGCCGTTTAGGGTAGAGGTCGCGTACACTCCTGCTCACTCGCAACCCTACTCGGCGGAGTTCTTCCATGGAATCGACGACGACGGCGCGCGTGGTGACGGTCGCCCTCCTCCTGGTGACGTCGGCCGCATGCCACCAGTACCTCGACCCGCGGGTCTACCGGCAGGTTCGGCCCGACCTGCCGGCAGAGATGAGCCAGGACGTCCTCCAGGTTCGAGCGCTCGGGGTTCACGGCTTCGTGGTCCGCTACCGGGACGAGGCGGTGCTGTTCCCCCCCATGTTCTCGAACCCGCCCCTCGATCGTGTCGCCGCGGGGAATCGGCCGTTGTCCGAGCTGCACGACGAGGTGGACGCGCACCTGCGGGCGGAGTGGCTCGAGGGAGTGTCGGCCGTCCTCGTCGGGCACTCCCACTACGACCACTTCATGGACATGCCGTACATCGCGCAGAAGTACCTGCCGGCGGCGACGCTCTACGGCAGCCGGACCGCCGCCTCCATCCTGAAGGCGTTCGCCGTCCCGAACCCGATCGTCCCCGTCAACGGCTGGAAGACCGGGGACAAGGACTGGGTCGACTACCGATCGTGCACGAAGACACCCAAGGAGGGCTGCGTCAAGGGCTCGGGAGCCGGCGACTGGCTCCCCCAGGGTCGTCCGTCCATCCGCATCCGGGCCCTGTGTTCGAGACACTCGTCGCAGTTCCTGGGCCTGCCGGTGACCTCGCAGGGCTGCTACGACGATCCCCCCGCGCAAGCGCCTCGTACCGCGAACGAATGGAAGCTGGGCGACACGCTCGCGTACCTCGTCGAGTTCCTGGATGCGAAGGGCGACCCGGCGTTCCGCGTGTACTACCAGGATTCGCCGACGGACCCGGAGTTCGGCTACGTGCCCTCGGCCCTTCTCCCGGATCCGGCCACGAGCGCCTTCGGAGCGGATCTCGCGATCCTGAACGGCGGCGCGTTCGACCAGGTGCGCGACAACCCGTCCGGGATCGTCGGCAACACCAACGCGCGCTTCGTGCTCTTCGGCCACTGGGAGAACTTCTTCCGTCGCCCCTCGAAGCCCATGGAGAGCCTCTTCACGATCGACCTCGGCGACCTTCGGGACCGCATGAACGGGATTCGGCTCGCGGGAGGTCGGCCCTGGAGAGGCGAGTACTGGTTCGCGACGCCGGGCTCGCTGTTCGTCTTCGCGCGAGCGAGCGCTAGCGAGCGAGGCCCGGCTTCACCGCGACCTTGAGGCCGTCTCCGCCCTGGGCCAGCCCGGCCAGCACCGCCGGCAGCCGGTCGAGGGGCTCGCGCGCGGAGATGAACCGCTCCGGGTCGATCGCCCCCGACAGGATCAGGCCCAGCGCCTCCCGGATGCTCTCGGGCGTGTGGTGGAACGTGGCGCCGAGCGCCAGCTCCTCGTAGTGCACGCGGGCCACGTCGACCCGCACCTCGGTCCCGGCCGGACAGCCCGCGAAGAAGTTCACCATGCCGCCCTTGCGCACCACGCGCATCGCGGCCTCGGCGGTCTCCGCCTGTCCCGCGGCTTCCACGACCAGGTGGAAGCCCTTCTCGCCGGGACTGAGCGGTAGCAGCTGGCTCACGAGCCCGCGCTCCCCGGAGACGACGGCGTCGGCGCCCATGGCCTTCGCCCGCGCCAGGCGCTCGGGGTTTCGGCCGGCGGCCACGACGTGGCAGCCCTTGGCGCGCGCCAGCGCGATGAACATCAAGCCGATCCCGCCGACGCCGATCACCGCCACGGTGCGGCCGGGCCCCAGGTTCGCGGCCGCGATGCCGCGCACGACACAGGCCAGCGGCTCGACCATGGCGGCCTTCTCGAAGGACAGGGCCTTCGGCACGACCAGCAGGTTCTTGCGCACCACGCGCGCGGGGATGCGCGTGTACTCGGCGTAGGCGCCGTTCCAGAACAGCAGGTCCTCGCACAGGCTGGGCCGGCGCTCGCGGCAGTACTCGCACTCGCCGCAGGGCGCCGAGTTCGCGGCCACGACCCGGTCGCCTTCGAACCATTCGTCGACGCCGTCGCCCAAGGCCACGATCGTGCCCGCGGCCTCGTGGCCGAACAGCGCGGGCGGCACGATCATGCGCGCGTGATAGCCGCGGCGGTAGACCTTGAGGTCGGTGCCGCAGGTGAGGGCGGTGTCGGTCTCGATCAGGACGTCGCCGGGCTCGAGGGCCGGGACGTCCACCTCCTCGACGCGCACGTCTTCCTTGCCGTGGAGGACAGCGGCCTTCATCCGCGCCGGGAGGCTCACGCGCCGCCCATCGTGACCATCACCTTCAGCACGCCCGGCTTCGGCTGGGAGGCCAGGTCGACGGCGGGCTTCGCGGCGTCCAGGGAGAAGCGATGGGTGATGAGCTCCTTCACCCGCACCTCGCGCCCGAACACGAGCTGCGCGGCGAGGTCCTGGACGTCCACCGACGCGCTGTAGGAGGTGAGGATCTGCTTCTCGGCCACGGTCAGCAGCCCGAGGTCGACCACCGCGGTCTCGCCGGGCGACGTGGCCGAGAACACCATGATCGTGCCCGCCGCCCGCGTCGCGTCCACGGCCTGCTGGAACGGCTTCTCGCCGACCGCGGCGAGCAGCGCCACGTCGACGCCGCGGCCGTCGGTGAGGCCGCGGATCTCGGCGATCACGTCCTCGCGCGCATCGATCGCGGCCGCGGCGCCCAGGGCCCGGCTCATCTCGAGGCGATCGGGCATCGTGTCCGACGTGAAGACCGTGGCGCCCGTCCAGCGCGCGATCTGCATGAGCATCAGGCCGATCGGCCCCTGCCCCACGACCAGCACGCTCTGGCCCTTCGCGACGCCGGCCTTCTGCACGCACTTCACGCAGGTGTTGACGGGCTCGACGAAGGCGGCCTCCTCGGCGGAGACGCCCGCGGGCACCGCGATCGCGCCGCGCTCCACGATCCAGTCCATGGCCCGCACGTACTCGGCGAAGCCGCCGCCCGAGGGCTCGAAGCCCGCGGTCGTGCCGTTCCTCTTGTAGACCTCGCACTGGGCGTAGGCCTTGAGCCCGCAGTAGAAGCAGGTGCCGCACGGGACGTGATGGTGCAGGGCGACCCGGTCGCCCTCGCGGAAGCGCGTGACGCCCGCGGCCGTGCGCGCCACGATGCCGGCCGTCTCGTGGCCGAAGACGCGCGGCCCCGGCAAGAGGCCCTTCTGGATCTTCTTGATGTCGGTGGGGCACACGCCGCAGGCCTCGACCTTGACGAGCATCTCGCCGGGGCCGATCTCGGGCACCGGGATCTCCTCCGTGCGCAGGTCGTCCTTGCCCCGATAGACAGCCGCGAGCATCTAGCCGCCGACGAGGCTGCGAAGCACGAAGAAGATGTTCTCCTTGCGCTCGCGCAGGCGGCGGGAGAAGTACGGGAACCAGTGGGTGCCGTAGGGAACGTAGACGCGCATGTTGTGCCCCGCGGCCACGAGCTCTTCCCAGCGCGCCGGGCGCAGGCCGTAGAGCATCTGGAACTCGTACTTCGACGCCGCCACCTTCTCCTTCGCGACGAACGCCAGGACCTTCTGGACGAGGCCCTCGTCGTGGGTCGCGATCGCGGGGTAGTTGCCCTTCGTCAAGAGCAGGCTCGCGCACTTCATGTAGTTCGCGCGGATCTCGTCCATGGACTGGAACGCGATCGTCGCGGGCTCCTTGTAGGCGCCCTTGCAGATGCGCACGCGGTCGCCGCGCTTGACGGCTTCCTTGACGTCGTCCTCCGTGCGGTGGAGGTAGGCCTGCAGGACGATGCCGACGTTGTCGAAGTCCTTGCGCAGGGTGTGGAAGGCCCGGATCGTGCCCTCGGTGTGCTTCGAGCCCTCCATGTCGAGGCGCACGAAGCCCTTCACCTTCTTCGCCTCGGCGAGGATGCTCGAGGTCAGCTCGAGGCAGAAGTCCTCCGAGATCGCGAAGCCCATCATGCTGAGCTTGATCGAGATGTTGCGCTCGACGCCTTCGGGGACGAGGCGCAGCAGGGCCTTGTTCGCCTCCGCGGAGCGCCTGGCGGCCTCGCGGTCGAGGACGTCCTCGCCGAGCAGGTCGAAGGTGGCGTCGATGCCCTTCGCCTTGAGCGCCTTCCCCACCTCCACGGCCGACTCGGCGGTCTCGCCCGCGACGAAGCGCCGGGCCAGGAAGGTGAGGGCCTTCACCTGCGCTTCCTCGGGCGCGGCGCCGTGTACGTGGCGCGGATCACCGAGGAGATCCCGCCCCGCACGTGGAAGTCGCCCTCGACCGTGAGGCTGCGCGGCTTCATCGCCGCGGCCAGGTCGTCGAGGATCACGTTCGTCACGTGCTCGTAGAAGATGCCGCGGTCGCGATAGCTGCCGAGGTAGAGCTTCAGGCTCTTGAGCTCGACGCAGCGCTTGTCGGGCACGTAGCTGATGCGGATCGTGGCGAAATCGGGCTGCCCGGTCTTCGGACACAGCGCCGTGAACTCGGGGCAGGTGTGGATGATCGTGTAGTCCCGCCCGGGATGCCGGTTCGGGAACGTCTCAAGAGCGGCCATGGGCCGTGGATTCTAAGGCAAGCCGCAGGTCGTGGGCGATCTCCTCGCGCAGCGTGGCCGGCTTGAGCACCCGGGCGTGGGGCAGGAAGCCCTTGATCCAGCTCTTGAGCTCGAAGCCGGGGGCGACGCTCATGCGCAACACCACGCTGCCGTCGGGGCGGTCCTCGAGGACCTGGCTCTCGTGCCAGACGCGCTCGCGGATGTAGCCGGCCATCGAGGCGTCGAAGACGAGCTCCACCTCCTCGGGCTTGCCGCCGGCGATGCCGAAGGCGCCGCGGGCGTACTCCGAGACGTTGAAGTCCGCGGGCTGGTCGAAGGACAGGTCGAGCACCTCGATGCGCTCGATGCGCTCCACGGCGAAGGTGCGGACCTCGTCGTACTCGTGGGCGCGGGCGTAGAGGTAGAGGCCGCCGTGATAGTACACGACGCGATAGGGGTCGAGGGTGTACGACTTCGTCTTCTTGCTGTTGAACGAGAAGTAGGCGATGCGCACCTGGCGCTGGTGCAGCGTCGCGTCGATCAGCGACGCGATCACGTCCTGCTTCTGGGAGTAGTCCTTCCAGGGATCGGGCCGCGCCGAGAACAGGTCCTGGATGCGGGCGAGATACGGCAGGCTCTTGGCCGGCAGCGCCTCGCGGATCTTGAGGAAGGCCGACTCGAGGTCCTGGGCGAAGGGCGCGCCGCCCAGGAACGACAGCAGGTTCTTGCCGAAGTAGAGCGCCGCCAGCTCCGAGAGCGTGAAGGTCTGGGTCAGCCGCTGCTTGTAGCCGTCGACGAGGCGCCAGATCTTGCGGCCGTCGACGCGCTCGTCGTAGAGCGGGAAGCCCGCCTCCTGCAGCGCCTCGATGTCGCGGCGGATCGTGCGCTCGGTGACGCCGTGCTCGTCGGCGAGCTCCTGAGAGGTCGTGTAGCGTCCGGCCTCGACGCGCTTCAGGATCTTCCACTGTCGGATGACTTCGGCGTTGCGCAAGGCTCTAGGGTCCCTCGGTATGGAAGAGAAAGCCCTGGCCGAACTCGATGCCCAGGGCGAGCAGGGTCGCGCGCTCCTCTTCGCGCTCGACGCCTTCGGCGATGACCCGGGCCCGGATCTTGTCGGCCAGGGCCCGGAGCGACTCGAGAAGGCTGCGCTTGATGCTGTTCTTGTCGATGTCGCGCACCAGGCTGGTGTCGAACTTCAGGAAGTCGGGCTCGATCGAGGCGAGGGTCTGGAGCGACGCGTGGCCCGCGCCCATGTCGTCCACGGCGACCCGGTAGCCCAGGTCCTTGAGACCCCGCACGGCCTGCTCGAAGCCGTCGTGGCGCGACACCGCGACGCGCTCGGTGATCTCCACCACGACGTCCTGGGGCCGCAGGCCAGCGGCGTTCAGGAGCGCCTCGGTCTCGCCCGAGCCCCAGGCCGGATCGAGCACCGCGCGGGCCGACGCGTTCAGGAAGAGCAGGCCCGGCTGCGAGCGCTGGGTCGAGGATCCGATGGCCGTGGCGCGGCAGGCCCGCTCGAACTCGACGATGAGGTCGGTCGACTCGGCGAAGGCGAACAGTTCCTCGATCGAGTCGAAGCTGGTGCGCGTCTTGGTCCGCGTGAGGGCCTCGTGGCCCAGGACGGTGCCGTCGGCCAGGCGCAGGATCGGGTGGAAGACGGAGCGGATGCGGCGCTCCGCGATCATGCGCGAGAGCTCCTCGTGGCGCGCCGCGTCGATGCCCTCGCGCTCCACGAGGCTCATGAGGATTGCGCCGGCCACGGCGTGCTGGATCGCACGCTCGGAGCGCGTCATGGGATGCTCGAGGATGCGCGCGTGGCCGACCGCGAGGCGCACCGAGTGCAGGCCGCTGTCGGCCGGGGCCGAGGCGAGCAGCCCGCGGATCGCCTGGAGCACGGGCTCGCGGCGCGCCGCGGTCGCGACGCCCGGCTCGCCCCCCGCGAGGAACAGCAAGAAGCGGTCGGAGCGCACGGTGTTGAGGCACGCGATGTCCTGGGGCGAGAGCAGGCCGTGCTCGCGCAGCAGGCTGAGCAGCCCCGAAAACTCCTTCACGACGCCGTCGTAGGCGGCCCAGCCGAGCTCGGTCTCGTGCCAGCCCGAGCGGCCGAGGTCGATGTAGACGACCTCGACGCCGCGCTGCGCCTCGAGCAGCTTGCGGACGTCCTCGATCACGGCGGGCAGGGCCGGCAGGCCCGTCAGCTTGTCGAAGAGGTGGCTCTTGTACCGCAGCCACTCCGTCCGCAGGCGGTAGTAGTCGGCCTCGGGATCGTTCAAGAGTTGGCCTTGGGCTTCCAGCGCTTGAGAGTATACTTCGATGCTTCCAACCGGAGGGGACTTCTGCTGCCCGACCGCCCCGTGAGGCTCGGCGACGTGATCGACGACTACTGCCCGCGGTGTCGGCTCCTCCTCAACCACGACGTCGCGAGCCTCAACGTCGGCCTCGTCGCGAAGACCACCTGCCGGACCTGCCACAACACCCACGACTACCGCAACGCCGAGGCGCCCCCGAAGCGGCCCACGAAGAAGCAGCTCGAGAAGCAGAAGCTGTTCGACGAGGTGCTCGCCGGCATGGGCGGCGGCGGCGCCGTCCCGGCGGCGCCCGTCCCGACGCCGGCGGCCGACGAGCCCGCCCCCGAGCCGGCACCGCCCCCTCCCGTCCGCAAGAAGCGCGACCTCTGGGCCGAGCTCGAGCGGATCCGGAAGAAGTAGGAGGCCCCGTGCTCCGCGCCGTCGACGTGATCCAGGGCAAGCGCGACGGACGCGAGCTGACGCCCGAGGAGATCGCCTTCTTCGTCGACGGGTACACGAAGGGCGCGATCCCGGACTACCAGGCCTCGGCGCTCACCATGGCCACGTTCTTCAAGGGCATGACGCGGGCCGAGACCGTGGCCCTCACCGAGGCGATGATGAACTCGGGCGAGGTGCTCGACCTCTCCGAGCTGCCGGGGCCCAAGGCCGACAAGCACTCGACCGGCGGCGTCGGCGACAAGACGAGCCTGGTGCTGGCGCCTCTCGTGGCCGCTTGCGGCGTCTACGTGCCGATGATCTCGGGCCGCGGCCTGGGCCACACCGGGGGCACCCTCGACAAGCTCGAGGCGATACCGGGCTTCCGCGTGAACCTCGACCTCGGCGAGTTCCGCGCGGTGCTGCGCAAGGCCCACCTCGGCCTGATCGGCCAGACCCCCGAGATCGCCCCGGCCGACCGCAAGCTCTACGCGCTGCGCGACGTGACCGCCTCGGTCGAGAGCCTGCCGCTCATCTCCGCCTCGATCATGAGCAAGAAGATGGCCGAGGGCATCGAGGCCCTCGTCCTCGACGTGAAGACCGGCGACGGCGCCTTCATGCAGAAGTACGAGGATTCGAAGGCGCTGGCCGAGACCATGGTCGCGATCGGGCGCGGCATGGGCAAGAAGGTCACGGCGCTCATCACCGACATGGACCAGCCCCTCGGCCTCGCGGCAGGCAACGGCCTCGAGACGATCGAGTGCATCGAGGCCCTGCGCGGCGAGGGCCCGAAGGACATGGTCGACCTCTCGGTCGAGCTCGCCGCCCACATGCTGCAGCTCACGGCCGTCGAGACGACGCTCGACGCCGCGCGCGGGAGGATCCGCGCGACGCTCGCCTCGGGCGCCGGCCTCGAGACGTTCCGACAGGTCATCGAGCTGCAGGGCGGCGACCCGCGGGTCTGCGACGACACGGGCCGCCTGCCCCAGGCCCGGGAGCGCTTCGAGCTCCTGGCCGAGAGCGCCGGCGTCGTCGGCCGCATCGCCTGCCGCAGCGTGGGCCACGCCTGCATGCTGCTGGGCGGGGGCCGCGAGACCGTGGACAGCCGCATCGATCCCGCCGTGGGCGTCGTGCTGCGCAAGAAGGTCGGCGAGCGGGTCGCGAAGGGCGAGTCCCTCGCCACCGTCCACGCCAACGACCGCAAGCGCCTCGACGATGCCGTGCAGCGCCTGCGCACGGCCTTCGAGATCGGCGAGACGGCTCCCGTGCCGCGTCCCCTCATCCACACCGTGCTCGAGTAAGGAGCCTCATGGAACGACTGCTGCCCATCGTGGGCATGATCACGATCCTGGCCATCTCCTACGCTCTGTCCACCGACCGCAAGGCGATCCGGACGAAGACCGTGCTCTGGGGCCTGGGGCTGCAGCTCGCCCTCGCCGTGTTCGTCCTGAAGACCGACGTCGGCCAGCGGCTCTTCGCCTACGTGGGCGACAAGATCCGCGAGATGTTGGAGCTCTCGTTCCTGGGCTCGTCGGTGGTCTTCGGCGCCCTGGGCGTCAAGGGCGGACCTCCGGGGATCGGCGTCGTCTTCGCGTTCCAGGTGTTGCCGACGATCATCTTCGTGGCGGCGCTGTTCGCGGTCCTCTACTACCTCGGCGTGATGCAGCTCGTCGTGAAGGCCTTCGCCAAGGTGATGACGTCGCTCATGGGCGCGTCGGGCGCCGAGAGCCTGAACGTGGCCGCCTCGATCTTCATGGGCCAGACGGAAGCGCCCCTCACGATCAAGCCGTTCCTCTCGAAGATGACGCGCTCCGAGCTCATGTGCGTGATGACCTCGGGCATGGCCCACATCAGCGGCGGCATCATGGCCGCGTACATCGCGTTCGGGATGGAGGCGAAGCACCTGCTGGCGGCGGTCATCATGACGGCGCCCGGCACGCTGCTGCTCGCGAAGATCCTGGTGCCCGAGACGGAGGTGCCCGAGACCGCCGGCACCGTGAAGCTCGACATCCCGCGCACCGACAAGAGCCTCGTGGGCGCCGCCGCCCGCGGCACCGGCGAGGGCCTGCACCTCGCGCTGAACGTGGCCGCGATGCTGATCTCGTTCCTCGCCCTGGTGGGCCTGCTCAACTGGATCCTGGGAGGGATCGGCGGCCTCGCCGGCTACCCGCAGCTCAGCATGGAGCTGATCCTGGGCCGGATCCTGCAGCCCCTCGCGATCGTGATGGGCGTGCCGGTCCACGACTCCCTCGCGATCGGCAGCCTGCTCGGCCAGCGCACGATCCTGAACGAGTTCATCGCCTACCAGCGCCTGGGTGAGCTCAAGGCCGTGCTCAACCCCAAGTCGTTCACGATCGCGACCTACGCGCTGTGCGGCTTCGCGAACCTGAGCTCGATCGGGATCCAGATCGGCGGCATCGGCGCCCTCGCCCCCGACCGCCGCGACGACCTCGCCTCGCTCGCGTTCCGCGCCCTGCTCGCGGGCACGTTCGCGAACTTCCTCACCGCGTGCATCGCGGGGATCCTGCTGTGAACCTCCTGCAAGAGCTGAACGACGCCGTCAAGTTCATCCAGTCGCAGTCGAAGCTGCGGCCCACGGTCGGGCTCGTCCTGGGCTCGGGGCTCGGGGCCTTCGCCGAGAGCCTGAAGGACGCCGTGCGCATCCCCTTCGGCACGATCCCCCACTTCCCCCACTCCACCGCGATCGGCCACAAGGGCGAGCTCGTGATGGGGACCTGCGAGGGCGTGCCGGTGGCGCTCATGAACGGCCGCGTGCACTACTACGAGGGTTACACGCCCCAGCAGGTCGTGTTCCCCACGCGCGTGCTCGGCAAGATGGGCGTGAAGATCGTCGTGATGACGAACGCGGCCGGCGCCGTGAACGTGAACTACAAGCCCGGCGAGCTGATGCTGATCACGGACCACATCAACTACATGGGCATGAACCCCATGATCGGGCCCAACGAGGAGACCCTGGGCCTGCGCTTCTTCGACATGACCGAGCCCTACGACCCGAAGCTGCGCGAGATCGCCGAGAAGATCTGCTGGAAGGCGGGCGTCACGGCCCGCAGCGGCGTCTACATCGCGTTCACGGGCCCGTCCTACGAGACCTCGGCCGAGATCCGCGCCGCCCGCGTCCTGGGAGCCGACGCCGTCGGGATGTCCACCGTGCCCGAGGTGATCGCGGCGCGCCACATGGGCATCCGCGTCCTGGGCATCTCGGCCCTCACGAACCCGGCGGCCGGCGTCGTCAAGCGGCCGCTGCACCACCAGGAGGTGCTCGACGTCGGCGAGAAGCTGAAGTCGAGCCTGCTCGACGTGCTCTCGAAGATCATCGTCGAGGCCGCGAAGACGGCGTGAAGCGCAAGGCCCCCGACCTCGGCGACCTGGTGGAGCTCGCCACCGAGGCGCGCCAGCGCGCCCACGCGCCGTTCTCGCGCTTCAAGGTCGGCGCCGCCCTGCGCACCCGCGACGGCTGGATCGTGACGGGCTGCAACATCGAGAACGCCTCGTACGGCCTGACCCTGTGCGCGGAGCGGACGGCCGTCTTCAAGGCCGTCTCCGAGGGCCTGCGCGACTTCGATGCGATCGCCGTCGTGGTGGACGCGCCGAAGCTCGCGGCGCCCTGCGGACCGTGCCGCCAGATCCTGTGGGAGTTCTGCGGCGACATCTGGGTGCGCATGGAGACCCTCAAGGGCAAGCGCAAGACGATGCGCATGTCCGAGCTGCTGCCCCTTCCCTTCGACCGGAGCAACCTGTGATCCTCTCTTCCCTGCTCGCATTCGCCCTCGCCGCCCAGCCCGTGGACCTGGTGGTCACTC
Source organism: uncultured Acidobacteriota bacterium (assembly GCA_902826455.1). Taxonomy (GTDB): domain Bacteria; phylum Acidobacteriota; class Vicinamibacteria; order Fen-336; family Fen-336; genus CADEEV01. Next base: position 11,448 of record CADEEV010000057.1, on the reverse strand, counting down.
ACGGAACCGTCGTGACCGTCGACGCGCAGCGTCGCGTGCTCGCCGACGGCGCCGTGGCGATCGACAAGGGCCGCATCGTCGCGGTCGGCACCGGCGCCGAGATCGCCGCGGCCTACGCGGGTCGCGAGAGCCTCGACGCGGGCGGCGGGATCGTCATGCCCGGCCTCGTCAACACCCACGGCCACGCGGCGATGGTGCTGTTCCGGGGCGTCGCCGACGACCTGCGGCTCATGGACTGGCTGCAGAAGTACATCTTCCCCGCCGAGGCCCGCAACGTGACCGCCGACTTCGTGCGCGCCGGCACGCGCCTCGCGGCCCTGGAGATGATCGAGAGCGGCACCACGACGTTCGTGGACATGTACTACTTCGAGGACCAGGTCGCGGAGGTCGCCAAGCAGGCCGGGATCCGCGCCGTGGCGGGCTCCACGGTCATCGACTTCCCCGCTCCCGACAACAAGACCCGCGAGGAAGCCCTCGCCTACGCCGAGCGCTACATCAAGAAGTGGAAGGGCGACCCGCTGGTGACGCCCGCGGTGGCGCCGCACTCGACCTACATCGGCTCGCCCGAGACCCTGAAGGCGGTCGACGAGCTGTCGCGGCGCTACGACGTGCCGCTGCTCATCCACCTGCAGGAGTCGCCCGACGAGCAGCGCACGATCCTGGAGCGGTACCACAAGAGCTCGACGGAGCACCTGCGCGACCTCGGCGTCCTGCGCAAGGGCGTGCTCGGCGCCCATGGCGTGTGGCTCAACGAGCGCGACCGCCGCATCCTGATCGACAACAACGTCGGTGTCGCCCACTGCCCCCAGAGCAACATGAAGCTCGCCTCGGGAGCCGCGCCGGTAAAGGAGATGCTGGCGGAGGGCCTGAGGCTCGGCCTCGGCACCGACGGCGCCGCGAGCAACAACGACCTCGACATGTTCGAGGAGATGCTGACGGCCGCCCTGCTCAGCAAGCACGCGAGCGTCGATCCCACCGCGGCCTCGGCGGCCCAGGTGCTCGAGATGGCGACCCTGGGCGGCGCGCGGGCCGTGGGGCTGGAGGACCAGTTCGGATCCCTCGAGAAGGGCAAGCGGGCCGACCTGATCGTCGTCTCCCTGGACGCCGCGCGGCTGCACCCCCTCTACGACCCGGTCTCGCACCTCGTGTACGCCACGAAGGGCGCCGACGTGCGCCACAGCGTGATCGAGGGGCGCGTCGTGATGCGCGACCGCAAGGTGCTCACCCTCGACGCCGCGGCGGTGGTGAGCGAGGCGGAGCGCTTCCACCAGCAGGTGGTCGAGAGCCTGAAGCGCTAGCCCCGCTCAGAGCCCGGCGTACGTCATGAGCCGGATCCCCGCGGCCTGGAGCGTGTGGCGCGGCTCCTCGTGGGTCAGGGCCGCGAGCTCCCGGGAGCGCACCTCGGCGTAGCTGCTGGTCGTCCGCAGCTCCTCGTCGACGACCGCGGGATGGCACATGAGCTCGGTGGTGCCCATCTCGATCCGGCCCAGCACCGCGACCAGCGTCTCGAGCGTGGCGCCGGCGTCGTAGAAGTCCTCGATGAAGTGGTCGGTGGTGAGCAGCCCCTCGCGCCGGAGCCGCCCCCGGGTCTCCGGCGACGCGCCGCGCACGGGCAGGCCCGTCTCCCAGGCGAGGGTGAGGACGGCTGGCTCGACGAGCGGCAGCTTGTGGACGTGATGGTGGCTGTCGAAGTGGGTGGGCCTCCTGCCCAGGAGCTCGCGGAAGCGACGCAGCTGCGCCCGCAGCTCGGCCAGGATCTCCTTCGGGCTGGCTCCGGCCAGCCCCTCGGGCTTCGCGGGGAAGCGGCCGCTCGCGTCCACGAGGCTCGGCACCTGGTCGGCCGGCAGCGCCGGCGCGACACCGCCCGTGAGCTGCAGGTGGATGCCGACCCCGAGCTCGGGGTGCTCCTTCGCGAGGCGCGCGGCGTCGGCGGCCGCGGGATAGTTCACCATCAGCGTAGCGCTCGTCACGATGCCGCGCGCATGGGCCTCGGCGACGCCCCGGTTGATGCCCGGAGTCCGGCCGAAGTCGTCGGCGTTCACGATCAGGCGCTTGCCGTTCATGCCGCGAGCGCCACGGAGCCCCTAGCTCCCGTAGACGACGATCTCGCCGAGGTTGCGGTACTTCTCGTTGTAGTCGAGGCCGTAGCCCACCACGAACAGGTCCTCGATCGTGAAGCCCACGTAGTCCACCGGGATCTGCACGAGGCGCCGCGACGGCTTCGAGAGCAGCGCCGCCACCTTGACGCTGCGCGGCCCGCGGTTGCGCAGCAGGTTCGTGAGGTAGTTGAGGGTGAGGCCGGTGTCGACGATGTCCTCGACCACGATGACGTCCTTGCCGTCGAGGCTCTGGTCGAGGTCCTTCACGAGCTGCACTTCCCCGGACGACTTGGTCGCGGCGCCGTAGGACGAGACCGCGATGTAGTCGAGGGTGAGGGGAAGGTCGACCGCCCGCGCGAGATCCGTCAGGAACGTGCAGGCGCCCTTGAGCACGCAGACGAGGTGGGGCTCGCGGCCGGCATAGTCCCGGGCGATCTCCTTGCCCATCTCGGCGACGCGGGCCTGGATCACGTCACGGGAAAGCAACACCTTCATCACGCGGTCTCCTCCGAGGAGCGGGCATTATGCCCCAGTCGAAGCGTCCACTTGAAGCATTGACTTGTTCTTTTCCCGAGTCATAGGATCCGACATTGAATCTCGGGCGCAGGGACGGTCCCGAAGGAGAGTTACGCATGAGGAATTGGAGAGCCATCGGTTTCCTCCTGGCCCTGGCGTGCGCGCCGCAGCTGTACGCGCAGGCCACGGCCACCACCGGCCAGATCGAGGGCATCGTCACCGACGAATCCCAGGCCGTGCTGCCCGGGGCCACGGTCACGGCGACGAGCCCCGCGACCGGCTTCTCGCGCTCGGCCACGTCCGACGCGGGGGGTTTGTATCGCCTGAACCTCCTGCCCCTCGGCGTCTACGACGTCACGGTGGAGATGAGCGGGTTCAAGGGCGTCCGGCGCGGCGGGCTCGCGCTGCGCGTCGGTGAGACCCTCACGGTTCCCTTCGTGCTCGGCGTCGCCTCGGTCCAGGAGACCGTGACCGTCACCTCCGAGCTGCCCCCGGTCGAGGTCACGCGCAGCCTTCAGGCGACCACGATCAACGAGGCCGCGATCGACAGCCTGCCCATCAACGGCCGCCGCTTCCAGGACTTCGTGCTGCTCACGCCCGGTGCCGTGGTCGAGGGCCAGCGCGGCGGCACCGCGATCAGCGGCCAGCGCGGCATCAACTCCTCCTACGCGATCGACGGCGCCTCCTACGACAACCCGTTCTTCGGCGGCATCAAGGGCGGCGAGCGCAGCAACCTCGCCTACACGATCAGCCAGGAGGCGATCCAGGAGTTCCAGGTCTCGAACGCGGGCTACAGCGCCGAGTTCGGCCGCTCGGGCGGCGGCGTCGTGAACGCCGTGACCAAGAGCGGCACGAACGAGCTGCACGGCTCCGCCTTCTGGTACTTCCGCAACGAGGGCCTGCAGGCCGACGATCCCTTCGGCCGTCCGCCCACGGACTTCCGCCAGCACCAGTTCGGGGGCAGCCTCGGCGGTCCGATCGAGAAGGACAAGGCCCACTTCTTCCTCGCCTACGACCAGCAGATCCGCGACAACCCGCTGGTCGTGGACTTCGGGCCCGGCTCACCGGCGGGCGCCCCGGGGTTCGACGGCGAGGAGGGCACCTTCAAGCAGACCAACAACATCTGGACCGCACTGGCGCGCGTCGACTATCGCCTGAACGAGTCCAACAACTTCTGGGTCCGCTACAACTGGAGCAAGAACGAGGGCGAGAACGGCATCGGCTCGAGCCCCACGAACTTCGCGATCTCGAACAACTCCCTCGAGAAGGACTCGCAGCACACCGTCGTCGCCCAGTTGAGCACGGTGTTCTCGCCCACGCTCCTGAACGAGATCCGCGTGCAGTACAGCAAGGAAGACCGGCCCCGCCTGCCCAACACCGACGACCCCACGATCACGGTCACGGGCCTGGGCTCGGCCGGCCGCGTCACGTTCCTGCCGTCCCTCGAGACAGACAAGCGCTACCAGGTCGTGGACAACTTCACGGTCCTGCGCGGCCGCCACTCGTGGCGCGTCGGATTCGATTTCAACTTCCTCCACGTCGCGCAGCCGTTCTTCCTGTCGCGCTCCGGCGGCGAGTACCGGTTCAACAGCGTCGCCGACTACCTGAACACGGTGAACACGGGCGCGCAGCTCTGGCGCGACTTCCGCCAGGGCTTCGGCCGCGCCGACGTCGACTTCTGGCAGAAGGACATCGCCTTCTACCTGCAGGACACGTGGAAGGTGAACCGCAACCTCACGGTCAACTACGGCGTGCGCTACGAGGCCCAGTTCGAGCCCAATCCCGACGCGCCGAATCCGAACCTGCCCCAGAGCGACAAGATCCCGTCCGACACGAACAACGTCGGGCCGCGCCTCGGCGTGGCGTGGGATCCGTGGAAGGACGGCAAGGGCGTGGTGCGCGTCAACGGCGGCCTGTTCTTCTCGCGCACGCCGGCGCTGCTCCTGGTCTCGCCCTTCACGACGAACGGCCAGGCCCAGACCCAGCTCACGTTCACGCCCACGAGCCCGGGCGCGCCGGTCTTCCCCAACGTGCTGTCGGCGCCCCCCGCGGGCATCGCCGGCCCGCGCTCCGACGCGAACGTCTTCGACCCCGACTACCAGAACGGCAAGACCCTGCAGCTCTCCGCGGGCGTCGAGCGCGAGGTGCTGAAGAACTTCACCCTGAGCGTCGACTACGTCTTCAACCGCGGCCGGCACCTCGAGCGGCTGTTCGACATCAACATCTCGCCCGCCTCGGCCACCAGCGCCGACGGACGCCTGCAGTACCGCAACCCGCGCCCGAACCTCGGCTTCAACCGCATCCTCGAGGCGCAGTCGACGGCCAAGTCCGACTACCACGGCGTGACGCTCTCGGCGAAGCGCCGCTTCTCCGGCGGCGACCAGTGGTTCAACAAGGGACTGCAGTTCCAGGCCTTCTACACCTACGGGCGGGCCAAGGACGACGACTCCAACGAGCGCAACTTCTCGGGCCTGTTCTACCAGGACTTCCAGAACCTCGGCGCCGAGTACACCTGGTCCAACAACGACGTGCGCCACAACTTCGTGGCGAACGCGACCTGGAACCTGGCCTGGGACATCCAGCTCGGCGCCATCTACGTGGCGCGCAGCGGCCTGCCCTACAGCCATCTCGCGAACCAGGACCAGAACGGCGACGGCGATTTCGGCAACGACCGGCAGTTCGTCAACGGCCTCGACACCGGGCGCAACGCCTTCCGGCAGCCGAGCTTCAAGCGCCTCGACCTGCGGCTCCAGAAGGGCATCAAGCTGGGAGCCTCGCGCAGCCTCGATCTCGCCTTCGACGTGTTCAACCTGCTCAACAGCGACAACCTGACCGTCAACGCGACGAACTCGAACTTCCTGGGCGCGACGGCCGGCACGGTCAACCCCAACCTCGACGTGCCGAACGCGCAGTCGGGGGACCCCCGCACCGCTCAGGTCTCGGCGCGCTTCCGGTTCTAGTCAAGCAATTCGGGGGGGACGCTCCGCGTCCCCCCCGCGTCGTTTTGATGGCTTTCGAAATGAATTCTCGAAAGCGGACGGTGTCCGGACACTCGGCACAACCAAATCCACGCCCCGAGCGTCAAAAATAGCGGATCTTTTACGCTGTCGAGGACGTTTAGATCCCGTGAGGGCGGGAGGCGTGGCTATAATTCCCCCTCGTCGCCGACGCCCAGAACCGAACCCGGAGGTCACTTCCGCATGAACAGGCAGATCCGCATCGTGGCCGCACTGGCGCTCGTCCTCACGGGGGCCGCGCGCGTGCAGGCCCAGGAGCCCGTCCCGGGTCCCACCCCGTCGCCGGCGCCCACCCCCGATCCGCGCCCCGTGCTCGAGCTCAGCCTCGACAACGCGGTGGAGCGCGCGCTCAAGAACAACATCGACCTCGCGGTGGAGAAGTTCCGTCCGGAGTCGGCCGCCGCCGACGTCACGGGCGCCGAAGGGGCCTACGACTTCAACCTCACGGGGCAGCTCCTGAAGAACTCCAGCACGGTTCCCGCGCGCAACGCCTTCACGGGCGGCGCCGAGGTCAACACGAAGACCTGGACCTGGGACGTGGGCGTCGAGAAGCTGCTGAAGACGGGCGGCGTCTTCGACGTCTCCTTCAACAACAGCAAGGCCGACACCGGCAGCATCTTCACGACCTTCAACCCGTCCTACGACTCGAGCCTGAACCTGAGCCTGACCCAGCCCCTGCTCCGCAACTTCGGCATGGACAACGCCCGCTACCAGCTCAAGGTCTCGAAGAACAACCAGCAGATCTCCGACGTGCAGTTCCGCGAGACGGTCCTGAACACGGTCGCGACGGTGAAGAAGGAGTACTACGACATCATCGCGGCCATCGACAACCTGGAGGCCCAGCGCAAGAGCCTGGCCCTCGCCCAGAAGCTGCTCGACGAGAACCAGATCAAGGTCCGCGTCGGCACCCTGGCACCCCTCGACGTGGTGCAGGCCGAGTCCGAGGTCGCGGGCCGCGAGGAGACCGTGATCGTCGCCGAGGCCGCCCTGGCCCGCGTCGAGGACGTCCTGAAGGCCGCGATCTTCCCGAAGAACGACCCGGCGACCTGGGACCTGCGCATCGTCCCGACCGACCGTCCGACCGCCGACCGGCAGGAGATCGACACCGACGGCGCGATCCAGAAGGCGCTCGCCGCGCGCACGGACATCACGGCCGCGCGCAAGAGCCTCGAGAACAACGACCTCGCGATCCAGTTCGCGCGCAGCCAGCTGCTGCCGGCCCTGAACCTGGTGGCGGCGTACGGCACCCAGGGCATCGGCGGCACGCAGCTCCGGGACCCCTCCGGCGAGCCGCTGCCGACCCCGATCACGGGCGGCTACGGCGACGCCCTCAGCAGCGTGTTCGGCCGCGACTTCCCGACCTGGACGCTGGGCGTGCAGGTGGCCTACCCGCTCTTCAACAAGCGCGCGAAGGCCACGTCCATCCAGGCCCGCATCTCGAAGGACCAGGCCCTCGCGAGCCTCAACCGCCTCGAGATGCAGATCGCCCAGGAAGTCCGCCTCGCGGCGCGCAACGTGGAGTCGAACTTCAAGCGCGTCGACTCGACCCGAGCCGCGAGGGTGCTGCAGGAGCGCCGCCTCGACGCCGAGGAGAAGAAGTTCGCCGCCGGCATGTCCACGAACTTCCTGGTGACCCAGGCCCAGCGCGACCTGGCCGACGCCCGGGTGAACGAGATCACGGCCGTCCTCGCCTACCGGACCAGCCTGATCGAGTTCGAGCGCGTGCAGGAGGCCGGCGGCACGGCCGGATCCGGCATCGTGATCGCGTCGGTCTCGAGCAACAACACCGGCACGATCGCAGGCACCGGCAACAACTCGAGCGCGCAGCAGAACACGCCGTAGCCGTTCGACCGGCGTTCCCCACGGCCCCGCGAGCCTCCGGCGCGGGGCCGTTTCCTTTTTCGTGGAACCACGGCGGCTTCCCGGGGCAAATAGGGAGATGCGTCATGGCAGCGGCCGTTTGCATGATTTCACCGGGGCGTCATGCGGACGCGGCCGGTCCTCGTCTAACCTATAGCTGATGACGAAAACGCGCTGGATCGTCGGTGGCGTCGCGGTCCTGGCCCTGGCCTGGTTCGCGTACGCCAACAACTGGGGCCGCTCGACCCGCGCGACGTTCGCGACGGCCGCGGTCGACCGCGGCGACATCGCCGAGGTGGTGGGCGCCACGGGTGTCCTGCAGGCGGTGACCACGGTCCAGGTCGGCTCCCAGGTCTCGGGCACCATCGCGAGCCTCTCGGCCGACTTCAACTCCCGCGTGAAGAAGGGCCAGGTCATAGCACGGCTCGACCCGGCGCTCTTCGAGGCGCGCGTCGAGCAGGCCCGGGCGAACCTGGTGGCGGCCAAGGCCAACGTGGAGCGCACCACGGCCGCGGCCGAGGACGCGCGGCTCAAGTACGAGCGCGGCAAGACCCTGGCCGCGCAGAACCTGCTGCCCCAGAGCGACCTCGACAGCGCCAAGGCCACGTACGACGGCGCGGTCGCCCAGGACCGGGCCACGAAGGCAGCCGTGGTCCAGGCCGAGGCCTCGGTGAACCAGGCGCTGCTCGACCTGAGCCACACGGTGATCGAGACGCCCATCGACGGCGTGATCCTGAGCCGCAGCGTCGACGTGGGCCAGACCGTCGCCGCCTCGCTGCAGGCGCCGACGCTGTTCGTCATCGCCAACGACCTGAAGCAGATGCAGGTGAAGGCCTCGATCGACGAGGCCGACATCGGGCGCGTGAGGGCGGGACAGAGCGTGCGCTTCCGCGTCGACGCCCACCCCGACGAGGAGTTCCGGGGCACGGTCGAGCAGGTGCGGCTGCAGCCGATCAGCACCGCGAACGTCGTGACCTACGACACGCTGATCACGGTGGCGAACCCCGACGAGAAGCTGATGCCCGGCATGACGGCGACGGTCTCCGTGGTGATCAACGAGAAGAAGGGCGTGCTGCGGGTGCCTGCCGCGGCCCTGCGCTACCGGCCCGAGGGCTTCACCGAGCGCGGGCGCTTCCTGTTCGTCAAGGGCGAGGACGGCAAGCCGAAGGCCACGAGCGTGAAGGTGGGCCTGTCCGACGGCGCCTTCACGGAGATCGCGGACGGCGCCGCCGAAGGCACCCAGGTGATCACCGGCGGCGACGCGGGCGCCGCACGACCGGCGGCCGGCGGCCGCGCGCCGAGTCCGGCCGCGTCCACCAACCCGTTCTCGCCCCAGCGCCCGCAGCCCCGCACCCGCAACTGAGCATGGACGGCCAGGACATCCTCCGCGTCTCGGGACTGAAGCGGTCCTACCTGGTCGGGGACGTGACGGTCCACGCGCTGCGCGGGGTCGACCTCGCGATCCCCAAGGGCCAGTTCGTGGCGGTCGTGGGCGCCTCGGGCAGCGGCAAGTCGACGCTGATGAACATCCTGGGTCTGCTCGACAACCCGTCCTCCGGCCACTACTTCCTCGCGGGCGAGGACGTCTCGGGCTTCGACCGCGACCGCCGCGCGATCCTGCGCAACCGCGTGATCGGCTTCGTGTTCCAGAACTTCAACCTGCTGCCGCGCACCTCGGCCCTGGAGCAGGTGGAGCTGCCGCTGCTCTACAACGGCAAGGACTGGCCCGCGGCAGAGCGCCACGAGCGCGCCCAGCGCCTGCTCGACCTCGTGGGCCTGGGTGCCCGCGGCGACCACACCCCGAGCCAGCTCTCGGGCGGGCAGCAGCAGCGCGTCGCGATCGCCCGGTCCCTGGTCAACGAGCCGGAGCTGCTGCTCGCCGACGAGCCCACCGGAAACCTCGACAGCCGCACCAGCCTCGAGATCATGGAGGTGCTGCAGCGGCTCAACCGCGAGCGCGGCATCACGATCATCCTGATCACCCACGAGCCCGACATCGCGGAGTACACGGACCGCGTGGTGCGCATCCGCGACGGCCACATCGTCGAGGACACGCCGAACGCGCGGCGCCGCGACGCCGCGGCCGAGGTGAAGGCGCTGCCGCCGCCGGAGGTCGTCGAAGCATGAAGCTCGCGAATACCGCCAGCATTTCCTTCGCGGCCCTGCGCCGCAACAAGGTCCGTTCGTCGCTCACGGCCCTGGGCGTGATCATCGGCGTCGCCTCGGTGATCGCCATGATCGCGCTCAGCACCGGCGCGCGCTCGGCCATCGACCAGCAGATCCAGAGCGCCGGCACCAACGTCGTCTACATCTCGGCCGGGAGCATGGGCCGCCAGGCCGGCGTCCGTCAGGGCACGGGCTCGACCCAGACCTTCACCCTGGAGGACGCCAACGCGATCCGCGACCAGGTGCCGACGGTCGTGAAGATGACGCCGGTGGTCCGCGGCCGTGCCCAGGTCATCGCGGGCGACCAGAACTGGAACACCCAGGCCGAGGGCGGCAACGAGGACTACCTGGCGATCCGCAACTGGCCCGTGGCGAGCGGCTCGAACTTCACGGCCCGCGACGTGCAGATCGCCGACAAGGTCTGCCTGCTGGGCGCGACCGTCGCCGAGATGCTGTTCGCGGGCCAGGATCCCGTCGGCCAGATCATCCGGGTCAAGAACCTGCCGTTCCGCGTCGTCGGCGTGCTCGCCGCGAAGGGCCAGGGCCAGTGGGGGGACGACCAGGACGACATCGTGGTAGCCCCCTACACGACGCTGCAGAAGAAGCTGCTGGGGATCACGTACATCCAGCGCGCCATGGTGTCGGCCGCGCGGCCGGAGACGGTCGAGGAGACGGCCGTGGCCATCACGCGCCTGATGCGCCAGCGTCACCGCATCAACAACCCCGAGGACGACGACTTCAGCGTGCGCACGGTCGAGGAGATGGCCCAGACCCGCGTGCAGCTCGCCGACACCATGACGGGCCTGCTGATGAGCGTCGCCTCGGTGAGCCTGCTGGTCGGCGGCATCGGCATCATGAACATCATGCTGGTCTCGGTCACGGAGCGCACCCGCGAGATCGGCCTGCGCATGGCCGTCGGCGCCCGCACCCGCGACATCCTGCGGCAGTTCCTGGCCGAGGCGATCACGCTGTCGATCCTGGGCGGGCTCGTGGGCATCGCGCTGGGCGTCGGGGTCTCGACCACGCTGACGCAGACGCTGGGCTGGCCGACCGAGATCACGTCGACCTCGATCGTCCTGGCCTTCGGCTTCGCCGCCACCGTCGGCGTCTTCTTCGGCTACTACCCCGCGCGCAAGGCCGCGAGCCTCGACCCCATCGACGCGCTGCGCTACGAGTAAGGCATGAGCGACGAGGGCTGGCGCGGCTTCCTCGCGGCCGAAGGCGTCGAGGACTGGGTCGTCCTGCACGGTGGCGCGACCGCCCTCTTCCGGGCGGGATCGCTGGCCGACGCCGCCCGCCTCGCGGCGGCCCTCGCCGCCCTCCCGGGGCTCGAAGGGTCGGGGACACTCCTGACGATCGCCGACACGCAGCTGAGCGTCCGTCTGACGCGCGACGCCTGGCAGCTCGAGCCCCGGCACGTGGAGCTCGCGCGCGCCGTGTCGGCCGCCGCACGCGCCCACGGCGCCGTGGCCGATCGCGCCTCCGTCCAGGAGGTGCAGCTCGCGATCCCGGCGAAGGCCGACGCGCTCGACGTCGGTTTCTGGCGCGCCGTGCTCGGCTATGCGCCGATGGCCGAGGACAATGCCGTGGACTCCCTCGGCCACGGCTCGACCGTCTGGATGCAGACCCTCGACGAGGCCAAGCCCTTGCGCCACGCGATGCACCTCGACGTCTCGGTCGCTCGCGAGCAGGTCGCGGCACGCCTCGAGGCCGCCCTGGCGGCCGGTGGCCGCATCGTGGACGAGTCGCAGGCGCCGGCGCATTGGACGCTGGCGGACAGCGCCGGAAAC
>CADEEV010000056.1 GCA_902826455.1 uncultured Acidobacteriota bacterium | reverse complement strand
ACCGACCGCTTCCAGAAGTTCTCGTCGTCGGACTTCCCCCTCCCCACCGAGTCCTTCTTCCCTCCGACGCCGCTCTCGAAGGGCGATCGGGAGATGACCCTGCGCGAGCTGGAGGTGAAGATCCGGGAGGCGGAGGCCTCGGGCAAGCGGCCCCTGGACGCGGCGCGCTTCCGGGTGGAGTGGCACAAGAAGTTCGCGATCCCCGTCGCCTGCCTGGTCTTCGGGCTCCTGGGACTCGGCCTCTCCCTGGGCACGAAGAAGGAGGCCCGCTCGGCGGCCTTCGCCCTCTCGATCGGCGTGATCTTCGTGTACTACGTCTTCATACGCCTCGGGGAGCAGGCCGGCGACACCGGCGTCCTGCCCCCCGGGCTCGCGATCTGGGGCGCCGACATCGTCCTCGCGCTCGTGGCGCTCGCGCTGCTCGTGCTCAACCACCGCGAGGCGGCCTTCGATCCCCTCGACCCGAGCCACTACACGGCCTGGCTCCCGCGCCTGCAGCGCTCCGGCAAGCCGGCCGGGAGCGCCGCGGGCGCCGGCGGTCCGCGGCGGCCGGTGGTGGTGTTGCGCCTGCCGCGCTCGGGCCTGCCGACGAGCTTCCCCGGCATCCTCGACCGCTACATCGCCTGGCAGTACATCGGCCACCTGGCGCTGATCCTCACGGCGTTCTGCTCCATCTACGTCCTGGTCCACTTCATGGACCTGTTCGACGACATCCAGCAGCACCGCGTCAAGGGCTCCGTGGTCGTGCACTACTACACGTTCTACGCGCCGATGGTCGCGCACCTGATGATGCCGGTCGCGGTGCTGGTCGCGACCCTCACGACCTTCGGGATCATGAGCCGCCGCAACGAGATCACGGCGCTCAAGGCCAGCGGCGTGAGCCTGTATCGCGGGACGCTGTCGGTCGTCGTGCTGGGTCTGCTCGCGAGCCTCGGGCTCTTCGCCGCGGGCGAGTTCCTGCTGCCGGCCACGAACCGCGTCGCGAACCAGGACTTCAACGTGATCAAGGGCCGGCCGCCCCAGGTCGCGAGCCTGCTGCACCGGCGCTGGATCGTCGGCAGCGACGGGCGCTTCTACAACTACGACCAGGCCGTGATGGTCGATCCGCTGGAGCCGGGCCGCGGCCTGTCGCTCTACGGCCTCTGGATCTACGACCTCGACCCGAAGCAGTGGATGCTCCGCGAGCGCACGTATGCCCGGCGGGCCGTCTGGGCCCCCGACCCGCCTCCGGCCCACGTCCAACAGGACACGTGGTCCCTGGAGCAGGGCTGGCGCCGGTCGTTCCGGGGCACGGGCGCCTTCGAGGCCTTCAGCCAGGTCCGGACCCGCGACTTCGAGCCGCCCACCTACTTCATGCGCGAGGAGCGCGAGGCCGAGACGCTCCGCTTCAACGAGCTGCGCAGCCACATCGCGACCCTCGAGTCGATGGGCCTCGACGTCACGAAGCTGCGGGTGCAGCTCTACCGCAAGCCGGCGTTCCCGCTGATCGGCATCGTGATGACGCTGATCGGGATCCCCTTCTCGTTCGTCGTGGGACGCCGCGGAGCGCTGTACGGCATCGGCATCAGCCTCGTGATCGCGATCGTCTACTGGTCGACCCTCGCGATCTTCGAGGCCCTCGGCAACAACGCCCTGCTGCCGCCGCTGCTCGCGGCCTGGGCGCCGAACCTGCTGTTCGCGGCCGCGGGACTCTACCTGATGCTCACCCTCGAGACCTGACGCCTCAGTCGACCTTGTCGGCCCGGTAGTCTCCCGTGGCGGCCGCCTCGCTACCGACCTTGACCTTGTTCAGGCTCCAGCAGTGCGGGCACGCCACCGGGGCGTCTTCGAACAGCTCGCCGGGCGCGGCCTCGTAGACGACGCGGAAGCCCCTGCCGCACTTCGAGCAGGCGCTGACCCCGGGCGGCTTCGCGACCGGAGCCACCGCCGGTAGGCCGCGCACCGGCGTGAGGTCCGAGGAGGTGCTCGCCGCCTGCTCCTTGAGCGAGGCCAACGTGACGGGCGAGAGGCCCCGCATGGGCGTCGCGTCCGCCGGGGGTGAAACCTTGGGCGGAGTCGGCGGCGGTGGCGCTGTCACGGGCGGCGCGTCGACGACCGGCCGTGCCGCGAGCGACGTCAGGGCCGCGGCCAGTCCCGAGGCGGGTGCGACGGCGGTGCGGGCACGGATCTGGTCGGCGGGGGCGTCGACGGTGACCTGCCACTGCGCGCCCATCTTCACGAGGGAGACGCTCCACGGCGTGCGGGCCGCGGCGTCGGCCAGCACCCGGCGCACGACGGCCTCGGCGCCCTCCCGCTCGTCCTTGGAGCAGCCCGCGCACAGGATCTTGAGTCCCATCGCGCGAAGAGTGTACCGCCACGGAGGCTCCGCGGGGGCGTGCGCTGCCGCACGCTCCCGCGGTTCACGAAACCGGACTAGTAGCGGTACCAGTCCGTCTTGTAGGGACCGTCGACGTTCACGCCGAGGTAGGCGGCCTGGGCCGCGCTCAGGGTCGTGAGCTTGACGCCCAGCTTGTCGAGGTGGAGGCGCGCCACCTTCTCGTCGAGGTGCTTCGGCAGCGTGTAGACCTTGAGCTCGTACTTGGCGCGGTTCTGCGCGAGCTCGATCTGCGCCAGCACCTGGTTCGTGAAGCTCGTGGACATCACGAAGCTCGGGTGGCCCGTGGCGCAGCCCAGGTTCAGCAGCCGGCCCTCGGCCAGCACCAGGACGCTGTGGCCGTCCGGGAACAGGAACTGGTCGTACTGCGGCTTGATGTTGATGCGCTGGATCCCCGGGACCTTCTTGAGCCCGTCCATGTCGATCTCGTTGTCGAAGTGGCCGATGTTCCCGACGATCGCCTTGTCCTTCATGCGCGCCATGTGGGCCGCGGTGATGATCCCGGTGTTCCCCGTGGCGGTGATGAACACGTCCGCCGTGGCCAGCACGTCCTCGAGGGGCACCACCTGGTAGCCCTCCATGGCCGCCTGCAGCGCGCAGATCGGGTCGATCTCGGTGATCACGACGCGGGCGCCCTGGCCCTTCAGGGACTGGGCGCAGCCCTTGCCGACGTCGCCGTAGCCGCACACCACAGCGACCTTGCCGGCCAGCATCACGTCCGAGGCGCGCATCAGGCCGTCCACGAGCGAGTGCCGGCAGCCGTACAGGTTGTCGAACTTGCTCTTGGTCACGCTGTCGTTGACGTTGATGGCCGGGAACAGGAGCGTCCCCTTCTTCGCCATCTCGTAGAGGCGGTGCACGCCGGTCGTGGTCTCCTCGGAGACACCCTTGCACTCGCCGGCGATCTTCTTCCAGCGGCCGGGCTGCTCCTTCGCGAGCCGGCCCAAGAGCCGCAGGACGATCTCGAACTCCTCGTTGTCGGCGGTCTTGGGGTCGGGCACGCTGCCGGCCTTCTCGTACTCGAGGCCCTTGTGGAGGAGCAGCGTCGCGTCGCCGCCGTCGTCGACGATCTGCGTCGGCCCCTGGCCGTTGCCGAAGTCGAGGGCGCGCTCGGTGAGGTTCCAGTACTCCTCGAGGCTCTCGCCCTTCCAGGCGAACACCGGGATGCCCTGGGGCTTCTCGAGCGTGCCCTTCGGCCCGACCACCACGGCCGCGGCCGCGTGGTCCTGGGTCGAGAAGATGTTGCACGAGGCCCAGCGCACGTCGGCGCCGAGAGCCGCGAGGGTCTCGATCAGCACCGCGGTCTGGATCGTCATGTGCAGGCTGCCGGTGATGCGCTGGCCCTTGAGCGGCTGCGACGCGCCGTACTCCTTGCGCAGCGCCATCAGGCCCGGCATCTCCTGCTCGGCGAGGACCAGCTCCTTGCGTCCCCACTCGGCCAGCTTGAGGTCCGCGACCCTGTACTCGAGGGCGCCCTTGGGCGCCGCGACCGTCGTCGTCATGTCCTTGCCTCTTCTTTCTTCGACGCCTGGCGTCGTTCCCTGAGATCGATGACTTGCGGCGATTTCTGCGCGGACGCGAGCACGAGGGCCGGGCCCTTGGCCTGGGGCTCGGGCGGCAGCGCGCGGCACGTGGCGGCCTGGAGGCCGGCGGCCCCGAGCACCTGGCTCAGGGCCTCGGGCGTGAAGCCGAGGTTCTGCTGCCCCATCTGGCGGCGGAACTCCTCGCGGTCGTGGCGCAGCAGGTCGACGACCACGGCGTGGCCGCCGGGACGCAACACGCGGGCCATCTCCGCGACGGCCTGCCCGGGATCCGAGACGTAGGTGAGGGCGAGGAGCAGCAGCGCGCCGTCGACGCTCGCGTCCTCGAGCGGCAGCGCCTCGAGGCTGCCCTGGCGCAGCTCGACGTTGTCGACACCCGCCATCCGCTTCCGGGCCGCCTTCAACATGGCCGTCGACTGGTCGACGCCGATGACCCGCCGGACGAACGGGGCGAGGGCCGCCGTGCTCTGGCCGGTCCCGCAGCCGAGGTCGGCCACGACCCAGTCCGAAGGCAGCAGGGCCAGGAGGGCCTCGCGCCCGAAGGCGTCCCCGTAGAGCTCGCCCCGCAGCTTGTCCCACTTCCCCGCCGCCCCGGCGAAGAACGCCTGGGCCGCCGGCTCGCGCTCGGAGAGCCGCCGCGTCAGCCGCAGCCGGTCCTGCTGCACGGTCGGCCAGGCGCTCGTCTGCTCGCGCGCCAGGGACCACAGCTTGCGCGCGGCCGCCTCGCGCTCGCCCTCGGCCACGCGATACAGGCGGTTCGTGCCCTGGGCGCGGCTCCGGAGCCAGCCCTGGTCCCCCAGCACCTTCAGGTGACGGCTCACCGTGGACTGCGGGAGCTGGAGCACGTCGCACAGCTCGACGACGCCCAGCTCGTGGCGCTCCAGCAGGTGCAGCAGGCGCAGGCGCGTCGCGTCGGCGAGGCTGCCCATCCAGGCGAGCAGCGCGTCGGGTTGCCGGGGGGCCTCGGGTAAAGCCATCGCTCAATCCGGATACTAGGATAGATGCGTGGCCGGCGTCAAGCCCTTTCTACCGCTAGTAGACCCCGAGTTCGGCCAGCTCGATCGTGCCTTCGGTGCCGGGCTTGACGGCGCCCTGGTCGAGGACGAAGACGAGTTGCACGACCTTGTCGAGGTCGAGCCGTCCGTCGCTGCGCGGGTTGATCGAGCGCAGGCTGTCGAACGGCAGCGCCACGCGTCGCCACTCGGGCGAAGTGCGCACGGAAGCGCCCCACCACTCGGTGCCGTCGTCGGCCGAGGCCGGGTTCGTGTCGCGCACCTGCACCCAGAGGCGATAGGCCCGATCCCCACGGATGCCGAAGACGAGGCCCTTGCGCCCGTGGAGATCGCGCGGCTTGCGGCTCACCAGGGCCGCGGACACGAAGGGATGCGCCGGCGTCGGAGTCCCGAGGCGGAAGGTCAGGCGCGCGGCCGGGCCACCCGACGGGCCGGCGCCCTCGATGCGGAACGCGGGGTCCAGGCGCGAGGCCGTGTCGAACTCGGCCCCGAACCCGCTCGCGGCGTCGAAGCGATCCAGGACCTCGACCGCCTCCGGCACCGCGGCTTCCGCGGGAACGGCTCCCGCGGCACGGCGGGCGGCCGCCTGGGCTTCACCGAAGACGTAGATGGGGTTGGAGAGGATCCACGGCACGTCCCAGCCCGGGACGCGGACCTCCACGCGGTAGACGCCCGGCGCCGTGACGGCGACGTCGAGCACGCGCGCCGCCGTCGCCACGGGGTGTCCGTCGTGGACGAGCGTCAGTGTCGCTCCCGCCGGGAAGGCCCCGCTCGCGCGCAGGTGCAGGTCCGGGGACGGCGTGATCGTCTCCCCCATCGTGGCGCGGCCCGACGCGCCCTCGGCACGGAAGGCGAAGGCGCCCGCCGGCGCCAGGGCGTCGAGACCGACGTAGGAGCGGCCGCCCGCGAGCGCCGCGAGCAGCGCCGGCACGTCGCGGGTGGCGTCGCCGGAGAGCGGCGCGTCCAGGAGCACGTGGTTCTGGGACAGCGCGAAGATCGACTCGTACGACGGAAAGCGCGGCTGGAAGCGCTTGTGGAGCGGAACCCGCTCGTGGGCGTCGGCTCCCGCGAGCCCCGGGGCGTCGCGCCGCGCCAGGATCCCGTCCCAGCGCGCGAGCGTCGCCTGGGGCGACGTCAGGCTCCCCAGGAGCGCGTAGCGCGGGTTCACGAGGTAGAGCGCGGCCGTGCGCGCGAGCCGGCCGAGGCCCGCGGCACGCCACTGGCTGTCGCCGTTCAGGAGCTCGACGCCCCAGCCTCCGGGCAGGTCCCAGCCCGTCCACTTGAAGTCGTCGCGGGCCGAGAGCGGATGCGCGGCCCACGCGGTCCCGGCGAGGACGCGGACGTCGTCGAGGGCGTCCGCGGCGCTGCCGGAGAAGCGGAACACCGGGTCGGGGATCCCGAGGCCGACCACGTGGCCCGACTGTGTCGAGATCTCGGTGCCCACCACGACGAGCACGCCGTCGTGGTAGCCCTCGAAAGGCTTCGCGTCGAGGTTGTTGTGGTCGGTGAGGACGACGAACTGCAGGCCGGCCTTCTTGGCCGCCGCGGCCACCTCCGCCGGGGTCCCGCCGCCGTCGGAGAGGCTCGTGTGGACGTGGACGACGCCGGTCACGCGCACGAGCCCGTCGGCGGGCCGCTCGCCCTCGACCGCGAGCGGCTGCCACAGCGCCACCCGCAGCACGTAGAGGAGCGCCGCGACGAGGAGGACCGCGAGGAGGCGCGAGCGCGTGCGGCCGGAACCGGGCGTCTCGGGGCTCCCTACTTGACGGCCTTGCGCAGCGCCTCGGCCTTGTCGGTGTTCTCCCAGGTGAACTCGGGCTCGGTGCGGCCGAAGTGCCCGTACGCGGCCGTCTTCTTGTAGATCGGACGGCGCAGGTCGAGGTAGTCGATGATGCCCTTGGGCGTCAGCGGGAAGATCTGGCGCACGGCGGCCACGATCTTCTGCTCCGGCGCCGTGCCGGTGCCCTGGGTGTCGACGGAGACGGAGACGGGATCGGCCACGCCGATCGCGTACGCCACCTGCACCTGGGCCTTCTCGGCGAGACCCGCGGCCACGATGTTCTTCGCCACGTGGCGCGCCATGTAGCACGCCGAGCGGTCCACCTTCGTCGGGTCCTTGCCCGAGAACGCGCCGCCGCCGTGGGCCGACATGCCGCCGTAGGTGTCGACGATGATCTTGCGGCCGGTGAGACCGCAGTCGCCCTGGGGCCCGCCCACCACGAAGCGGCCGGTGGGGTTGATGAAGTACTTCGTGTTCTTGTCGAGGAGCTCGGCCGGCACCACCGCGGTGATGACCTTCTCCATGATGTCCTCGCGGATCGTCTCGATCTTCACGAGGTCGCTGTGCTGGGCGGAGATGACGACCGCCTCGACGCGCACGGGCTTGCCGCCGTCGTACTCGACGCTGACCTGGCTCTTGCCGTCGGGCCGCAGGTAGTCGACGGCCTCCTCCTGGCGCACGCGGGTGAGCTGACGGGTGAGCTTGTGGGCCAGCATGATCGGCAGCGGCATGAGCTCTTCGGTCTCGTTGCACGCGTAGCCGAACATCAGGCCCTGGTCGCCGGCACCGCCCGGGTCGACGCCCTGGGCGATGTCCGGGGACTGCTCGTGGATCGCGTTGATCACCGCGCAGGTCTCGTAGTCGAAGCCGTACTTCGCGCGGGTGTAGCCGACGCCCTTGATGGTCTCGCGCACGATGGCCGGCAGGTCGGCGTAGGCCTTGGTCGTCACCTCGCCGGCGATGAACGCGAGGCCGGTGGTGACCATCGTCTCGCACGCCACGCGGCTCATGGGGTCCTGCGCGAGCAGCGCGTCGAGGACCGCATCCGAGATCTGGTCCGCGATCTTGTCCGGATGCCCCTCGGTCACCGATTCCGAGGAAAAGAGGTGTCGGCCCGTGATTCCCATTCGATCTCCGCTCCAGGAGCCCCCCGGGGCCCCGTTCAAAAGCGCAGAGGATACCACGCCGCCTCGGGGGTCCCCAAGGCTATGTCACGCTCTCGGATGGAACTGGTCGTAGACCTGCCGCAGCCGCTCCCGGGTGATGTGGGTGTAGATCTGGGTCGTCGAGATGTCGGCGTGGCCCAGCATGGCCTGGAGCGAGCGCAGGTCGGCGCCGCGCTCCAGCAGGTGGGTCGCGAACGAGTGCCGCAGCACGTGGGGCGTCAGCACGCGCTCGACGCCGGCGGTCACCGCGTGGCGCCGGACGATCTTCCAGAGCCCCGTGTGGCCGAGACGGCGCCCGCGATGGCTCAGGAACAGGTTCGGGGCCCCCTTCGGCCCCGCCAGGCGCGGCCGGACCTCCGCCGCGTAGCGCGCCACCCACTCGCGGGCCGTCCGGCCGATCGGCACCAGGCGCTCCTTGCGCCCCTTGCCGAAGCACGTGAGCAGGCCGACGTTGTGGTCCAGGTCGGAGGCCTTGAGGCCGATCAGCTCCGCGACCCGGAGGCCCGTGGCGTAGAAGGTCTCGAGGATCGCCCGGTCCCGGATCCCGAGCGGCGTGGCGACGTCGGGGGCCGCCAGCAGCGCGTCGACCTGGGCGGGCGTCAGGTAGCGCGGCAGCGCCTTGAAGGCCTTGGGCGCCTTCAGGTTGTCCATGGGATCGAGCTTGAGGCGCCCTTCGCGGACGGCGTAGCGGTAGAAGCCGCGCACCGCGTGGACGGTGCGCGCCGCCGAGCGCGGGTTGAGCCCCAGCTCGCGCAGCCAGGCCATGAAGTCGCTGAGGTCCGACTGGCGCAGGGCCAGCAGTCCCCGCTTCTTCGCCTTCGCGTGGGCCTCGAGCCGCACGAGATCGCGGCCGTAGGCGATGAGCGAGTTCTCCGCCAGCCCGCGCTCGACGCGCAGGTGGTCGAGGTACTCGCGGGCGACCGTGTCTAGAGGCTCAGCTCCACTCCGAACGTGAAGCCTCCCATCTTGAACTTGAGGAGGTCCTGGTCGTCGTGCCCCTCGAGGTTCACCTTGCGGTAGCCGCCGGTGGCCGCCAGCTTCTGGGCAAGGTGGAAGCGCACGCCGAGGCTCAGCTCGTAGGCGTGACCCCGATCGCCGAGGGTCAGGCCGTTGATCTCGCCCTCGAAGCTCAGCTTGCCCGCGTAGCCGCGGGCGGTGAGGCCCAGGACCGGCACCGGCACGGTCGGCTCGAGCTCCTCGCGCACGTTCAGCTCGGGAGCCGCGATCGAGACGCCGCCGTCGAAGTACTGCGCCCCGAGCATCACGCCGACGTAGCCCTTGGGCGTCTTCACCACGTCGAATTCGTACGCGCCGAAGAGCAGCTTGCCCTTGAGCGCCGACTGGACCTGGGTCTGGAACGTGTAGGTCTGGCCGAGGAACGTGATCGTCCGGCCCACCTGGATGTCGGCCGAGTAGTCGACGGGAGTGTAGGAGAAGCGCAGCTTGTGGCCGGGAGCGAACTGCAGGGCCCCGTGGAGCTGGAACGTCCGCTTGTCGACGATCCCGAGGTCGTCCTGGAGATCGACCAGCGAGCCCGTGAAGCCGTTGCGCGTGGCCTGGACCTCGGCGTCGAGATTCGGGCGCCATTCCAGGTACTCGGCCCGGAGCTTGTACTGCTCCTCCGGCGGCAACTCCCCCGCCGAGGCCATGGAGGCGCCTCCCAGGAGCACGGCGCCCAGGCCCGACAGGATCGCTCGTTTCATGCCCTGGACCCTAGCACAGCCACGCGGACGGCCACAAGATATTGCGTCACCGCTCCTTCGGGGCTTCTACGGGTAGAGGGCTCAGCGGCGGCGGCGGATCGCGCCGGCGATCTGGCGGATCTCGCCCAGCCGCAGCACGAGCCCGGCCAGGAGGTAGGCGGCCAGGCCGGCGAGGATCGGCCCGAAGGCGCCGACGAACTGGGCCTTCAGTCCCAGGGCGCCGAACGCCTGCTCGAGCCCGCGGGAGCTCTCCCAGACCACGGCGCCCATGACGGCGGCGGCGAGGGCCATGCGGCCGAGGGCGCCCAGCAGGCCCTCGCGTCCCAGGCCACCGACCGAGCGCTCGAAGAACGCGACGAGCACGACCCCGTTCACCACGGCGCCGAGGCTCGTGCCGAGCGCGACGCTCCGGAACCCCATGCGCTCGTAGAGCGCCAGGTTCAGGATCAGGTTGGTCGCGACCGACAGCACGCTGCCGACGAGCGGGATGCCGGGACGGCCGAGCGCGTAGAAGGCCGGCGCCAGGACCTTGACGGCCGCGTAGGCCACGAGCCCGAGGCTGTAGATGGCCAGGGCCGCCGCGGTCTGCCGCGTGTCTTCGGCCGTGAAGCGCCCGTGCTCGTACAGCAAGCGCACCACGGGCACGCCCAGGATCATCAGGCCGACGGTCGCGGGGATCGTGAGGAACGCCAGCATCCGCAAGGCGTCCCGCAGCGTCTGCCGCAGGCCGTCCATGTCGCCGGCCGCCGCCCTGCGGGCGAGGCCCGTCGTGGCGATCGTGCCCGCCGCGACGCCGAACAGGCCGATCGGCAGGTACAGGATCCGGAACGCGTACAGGAGCCAGGAGACGGCGCCTTCCTCGTGGGAGGCGAAGATGCTGTTGACGAACACGTTGACCTGGACGGCCGCGAGGCCGACGGTGGCCGGGCCCATGAGCCGCAGGATCTGGCCGATGCCAGGATCGGACGGCGCCCACTCCGGCCGGAAGCGCCAGCCCTGCTTGCGCAGCGCCGGCACCTGCACGACGAACTGCGCGATCCCCCCGAGCAGCACGCCGATCGCCCAGCCCACGACGACCTGGGTCGGGCTCATGCCGAGGGCCCAGAGGCCCGCGCCCCAGGCGATCGCGACGACGTTGAACATGGCGGGGGCGATGGCCGGCGCGCCGTAGCGCTCCTCGGCGTTCAGCATCCCCATCGCCACGGCGGCGAAGGAGACGAGGGGCAGGAACGGCAGCATCACCCGCGTCAGGAACACCGTCAGGTCGCGCTTCCCGGGAACGTCGTCGAAGCCCGGTGCGAGCCGGTCCACGAGCGGGCCCGCGAACAGGATGCCCACCACCACGACCCCTGCCAGGACGACGGCGAGCAGCGTGAGCACGCGCGAGGCCAGGCGCTGGGCGGCCTCCCGGCCGGCCTCGCGGCTGACCTTCGCGTAGGTCGGGACGAACGCCGCCGACAGGGCCCCCTCCGCGAAGAGGTCCCGCAGCAGGTTCGGGATCCGGAAGCCGATCTGGAACGCGTCGGCGTGGGGCGAGGCCCCGAGGAGCGTCGCGAAGACCTGCTCCCGGACGACGCCCAGCAGGCGCGACACGAGGATCAGGCCCGAGACGAGCCCGGCCGAACGGAGGCTGCTGCGAGGGGAATCCGCGGCGGTTTCGTTGACCTGTGCGCTCAAGCTGCGTAAGATAGGGGTTTCGCGTCGTCTACGAGGAGGATCGAGTGGCTCATCACGAATCTGCGAAGAAGCAGATGAGACAGGGCGTCAAGCGTCGTGCCCGCAACCGCATGAACGTGTCGGCGGTCAAGACCGAGATCAAGAAGCTGCGGGAAGCGATCGAGAAGGGCGATGCGGCCACGGCCAAGAAGCTCCTGTCCGAGGCCACGTCCGCGATCGACAAGGCCGTCAAGAAGGGCGTCCTCCACGACAACGCCGGCTCGCGTCACAAGAGCCGCCTGTCGAGCAAGGTCAACGCCCTCTCGTCCGCGCGCTCGTAGCCTCTCCCCCCCGTTTCCGGCACGCCTCCGCGACCGCCTCGACCAGGGCGACGGAGGCGGCCGCCCCCGTCTTCACCCTGCGATCGGCCCGGCCGAAGGCCGCCACGGCGCCCTCCAGCTCGGGCTCCGTCCAGCGCCGGGCCGCCTCCAGGATCGACGGCAGCTTGAAGGCCATGTTGGGCGGCAGCCCGATCCGCGCGGCCATCTCCTCGCGCGAGGCCCGCTCGGCCTGCAGCCCTCGCACGGCCCGCAGCTGCCGGACGGAGCGGTGCATGGCCCCGAGGATCTTCACGGCGTCCTCCCCGTCCTCCATCAGCTCCTGGGCGAGGCCCAGCACGTCGGCCGTGCGGCGCTCGGAGAGCGCGTCGCCCAGCAGGTAGAAGGGCCGGGCGAAACCGCGGCCCAGGACCGAGGCGACGGCCTCGGCCGTGAGGCGCTGGCCCTGTCCGAAGGCCTCGAGCTTGTCGAGCTCCCCCATCAGGCGCCGCAGATCCTGCCCGACGCGCTCCACGATCTCCTCGACGCCCTGCGGCTCGATCTGGAGCCGCCGCCGCTTCACCTCGTCGGCCACGCGGGCCCGCAGGCGCGCGCCCTTCAAGGGCTCGGCCGGCACGACCTCGACCTTGGCGAGCAGCGTCTTCCAGGCCGTGCGGCGCTTGTCGGGCTTCACGGCCATGACGATCAGCGCGACGCCGGGCGTCGGGTCGGCCAGGTAGCCCGGCAGGTCGTCCTCGGCCCCCTTCAGCCCCTCCGCGCCCCGCACCACCACGGCGCGCCGGCTCGCGAAGAGCGAGCGGGCCCGGGCGGCATCGAGAACCCGGGGCCACGTCGTCTCCTCGCCCCGCAACACCTGCAGCGATTCCTGGCGGTCCGTTCCGATCGCGGCCTGGAGCAGCCGCTCCAGGGCCTCCTCCGCGAGGAACGTGTCGGGGCCGACGATGGCGAAGACGCCATCGCTCCCCGCCTTGCTCAGAACGCCTCCAGCATCCCGGCCACGATGTTGCGCGCGAAGGCGAGCGCGAGGCGATCGATCGCGAGCTCTTCCTGGTCGAAGTACGAGGACGGATCCTCGCCGACGTCGTACTCCTCGCGCTGCGTGAAGCCGTCGCTCTGCCAGATCGGCTGGGCGACGCCGGTCTTGCTGTAGCGCACGCGGGCCACGAGGACGATCGCGTAGCGGCTCGCCTGGCTGCTCGCCGCGGTGCCCGTCTCGGTCGCGAAGCCCACGGGCTGGGAGGTGTAGTTCACGATCGAGCCCTCGACGAGTGCGTCGACGCCGGTGGCGTCGGGCACCACGTCGAAGTGGCCGCGCTTCAGCAGCTCCTCGATGACCTTCTCGGTGATCTTCTGGTCGAGGCCCGCCTTGCCCGAGGCGTCCTTGAAGAGCGGCACGCCGATGCGCTTGATCGACGGGTCGAGGTTCACGCCCTTGCCCACGAGGGCGTAGCCGCCGCAGGCCTGGAGCACCGGCGCCCCGAGCAGCGCCAGGGCGAGGCGTCGCCTCATTTCACCACCACGCTCACGAGGCGGCCCGGGACGACCAGGATCTTCACGACCTGCTTGCCGGCCACGGCTTCCTGCACCTTGGGATCCTCGAGGGCACGGCGCCTCACCTCCTCCTCGCTCGTCTCGGCGCCGACCGTCACGCGGCCCCGCACCTTGCCGTTCACCTGCACCGCCAGCTCGACCTCGTCCTCGCGCGCGAGGCTCGCATCGGCCACCGGCCAGTTGCGGTCGACGATGCTGAAGCGGCGCCCGAGGCGCTGCCACATCTCCTCGCAGATGTGGGGCGCGAACGGCGCCAGCAGCAGCACCAGCGCCTCGAGGGCCTCCTGGAACACCGGGCGCATCGGGCCCTTCGACACCTCGGGCTCGAGGCGATAGATCTCGTTCACGAGCTCCATCAGCGCCGAGACCGCGGTGTTGAGCTTCATGCGGCCTTCGATGTCGTCGGTGACGCGCTGGATCGTCTGGTGCACCTTCCGGCGCAGGTCGCGCGCGGCGGGCGTGAGCTCCGCGGGAATGCGCTCGCGAAGCTCCTGGGCGAAGGCGTCGGCGTGCCGGTCGAGGAGGCGCCAGACCCGGTGCACGAACTTGCTCGGGCCCTCGATCTGGCCGTCCTGCCACTCGAGGGCCATCTCCGGAGGCGCCACGAACAGGATGTAGAGACGCAGCGTGTCGGCGCCGTAGCGCGCGATGATCGTGTCCGGGGCGACGGTGTTGCCCTTGGACTTCGACATCACCTCCCCGTCCTTGTGGACCATGCCCTGGGGGAAGAGCCGCGTCACCGGCTCGTCGAACGTGACGAGGCCGAGATCCCGCATCACCTTGGTCCAGAAGCGGGAGTACACGAGGTGCAGGATCGCGTGCTCGATGCCGCCGACGTAGAGGTCGATCGGGAACCAGTAGCGCACGGCCGACGGATCGAACGGGCCGTCCTTCTTCTGGGGCGAGAGGTAGCGATAGAAGTACCAGGACGAGTCCACGAACGTGTCCATGGTGTCGGTCTCGCGCCGGGCGGGTCCCCCGCAGCGCGGGCAGCGCGCGTCGACGAAGGACGGGACCTTCTCGAGGGGGTTGCCGCCCTCGCCCGTGAACGGCGCGTCCTTCGGGAGCACCACGGGAAGCTCGGCGTCGGGCACGCCGACGATGCCGTCCTTCTCGCAGTAGACCACCGGGATCGGCGTGCCCCAGTAGCGCTGGCGGCTGACCAGCCAGTCCTTGAGCCGATACGTGATCGTGGCCTTGCCGAAGCCCTTCGTTTCGGCGTGGGCCGCCATGGTCGCGAGCGCTTCTTCCGCCGAGAGACCGTCGAACGGCCCGCTGTTCTCCACGACGCCGGGGCCGACGTAGGCCTCGGCCATCGAGGCCCCGTCCAGGGCGCCGGCCGCGGGCCGGATCACGGGCCGCACCGGGATCCCGAACTTGCGCGCGAACTCGAAGTCGCGCTCGTCGTGGGCCGGCACCGCCATGATCGCGCCCGTGCCGTAGCCCATCAGGACGAAGTTCCCGACCCAGATCGGGACCCGCTCGCCGTTGAAGGGGTTCGTGGCGTGGCGTCCGGTGAAGACGCCGTCCTTCTCGACCTGCCCCTCGAGGCGGGCGCGCCGGTCCTGGGCCCGCAGCGTCGCGAGGGCCGCCTTCGCCCCGGCGGAAGCGCCGGCCATCAGCGCGTCGACGCGCGGGTGCTCGGGAGCGAGCACCATGAAGGTCGCGCCGTAGATCGTGTCGACGCGGGTGGTGAAGATGCGGATCGGCTCGGCACCCTCCACGGCGAAGTCGATCTCGGCGCCGGGCGAGCGTCCTACCCAGTTCTTCTGCTGCAGGAGCACCCGGTCCGGCCAGGTAGGCAGCTGGGCCATGTCGTCGAGGAGCTCGTCCTGGTACGCCGTGATGCGCAGGAACCACTGTTCCATGTCGCGCTGCTCGACGACGCTGCCGCAGCGCCAGCACGTGCCGCCCTCGGCCTGCTCGTTCGCGAGGACCGTCTGGCAGCTGGGACACCAGTTGACGGCGGCCTTCGCGCGGTAGGCGATGCCGCGCTCGAGCATGCGCAGGAAGAACCACTGGTTCCAGCGGTAGTACTCGGGGTCGCAGGTCGCGACCTCGCGGCTCCAGGGATAGCTGAAGCCGAGGCGCTGGAGCTGCCGCTTCATGCTCGCGATGTTGTCGCGCGTCCACTTCTCGGGATGGATGCCGCGCTTGATCGCGGCGTTCTCGGCGGGAAGACCGAGGGCGTCCCAGCCGATGGGATGCAGGACGTTGAAGCCCTTCATCCGCTTGTACCGCGCCACCACGTCGGTGATGCAGTAGTTCCGGACGTGGCCGACGTGGATGTCTCCCGAGGGATACGGCAGCATCTCGAGGCAGTAGAACTTCGGCCGAGCGGGGTCTTCGGTCACCTCGAACGTGCGGCCGTCCGCCCAGCGCTTCTGCCAGCGGGTCTCGATGTCTTCGAAGTTGTAGTCGGTCATAAGTTCATGAAGGCAAACGAAGAGCGCATCGTAGCACGATGGCCCGTGCGACCCGCTAGCGGGAGAAGCTCGGCCAGGAGGGCGCGAGCGCCGCCCGGTAGAGCGGCAGGCGGCGCACGATCTCGGTCGACGCGCTGCCGCCGGGATCGGGCGGCGTCTCGCCCAGCAGGACTCGCGTGACCGCCGCACCGGACGACGCCAGGCCGTCCAGGTCGTACCCGCCCTCGAGTGCCAGGACGGCGCGCCCGTTCGCGGCGCCGGCCGCCGCCTCGAGGCAGATCCCGGCCAGCGCGCCGTAGCCGTCCGCGGTGAGCTGCATGCCCGCGAGCGGGTCCCCTCCGAACGCGTCGAAGCCCGCCGACACGAGGACGAGCTCGGGATCGAAGGCCCGTGCGAGCGGCAGCACGATCTCGCGGTAGACCATCAGGTAGTCGGCGTCCGTCGAGCCCGCCGGCATCGGCAGGTTCGTCGTGTATCCCCGCCCTGGCCCGCTGCCCTGCTCGAGCTGCAGGCCGGTGCCGGGGTAGAACGGGAACTGGTGGCTCGACACGTACAGGACGCGGGGATCCGTGTAGAAGATCTCCTGGGTCCCGTTGCCGTGGTGCACGTCGAAGTCGACGATCAGGACGCGCGCCACCCCCCGCGCGAGAGCTTCGGCGGCGGCGACCGCGACGTTGTTGAAATAGCAGAAGCCCATCACGCGGTCGGATTCGGCGTGGTGGCCGGGTGGCCGCGACAGGCAGAACGCGCGGTCGAGCCGTCCCTCGAGCACCCGGGTCGTCGCGTCCACGACCGCACCCGCCGCGTGGAGGGCCGCCGCGTACGTGCGCGGTCCGGCCTGCGTGTCGGCGTCGAACGGCACCGTGCGACCCTCGGTCGCCTCGACCGCGCGCACGTGCTCTTCGGCATGGACTCGCAGCAGCTCGACGGCGGTCGCGCTGCGCACGAGCGGCCACTCGAGACGGCCCCCCAGGCCGGAGCGCTCGATCCCCCGGCGCACGGCGTCGACGCGTTGCGGCCGCTCGGGGTGGCCGGGCCCGGCGTCGTGCTCGCGGAAGACCGGGCTGTCGAAGCAGCCGACCTTCACGGGGTGGCGGGAAGGGCCTCGATGTCCAGGCTGATCTCGACCTCGTCGCCGACCAGCACTCCCCCGGCCTCGACGGCCTCGTTCCAGACCATGCCGAAGTCCTTTCGGTTGACCTTCGTCTCGGCGTGGAACCCGTAGCGGACGTTGCCCCAGGGATCCTTGCCCTTGCCGAGGAACTCCGTCGCGAGCACGACGTCCCGCTTCACGCCGTGCATGGTCAGGGTGCCCTTCAGCGTGCCTTTCGTCCCGGAGACGTCGGTGATCGCAGTGGTCTCGAAGCTGAGCGTCGGGAACTTGAGGACGTCGAAGAAGCGCGCGCTGCGCAGGTCCTTGTCCCGCGCCTCGACGTTCGTATCGATGCTGGCCGACTGGATCGTGGCGCTCACCTTCGAGGCCGCGAGGTTCGCTTCGTCGAGCTGCACGACGCCCTCGAACTTGCGGAACTGGCCGGTCACCTTCGTGAAGAGGTGACGCACCTTGAAGGAGACGGTGCTGTGGGTGGGGTCGATCTTGAGGCTCTCGGCTCCGGCCGGGCCCGCGAGGGCCAGCGCGAGGACCAGGCCCGCCGCCGCCTTCACTTCTCGCCGTCCTTCTTCTTGGCCGGCGCCGCCGGCTTCTTCTCCTCGTTGGGCGTGAGCCGCCCGCCGTCCAGGCGCAGGCAGGTGTCCTTGTCCATGTCGATGTAGCCCTGCCGCTTGCAGGTGTTCTGGTTGGCGCAGCCGTGGCCCGGCCCGCCGCAGTCGCCGGTCTCCTTGCACTTGTTGACGCCGTAGCAGTGGACCTTCTCGGCCCCGGCGTCGGGGGCGTCCTGCGCGACGGCGAGCGCCGGCAGGGCCAGGGCGCTCGCGAGGGACGTCATCAAGATCCGTCTCGATGTCGATGGCTTCATCCTCGACCTCCTCTCAGTACGTGTCGCTCGACTTGCGAGCCTTCTTGGGAGCCGGGCTCGGCGTCAGCCGGCCGCCCTCGAGCCGAAGACAAGTCTCCTTGTCCATGTCGACGTAGCCTTGATGCTTGCACGAATTCTGTCCGGCGCAGCTATGGCCGTCGGTGGTCCCGCACTTCTGCCCCGGCGCCCCGGCGCAGTCGCCGGTGCCCTTGCACCGGTTGACGCCGTAGCAATGGACCATGCCCTCGTCCATCGGCGGCGGCGTCCCGCCCGCCGCGGCGATCGCCGCGGGCAGGCTCAGCGCGCCGGCCAGCGAGGCCATCAGGATCTGTCTCGATCTCGTCTGCTTCACTCGTCGCCTCTTTCGGCCCCCACGTCCACGAAGATTCCTGCGCTGACGAGAGCGCGGAAGGCCTCCACGAGGGCCGGCGCCCCCGCGTCGTCGCCCGCCAGGTCGGCCAGCCGCACGCCCTGAGCTGCGCGCTCGATCAGGCTCGCCTCCGTCTCGGAAACCTGGCGCGTGCGCAGCTCCAGCCCCGCGCGATGGACGACGATCGCTTCGGGGCGGCCCTCGAGAGCCAGGTCCACGTCGCCGTCGGCGCGCTCGCGGAGGCGCCAGATCTCGGAAACGGGCCACGGCGATCGCACGAGGCTCGTGCCGGCCCTGAGGCGCAAGGGCCGGTCGGCCACCGCGTCCGGTCCCAGCGACGCGAGCGACGCCCAGGTGACGGGCTCGTCGTCGACGGCCACGAAGGCCTCGGCCAGCGCCCACTCGAGCCGCGCCAGGTCCGGAAGGAACGGCAGCTCGACGGCGAGCGGGTCGTCCTCGAGGAACCGGGCGAGATGCTCGCCGACGCGGCCCAGGTCGTGGCTGGCCGAGCGGAAGGAGCGCTCGTAGCGCACCACGAGCGATCCGAAGGCGCCTTCGCCCAGGACCCGCCGGACGGCGGGATAGTCGTTGGCCAGGGCCTCGACGAGGCGCGCACGGTGGCCGCCCTCGTAGACGGCCAGGCGCTCCGCCAGAAGACCCGACGGCGCCTCGAGAACGGCCTCCGGCGCCAGGCTCCGGGCGGGCTCGCGGCCCGTCGCGACCTGGAGGAGCCAGGCCTGCTGGTCGCGCAGCCTCACGCCGCGACCCCCACCGCATCGGCGACACCGTCAGCCTGCCGGGCTTCGGCCAGCAGGGCGTCGAGACCCGGGACGTTCCCGTCGCGCTCGAGGATCGTCGGCAGCGCGCCGAAACGCTTTACGGCGTGGCGATACAGCTCCCACACCGGAGCGCACACGGGGCTGTCGTGGGTGTCGATGACGGTCGTGCCGCGGTCCTCGTGACCCGCGAGGTGGAACTGCTCCACGAGCCCCACGGGGATCCCGTCGAGGTATTCGATCGGATCGAAGCCGTGGTTGCGGGCGTTCACGTACACGTTGTTGATGTCGAGGAGGATGCCGCTGCCCGCCTGCTCGCTCACCGCGGACAGGAACTCCCACTCCGTGAGCTCGGAGGCCTGGTACCGGACGTAGCTCGAGACGTTCTCGAGCAGGATGTACCGGCCGAGGGCGTCCTGCACCTCGCCGAGCTTCGCGACCGTCACGTCGAGGGCCTCGGCCGTGAACGGCAGGGGCAGCAGGTCGTGGCTGTTGTGGCCGGCCAGCGACGTCCAGCACAGGTGGTCCGAGACGATGGCCGGCCGGGCCCAGTCGACGAGTGCCCGCAGCCGCGTCAGGTAGGCGCGATCCACCGGCTCGGCCGACCCGATCGACAGCGACACGCCGTGCAGGGCCAGGGCGTAGCGGTCCTTCACCCGCTCGAGGACGTGGCGCGGACGGCCGCCGGGAGCCATGAAGTTCTCGGAGATCACCTCGAGCCAGCCGGCCGGCGGCTGTGTCGAGAGGAACTCGCCGAAGTGCTCACGGCGCAACCCGATGCCGCAGCCGCTGGGTGTCCGCATCGTCATCGCCCGGCCTGCCTTCCCGTCACAGAGCGCTCCCCTGGACTAGATCGTAGGCGGCCGCCGATTCCCGACATCTCCAGGAGAAACGCGGCCGGCAGGCCGCTATTCCCCAGTGCCCCTAGAGGTCGTCGTAACGCGGGCCGCCGCCGCCTTCGGGGGTGACCCAGGTGATGATCTGGTAGGGATCCATGACGTCGCAGGTCTTGCAGTGGACGCAGTTCGAGAAATTGATCTGCAGGCGCAGGTCCTTCGCCGTGTCCGCCTTGGGCACCATCTCGTAGACCGCCGCCGGGCAGAACTTCTCGCAGGGGTTGCCGTACTCCTCGCGGCAGCGGGTCTCGCAGACCGTGGTGTCGGCCACGTGCAGGTGGGCCGGCTGGTCCTCGTCGTGCTTGGTGCCGGAGTGGTAGACGTCCGTCAGGCGATCGAAGGTCAGCTTCCCGTCCACCTTCTTGCGCTCGAAGCTCTCGCGGCGGACCCCGTCGTCGTAGTAGTCGTCGAGGGTCTCGATCTCGGCGTAGCCCTTCGAGGGCGTCATGGGATCGACGAGACCCCGGCCGCCGGTCGCCATCTGGAGGCCGCTGTGGATCAGGCCCCAGAGCAAGCCGTGCTTGAAGCCCTGGTGGAAGTTGCGCACCTTCCACAGCTCCCGCTTGACCGACGACCCGGCCACCTTGTCCTCGAAGGCCTTGAGCCTCGTGGCCGACGTGTCGCCGGCCACGAGCGCGTCGAGGGCGGTCTCCGCCGCCAGCATGCCGGTCTTGATCGCGAGGTGGATGCCCTTGAGGCGCATCGCGTTCAGGTAGCCGGCCGCTTCCCCGACGAGCAGCACGCCGTCGGCGTAGGGCCGCGGGATCGAATACCAGCCGCCCTCCGTGATCGTGCGCGCGCCGTAGCGCACCATCTTCCCGCCCTCCAGGAGCCGGCGCAGCAGCGGATGCTCCTTGTACCTCTGGAACAGGCCGTGGGGATCGAGGAACGGATCGCGATAGTCGAGGCCCACGACGAGGCCGACCGACACGCGCTCCTCGGTGAAGCCGTAGACGAAACCCCCGCCGAAGGTCTCGCTGCCGAGGGGAAAACCCATCGTGTGCAGCACGGCGCCTCGGGCCAGCCGGCCCTTCGGGACCTCCCAGAGCTCCTTCACGCCGAGGGTGTAGACCTGGGGAAAGCGCCCGGCGTCGAGCTTCAGCCGGGGCACCAGCTGCTTGGTGAGGCTGCCACGGGCGCCCTCGGCGAGGATCGTGACCTTCGCGCGCAGGTCGACGCCGGCCTCGAAGTTGCTCTTGCGCTGGCCGTGCTTGTCGATGCCCTTGTCGCCCGTGCGCACGCCCACCACGCGATCGCCTTCGTACAGGACCTCGGCGGCCGGGAAGCCCGCCAGGACGTCGATGCCCCGGGCCTCGGCCTGGGCGCCGAGCCACTTCACGAGCTGGTTCAGGCTGATGACGTAGTTGCCGTGGTTCTGGAGCGGCGGCGGGACGATCGGGAGCCGGAACTGGCCGCCTCCCGTCAGCATGTAGACGTGGTCCTCGGTCACCGCGGTCTCGACCGGCGCCCCTTTCGCCTTGAAGTCGGGGATCAGCTCCGCCAGCGATGAGGGATCGAGCACCGCGCCCGAGAGGCTGTGGGCCCCGATCTCCGCGCCCTTCTCGACCACCATCACCGAGGCCTCCAGCTTCGGCGACGCGGTCTTGTTGTGGGCGTCGAGGAGGTCCTTGAACCGGATCGCGGCGGCGAGGCCGGCGGGGCCGCCCCCCACCACGAGGACGTCGGTCTCGAGGACTTCCCGCTCCGCCACGGCCCTAGCCCTTGGCCGCGAAGTGGGCCTTCGCCGCCTCCGTCAGCTGCGGCAGGATCTCGAAGGCGTCGCCGAGCAGGCCGTAGTTCGCCACCTTGAAGATCGGTGCGTCGCCGTCCTTGTTGATCGCCACGATGATGCGCGACGACGACATGCCGGCGAGGTGCTGGATCGCGCCGCTGATGCCGCAGGCGATGTAGAGGGACGGTGACACCGTCTTGCCGGTCTGGCCGACCTGGAGCTGGTGGTCGACCCAGCCCGCGTCCACGATCGCGCGCGACGCGCCCACCGCGGCGCCGAAGGCGTCGCCCAGCTCCTGCACGAGGTGGAAGTGCTCGGGGCCCTTGAGACCGCGGCCACCCGAGACGATCACCTGCGCTTCGGAGAGCTCGACCTTGCCCTCGGCCGTCGCCTTGACGCTCGTGACGCGGGCGCGGGCCGCGGACTCCACGGTCTCCGTCACCACCTGCGCCGTCTTTCCGGCCTCCGGTGCCGAGAGCGCGAACACGTTGGGACGGAGGGTCGCGATCTGCGGCTCCCCTTCCCAGCGCACGTTCGCGAAGGCCTTTCCGGCGTACATGGGACGGCGGGCCTCGAGCCGGCCGTCCACGACCTTGAGGGCGACGCAATCGGAAACCAGTCCGGCGCCCACCTTGGCGGCGATCCGGGGCGCCAGGTCCTTGCCGAGCGCCGTGAACGGGATGAGGACGGCCACGGGCTTCGTGGCCGCGATGACCTTCGCCACGGCGCGCGCCCAGACCTCGGTCGCGTACGACGCGAGCGCCGCGTCGTCGAAGACGTGGACCGTGTCGGCGCCGAGCCCGGACGCGAGGCCCGCGACACCGTTGCCGATCAGCACCGTCGAGACCGTGGCCCCGAGGCCGGCGGCGAGCCGCCGGGCTTCCGAGATCGCCTCCAGCGACGGCCGGCGCAACTTGCCGTCGCGCACCTCGGCGAACGTCAGGATCGTGGCCATGGCTAGATCACCTTCGCTTCTTCGTGGAGCAGCCGGATCAGCTCCTTCGCCTGCGTCGCCGGATCGCCCTCGATCATCTTGACCGCCGGCCGTCCCGGCGGCAGCTCCAGGCCGACGACCGTCGTGCGCGGGGCCACGGCCGCGGCGTCGAGGCCGAGGGCCGCGAGATCCTTCACGTCGATCGTCTTCTTCTTCGCCGCCATGATGCCCTTCAGGCTCGCGTAGCGCGGCTCGTTCAGGCCCTTCTGCGTCGAGATCACCGCCGGCAGGCTGGTTTCCCAGGCCTCGCGGGCGCCCTCGATCTCGCGCTCGACGACGGCCTTGCCGTCACCGATCTCGATCTTCACCGCGACGGTCACCTGGGGAAGGTCGAGCAGCTCGGCCAGCAGGCCCGGAATCTGGCTGTTGTCGCCTCCGACGCCCTGCTGCCCGGCCAGGACCAGGTCGAAGGGCGCGAGGCTCTGGATGCCGGCGGCCAGGGCACGCGCGACGCCCAGGGTATCGGTCGCGTCGAGGACCGGGTCCTTGACGTGGAGCGCCGCGTCGGCGCCCATCGCGAGGCCGTTGCGCAGGGCGCTCTGGGCCCTGTCGGGACCCACCGAGACGAGCACGACCTCCCCGCCCTTCGCTTCGCGCAGCTTCAGCGCTTCCTCGACGGCGAACTCGTCGTAGGGCGAGACGATCCAGTTCACGTCGGCCTCGCCGATGCTGCGGCCGTCGGCTCCGATCCTCACGCGCGTCTCGGTGTCCGGAACCTGCTTGACGCAGACGATGATCTTCACGATCTCGAGCCTCCGTGGCGGAATGAACGGCTGTTCATTTTAGGAGAAGAGCCCGGGCGGGGAAAAGGGGCTCGTCGTCACCTACGCCTCGAAACGCTTGAAGAGCAGCGCGCCGTTCGTGCCGCCGAATCCGAAGGAGTTCGACAGGGCGTAGCGCAGGTCCACCGGCCGCGAGACGTTGGGCACGACGTCGAGGTCGCAGTCGGGATCGGGCGTGAACTGGTTCGTCGTCGGCGGCAGGACCTGGTCGCGCAGCGCGAGGGCCGTGACGCCGGCCTCGAAGCCGCCGGCCGCGCCCAGCAGGTGACCCGTCATCGACTTGGTGGAGCTGATCGCGAGGCCCTTGCGGGCGTGCTCCCCGAAGACGGCCTTGATGGCCTTCACTTCCTGGGGATCCCCCACCGGCGTCGAGGTGCCGTGGCAGTTCACGTAGCCCACGGCGTCGGGCTGGACGCCGGCGTCCTTGATGGTCTTCAGCATGACGCGGCGGGCGCCGTCGCCGTCCTCGCGAGGGGCCGTGATGTGGTACGCGTCCCCCGACATGCCGTAGCCCACGACCTCGCAGTAGATCTTGGCGCCACGCGCCTTCGCGAGCTCGTACTCCTCGAGGATCAGGATCCCCGAGCCCTCGCCGATCACGAAGCCGTCCCGGTCCTTGTCGAAGGGACGCGAGGCCGTCTTCGGGTCGTCGTTGCGCGTCGAGAGCGCCCGCATCGCGGCGAAGCCCCCGACGGCGAGCGGCGTGATCGCCGCCTCGCTGCCCCCCGCGATCATGACGTCGGCGTCGCCCCGCTGGATGATCCGGAACGAGTCGCCGATGGCGTGGGCCCCGGAGG
The DNA here is from genome assembly GCA_902826455.1 of uncultured Acidobacteriota bacterium. Lineage (GTDB taxonomy): Bacteria > Acidobacteriota > Vicinamibacteria > Fen-336 > Fen-336 > CADEEV01. The sequence goes on along the minus strand of CADEEV010000056.1, from coordinate 1,430 downwards.
TGCACGCCGTGGCCGTGCAGGAGTTGGGCCCCTTGGCGCCCGAGCGGATCGAGACCCAGCCCGAGGCCAGGTTGCCGATCGCCGCGGGAATGAAGAACGGGCTCACGCGGCGCGGGCCGCCGGTCATCAAGGCCGTGTGCTCGCGCTCGATCGTCGCGAACCCGCCGATGCCGCTGCCGATGTAGACGCCGACCTGCTCGTCGTTGCCGGCGTCGATCACGAGGCCCGAGTCCTTGAGCGCGGCGTCCGCCGCCGCGATCGCGAACTGGATGAAGCGGTCGATCTTCTTGACGTCCTTCTTCTCGACCCAGTGGAGCGGATCGAAGCCCTTCACCTCGGCCGCGATGCGCGCGGCGTGCTGGGAGGCGTCGAAGAGCGTGATCGGCCCCACTCCGGACTCGCCGGCGAGCAGGGCCTTCCACGTGGTCTCGGCGTCGTTGCCGACCGGGGACAGGAGTCCGAGCCCCGTGACGACGACCCGTCGGTTGCCCGCCACCCCTACTTCTTGGCCCCGTGCTTCTCGATGTAGTCGACGGCTTCCTTGACCTTCGTGATCTTCTCGGCGTCCTCGTCGGGGATCTCGACGCCGAACTCCTCCTCGAGGGCCATCACCAGCTCGACGGTGTCGAGGCTGTCGGCGCCCAGGTCGTCCACGAACGAGGCGTCGGGCGTCACGAGCTCTTCTTCGACTCCGAGCTGGTCCACGATGATCTTCTTCACGCGATCGGCAACAGGCTCCATCAGGCTCCTCCGAGGATGCGGACTAATCCAGTGTGCGCGTTGGTCAGGGAATCATCTTACATGTGGAAGCCGCCGTCCACGGCCAGGACCTGGCCGGTGACGTACGAGGCGGCGTCCGAGACGAGGTAAACCACGGCGGCCGCGACGTCTTCGGGGCGCCCCACGCGGCCGAGCGGGATCGCGGCGGTCATGGCCTCGCGCGCCTTCTCGGTCATGGCTCCCGTCATGTCGGTCTCGATGAAGCCCGGGGCCACGGCGTTCGCCGTGATGCCGCGCGAGGCCACTTCGCGCGCGACGGACTTCGTGAAGCCCACGAGGCCCGCCTTGCTCGCGGCGTAGTTGGCCTGGCCCGCGTTGCCGGTCAGGCCCACGACCGACGTGATGTTGACGATGCGGCCCGAGCGCTGCTTCAGCATCGGCCGCAGCGCGGCCTGGGTGCACAGGAAGGCCCCCGTCAGGTTCGTCTCGAGCACCTCCGCCCACTGCGCAGGCTTCATGCGCAGGAGCAGCGTGTCGCGGGTGATGCCGGCGTTGTTGACGAGATGGTCGAGGCGGCCGTGCTCGGCGACGATGCGCTCGAAGGCGGCGGCGACCGACGCGGCGTCCGCCACGTTCAGGGCGAGGGACGGGGCCTGGCCGCCGGCCGCCAGGATCTCCGCGACGCCCGCCTCGAGCTTCGCCTCGTCGCG
>CADEEV010000055.1 GCA_902826455.1 uncultured Acidobacteriota bacterium | reverse complement strand
CGTCGAGGGCGCGCAGGTAGTCCTCGAAGGCCGTCGCGTCGGCCGGGAACGCCTCGGCGCGCGCGCGGCGCAGGGCCAGGGCGTCCGCGGCGCCGGGATGGCGGTCGGCCCAGCGGACCCGGTCGTCGTGAAGGCCACGGGCCGCGTCGGGCGGCAGGCCCGCGAGGGCGCGCCCCGCCGCTTCGAAGGCGAAGGGCATCTCGAGACGCTCGGCGGCCCACTGGGCGGCCTCGGCCCAGGCCTCCGGACCCGCGGCCTCGGCCCAGCGCCGGAGCGCGGCCAGCGCCGCCTCGCGCTGGCCCAGCTCGAAGCGCGCGTCCGCCAGCGCGCGCAGCGCCTCGGGCTCGCTGCGGGTCTCGAGCGCGGCCGCGAGCTCCTGCGTGGGCGTCGGGTAGTAGACGCGATGGCCGTCGACGCTCGTGAAGCGCGTGACCACGTCGTGGAGCAGGTCCGCGGGAGTCAGGTCCTCCCAGGGCACCGAGCCCGACGCGGCGACGCCGGCGACCGACAGGGGCACGAGAGCGAGAACGGCACGGGACCGCTTCATGGACGCAGCTCCAGGGGAGCGCGGGCGAAGCCGTGGTTGTTGGCTCCGTCGACCGCCTCGAAGACGACTTCCTGACGGCCTGGGGCGAGCGTCGCCGGGACCAGCAGGGTTCCGACGGAGCGCTTCGCCGCCGCATCCCAGCGCAGGGGAATGGGAGCGCCGTCGCCGAGGCGCGCGGACAGGAAGATCACGTCGGAGTCGGTGCGCACGGCGACGCGCAGCGAGGCGCCGGGCCGCGCGTCGGGAATCGCCTCGGGCCGCACGCGCGGGGCCTCGCCGTCGATGACGAAGTCCTTGGTCTCGGTGAGCCGCGTGCCGGAGGCGTCGCGGAGCACGACGCGGACGCTGTAGCGGCCGTCGCGCAGGCCCTCGGGCACGAGGAAGCGCCCCTCCCACAACGACGTGCCGGGACGTCGCACGAGGGGAAGGCGCAGCCCGAAGGGGAAGAGCGCCGTGGCCGAGACGATGCCGGGATCGCACTCGACGCGCAGCACGGGGTCGCCGGGCTGGATGCGCCGCGGCCGCAGGAGGGATCGCGGCGCGGCCAGGAACGCCGTGTACGGCGTCACGAACTTGTAGCGCTTCGAGAGTGCGATGACCTCGTCGACCCACTCGCGCCGCTCGCCTTCGGCTTCGATGAGCGCGAGCAGGAAGTCGACGCGGGCGCGGGCCCAGCGCCGCGGCAGGTCGCGGGCCTCGAGGGCGGTCTCCGGGAGCGGCGCCGCGAGGGTCGCGCGTCCGCCCGGGAACAGCGGGGAGGCGAGGGCCCATTCCAGCCGCGGCGTGGGCACGGCGTAGCGGCCGATCCAGCCCGACAAGGCGCCGGGAGCGAGCGGCTGCAGGAGCACGGGGTAGATGTCGCGGAGCTTCGGGTCGCCGCCGCCGACGGAGAACGGCGGACCGGCCTGCGTCTTCTTCGGGACCTCCGCGTCCGCGGGTGCGAGCAGCTGCTGCAGGAACAGGTCGGCCTCGAGCGAGGTCGCGCCGGGCCCGAGCACTTGCGTCGACGCCGCGCGCAGGGCCTCGCCGGCCTCGCCGCCGCCGACCGAGGTGAACAGCGGCAGGCCCCCGCGGGCGCCGTCGAGGGCCCTGGCCGTGCCGGATCCCGCGCCGTCCGTGAACAGGACGATGCGCCCGCCGTCGCCGAGGCGCTGGCGCGCGCGCGCCACGGCGGCCACCACGTCGGTGCCGACACCCAGGGGCCGCGCGCGCAGCGTCGCGAGGGCCGTCTCTACCGCGGCCGGCGTCGCGCTGGCCGGCGCGTCGTCGCCGGCGGGCTGGCGATCGAACGGGATCAGCACGAACCGGTCGGCCGGCGTGAGGGCCTGGAGCACGCCGACGAGGCGGGCGTACGCGGTCTCTAGGCCGCGCCAGCGGTGGCTCAGGGACGTGTCGAAGAGCAGCGCGAGGCGCAGCGGCTTGCGGCTGGACGCCACCGCGGCGGAGGCCGGCCCGGTGGCGGCGCCCGGCGGCGTCGCCTCGAGGAGGAAGAAGCCGTCCTTCTCCGGCGGGATCTCCGAAGGGCGTTCCCAGGGCGCGAGCGCGAGCCCGTCGGGAAGCGCGCCCGCCGGGTTGCGGAAGGCGGCGAGGCGCAGGAGATCCCCGGCCGTCGCGCGCAGGCGCACGACCAGGTCGCGATCGAGCACGACGTCGCGGCCGCTGAACGTGGCCTCGGCGCCCGAGCCGGCGAGGGGCAACGCGCCCGCGCCCGCCGAGACGCTCGCGCCCTCGGCCCGGACGTGGACCTCCAGCACGCCCGCCACGGTCGGGATGCCCGACGGCGGCCTGAGCGCCAGCCGGAACTCTCCCTGGCCCGCGACGAACGGCACGTCCTGCTGGAACTGGAGCTCGAGGCGCTTCGTGGCGCGCGCGGGGATCGGCGCGACCGTCACCGAGAACGAGGCGCCTCCCGAGGGTCGCGTGCCGCCGTCGCCGTCCTCCTCGTCACCCTGCTGCAGGAGGCCCGGGTCGATGCGCTGCGTCGTGAGGCTGCGATAGATGGCGCGGGCCCGTGCCTTCTCGAGGATCACGCCGGGGATGCGCACGGTGCCGTCCCACACGGCGAAGTCGCCCACGGCGGCCGAGGGCGCGAGGGCGAAGCGATAGGTGCCTTCCTGGATCCGATCGGTGTGGTTCTCGAAGACCTGCCGGACGTTGACGCGCGCGTAGCCGCGCGCGAGACCCACGTCGATACGCATCTCGCGCAGCGAGAGCACCTTCGGATCGGGCTCGCCGCTGCTCGTGGGCACGAGCTGGCCGGACTGGGCCGCCGCCATCGGTGTCACGGCGAGAAGCCCCAGGAGCGCGGGCAGGCGGAGATTCATTCGGCCTCGTTGGTGAGGGAGAGACGCGCCAGGCCCTCGTCGGTCCCGACGTAGAGGACGTCGCCGGCGGGCAGCAGGGCGGTGACGCGCGGCGAGGGAAGTCCGACGCGCACCGGGTCGAACCGGGCACGGTCGCGGGAGAGCCGGAACAGGCCGCGCCCTTCCGTTCCGAGATAGACGCGGCCGCCGGCTTCGGCGAGCGCGCCGGCGGCGATCGTGTAGGACGCGGTGTCCACGAAGGGCTCGAAGCGTCCCGAGGCGAGCCGGCGCACGACGCCGCCCGACGTGCCGACGTAGAGCGCGTCGGGCTGGCCGAGGAGCGCCGTGACCCAGGGGTGCGGCAGCTTGCCCTCGCCCGGAGTGACGCGCCATTCGACGCGGCGCGCGCGGATCGCGCCCAGGCCCGAAGGTGTGCCCACGAAGAGCGACGTGCCGCCGGCAAGGGCCGTCGCCTGGTTGCCCGGAAGGCCGTGGAACGCGGAGAGCAGCTTCTGGCCCGGCACCAGCACGCCCTGGGCGTAGCCGATGGCGACGCCCTCCGGCGTCTGGGCGAGGGAGAACGCCGCTCCCGGGCCGTCGAGAGCCACGAGCTGCCTCCCGTCGAAGCGCGCCGCCCCGCGCAGGCTCGCCACGTAGAGCGTGCCTCCGGCCGGCAGGAGGGCGTTGACGCCCCACGCGGCGGAGCCGGGAACCTCCGCGAAGGCGAGGCGCGCGGACCCGCGCGCGGCCACCGCGAGGCCGCCGTCGAAACGTCCGGCCACGAGCGTGTCTCCCAGCAGGCCCAGGGCTCCGACGTGGGCCTGGGCCCAGGGCAGCGCGTCGGGACGCGGCAGGGCCTCCACCCAGGCGTCGCGCCGCCGCAGCCGCAAGCCCAGCGCCCCGTCCACGAGCAGGGCGTCACCCACCGAGAACACGCGCCGGGCGGGACTCGCGAGGACCTCCTCGGTGAACCGGCCGGAAGCCTCGAAGCGCCGCAGCGTGTCGCCGGATTCGACCAGCCCGACGAAGCGATCGCGCAGCGCGACGCCGGACGCGACGTCCTCGCCGCCGCGCACGGCCACGAGTGCGCTCGCACCACGTCCCTGGGCGAGGCCCCCGGCCGTCACCGCGAACGTGACGTCGTCCACGAGGGCCACGGACTCGATCCACGGATCGGGTGTCGCCAGCGTCTCGACCGTGACGCCGGCGATGCGCCGCAGGCCCTCCTCGCCGCCGGCCAGCACGAAGCCCCGGCCCACGGCGACGCTGCGCACCGGGTGGCGGTCGAGGCGCACCAGGCGTGTCGCCCCCCAGGCCGTCCGGTAGAGGCCTTCGCGCGCGCCGACGAGCAGCTCGCCTGCTTCGGTCTCGGCGAGGGCTCGCACGTGCAAGGTTCCGAAGCCCGAGAGCGCCTCCTGCCAGCGCCCCTCCGACTGGCGGTAGAAGCCTCCGGATTCGAGACCCGCCACGAGGCGCCCGCGCCAGGCGGCGAGGCTGGTCGCCCGCAGCGTCGGCAGGCCGGAGTCGACGGCGATGCCGCTCCCGTACACGCCGGAAGCACCGGCCGCGACGAGCCCGGAGTCGCTCAGGGCGACGGCCGACACCTCGGAGCCGCCCCAGCGCGGGAGCGTCGCGCCGCCGTGCGGCAGCGCCGTGAACTGGAGGAGCTGTTCGTCGGGGGGCGGCGTCGCGAGGGCCTGCTCGACGTCGCGGCTCGTCTTCCAGTAGAGGGCCGCCGCGGCGGACGCGGCGACGAGGCCGACGAGTGCGATGGACCGTCCACGACTCATACGCGGGTCCGCGGTGCAGGAGTCGTGCCGCGGTGTTTCAAGGCTTTGTCGTGTCTGGGGCGTGTCCGGCGCGACTCTCCTGCGTCAAGGCTCCCACGTCCGAGGCGAGGGCGCGCGTCAGGACCGCGCCCGTCGACTGCGCCGGCGGATCGATGCCGAGGAGCGTCGAGAGCGTCGGCGCCACGTCGATCTGCCGCATGTCGCCGAGATCGACGCCGGCCGCGACGCCCGGCCCCGCCACCGTGAACGCCGCCTTCATCGACGGACGCTGGGGTCCGTAGAGGTGCTCGCCGGTAGGCGGACGATCCGTGACGAGCGCTCCGCGCAGCGTCGCCGACGAGTAGTACCCGGGAGCGAGGTCCACGTACAGGTCCCCGCCGTGGGGTCCGCCCAGGGCCGGCTCGTGGGGCTCGCGCGCGTCGTAGACGGCCGTGACGAGGGGAAGCCCCGTGTCGGGGTCGCGCAGCCCGCGCAGGACGGTCTTGAGCTCCTCGAGCACGGCGCCTTCCTGGTCGCGCGTCACGATGCCCTGCGGGCGCGCGGTCTTGTTGACGAGGAAGTAGCCGGAGTTGCCGGGGAAATAGATGGCGCGGGTGCGGAACAGGTCCACGTCGCCATCGCGCGTCAGCGCCAGCAGCCCGGCCTTCTGGAGCGCGACGTTCCAGGCCACCGAGCGGTTGACCCCGATGTGGCCGTGGTCGCTGCCGATGGCGAGGAGCGCATCGGGCCCCGCTTTCTCCCGCAAGCGTCCGACGAACCCGTCGACGATGCCCAGGCCCTGGTCGACGAAGGGACGCAGGCGCGCCGCGAGCTCGGCGTCGTAGCTCGAGAGCGCCGGGTCGAGGCGCCCGAACCAGAGATGGAAGAACTCGTCGGGGAACGGCAGGTAGCTCACGAGCACGTCCCAGCGCGTTCGGTCGAAGCCGAAGTCGACGAGCCGCGACAGCTCCCGGGTCACGAGGCTGACGGTCTCGAGGTAGCGCCTCTCGGCCGTGCCGTCCCCGCCGTTCCACAGCGGAGGCCCGAAGGCCCCTTCCTTATAAAGGTCGTCGGCGGCATTGCCCGCGAAGCCGCCCGTGGCCTTGAGCGCGGCCGACTCGACCAGCGGCCGGTTGCTGCGCAGCAGCCCCGCCTCGGCCAGGTACAGCAGCAGGTCGGAGCCGTCGGGGGCGAGGGAGAACAGCCGGAAGTGGAGCCCGACCTCGCCGTCGCCCAGGCGCACCGGCAGGCTCGCGAAGTGCGCGGGATCGCCAGGCGGCCGTGGCTTCAGGACGATCCCCGTCGCGGTCTGCTTCTGCGTCGCGAGGAACACGCTGTCGAAGCCCCTGGTGGGATCCTCGGGGTCGTCGAACACGAGGGCGTCGATGCGCGTGCCGCCCACGCTGAAGTCGAAGTCGCGCGCCGCCCCCAGATGCGGCGGCAGGGCGCCGCGCCAGCCGGCGGCGGGACGCAGCGTCACGTCGCGGTTCCGGAACACCGCGTGGGACGTCTGGCGGCTCTGGTAGCCGTCGACCATCGTGAGCTGCCAGCCGAAGTTGCCGCCGAAGCGCTTGCCCTCGAGGAACGGCCGGAAGGGGAACAGCTGCGTGGTGTTGATCGCGGTCACGTCGAGGCCCTGGCGTGCGGCGGTGACCCAGATCGGCTCGGCCGTGAGCATCTCGGTCGTGAAGCCGGATTCCGCCGTGAGGATCGAATGGTCCGGAGCCGGCATGTCGATCCCGGCGATGCCGTTGCGATCGGGCCAGGTTCCCGTGAAGAGCGCCGCGTGGCCCACCGGCGTCTTGGCGGGGAGCCCCGTCAGGGAGCGGCCGTGGGCGCCCCGCGCCCACAACGCCGCCAGGTTCGGCATGACGCCGCGCGAGACGGCGTCGTCGATGGCCGTCGCCGAGGATCCGTCGAGGCTCACGAGGACGAGCTTCGCGTCGCGCCGGACGTAGGGGAACCGGAACGCCGGCAGGCCGGGCCGGCCCGCCTCGTCCCACGCGCCGAGCCAGAGCGCGCCGATGCGCTCGGCCGCCTTCTGCAGCCGATCGACCATGCGATCGCTCTCGAGGGCGTAGAGCCTGGTGTAGTAGGCGTCGTCGTAGCGGTCGTCGAGTGGCGTGTCGGCGTAGTCGTGGGGGCCGGCGCTGCCGCGGTCCGACGCCAGGGCGGGGCCCGCGTCCCGGTACGACTCCAGCAGCGCCTCGAACTCGAGTTCGACCGGGTCGCGCCTGGACCGGGCGGCGGCGGCGGCGACGCGCGTCTCGATCTGGGACTCGTAGCGCTCGAAGAGCTCGCTCTCCCAGCGCGAATGGATGCCCTTCTGCCCGGTGAGCTGGCCGTCGTAGTTCAGCACCGCGTGGAGCGGCACGTGGCTGTCGCCCACGTAGTGCCCGAGGGTCGTGGCCGCCGCCAGGATGCGGGCTCCGTCCCGGGCGCGGAACGCCTCGACGAGGCTGCGATACAGCTCGGCCACGCGCCAGGGCACGCGGCCCTTCTTCGTGGCGTCGGCGCCGTGACGCGCCACGTGGTCGGCCTCGGCGCGCGGGATGTCGAAGGGATAGGCGCCGAAGGCGTCCATGTCGAGATAGTGGTTGGGATCTTCGCCGGCCTGGCCGGCGTTGCGCCAGAGGTCGGGATCGATCGCGTGCTCGACCACGTAGCGCCGGTTGGCGGCGAACAGCCCGCGCAGCGGCTCGGGCAGCGTCTCGATGGCCCGACCGTTCACGAAGCGATGGGCCGCGAAGCCCCAGGCGAAGGCCGGTCCCGGGGCCCACACGGCGAGGGCCAGGGCGAGAGCGAGTCGCGACCTCACGTCAGCGCAATCCCAGGGACAGCGAGACGACACGGCCGTCGCGCAGCACGCTCGCCCGCAGGTCGCTCGCGCCCTGGAGCTGCGGCCACAGGGCCATGAGCGCGGGCAGGCTGTCGGTGGGGATGTCGTTGATCGACGTGAGCACGTCGCCGGGTCGCAGGCCGACCTCGGTCAGCAGCGTGCCCTGGGCGACGCGGATCAGGCGCACCCCGACGACGCGGCCATCCTGGCTCACGGGAGCCACGGCGGTCTCCGCGAGGATGCGTTGCAGCTCGGCCGCGAGGCGCTTCTCGAAGTCCACGCGCACGAAGGCCCGTGGCGCGGGCGGCGCCTCGCCGGCCGGCTGGAAGAGCCGGTCGGGCGCGGCCGGGGGCTGGACCACCGTCGGTGCGCCCGAGAGGGCCACGTCCACCCGCACGCCGTCGAATTCCACCACCACGCGCGTGGGCTCCACGGCGACCAGCCGGCCGCCGAAGGCGGACTCGCCGACGCGCACGGCCCGCGTGCGGCCGGCCGACCGCAGCAGCGCCACACCGGACTCGGGGCGCGACGTCACGATCACGCCGACGGCGCTGAGATCGGGAGGCGCGGCGAGGGCCGTGAGCAGGATCGCGAGCAGCATGGGCCGCTGACGCTAGCCCACGAGGTTCAAGGGTGTCAATGCTATAGTCCCCCTCCGCGATGCAGCCGTATCAACTTCCTGCGCAGCCCAGGCCCCGGGGCGATCGCGTGGGCACGCGCGTGCGGCGCTTCCTGCTCGCCACGTGGCGCGGGCGCATCCTGCTCCTGGCCCTCGCGGTGTGGCTGGCCTCCGGCCTCGGCGTCTCCGCCCTCGACGGCCCGGCGGAGTTCGCCGGCGTCGTCCTCTTCTTCTACGGCGTCTGGGGAGCCTTCCGGTTCGCGCGCTTCGCGACGCGCCGCCTCTTGTGGCGGATCCGCACCAAGCTCCTGGTGTCGTACCTGTTCATCGCGGTCGTGCCGATCGTGCTGCTGGCGCTGCTCGTCGCGCTCTCCGGGCTGCTGCTGACCGGCCTCATCGGCTCCCACATGGTGACGAGCGAGGTGGACCGCGTGAGCACGGCCCTCGAGACGGCGGGCCGGACGGCACTCGCCGTGCTGCCGCCGGACGCCGCCGTCTCCGAGGCCGCGATGAAGGGGCCGCTGGCCGCCGCGTTCCGCGTCCATCCGGGGACCCGCTACGTTCTCGTGCGGCGCGGCGTGCGCCTCGCGGGCTCGAGCGAGCTGCCGGTGGCCCTGCCGGCCTGGGTCAAGGCGCCGGGATTCGCGGGGCTCACCCGCACCGACGGTGTCAACGTCATCCGCAGCGTCTGGATCGAGGGCGACCGTTCGCTGCTCCTCGAGGTGCCGCTCGACCAGAAGACCTTCGTGGACTTCGAGACCCGCGCCGGCATCCAGCTCCTGACGGTGGGCGGCACCGTGACCAAGGCGCGCGAGGGCGTCGAGATCAACATCGACGGCGAGACCCAGGTCGACCTCGCCGGCAAGGACTGGAAGGGCATGGTGTTCGTCGCGACGCCGGAGCTCACGGTGTGGGGCAGCGGCGAGCGCGAGAACACGTCGATGGCCTTCGGCTACCAGCCCTTCGAGCTGATCCGCCACCTCTCGCCGGGCGCCCTCTACGGCCGGCGCGAGGCCCCGGGCTCGGCCCTCACCATGGCGGACCTGCTGGTGCGCGCCGTGGCGATCGTGGGTGTCGTGTTCCTGGTGGTGTACGGCATCGCGCTGCTGCTGGGGCTTCTGCTCGCCCGCTCGATCACCCGCAGCATCCACGCGCTCTCGGTGGGCACCGAGAAGCTGCGCGAGGGCAACTTCTCCCACGTGATCAAGGTCTACACGCAGGATCAGCTCGGGGAGCTGGCCGAGCACTTCAACGTCATGGCCCGCGGCATCGAGGACCTGCTGCGGCAGCGCGCGGACAAGGAGCGCCTGGAAGAGGAGCTGAGGATCGCGCGGCAGATCCAGATGAGCCTGCTGCCGCCCCAGGGCGCCGTGACGCTGCCCGGCCTGCGCATCGCGGCGCTGTGCCTGCCGGCGGCCGAGGTCGGGGGCGACTACTACGACCTCCTGCCGCTCTCGGACACGCGGCTCGGGGTGCTGATCGCCGACGTCTCGGGCAAGGGCACGTCGGCGGCGCTCTACATGGCCGAGCTCAAGGGCCTCGTGCTCTCGCTCTCGCGGATCTACGAGTCCCCGGCCCGGCTCCTCGTCGAGGCCAACAAGATCCTGGCGGCCAACATGGACTCGCGCTCCTTCGTCACCATGACCTACGCGATCGTGGACGTGGCGGGCCGCACCATGCGCTACGCACGCGCCGGCCACAACCCCATCCTGCACCTCCAGGCCAGCACGGGGCGCACCAAGGTCCTGACCCCGCCGGGCCTCGGCCTCGGCATCGATCGCGGCAAGCGCTTCGAGGAGATCCTCGAGGAGGCGGAGACGCCCCTCGATTCCGGCGACATCTTCTTCTTCTTCACCGACGGCCTCTCGGAGGCGATGAACGGCCGTGCCGAGCTGTTCGGCGAGCAGCGCCTGCGCGACATCCTCGAGCAGAGCGAGACGCTCACGATGGAGGAGCTGAAGGAGCGCATCCTGGGCGAGATCCGCACGTTCGTGGGCGAGGAAGCCCAGCACGACGACATGACCCTCGTCATCCTGAAGGTGATATGACGACACTCTCCGCGGCCGTGCTTTCCGCCGACCTCGTCCTTTTCGGGGGCCGCGTCTGGACCGGCCAGGACCTGCCCGAGGGCACCGCGATCGCGATCCGCGGCGAGCGCGTGGTCGCCGTGGGCGACGACGCGACCGTCAAGGCGATGGCCGGCCCCGGTACGCGCGTCGTGGACCTCGCCGGCCGCCTCGTGGTCCCGGGCTTCAACGACGCCCACGTGCACTTCCTCGACGGCGGCTTCGGCCTGCTGTCGGTCGACCTTCGGCCGGCGAAGACCGAGGCGGACTTCGCGAAGCGTCTCGGGGACTACGCGAAGACGCTCCCGAAGGGCACCTGGATCCTGCAGGGGAACTGGGACCACGAGGCGTGGCCGACGAAGGCGCTGCCCACCCGCCAGGCCATCGACGCGGTCACCCCCGACAACCCCGTGTTCGTGAGCCGCCTCGACGGCCACATGGCCCTCGCGAACTCCCTCGCGCTGAGGCTCGCGGGCGTCCGCGGCGACACGAAGGACGTGGACGGCGGCACGATCGTGCGCGACGCGGCGGGGGAGCCCACCGGCATCCTCAAGGACAACGCCCAGGAGCTCGTGGGCCGGGTCATTCCCGACGCGTCGCGCGAGATGAACCTGCGCGCGGCGCGGGCGGCGCTCGAGGAAGCGGCCCGCGTCGGCGTCACGACGATCCAGGACAACTCGACCGTCGACGCCCTTCCGACGTACATGCAGCTCCGGGCCCAGGGCGAGCTGACCGCGCGTCTCTACGTGTGGCGCTACGCGTCCTCGGCGCTCGCGCCCCTCCTGTCGGCCGGCGTGCGCACGGGCCTCGGCGACGACTGGATCCGCCTCGGCGCCCTGAAGATCCTCTCGGACGGCTCGATCGGCTCGGCGACGGCCGCGCTCTTCGAGCCGTTCGTCTCGAACCCCGCCTCGACCGGCCTCCTGCTGCACACTCCCGACGAGCTCGGCCGCATGATCGCGGAGGCCGACGCGAACGGCTTCCAGCTCGCGGTCCACGCCATCGGCGACCGCGCCAACAGCCTGGTGCTCGACGCCTTCGAGCGCGCGGCCTCGGCCGACGGTCCCCGCGACCGGCGCTTCCGCATCGAGCACGCCCAGCACGTGCGGGCTTCGGACATTCCCCGGTACAAGGCGCTCGGCGTGGTGGCGTCGGTGCAGCCCTCCCATTGCATCGACGACATGCGCTTCGTCGAGCAGCACGTCGGGCCGAAGCGCCTGGCCGACGCCTACCGCTGGCGCTCCTTCCTCGATGCCGGCGTGCCTCTCGCCTTCGGCACCGACTGGTTCGTGGAGCCTCTCGACCCGCGGCTGGGTCTCTACGCGGCGATCACCCGCGAGTTCCCCGAGGGCGGCCCGGCCGGCGGTTTCGAGCCCCAGGAGAAGCTGACACTTGCCCAGGCCCTCGACGCCTACACGCGAGGCTCCGCCTACGCCGAGTTCGCCGAGCGCGACAAGGGCACGCTCGCCCCGGGCAAGCTCGCCGACCTCGTGGTGTTCGAGAAGGACCTGTTCCGGATCCCGCCCCGCCAGATCCTGACGACCCCGGTGGACCTGACGGTCGTCGGCGGCCGCGTCGTGTTCGAGCGGAATGGACGCTGAGCGCGCCGCGAGCCTGCGGGCCCTGGCGGAGCGGCTCGGTCACGCCTTCGACGAGCCGGCGCTGCTCGATCGTGCCCTGACCCACGCGAGCCGCGCGTACGAGGCGTCGTCCCCGGCCGTGCGCGACAACGAGGCCTTCGAGTTCCTGGGCGACGCCGTGCTCGGCCTCGTGGTGGCGGACCTGCTCCACCGCAACGATCCCGACGGCTCGGAAGGCACGAAGAGCCGGGCCCGGGCCGAGCTCATCGCCGAAGCCAGCCTCGCCGCCCGTGCGGAGGCTCTGGGCCTGCCGGCCCTGTTGCGCCTCGGACGCGGCGAGGAGAAGACCGGCGGCCGGCAGAAGAAGGCCCTCTGGGCCGACGCCTACGAGGCCGTGATCGCGGCCCTCTACCTGGACGGCGGTCTGCCCGCGGCCTCGGCCTTCGTGAGCCAGGAGTTCCAGGCCGCCATCGAGTCCGGCACGGTCCGTGGCGGTCCCGATCCGAAGAGCGCCCTCCAGGAGCTCCTCCAGGGTCGCGGCGAGGCGGTTCCCGAGTACGTCGTCGTGGCCGAGCAGGGCCCCAGCCACCGCCGGCGTTTCCGCGTGGCCTGCCGGGTACAAGGCCGCGATCTCGCCTTTGGCGACGGGCCCTCCAAGAAGGCGGCTCAGCAGGATGCGGCCCGAAAGGCCCTCGAGGACCTGTCCCTGTGAGGGCGATCACCGCCAAGAAGCCGTAGCCGCCCTATCATCCGCGGCGTTTCACCCCATACGTTTCACCAGGAGCGGCCCGGCCCCTTCCCGGAGCAGGCTCGAGTCGGCACTCTTCGAGGAGCGTTCACCGTGAGAGCCCTGCGGCTCCTGCTGCCCGTCACTGCCCTGGCGCTGCTCTGCGCGCCCGCCTTCGCCCAGACCACCCCCAGCCTGTCCATCGCCGACAAGACCGTGACCGAGGGCCAGTCCGGCACGGTCGCCGTGGTCTTCACGGTGACCATGACCGGCGCGAGCACCGTGCCCGTGACCGTCCACTGGGCCACGGCGAACGGGACGGCCTCCGCGGCCAGCGACTACGCCGCCGGCAGCGGCAACCTCACGTTCACGCCGCCCACCAAGAAGGCGACGATCACCGTCACGGTGAACGGCGACACCACGGTGGAGAACGACGAGGCGTTCAGCGTCAAGCTGAGCGCGCCCGTCGGGGCCACCCTGGGCGTGGCCGAGGCCGCGGGCACGATCAAGAACGACGACCAGCCGAGCTTCTCGATCAGCGACCGCACCGTGACCGAAGGCGACGCGGGCACCACGCTGGCGGCCTTCACGGTCACCCTCAACGTGGCCCCGCTGCAGACCACGACGGTGCACTGGGCGACCGTGAACGCCACCGCGTCCGCCGCCGACTACGCCGCCGCCTCGGGCGACCTGACCTTCGATCCCGGCGTGAAGACCCAGACGCTCTCGGTGAACGTGACGGGCGACCTCACGGTGGAGCAGGACGAGACGTTCAAGGTGAAGCTGACCCTGCCGGCGGGCGCGACGATCGCCGACTCCGAGGGCCTGGGCACGATCGTGGACAACGACAAGCCCACGTTCACGGTCAGCGACCGCAGCGTGCCCGAGGGCGACTCGGGCCAGGTCGACATCCCGTTCACCGTGTCGCTGTCCTCCATCAGCCCGAACAAGGTGATCACGGTCGACTACGCGACCGTCGAGGGCACGGCGTCCGGCGGCTCCGACTACACGGCCCTCTCCGGGAAGCTCACGTTCCAGCCGGGCGACAAGACCAAGACCCTGGTCGTGAAGGCCAAGGGCGACAACAGCGTCGAGGCCGACGAGACCTTCAAGCTCAAGCTGAGCGGCGCCACGAACGCGACGATCTCCAAGGGCGAGGGCCTCGGCACGATCCGCAGCGACGACTTCTCCACCGTGTCGATCGGCAACGTCACGGTCGTGGAAGGCAACACGAACTCCGTCAACGCCGTGCTGACCCTCACGGTGTCGCCGGCCGCGGTCGAGACGGCGACGGTGCACTGGCAGACGGCCAACGCCACGGCCACGTCCAACACCTTCGACTACGACGGCGCGAGCGGAGAGGTGGTCTTCACGAAGGGTCAGACGACCCGCACCCTGAGCGTGAAGGTGAACGGCGACCTGTTCATGGAGCCCAACGAGACCTTCCTCGTCAACATCTCGAACCCCGATCGCCTGTCCATGGGAGACCCCAAGGGCGAGGTCACGATCCAGAACGACGACACCACGGCGGTTCCGGAGATCCGCATCAACGACGCCTCCGTGACCGAGGGCAACTCGGGCATGAGCAGCGTGATGTTCACGGTGAGCGTCAACATGGCCCCGACGGCTCCGGTCGGCGTGACGTACACCACCGCGAACGGCACGGCCACGGCGGGCAGCGACTACGTCGCGACCAGCGCACGCCTCACGCTGCCCGTGGGCGTCATGAGCAAGACCTTCACGATTCCCGTCAGCGGCGACCTCACGCCCGAGCCGAACGAGACGTTCCTCGTCAACCTGAGCGCGGCGGCGAACGCCACCATCAAGAAGAAGCAGGGCAAGGGCACGATCTCCAACGACGACACGGCGCCGCCGGCAGCGCCCAAGCTGACGTCGCCCACGGGCTCGGTCACGACGCGGACGCCGACCTATCGCTGGACCGCCTCGACCGGCGCGACCGAGTACCTGCTCTCGGTCAACCGGCCTTCGGGCGCGAACGTGGTCTCGCAGACCTTCGCGGCGTCCGCGGCCTGCGTGGGCACCGCGTGCGCCGTGACGCCCACGACGTCCCTGGGCGACGGCGACCACACCTGGTGGGTGAAGGCGCGCAACTCGGCCGGCACGAGCCCGGCCAGCGAGCCTCTCGCCTTCTCGGTCTCCGTCGGCAACGCCGTCGTGAGCGTGACGTCCCACGACGACGGCCAGGCGGTCGCCGCGCGCGGCTTCCTGGTCTCGGGCTTCGCGAAGCATGCCTCGGGGATCACGTCGCTCGTGGCCACTCTCGACGACCCGCTGCTCGGCCGCACCATCGATCGACCCGTGGACGTGGCGCCGGTGACCGGCCGCTTCACGCTCTGGGTCCACGAGGGCCAGGTCTCGCCCGGTGAGACCGTGACCGTGATCCTCACCGCGACCCTGGGCAACGCCACCACCGAGAACGCGGTCCTCGGCCTCGTCGCCCAGACCCCCGACACCCGCGGCGAGCAGCTCCTCGCCCGCACCACCTTCGGCGCGACGCCGCAGCTCCAGGAGCTGATGGCCTCCCTGGGCCCCGACGCGTACCTCGAGGAACAGCTGAACCCGGCGAGCATCGACGACTCCGCCCTCGACGCGCGCCTCGCCGGCATCCAGCTCAACAGCAAGGAAGGCCTGCAGACCGCGAACCTCGTGCGCGCCGCCTACAGCCGCCGCCAGTTGCAGGAAGTGCTCACGCAGTTCTGGGACAACCACTTCAACACCGACATCAACAAGGTCCAGACCGTCTCCTACGAGGTCAGCGAGAACGACCTGTTCCGCCAGAACGCCCTCGGCCGCTTCCGCGATCTCCTGGCCGTGAGCTCCGCGAGCCCCGCGATGCTCATCTACCTCGACAACAACCTGAGCGTGAAGGGCTCGCCGAACGAGAACTACGCCCGCGAGATCGAGGAGCTCCACACCCTCGGCGTCGACGGCGGCTACACGCAGAACGACGTCAACAACGTGGCCAAGGCGTTCACGGGCTGGCAGGTCCAGGGCAGCGCCTTCTTCTTCGACGCGAACGACCACGACACCACCCAGAAGCTGGTCCTGGGTCAGACGCTCGAGGCCGGCCGCGGCATCCAGGACGGCTGGGACACCCTCGACATCCTGGGGCGCCACCCGTCCACGGCGCGCTTCATCTGCAAGAAGCTCTCGCAGCTCTTCGTCTCGGATCGCCCCTCGGCGACGCTCCTCGACGGCTGCGCCGACCGCTTCCTCACCACCGACGGCCAGATCTCCCAGGTGGTCCGCTTCCTGCTCACCTCGCCCGACTTCAACGACCCGGCGAACTTCCGCGCGAAGGTGAAGGACCCGAAGGAGCTCGTGATCTCCACGGTGCGCGCCCTCACCGCCAACACGACGGGCACCGACCTCGCGGGCTCCATGAGCCCTCTGGGGATGCGCTTCTTCGAGAACCCGGTGCCGACGGGCTGGTCGGAGACCGGCGACGACTGGATCAGCGCCAACACGCTGCTCGAGCGCTCCAACTTCGTCAACAAGGTCGCGCGCACCACGTCGGGCGCCACTATCTTCGACGCGAAGGCCTTCTTCCAGTCCCACGGCTACGAGACCGCCGAGGGCATCGCGGGCTTCCTGTTCCAGACGGCGCTCGGCGGGGTGTCGAGCGACGAGGAGCGCGCCACGGCCCTCGAGATCCTCTCGCCGCCCTCCCAGCCCGCCTTCGACTTCACGTCGTCCGCGGCGGCTCCACGCATCCAGCAGCTCGTGGGAACGCTCCTCAGCTACCCCGAGTTCCAGTTCCAGTAGGAAGGGAAGAGTCATGGATCGACGCAAGTTCATCCGGCAGCTGGCCACGGCGTCGGCGGGCGCCATGGCGCTCGGGACCCTCGATCCGCTGCGGCCGCGGCTGCGCATCGCGGAAGCGGCGAACGGGAAGACCCTCGTCGTGGTCTTCCAGCGCGGCGGTTGCGACGGCGTCAACACCGTCATCCCCTACGGCGACCCCGCCTACGCCGGGCTGCGACCGACGATCCGCGTCCCGGCGCCCAGCGCCGACCCGCGCTCGGCCCTCGACCTGAACGGCTTCCTGGGCCTGCACCCGGGCCTCTCGGGACTGCACCAGATCTGGCAGGCCGGCGACCTCGCGGTGATCCCCGCCTGCCACTATCCGGACGCGTCCCAGTCCCACTTCGACGGCCAGCAGTTCATCGAGAGCGGCGCGCCCGACCCGAGCATCGACGGCTGGCTGAGCCGCCACATCGTCGCGGTTCCGCGCCCCGCCACGATGCGGGCGGCCGGCTTCGGCTCCGAGCTCCCGCAGGCCCTGCGCGGCGACGCGATCGTGTCGTCGTTCAACGACATCGCGGAGTTCACGACGGACCTGCCGGCGGCCCAGGAGACCCAGCTCATCGCGGACCTCACCCGGGTCTACAACCAGGCCCCCGACGTCTCGCGCGCCTACCGCGAGCTCGTGCAGAACTCGGGGCGCGTGATGGTGAGCGACCTGGACGTGCTGTCGGCCATCGACGCCAACAACTACACGCCCGAGAACGGCGCCGTCTATCCCGCCACCGGGTTCGGACGCCAGCTGCGCCAGGTGGCGCAGCTCGTGAAAGCCGACGTGGGCCTCGAGGTCGCCTGCCTCGGCATCGGCGGCTGGGACACCCACGCGGACCAGGGCAACGGCGACCCCAACGCGCAGCAGGGCCGGCGCCACGTGGAGTTCGGCAACGCGATCGCGGCGTTCTGGCGAGACCTGGGCACCACGCGCATGCAGGACGTCGTGGTGCTCACCATGACGGAGTTCGGCCGCACGGCCGAAGAGAACGGCAGCCGCGGCACCGACCACGGGCACGCGTCGGCCTGGTTCGTCGTGGGCGGCAGCATCACCCCCGGCGTGTACGGCGCCTGGCCGGGCCTGGGGCCGGGCCAGCTGCTCTTCGGGCGCTACCTCAACCACAGCGTCGACTTCCGCGACGTCATGGGCGAGGTGCTGCTGCAGCACCTGGGCAACACGAACCTGGGACCGATCTTCCCCGGCCACACCCACGTGCCGGTCGGCTTCCTCTAGGGACGCCGCAGGGTTCTCAGGAGCGTCCTCAGGGCCCCGGGTCGCTGCGCGAGGCGCAGCAGCGTGAGCCCCGCCGCCTTCGGCGACTGGGCCAGGAGGCGCCGCCCGAGTTGCGCGATCATCCGGCGCGTGGCGCGCGCGGCGCCCGCGCGCGCGGCGGGGTCGCCTTCGAAGCGCGGCAGCGGCTGCGGATCGAAGTGCCCGAAGCGATCGACGCCCCGCACCAGGGTCGCGCCCTGCCGCGGCCCGCGCGGCCTCACGTGGGGCGCCGCGTAGCGGATCGCGAACCCGATGCGCGGCACGCCGCTCCTGTTCTCCCGCGACCCGTGGACCAGCCCCACGTGGTGGATCGAGAACTGCCCCGCCCCGAGCAGCAGGGGACGCACTGCCGCCTCGTCCACCGGAACGGCCAGGGCCTGGCCGCGGATCAGCAGGTTGTCCCGGTCGAGCGGGCGCTCCGCATGGGGCAGCGACGGCGTGCGGTGCGAGCCCGGGAGGACGCGCACGCAGCCGTTCGCCTCCGTGCTGTCCGTCAGCGCCAGCCACGCGGTCGCGACGGCGTCGCCCTCGAGATCCCAGTACACCGAGTCCTGGTGCCAGGCCACGAAGCTCGGGTCCGTGGCGCCCTTGTAGAAGAGCGTCGCCCGCCAGACGAGGAGATCGGGTCCCAGCACGCGAGCGACGGCGTCGAGGACGCGGGGAATCGCGGTGAGGTCGGCCGCCCACTTGTAGCGCAGGTGGGCGTTCGCCCGCTCGTCGGGCGCCAGGCGATCCCGTTCTCCCGCCACGGCCAGCACGCGGTCGCGATAGCGCGCCGCCTCGTCGACCGATAGGCCGTCGCACGGCGTGACGTAGCCGTCGCGCTCGTAGGCGTGCGCGAGGGCGTCGCCGGTCGGGGTCATGCCTGGAGGGACTCGAGCGCGTAGCGCGCCATGGTGCGGCCGCGCGCCCGCACCATCCCCCGCGCGTCGCGAGCCCAGCCCGCGACGCGGCGCGGCCACGACCAGTGCAGCCTGGTGAGGTCGAGGCGCCCGTCGACGAGCTCCGAGGCGAGCCGCGCATGCAGGGCGAGGCGCACCTCGGGAGCGGCGGCGAAGGCGTACGAGAACAGGCGCACGACGCTTGGGTGCGGCTCGTAGCCGACCCGGGCGCCGGCCGCGCGGCAGCGTCGCCACAGGTCGATGTCGCCATGACGCAGCGGCGGCGTGCGCCAGCCGCCCGCCCGGCCGTGGATCTCGAGGGTGTGGAGCGTCTGCGAGGGCGAGAGGAAGTAGAGCCGCGGCCCGACCCGGGCCGGCGAGCGGCCCACGAGGATGTCGAAGGGCGCGAAGTGGGGCAGCAACACGCCGTCCGCGCGCATCCCGACGGGACGGCAGAACACGAGGTCGAGGCGACGAGCGTCGGCGGCCGCCACGAGGTGTTCGAGGTGGTCCGGCGCCCACAGATCGTCGGGGGCGAGGTACGCGACGTAGTGGCCCCGCGCCTGCGCCAGCGCCCGGGCCCTGTTCGCGTAGCCCATGCCGGGCTCCTTCGGGAAGTCGAGGAAGCGCACGCGGGCGTCGCCGCAGGCGCCCGCGACCGCCGCGCTCTCGTCCCGGCAGCCGTCCCCGGCCACGAGCACCTCGAAGTCCGTGAAGCGCTGCGCGAGGACCGTCCGGAGCGTCGTGCGCAGGAGCCCGGCCTGATCGTGGACGGGCATGAGGACCGTCACGCGAGGCCGGGGCGTCACTCGATCCAGCCGCCGCCCAGGCACACGTCGCCTTCGTAGAACACCGCGGCCTGGCCCGGCGTGATGGCGCGCTGGGGCTGATCGAAGCGGATCCGGACGCGGCCCGCCCCGAGCGGCGTGAGGGTCGCGGGCGCCTCGGCGTGACGGTAGCGGATGCGCACCGCGGCACGGCTCTCGGAGCGCGGCTCTGCGATGGACAGCCAGTTGACGTCGCGGGCCACGAGCTCGGAGCCCTCGAGCTCGGCCTCGCCGCCGACGACCACCGTCCGGGACTGGGGGAGCACCCGCAACACGTAGCGAGGCTCCGGGGTGGTGAGGCCCAGCCCCTTGCGCTGGCCGACGGTGAAGCGGTGCACCCCCTGGTGCTCGCCGACGACACGCCCGGCGCTGTCGACGATGGGGCCGGAGCGGTCCGCGCCGCCCGCCTGCCGCTCGACGAAGGCGGCGTAGTCGCCGTCGGGAACGAAGCAGATCTCCATGCTCTCGGCCTTGTCGGCCGTGGGCAGGCCGTGGCGCTTCGCCAGCGCGCGCACCTCCGACTTGTCCAGCTCTCCCACGGGGAAGACGGCGCTGCCGAGCTGCTCCTGGCTGAGCCCGAACAGGAAGTACGACTGGTCCTTCTGGCGATCGGCGCCGCGGCGCAACACGTGCCGGCCGTCCCCGTCGACGCCCTTGCGGGCGTAGTGCCCGGTCGCCACGTGCTCGATCCCCAGCTCGCGCGTGCGCGCCACCAGGCTCTCGAACTTCACCTCGGTGTTGCACTGGGCGCACGGCAGGGGCGTGCGGCCCTCGAGGTAGTCCGTGACGAACGGCGCGATCACGCCGTCGTGGAAGGAGCGCTCGAGGTTCAGGACGTAGTGCGGGATGCCGAGCTGTGCGGCTACCGCCTTCGCGTCGTGGAGGTCGTCGAGGGCGCAGCAGCGGCCGAAGGACGGCCCGGCGCCCTCGGTCTGGTCGTGGAGCTGCATCGAGATGCCCACCACGTCGTGACCCTGCTCCTTGAGCAGCGCGGCGGCGACGGAGGAGTCGACTCCTCCGGACATGGCGACGACGAGACGCATGGGGAAAGTATAGGCCGCGCCGGCCGGGAAGGCCGTCAGGCGAGGGCGAGAGCGGCCTCGCGCAGCCGGTCGTAGGCCACGCGCACGTGGCGCTCCTCGGTACGCACGTTGCCGATCGCGAGGCGCAGCACGACGCGGCCGCGCAGCTTCGTGTGGGACAGGTAGGCGTCGCCGCTCGCGTTGACGCGCTCCATGACCGCGAGGTTGAGCCGGTCGCGATCTTCGACCGAGCGCCCCGCGAAGGCCGCCTCGAAGCAGACGACGGAAAGGGGCGACGGCAGCGACACGCGGAACGTGGCGTCGGCCTCGAGCCAGCCGCGGAAGACCCGGGCGAGCCGGACGTGCTCGCGGATCCGCGCGGCGAGACCCTCGTGGCCGAAGGCGCGGATCACCATCCACAGCTTCAGCGCCCGGAAGCGCCGGCCGAGGCTCACGCCGTAGTCCATCAGGTTCGGGGCCACCTCTTCCTCGGGAGTGCGCAGGTAGTCGGGCAGCAGGCCGAACGCCTGCTTCACGACCTCCGGTCGGCGCGTGTAGAGCACCGAGAGGTCCACCGGCACGAACAGCCACTTGTGGGGGTTGACCACGATCGAATCCGCACGCGCGGCGCCGTCGAGCACGAAGCGCAGCTCGGGCGCGACCGCCGCCGAGCCGCCATAGGCCGCGTCCACGTGGAGCCACAGCTTCTCGCGCTCGCACACGTCGGCGATCCCGGCCACGGGATCGATGGCCGTGGTCGACGTGGTGCCGGCCGTGGCGGTGACCGCGAACGGCGTGTAGCCGGCCGCCCGGTCCTCGCGGATCGCCGCGGCCAACGCGCCCGTGTCCATGCGGAAGAGGGCGTCGGTCGGGATCGCCCGGAACCCATCCTGGCCGATGCCCAGGACGATGCCGGCCTTCTCGATCGAGGAGTGCGCCTGGTCCGACGCGTACATCCGCAGCCGCGCCTGCCCCACGAGCCCGCGGCGCCGTGCCTCGAGCCCCGGCACGGCTTCCCGCGCGGCGGCGAGCGCCACGAGCGTCGACGCCGAGGCCGTGTCCTGGATGACGCCGAACAACCCCGCCGGGAGCCCGAGCATCTGCCGCAGCCAATCGAGGACGACGAGCTCGAGCTCCGTGGCGGCGGGCGAGGTCTTCCACAGCATGGCGTTGGCGTTGAAGGCGGCGGCGAGCATCTCGCCGAGGATGCCGGGCGCCGTGGAGGAGTTGGCGAAGTACGCGAAGAACGAAGGATGGTTCCAGTGGGTGAGGCCGGGAACGATCAGGCGCTCGACGTCGCCCAGGAACGCGTCGAGAGGCTCGCCCGTTGCCGGCGGCGCCTGGGGCAGGCGTTCCCGGATCTCGCCGGGCTTGACGCGGGAGAGCACGGGCAGCGCCTCGCCTTCGGCGAGGTAGCGCGTGATGAAGTCGACGAAGCGGTGGGCCTCGGCCCGGAAGGCCTCGAGGTCGACGTCGCCGGTGGACCGCAAGGGGAGGGCTATTCGACTTCGGTCACGATGAACATCAGGACGTGGCTGCCGATGCGGAACTCGTTCTGGTTGTTGAGCACGTGCTGTTCGATGCGGTCCATGTCCACGAACGTGCCGTTGGTCGAGCCCAGGTCGCGCAGGATCGCGTGCTCGCCCAGGATCTCCACGGCCGCGTGGACGCGCGACGCCTCGGCGTCGTCGATCGTGATGTCGGCCCCTGCGCGGCCCATCGTGGTGCGCACCTTCGCGAGCGGGAAGATCTGTCCCGTCGACACGCCCTGGAGCACCGCGATGGAGTAGCGCTTGTCCTTCGGAAGCTCGACGAGCCCAGCCTTGATCAGGTCCTTGCCCGTCGAAGTCGCGTCTTCCGGAGCTACGCCCGGGATGCGACGGGCCTGGGTCTTGATCTTCTCGTCCACCGGCGGCGCCGGGGGCGGCGCGGGCGGAGGAGGCGGGGCGACGACGGGCGGCGCCACCTGAGGCAACGCACCGGGAGGGAGGGTCATCGCTCCGAGCAACGGGTTCTCGATCTCGATCGCGCTGCCGCACTTCGCGCACTTGGTTCGAGCGCTCGGGCGGTCACCGAGCTTCGTCTCGTCGAACTTGTACCGAGCCGAGCAGCTCGGACAAACGATGATCATGCGCTCTCCTGTGGCGTGCGGCAGAAGCATAATACGGATTCGAAAATTTCGTGCTACGTTGAAACCGGACAACGGATTAGGAGGCACCGTGAGCGAAGGTCGCACCCTCTGGCTGGACGCCGAAGACGAAGACGACGATCTGATTGACGACGACGATGCCGAGGATGAGGGCGAGGACCTCGACGACGAGGAGGATCTCGACGACGACGAAGAGGACGACGACGAAGACGACGAGGATGAGGAAGACGACGACGAGGACGACGAGGAGGACGAAGACGACGAAGAGGAAGAAGACGACGAAGACGACGACGACGAGGAAGACGAGGAAGACGAGGAAGACGAAGACGAAGATGACGACGCCGCCCGCTGGGACGAGCCCGAGGACTTCGACGAGGACGAGGAGGACGAGGACGAAGACGAGAAGGACGACGACGAATAGGGCTGCTGCGTGAGCGCGTCAGTTCCCGTCGAGCTCCTCGCGCGTCCCGCCTGGATCAAGGCGCGAGCTCCCGGCGGTCCGAACTACGACCGGCTCACGGGGCTGATGCGGACGCTGGGCCTCCACACCGTCTGCGAGGAAGCGCACTGCCCGAACCTCGGCGACTGCTGGGACCGCGGCACCGCGACCTTCATGATCCTCGGGGACGTGTGCACGCGGGCGTGCGGCTTCTGCGCCGTCCAGACCGGCCTGCCGGGCGCGCCGCCCGATCCCGAGGAGCCGCGCCGCGTCGCCGACGCCGTGCGGCAGATGGGCCTGCGCCACGCCGTCATCACCTCGGTGAATCGCGACGACCAGCGCGACGGGGGCGCCGGGAGCTTCGCCGCCTGCATTCGCGAGATCCGCGCCCTCGTCCCCGGGTGCGCCGTGGAAGTGCTGATCCCGGACTTCAAGGGCAAGTGGGACGCGCTCGACGTCGTGATCGCGGCGCGCCCCGACATCCTGAACCACAACACGGAGACCGTGCCGCGGCTCTATCGGCAGGTGCGGCCCGGGGCGCGCTTCGAGCGCTCTCTCGAGCTCTTGAAGCGCTCGAAGGACGCCGGGCTGCTGACCAAGAGCGGCATCATGGTCGGCCTCGGCGAGGAGTGGGACGAGGTCCTCGCCTGCATCCAGGCGATCCGCGACTCCGGGACCGACATCCTCACCGTTGGGCAGTACCTCCGGCCGAGCGCCGAGCACCTGCCGCTGCGCCGCTACTACACGCGCGAGGAGTTCGAGCAGATCCGGGAATTCGGCCTGGGCCTGGGCTTCGGCCACGTGGAGTCCGGGCCGCTCGTGCGCTCGTCGTACCACGCGGACGCCCAGGTGCCGCGCTAGTCGAAGCGGCGCGTCCTTACGATCACGAGGCCGGGGACCACGATCGTGAGTGCCGCGGCCAGCGTCAGCCACGAGGCGAGGCTGTCGACGGGCCGGGGCCAGCACAGGTTCACGATCATCGCGGTCCCGTAAGCGAGGGCCGCCCAGGCGACCGGCGTGCCGAGGCGTCCGAGCGAGAAGAGGCCCGGCGCCGTGCGCGCCTTCCAGCCTCGCGCGGCAGCCAGGATCCGGGCGGCCACCACCGCCTGGAAGGAGAGGTAGATCCCCACCACCGCATACGAGACCACGAGGGCGTTCACGTTGACCTCGCCGAGATCGACGTAGCTGAGGGCCACGATCACGAGGGCGAGGGCGGCCGTGAACAGCGTGGCATTGGCCGGCACCTTGTGCCCGGCCGAGACCCGGCGCAGCCAGCCCGAGCCGGGCAGCATGCCGTCGCGCGCGTAGGAGTAGGTGAGGCGGGCGGCGGCGGCCTGCGCCGCTCCCGCGCACGAGAGGTAGGCGAACATCAAGAGCACCAGCAGGCCCTTGAGGAGCGCCGGCCCGAGGCGGGCCTCGAGGATCATCGGGATCGCGAGAGCCGGCTTCGCGGCGGCGGCGTCGAGATCCGGCGCCGCCAGGATCAGCGCGACCACGAGCACCGCCGTGACCACGGCCGCGCCCAGCAGCGAGAGGATCATGGCCCGCGGCACGCGGCGGCCCGGATCGACGACTTCCTCCGCGACGTCGGCCGCCGACTCGAAGCCGAAGAAGATCCACGCCATGGCGAGCGAGGCCGCGAGCAGCGCGGGGCCGTCGGCGAAGCCGCCGGGGATCGCCCGGGAGAACAACGTGTCGAGGGGACGCAGCGGCGCCGGACCCGAGAAGAGCGCTCCGGCGATCGCCAGCGTGGCGACGACCTCGGTCACCAGCCCCGCCTTGGTGATGAAGGCCGTACCGCGCACGCCCTCGTAGTTGATGGCCGTGTGGGCGACGAGCAGCCCGGTGGCGAGGAGGCACGTCGTGGTGCGGGTGACCGGCAGCCCGAGCAGCTCCGCGAGGTAGGGTGCCGCGCCGAGGTCGATGGCGGCGATCGTGATGACGAGCGCCCAGCCGTAGATCCAGCCCACGAACCATCCGTAGCGCGGGCCCACGAGCCGGCGCGCCCACTGGTACAGGGCGCCCGCCAGGGGGTACTCGACGGCCAGCTCGCAGAACACGAACACGACGAGCAGCTGGCCCAGCACCACGACCGGCAGGCTCCACAGGTAGGCCGGGCCGCCGCTCGAGAGCCCGAACCCGAAGAGCGTGTAGACGCCGACGACCGGAGAGATGTACGAGAACGCGATCGAGAAGCTGGCCAGCAGGTCGAGGGTGCGCGCCAGCTCGGGCTTGTAGCCGAGCCTCTCGAGATCGTCGTCGTCGCCCGTGGCGCCGCTCACGTGGCGAGCGCCCGCATGCGACGCTGCCGCGCGACCGCGTCCGAGACGATCTCCGACGCGCGATCGACCTCCGCGTCGGTCGTCGCGTGGCCCACGGAAAAGCGCAGGGAGGACTGGACCCGGCCCGAGCCCAGGCCCATGCCCTTGAGGACGTGGGAGGGCTCCACGGCCCCCGCGGCGCACGCGGCGCCCGTGGACACGGCGACGCCCGCGAGGTCGAGGGCCAGGAGCAGGCTCTCGGCCTCGCAGCCTTCGAACGAGAGGTTCGTCGTGTTCGGCACGCGGGGCCCGTCGCCGTTGCGCCGGCAGCCCGGGAGGGCCAGCAGGCGGCTCTCGAGGCGGTCGCGCAGCGCCGCCTGCCGCGCCGCCTCGCCGGCCATCTCGGCGCGCGCCAGCTGCGCCGCACGGCCGAAGCCCGCGATGCCGGCGACGTTCTCGGTCCCGGCGCGCCGGTTCCGCTCCTGGGAGCCGCCGCGCAGCAGGGCGCTCAGGCGCGCGCCCCGCTTCACGTACAGCGCGCCCACGCCTTGCGGTCCGTAGAGCTTGTGGGCGGACAGGGCCAGCGTGTCGACGTCGAGGGCGCGCACGTCCACGGGAACCTTGCCGGCCGCCTGCACCGCGTCGCAGTGGATCCTCGCGCCGCGCGCCCGAGCCAGACGCACCACCTCCTCCAGCGGCTGCAGCACCCCGGTCTCGTTGTTCGCGAGCATCACGGCGACCAGGGCCGTCTCGTGATCCACGCGCTCGCGCAAGGTGTCGAGGTCCACGGTGCCGTCGGCCG
>CADEEV010000054.1 GCA_902826455.1 uncultured Acidobacteriota bacterium | reverse complement strand
GGGTTCCGACTGCACGGGTTCTAAAGGACATGCAGAAAGACAGTGTAGAACGGGCGCCGCACCTGCAACTCGTTCGAGACCGCCTAGTGGCAGCGCGGGCAACAGAAGTATTGGCGAAGGCACGAGCAGAGCGTGCACGCATCAGCGGTCTGGCCGACCCGCGCATCAGTGGCGAGGCGTCGCCGAGCCTTCGGGATCGTGCTCTTCGGGGTCTTCAGGGCCTATCTGCCAGGAAGCCCGAGGCTGTAGCAGCGTATTGGCGGAAATTTGAGAGCGCGAGCGAGGCTGACCTCGAAAGCATCCTCACCGATCTGGCGCTACTCGACCAGCTTGACAAAGGCCATGGGGACGAGCGCTAAGCCCAACCTGCTGGAGGCGCGGCATCGTGCCCGCACCGTGCACAGGATCCTCAACATCACGAGGCCCGATGACATCGTTCTCGAAGACATCGCTATGGCGCGAGGTGTCTACGTTAGCGAAGGGCGCCTGGACGGGGCCGAGGCACGCCTCTTGCGCCAAGGGGCGCGTGGCCTGATCCGCGTCAAGGCAGATTTGCCCGAGGATGGACGCAAGAGGTTCGCGGTTGCCCACGAACTCGGCCATTGGGAGCTCCACGCGGAGATGTCGCAATGGACGCTGTGCGAGGCTGATGACGTCGCGGCCTACGCGAACAGTTCCCCGGAGATCGAGGCGAACGCCTTTGCGGGCGAGTTGTTGATGCCGACGCTACTCGTGCGTCCTCGCTGTGAGGAGGCGACGCCTGACCTGGCTGTCGTTCGGGCTTTGGCCGCAGAGTTTCGCACGAGCGTCACCGCTGCGGCGCTGCGCTTCGTCGAGGAGTGTCGCGAGACTTGCGCGGTCGTGTTCTCGGAAGCCAGGAAGGTCCAGTGGTGGCGTGCGAGGGAGGGATCCCAGATCTGGATCGAAAGGGATCTCGAGATCGACCGCCGAAGTCAGGCATGGGAGCCAGCAGGCGAATCCAAGATGGAGGCGGTCCCTGTGAATGCTTGGTTCCCAGGCCGCGAGGCGAAGGTCAAGAGAGACGTCTACGAGCAGTCGATGGTGCTAGGGCGCTACGAAACCGTGCTCACCCTCCTCTGGGTTATCGACCATGAGGACGAGGACCCGGAAGACTTGGATGGAGATCGGTGATCTGGCTGGTCGTGGGACGCGGGAACCCAGGAATAGACACAGCGTAGACACAGCGCGCCCTCGTCTTGGGTGGCCCGCCGCTAAGTTGTTGCTGGAGTTGGTGGAGCTGAGGGGGATCGAACCCCTGACCTCGTGAATGCCATTCACGCGCGCTCCCAGCTGCGCTACAGCCCCACGGGAGACGAGAACGAATCGTCACTCTACCAAAGAGCGGCGACGGCGGTCAAACCTCCGGCTTGCGGTGTGAGGCGCGCCTGGGTCGAGCGGTAGCTGCGCTCGAACTCCGCGACGTCCTCGGCGTGCTCGCCCACGACGCCGACCGTCGCCCCGGCCACGCGGAAGATGCGCACGGCCTGACGGCGCGCCGTGCCACGGAAGTGGGCGTCCGAGAGCTGCACCGCGCCCGGCACGACGAAGAGCGAGACGGTGCGGTCGCCGCCGGTGTAGTACAGGTGGACGACCGTGCGGTCCAGGATCGGGCAACGGCGGGCCCCGACGAGGCTCAGGCCCGAGGCGCTGTCGGGAAAGGGCGGCGCCGGGACGCCGTGGGCTTCGAGCCAGGCGCCGACCACCTCTCCGTGGTCGCTCCACACCTCGGCGGGGAGGGAGTCGTGGCTGAAGCAGCTCCGGTGGTCGCGCGCGAGCTCCCAGGCCAGGACGCGCGGCATGCGCAGGCCCCACAGCACGGCGAGCGCGAGGACGGCGGCGATCGGGAGCAGCACGCGCAGCGGCGACGGGCGCGCGCGGTGGAGGGTGCGGCGCAGCTCGTTCTCGAAGCCGCGACGCGGCTCGGGCGAGGGCAGCGCCATGAGGCGCGCGTGCAGCGCGCGCTCCGCGGCGACCTGCTCGAGGCAGATCGCGCACGTCACGAGATGGGCCTCGACCTCGGTGCGCTGCGCCGGCTCCAGGCCGTCGTCCACGTAGCCCGTGATCAGCTCGGGGTTGCAGGTCACGACGCGCCTCCCACGAGGCTCTCGCGGAGCTGGGCCCGGCCGCGATGGATGCGGGACATCACCGTGCCGATCGGCACCTCGAGGATGCGCGCGATGTCCTGGTAGCTGAGCTCCTCGAGGTCGCGCATCACGACCGCGGACCGGAAGGGCTCGGCCAGCTTGTCGAGGGCCCGCGAGAGATCCTCGCCGCCGGCCGCCACGAACGCCTGGGGCGGCGGCACGGGGATGCCCTCCTCGGGGAGCTCGTCGAGGCCGGGGGTGCGCCGCTTCTTGCGCAGGCCGTCCTGGTGGACGCGGTGCAGGATCGTGTAGAGCCAGGCGCGGATGTTCGTGCCCGGCTCATAGCGATTGAAGGCGCGGTAGGCCCGCAACATGGTCTCCTGGACGAGGTCCTCGGCGTCGTCGACGTTGCGCGTCAGGCGGCAGGCCGTCCGGAACAGGCTCCGCCACTGCGGGAGCGCCTCTTTCTCGAAACGGGCGGTGAGATCCAAGCTTTCCTGTGCAGAGCCGCGTCCCCCATTGCTGCAGGAACGCCCGCCCGCCCACTCCTATTCCCGATGGCTCCGGCCGCGTGATTGTGTCACGACGCGGCCGCGCCCGTGGGTGAGCCGCGTTCATTGACGCCCGCTCCGCCGTGGGTGAGAATCCTTGCGGTTCCGGCCAATGAAATACCTGACCACCCTCGAGGTGGCCCACGAGCTGAAGGTCAGCAAGCAGACCCTCCTCAATTGGCTCTATGCGGGCAAGGTGCCGGAGCCGCCCCGCAACAAGAAGGGCTATCGCCTCTGGAGCCCGTCCCGCGTGACGCTCGTGAAGCGCCTGATCGGCGACGGCCGCCTCCACAAGCGCACGGTGGTGCATCGCGAGGCCTCGAGCGACCGCGAGGTCGTGCTGGAGTTCGCGCGCGAGGTGAGCCAGTTCCTCCGCGACGGCGGCATCGACGCGACGGTGTTCCTGAGGGAGCTCGGGCGCATCAACCCGGCCGTGGGCCGGCGCGTCGCACGCAAGTAGCCGGAAGCTACTCCCAGGGAATGTCGGGCATCGAGAGGCGCGCGACGGGCTCGCCCTGCTCGAGGTGCTTCTCGCAGATCTCGTCGAGGTCGGCTTCCGTGACCTTCGCGTACCAGACGTTGTCGGGCTGGACCGCGATCGTCACGCCCTGGCTGCAATGCTTGAGGCAGCTCGTGCGGTTCACGATCACGCGCTGGCCCAGGCCGCGGGCCTTCACGCGGTCGCGGAGGGCATCGTAGAGGGCCTCGGCGCCCTTGTCCGCGCAGGAGCCCTTGGGGTTTCCCGGCGGCCGCGCGTTCAGGCACACGAGCACGTGACGTTCCGGCTTCGGCATGGCCGGAGTATAGCAGGGGGCTCCGGAGGCCCCTGCTATACTGGCGCTTCATCGACCTGAGGAGGTTTGTTCTCATGCGCATGCTCGTCGTCGCCTCGCTGCTCGCCGCGTCCGCCGCCTCCGCCGAGGACCTGACGATCGTCTCGAGCGTCACCCGCAACGGGGAGCCCGCGGGCACCCAGACGAGCTACCTGTCCGAGGGGCGGATCCGCATGGCCCAGGCCGAAGGCACGGACTTCCTGCTCGACAACAAGACCGGCAACATGACCACGATCGACAACAAGAAGAAGGAGTACTCGGTCATCACGCCCGAGGACCTGAAGGCGATCATGGCCAAGATGCAGGTCCAGGCCCAGAAGATGGAAGAGCAGATGAAGAACATGCCGCCCCAGGCCAAGGCGCTGATGGAGAAGATGGGCGGCGGCGGCGCCGTGACCGTGGCGAAGACCGGGCCGGGCCGCAAGATCGCCGGCTACTCGTGCGAGACGTGGACGATCGGCTTCGGCGAGGTGGCGAAGACCGAGCAGTGCGTCACCGGCGAGCTCGCGCTGCCGGCCCAGGCCTGGAGCCGGTACAAGGAGTTCGCCGAGCAGATGCAGGGCATGCTGCGCTCCATGACGGGTCGCGGCGCGGGCGGCCAGGGCCTCGCCGAGAAGATGAGCGCCATCCAGGGCTATCCGCTCTCGGTCGCCACCACCGCCAAGTTCATGGGCAAGTCCTCGAGCACGACGAGCGAGGTGACCGAGGTCAAGAAGGGCGCGATCCCGGACTCGGCCTTCGAGATCCCGGCCGGCTACAAGCAGGTCGACTCGCCGATGAAGAAGATGCTCAAGTAGGTCCCTCATGGGACCGCTCGTCGACACAGCCTGGCTCGCCGCGCACCGGGGCGATCCCGACGTGCGCGTCGTCGACGTGCGCTGGTATCTCGATCCGGCGCGGCGCGGCCGTGACGCGTGGCGCGCGGGGCACGTGCCGGGCGCGATCTTCCTCGATGTCGAGGAGGATCTCTCCGGCCCGGGCGGAGCACGCGGCGGGCCGGTCGGCCGCCACCCCTGGCCGGACGCCGAGAAGGTGCGCGTCGTGATGTCGCGGGCCGGCATCGGGCCCGACACCCACGTCGTCGCGTACGACGATCAGGCCGGCGCCACCGCGGCCCGGCTCTGGTATCTCCTCCGCGCCTACGGCCACGACCGCGCGTCGGTGCTCGACGGCGGGATCGTGAAATGGAAGGCGGAAGGCCGCGAGACCGACACGGTAGAGCCGAGCGTGGCTCCCGCCGTGTTCACGCCGCGGCCGCGACCGGGCTGGGTGCTCTCGAAGGCGGAGATGGCGACGCCCGATCCACGCCGCCTGGTCTTCGACGCCCGGGCCGCGGAGCGCTACCGCGGCGAGGTGGAGCCCATCGACCCCCGCGCCGGCCACGTGCCCGGCGCCCGCAGCGCGCCGTTCACCCTCAACCTGGAGCCCGGGGCCGTGCCGGTTTTCCGGTCGCCCGCGGAGCTGCGCGCCCGCTACGCGAGCCTCGGGGCCGGGGCGACGGAGCCCGTCGTCTACTGCGGCTCCGGCGTCACGGCGTGCCACGACCTCCTGGCCCTCGAGATCGCCGGCCTGCGGGGGCGGCTCTACGGCGGGAGCTGGAGCGAGTGGAGCTCCGACCCGGCGCTGCCGGTCGCGACCGGCGATGCGTAGGAGCGGCCTCCTCCTCGTCCTCGTCCTGGCCGGTTGCGGGCCACGGCCCGAGGCGCGGCCCCCTCACGCGCGCCACGTCGTGCTCATCACCCTCGACACGCTGCGCGCCGATCGCCTGGGCTGCTACGGGAGCAAGGACATCGCGACGCCCAACCTCGACCGTCTCGCGAGGGAAGGAGCGCTGGCTCCCGAAGCCATGGTCCACGTGCCCCTCACGCGTCCCTCACACACGTCGCTACTGACCGGCCTGCTGCCTTCGGAGCACGGCATCCGCGACAACGTCTCGGGCGGCCTGTCGCCGCGCATCGGCACCCTCGCGGAGCGCTTCAAGCAGGCGGGCTTCGAGACCGCGGCCTTCGTGTCCTCGATCGTCCTGTCGCGGCAGTCGGGTCTCAATCGCGGCTTCGACACCTATTCCGACGAGTTCCAGGGCGACGCCGACGACGCGCGCTTCCTGAACACGCTGCAGAAGCGCGGCGACGTGACCCTGGGGAACGCGATCCCGTGGCTCGAGCAGCACCACGCCGGCCGCACGTTCCTGTGGGTCCACCTCTACGATCCCCACGACCCGTACGAGCCCCCCGAGCCCTACGCGACGCGCTACGCCGGACGGCCCTACGACGGCGAGGTGGCCTGGACGGACGAGCTCGTGGGCCGCCTCGACGCGGCCCTCGCACGCCTCGGGATGCGCGACGACACGCTGTTCGTCGTCACGTCGGACCACGGCGAAGGGCTCGGAGAGCACAACGAGAGCGGCCATGGCTTCTTCGTGTACCAGTCGACGCTGCGCGTGCCGCTCCTCCTGCGCGGCCCGGGCATCACGCCCGGCGGCCGCCTTCCGGTCACGGCGCACACCGTGGACCTGTTTCCGACGCTCCTCGAGATGACCGCGCTCGCTCCCGCCAGCGTGGCCCTCGCCGGCCGTAGCCTCGCCCCGGCCCTGCGGGGCGGCGCCGCGCCCGCCGAGCAGGCGGGCTATGCGGAATCGCTGCTGCCGCTGCTCCACTTCGGCTGGAGCGACCTGCGCACGCTGCGCGAGGGCCGCTGGAAGTACATCCAGGCCCCGCGGCCCGAGCTCTACGATCTGCGCGACGATCCCCACGAGACGAAGAACCTCGCGGCCGCGGAGCCCCAGCGCGTCGACGCCATGCGCGGGGCCCTGGGCGGCGTGCTCGACGCCGAGCGCAAGGCCGCGATCGACAAGCCGCCCGTCGACGCCAACGTGCCCGCCGACCTCCTCGAGAAGCTGGGAGCGCTCGGCTACGTGGGCGGTGGCGCGCCCGGGCACACGAGCGAGCCGGGGGCCGACCCGAAGGACAAGATCGAGGAGTTCAAGGTCGCCAACCGGCTGATTCGCGAGGGCCTCATCGCCTTGCGCGAGAAGCGCTTCGCGACGAGCATCGCGAACTTTCGAGAGCTGCTCTCGAAGAAGATCGAGAGCTTCGAGGTGCACTACTACCTGGGCCGCGCCCTCGTCGGGCTGAACCGCTATCGCGAGGCCGAGCCCCACTTCGAGGGCGCGATCCGCTATCAGCCGACCTATGCCATCACGTACGCGGGCCTCGCCGAGTGCCAGGTGGCGCGCCGCGACATCCCGGCGGCCCTCGCGACGCTGAAGCGGGGGAGAGAGGCGGCGCCGCGCGACGCCATGCTGCCCCAGCGCGAGGCCGAGCTGCGCCTCGTGCGCGGCGACCGGGCCGGGGCCCTGGCGGCCTACGAGGCGGCGCTGGCCGTCGACTCGAAGAGCGCGCTCCTGCGCATGCAGGCGGGCGAGGCCTATCGCGACGCCGGGAACCTGCCACGCGCCATCGCGTTGATGCGCGAGGCCGTCGACAAGAAGAAGGACGAGGCCTCCTACTGGAACTCCCTCGGCATGGTCGTGGGAGCGTCGGGGGCCATGGCCGAAGCGGAGACGCTGTTCCGCGAGGCGAGCACGCGGGATCCGAAGAACGCGCGCTACGCCTTCAACCTCGGCCTCGCCTTGTCGCGCCAGGGCAAGCCGGCGGAGGCCCGCCCGTACTTCCAGAAGTCCCTGGAGCTCGACCCGAAGTTCACGCCCGCCCGCGACGAGCTCGCCCGCAAATGAAAAGAGCGCCGGGGCCCGAGCCCCGGCGCTCAGCGGAAGGCGATCGGCCTCAGAAGGTGAACTTGGCCCCGACCATGAAACGGCGCGGGAGCACGAAGTCGCTCGCCACGGCGAACGTCGGATTGTCCGCAAAGCGGCTCAGGATGCCTTCGTTCGTGTCCGAGTTGAGCAGGTTGAGCGCGTCTCCGAAGAGCTGGAACTTCACGTTCTCCCCGAAGCTGAAGCTCTTCTGGAGGCGGACGTCGAGCAGGCTCTGGTCGGGAACGCGCCGGCTGCCGTCGCGCTCTTCCAGGTTCACCTCCACGAGGGTGGGGAAGCCGAGATCGACGCGCCCGCGGCGCGCGTAGGCCCGGCCGCTCTGGTAGATGTAGCTCGCGCCCACAAGGAAGCCGGCGGGCAGCTCGGCGACGCCCTGGATACGGAACGTGTGGGGGCGGTTGCCGAGCAGCTTGCCGTCGGCGTTCACGAAGTCGTTCGGGTTCTGGCCGAAGTCGGAGAACCGGACCGTCGCGCGCTGCGCCGAGAGCAGATCGAGGCGGCCCGAAGGCAGGACGCCCGACGAGTCCAGGTACGTGTAGGACATGTTCGCCTGCCAGCCGTGGGACATCCGCTTGGCGAGCTGGGCCGTGACCGCGTGGGTGTCGGTCTTCATGATGTCGGGCTGGTTCGTGAGGACGAAGAGCCGGTCGGCCGGGTCGCTCAGCAGCCGCTGGAAGACGTTGGTCCGGCCGGTCGCTCCGACGCCGACGTCGTCGACGATCGAGACAGGCTCGTACACGCCCGTGGTGTCCTTCCAGGCCGAGCCGTTCCGCGATTTCTTGTAGACGTAGTTCACCGAGAAGCCGACGTCCGCGCCGAGCTGACGCTCGAGGCTGCCGATGTATTGGTCGGTGTAGGGCGCCTTGTAGTTTGGATCGATGCTCTGGTTCTGGCTGAACTCGGTGATCACCGGATCGATGAACTGACCGGTCGCGAGGTCGTAGGCGCCCGAGCGCGTCACGTGGGGCGACACGCCGACGCTGTTCGAGTACTCCGCGGTGACGATGCCGCGGTAGTAGCGGCCCCAGTGACCCTTCAGCACCGTCTTGCCGTCGCCGGTGAGCTTGAGCGAGAAGCCGAGACGCGGTGCGACGACGTTCCACGTGTAGAGGTCGCGCTTGGCGATGCTCTCGCCCGTGGGGTTTCCCGCGTCGTCCCGGATGTCGAGGCCCGGGATGCCGGCCGTGTTGTGGTCGTAGCGGACGCCGAGGTTCAGGGTCAGGCGATCGTTGACGCGCACCGTGTCGTCGAAGAACACGCCGAGGCCGCGAGTGGTGCCGCCGTACGAGAATGCCTGGTACTGGTAGCCGTAGGCGAGCTTCTCGGTCGTCGAGTTCCCGTAGTAGTCCGTGTACGTGTAGTTGTAGGTCGTGATGTAGTCGTTGTAGGCCGTGACCGCGTCGTGGACGCCGCCGTTCATGTACTGGACGCCGAACTTGAAGTCGTGGCTCGAGCCGAGGAAGTTGTCGGCGAAGTGGGAGATCTTGACGCTCGCCGTGGACTGGTAGGTCTTGTCGTCGTACCAGTAGTAGACGCCGCCGGTGTGGAGGCCCGTGTCGACGTCGTAGAAATGGGGCTTCACTCGCGGCTCGCCGTCGAGGATGGGGCCGGCGTGGTCGCTGCCCCAGAAGCCGGCCACCCGCGTCTCCAGGATCGTGCGATCCGAGAGCACGCCCGTGTACATGAAGCCGGGCGTCGGGTTGTCGCCGTAGTTCACGCCGATCGTGCTCGGGGCCAGGTTGGCCGCGGGCGTGTAGGGCAGGTCGTAGTAGTCGTTGTGGAAGCTCAGGCCGATCTTGTGCTTCGGGCTGATCTGCCAGTTGAGCTTGCCGAACAGGCGGTCGGCCTTCTCGTTCGTGAAGAACTGCGGGTCGACGCCGGCCGGCGTCTTCGAATCCCGCTGGTACTGATAGGACAGGAAGAAGTGCAGCTTGTCCTTCACCAGGGGCCCGGCGATCTGCGCCGTGGCGTCGTTGAACTTCTCGCGATGGAACGGGAAGCCGCCGTCCTGGGCGTCGGTGGTGTTGCGGCCCGTGAGGCCGTCCGCCTGGTAGTAGAAGTTGAGGTCGCCGTGGAACTCGTTCGTGCCCTGGCGGGTCACGACGTTGAAGACGGCGCCCGTCAGGTTCCCGTACTCGGCCGGAGCGCCGAGGGAGAGGACCTCGATCTCCTCGATCGCGTCGGTGTTCGGGTAGGGCCAGGCCTCGCCCGTGGACGGCGCCGTGAGGTTGGTGCCGTCGATCTGGAACGAGTTCTCGTCGGTGCCCGAGCCGAAGGCGGACATCGTCGTGGAGCCCTGCGAGCTCTGGGAGACGCCCGGCGCGACGGCGAGCAGGTCGAACATGCTGAAGCGGGGCACGGGAGCGTTGCGCACCCAGTCCTTGTCGTAGTTCGTGCTGACCTGGTTCGTCTGGGCGTCGACGACCGGCGTCTCGCCGACGACCGTGATCTCCTCGGCGCGCTGGTCGACCTTCATGACCACGCTGATCTCTTCCGTGCCGCCCAGGTTCACCTTGACGCCCTGGCGGTTCAGCGTCGCGAAGCCCGTGAGCGCGAAGCTGACGTTGTAGCTGCCGGGAGGCAGGGCGATGAAGCGGTAGTAGCCCTCGTCGTTGGTGACGGTGGTCTGGGCACCGTTGATGCGGTCGCCGCTGACCGTCACGGTGACGCCGGGCATCGCCGAGCCCGAGTCGTCCTTCGCGGTGCCGACGATGTTGCCGGTCACGCGCTGCGCCTCGGCCGGCGACGAGGCCCAAAGGAGCGCGGCACCCAGCAGTGCGACGAGGCTTCTTCGCATGGCTTCGAATCCTCCCATGCCGGCGCCGCCCCTCGTCAGCGGCCGGCGAGTTAGCACGCTCTCCACGACGACGCTGTTGGCGTCACTCTAGGAGTCGGATGAGGCCCCGTCAAGAGACGTGGGATGACTCGGGGTCAAGAGGTTCAAACGAAAAAAGCCCCGAGCCGTGAGGCCCGGGGCTTCGGTTCCGACGCCGGAGTCTAGAAGGACAGCTTGGCGCCCAGCATCAGGCGGCGCGGATAGACGAAGTCGGTGCGCAGGGCGAAGCTTTCCGAGGTGCCCAGGCGGTTGCCGATGTTGTCGTTCGCGTCGTCGTTCAGGGTGTTGAGCAGGTCCGCCAGGATCGCGAAGTGGGCGCGGCCCGCGATGAACTCCTTCTGGAAGCGGATGTCGAGCAGGTTCCAGGAGCCGACGCGGCGCTTGTCGAGCTTCTCGGCCAGCACCTGGCTCGAGCGGTTGATGAGGTCGGACGGCACCTGCACGAGGCGCGCCCAGGGACGTCCCTGCTGATAGTTGTAGTTCACGCCCAACAGGAAGTTCCAGGGCAGCTGGTAGACGAACTGCAGCTTGCCCGTGAAGGGCCGGTCGTAGTTGAGGCGGCCGTCGGTGTTGACGAGGTCGTTGGGATCGCGGCCGAAGCGCGCGGCCGTCGACGCCACGGAGCCGATCGGCCCGGCGTTGCTCGATCCGAGACGGCCGGTCGCCTTCGAGAAGACCGCCGAGGCCGTGGCCTGCCAGTTGTTCGACATGCGCTTCTGGAGCTGCACGGTCACGCCGTTGAAGCGCGTGAACATGTCGTCGCGGTTCGCGAGCAGGAACAGCGACTCGCTCGGATCCGAGTCGCGCCGGAACACGGTGATCGGCTGGCCCGTGGCGTCCCGGCCCTCGTTGTCGATGTAGGTCACGGGCGTGTAGGTGGCGCCGATGTCGTCCCAGCGGCCGAAGCCCTCTCCGCGCTTGTTGATGTACGTGATGTTGAGGCCGAAGTTCTTGGCGAGCTCGCGCTCGATGCTGACGACGAACTGGTCGGTCTTCGGGCCGTGGTAGTCGGGATCGACGCGCAGGTTCTGGTTGGTCGAGATGACCTCTTCGCCGATGCGGTTGCCCTGGGCGTCGTACTCCCCGGAGAAGGCGACCACCGCGGGCGCCGTCGGCGCCGTGTCGTCGAACTCGGCCGTGATGATCGCGCCGTAGTAGCGCCCCCAGTGCGCCTTGAGGGCCGTCTTGCCGTCGCTCGTCAGCTTCCAGTTGAAGCCGACGCGAGGCGCGATCTCGCTGGTCGAGTAGACCTTGCTGACCGGGGCGCTCTGGCCGACCACGTTCAGGTTGCGGTCCAGGATGTCGTAGGCGTTGAAGAGCGCCTTGTTGTAGTCGTAGCGCACGCCCAGGTTCAGCGTGAAGCGGTCGCTGATCCGGAACGAGTCGTCGACGAACAGGCCGATGCCCTTGGTGGCGCCGGCGGTGTGGCCGGGCGTCAGGTAGCCGTAGGCGTAGGCGGGCACGCCGCTGTAGGTGCGGATGTAGTCGTTGTAGCCGCCCAGGTAGTCGCCGCCGCCCGAGTTGAGCTGCACGCCGAACTTGAAGTCGTGGCTGCCGCCCATGAAGTTGTCGGCGAAGTGCGAGAGCTTGGCCGAGGCCGCGCTCTTCCAGCTCTCGCCGTCGTACCAGGAGTAGATGCCGCCAGTCACCTCGCCCGTGTCGAGGTCGAGGAAGCGCGGCTGGTTGCGGGCCTCGCCGTCCACCAGGGGATCGGCGTGGTCCTTGCCGTAGAAGCCCGAGACGCGCGCCTCGAAGTAGGTCTTGTCCGAGAGGATGCCGGTGTAGGTCACGTTCGGCGACGGGTTGTGGCCGTGCTCGACCTTGATCGTGCTGGCGGCCGTCAGCGCGTTGCAGTTCGTGTCGACGCAGGGGATCCGGTAGTAGTCGTCGTGGTACGCGAACATCAGCTTGTGGTTCTGGGAGAGCTGCCAGTTGACCTTGCCGAACACCCGGTCCGCCTGGAACTTGTTCGGGAACTCGGGGCTCTGGCCGACCGGCGACTGGAAGTCGCGCTGGTACTGGTAGGAGCCGAAGAACCAGAGCTTGTCCTTGAGCAGCGGGCCCGAGAGCTGGAACGTCGCGTCGTGGTACTTGTCGCGGCTGTAGGGCACGTCGTCGTCCTCGGCCACTGACGTGTTGCGGCCCGTCAGGCCGTCGCTCTGGAGGTAGAAGTTCGCGTCGCCCTTCCACTGGTTGCCGCCCTGGCGCGTCACGACGTTGAAGACCGCGCCCTGCAGGTTGCCGTACTCGGCCGGAGCGCCGACCGAGAGGATCTCGATCTCCTCGATCGCGTCGGTGTTCGGCCAGGGCCACGCGGCGCCCGTGAGCGGCGCCGTGAAGTCCGTGCCGTCGAGCTGGTACGAGTTCTCGGAGCCGGCCGAGCCCAGGGACGTGGAGCGCGAGTCGCCGGTCTGCGCCTGGTTCACGCCGGGCGCGGCGTTGATCAGGTCGAAGAACGTGAAGCGCGGCACCGGGGCGTTGCGCACCCAGTCCTTGTCGTAGTTCGTGCTGACCTCGTTGCCCGTCGTGTCGACGACGGAGGCCTCGCCCGTGACCGTGACCTCCTCCGTCAGGCTGCTGACCTTGAGGGCTGCGTTCTCCTCGGACGTGCCGCCCAGGGAGACCTTCACCGCCGGCCTGTTCTGGGTGCCGAAGCCCTGCAAGGAGAAGGAGACGACGTACGCGCCGGGGGGCAGCGCGCCGAACCGGTACAGGCCGTTCTCGTTGGTGGTCGTGCTCTGGGAGCCGACGATGGCGTCGCCCTTGATCGTCACGGTGACGCCCGGCAGCACCGCGTTCGATTCGTCGGTGACGGTGCCCATGACGCTGCCGGTCGTGCGCTGGGCCGCGACGGGGCCGGCGACGAGCAGCAACGCCAGGGAGAGGAGTGCGGCAAGAGATCTACGCATGGTCGATCCTCCGAAAGACGCGAAACGCGGCCGGTACAACTCGGGTTGGAAGTGCCGTCACTCTAGGCGTCGGTCCGTAAAGTTGTCAAGGACGACCGACCGATCGGTCAGAAGCTCCAGGAGGCGGCCAGCACGACGCTCCGGGGCCGCAGGATCTCGCGGGGAGCGCCGACCCGTGGCAGGTCCACGTCGCGGGCCACCTGCAGGGTCGTGGCGCGATTCAGCAGGTTGCCGATCTCGAGGGCGGGCGTGAGCGTGCCGCGTCCCGCCCGGAAGCGCCGGGAGAGGCGCACGTCGAGCACGGCCAGCGTCGGCATCCGGAAGCGGTCCAGCCGCCCGCTCACCAGCACGTTCTTGGCGCCGCCGGTCGGGTCGCTCGTGAGCGCCACCTGGAAGTAGGGAACGGGGAAGCCGTCACGCAGCGACAGCGTCGTCGTGGCCTCGACGTCGCCGGGCAGCACCGCGTGGGCTTCGAGGCCCGCCGACCAGCGGCCGTTCACGAACACGTCGCCGCGCTCGAGTCCGCCCGGCTGCGCGAAGGCGGCGCCGCCGTCGCGCAGCGGGTCGGTGTCGCGGGGCGTCGGGTCCTGGATCGCCGCGCCCCGGTCCGCGAAGCGCTCGCTCCAGTCCTGGACCGTGACGAAGCCCGAGACGAGCCCCTCCTCCCCGACGCGCTTCGAGAGCGCGAGATCGAGGCCGACGTAGGCGCCCGCGTAGCCGTCGCGGTTCGTCAGGAGGCGGCCGGTCGTCGGGTCCACGGCGGGGATCGGAGCGTAGGCCGCGACCTCGTAAGGCGCGCCGAACAGCTGGCCCGACACGCCGGTCGTGGCTGCGTAGTCGGCGCCAGTCAGCCCCTGGAGCGGCCGCCAGAGGGGATGCGTGAGACGACGCCAGGTGGCGCGCACGCCGGCCTCCCAGCGGGGGCTCGGATGGAGGTCGACCGAGAGCCGCAGCTCGTGGGTGCGGGGCGGGGCCAGCCCGGGATCGATGACGTTCGAGGAGAGCGTCGCGCCCTGGCGCGGCCGCGACAGATCGAGCTCGCCGCCATCGACCACGCGGTCCCCGTCGTCGTCG
The DNA here is from genome assembly GCA_902826455.1 of uncultured Acidobacteriota bacterium. Classification (GTDB taxonomy): domain Bacteria; phylum Acidobacteriota; class Vicinamibacteria; order Fen-336; family Fen-336; genus CADEEV01. Next base: position 12,083 of record CADEEV010000054.1, on the reverse strand, counting down.
CGCCAGAACCAGGTGCGCGATCCGACCTGTGCCAGCGGGTTCGCGAAGCCCGCGTCGCCCGGCGTGAGGAACGCTCCGTAGGCCGCGTATCCCAGCCGCGTGACGAGGCGGCCCTCGCCGTCGGCGTCCCAGGCGAGGCTCGCGCGCGGCAGCAGGTCGAGCCAGCGCAGCGGCGCTCCGCCGCCGAACGCCGCGGCCGGGAGCAGGTCCGGCCGGAGCGCGTTCGCCGCGACCTGCGACGGCAGCGCGCGTCCGACCTGGCGGTCGAGGCGCGCCCCGAGGTCCAGCGTGAAGCGTCCCAGGGACACGGAGTTCCCGAGCCAGGCGCTCGTCCTTTCGAGGAGCGCGCGGGCTTCCTGCGGCTGCGTGAGCTGCGCGTAGCCCGTCAGGTGGAACGTCTGGAAGAACACGGTGCGGCGCTCCAGGCCCACGGCGCCGCTGCCCGGCCAGCGCGAGCGCGTCTCGACGCGGCTGCGGGAGTACTCGGCGCCGACGACGAACGCGTGGGGGCGTCCCAGGACGCGGGACCGCTTCGTGGCCTCGAGGCTCGCCGCGCGCCGCGGCCGCTCGGTCTCGAAGCGCTGGTACGAGCGCTGGAAGACGCCGCGGAAGTCCTCGAAGGCGTCGGCGGATTCCCTGCCCCTGGGCTCGAGGGAGAAGCCGCTGTCGAGCCAGAGCAGGCGTGTCGTCAGGTCGGCGCCGGCGAGCGTGCGCCGGTCGGTGAGGCCGAGCACGGACGTCGGACCGGACTGCCGCCACAGCGCGCCACGCGACGCGGAGCCCGTGGGGTCGCGATCCTTGTGGACCTTCTCGCTGCGGACGGCCAGCACGCTGGTGCGCCCGGAGCCGAGCGCCACCGCGGCGCGGCCGAAGCCGGAGGTGACGCGGAGCGTCTCGCCGTGGCCGAACGGCGTCTGCTGCCGCAGCTCCTGCCGCGACACGGCTCCCCACAGCGAGACGCGCTCCCGCGCCAGCGGGCCGCCGGCCATCGCGCTCCATTCCCGGAGCCGTTGGGTCTCGAAGCGGGGGAACGGCAAGTCCTGGAGATCGTCCGGAAGGTTCGCCGACTGCAACGACGCGCCCGAGCCCCGGGCCTGCAGCGCGCCGTGCCAGGCCTCGCGGGGATCGGGCAGGCTCACGCGCAGCTGGGCGCCGGCCCCGCGTCCGGCGAGGTCGCCGGCGAAGGGCCGCACCGCGACCGAGTCGGCTACGGAGAGGTCCAGGAACAGCGTGCTGAAGCCCGGCGCCGCGGGGTCCGTGACGTCGAAGCCGTCGAGGCTGAAGGTCGTGCCGGAGCCCGCGTCCCCCCGCGCGACGACCAGCGGCTGTTGCGCGAGGCCCGAGCCGCCGACCTCGACGCGATCGGTGAGCACGCCCGGCACGCGCCGCAGCAGCGACCACGGGTCGCGCGCGGCGAGGTTCGCGACGTGCCCCGCGTCGAAGCGGACCTCGCCCTCGACGGGAGGGGCCGGCGTCGGCGCGATGGCGGGATCCTGCGCCTGTGCCCTCGCGGCCAGCGCCGCGAGCGCGAGCGCACCCAGGAAGCCCGACGCGCGCCCGGGTCTCGGCATCGCGTGTAGGATACCAAGCGCTCCGGAGGGAACCATGATTCTCGAAGCCGCCGTCCTCGCATTTCTCGCCGCCGCGCCCGCGGCCGCCGTCGAACAGGAAGTCCGCGACACCGAGGCGAAGTGGAACGCCGCGTACGCGGCGAACGACATGCCCGCCTATTGGTCCTACTACGACGACGCCGCGACGCTCTGGCTCGCCGAGGGCCGCGTGCCCCTCGCGTCCTACAAGAAGGACTGGAGCGCGCTCATCGCCGGCGGCGGCAAGGTGCTCTCGAACGAGCTGCACGACGTGCAGGTGCAGGCCTCGCCCGGGGGTGACGCGGCGGTGGCCACCTACACCGTCAAGGTGAAGACGCGCTATCCCGACGGCAAGGTCGTGGACGAGGCGGCCCAGGAAACCGACGTCTGGTTCAAGAAGGACGGGAAGTGGAAGGTCGTCCACGTCCACTACGAGACGAAGCCGCCCGCGAAGAAGTAGTCAGCCCTTCCGCAGCACATAGAGAGGACGGCGGCGGCCGCCGTCCTCCGTCGGAAGGAAGTCGACGGCGCGGTAGCCCCGCGCGAAGTAGGACTGGAAGGCGCGGCGGATCGCCTGCTGCCAGCCTTCGGCGACGCGGGGCGCCGCCTGGCAGACCACGTTCCATTCCGGCGGCACCTCGAGCAGCAGCTCGTCGGCCGTGAGATCCAGCCGCGGCTCGGAGGTGACGGGCCAGCCCGCCTGCCACTTCACCTCGTTGATGCGCGGGCTCGCCGGCGCCGCGACGCTGCGGGGCGGCTCGCCGTCGCGGGCCCGCACCACGACCGTCTCGGCGTTCAGGTTCCAGTGCACGAGCAGGCGATCGGTCGGCAGCCCGTGGTGCAGCGAGGACGTCGTGATGCCGTAGAAGTTCTCGAGGAACTCCACCGCCGTGGCTCCCAGGCGGCGCAGGTTGAGGTGGGCGTTGCGCGCCTGCATCGGGTCGTAGGTCCAGGAGATGAGCGAGATCGAGCGGCGCAGCGCTTCCTCCCGTTGCGCCCACTTGATGCGGATGCCGATGCCGTGCTTCTGGTACTCCGGCAGGACCCCGACCATGTCCGAGTGGAAGTGGGGGACGCCGCCCAGGAACGCGGGGAAGGCGTACCCGAAGCCCGCCGCCTGCCCCGAGCCGTTCTCGGCGAGGTGGAGCATGGCGCCCCCGTGGATCGTGGCCGCGAGCTGGACCGCCGACACGACCTCCATGTCCGCGAGCCCCCAGACCGCGCGTTGCAGGAGGACGCACGCGTCGAAGTCGGCGTGGTCCTTCGCGATGCGGATGCGGATCTCGTCTGCCATGACGGCGAGGAGAATATCACGCGCTCAGTGACACATCCGTGACGCGCTCCGCTAGAATCCCGGCCCAATGAAAGCCCCTGAGTCGAGCGGCCCCCCGCAGCTCGTCCGCGGCCTCGGCGCCCTCGACGGGGCCCTCATCACGATCGGCTCGATCCTCGGCACGGGCATCTTCATCACCACGGCCGACATCGCCCGGGCGCTGCCCCACGCGGGGCTGATCCTCGCGGTGTGGATCGTGGGCGGGCTGCTCACCCTCGCCGGGGCCCTCACCTACGCCGAGCTCGGGGCGATGTTCCCGAAGGCGGGCGGCCAGTACCACTTCCTGAAGGAAGCCTACGGGCCGCTCTGGGGCTTCCTGTTCGGGTGGGCGTCCTTCCTCGTGATCATGTCGGGAGGGATCGCGACGCTCGCGGTCGGCTTCGGCGAATACCTGGGCGCGTTCCTGCCGTTCTTCGCGAGCTCCCACGTGCTGTTCGAGACGACCCTCGGGACGCACCGCGTCGCCGTCAACGGCGGACAGCTCGGCGGCGCCCTCGCGATCGTCTTCCTGACCGCGGTCAACTACATCGGGCTGCGCGAAGGCGCCGGCCTCCAGAACGTCGTGACCTGGATCAAGGTCGGATCGATCGTGGGCCTGGGCGTGCTGGGCGTCGTGCTCCCCGCGGCCGCGGCGCCGCAGCTGTTCGCTCCGGTCGCCAGCAACGGGCTGTACGCGGCGCTGGGCGTCGCGATGATCGCGGTGCTGTGGAGCTTCGACGGCTGGTACGCGGTGACGAACCTGGGCGGCGAGATGCGGCGGCCCGAGCGCGACCTGCCCCTGGGCCTGATCGGCGGCACCGCCGTCGTGACGCTGCTCTACGTCGTCATGAACGTCGTCTACATCCGGGCGCTACCGGTCGAGAGCATGGGCTCCCTGCCGCGCATCGGCGAGGCGGCCGCCAGCGTGCTGTTCGGGCCGAGAGGCGGCCAGCTCATCACCGCGGCGGTGCTCGTCTCGACGTTCGGCTGCATCTCCGCCACGATCCTGTACGCCGCCCGCATCTACCTGCCGATGGCCCAGGACGGCGTCTTCTTCCCGGCCCTCGCGAAGGTGCACCCCAAGTACAACACGCCGTCGGCCTGCATCCTCGCCCAGGGCGTGTGGGCGACAGTGCTGACGTTCTCGGGGAGCTACGAGCAGCTCTACACCTACGTGGTGTTCGCCGTGGTGCTGTTCCACGCCCTCACCGGCATCGCCGTCATGGTGCTGCGGCGCAGCCAGCCCGCGACGCCGCGGCCGTATCGCGTCTGGGGCTACCCCGTCGTTCCCCTGATCTTCGTGGCGTCGTGTCTCGCCCTCGTCCTCAACACGCTCCTGGAGAAGCCGGTGGAGTCGGGCCTGGGCCTCGGCCTGCTCGTGCTGGGCCTGCCGGCGTTCGCGTACTGGCGCCGCGCGTCGCGCCTGAAGGCGGCCGCGCGCTGAGGCCACCCCCGTGCTGAAGCGCCTGTGGACCGCGGGCACCACGCTGCTGTCGCGCGACATCGTCGTCCTCACCAACGCGATCGCCTTCAACTTCCTGCTGTGCCTGTTCCCCCTGCTGCTCGTGCTCACGGGCTTCTCGCAGCGCTACCAGGACAGCCGGGCCGGCGCGGCGCTGCTGCTCCTGCTCCAGGAGCTCATCCCCTTCGGCCACGACGCGATCGCGGCGTCCCTGAAGAGCCTCACGAAGATGGCGCGCGGGCTCGAGGTCTTCTCGCTGCTGCTGATCGTGTGGGGCTCCTCGGGCATCTTCATGCCGGTGGAGATGGCACTCAACCGCGCCTGGGGCGGGCGCTCCGAGCGCCACTTCCTCGTGAGCCGAGGCCTCGCGTTCCTGATGACCGTGGCCGGCGGCGCCCTCGTGTTCGTCTCCGTCGCGATCACGGTCTTCGTACGCGCGTCGGGACGCTCCTGGCCGCTCGTCGCCGGCTACACCGCGAAGGGCTGCGCGTTCCTGCTGACCTACTGCCTCTTCTTCCTGATCTACCGCCTGATCCCGTCGAAGCCCGTGGGGACCCGCGTCGCCCTGAAGGCGGCCCTGTGGGGCGGCGTCGCCTGGGAGCTCGTGAAGTACGGGTTCGTCGTGAAGCTCGGCCAGATGAACCTGCAGGCGTTCTACGGGCCGCTCGCGTTCTCGGTGGCGCTCCTGCTGTTCGCCTACGTCTCGAGCCTGGTGCTCGTGTTCGGCGCGCTCATGACTCCGGTGCGCGCCGCCTCCGGGCGGAAATAGCCCGCGGCTCACGGTAGAATCGCGGTTCCCCACGGGCGCCCGTCCTGTCCCTGGGTCAAGGAGCTGAACCCCGATGAACGCAACCGAACGCGTCACCTACGCCACCCTCGCGGCTGGCCAGACCGAGGAGTTCCGCCGCAAGTACGACGAGGCGGTGGCCCGGGTGCGCGCGGGCTTCGGAGCGAAGCATCCCCACCGCATCGACGGCCACGAGGTCACGAGCGAGCGCTGGTTCGAGGACCGGAGCCCGGTCGACACGCGCATCGTGATCGGCCATTTCCCGATCGGCACCGCCGCCGACGTGGACCGTGCCGTCAGCGCCGCGCGCCGCGCCTATCCGGACTGGAGCGGGCGGCCCTGGCAGGAGCGCTGCGCGATCATCCGGCGCGCCGCCGACATGATCGAGGAGCGGGGCTTCGAGCTGTCCGCCCTGGTCAGCCTGGAAGCGGGCAAGAACCGCCTCGAGGCCATGGGCGACGTGACCGAGACGGCCGACCTCGCGCGCTACTACTGCGAGCAGATGGAGAAGAACGGCGGCTTCGACCGGCCCATGGCGCGCTTCACGTCGAACGAAGAGACTCGCTCGGTGCTGAAGCCCTTCGGCGTGTGGGCGATCATCAGCCCCTTCAACTTCCCCTTCGCGCTCGCGGGCGGCCCCATTTCGGGAGCCCTCGTCGCGGGCAACACGGTGGTGCTGAAGCCGAGCCACGAGACGCCGCTCACCGCCCTGGCGCTCCACGACATCTTCATCGAGGCCGGCGTGCCCACGGGCGCGCTCCACCTCGTGTTCGGCACGGGGCCCGAGACGGGCGAGGCGCTCACCTCGCACCCGGGCGTCGACGGCATCCTGTTCACGGGCTCGAAGGCCGTGGGCATGAACATCTACCACCGCTTCAGCAAGGACTTCCCGAAGCCCTGCATCACCGAGATGGGCGGCAAGAACCCGGCGATCGTCATGGACTCGGCGGACCTGGCCGACGCCGCCGAGGGCATCATGAAGTCCGCCTTCGGCCTTCAGGGCCAGAAGTGCAGCGCCTGCTCGCGGGTCTACGTCCACGCGTCCGTCAAGGACAAGTTCCTGGAGCTGCTGCTGCAGAAGACCGCGGCGATCACCGTCGGCGATCCCTCGGCCCACGGGGTGTGGCTCGGCCCGGTCATCCACCAGCGCGCCTACAAGGACTACGCGAAGTACGCGGAGCTGGCCTGGAAGGACGGCAAGGTCCTGGCGGGCGGCAAGGCGCTCACGGACGGCGCGCTGGCCCACGGCTACTTCGTCGCGCCGACGATCGTCGACGGCCTGCCCCACGACCACACGCTGTTCCAGAACGAGCTGTTCGTGCCGATCGTCTGCGTCGCGTCCTTCGACACCCTGGAGCAGGCGCTCGACCTCGCCAACGGCACGGAGTACGGGCTCACGGCCGGCTTCTTCAGCGCCCACCAGAAGGAGATCGACCGCTTCCTCGAGCGCATCGAGGCGGGCGTCGTGTACATCAACCGCAAGGCGGGCGCCACCACCGGCGCCTGGCCCGGCGTGCAGCCCTTCGGGGGCTGGAAGGGCAGCGGCTCCTCGGGCAAGGCCTCGGGCGGCCTCTACTACGTCCAGCAGTTCATGCGCGAACAGAGCCGTACCATCGTCCACTGACGGTCGAGGACGCCATGGCCCGCTACCCCGAATCGAACGTCTTCCACCGCCCGCTCGGTCGCGACATGCCGGTCATCGACCGGGGCGCGGGCGCGCTCCTCTGGGACCAGGCGGGACGCCGCTACATCGACGGCTCCGGCGGCGCCGTCGTGGTGAACATCGGCCACGGCCGCGGCGAGGTGGCGGCGGCGATGGCCGAGCAGGCCGGCCGCGCGGCCTACGTCCACGGCACGCACTTCACGAGCGAGGCGATCGAGAGCTACGCGCGCCGGCTCGCGGCGTACACGCCCGGGGACTGCAACCGGCTCTACCTCGTCTCCGGCGGTTCCGAGGCCAACGAGACCGCGGTCAAGATGGCCCGGGCGTTCCACCTCGCGAACAAGCAGCCGAGCCGCTTCAAGACCGTTCGTCGCTCGATCTCGTACCACGGCAACACGCTCACGACGCTCGCGCTCTCGGGGCGGCCGAACCTTCAGGCGCCCTACAAGCCGATGCTGCCCCACGTGGCCGAGACGATGGCGCCGTTCTGCTACCACTGCCCGCTGGGCAAGAGCTATCCGTCCTGCGAGGTCGCCTGCGTCGACGAGCTCGAGGCGACGATCCTGCGCGAGGGCCCCGAGACCGTCTCGGCGTTCATCGCGGAGCCGATCCTCGGCGCCTCGGCGGGAGCCGGCGTGCCCCCCGAGGACTACGCGCGGCGCGCCCGCGAGATCTGCACGAAGCACGGCGTGCTCTACATCGACGACGAGGTCATGTGCGGCTTCGGCCGCACCGGCAGGTGGTTCGGCATCGAGTGGAGCGGCGTGCAGCCGGACCTCGTGACCTGCGGCAAGGGCATGACCGGAGGCTACATGCCGGTGGGCGCGGTGCTCGCGAGCGAGCGCATCGTCGACACGCTCCTGAAGGGTGGCGGCTTCGTCCACGGCTTCACGTTCTCCCACAACGCCGTGACCGCCGCCGCGGCCGCCCGCACCCTGGACATCCTCGAGCAGGAGAACCTGGTCGAGCGCGCCCGCGTCGCGGGCGAGACGCTCCTGGCACGGCTCCAGTCGCTGCTCGCCCATCCCCATGTCGGCGACGTGCGCGGCCGGGGCCTGATGCTGGGCGTCGAGCTCGTGGCCGACAAGGCCACCCGCAAGCCCTTCCCGCGCGCCGAGAAGAAGGCCGAGGCGGTCTTCGCCCGGGCGTTCGAGCACGGGCTCGTGACCTACCCGGGCGGCGGCTGCGCCGACGGCGTCAACGGCGACTCGTTCATGATCTCGCCCCCGTTCGTGATCACCGACGCGGAGAGCGCCGAGCTCGTCGCGATCCTGGACCGCTCGCTCACCGAGCTCGGCTTGTAGGACCCTGAAGGAGACCGTCATGGCCAAGAACTATCCCCATCTCGCAATGCCGCTCCCCGGCCCGAAGGCGAAGGCCATGATCGAGCGCGACGCCCGCGTGATGTCGCAGAACTACAGCAAGGACTATCCCCTCGTGGCCGCCCGCGGCGAGGGCGTCGTGATCGTGGACGTCGACGGCAACCGCTTCCTCGACTTCGGCACGGGGATCGCGGTCACCGCGACCGGCCACTCGCACCCGAAGGTCGTCGACGCGATCAAGAAGCAGGCCGAGACGTTCATCCACATGTGCTACACCGACTTCTACTACGACAACCTGATCACGCTCGGCGAGCGCCTCTCGAAGCGCGGGCCGGCCCCGGGCGATTGGCGCGTGTTCTTCGCGAACAGCGGCGCCGAGGTGGTCGAGGGCGCCATCAAGCTGGCCCGCGTCGTCACGGGCCGGCAGAAGGTGATCGGGTTCTACGGCGCCTTCCACGGCCGCACCTACGGCGCCATGAGCCTCACGGCCAGCAAGCTCGTGCAGAAGCGCGGCTACGCGCCCTTCCTGCCCGAGGTCTACCACACGCACTACGCGAACTGCTACCGCTGTCCGGTGAACAAGGAGTCGGGCACCTGCAAGCTCGACTGCCTGGACCTGCTCACGGAGACGATGTTCGTCCACACCGTGAACCCCGACGAGGTGGCGGCGATCATCGTCGAGCCCGTGCAGGGCGAGGGCGGCTACGTCGTGCCGCACCCCGACTTCCTGAAGCGGCTGCGCGAGCTGACCCGCAAGTACGGCATCCTGCTCATCGCCGACGAGGTGCAGTGCGGCATGGGCCGCACCGGCAAGCTCTTCGCGAGCGAGCACTTCGACCTGCAGCCCGACATCGTGACGCTCGCGAAGGGCATCGCCTCGGGCATGCCGCTCGCGGCGCTCATGGCCCGCGCCGACGTGATGAAGTGGAACGACGGCGGCCACGGCTCGACGTTCGGCGGCAACCCCGTCTCCGCCGCCGCGGCCCTCGCCACCCTCGACCTCCTCGAGGGCGGCCTGATCGACAACGCGGCCAAGGTCGGCAAGTACTTGATGGACATCTCGAAGAAGACGTTGGGCGCCCACAAGTGCGTGGGCGACGTGCGCGGCCTGGGCCTGATGATCGGCCTCGACATCGTGAAGGACAAGGCCACGAAGGAGCCCGACGGCGCCACGCGCCTCAAGATCATCCAGGAGTGCTTCAACCGCGGGCTGATCCTGATCGGCTGCGGCAAGAGCACGATCCGCCTCGCCCCGGCCCTGACCATCGACACCGAGGACGCGGACATCGCGGTGCGCATCCTCGACGAGGCGATGACCGCGCTGGGGGTCTAGGCGGACTCCGCCGGCCCCTCGTCCTTCCGGGGCCGGTGTTCAGTATCACTGCACACGGCCGCGGTTTCCCGCTACACTGCTGGAAGTGTCCGTGGCCCGCCGTTCGCTGCACGTCCGGATCGCCCTCGAGACCCTCGGGCTCGCCGTCGCAGCGGCGCTCCTATCCGGCGCGTGCGGCGGCGGGTCGGCACCGTCGGCGCCGTCGACGATGCCGACCCCGCCCCCGAGAAGCATCGAGATCGCCCCCGGCATGCCCGCGTCGGGGACGAGCCTCAGCCTCGGCAGCTGCGGGTTCGGGCTCTGCACCAAGGCCCTCGCCTACGCGTTCGTGGTGACCTACGACGCGAGCCTCGCGACGCCGGTGTTCCGGGTGCGTCTGCTCCAGGACGACGGGACCGAGTGCCTGTCGTCCTATCGAACCGGCCTGGTGCCGCTGCTCGCCGGCCGCTCCCATTCCTTCGACGGGGACACGCTGCTGCTCAGCACCACGCCGCCCGCGAAGCCGGGCGTCGGCGTGCAGAACTGCGCTCCGCCGTTCGCGACCAGCCGCATGGTCGTCGAGCTGCGGCACGGCAGCGTCACGGCCGAGGTCCTGCTCGCACGGGAGTTCGACGTCACCTACCACTGGGTGCAGTAGGGCCCGTCCCGCTCCTCTAGGCCTTCGGAAAGCGCGTGTCCACCACGGCTCGGGCGCGCGCCTCCACGTCCGCCTCGCTCTCGCCCGACAGGCGCTCGAAGGGCTCGCTGGCTGGGCTGCTGCGCTCCCGGACCATGACGTAGAGCGAGGCGTGGAACAGCGCGCCCTCGCGGTACAGGTAGACGTGGATCTCGCCGCCCGGCCGCTGGAACTTCAGCAGCCGGCCCGTCTTCAGCGCGAGCTCCAGCGCGGCGGGCGCGGCTCGTCGGCGGGATCGCTCGGGATGGTCTCGGGGTAGCCGCCGTCCGGCGTGAGGAGCTCCGGCAGGCCGTGGGACAAGGCGCTCTGGCCCGAGGGCCTCGTGATCGCGTCGAACCAGGTCTGCGCGATGATGTCGTAGCCCGCCTCGTTCGGGTGCACGTGGTCGAACATCAGCGTGTGGAAGTCGGGGACCGCCATCATGGCCGTGTAGCTGTCGGCCACGACCACTCCCTCCTCCTGGGCCATCTGCACGATCAGCTCGTTCATGCTGGCGATCCAGACGTTGCGCGAGGGCGGGACGCGCGCGTCGTAGCCCGTGTTGCACGGGATGATCGTCGAGAGGATCGGCTTGCTGCCCGCGTTCTTCGCCGTGCGCACGATGCGGCGCAGGCTGTCGATCGTGAAGCAGGGGAACTCGCTGCGGCAGTGGGAGTCGTTCCAGTCGTTGGTGCCGTAGAGCACCAGGGTGAAGGCTGGCGTCGTGTCGTCGAGGCTCTCCTTGATGCGCGCGGCGCCGGCGTTGCTGCGGGTGCCGCCGATGCCCTGGTTCACCACCTGGCCGGCCAGGAACCACGGGGCGAGCTTCTCCTGCAGCTTCCGGCGGTAGCCCGTGAAGTCGTCGGAGCCGTCTCCGTCGGTGATGCTGTCACCGAAGGCCATGTACAAGTTCGGGTGGTTGGCGCCGATCGCGAGGCTGGCCGGCATCCGGATCGGCTGGCCGTCGGCCACGGGCACGGTCACCGAGACCTCGTGCCCGCGCTGGTAGTAGGCGGGCAGCTCCGCGAGCGTCGCCGTCCACGTGCCGGCCTCGACCGCGACGGTGACCGCGCCGGTGCCAGGGGCGGTCACGCCGGTTCGCTCCCGGATCAGCACCGTGGCGTTGGGAACCACGGCGTGCTCGTCGCCGTCCTGGATCCCGTTGTCGTTCTGGTCGTAGAACACCACGAACTGGACGTCGAAGCGCGGGGCGGGGGTCGGGGTGGGCGAGGGACCTCCGGAACCGCAGGCGCCGAGCAGGAGGAGGAGTGCGAGGGGAATCTGGCGGGAGCGGCCGAGAAGGCTCACGGGAGCGGGAAAATTAGCACAAAGCCCGGTTCCACGCGACTTTCCGAATCTCCTTGAACCCGCGAGGGCCGCGGGTCTATAGTGGCGGCCTTCTGGAAATCGGTTTCGAATGACCCAGCACTCGTCGCCCCGGCGCGAGAATCGAAGGCTCACCGCGCGGCGGGCCTGCCTGCTGACCGTCCGCTACAAGGTGGGGGACCAGTGGCACCCCGCCACGGTCCTCGACCTGTCGGCGAGCGGCTGCCGGCTGCGGCTCGGTCAGGACCTGATGCGCGACTCGCTGGTCGGGCTGCTCTTCGAGACGCCCCTGCGCGACGGCTCGACGGCCATGAACGCCGAGGTGGGCGGCGTCGTGAGCTGGTCCCGGCGCGAGGGCCTGTCGCACCAGGTGGGCATCCAGTTCATCGGCGACGCCCCCGCCTTGCAGGACCTGCTGATCGCCCTCGCGTAGTCGCCCCGGAGCGCAGGCGCTCCAGCACCTTCTGGAAATCGGCGGGCAGCGGGCTCTCGAAGCGCACCAGGGCCCCGCTGAGGGGCTGCGTGAAGCCGCGGGTGCGCGCCGGGAGTCTGTGGCCGCCCGCCAGCGCGGCCTGGCCCCCCCCCTAGCCCTGCTCGCCCACGATCGGCCGCCTGACGTGGCGCCGGTGGCCGC
>CADEEV010000053.1 GCA_902826455.1 uncultured Acidobacteriota bacterium | reverse complement strand
CTGAAGGACGCCGGCTATCGCACGGCCGCGAGCGTCGACAACCCGAACGTCGCCAAGAACCTCGGCTACGCGAAGGGCTTCGAGAGCTACCGCGAGACCTGGGAAGAGAAGGCCCTCGCGACCGAGATGGACCGCACCCGGGCCATCACCGGAGACGGCGTCGCCTTCCTGCAGAAGGCGTCGGCCGGCGCGCCGTTCTTCCTGTGGCTGCACTACGTCAATCCCCACGCGCCCTACGCGCCGCCGGCGCCCTTCGACACGGCCTTCAGCGCCGGGAGCGACGCGGGCCCGCGCCTTCCCGTCGTCGAGTCCTTCCACGGAGGGATCCCGAAGCAGTGGAGCGTGCCGGGCCGGGACCGGAAGGCCTGGTACGTCGCGCAGTACGACGGCGAGATCGCCGCGGTCGACGCGGAGGTAGGGAAGGTGCTCGCGGCCCTCGACGCCTCGCCCGCGCGCGCGCGCACCGTGGTCGTGGTGACGTCGGACCATGGGGAGAGCCTTGGCGAGCACGACTACTACTTCGACCACGGCGAGAACCTGTTCGATCCCTGCCTGCGCATCCCGCTGCTCGTCGCGCAGCCGGGCGGCTCCGGGACCCGCAGCGACGTGCTCGCCTCGACGCTCGACGTGCTCCCGACGATCCTCGACGCCGCCAAGGTCTCGTACCCGCCGGACCTCGCGGGGGAGAGCCGGCTCGGCGCGTCCTCGGGCCGCACCCGCCTCTTCGCGCAGAACGAGCGCAGCCTGAGTGCCACGCTCGACCGGCGCTTCAAGGCCGTCGCGACCCCCGGCGAGGCCGGCGCCCGCCTCACGTTCTACGACCGCGAGAAGGACCCGGGCGAGACGCGCGACCTGTTCGCCACGGCGCCTCCGGAGCTCCGTCCGGCCCGCCGCGAGCTCGAGCTGTGGCTCGAGCGGGCCGACCGGGAGTGGGGCGCGACCCGTGTCCGCATCGGGGACGCGCCGGGCGAAGGTCCCATGACCCACGAGCAGTGCGAGAAGCTGCGCGCCCTGGGCTATGTGTCAAAATGCGCGCCGTGAAGCGCGGCTCCGCGACGTTCAACGGGCTCGGAGTGGCGCTCGCGACGCCGTTCACGGCCGCGGGCGCCCTCGACGAGGCGGCGCTGCGCCGTCTCGTGAAGCGCCAGGTGGACGGCGGCGTCGACGTCCTCGTCCCGTGCGGCACGACCGGCGAGGCGGCCACGATGACCGAGGCCGAGCAGGACCGCGTGATCGCGATCGCCCTCGAAGAGGCGGGAACGGCGCGCGTGGTGGCGGGCGCGGGCAGCAACGACACGCGCGTGGCCGTCGCCCGCTCGAAGGCGGTCGCGGCGCTCGGCGCCCACGGCGTTCTCTCGGTCGGCCCGTACTACAACAAGCCGACGCCCGAGGGCTTCTTCCGGCACTTCTCGGCGATCGCCGACGCGAGCCCGGTGCCGGTCGTGGTTTACAACGTGCCCGGCCGCACCGGCAGCAACATCGACGTCGCGACGCTCGTCCGCCTCGGCGCCCACGCCAACATCGTGGCCGTGAAGGAGGCTTCCGGGAACATCGGCCAGGTCATGGACCTGCTGCGCGACCGGCCCGAGGGGTTCGCCGTGCTCTCCGGGGACGATGCCGTGACGCTGCCGTACATGGCCCTCGGCGCCGAAGGCGTCGTGTCGGTCGTCTCGAACCAGGCACCGCGCCTCATGGCCGATCTCGTGAAGGCCTGTGCGCGCGCCGATTTCGCCGCGGCGCGCGGCGTCCACGAGCGCCTGCTTGCGCTCATGAACCTCAACTTCGTCGAGTCCAACCCGATCCCGGTGAAGGCGTCGCTGGCGCTCCTCGGCCTGTGCGAGGAGAGCTTCCGGCTGCCAATGGTCCCGGCCACCGACGCGACCCGCACCCGCCTGCGCCAGGCCCTCGAGGACCTCGGGCTTCTCGCGTGAAAGCGATCGCGCCGCTCCAGGAGCGCGTCGAGGGCTTCGCCGCGCTGCCGAACGGTTCGCTGGGCGACGAGGCCCGCGCGGCCTTCGACGAGCTCATCGGCGCCCTCGAGGAGGGGAGCGTGCGGGCCGCGGAGCCGACCGACGACGGCTGGCGCGTGAACTCCTGGGTCAAGGCCGGCATCCTGCTCGGCTTCCGCCTGGGCGTCGTGGTCGAGAAGGAATCGGCAGGCCCGCTGCACTTCCTCGATCGCGACACCTTCGGCACGCGCCGCTTCTCGCCCGAGGACCGCATCCGGATCGTGCCGGGCGGCTCGGCGGTGCGCTCGGGCGCGTACCTCGCTCCGGGAGTGATGCTGATCCCGCCCGCCTACGTGAACGTCGGCGCCCACGTCGGGGAGGGCACGATGATCGACTCCCACGCCCTGGTCGGCTCCTGCGCCCAGGTCGGCCGCCGGGTCCACGTGTCCGCAGGGGCGATGCTGGGCGGCGTCCTCGAGCCGGTCGGGGCCATGCCCGTGATCGTCGAGGACGACGTCCTCGTGGGCGGCAACTGCGGCGTCTACGAGGGCACGTTCGTGGGCGCCCGGGCCGTGCTCGGCGCCGGCGTCGTGCTGACCGGCGGCGTCACGGTGTTCGATCTCGTGCGCAAGACCCAGTACCGCAAGAGCGGCCCCGAGCCCCTGCGCATCCCGCCGGGCGCCGTGGTGGTGCCGGGCAGCCGGCGCCTCATGGACCCGTTCGCGGAGCGCCACGGGCTCTCGGTCTCGGCGCCCGTGATCGTGAAGTACCGCGACGACAAGACCGACGCCTCGACGGCCCTCGAGGACGCCGTCCGCTAGACCACGGAGGAAGAGATGATCGCAGCTCTCGCAGTCACGCTGGCGCTCGCCGCGCCGGTCCAGGACGAGGACTTCAGCAAGGTCGAGGTGAAGGTGGTGAAGGCCGCCCCCGGCATCGCCATGCTCATGGGCGCCGGCGGCAACATCGGCGTCTCGTGGGGCGAGGACGGCGTCTTCGTGGTGGACGACGAGTACGCGCCCCTCACGGACAGGATCAAGGCCGCGATCGCGACCCTCACGGACAAGCCCGTGCGCTTCGTCGTGAACACCCACTGGCACGGCGACCACACCGGCGGCAACGAGAACCTCGGCAAGGGCGGCGTCGTGATCGTGGCCCACGACAACGTGCGCAAGCGCATGAGCGTCGACCAGTTCCTGGCGGCCTTCAACGAGACCGTGAAGGCCGCGCCCCACGCGGCGCTGCCGGTCGTGACCTTCGCCGACGCGGTGACCTTCCACGTGAACGGCGAGGAGATGCGCGTCTTCCACGTGCCCCCCGCCCACACCGACGGCGACGCGATCATCCACTTCACGAAGGGCAACGTGATCCACATGGGGGACACGTTCTTCAACGGCCTCTACCCGTTCATCGACAATGCCAGCGGCGGCCACCTCGAGGGCATGATCGCGGCCGTCGACAAGGTGCTCGCGATCGCGACCGCGGACACGAAGATCATGCCGGGCCACGGGGAGCTCACGGACAAGGCGGGCCTCACGCGCTACCGCGCGATGCTCGTGGCCGTGCGCGACGCCATGAAACCCCTCATCGCCGCGAAGAAGACCAGGGCCGAGGTCGTGGCGGCCAAGCCCACGAAGGCCCTCGACGAGGTCTGGGGCAACGGCTTCCTCAAGCCGGACGACTTCGTGGGGATCGTCTACGACGGGATGGTCAGCGCGTCGAAAAGGTAGACGCGATGAGGTCGCACCAGGCGCCGGCGCGGGAGAAGGCGTCCTCACGCGTCTCGAACGTCAGGCTGTAGCCCCGCGCGCCGGCCGCGTCGTAGAAGCGCTTCACGTGCGAGGCCGAGATCGGCGTCTCGGTGCGCATCTCGTCGACGAAGCCCGTCTTCCAGGGCCCGTGGCTCAGGATCTTGAAGGCGTCGCCCAGCTTCAGGCGCGTCGCGTCGTAGTACGCCTGGGCGCCGCCCGAGGCGGGCTCGACGCTCACGGTGAGCGACGCATGGACGGTCTGGCCGCCCTTGTCGACGAGGAGCGCCGGGCTCGTGAACTGTACGAGCGCCGAGCCGCCCCCCGACATGCGCCGGGTCTGGGTCCACGAGGGCGGCATGCGGATCGAGTAGCCGAACGCGTCGTCGCGGACCTCGGGATAGGCCTGGGCGCGCTCCAGGGTCAGGCTCTTCGCCATGGCCTCGAGGGTCGCGCGGTGGGCCGGGAACGAGGCCTTGGGCGCCTGGGAGTAGAGGCCGATCACCGTGCCGCCGTCCTCGAGGAGCAGCAGCAGGTAGTGGATCTCGCCGTCGCCGGAGGTGTAGTCGTAGGAGCGACCGCGGGCGCTGCCGCGGGTCTCGTCGCGGCTGGTCCCGGGCGTGTTGCCGGCCAGGTAGGTCTGGGCGTACGCCTCGAGGCTGCCGTTCAGGGCGCCGGCCAGGAGCGTCGCCGAGGCGAGGGGCTTGCCGCCGGAGCCGGTCGGCCCGAGGAAGTAGCGGTACCAGATGCCTTCCTGCTGAGACTGCTCGCTGCGCCAGGAGGACGGGTGCTGGAGCGAGACCGCGTACTGGCCGTTGAAGTAGGTGACGAGGGGCTCGCGCGGCCCGCCGCAGGCCGAGGCGGCGGCCAGCACGAACGCCGCGGCCGCCCTACTCCAGCCGGTAATTGGGCGCTTCCTTGGTGATGATGACGTCGTGGACGTGGCTCTCCTTGAGCCCCGCCGCCGAGATCTTCACGAAGCGGGCGCGTTCCTGCAGCTCGCGGATCGAGCCGCAGCCGCAGTAGCCCATGCCGGCGCGCAGGCCGCCGACGAGCTGCTGGATCATGGCGGAGAGCGGCCCCTTGTAGGGGACCATGCCCTCGATGCCCTCGGGCACGAGCTTCTGGGCGTTGCCCTCGAACTCCTGGAAGTAGCGGTCCTTCGAGCCCTCGCGCATGGCGCCGATCGATCCCATGCCGCGGTAGCTCTTGAACGAGCGGCCCTGGCGCAGGATCAGCTCGCCCGGGCTCTCGTCGGTGCCCGCGAAGAGCGAGCCGATCATCACCGAGTCGGCGCCGGCCGCGATCGCCTTCACGAGGTCGCCCGAGAACTTGATGCCGCCGTCGCCGATGATCGGGGTCTTCGTGGAGGCCGTGGCCTTGCGGGCCTCGGAGATGGCGGTGATCTGGGGCATGCCGGCGCCCGACACGACGCGGGTCGTGCAGATCGACCCGGGACCCATGCCGACCTTCACGGCCGCGACGCCGGCCGCGGCCAGCTCGCGGGCCCCGTCGTGGGTGCCGACGTTGCCGGCGATCACCTCGAGGCCCTCGAAGCGCTCGAGCAGCGCCTCGATCGTCTCGACCACGCGCTTCGTGTGGCCGTGGGCCGTGTCCACCACGACCACGTCGACCTTGGCCTCGACCAGGGCGGCCGCGCGCTCGAGCACGTCGGGCGTGACGCCCAGGGCGGCGCCCACTCGCAGGCGACCGAGGGAGTCCTTGCAGGCGTTCGGGTACTTGATCTGCTTCTGGATGTCCTTGACGGTGATCAGGCCCTTGAGGTTGTAGTCCTTGTCCACCACGAGCAGCTTCTCGACCTTGTGGCGGTGGAGGATCTCCTTCGCCTGGTCGAGGGTCGTGCCGACGGGAACCGTGATCAGGTTCTCCCTCGTCATGAGGTCGGACACGGGCAGGTTCGTGCGGGTCTCGAAGCGCAGGTCGCGGTTCGTGAGGATGCCGACGAGCTTGCGGCCCACGGTCACCGGCACGCCGCTGATGCGGAACTTCGCCATCACCTCGAGGGCCTCGGCCACGCGCGCGTCGGGAGAGACCGTGACCGGGTCGACGATCATCCCGGACTCGGAGCGCTTGACCTTGTCGACCTCGGCCGCCTGGGCCGCGATCGTCATGTTCTTGTGGACGATGCCGAGGCCGCCCTCCTGGGCGATGGCGATGGCCAGGGGCGACTCGGTGACGGTGTCCATGGCGGCCGAGATGATCGGCACGCGGAGCTGGATGTTGCGAGTGAGCTGGGTGCTGATGTCGACTTCGGAGGGGAGGACGTCGGACCGCTGCGGGACCAGGAGCACGTCGTCGAAGGTCAGCGCCTCGGAGATCCTCTCCTCAAGCATCAGCTCGCTCCATGACATTTCTTGTATTTGCGCCCGCTGCCGCAGGGGCAAAGATCGTTGCGTCCCACCTTCTTGCCTTCGCGCTTCACGGTCTCGACCGAGTCGGCGCCGCCCTTCGCCTCGGGACGCTCGGCCCTCGCGAAGGCGTTGGCCTGCTGGCTCGGGTCGTTGAAGGTGAGGTTCTTGGGCGGAGCGGTCCGGATACCCGCCATGGCCAGCTCCGCCGCGCGCGGCCGCGGCTTCGGCGCCGGCTCGGGCGTCACGTCGATCACCGGCGCGCTCTCTTCCACGGGCGCCGCGGGTGCCGGCTGCTCCGGGACCAGCACCGGCTGGTACAGGAAGATCCAGCGCAGCACTTCCTCGTCGATGCGGTCGAGGAGCGCCTCGTACATCGTGAAGGACTCCTTCTTGTACTCGACCAGCGGGTCGCGCTGGCCGTAGCCGCGCAGGCCGATGCCTTCCTTCAGGTGGTCGAGGGAGTAGAGGTGGTCCTTCCACTGGGCGTCGACGATCTGCAGCATCAGCATGCGCTCGTGGAAGCGCATGAGCTCGGAGCCGACGTTCGCTTCCTTCTCGTCGTAGCGCGCGAGGATCTGGGTCTTGAGGGTCGTCGCCATCTCGGCGCGGTTCAGGCTGTCGAGCTGCTCGGTCGTGATCTCGAGCCCGAAGGTGTCCTTGAGCGCCACGCGCAGGCCCTCGAGGTTCCAGCTGGCCGTGTCGCGCTTCTCGTCGCAGTAGCTGTCCTGGTACCAGTCGATGATCTCGTCGACCAGCTGCCGGACGTGGGCCTTCGTGTCCTTGCCCTCGAGCAGGTTGCGGCGGATCCCGTAGATCGCCGTGCGCTGCTTGTTCATGACGTCGTCGTACTCGAGGAGGTGCTTGCGGACGGCGAAGTTCTGCGCCTCGACCTGCTTCTGGGCGCGCTCGATGGAGCGGCTCACCATGCCGTGCTCGATCGGCACGCCCTCTTCCATGCCGAGGCGCAGCATCAGGCCGCTGATGCGCTCCGACCCGAAGATGCGCATCAGGTCGTCCTCGAGGGAGAGGTAGAAGCGCGACGAGCCCGGGTCGCCCTGGCGGCCGGCGCGGCCGCGCAGCTGGTTGTCGATGCGGCGGGCCTCGTGGCGCTCGGTGGCCAGGATGTGGAGGCCGCCCAGGGCCACGACGCGCTCGCGCTCGTTCTGGTCGAGGAACAGCTCGAGGCGCTCCAGGTCGGCGGCCGGGATGGCTTCGATGGCCGCGCGATAGGGGTGGACCTCGAGGAAGTCCACCGGCTCCTCGATCGTGGGGTAGAAGCTGCGGGTGATCTTCTCCTTCACGCCGCGCGGGATCTCGCGCACCGTGTCGAGGTACGCGCGGATCGGCTCCGAGGCGATCGCCATGGCCGAGAGGGCGATCATCGACGGGTGGTCGTGGGCGAAGGACGCGATGATGCCGAGATAGCGGCGGGCCAGCGCCTTGCGCTCGTCGAGGCTCGGCTTCCGCGACGCGAGCTCCTTGTTGTAGTCCCGGGCCATCTCGCCCAGCGTCTGCTGCGTCGCCTCGGCGCGCTGCTCGTCGGTCGCGGCGTCGGGGGCGATCTCCTTCTCGAGCAGGATCGCCTTCGCGCGGTGGTCGGGCACGCCGCCCAGGATGATGTCGGTGCCGCGGCCGGCCATGTTGGTCGCGATGGTGACGGCGCCGAAGCGGCCGGCCTGGGCGACGATCTCGGCCTCGCGCTCGTGGTACTTCGCGTTCAGGACGACGTGCTTGACGCCTTCCTTCTTGAGCAGCGTCGAGAGGTGCTCGGACTTCTCGATGGAGATGGTGCCGACCAGGACCGGACGGCCGCTCTTGTGCAGCTCCTTGATCTCGGAGACGACCGCCCCGAACTTCTCCTTCTCGGTGCGGTAGACGACGTCCGGCTGCTCGACGCGGATCAGCGGCCGGTTGGTCGGGATCACGAGCACTTCGAGCTTGTAGATCTTGTCGAACTCGGGGGCCTCGGTCTCGGCGGTGCCGGTCATGCCCGAGAGCTTCCCGTACATGCGGAAGTAGTTCTGGAAGGTGATCGTCGCGAGGGTCTGGTTCTCGCGCTCGATCTTCACCTTCTCCTTGGCCTCGACCGCCTGGTGCAGCCCGTCGGACCAGCGCCGGCCGGGCATCAGGCGGCCCGTGAACTCGTCGACGATGATGACCTGGCCGTCCTTCACCACGTAGTCGACGTCGAGCTCGAACAGGGTGTGGGCGCGCAGGCCCTGGTTCACGTGGTGGAGCACGTCCATGTTGGACGGGTCCCACAGGTTCGTGACGCCGAGCAGCTTCTCGGCGTGGGCCATGCCGGCCTCGGTCAGCGTGACCGTCTTCGCCTTCTCGTCGACGATGTAGTCGCCGGTCTTCTCGAGCTCGGCGCGCTCCTCCGCCTTCTTGTCGCCCGAGATGCGGGCGCCCGGGATCAGCTTCGGGATGATGCCGTTGATCTTGTAGTACTTGTCGGTCGATTCCTCGGCGGGCCCGCTGATGATGAGGGGCGTGCGCGCCTCGTCGATCAGGATCGAGTCCACCTCGTCGACCACCGCGAAGTTGTGGCCGCGCTGCACGTAGCTGCCGAGGTCGAACTTCATGTTGTCGCGCAGGTAGTCGAAGCCGAACTCGTTGTTGGTGCCGTAGGTGATGTCGCAGGCGTAGGCGTCCTGGCGCTCGCGGTCGCCCATCGAGTGCTGGATGACGCCCACCGAGAGGCCCAGGAACCGGAAGATGCGGCCCATCCAGTCGCTGTCCCGCTTGGCCAGGTAGTCGTTGACGGTGACGACGTGGACGCCCTTGCCGCCGAGGGCGTTCAGGTAGGTCGGCAGCGTCGCCACGAGGGTCTTGCCCTCGCCGGTCTTCATCTCCGCGATCACGCCGCGGTGGAGGTTGATGCCGCCGATCATCTGCACGTCGAAGTGCCGCATGTTGAGGACGCGGCGGCCGGCCTCGCGCACCACCGCGAAGGCCTCGGGCAGGAGCTCGTCGAGGGAGGCGCCCTTCGCGATGCGCTCGCGGAACTCCGCGGTCTTGGCCTGCAGCTCCGCGTCGGAGAGCGGCCGGATCCTCGGCTCGAACTCCGCGATCTGCGCGACGACGGGGCGGATCTTCTTGAGCTCCCGGTCGTTCCGGGTCCCGACGATCTTGGTGAGGAGGGTGTTGAGCATCGTGCGACGCTGCGCCGGTCAGGCGACCTGCGGGAGCGTCAAGTCCGCAGAATATCAGCGGAGCGAGAGGCGGTCAAAACGCGGCTCCGAAAATGCGGAAGCCGCGCTCACGCGGGGGCGTGGAGCGCGGCTTCGTGAGGCCGGTGCGGCGGGCGGCGTTCTAGCCGAAGGTCCGGTACTCGTCGAGGATGAAGTGGATCGGGTTCTGCGCCTGGTCGCGGACCCAGACCTCGTAGTGGAGGTGGGGGGCCGTGGAGCGGCCCGTGGTGCCCACGAAGCCGAGCACGTCGCCGCGCTTCACGCGCTGGCCGGGCCGCACGTTGAAGCCCGACAGGTGGCCGTAGCGGGTCGCGATCCCGTACTGGTGGTTGAGGACGATCGCGTTGCCGTAGCCGCCCTTCTCGCCCGCGGAGATCACGATGCCGTCGGCCGGGGACAGCACCTTGGTGCCGATCGGGGCCGAGATGTCGATGCCCGGGTGGAAGTCGCGCATGCCGGTGAAGGGGTCGATGCGGTTCCCGAAGTTGGCCGAGAGGTAGCCGTGGACCGGCCAGACCGACGGGGTGGAGGCGAGCAGGATCGACTGGTCCTTGTAGAACTGCTCCAGCTTGGTCGAGCGCTCCGTGAGGGTCGAAAGCTTCTCGTCCATGCCCTCGAGGGAGGGGGTCGGGGGCGCCTGGGCCTCGAGGCCCGACACGCCGCCGACGCCGCCGACCTGGGCGTCGGGCAGGCTCTGATCCAGGCCGGCCATCACGCCGAGCTTGGTCACGATGCTCTGCAGGTTCTGCACCTTCGCCTGCAGGCGCTGGGTGCTGGCCTCGTATTCCTTGTGACGGGTCATCAGGGCCAGGTTCTCGGCCTGGACCTGCCGCAGCTGCCGCACTTCGGTCGCGATCCGGGCGTAGTGGAGGCCGAGGCTCCCGCTGATCACGAAGGCGAGAGCGGCGCTCCCGGCCATCCAGCGGGTGAAGCGGACCGACACCTGGAACTTCCGAAAGCGGGCTTTCGCGTGGGGGACGACGATAAAGGTGTAGAACTCGTTTGACATCACCTCTCCGGCGACGCGTGCGCTTTAAGTGAAAACCCCGTGACGCTAACACAGCCCCTCATGGGGGGTCAACCTCTTTGTCCAATGGCTTCTTAGACATCGGGTCATTCCAGGTTCGGAGGAAGGGCGCGGAACTGCAGCGCTTCGGCGACGTGGCGCAGTGCCACGGCGTCGCTCGCGTCGAGATCGGCGAGGGTTCGGGCCACGCGGAGCAGCCGATCGTGACCCCGGCCCGTCAGCCCGAGCCGGTCGACGGCCGTGGCCACGAGGGCCCGGCCCTCGGCGTCGGGCCAGGCGATCTCGCGCAGCGCGGGGGCTGACAGGAACGCGTTCGACGTCCCCTGCCGGACCTCCTGGCGCTCGCGGGCCTGGAGCACGCGGCGCCGGACCGCCGCCGAGGCCTCTCCCGGGGGGCCGGTCAGCTCCGCGTACGGGACGGCCGGGACCTCGGCCGTGAGGTCGATCCGGTCCAGGACCGGCCCGGAGATCCGGGACCGGTAGGCGTGGACCTGGCTCGGCGTGCACCGGCAGCCCCGCCGGGCATCGCCCAGCCAGCCGCAGGGGCACGGGTTCATGGCCGCGACGAGCTGGAAACGGGCCGGGAACCGGAAGGATCCGCGGCTGCGGGAGACCGTGACGTAGCCCTCCTCCAGGGGCTGGCGCAGGCCGTCGATGGCGGCCCGGCGGAACTCCGGAAGCTCGTCGAGGAACAGCACGCCGTTGTGGGCCAGGCTGGCCTCGCCCGGCCGGGGCAGCCCGCCGCCCCCGACGAGCGCCGTGTCGCTGGCGCCGTGGTGGGGCGCGCGAAGCGGTCGAGCCCCGCCAAGCGCAACGGGCAGGCCGGCCGCCGAGTGGATCACGGCCGTCTCCAGGGACTGTTCGAGCTCGAGCGGTGGGAGCAGACCCGGCAGGCGCCGGGCCAGCATCGTCTTGCCGGAGCCGGGCGGTCCGACCAGCAGCGCGTTGTGGCCTCCCGCCGCGGCGATCTCGAGGACGCGTCGCGCGAGGGCCTGGCCGCGGACGTCCGCCAGGTCGGGCGACGGAGCGTCCGATGCGACCGGCGGGGCGACCGGAGCCGGGCGTGGCCGGGACGCCGCCCCGGCCAGGGCCACCGCCTCCGGCAAGGAGCCCACGGGGTGGACGTCGATGCCCGGCAGCAGCCGGGCCTCCGCCGCGTTCTCCGCCGGGACGATCGCCGCCCGCAGCCCGGCGCGCTGGGCCGCCAGCATCATCGGCAGCACCCCCAGGACCGGACGGAGGCTGCCGTCGAGCGCGAGCTCGCCGGTCAGCAGCACCGAGGCCAGCGGCCCGGGCGGCACGACGCCGTCGGAGGCCAGGAGGGCGATCGCGGTCGCGAGGTCGAAGCCGGGTCCCACCTTCCGCAGCCGGGCGGGCGCGAGGTTCACGGTGATCCGGCGGTCCCACTTGAAGGCGTAGCCGCAGTTGCGGAGGGCCGCCCGGACCCGGCCCTCGCTCTCGCGGACCGACGAGTCGGGGAGCCCGAGCATCGTGAACCCGGGGAAGCCGAAGGAGGTGTCGGACTCGAGCCGGACGAGATGGGCGTCGACGCCGAGGATGGCGGCGGTGAGGGCCGTGGCCAGCATGCGAGGGTCTCCCGGAGCGCGAGGGGCCGCGGCGGGAGAGGCCAGGGCCGGTACGAGGACGAGGCTAGCGCGGGAGGCGGCCGGTCGGGGTCCGGAGGGCGGTCAGAATTTGCGGGCGCTGAAGATCGTGAGGACGCTGCCGGCCGCGATGCGGGTGCTGCGCAGGCGGTTCCAGGACTGCAGCTCGCGCACGGTCGTGCCGTACTGGGTGGCGATCGAGCCCAGCGTGTCGCCCGGCCGGATCCGGTAGCTCAGCCGGGTCCGGCTGGAGCCGATCTCGTTCGAGGCGCGGGTGACGCCCGTCGACGGCGTGCGCGAGGCCACGACGGCGGCCCGAGGCTCGATCGGGATGATGAGCTCCGTGCCGGTCGAGAGCGTCTTGCGCACGGACAGGCCGTTGGCGTCCGCCAGGTCCTGGGAGCGGATGCCGTACTTCTTGGCCACCGAGTACAGCGTCTGGCCGCGCGCCACGACATGGGTGCGGAACTGCACGCGCTTCTCGGCCGGCACGGCCGCCAGGCAGGTGGTGAGCTGGGCGCCGCGGCCCTGGGGCACGCGCATCGCGTAGCTCTCGCCGGCGGGGGTCGCGAGGCGCTTGAGCTCGGGATTGAGCGAGCGCACCTCGTCGAGCGGGGTCTCGACGCACTCGGCGATCACGCGCAGGTCGACGGGACCGGCGACGGCGACCCGGTCGTAGGCGAGCCGGGCGTCGGGCGTCACGTTGAAGCCGTACTTTTCGGGCGCCTTGGCCACGACGATTGCCGCGTGGATCATCGGCACGTAGTTGCGGGTCTCGGGCCGGAACGCGGAGCGCGTGCGGGCGAGCTCCCAGAAGTCGCGGGTCCCGTAGCGGTTGATGCCGCGCAGCACCTTGTACTCGCCGGCGTTGTAGCCGGCCAGGGCCAGGTTCCAGTCGCCGAGCATGGCGTAGAGCTGCTTCAGGTACTTGGCCGCCGCGTGGGTCGCCTTCTCGGGATCGCTGCGCTCGTCGACCCACCAGTCCTGCTGCAGGCCGTAGCGCTTGCCGGTGGCCGGGATGAACTGGAACACGCCCTTCGCCTTGGCGCGGGACAGGGCGTTCGTCTTGAAGGCGCTCTCGACGAGGGCGAGATAGGCGAGGTCCTGGGGGATGCCCTCCTCGGCGAAGACCTCGCGGATGTGGGGCAGGTACCGGCCGCCGCGGGCGAGGGCCGCCGAGAACCAGTCGCGCAGCCGGCCCTGGTACAGGTCGATGCAGGCCAGCGTCCGGTCGTTGAGCTCGACGGGGAAGTCGTTCGCCTCGGCCTGGATCGCTTCCTCGGCGGTACGGCGGGTGTCGGGGTTCGGGGCGGCCTCGGCCACGGCCAGGTCGCCGACCTCGTCGATCGAGGCGGGCTCCGAGAGCGGCTCCTTGAAGCCGTCCCCGGCGGCCAGGGCCTCGATCTCGCGCAGGTGGATCGCGTCGAGGGTGCGGCGGTAGCCGTCGGCGAGCTCCGGGGTCGCGTAGGCGCCGCCCGGCCCCGTCAGGTAGATGTCCACGGCCGCGTCGAACTCCTCGCGGGCCTTGTTGAGATGTCCTTGCTTGAGCTCGGCGATGCCCGCGTCCAGGTGGCCGTCCGCCTCGTCGATGAGCCGCGCCTGGGCGTTGCCCGTCGCCGGCCGGTTGGGCTCGGGAACGGCGGCGCGGGGAGCGACGGCCGCACCGTGGCCGCAGGCGACGGCCGCGAGCGCCAAGGCAACGAGAATCCCCCTCCGGCCGCGAGCCAGCGTCAACAGAAGTTCACCCTCAGCTTGGACGACGGAAAATCCTAACACGACAGCCGGCCGGGATTTCCTGCCGGCTCAGGATTCCAGGACGCCCTTGCCTTCGGCCAGGTCCCGGGCGGCGGGGGTGACGATCGCCCGGGGGGCCAGGCGCAGGCGGCGGCCCTCGGCCAGGGCGCGCCGGACGTCGCCTTCCGAGACGAAGTCCAGGGCGGGCCCCTCGACGCCGCCCCCCGAGCGTCCGGCCGAGCGCAGGCCGAAGGCCAGGCGCTTCACGTTGAGCAGGTGCATCGGGGTGATGTTGTCGGAGGTGATGTTCCCGGCCGGGGCGCCGCAGCCCAGGCTCATCGAGGGGGCGAGGCCCGTCGTGAAGCCCGTGGCGCCCATCGAGGTCTGGGAGTTCGCGATCACCCGGAACACCGGCTTGCGCATGGCGAACTCGCGGATCACCTGCTCGTCGCGGCTGTGGATGCCGGCCGTGTGACCCAGGCCCCCGAAGCGGAGCAGCTCGAGGCAGCGGGCCGAGCCCTCGCGGGCGTCGTGCACCACGTAGAAGGCCAGGATCGGGCAGAGCTTCTCGATCGACAGCGGGAAATCCCGCCCGACGCCGGCCAGCGGCGCGATCAGGGCCCGGGTCTCGGCCGGCACGTCGATCCCGGCCTTCTGGGCGATCACGGTGGCGGGGCGCCCGACGACTTCGGGGTTGGCGAGACGCTGTTCGGTGACGGCGAGCTTCGCCACGGCGGCGGCTTCGCCCGGGCCCAGGAAGTAGCCGCCGTTCTTCCGGACTTCCTCCTCGACCTGGGCCCGGATCGCCTCGTCGCAGACGAGGGCCTGCTCGGAGGAGCACAGCGTGCCGTAGTCGAAGGTCTTGCCGTTGATCACGTCGCGCACCGCCTTCGGCACGTCGGCGCTGCGCTCGATGTAGGCCGGCACGTTGCCGGGCCCGACGCCATAGGCCGGCTTCCCCGACGAGTACGCGGCCCGGACCAGGCCGATGCCGCCCGTCGCCAGGATCACGCTCGTGTCGCGGCAGCGCATCAGCTCCTGGGTGCCCTCGAGGCTGACCTCGGTCATGCAGGAGAGCGCGCCCTTCGGCAGGCCGGCCGCCTCGGCCGCCCGGATCAGGACGCGGGCCGTCTCCAGGATGCAGGCCTTCGCCGATGGGTGCGGCGAGAGGACCACGGCGTCGCGGGCCTTGACGCCCACGAGCGCCTTGAAGATCGCCGTCGAGGTCGGGTTCGTCGACGGGATCACGGCCGCCACGACGCCCATGGGCTCGGCGATCTCGACGATGCGGCTGGCGCGGTCCTCGCGCAGCACGCCCACGGTGCGCAGGGGACGGATGTAGGCGTGGACGGTGGTGGCGGAGAACAGGTTCTTGCGGGTCTTGTCGGCGACGTTGCCGAAGCCCGTCTCTTCGTGGGCGAGCCGGGCCAGGCGCTCGGCGTCGTGCCGGGCGGCGGCGGCCATGGCGTCGACGATGCGGTCGACCTCCTCTTGCGAGAAGGCGGCCAGGGCCTTCTGGGCCTCGCGCGCGGCGCCCGCGAGGGCTCGCGCCTCGTCGATGGACTTCGTGGCCAAGCAGAGCGCGTTATACCACGGCTGTTTCCGGCCCGCGGCCGATTCACGCCGGAGCGCGTTCGTCGTTGACAATACTTGGTGGAAGTCCCTAGAATCACAAGGTTTTGGGCACAGGAGAACTGATGATGCAGAGACGTTCGTGGATCGCCGGCGCCGCCCTCACGATGGCAGCCCTGGCCTTCATGCCCGCGTGCAAGCGGGCCGCCGAGGTCAACCCCATCGTTCCGTCGATCGAGATCAACCGGGCGAAGGCTCCCCTCGGGAGCGCGATCGAGGTCACCTACACGTGGACCCTCGAGCCCGGCGCCAAGAAGCTCGCACAGGACTACCGGGTGCTGGTGCACTTCCTCGACTCCCACAAGGTCGTGCTGTTCACGGACGACCACCTGCCGCCCACGCCGACCACGGCCTGGGAGGCCGGCAAGACGATCTCGTACAAGCGCACGGTCTTCATTCCCGTCTACCCCTACGTCGGCGACGTCACCGTGGCCATGGGCCTGTATCCCGCCCAGGGCAAGGGCGAGCGCGTGATGCTGAAGGGCGAGGACATCGGGCTGCGCGCGTTCAAGGTCGCGAAGATGGAGTTCCAGCCCCAGACCGAGAACATCTTCCTGGTCTACAAGGAGGGCTGGCACAACCCCGAGTCGAGCCAGGGCGTCGAGCGCACGTGGACCAAGAAGGACGCCCTCGTCTCCTTCAAGAACCCCAAGAAGGACGTGGTGGTCTACCTCGAGGCCGACACCTGCGTGAAGTGCTTCACGGAGGCGCCGGTGCTGTCGGTCTCCGTGAGCAACAAGGCCGGCGTCACGGTCCCGATCGAGAACGCCGACGTCTTCCTCAAGAAGATCCACGTCAAGGCCGAGGACCTCGGCACCGAGGAGTGGGCGGACCTCCGGTTCTCCATGAACCAGTCGTTCATCCCCAAGAACCTGACGCCGCCGCAGAACGACGAGCGCGAGCTCGGCCTCATGGTCTCCCACCTCTTCGTGGGCGAGGCCGACAAGCTCGGCAAGCTGCCCGAGGGCTCGGTGATCGAGGCGGCTCCGATCGCCGCGGTTCCGCCGGTGAAGGGCGCGAAGCCGACGCCGACCAAGACGGCGACGCCCGTCGCCAAGGCGACGCCGGCCGCCAAGAAGAAGCCGTAGTCGCCGCTTCTTCGCGCAAGAGCTCAGGCGCCGGATCCACTGGGGTCCGGCGCCATTTTCGTCTCCGGAGCTAACGGCCACGGCGAGCGCGCCGTTACAATCCGCGCCATGGCCGATCCGTTCGTGGCACCCGACGGCAGTGTCGACGTCACGAAGGTGATGGAAGCGCTGCGCGAGCGCATCCGGCGCCGCGGCGCCGACCTGCCGGTCGACCAGGTCGTGGCCCGGCGGCTCGAGGCGCTGGCCGACGAGGCGGAGCTGGGTCCCGACGTGCTCGGGCCGCTGCTGCGCGGCGAGCGCGGCTGGAACCTCGACCCCGACTATCCCCTGAAGACCCATCGCTCGGGACCGGCTGCCTGGTTCGTGGTCGGGCTCAAGAAGCTGGCGCGGCCCTTCGTGCGCTTCTACACGGACCCGATCGTCGCCCGCCAGGCGCAGATCAACCTGTACCTGCTCCGCGTCGTCGAGACCCTGCTCGAGGAGACCACCCGTCTGCAGCGCGCCGCGGCGGAGCGCAAGGACGCGCCCTAGCCGTGCGCCTGGCCTTCGTGGTCCAGCGCTACGGCCTCGAGGTCGCGGGCGGCGCCGAGCTCCACTG
The DNA here is from genome assembly GCA_902826455.1 of uncultured Acidobacteriota bacterium. Classification (GTDB taxonomy): domain Bacteria; phylum Acidobacteriota; class Vicinamibacteria; order Fen-336; family Fen-336; genus CADEEV01. The sequence goes on along the minus strand of CADEEV010000053.1, from coordinate 10,369 downwards.
CCGCTGGATCGCGGAGCGCATGGCCGCGCGCCACCACGTGGAGATCTTCACCACGACCGCCCTCGACCACACGCTTTGGACCGCGGGCTACCCGGCGGGCACGAGCACGGTCGGCGGGCTTCCGGTGCACCGCTTCGGCCTCGCGCGCGCGCGCGACCCGAGAGCGCTCGCCGCGCTCTCGAGCCGGGTCTTCGCGCAAGCCCACACCCGCGACGACGAGGAGGCCTGGGTGCGCGCCAACGGCCCCGAGTCCCCGGAGCTGGTGGCGGCCGTGGCCACCGCCCGCGAGCGCTTCGACGCGTTCTTCTTCTTCTCGTACCGGTACTACCACAGCTACTTCGGCGTCCCGGCCGCGGGGCGCAAGGCGATCCTGGTGCCGACGGCCGAGGAGGACGACGCGATCGAGCTGGGCGTGTTCGCCGAGCTCTTCCGCAAGCCCCGGGCGATCGCCTTCAACACCGTCGAGGAGCGCGCCCTCATCGCGCGGGTCACCGGCGGCACCGCGGCGCCGGGCGACGTCGTGGGCTGCGGCCTGTCCCTCGCGGACGCGGGGACGGCGCCGCCGGCTCGCGAGCGCTTCGGCCTGCGCGACCCGTACCTTCTGTACCTGGGCCGCATCGAGCCCAACAAGGGCTGCGCCACGCTCTTCGCGTACTTCCGCAAGTGGCTCGAGGAGCAGTCGCCGGCCGTCGACCTCGTCCTGGCCGGCAAGGCCGCGATGGAGATACCCGAGCACCGCCGGATCCGGGCCCTCGGCTTCGTCAGCGAGGCCGAGAAGGTGGCGCTGCTCTCCGCGTGCCAGGCCCTGGTGATGCCGTCGCCTTACGAGAGCCTGTCGCTCGTCCTGCTCGAGGCGTGGCGGATGGGCGTGCCGGTCCTCGCGAACGGCCGCTGCCGGGTGTTGCGCGGCCAGTGCGAGCGCTCGGGCGGCGGCCTGGCCTACCGGGGGTACGAGGAGTTCGCCGCCTCGGCCGACGCGCTGCTCGGCGATCCGGGCCTGCGCGCGGCGCTCGGCCGACAGGGTCGCGCCTACGTCGAGAGCGAGTACTCCTGGGAGCGCGTCGTCGGGCGGCTCGAGGGCCTGATCGGCGCCTAGCCCTTGCCCTTGAGCTCGAGGTCCAGGTGCAGGACCAGCCGCTCGAGCTTCTTGTTGCCGACCAGCTTGAGCGTGAACGCGTCCTCGATCACCTCTTCGCCGCCCTCGTCGTCGAACACGACGTGGATGCGCAGGCCGGCGGCGCGCTTCAGGAGCCGCGCCGGCACCTCGACCGTGTTCTTCCGCTTCAGCTCCTGCCTCGAGTCGCGGTCCGAGACGAGGAGGTCGTGGAGGCGCCGGTCGGTGCGCTCGTCCTTCGTGGCCACCGGCGGCCGGCTGGTGCCGGTGAGGGCCCGCAGCCGCTCGAGCTCGCCCTGGATGTCCACCTGGGCCTTGGTCTCGACCGGCCGCACCTCGTGCTTGCCGGTGTCCTCCTCGGCGAACTCCAGCGGCACGTCCTCGGCCGCGGGCACGGCCGCCGGCGCCGGAGGCGTCGGGAGGAGGTGCTCGAGGGGATCGAAGCTCGAGTCCGGCGTCGCCTTGGGGGCGGCCGCCGGCGCGGCGCTCGGCGCGGGGCTCGGCAGGACGGCGCCCGGGGCGGCCGCCGCCAGCTTCGGCGCCTCGACCGCGAGCTTGCGGCGCACCGACTGGATCGAGAGGCGCGAGATGCCCTTGAGCGTCTCGAACACGCCGACGCCGTGGAGCGCCGCCGCTTCGAAGGACGGGAAGCCCTTGGGGTTCAGGGCCTGGTTCAGCTTGTCGAGGGGATGGATGTTGCGGATGTCGCGCTTGTTGTACTGGATCACGAGCGGCACCTGCTCGACGGTCAGGCCGAGCTCCGCGAGGTTGACCTCGAGGTTCGCGAACGACTCGAGGTTCGGCTCGAGGGCCGCGATCTGGCTGTCGGCGACGAAGACGATGCCGTCGACGCCCTTCAGCACCAGCTTGCGCGTGGCGTTGTAGAAGACCTGCCCGGGCACCGTGTAGAGCTGCAGGCGCACCTTCATGCCGCCGATCACGCCGACGTCGATGGGCAGGAGGTCGAAGAACAGTGTGCGGTCCGTCTCGGTCTCGAGGCTGATCATCTCGCCGCGCGACTGCGGCGCCGTCTTCTGGTGGATGAACTGCAGGTTGGTGGTCTTCCCGCACAGGCCAGGACCGTAATAGACGATCTTGGCCGTCATCTGCATCGTCGTGTAGTTGAAGAACACCAAAGCGACGCGAGTTTAACACGCGCTCGTTTGGCCGAGGCGGGGCGCGGCTAGAAGGAGATGCCGGCGCCCACCGAGAAGCGGTGGTCCATGTCGAGCAGGGCCTCGTCGGGGAGGCTGATCCTGCGGTACTCGGCCTTCACGACCAGGAGAGCCGCCTTGACCTTCACGCCGAGCACGAGGTTGCGCACGACGCCGGTGTCGCTCAGGCCCCGGTCCTTCTGGCGATAGCCGCCGACGCCGAGGCCGGCGTAGGGCACGAGCCGGCCGATGCTGGGAGCGACCAAGGCCGAGCCCACGGCCGACCACTGGCTCTGGTCCTCGATCTCGCCGGGCATGCGCGCGACCTCCGCCTCGAAGTGGAGGACCTGCAGGAAGCTGATGCCGAAGGCGGCGCCCGCGCCGCCGGCCCACGTCTCTCCGGGCCTCGCGACCGCGAGGAAGCCCGTCAGCTCGGCGGCTCCCGCCGGAAAGCACGCGAGGAGGAGCGCGAGAGCCAGGGCGAGCCGTTTCGATCTCATGGCCCGACTGTACCTCACTCGACCGGGACGCGGCGCGCCTTGCGGGCCGCGGACGGAGGGGCCTGCTCCTTCATGCGCTCGAGCTGCCACTGGCACAGCATCACGATGCCCTCGAGCACCTGCTGCCGGATCTGGCGTGCCTTCTTCCGGTCGAGGCCGGCCTCTTCGAGCACCTCGGACACCAGGCAGCAGGCCTTCTTCCCGGCCTTTTCCTCACGCGCCATGCTCCTCCTTCTCTCCGAACCTCACGCGCAGCCGGCCGTCCTCGAAGCCGGCGCCGAGCAGCCGGCGCGAGGCGAGGGTGCGGGGCAGCGTGATGTTGCGGCGCTGGTTGTCCACCTGCACGACGAGCTCGTCGCCCTTGGTGAAGACGTCGATCTTGTCCTTCTCGGCGAAGGCGAGGCGCAGGTAGAGCGCGTAGCCCTTGCCCTCCTTCCTCACCTCGAGGGGCTTCTCCTCGAACATGACCCGCGTGGGATCGTCGTCGCCGAACACGTCGCGCCCGAACTCCTCGAGGAGCTCGAGGCCCACCATCTCGCGATCGAAGAGCCGGGCCTTCAGGAACGGCAGCGGGTCGAAGGCGTGGCGCGCCTCCTTGAGGTGGGCGCGCTGCACCTCGAACCAGCGGTCGAAGTAGGCCGAGCGCGCCTCGTCGGGCAGCACTCGATTCGCGATGACCGCGTCCACGGGGAACGCGAAGAGGCCGAGGTAGGTGTGCAGCCGCTGCGATTCCTTGATCACCATCTTCTCGGGGTTCAGCACGAGCCGGATCGAGCTCGTCTTCGGGTCGCGCAGCAACGGGCCCATGCCTTCCATCTGCAGATAGAGCGCCTTCACCGCGCCGAACACGTCGTCGGACGGCAGCGGCATGTCGGTGACGTGCTTCGCCACGGGCCGCACCGAGCGCACGACGGCGCGCTGCATGGGGAAGATGCGCTGGAAGTAGAAGTTCAGCATCTCGGGGACGCCGAGCATGCGCACGGTCTCGCCGGTGGGCGCGCAGTCCACGATGATCACGTCGTAGTCGCCGCTCTCGGCGTAGCGCTTCACCCGCAGCAGGCTGAACAGCTCCTCCATGCCCGGCAGGATCGCCATCTCCTCGGCCACGGCGTCCTCCATGCCCTTGAAGGTCATGAAGCGCGTGAGCCAGTCGTGGATGACGCCCCAGTGGCTCGCCAGCTCCACGTTGACGTCGATCTCGAGGGCGTCGAGGTTCTTCGCGATCCGCGTCGGCTTGGGACCGGCTTCGGCGTCGAGAGCGTCCGAAAGGCTGTGGGCGGAGTCGGTGGAGATCACGAGCGTGCGCTTGCCGCGACCGGCCGACAGCACGGCCGTGGCCGCCGACAGGCTCGTCTTGCCGACGCCGCCCTTGCCTGAATAGAGAAGGATGCGCATCTAGGCGGATCCGAACAGGGCCCCGGCCACCTCGGCCAGCCCGCGCAGGTCGTGGACGTCGCTCTCGAGCTCGGGGACCGGGACGGGACGGCGGCCGATGTCGACCTCGACGCGCCCGACGCGCCGGTGCTCGGCCCGCGCGACGAGGTGCTCCTCGGCCAGCACCTCCGCCAGCTTCGCCGCGAGGCCGGGAGACACGGCCGCGCTCGCGCGGCGGCGCGCCGGCCCCGAGGGCTGCGGGTGGAGCCGGTTCACGACCAGGGCCACGAAGGGCATGCGCTTCTCCTCGAGACGCCGGTGGAAGTACAGCACCTCGTCGAGGCTGGCCTGCGCGGGGCTCGCGACGAGGACGAAGCCGGACGTGGGCTCCCGGAGCAGGCCGAAGACCCGTGCCGCCCGCTCCTTGAAGCCATCGTACATGGCTTCGAAGGCGAGGAAGAACTCGGAGAGGTCCTGGAGGAACTGCAGCCCCAGGTAGCGATCGACGAGCCCGAGGAGCGCCGCCCCGGTGCGTGTCGCGACCTTCAGTGTGAGCCGGCCGGCGACGAAGTAGGGCTTCAGGAACCAGCGCAGGACGCTCGCGTCCAGGAAGCTCATCATGCGGTCGGGCGCTTCGAGGAAGTCGAGGGCGTGCCGCGTGGGCGGGGTGTCGAGGATCACGAGGTCGAAGCGCGCGTCGGCGGAGAGCTCGAGCAGCTTCTCCATGGCCATGTATTCGTGGGTGCCGGCGAGGGCCGCGGAGACCTGCTGGTAGAAGCGGTTGCCGAGGATGCGCCGGCGCGCGGCCTCGGAGCCCGCGAAGCGCTCGACCAGCGAGTCGAAGGTGCCCTTGGTATCGAGCGTCATGGCCCACATCTCGCCCTCGGCCGCGACTCCGAAGCGGCCCAAAGGCAGGCGCCGGGGCTTCTGCGAGAGCTGGCCGAGACCGAGGCTCGTGGCGAGGCGCCGCGACGGGTCGATCGTGCAGACGAGGGCGCGGCGCCCGAGGCGCGCGGCCTCGAGGCCCAGGGCCGCGGCCGTCGTGGTCTTGCCGACGCCGCCGGCGCCGCACACCACGAGCACGTGGCGCTCCGCGAGCGCGGCACTCAAGGCGGCCGAGGGGCGACGCGCGGCCACTCAGGCCTCCTCGAGGCGCGCGACGAGGCGCTCGAGCGCCTCGGGGCCGATCGGGTCGTCGGGAAGGAACGGCAGGCTGACGAGCGGCGCGTCGAGGGCGGCGAGGCGCTTCTCGTAGAACCGGGTGCGCTTGCGGCGTCGGATCTGGCGGCGCGCGGCCGGAAGGGCCGGGCCCAGGTCGGCCTTCTCGGCCGTGAGCCGCAGCACCTCGGCCTCCTCGGCGCGGCTGAAGCGCTCCTCGCTCGCCGCGTTCAGGACGATGCCGGCGCAGTCGAGGCCCAGCTCCTTCGTGGCGAGGCGATGGAACCAGGCCGCTTCCACGACGGCCATCTCCTCCGGGATCGCGACCACGAGCAGGGCCGTGCGCTTCGGGTCCTGGAGCAGCGCCTGGATGCGCCGGGCGTTCACGCCGATCGGTCCGACGGGCACGGCCTCGGACGCCGCCCGCGGCACCTTGAGGAACGACAGGCCATGGCCCGTGGCGGGCGCGTCCACGATCACGAGGTCGTAGCGCGGCCGCCGCGACCAGCTCTCCCGCTCCTCCTCGAGGGTCATGATCTTGCCGAGCACCATCAGCTCCCGCAGGCCCGGGGCGGCCGCGAAGAAGCGGTGGTAGACGGGGCTGTCGAGGATGCGCCGCGCCAGCATCTCGAGCTTCACGACGTGGCGCACGTACTCGTCCATGACCGCGCTGGGCGAGAGGTTCACCGTGAACAGGCCGGGGCGCGCCTCCCGGACGCTGCCGCCCGCGGGCCGGGCGCCCAGGTAGCGGGTCGCCTCGAGGGGGGAGTCCACCTCGACGAGCAGCGTGCGCCGCCCGCTCTTGACGGCGGCGAGGGCCAGGGCCGCGCCCGTGACGCTCTTGCCGACGCCCCCCTTGCCCGAGATCACGACGAGGCGCCGCTCGAGCAGGCGGTCGAGGATCACGGGGCCGGAGCCTAGCACGGCCGGAATCGAATAGAATCCGGCGTTTCAATGAGCACCCCGACCCCCGCGCCAGGACGCCCGCGTCCCCGGATCGTCGTCGTCATGCCGGCCTACAACGCGGCGAAGACCCTCGAGGACACGTTCCGCGCTATCCCGGAGGGCTACTACGACCAGATCATCGTGGTCGACGACCACAGCCGGGACGACACCACGGGCCTCGCGCAGAAGCTGAACCTCAAGGCGATCCGCCATCCCCACAACGTGGGCTACGGCGGCAACCAGAAGACCTGCTACATGGCGGCGCTGCAGGACGGCGCCGAGATCGTGATCATGCTGCACCCCGACGGGCAATACGACCCGACGATCCTGCCGGAGATGGTGAAGCCCATCGCCGAGGGCCGCGCCGACATGGTGCTGGGCTCGCGCATGATGACGCCGGGCGGCGCCAAGCGCGGCGGGATGCCGCTCTGGAAGCGCATCGCGAACCGCTTCCTCACGACCTTCGAGAACCTCGCCATGGGCCAGCGCTTCACCGAGTGCCACACGGGCTATCGCGCCTACAGCCGGAACTTCCTCGAGACCGTGCCGTTCCTGCGCAACTCGAACGGCTTCGTCTTCGACACCGAGGTGATCTTCCAGGCCGTGCAGTTCGGCCTGCCGGTCGTCGAGGTGCCGGTGTCGACGCGCTACTTCGACGACGCGTCGTCGGTGGGCTTCCGGGCCGGCGTCGTGTACGGCCTCGGCACGCTGTGGACCGCGACGCGCTTCCTGCTCCACCGCGCCGGCCTCGTCGACTCCGACAAGTTCCGGCGCTAGGGCCGGGGGGCTAGCCGGCGCGGCGGGGGACGCCGAAGAGGTAGCCCTGCAGGAGGTCGCAGCCCGCGGCCACGACCGCGTCGCGCTCCTCCTCGGTCTCGACGCCCTCGGCCACGACGCGGATGCCGAGGTCCCGGCACAGGCTCGCCATCGACGCGATCAGCTTGCGCTTCAGGGGATCCTTGTCGACGCCGCGGATCAGGCCCATGTCGAGCTTGACGATCTCGGGGGTGAGCGCGGCGAAGCTCGTCAGGCCGGCATGGCCGGCGCCAAGGTCGTCGAGGGCCAGGCGGTAGCCGAGGTCGCGCAGGTCGCGGATGCGCTGGGTCAGGTCCGGGGTGCCGTCGAGGCTGGCGCGCTCGGTGATCTCGAGGACGACGCGGCCCGCGAAGCGGGCGAGCGGCGCTCGCGGGTCGAACAGGGCGGGGTCCGTCAGGTCCCGCGGGTGCAGGTTGACGAACACCTCCGCCGGCAGCTGGCCGGCCTCGATGAGGGAGGCCGCGCGGTTGCGCACGCCGCGGCCGAGGTCGTGGAGCCGGTCGAGGCGCTCGGCCGCGTCGAGCACCGCGCCGGGCCCGTGGAAGAGCACCTCGGAGGTGCGCATGAGCACCTCGTGGGCGAAGACGCCGTTGTCGCTCGCGCGGACGATCGGCTGGCTCGCGAGCCAGAGGCCGTCGAGGGCGCGCCCGAACGAGGCCTCCAGGGTGGCGCGATCGCCCACGACGGACCGGCCGCCCACCGCCTGCAAAGCCTCGCGCCGGAGCCGCGCGAGCGCGCCGATCTTCACCGCGCGGCTGGCGGCCTCGAGGAGCGTCTCGAGCCCCACCGGCTTCAGCAGGTACTGGAGGGCTCCGCGCTCGATCGCCTCGAGGGCCGTCTCGAGGGTCGGCGTGCCCGTCAGCAGGATCACCGGCAGGTCCTGGTCGAGATCGCGCACGGCGCGCAACAGGCCGAGGCCGTCCATGTCGGGCATCCGGATGTCGGACAGGATGGCCTCGTAGCTGCCGGCCTTGAGCGCGGCCAGGGCTTCACGGCCGTTGCTGCAGGCCGTCACCTGGTAGCCCGCGTCGCCCAGGGCCTCGGAGTAGAAGTCGAGAAGGCCGGGCTCGTCGTCGGCGACGAGCAGGCGGCTCACGCCGCTACCGTCCGGCCACGAAGAAGTGGCCGGCGTTCTGCGCGTAGAGCCGGCCCTGGCCGTCGATCGCGAGGGGCGTGTAGGCGGCGCCCAGGGGCTGCTCGAGGAACAGGCTCTTGCGCAGCGTGCCGTTCGCCGCGATCGCGTAGAGCAGGCCGTCCTCCGCGATGCCGAACACGTCGCCGTTGCGATCGAGGGCGGGGGCGTTGATGCACCACTCGTCGGTGTTGGGGTTCGCGAAGCGCCACTCGGGCGTCAGGTTGTCGCCCCGCAGGCGCGTGACGTAGTAGCTGTCGGCCCAGTCGTTGGGCGGACAGAACTGGCCGTTCGAGCAGTAGGAGCCGACGCCGTCGTAGTGGTTGTCCTTGATCACGATCGAGTAGCCGGCCGCGGTGCCGGTGACCGCCGGCGTCGTGTCCCAGCCGAAGTCGTAGGCGACCACGAATTGGCCCGAGGGACCGAACTTCATCAGGTGGCCGCGCGAGTAGTTGTAGCGGGAGTAGGCGCCGTACAGGATGCTGCCGTCGGGCGCGACCACCGGCGACGACGACGACAGGTCGTTGACCTCGCCGCTGCCCAGGCGGTTCGTGGTGGGATCGACGCCCAGCCGCGAGCCGGGCCGGCAGCCGCCGCTCACGCCGTTCGGCGGCAGCACGCCGCCGGCGCTCTCGGGCACGCCGCAGCCGTCGCTCAGGCGCTCGCGGAGGGAGGCGGCCCAGCGCGGCGTCAGGTTCGGGTTCACCGCCACGAGGTAGCCGTACCGGCTCGTGAAGTGGCCGCGGCTCACGGTGTAGATCGTGCCGTCCGGCGCGATCGCGGGCGCGACGTTGATGCCCGGGCGCTGGGCGCCGCAGCGGCCCAGGGGAGGCGTCGCGTCGGCGCTGGGCGGCCAGGGCAGGGGCTCGTTCGAGAAGGACGTGAGGCAGGTCGCTCCGGTCGGGGCGTCGGGAACGAGGTCCCGGTAGCGCACGAACGAGGCCGCGTCGTTCGTCGCGATCTTCACCAGCCAGGCGTCGGCGGCATCGCGCCGCCACGGGTCGGCGAGATCCAGCCTGAGGGCGTTGTAGTAGATGTTGCCGGCCGCGTCGGCCGCGAGGGGGCCGGTGACGAACACGCTGGCGTCGGAGCCGAACGGCGCGATGCGGCCCGCGACGCTGCCGTCGTTGACGTTCACTTTCGTCACGCCGCCGGCCGCCGCCGGCACGTACAGGAACCCGCCGGCGAGCGCCGCCTGGTGGACGGGCTCCCACGGCAGCACGCCGCCGCTCGGCACGGGCTTCCAGTCGCTCCGGGTGTTCCAGATCTCGTCCAGCCGGTCGCCGTTCCAGTGCAGCCGGCTCCAGCCCCAGTCCTGGGACGCCCAGTTGTCGCGGGTCGTGTAGGCGCCGCCCTTCGTCATCAGGAAGACGTCCTCGCCTTGGACCAGAGGCACCGGGTAGTGGACGAGCAGGCTGTTCCGGCCGCTCTGCGCGAGCTCCTGGGGAACGAACGGGTCGACGACGCGCTCCACGAGCAGGCGGTCCGGGCTCTGGCCCGCCACGTCGACGGAGCCGGCGTGCTGGGGGTTCTGGCCCCACTGACCCCAGGTCACGGGGCCGGACACGGCGGGCGGCGCGTCGCCGTCCGAGTCGTTTCCACCACACGAGGGCAGGAGCAGCAGCGCGACGAGTGCGAGGGGGCCACGGGCGTTCATGGCTCCAAAGGTTACCTCAAGCCGACCGACGCGGCAGCCGGTATCATTGGGCGCTCGCGAATGCTCCTGAAGCCCGATCTCCACCTGGTTGTCGCGAGCCTGGCGCTGATCCTCGCGCGCGGCGTCCCGGTCCAGGCGGAGGGCACCGCCCCGACGCCCCTCGACGTCGCCGACCAGTCGCCGCCGCCCTTCAGCGTCTACGGATCCCAGGACGGGCTCTCCGACGAGATCTGGAGCACGATCGGCTTCGACCGGGACGGCTTCGTGTGGGCGGGATCGGCCTCGGGTGTCGCGCGCTTCGACGGCTACCGCTGGACGCCCGAGACCGTCCCGGGAGCCCGCAGCCTCGTGCGCGACATGCAGAGAGACGCCGACGGCATGCTGTGGGCGCTGTTCGAGCGCGAAGGCCTCGCGCGCTACGACGGTCGCTCCTGGACCCTGCCGGGCCTCGAGTGCGGAGATTACCAGAACCTTTTGAAGTTGGTCGACACCAGCCGCATCCAGGTCTAGCAGGCCGAG
>CADEEV010000052.1 GCA_902826455.1 uncultured Acidobacteriota bacterium | reverse complement strand
CATGAAGAACAGCACCGGGTTGGGGTCGCGGATGGCGCTCTTCAGCAGGCCCTTCGCGTCCTTCGGCGTCGACGGCATCACGACCACCAGGCCCGGGATGTGGGCGAACCAGCTCTCGAAGGCCTGGGAGTGCTGGGCCGCCACCTGCGCCGCGGCGCCCGAGGGCCCGCGCATCACCAGGGGACAGCGGATCTGGCCGCCCGACATGTAGCGGTACTTGGCGGCGTGGTTGACGATCTGGTCGAGGGCGAGCAGCGAGAAGTTGAACGTCATCATCTCGGCGATCGGCCGGAAGCCGGTGAAGGCCGCGCCGACCGCGATGCCGGCGATCGCCTCTTCCGCGATGGGCGTGTCGCGCACGCGCCACTCGCCGAACTTCTGGAGCAGGCCCTGGGTGATCTTGTACGGACCCTGGTAGTGGCCGACCTCTTCGCCGAGCAGGAAGACCTTCGGGTCGCGGGTCATCTCTTCGGAAAGCGCCTGGTTCAGCGCCTCGCGCATCGTGATGAGGGCCATCGCTAGCTCCCCACCTTGGCGGTCGTCGCCGCCGGCGCGTACACGACGGGCACGTGGTCGTCCTTCACCGAGGCGGCCCAGGCCGGATCCTTCTCGGCGGCGCGCATGTAGATGTAGGGCGAGCGCACGTAGACGTCCTCGTACAGCGTCTCCGGAGCGGGGAAGGGGCTTTCCTCGGCGAACTTCACGGCCTCGTCCATCTCGGCCAGGATCTGCTTGTCGAGGGCGTCGAGATCGGCCTGGGTGAAGCGCTCCTGCTCCATGAGGCGCTTGCCGAACTGGTAGATGGGGTCGTACTTCATCATCTCTTCGACTTCTTCCTTCGTGCGGTACTTGCCCGGGTCGGACATCGAGTGGCCCCGGTACCGGTAGGTCTCGGCCTCGATCAGCGTCGGGTGCTTGTCCTTGCGGGCGAGGTCCACGGCCTCGCTCAGGACCTGGCGCACCGCGAGCAGGTCCATGCCGTTCACGTCGCGGCGCGAGATCCCGTAGGCCGAGCCGCGCTGGTAGAGGTCCTTCACCGAGGAGGCCCGGTCGAGGGGCGTGCCCATGCCGTAGCGGTTGTTCTCGATGATGTAGACGACCGGCAGGTTCCACAGCGCGCTGACGTTCAGGGCCTCGTGGAAGGCGCCCTCGTTGACGGCGCCGTCGCCGAAGAAGCACAGCACCACCTGCTCGCTCTCGCGCAGCCGGATGCCGTAGCCCATGCCGGCGGCGATCGGAAGGTGGCCGCCCACGATGCCGTCCCCGCCGAAGTTGCCGCGCGGGACGTCGTAGAAGTGCATCGAGCCGCCCTTGCCCTTGCTGATGCCGGTGGCCTTGCCGCACAGCTCGGCCAGCAGGGGCTTGGGGTCGGTGCCGCGGGCCAGGGCGTAGCCGTGGTCGCGATAGGACGTGATGAAGTAGTCGTCGTCCCGCAGCAGGCTCATGGCGGCGACGCCGACCGCCTCCTGGCCGATGTAGAGGTGCAGGAAGCCGCCGATCTTGCCCTCGACGTAGAGCTGGGCGCAGCGCTCCTCGAAGCGGCGGATGAGGAGCATCTGCCGGTAAAGCTGAAAGGCCTCGTTCCTATCCATGTCTCTTCTGTAGAACCCTTAAAGAAGTGATTTGTACCCCACGCGTCCGGATCAGTCAACGAACCGGACGGCGCAAGTCACACGAGCGTCACCGCTTCGGCTACGCGGAGCGGAAGGGAGCGGCGCGCCCTACTCGGCGGGGTCCGCGAGGTTCGCGGGGCGGTCGGTGGCCACGTGCACGACGCCCTTGCTGTCGACGAAGTAGGCCTCGCCCTTTCCCGAGACCGGCGTCGCCGCGTAGGCGAAGGTGTGGAAGCTTCGTGTCGGGCAGCCGTCGGCGGGCGCCGCGGGGTCCTCGACGACCAGCTCGTAGCGGTAGCCGGCCGCTTCGGGAGTCGCGTATTCCGGCGCCAGGAACGTCGGACCGCTCGACGGGTAGTTCGGGATGACCGACGCGGGGTTCAGCAAGCCCTCGAGGTCGGCGTACGTCCCGCAGGTGCCGGCGCTGAAGGCCTGCTGGGCCGCGACGAGCGCGTAGAGGCGCTGCTTGTCGACCGTTCCGGCAGCGGCGCCGGGGAGGCCGGCGCCGGCAGGCGTCGGAATGGCGACGCCGAGGGCCGTGGCGATCGCGGCCGCCACGATCGGCAGGCCCACGGTGGCCGCGATGCCCACGCCGAAGAGGGTCTCGGCCGTGCCCCCGTCGTCGGTGGGACGGCCGGCGAACCACTCGCTCGTGTTGCGCCGGAACATGTAGGCCAGGATCAAGGCCGAGGGCGGCGTGAAGGCGCACGTCAGCAGGCCGATGCCCGCGAGGACGATCTGGAGCACGCGCGCCCAGCCGCTCCCGCTCCACAGGCCGAACGCCATCACCGCGGAGATCAGGCCCAGGAACAGCCCGATCGCCGTCGACAGGATGCTGGGGATCCCGTGCCATCCACCGCTCAAGGCCTGGGCGAGGCCGGAGATCGGATAGGCCAGCGCGCCCAGGGCCCAGAGGGCCGCGAGCACGGTCACGGTCAGCGGCCGACCGCCGTGGCGCACGGGCGCCGGAGTCGGTCGCGGTGGCGGTGGGGCGGGCGCCGCTGCGGCCGGCGGCGGCGGGGCGACGACCGGCCGGGGCGGCGGCGAAGGAGGAGGCACCGGCCTGACGGGTGCGGGCGCCACGGGGAGCGGCTTGGGAGCCGGGGGCGCCGGTGGCGCCGGTGGCGCCGGACGCGGGGGAGCGGGGGCCGGCACCGGGGCGACGGACGGCGTCGGATCGGGATCCACCGGCACGGACTTCAACGAGTCCTCGATCTCGTCGGGGGCCATCACGAGCGTGCCCGGCATCTCCTCGGGGAGGATCTTGATCAGCACCTCGCCGATGCGCACGAGGTCGCCGTCCTTCAGGTTCGCGCGCTCGACCTTCTGGTTGTTCACGAAGATGCCGTTGGCGCTGCCGGCGTCGCGGATCGCGATGCCCTCGGGCCCGGCTTCCAGGACGGCGTGACGCCGCGAGCACTTCGCATCGTTCAGGACGAGGTCGCAGGAGGGATCGCGGCCCACGACGGCCACGGTCCCGGACAACTCCACCTCGTGGTGCGAACCGCTCGGGTAGCGGATCTCTAGTTTCACGTTATCCCTTAGTGTTGGCGAGAGTTTGCCGGATAACAGCGAGCCGTTCAAGGGCTGGCCTAACGCCCACGGCGTGGTGTAGCATCCGGCCCGGAATCGAGGAGAGCCCCTGATGCTCACGTCCGACCCCCAACGCCGCGCCGCGCGACTCGCGGAACTCCAGGAAACCTTGCGGCGCGAGGCGGCCCCCGAGGATCGCGACCTGCTCCTGCAGCTCGCGCCGGTCTTCTTCGCGGAGACCCCGGATCGGGTCGCCCTCGAGCTCCCGGCGGCGGCGCTCGCCGCCCGCCTGCGCAGCCACTTCCGCTTCATCGCGCGGGAGATCCCGCCGGCCTACCAGCTCTACAAGGGCCTGCCGGGCATCCACGTCTGGGCCCGGAACCCCAGCGAGGACGAAGCCCGCGCGCTGGGCGGCGGCCAGGGGCTGCCGGTCGAGTCCACGATCATCGAGACCCACACGATCGACGCGCCGTTCATCTTCGAGAGCCTCGGGAACTACTTCCGCAAGCAGGGCCTGCGCGTGTTCTCGGCCATCCATCCGATCTTCACGGTGCGCCGGCAGTGGGAGCGCATCGTCGGCCTCGGCGGTCCCCGCGACGAGGGCGCCAAGGAGTGCTACTGCCACTTCCAGATCGAGGAGGTGGAGTCGAAGGAGCGCCTGCGGCGCATCGAGCACGAGGTGTTCTCGGTCCTGAAGTGCGTGTTCACCGCAGTCGAGGACTTCCAGGACATGCTGCGCAACGTCCGGGAGCTGGCGCCGCGCCTGCGGGCGCGCGACGGCGCCGCGGGCGACGCGGAGTCGGCGCGGGCCTTCCTGGAGTGGCTGCTCGACGACAACTACATCTTCCAGGGCACGGTGAAGTACCGCATCGGACCGGACGGGCTGCCCGACCGGCTCCACGACACCGCGACCGGCGTGTTCACGGACCCGGCGCTGCTGCCGGTCGTGTTCCCGGGGCTGATGGAAGAGGTCGAGGCCCACATCGTGCCGGCGAAGGACGACCGGCGCATCATCGACATCGACTACTGCAACAACGCTTCGGCCATCTACCACCTCGAGCCCATCGACGACATCGTGGTGCGCGAGTGGGCGCCCGACGGGACCCTCGCGGGCGCGACGCTCCTATTGGGGCGCCTGGCGAAGGCCGCCTTCACCCAGAAGGCCGCCGACATCCCGCTCCTCAAGGAGAAGCAGGCGTTCATCCTGGCCCAGAGCGGGGCCATGCCGAAGAGCCACGCCTATCGCGAGATCCGCGGCCTCTTCAACCGCTTCCCGCCCCGCGAGCTGTTCTACGCCGACGCCGCCAGCCTGAAGGAGATCATCGAGCGCGTCGTCTACATGACGTCGGACGACGAGATCGCCATCCACTCGCGCAGCGGCCCCGGCTACGTCGCGCTGTCCGTGGCGTTCTCACGCCTGCGCTACTCGTACAAGATCGAGCAGGACCTGCGCAACGCCTTCGCCGAGGCCTTCGGGCCGATCTCGTTCAGCGCGTCCGAGGACTGCGGCGCCGTGATGCTGCTGCTCTTCTACTTCGAGGCCGCGCGTCTCGAGCATCCGGTGGAGGTGGGCGAGGCCCGCACCCTCGCGCAGCCGCTGCTCACCACCTGGGAGGACCGCGCCGCCGTCGAGCTCGAGAAGGCGTTCGGCGAGAGCGAGGGCCGCCTGCTCCTGCGCAAGTACGTGCGCACCGAGAGCCGCAGCGGCCTGTACCGCGAGTCGACTCCCCCGGAGCAGGTGCCGTCCGACATCCGCTGCTTCGAGGCGATCGAGGGCCGTCTCGAGATGCGCGTCCAGCCCAGGAGCGCCGAGACGGCGTCGCTCAACCTGTACTCGGTGCGGGCCCTCGGCCTGACCGAGACCCTGCGCACCTTGCAGAACCTGGGCCTCACGGTGTCCGAGGAGCTGCGGCTGCCGCTGGCGCTCCCCGACAACCGCAAGGTCTTCCTGTATCGCCTCGACATCGAAGCGCCGCCCGAGCGCATCGCCGCCCTCCTGTCGGGCGAGGAGCGCTTCGCGAAGGCGCTCCGGGCCCTCGACGAGGAGCGCGCCACCGACGATCCGCTGAACGCCCTCGTGCTCATGGCGGGCCTGAGCTGGCGCGAGGTCGAGGTGCTGCGCACGCTGCGCAACCACCTGCTGCAGGTGCGGACCCACTACAACGCCGACACGGTCAACGGCGTGCTCCTGCGCAACAGCGTCGCGACCGGCGCCTTGTTCCGTGAGTTCGCGGCGCGCTTCGATCCCGACCAGACCGGGGACCGCGCTGCGGCCGTGACGGCGGCCGAGGCCGGCGTCGCGAAGGCGCTCGAGTCGGTGCGCAGCCTGGCCGAGGACGAGGTGCTGCGGGCCCTCGCGAACCTGATCCGCGCCGCCCTGCGCACGAACTTCTTCCAGCGGCCCGAGCGGCCCGTGGTGGCGATCAAGGTCGACAGCCGCAAGGTCGAGGGCATGCCCTCGCCGCGGCCGATGTTCGAGATCTACGTGCACTCGCGTCTGCTCGAGGGCATCCACCTGCGCGGCGGCAAGGTGGCCCGTGGCGGCATCCGCTGGAGCGACCGCCACGACGACTTCCGCACCGAGATCCTGGGCCTCATGAAGACCCAGATGGTCAAGAACGCGATCATCGTGCCGGTCGGCTCGAAGGGCGGCTTCGTGCTGAAGGGCAACGTGCCCTCACGGCCCGCCCTCGACGCGTACCTCATCGACCGCTACCGCGAGTTCGTGTCCGGGCTGCTCGACGTGACGGACAACATCGTCGACGGCACGGTCATCCACCCGCCCGAGGTGGTGCGGCAGGACGCCGAGGACCCGTACCTCGTGGTGGCCGCCGACAAGGGCACGGCGCACCTCTCCGACACGGCCAACAGCGTCTCGGGCCAGTACGGCTTCTGGCTCGGCGATGCGTTCGCCTCGGGCGGCAGCGTCGGCTACGACCACAAGAAGATGGGCATCACGGCCCGCGGCGCCTGGGAGTGCGTGAAGCACCATTTCAAGAACCTCGGCACCGACATCCAGAAGGAGCCGTTCACGGCCACGGGCGTCGGCGACATGTCGGGAGACGTGTTCGGCAACGGCGCGCTGCTCTCGCCCGTGATGAAGCTGCAGGCGGCCTTCAACCACCTGCACATCTTCATCGACCCCGAGCCCGACATCGAGAAGTCGTTCAAGGAGCGGCAACGCCTCTTCAACCTGCCGCGCTCGGGCTGGCGCGACTACGACGCGGCGCTCATCAGCAAGGGCGGCGGCATCTTCGACCGCTCGGCCAAGTCGATCCCGATCTCGGCCGAGATGAAGAAGCTCCTCGAGATCCCGGGCGACAGCGCCTCGGGCGAGGAGGTCGTGAAGCGCATCCTCACGGCGAAGGTGGACCTCTTCTACAACGGCGGCATCGGCACCTACGTGAAGTCGACGAGCGAGGACGACACGGACGTGGGGGATCGCGCGAACGACCGGGTCCGCGTCAACGGACGCGAGCTGCGCTGCCGCGTGGTGGGGGAAGGCGGCAACCTCGGCTTCACCCAGCGCGGGCGCCTCGAGTACTGGGCGGCCGGCGGCCTCATCAACACCGACGCCGTGGACAACTCGGGGGGCGTCGACACCTCGGACCACGAGGTCAACATCAAGATCCTGATGGACCGCCTCGTGAAGAAGGGCGTCATCAAGGGCCGCGACGAGCGCAACCGGATCCTGGCCGAGATGACGGGCGAGGTGGGCGAGCTGGTGCTCGCCGACAACGAGAGCCAGGCGCTGTGCCTGAGCCTCGACGGCATCCGCAGCGCCTCGCGCTACGAGGAGTTCGTGCAGCTCATCGAGGACATGGTGGGCGCCGGCATCCTGAACCGCAGCGACGACGCGATCCCCACCAAGGACGAGCTGCTCGGCAGCCCCGAGCGCAAGCGCGGCCTGCCCCGGCCCCTGCTCTGCGTGCTGCTCGGCCACACCAAGAACTGGGCCTTCCAGATGCTGCTCGAGACCGACTTCCCCGACTCGCCCACGGGCCGGCCGTTCCTCGATCGCTACTTCCCGAAGCGCCTGCGCGAGGCCTACGGCGAGCACTTCGCCGAGCACACGCTGCGCCGCGAGATCGTCGCGACCGGGGCCGTCAACGCCCTCGTGAACACCGCCGGCATCGCCTACCTGTCCCGTGTCACGGCCGCCACGAAGGCCGACATCGGCCAGGTCGTGGCGGCCTACCTCGCCGCCGACCACGAGAGCGGGGCGGCGGCGAAGCGGGCGCAGGCGGCGGCCCTCGACGCGCCCGCCGAGCAGCGCGCGCTCCTCGAGATCGAGGCGGGGCTCGAGGCGGCGGCGCGGAAGAAGCTTTCCTGAACGGGCTCGGGCTGGCCGTCGTCCTGGCGGCCGCGGCCCACGCGGCCCACGCGGCGCCCGGCACGCCCGGCCGCGAGTTCGAGATCCGCCGCGACACGCTGTCGATGTCCGACGGCGTGAAGCTCTCGGTCACCTACTTCCTGCCCAGGCCGGCGAGCCGCGGCGAGCGCTTTCCCGTGCTCCTCGAGATGCTGCCTTACCGGAAGGACGACTCCTTCTACCTGCGCGACTACCCGCCTCACGCCTACTGGGCGCGCCACGGCTTCGCGAGCGCCAAGGTCGACATCCGCGGCACCGGCTCGTCGGAAGGCCGCGTGCCCGACCGCGAGTACTCGGAGCAGGAGCTGGACGACGCGGTGGAGGTGATCGGCCAGCTCGCGACGCTGCCGTTCTCGAACGGCCGCGTGGGGATGTGGGGCATCTCCTGGGGCGGCTTCAACGCGATCCAGGTCGCGATGCGCCAGCCCCCGGCCCTCAAGGCGATCCTCGCGGTGCACGCGGCCGACAACCTGTACCGCGACGGCCTCGACATGCTCGACGGCGCCTTCCACGTCGACGCGTACCATCTCCAGATCCACCACGAGAACGGCCTGCCGCGCCCGCCGGACTACCCCCTCGACGAGGCCTACTTCCGCGACCGCTTCGACGTGAAGCCGTGGTTCTTCGAGTACCTGAAGCACCAGCGCGACGGAGCGTTCTGGCGCAAGAGCGCGCTCGCCGCCGACTACTCGAAGCTCAAGGTGCCGGCGTACCTGATCGGCGGTCTGCTCGACGGCTACCGCGATTCGGTGCCGCGGATCGTGCAGAACGCGAAGGTGCCGATCCAGGCCGAGATCGGCCCCTGGAACCATGCCTGGCCCCACGACGGGGAGCCGGGGCCCGGCTACGAGTGGGGCCAGGAGGCCGTGCGCTGGTGGAGCCGCTGGCTGAAGGGCGAGGCGAACGGCGTCCCGGACGCCAAGCGCTTCGCGGTGTTCGTGCGCGACGGCCACGCTCCCGACAACCAGCTGAAGACGACGCCCGGGCAGTGGCGCTACGAGGACTGGCCGATCCGCCGCACGGCCTGGCGGACGCTGTATCCCGGTCTCGGGCGCGATCTGCTCCCGAAGGCGCCGGCCGGCGGCTCGGAGTCGCTGCGCTACGCGCCCGGCTACGGGATCGCCGCGGGCCAGTGGTGGGGCGAGCCGACCGGCGACATGCGGCCCGACGACGCCGGGAGCCTCGTCTACGACGGCCCCCCGCTCGCCGAGAGCCTGGAGATCGTCGGCTTCCCGAAGGTGCGCCTCAGGGCCATGGTGGATGCGCCCCTCGCTCACTTCGTCGCGCGCCTCGAGGACGTGCATCCCGACGGCCGCGTCTCCCTCGTGGCGGCGGCGCTGCTCAACGGCTCGCAGCGTCTCGATCCGCTGCGGCCCGAGGCGCTGAAGCCGGGTGAGCCGACCGACCTCGCGTTCGACCTGCACTTCACCACGTGGACGTTCCGGCCCGGCCATCGCGTCCGGCTCGCCGTGACCAACGCCCAGTTCCCGATGATCTGGCCGACGCCCTACGCGATGACGACGCAGCTCCAGTTCGGCGACGGCACCGCGTTGCCGCTGCCGGTGGTGCCCTTCGAAGCGCGTCCCGCTCCGGCGTTCGCCGCGCCCGAGCCGCGCGAGGAGCGGCCCGACGCCGGCTACGGCGACTGCTCGAGCTGGCCCTCGGGGACCCAGGAGCTGACCCAGGACCTGCTGCGCGAGCGCGCCCGTTACGAGTGGCGCACGAGCTGCGCCTGGGACATCGGCAAGGTCCACTACAGGTCGACGGAGCGCAACCTCTACTCGACGAGCCTCACCACGCCGTCCGACGCCTCGTTCCGAGGCGACGAGTCCCACACGATCACCTGGGAGGGCCGCACGCAGCTTCGAGGTGATCTTCACGCGCCGCCTGTTCGAGAACGAGGCGCTCGTCCGCGAGCGCCAGTGGGCCGAGACGATCCCGCGCGACTTCCAGTAGACTCGCCGCGATGCTTCCCCTCTGCGCCCTCGCTCTCGTCCCATGGCTCGTCGCCGGCGGGCCCGTGGCGGGGCCGCCGCCCCTCGAGGACCAGAACGGCAAGCTCGACTCCCTCGCGGCCCATCACGGCCGGCCCGTCGTCCTGCTCGCGATCGACGCGGACCATCTGGCGGGCCTCACCGGCTGGGAGCAGGACCTCCGCGAGCGCTTCGAGGGTCTCGACTTCATCCGCGTCGTGAACATTCCCCAGAAGCCGGGGATCCGGCCCGAGGGCGTCGTGCGCAAGCTGCGCGGCAAGGTGCCGGCCGGCGTGCCGGTGCTCATCGACATGGACGGCGTCTGGTCCTCGGTCTACAACCTCGACACCCAGGAGATGAACGTGGTGCTCTTCGACCGCGAGGGGCGCATGGTGGTGCGCTTCGGGGGCAAGCGGGAGGCGCCGCTCGTGGAGCGCATCGCGAGCGAGATCGAGAGCCAGCTGGGCGTCACCCGTCGATCGGGCGGCGCCAGGCCCTAGGGCGCGACTCCCTCCGGCCGCGCGGCGGGCAGGATCTCCTCCACGATCACCCCGAGTCCCGCCTCGGCCAGGGCCAGCGGCGTCGTCTCGTAGAGGCTGCGCCACTCGGTCGTCGTGACGACCACGAGGTCGAGGCTCGGCACGACGTAGACGAACTGTCCTCCGTAGCCCCAGGCGAACGCGGCGGGGGGCGTCGCATCGGACACCCAGAACAGCCCGCCATAGGTCACCGACTGCTGCGCGCCGTCCGTGACGCGCCACGGGAAAGCCGGCGTCGTGGCGCTCGCGATCCAGGCCTCGGGTACGACGCTGCGCTCGCCGGACCAGCCGCGCTGCAGGACGAGCTGACCCAGCTTCAGCAGGTCGCGGGCCGTGAGGTCGATCCCCGAGCCGCCGTTCACGCTGCCTTCCAGCATCGGCTCCCAGACCGCGTCCGTGATGCCCAGGGGCTCGAACAGGCGGGTGCGCGCGTACTCGGGAAGCGGCTGCTGCGCGGCCCGTTCGAGGCACACGCCGAGCAGGTGGACCGCGGCGGAGTTGTAGTTGAAGACGCTGCCGGCCGGCGCCACGTGGGGACGGTCGAGGAGGAACTGGACGTGGGCCCCGCTGCGGATCCAGGCGTTGTAGTCGGGGCCGCCGTTCTCGTTCCACGCGAAGCCCGACGTCATGTGGGTGAGCGCCCGCAGCGTGACGGTCGCGTCCCCGGCGTCGACCTGGTAGGGGCCCGCGAGCCAGGTCGCGATCGACGCATCGAGGCTCGGGACGACGGCGTCGCGCTCCGCGATGCCGAGGAGCAGCGACACGACGCTCTTCGTCACCGAGCGCACGTCGAACAGGGTCTCCGCCGTGGCCGGCTCCCGGTAGCGCTCGAACGCGAGGCGACCGTGGCGCGCCACGAGCAGGCTCCGGAAGCGGGGCTGCAGCGCGGCGCGGGCGGCCGCGGCCTCGAGCCGGGCCGCGTCGAGGCCGACCTGGTCCGGTGTCGTCTCGATCCAGGGGCCCGCGAGGTCGAGCGCCGGCGGTTGCAACGGCGTCTGGGCCAGCGCCGGCCACGCGGCGAGCTGCAGGAGCGCCGCCACGAGCCCACGCATCCTCACGACGCCGCCTCGTGTCGACGCGCGAGCTGGCCGCAGGCCGCCGCGATCTCCTGGCCGCGGGGCCAGCGCACGAGGCAGCGCACGCCGCCCCGGTGCACGCGGTCCTGGAACGCCAGCACGCGCGCGTCGGGCGGGGGGCGCAGCGGCGACGCGTCGTACGGGTTGTGCGGGATCAGGTTCACGTGGGCGGGCAGGTCGCGCAGCAGGCCCACGAGGCGATCGGCGTCGGCGTCGCTGTCGTTCACGCCGTCCCACAGCACGTACTCGATGAAGTAGCGGCGCCCCGAGCCGCGCTCGTGGTCCTCGCGCAGCGCGCCCAGCAGCCGCGCGATCGGCCACGAGCGGTTCTGGGGCATGAGCGCTTCGCGCTGGGCGTCGGTCGTCGCGTTCAGGGACAGGGCGAGATGGGCCGCGCTCTCCTTGAGGAAGCGCTTCATGCCGGGCAGCACGCCGGAGGTCGAGACCGTCACGTGGCTGGCCGCGAGTCCCGGGAGACCCTCCTCGGTCAGGATGCGCACGGCGGCCAGCACCGCGTCGAGATTGTCCATGGGCTCGCCCATGCCCATGAAGACGACGTTGCGCGCCGGCGCGTCGGGCGGCGCCGCGGCTCGAGCGATCGCGTACTGCAGCACGATCTCGCCGGCCGTCAGCGCGCGCGTGAAGCCGAGGGTGGCGGTGGCGCAGAACCCGCAGCGCTGCGTGCAGCCGGCCTGGCTCGAGACGCAGACGGTGCTGCGGCCCTTGCCAGGGATCAGCACGGTCTCGACCGTGGCCGTGCCCAGGGTGAGCGCCAGCTTGGTCGTGCCGTCGGGAGCGCGCCGCTCGTCGGCCAGGCTCCAGGCCGGCAGGGGAGCCTTCTCGCGCAGCACGCTCCAGGAGGCGGCGCTGACGCCGGGCAGGCGAACCGGAAGGCTCTCGGGAACGGGACCCCCGTCGAAGAGCCAGCGCCGCACGGCGAGCGCGCGCGTGCGGCTGCCGAGGAGCGCGCCGAGCTCGGCCATCGACAGGCCGGGGAGAGTCGCAGGAGCCACGGGCCCATTGTAGCTGGGCCTAGCGGAGCCTCCCGAGGAAGCGCAGGACAGAGGCGCGCGCCAGCTGCTCGCCGAGCCCGCCCGGGCGATAGTCGAAGCCGTGGTCGGTCATCGGGATCAGCAGCGTCTCGGCCGGCTGCTTCGCGGCCGCGAGGCCTGCGGCGAGGCGCCGCGCATGGCCGGAGCGCACCAGGCGGTCGGCCTCGCCGTGGATCAGCAGCGTGGGCGGCACCGGGTGGTCGACCCAGCTCAGGGCCGCGCTGCGCCGGTAGGCCTCGGGACGCGAGCGCGGCGCGCCGCCCAGGTAGATCTCGATCGAGGCGGTGCCGTCGATGGGATCGGGGACGTTCGGGTTGTCGTGGCCCCAGACGAGATCCGTGGGCCCGTACAGCGACACGACGGCCTGCACCGCCTCCTGCGGCACGTCGCACGACGGGGGCAGGCTGAGATCGCCCATCGAGTACGCCGCGATCAGGACGACCTGGCCGCCCGCCGAGCGCCCCAGCAGCGCCACCCGCACGGGATCGATGCCGAAGCGCCCGGCGCGCTCGCGGAAGCGGCCCACGAGGCACTTGACGTCGGCCACGGCGGCCGGAAAGGGATGCGCGGGCGCGAGGCGGTACTGGACGTCGGCCACCACGTAGCCGGCGTTCGCGAGCGCGGCGCTCACGGGTGTCGCGCCGCCCTTGTCGCCGTGTTGCCAGCTCCCGCCGTGCACCACGACCACCAGCGGCGCCGGCGCCGTGCCGCGGGGGCGATAGACGTCGGCCCTCAGGCCACCGGCGTCCAGGTCCACGTCCTTTTCGACCGCGACGGGGAACGGCTCGATGCCGTGGACGTACTCGCGGAACGAGAACGCCGTGCCGGTGCGGTGGAAGCTCGGCGCGAGGACGAGAAACGGGACGAGACCGGCGAGTGCGGTCGGGACGGCGAGACGCGAAGCCCAGCGGGCAGCGGCGGAGTCGGGCCGTCCGCCGCGCGCCAGCAGCCAGGCGAGGGCGCCCACGAGGGTCAGGATGCCGCTCAGCTCGACCACCGCGAGATGCGCGACCCACAGCGCGTAGGTGGGCGAGGGCAGGATCCAGAGGGCCAGTGCCCCGACGTTCGACAGCGACAGCAAGAGCGCCGCACGATTCACGACACGTCTCATGGGAGAACTCTAGCGCGTGCCGAGCAGGCCGCTGTCCGTCATCCATTCGATCAGGCGCTGCGGCCAGGAGCGGATCGAGACCAGCTTCGAGCGCTGGCCCATGTTGAACGCGTGGTCGCCCCGGGCGTACATGTGGGCCTCGACGCTGGCCCCGGCCGCCCGATACGCCTGGAGCAGCTTGAACACCGGCGGCGAGCAGCACTCGTCGTCGTTCGCGACCACCATGAACAGGGGCGGGGCGCCCGGCAGCACCTTCTCGGGGACGCCCAGGGGCCCCGGGTACACGAGCATCTGGAAGTCGGGGCGGGCGCTCAAGCGATCGATCGGGTCCGGCGCCTGGGGCGAGCCGAGGCCCGGCGTGTAGGCCACGAGCGCCACCACCTCGCCGCCCGCGGAGAAGCCCAGCATGCCGATGCGCTTCGGATCGAGGCCCCAGTCGCCCGCGCGGCTGCGCACGAGGCGCATCGCGCGCTCCGCGTCCTGCCGCACGTGGGTCTCGAAGGTGTAGGGCGAGCCCTCCTCGCGGAACAGGCGGTACTTGAGGGCGAAGGCCGTGACCCCGTGCTCGGCGAGGAACAGGCCCGGGTCGCGCCCTTCGCCGTTGAAGCCCAGGTTGCGGTGCCCGCCCCCGGGGCAGATCACGACCGCCGTGCCGTTCGCCTTGTCCTTCGCCGGGGCATAGACCGTGAGCGTCGGGTTGTGGATGTTGCGCATCCACCAGTCCTGGGCGAGCACCGGCTCGTCGCGGCGCGTCTCGAAGCCCGGGGCGCCCTGAGGCCAGAGCGGGAACTCGACCGGCACCGCCGCCGTGTCGGCGGAGCTCGCGGCGACGACGGCTGCGAACAGGATCGGCCAGGCCAAGCGCTCACCTCCGAAAGCCGGAGCTTAGGCTCCCGGAGGCGCTGAACACAAGGTGTTCAGCCGCTCCCGGCGCCCCCTTTCTTGTGCGACCATGCCTCCCGCCAAGGAGACCCATGCCCCAAGAGAGCGCCGAGGAACTGCGCGCCGTGCTCGCGGCGTACAAGCTCGTCAAGGATGCGTCATGGCCGGAGCTCAACCCCGGCCTGGCGGCCGCCGAGCCGCGCTGGGCCGGCGCCGGCGACGCGCAACTCGCCCGCGAGCTGCAGTCGTACGTGGACGAGACCAACGTCGCGAGCTGCACCGTGCGCGTGTTCTGGAAGACCGGCCGCGAGCTCACCTTCGCCGGCTGCAACAAGAACTTCGCGAAGGATGCCGGCTTCTCGAGCCCGGCGGAGCTGATCGGCCTGAACGACTTCAGCGACAAGCTGCCGTGGGCGGCCCAGGCCGCGAAGTACCGCTTCGACGACAAGGAGATCATCGACGGCGGCTCGCCGCGCCTCGACATCCTCGAGCGCCAGAACTCCGCCAGCGGCGTCGTGTGGGTCCTGGTGGGGAAGGCCCCGATCCGGGCCGGCGCCCGGGCGATCGGGATCCTCGGCATGTACCAGCACCTCGACAACGACAAGGCGAGGAAGCTCTTCGCGCAGCGCTCGCGCGAGGGCCGCTAGGCCCTTCGATCGCGTGAAGCTCCAGCTCGTTCCGTCGTCGGCTCAGCCGGGCGAGTTCGACGTGGCCGGGCTACCGGCCGGATTCGCCGCGAGCGTCGAGCACGCCGGGCACTGCTGGCGCGTCACGCTGCTCTCCGAAGGCCGGCACGAGGACCTGGGGGAGTTCGACACCAGCGACGAGGCCGTCGCCGCCCTGGAGGCGATCTTCGACGAGGGGCCGTAAGGCGGGGTTGGTGGCCTGGGAGGGAGTTGAACCCCCGACACGCGGATTTTCAGTCCGCTGCTCTACCAACTGAGCTACCAGGCCGACGCGAAAGACGGCGATTTAATCACGCGCCGAGGCGTTCGGTCAACGCTTGCCGCGCCGCGCGCGAGCGCGGGTATACTTCCCCGGACTCGGGACAAACGAAGGGGGGCGCTCGATGGCCGTTCCGCTCGTGGGCAAGCTTCCGAAGGACTACGACAAGCTCCCCGTACCCCAGCCCCAGACCTCGAACGTCCGGAAGCGCGATCCCAAGATGCTCGCGATCGTGGATCCCGGCAAGTGCTTCGGCCGCGGCTGCGAGTACTGCGTCGCCGTCTGCCCCGTGCCGGACTGCATGACGCTCCAGACCGATCCCCAGGCGCCCACGCTCTCCGTGGTGTCGGTCAACCTCGACACCTGCATCGGCTGCATGGCGTGCGAGAAGTGGTGCCCGGACGACTACGACGCGATCCGCATGGTGCCCTTCGCGACGGTGGCGAAGGACCGGGTCGCGTACGAGACCGCGACGTTCAGCGCCGACCTGCCCGTCAAGAAGATCGGGCAGTAGTCACTCGAAGTCCTGCATCGTCACCGTCGCCGTCGCGACGTCCTCGCCCACCTCGATGTTCAGCGTTCCCATCAGCTCCTTCGTCCGCAGCTCGAGGCGCGCCGCGCCCAGGGGCAGGCTCGCCTCGATCTGACCCTGGGCGTCGCTGGTTCCCCCGAAATGGCGGCCCATGGGCACGCCGTTGCTCTCCGCGAGCATCAGCGTGGCTCCCGGCACCGGGCTGCCGCCGCCGTCGCGCAGCAGCAGCCGCACGCGGCCCGTGCGGCGCAGCTGGAGCGTGACCGGCGGATCGCCCGGGGCGATGCCGCCGAGCCCGCCGTAGCCTCGAGAGTCCGAGCCGGCCGACAGGCTGTAACGTACCGGCGTTCCGTCCGCCCGCGTCGATGCCAGGTCGGGGATCTGGAACGAGCCATCGGGCCGGGTGATCGCGAACGCCGCCCCGCCGTCGTCTTCCAGGCCCGTCACCTCGAGGCCGCCCACGCCGACGCCGCGGGGGTCCACGACGCGCCCCGCGATGCTCTGGCCCCTGGCGAACTCGACGCGCAGGTCCGCCAGGCCCCCCGCGCCCACGGTGATCTCCTGGCTCGGGGGCGCGTAGCCCTCGGCGACGCCGCTCAGCATGTAGCGCCCCGGCTCGAGATCGAACTGGAAGCGGCCGGCGGCATCGGAGGACGCCGATGCGTTGTCGGTGCCCTCCTTGTCGATGCGCACGGCCCACAGCCGCGCCCGCGCCACCGGCACGTCGGCGTCCTTCTGCACGGTCAGGCCCGTGACCGGGCTGCCGCGAAGATCGAAGTCCAGCACGAACGAGTCGGCATCCGGAATCTCCACGGTCCGTGCCGCGAGCCGGACGCGGCCGTCGCCGGTCTCGATCGCGGCGAAGGCGCTCCCGGGCTCGCCGACGATCAGCTCGTAGCGGCCGTCCTCTCCCGTCGTCGCGTAGCCGCGCTTCGGGCCCGCCGGGGGCGCCAGGACGGCGTCGCCGATCGGGGAGGAGCTGCCCCCGCCACGGCTGCGGACCTGCACGCGCAGTCCCGCCGCCGAGCCCGATGCGCGCGTGACGGTGCCTGCCACGGCGATGTCCGACAGCGTGAGATCGACCCGGGTCGTCTCGCCTTCGGCGACCTCGACCTGCCGGAAGAGACCCATCCGCATCGTGTTGTTCGCCTCGGTCAGCACCAGCGAGAGGCGGGCCCGGCCCGGCGGAATGCGCTCGACGACGAACGTGCCGTCGGGCGCGACGGAGCCCGTCGGCTCGTCGTCGCCGTTCGGCAGCCGGCCGCTCGTCGTCTGGGACGTGACGCTCACGAGCCCGGCCCCGCCGGGCGTGCCGTCCCTCTTCCGGACGCTGCCTTCGACGCGGCCGCCCCGCGACAACACGAGCTTCACGTCGGGCGAAGCCGCCTCGGGATCCACCTCGACTCCCGAGACGGAGGTGGCCGCGTAGCTCGGGTGCGTCGCGGTCACCTCGACCCTGGACGTCGGCAGGCCGCGCAGATCCCAGGCGCCGTTCGCGTCGCTCTGGGTCTGCGGAGGACTGTTGACGACGTAGCCATAGTCCTCGGCCACGCTCGCGAAGACCGTCGCACCGGCCACCGGGGACCCGAGGGCGTCGACGACGCTGCCCTGCAGGCTTCCGCCGTCCGGCAGACGGATCCGGCCCGCGCCCGCCGAGGCTCCCGGGGCGACCTTGATCTTCGATACGGTCGCGCTGGCATGGCCCGGAGCCTGGACCAGCAGCACCCATTCGCCGGCCGGAACGTCGTCGAGGGTGAAGCGGCCGTCGGGCACCGAGAACGTCTGCGACACCGGCTGGTCCTGCAGGGACTCGGTGGCCGTGTCCATACGGCGGGCGGTCGCGCTGAACGTCTCGACGGGGCGCGAGGCGCGATCGAGGACCTCTCCCGCGATGGAGCCGGCCGCTTCGAGGGTCACGTCGGCGTCGCGCGCTCCCGCGTCGAACGTCGCGATCGCGTCGGCGAAGCCCCGCGCCGAGACGCCGACACGATACACGCCGGGCTCGACGCCCGCGAGCACGTACGCTCCATCCTCGCCCGAGACGCCGCGCACGCGAGGCACCTGGGCCGACATGTAGCTCCAGATCTGAGCATCGGCGATGCCCTGGCCCGTGGCGGTCTTCACGCGGCCGCTGATCGTGAGCCCGCGCTCCACGAGGACCTCGCCCACGTCGAGGAGGGGACGCTGGGCGCGGACGTCGACCTCGACGCGCTTCGGCGTGAAGCCTCGCGGTATCACGCCGAGGACGTGGGCCCCGGGCGGCACGCCCTCGATGCGGAAGCGCCCGTCGGCATCGGTGTCGGCGCGCAGCGACTCGGCGAGGGCGCGCGGCGTCGCGCTGCCGTCGAGCTCCTGCACGAGAACGCGCGCGCTGACGGGGCGGCGGGGGTCGCTCACGATCCGGCCGAGGATCGTCACCGGCGGCTCCAGGTTGAGGATGACGCGCTCGTCGTCGGTGCCGCGCACCGTCACGTCGCGCATCACTCCCGGGGCCAGGCCCTTCGCGGTGGCCGTGACGTCGTACGCGCCGGGCTCGAGGCCTGGAACCTCGAAGCGGCCCAGGGCGTCGGTGCGCTCGGGCCGCGGCGCGAAGTGGGGGAAGCGCGTCACGGAGACGAGCGCGCCGGCGAGTGGCTTGCCGTCGAGTCCCGCGACGGCGCCGGAGATCGAGGCCCCGGGAAACAGGAAGAACTCGAGGCGTGCCCCCGGGCGCACGCCCTCCTGACGGGCGCGCCCGAAGCCCCGAGCCGTCGCGGTGACGCTTTGCAGACCCGGCACGAGACCGGTCAGGCGGAAGCGCCCGGCGGCGTCCGTCGACGCGCGGGCCCGGCCGAAGTCGGGCTCCGACGGAAGCCAGGGGAGATCGGCGCGCGTGAGCGCGGCCGTCACGCGCGCGGCCGGCAGGGGCGACGCGCTCGTGCCGTCGAGAACGCGACCCTCGAGCGAGGCGCCGGCCGCGAGCGTCACCACGAGCGCGCGATCGAGCGCCGGCGCTTCGAGCGTGCGCAGGACGAAGCCGTTCGCCTGGACCCACACGTCGAGAGCGGCGCGGGCCTTCAGTGGCAGCCGGAACGCGCCGGACGCGTCGCTGCGCGTCGACAGAGGGGCTTCGTCATTGCGCGCCGTGCGCCGGCGTGCCACGACGAGCGCGTCCGCAACTGCCTTCCCGTCCGGTCCCTTCACAGTGCCCTGGAGGACGAGAGAGGCGGGAGCCGGCGCCTCGAGCGGGACGAGGAGGGCGAGGAGAGCGACGAGCAGCCTCATGCCGTGGCGATACCGTGCCTAGGGTATCCAGTGCCAGCTTCTCGAGGCAAACGAAAAGGGCGGCTCCGAAGAGCCGCCCTGGCGTCAGCGAACGACGAAGCTCAGGCCTTCTTCTTCTCCGGCATCGGGAGGATCTCGGCCTTCTCGGCGCGCGCCACCGGACCGAAGTCCAGGACCGGCAGGCCCAGTCCCTTGCGGATCCGGGTGTCGATCTCGTTGCGGATGTCGTGGTGCTCCTTCAGGAACTGCCGCGAGTTCTCGCGGCCCTGGCCGAGGCGCTCGCCCTCGAAGGCGAACCAGGCGCCCGACTTCTCGACGACCTTCTGGTCGACCCCGAGGTCGAGCAGGTCGCCTTCCTTGCTGATGCCCTCGCCGTAGAGGATGTCGAACTCGGCCTCGCGGAACGGGGCCGCGACCTTGTTCTTCACGACCTTCACCTTGGCGCGGCTGCCGATCACCACGTCGCCTTCCTTCAGCGACGCGATGCGCCGGATGTCGAGGCGCTGCGAGGCGTAGAACTTCAGCGCGCGGCCGCCGGTCGTCGTCTCGGGGTTGCCGAACATCACGCCGATCTTCTCGCGCAGCTGGTTGATGAAGATCAGGCACGTCTTGCTCTTGGCCACGACCGAGGTGAGCTTGCGCAGGGCCTGGCTCATGAGCCGGGCCTGCATGCCCATCTGGGCGTCGCCCATCTCGCCTTCGAGCTCGGAGCGGGGCACGAGGGCCGCGACCGAGTCGACCACGAGCACGTCCACGGCGCCCGAGCGGATCAGGACCTCGGTGATCTCGAGGGCCTGCTCGCCGCTGTCGGGCTGCGAGACCAGCAGGTTGTCGGTGTCGACGCCCAGCTTGGCGGCGTACACCGCGTCCAGGGCGTGCTCGGCGTCGACGAAGGCGGCCATGCCTCCGCGGCGCTGGGCTTCGGCGATGACGTGGAGCGAGAGCGTCGTCTTGCCCGAGGACTCCGGGCCGAAGATCTCGATCACACGGCCGCGCGGAACGCCGCCCACGCCGAGGGCGGCATCGAGGGAGAGAGAGCCCGTCGGGATGGCGGGGACGTCGATCTTCTCGCGGGACCCGAGACGCATGATCGAGCCCTTGCCGAACTGCTTGTCGATTTGCGCAAGGGCCGCCTCGATGGCCTTGGCCCGCTCGTTCCGATCTTCTGCCATGAACTCTCCTTTTCGAACCAACAACGGGCGGATCGTACACGCAGCCCCCGACAGGCCGGGTCCCAAAAAGCGAAAAAATCACGATAGTGGGTTGCGACCGGTTAAAGCGCCTGGATGCCGTGCTTTAGCGGCTCGCGACGGGCGTCCTGCTAGAATCGGGACGTGACCGGCCTGCTCCTCGCGCTGCTCGCGACGGCGACTCTCGACGTGCCGTTCGTGGCCCAGGGCAAGGATGCCTGCGCCGCGGCCTCCCTCACGATGGTCCTGCGCTTCTGGGGCGTCGCCGCCGACCAGGCGGCGATCGCCGACGAGCTCCTGCAGCCCGAGCTGCGCGGAATCCGTGGCTCGGACCTCGAGGCGTTCGCCCGGGGGCGTGGGATGCTCGCCGTGGCCCACGAGGGCGACGTCGCGCAGCTGCGCGAGTACGTCGGCAAGGGCCGGCCGATGATCGTCACCCTCGACGCCGGCCGCGGCCGCTTCCACGACGTCGTGGTCGTCGGCCTCGACGCGACGCACGCCATCGTCCACGACCCGGCCGAAGGCGCTGGGCGCCGTCTCGCTCTCGACGAGTTCGAGAAGCGCTGGTCGCGCGCCGGACACTACGCGCTGCTGGTGCTGCCCGCCCCGTCCGCGCAGTGATCGCCTTCCTGCTGGCCGTCCTCCTGGCGGGGGCGCCGGAGTCCGAGACCTACGAGGCGCTCGTGGCCGAGGCGCTGGCGCGCGGCAAGGCCGGCTCGCTCGACGAGGCGGCGACGTTGCTGGATCGCGCGATCGCCCTCGACCCGGCCCGCCCCGAAGCTCGTGTGGAGCGAGGCGGCGTCTGGTTCTCGAAGGGCGACTACGCGCGGGCCGTGACGGAGCTGCGCGAGGCGCTCCGGCGCCGCGAGGACTCCTACGCGCGCGACCTTCTCGCGTCCGCCCTCCACCTCGCGGGGCATGCCGACGAGGCCGTGGCCGTCTGGAATCCCCTCGGCCGGCCGACGCTCGGGACGGTGTCGATCCTCGGCCTCGCCCACACGCGCGATCGCGTGGCGCGACGCGAGCTGCCGTTCGTCGAGGGCGAGCTCCTGTCCCTGTCGTCGCTGCGCGAAGCGCGGCTCCGTCTCGCGGAGACCGGCGCCTTCGAACGCGCCGCCGTGCGGCCCGTGCCGCGTGGCGGCGGGGTGGCCGACGTCGAGGTGGCGTTGGTCGAACGCCACGGGCTCGCTCATGGCTGGCTCGACTTCGCGGTCGCGACCGGCGTCGACGCGCTCCAGCATCGAGGACGGTTGCGCTACGCCAACCTGGCGGGCGAGGGCATCGCCGTCGGCGGCGAGTATCGCTGGGAGACGCATCGGCCGCGCGTCTCCGCCGCCATCGACTGGCCGCGGCCGTTCGGCCTCGATGGGGTCCTGCACGTGCGGGGCTTCGACGGCCGCCAGGACTACGCGCTCGAGGGCGACGCGGTGCGCCAGGACGCGCGCGGCGTCGAGCTCGGGCTGCGGCGGGTGCTGGGCGCCCGGACGATCGCGGGAGCCGGGCTTCGCACGGTCGACCGCGCGTTCTCCAACCCCGCGCATCGGGACGGTCGTGTCACCGGCATCGGGCTGGGTCTCGAGCGCGGATGCCTGGCGTCGCCGCGTTTCGAGGCCGGAGTGCAGGCGCAGGCGTTCGCCGCCGGCTCCGGGCTGGGCTCGGACGTCGGGTTCGTGCGGGGGCTCCTGCGCGGGCGAGCGGAGTGGCGGCTCGCACTCGCGCCCGAGGCCCGGGAGTCGCCGTCGGTGCTGGCCGCTCAGGTCCTGGTCGGGCGGGGGAGCGACGGCACGCCTTTCGACGAAGCCTTCGCGCCCGGCGGCAGCCCCGAGATGGAGCTGCCCCTTCGCGGACATCGCCAGGCCGAGGACGGGATCCTCGGAACAACCCCCCTCGGCCGGTCCCTCTTGCTGGGCAACCTCGATTGGCGACGCAAACTGGTGACCCGGGGGGCCCTGGACGCCGGGCTGGTCCTTTTCTATGACGGCGCCCGGATCGCCGGGCCGGGCGAACGCTGGCTCCACGACGTTGGATTGGGGTTGCGGCTGGGGCTGCCGGGGGCCGGCCGGCTCCGCCTCGACTACGGGCGGGGCCTCAGCGACGGCTCGAGCGCGTTCTTCGTCGGGCTCGGTCAGGTCTTCTAAAGCATTCTTTATCAATTGCTTGGATGGCGTGTCTCGCTGGCCACAGGGCTGAAAGTGACGATTCTCACAAAAAAGTAGGCTGAAGACTCGACCATTTTTGCTAATATCTCTTTGAATGGTGAGCGCGAAGAAGTCCCGGGTACACGCGGGCAAGACCAGCAAGAAGCGGGCGGGGGTCGTGATCAGCCGTTCGGCCCGTAAGCCCTCGCATCCCAAGGCCAAGGCAAAGGCGCCGTCCCGTGCGAAGGCGACCGTCAGCCGCTCGCGGGCGACCAAGCCGGCGCGCGCCACTCACGCCTCGACGACGCACGTCGCGAAGCTGAAGCCGCGGCGCGTCAAGCTGATCCCGTCGCCCCTGCCGACCCGGCACATCGCCCCGAAGCTGCCGGCCGTCGTCATGCCGGCCCGCTCGATGCCGCCCGCACGCGACCAGCGCAAGGTCATGCCGGCCCCGACCCGCGGGCCGCTCGTGATCCCCGACTTCACCGAAGCCGGCGTCCTGCTGGCGATCACCTACTCGATCCGCGACGGCCGCCGGGGCGAGTTCTTCGACCTGATGCGCGAGCTCAAGCCGCTGCTCGGCGGCATCGGCGGCACGGACTGCACCGTCTACGAAGACCGGACCCGCCCGAACTACTTCATGGAAGTGTTCCGCTTCAAGGACGAGGCGGAGTTCACGGCCTTCGACGACAAGTTCCACAAGGACCGGAAGATCGCGGCGATCTACGCGCTGCTCGACGACATCGTCGAAGCCGAGAAGTCCGACTTCAAGATCTTCGAACGCCGCCTGTAGCGGCGTTCCCGTCCTGACGTGCCCTCGCCGATCGGCCACGCTCTCGCGGGACTGATCGTCCACTCCTCGCTCGCCGACCGGCGCAGCCTCGAGGACTGGCCGCGCATGGCCCTGGTCGTGGCCGCCGCCTGCGCGCCCGACCTCGACCTCCTCCAACGGTTCATCGCCGGCGCTCACAGCCACCGCGCCGAGAGCCACAGCCTGGGGATGGCCCTCGCCGTGGCGGCCGCGACCTACGGCGTCGCGCGGGCGCGGCGCTGGCCCCGCGCGGGCGCGCTCGCGGCCCTCGTCGGACTGGGCTGGTGCTCGCACCTGTTGCTCGACTGGCTCGGCAGCGACACGGCGCCTCCCTTCGGCCTGATGGCCCTCTGGCCGTGGAGCCGCGAGTGGTGGAAGGCGCCCGTCGTCCTTTTCCTCGACATCGGGCGTACACTTGACCTGTCAACAGTGCGGCAGAACGTCCTGGCCGCCGCCTGGGAGGTCGCCCTGCTTCTTCCGATCCTCTCGGTGGTGCTGTGGTTCCGCCAAAGGAAGAGTTAATGGCACGCGGCTTCGAGAGCAAGTCGGTCGCCGATCAGCAAGAGGAATCGCAGCGGGAACGTCCCGAGCGCGAGGGCGGCGAGAGCCGCGACACCGCGCGCCTCGCGAAGAAACGCACCCTCGAGCTCGCCCGCGCGGACGTCCTCAAGAAGCTCGAGACGGTCACCGCCGCCGCGCACAAGGAAATGCTGAAGCGCGCGCTGGCCGCCGTCGAGAAGGACCTCGCGGCCCTCTAGTACCTGTAGAACCCCCGGCCGCTCTTGCGGCCCAGCCAGCCCGCGTCCACCATGCGCTTCAGCAGGGGGCAGGGCCGGTACTTGGGGTCTCCGAGCCCCTCGTGGAGCACGTTCAGGATCGCGAGGCACACGTCGAGCCCGATGAAGTCCGCGAGGGTGAGCGGTCCCATCGGATGGTTCATGCCCAGCTTCATGACCTCGTCGATCGCCTCCGGCGTCGCCACGTTCTCGTACACGCAGAAGATCGCCTCGTTGATCATCGGCATCAGCACCCGGTTGCTGACGAAGCCGGGATAGTCGTTCACCTCGACCGGCGTCTTGCCCAGGCTCCTCGCGAGCTCCATCACGGCGTGGGTCGAGGCGTCCGACGTGGCCTGGCCCCGGATCACCTCGACGAGCGTCATGAGCGGGACGGGGTTCATGAAGTGCATGCCGATCACCTTGTCAGGGCGCCGGGTGGCGGCTCCCAGCTTCGTGATCGAGATCGACGACGTGTTGGAGGCGAGGATCGTCTCGGGCGTCGTGAGGCCGTCGAGCTCGCGGAACAGGTCGCACTTCACCTGCTGGTTCTCCACGATCGCCTCGACGACCAGGCTCGCGGAGGACACCGCCCCGAGATTCGTCGCCGTCGTGATCCGCGCGCGGGCGGCATCGCGATCCGCGGCCGACAGCCGGCCCTTCTCCGCCAGCTTGCCGAGGCTCTTCTCGATCGAGCCCAGGGCCTTGTCGAGGATCGGCTGGCCGAGGTCGCGCAGCACCACGTCGTGACCGTGCTGGGCGAACACCTGGGCGATGCCGTTGCCCATCGTGCCGGCGCCGAGGACGGCGATCACAACCGCTCGACCGCGAGCGCGACGCCGTTGCCGCCGCCGAGACACAGGGCCGCGATGCCGCGCTTCAGGCCGCGGGCCTCCAGGGCGTAGAGCAGGGTCGTGAGGACGCGCGCGCCGCTCGCGCCGATGGGATGTCCCAGAGCCACGGCGCCGCCGTTCACGTTCACCTTGGCGAGGTCGAGCTCGAGCTCGCGGCACACCGCGATGGCCTGGACCGAGAAGGCTTCGTTCACCTCGAACAGGTCCACCGTCGCGGGAGTCCAGCCGGTCTTCTTCCAGAGCTTCTGCACGGCGCCGACGGGAGCCATCATCACGAGGCGCGGCTCGACGCCGGCCACCGCCTGCGCGACGATGCGCGCGATCGGCTTGCGGCCCAGGGCCTTCGCCGTCTCGGCGGACGTCACCACCAGGGCGGCGGCGCCGTCGTTCACGCCGGGGGCGTTGCCGGCCGTGACCGTGCCGCCCTCCTTGAACGCCGGCTTCAGTTTCGAGAGCGCCTCGAGGGACGTGTCGGCGCGCGGCGACTCGTCGTCGGCGAACAGCACCGGGTCGCCCTTCTTCTGGGGCAGCGACACCGGCAGGATCTCCGCCTTGAAGGCGCCGGCCTGGATCGCCGCGATCGCCTTCTGGTGGCTCGCGAGCGCGAATGCGTCCTGCTCGCGGCGCGTGATGCCGTACTTCTCGGCCACGATCTCGCCGGTGCAGCCCATGTGGAAGTCGTCGTAGGCGTCCCACAGCCCGTCGTGGATCATCGAGTCGACGATCTCGCCGTTGCCCAGGCGGAAGCCCTCGCGGGCCTTCGGCATCAGGTACGGGCAGTTCGACATGGACTCCATGCCGCCGGCGACCACCACGTCGGTCTCGCCCGCGGCGATGCCCTGGGCCGCGAGCATCACGGCCTTCAAGCCGGAGCCGCACACCTTGTTGATCGTGAGGGCGGCGACCGCCGGCGGCAGGCCCGAGCGGATCGCGGCCTGGCGCGCCGGCGCCTGACCGATGCCGGCCGAGACCACGTTCCCCAGGATCACCTCGTCGACGCTCGCGGGATCGACGCCCGCGCGGGCGACCGCCTCCTTCACGACCATGGCGCCGAGCTGGGGCGCGGAGAACGATTTCAAGGAGCCGAGGAAGCGGCCGGTGGGCACGCGCACGGCGGAGAGGATGACGGCTTCACGCATGGAGGTTCGTCCTCAGGGTTGTGCGGCCCGGTCCAGGTAGCGGGCCGCCGTGGAAAGGAATCGGGCGCGCAGCTCGGGGTCCGTGATGGCCGCCGCCGACGCCACGAGGCTCGCCGACGGCGGGACGGGATCCCTCGGCGGCGCCTGCGGGACGGCCGGCGGCTCGGCCACGGGCTCCTCGACGAAGCTGAGCTGGGAGGGCGCGAGGTCGCCGATGGAGCTCCACATCCGCGACACGATCTCCCGCTGCATCCGGTGCAGGACCTTGCGCCAGCGGGCGTCGGGCACTCTCACGCGCAGGACGCGGCCCTCGAGGGCGACGATCTCGGTGCGGCGCGCGACGTCGGCACCCACGGCCGCGGGCCACAAGGCCCGGATCAGGGCGAGGCGCGCCGCCGGGGTCGAACCGAACAGCCGGTTCGCGAGCTTCCGGGCCGAGGCCTGCTCGAGACTCACGCACCTACTCTAAGCGAGCGCCGCGGCCGCGGCCAAGTGTCGCTCCGGTCACGATATACTGGCGCCTCCGTCCATGAAGTGTCCCAAGTGCAGCGCGAGCTTCTCTGCGGCTCCCGACGAGCAGGGTTTCTACGTCTGTCCCGAGTGCGGCTCCAAGCTGCGCAGCCGCGGCGCGACGCCGTTGCCGATCGAGAACCCGAACGCCACGCTCCCGGCCGGGACGCCCCTGAAGCCGATTCCCCGGCCAGGCGAGATCCCCGCGAGCCTCGACGTGGTGCTGGCGGAGATCCGCGCCGTGCGGCGCGGCCAGGAAGAGCTACTCTCGATGCTGCGGTCTCGGCCGGCCGAGGAGGCGCCGGCTCCCGAAGAGACCCTGGGCTTCGACGAGCCCGCGCCCCCTCCCGCGCCGCGCCCCGCCCCGGCCTCCGGCTCCGCCGCGCCCACGCTGCGCGCGCGCCGCCGCAAGACCGTGCTGCTGATCGACGACGATCCCGAGACGCGCGGCGCGGCCGTCGCGGTCCTCGAGCAGTCGCAGGTTCCCGTGCGGGCCCTGTCCGACGGCAACGCGAGCCTGGCCGCGATCGCCGAGGAGAAGCCCGACGTGATCGTCATGGAGCTCGACGTGCGGGGCTCCATGGGCGGCAAGGACGTGATCAACATGATCAAGGCCACGATGGAGTGGGTGGACATCCCGATCGTCCTCTACACGCGCCTGCCCATCGAGAGCCAGAAGGAAGCCCGCACGATCCACGGCGCCGACGAGCTGGTCCCGAAGGGGCCCGGCGGACCGGAGGCCCTCGTCGCTCGCGTCATCTCCATCTTCCGCCGAGGCTGACCGTGGAGTCCCGCATCGTCCTGGCCTCGGCGTCGCCGCGCCGCGCCCACATCCTCTCGGCTCTCGGCGTCGCGTTCCGCG
This sequence comes from uncultured Acidobacteriota bacterium, assembly GCA_902826455.1. Classification (GTDB taxonomy): domain Bacteria; phylum Acidobacteriota; class Vicinamibacteria; order Fen-336; family Fen-336; genus CADEEV01. Next base: position 549 of record CADEEV010000052.1, on the reverse strand, counting down.
TGCGTCCGGCCGACGTGGACGAGACCCTGCAGCCGGGGGAGGACGGGGCGGCGGCCGCCGAGCGCCTGGCCCGTGCCAAGGCCCTCGCGATCGCGCCCAGCGAGAGCCTGCCGGTGCTGGCCGCGGATACCCTGGTGGTGTGCGGCGGTCGCGTGCTGGGCAAGCCCGGCTCGAGCGCCATGGCCACGGGAATGCTGCGCGAGCTCCAGGGCCGCACCCACGAGGTCGTGACCGGGGTGTGCGTGAGCGCGGCCGGGATCGCGCGCTCGGGGCTCGAGCGCACGGCCGTGACCTTCGCCGCCATGAGCGAGGAGCAGATCGCCTGGTACGTCGCGACCGGCGAGCCCCTCGACAAGGCCGGCGCGTATCACATCGACGGGCTCGGCTCGTTGTTCGTGAGCGGCGTGCAGGGCTCGCCCTCGAACGTCGCCGGGCTGCCGGTGCGGCTCGTGGAGCGCCTCGCCGCCGAGGCCGGAGTGCGTCTCTTCCCTTGAAGTGGCTCGCGTCGGCCGAGGCCTTCGTGGCCACGACGGTCCTGCTCGCCCTCGG
>CADEEV010000051.1:18823-28931 GCA_902826455.1 uncultured Acidobacteriota bacterium | reverse complement strand
TCGACGCGAAGGAGCTTCTCGACGGCCCGGCCTAGGGAGTTACCGATACCCCAGAGAAAAACGCCACCGTTTGCGCGCCTCTCTGCTTCCTTCCTCCGCAGGATCTCAACAAACTCCTGCCCCGCCTCCGTCCCGAACCGTGTCCAGCAGAACGCCTGAGGGAGAGACATCAGCCAATTCCACCCATACTATTGAGCGCGATCTGGACAGAAAGGGACCGTTCGGGGATCAAGGGGAACAACCTCGTGGCTAGCGCTAAGGAAATCGTCGGGATTATCCGCGCAGCCGGGTACAGCGAGGAAGCTATTTTTGCTGCTTGGCCCGCCTGGTGGAGTGACGAGGCCGATGGGTCCCCGTCTGCCCAACTGGAGCTGGGATTCTCGCTTTCTCGGAACTTAGGCTTGGATCCTCGCTCCCTGTTCGCTGATGAAGGGCCCGCCTTCGTTTGGCGGGAAGACGCGAAGTTCAAGCACCTCGGGGCTGAGACTCCCCAAGAACTCGCTATCTTGAACGCCTTTGGGGTTTCTATCGTCCGGCTAGCTTCCGCGGCCACAGCTCCAGGGCCAACCCTGCGGGCCTTGAGTGCAGCGACGATCCGCGAGTCGATACTTCAGTCGCAGCCCTTCGTCCGACTACTCGACCTCCTTAGCCTTTGCTGGTACGCCGGCGTGCCGGTCTTGCAACTCGGTGTGTTCCCCTTGGAGGCTAAGAGGATGGCCGCTTTGACGGCCCAGGTTTCAGGGCGTGCCGGCGTCCTTCTCGCTAGAGAGTCCCTTTATCCCGCTGTCATCGCGTACTACCTCGCACATGAGATTGGTCACCTGGCCTTAGGCCACGTCACCGAGGACACGCCATGTCTCGTCGACCTAGACGACTCCCTAGAGTTGGGCGCTGAGGCGGATGCAGAGGAGCGTTCCGCCGACGCATTCGCACTGGAACTGCTGACAGGCAGCCCGGAACCAACCGTGACGACCGAGAACGAGACCTTCTCCGCAGCCTCGCTGGCGAACACGGCATTGAAGGCTGGGTCCGAGCTACAGATTGAGCCTGGCACTCTCGCGTTGTGCTACGGCCACGCAACCAAGGACTGGGCGCGGGCCATGGCCTCCCTTGCGTTTGTCTATTCGAATCCGGCGAAGGTAGGACCAGAGATCAATAAGGTCGCCGAGCAGGCGCTGTTGTGGGATGCACTCCCTGATGAATCAGAGGCATTCCTGCGGGCGGTGATGGTTGCTTGAGGCAGCGATCGACAACGACATCCTGATCAAGGGAGCTGGCTACGGCGTCTTGGGTGATCTCGTTGACACGCTGGTTCCGCATGCGCGGGCGGGAGTACTCGCCGCAGCACCATTCGTGGTTCGAAACGCGCTCAGGAAGGCAGGCCGCCTCCGCTCGAATGCTGAGGCTGCAACGGCAACGTTCAACGAGTTTCTTGCGTCGGTGACACTTCTTGAGCCGAGCCCGGAAGAGGCGGCTCTCGCCGCGGAACTGGAGTATGAGGCGCAGCGCGCGAACCTGAGTCTGGACTCCGGCGAGAGTCAGCTTTGCGCCATCGTATTGAAGCGAAATGTCTCGTGGCTCCTCACCGGCGACAAGAGGGCCATCGCCGCACTCGAGTCCCTTTCAGCGCAGATGTCATTCGGTGCCGCGCTCGCGAAACGAATCGTCTGTCTGGAGCAGCTGTTTCTCAGGCTCTTGGTCTTGAATGCCAAGGCTCTAGCGATGGCAGTCTGCAATGAGCCCAATCTCGACAAAGCTCTCACGATGTGTTTCGCCTGCTCGAGTGGAACCGCCACCGCGGACTCGATCAAGGAGGGGCTCATCAGTTACGTTGGCGACCTGCGAAAATCAGCGGCGACGCTACTAGCGAGCTAGTCCTGTCGGTTTCTGACATAGAGCGCAAAGGGCGAGTCGAGTTCCGCAACGAGCCCAATCTGCACGATGCGAGAGTCTTCTGGGATCTGTGGCCCCGTGTCCACGATCTCCAGGCATGCCTTGTCAACGCGCCCGTTCACGTAGGCGTCTCCCGAGCGCCCGACGGAGTTGCCGATTGCCACTCGCGTGTGAGCGAGCGGTAGATCGAACTCTGCCTCCTTGAGACTCTTGATCCTCAGGGCATATCGCGATCCTAAGACATTGATGCTTTCAGGAATCGCTGACCAAGAGATCCCATCCTCTGAACATTCGTCCGCTCGCAACGGAAGAGCGAAGTGCTTCGAGTCCATCGGCTCCATGCAGAGGTAGATGGCCTCGCCTCGCTTCTCGTATGCCCTTGCGAACGGCTGCACCATGGTCTGAGGGTGGCAGGTATTGCCTCCGTAGCCCCAGAGTGCGAATCCGGCATGCTCGATTTCCCTAGTTTTGCGAGCAAGGATGTCGGCCAGAGACTCCTGCGCGTGAGTCCCGACCTTCATGAAGAGAATTCCAGCTCCCGGACGAATGAAGTCTGTCATTTGGGATCCACCAATTGCTCAAGCGTGTATTCGCTATCGGAGGCTTTGCCATAGTCGAGTCGGCCCTTCTCTCGGACAAACTTGATCCTGAGGTGATTGTCCCGCCCGTAGAAGTTATTTAGAACTTCGGGCTCGGTGATCGACTTGCTTGGTTCCTTGGGCGTTGTTCCCGGCAGGGCTCGAATCATCAAGTTGCAAGACTTGAGCTCCGGCGTGTCATCGAGATGATAGCTATGCATTTTGGGCATCATCCGGTGCACGTAGAAACCAGAGTCCGTGGCGAAGCGTTGCGTGTTTGCCAAGACGCGCTTGGCCCATTCAAGCTCATCGTCATCGGCGATCACAATCATGCCCTCGCCTGCATACCCTACGGCTTCCATCCCGCGCCTAGCGAAAACCTGCACGCTCATGCCGTCATTGCTCGCGCCCCACGGAGGATTCGTATAGAAGAAATCGAAGGCACCCTCCTTGGGGAACGCATCGATGCAGTTGTAAGCCTGCGCAGAAAGCTCCTTGAGCTGCTCGTGGTCAGCGAAACGGGTAACTGCGCCGCAGATGCGTTCATCAAAATCGAAAACCGTGATCTGGCTTGGGCCGTACTTCAGGATTCCTCGCTGGCGAAGGTAGGCGACGCAAACGCTGATGGCGTCGCCATCGCCAATGAACGCGAGCCGCTTGCCATCGGCCCAACGAGCCACGAGTTGGCTCTGTAGCACCATGTCGGCGGCCTTCATGTAGATCTGGTCGAAGTTGCGAAGGGGCCGCGGTCGGTTCTGGATTACGTCGGAGATCGCGTTTACCGCGGCTCGGAGGTCGATTTCCTCAGCCATCTGTCCTCGCAAGTTTGTAGAGCGCTCACAACGTATACGATTAGTGCCTCTTTGCCAACGCTCATTCAACACTAGAGAGGCGTCAGTGATCAGGCGAACCGTCTTCCACATGCTCGACGCCGACTCGGACGACAAGCCGATCGACCGAGCCGTCAACCTCGCGCTGAACCTGCTGATCCTCAGCAACGTCCTGTGCGTGATCCTGGGAACGGTGCAGTCGATCGAGGATCGCTACGGCGAGTACCTGGCCGAGTTCGAGGCGGTGTCGCTCACGGTGTTCACGGTGGAATACCTGCTGCGGCTTTGGACCTGCACGCTGAAGCCGCAATACGCCCACCCGGTCTACGGGCGCATTCGCTACGTCCTGTCCCCGATGGCGTTGATCGACCTCGGCTCGTTCATCGGGGTCTACCTACCGTTCCGCACGCCCGACTTCCGCTACATGCGGATCATCCGGCTGGTACGCGTGCTGCGCGTCCTCAAGCTCGCGCGCTACTCGCGAGCGCTTCAGTCGTTCGGCCAGGTGATCCGCCAGAAGAAGGAAGAGCTGGCGCTGATGACGCTGTTCCTGGTCGTGCTGCTCGTGCTCGCGTCGTCGTCGATGTACTTCATCGAGAACGAGGTTCAGCCGGGCGTGTTCTCGAGCATTCCGGCGGCGATGTGGTGGGGCGTCTGCACCCTCACGACGGTCGGCTATGGAGACATCTACCCAGTGATGCCGATCGGGAAGTTCCTGGGCGCCGTGATCGCGCTGATCGGGATCGGCTTCTTCGCCTTGCCAGCGGGCGTCCTGTCGGCGGCCTTTGCTGAGGAGCTCGCCAAGCGGCGCCTGGCTGCGGAGGCCGCGACCAGCTGCCCGCACTGTGGCAAGGCGATCGCGTAAGGCTGCGGCCGGCTAGCTGAAGAGCGCCGTCCAGGGACCGGTCGGGCTTGGTCCCCAGTCTGTGTCATCGGGGAGGGTCACGTGTCGCTTGAAGGTCAGCTCCACTACTTTGGAAGGGACGCCCTCAAACTCGCTCGCTAGTTGGAACGTCTCGCCGCCTCGGGGGCTCTTGCGACCGCGACTGCAGCGCGGCGAGCCGGAGTTGAAGCGGCAGAAGCCTGGATCCGATCGAGGGTTGGCGCTCATGAGCGATTGGGTGGCGACCCGCAGGATCGCGAGCGATTCGCGCTTCTCCCGGTAGCGCGCGTGATGCCGCACGCCGTAGGCAGTCGGCCCACTCGCTCCACCAGGCCAGAAGAACACTCGGCTGTTCAGCTCTTCAACGAAGTCCCGGAAGCTCCAGCCGGGATCGAGGGTCATGTTGCCCGCGTAGAGCGGTGCTTGGTCGCGCACATGGACCGTGCTGCCCCCGATCGTGAGTCGAACACCTTCAGGTCTGTGTTGGCTGATCCGACTTCGTTCTCCTGCTGCCTCGAGGAGATCGGCCGCGCATTGCAGTTTCCTCACTGCCCGAATCCGAGACAGGTTGCTCTCGGCCGTCAGATGAAACTGAAACGGCCGAGCTCGGGCGAAGGCCGTCAGATTCATGGCTGCTGCCGATGCTAGTAGATGATCATGGGCCGCCGGCTCGAAGGAAGTCCGTTGACCAGATCGAAAGTCAGGAACTCCGACTTGTAGGTACGGCCTTCGGCGTCTTGGACCACGGCTCGTACATCGCACTCACCATCGCCCTCTGAGGCACGCGTGTTCCAGGTGGCCTCGAATGAGCCGGCCGGGTCGACCGCGATGCGCGAAACCCTCGAAATTCGGCCCGTCGGCATCACGTCGAAGTTGAGCGAGGCTCCTCTCGCCGGATCCGAGATCACGGCTCCCAGGCGGACCACTCCTGTGATCTTCGCGCCCGAAGGGGGCGCAGACACCGTGACGCGAAGGGGAGTCGAGGAACTCGGCCCCGAGACGGTGTCTACGGCTCCCTCGACACTCCTGTCAGTGGAAAGCTCGGCGACGAACGCTGCGTCGGTACACCACACACAACGGGTTTCGTAGAGAGCGGTCAGGCCGCCAAGCGTCGCTCCTGGTTTGAGACCCGCTGAGCCCTTCTTCATCCATACGATGGGAGTCTGCGCCCATCGCGCTGCCTGCGTTCCCGTATCCCAGGCTCGCGTCACGTCCCACTCTGTCGGGGCCGACAACGTCAAGGGAAGCCGGGGACCGGCGCTCTTGCGCCGCTTGGCCTGGACCCAGATCAACCGGACCTCTGCCGCTTTCGAGAGATTTGTGACCTCGTACTCGTAGTACCAGCCGAGCGCAGTCTGTGTCTCGGTCACGGTCACTCCAACGACACCCGTCGCAGGCGCCCGCTTCTGCGCGACCGCGACCTGAGGCATCAAGAGGAGGAGCCCGACAACCAAGGTCGACATCTCAGCGCACCGTCTCTTCGAGCCAGTCGAAGATCCGCCGCTGCGCGAGCGTCGGCGAGCCGGTCTGGCAGTGGTCGCCTGCGCCCTCCTCCATCGCGCGCTCCTAGAAGGTCAGGCTCCCGTCGATTCCAATCGCGACGGGTACTTCGTTCGAGAGCCAGGTCGTGCCGTCGCCGTTCCGGACCTGCAGCCCCAGGCGGTACGAGCCGGGAAGTACCGAGCGGGCGAGCGGCTGGCCGGGCGTGAAGCGGTCCGGGGCCCACAGCATCCCGGTGGGCTCGAGGGCCACGCGCTGCTTCGACAGCGGCCCGAGCTGCATCGCGCGCGTGGCGGCCGGAAGGCTCTGCACCTCGACCTTGGCCCAGTAGCGCGGCGGCTCGAGGTCCTCGGCGCGGCCGCTGGAAGGTGTGATGTAGGTCAGCGCCTTCACCGCGATCGTCTGCCGCGTGGCGTTCTCGGCGGGGAGCAGCAGGAGCGCGAGCAATCGCATGCGGGATCATGGCTTCAAATGGACGATTTGCGAAGTGTACGGTGCTCGCCATCGAGCCTCGTGGGGTGCTCGCGCACAGTGGGTCACCATGAACTGGACATCGCGTCGGCTGTCACCGCTGGCCTTGCTCGGCCTGGCCCTCTCGGCCCTGGCCATGTCCGCCCTGGGATTGAAGTGGTCGTTCGACGGGTTCGATGTCGTGATGGTGGTGTTCGGGCTTCTCCTTAGCGCCGGGCTGGGACTCGCCGCGTTCACAGCGGCGTTGGGCAGCGAGAAGCAGCAGGGCTGGCGGGCCGTCGATTGGGTCGCGGGTGGGCTCGGGCTTCTCCTGGCCCTCGGCACCGGCACGCTCTTTCTCGCCGGGCTCTCGCGGGGACGTCAGGTTCGCCGCTTTGGCCGGCCGGTCCTGCCGGAGCTGCGCGCGAGCTCCGACTGGGCCAGCCTGCCCGTTACCAGCAAACCGGCCGTCGACCCTACTGTTGTTCCCGGGAGGGATCCCATGGGTTCGAGCTTCAAGCCGTGGCGCTGGACGCCGGTGCGCTTGTTGCTGGCCACGATCGCGGTCTTCATCGGCACCTTTGTCCTGCTCTCGGCATTCGGGGCCGAACGTTCGGCATCGATGGTCATCGGCATTCCGGGCTTCGGCCTAAGCTTCCTCCTGGCGGCAACGACGCTCGCGAGAGCGCTGCAGACCTACTGGAGTGGCCAGCGCGAAGGCGCTTCGCTGCTGGGCATGCTCGGCGACGCGGTGGTTGGAACCGCCAGCGTGCTGATCGCGCTCATGAGCGGACTGCTGACGTTGTTCGCGACCGTCGGCTTCTCTCGCGGGCGGCAGATCCGCAGCTTCGGGACACCAGTGCTACCGGGCCTTCGCCCAAACGCCGACTGGGCCGACGACTCGGCAATCGCGGTCGAACCGGCCGCCTACCCGCCCGGTCTTGCCGAACAGTGGCGCGAGAACGGCAAGACCGAGCACGCGTCGGTCGCCGCCTTCGCGCGGCTCACGCTCGACCTCATGGCCTTGGGCGCGCCGCCGGCGCTCATCGCGGCGGCGAACCAGGACGCGCTCGACGAGATCCGCCACACCGAGATCTGCTTCTCGCTGGCGCGGGCCATCGACGGCAGGGCCGTGAGCCCGGCGCCGTTCCCCGAGGCGCAGCGCATCGCGACGCTGCCGCGGCTGCGTGCGCTCGCGCTGGCCAAGCTCGCGGTCGATTCGCTCGTCGACGGCGCGCTCAACGAAGGCGTCTCCGCGCGCATCATCGCGAAGCTCGCGCGGCGCGCCGAGGTGCCGGAGATTCGCGAGCGGCTCAAGGAGATCGCCGCCGACGAAGGCCGGCACGCGGCCCACGGCTGGGACGTCGTCGAGTGGTGCCTGGCCGAAGGCGGTGCGGCCGTGGCCGCGGCGCTGCGCGGGTCGCTCCGCGCGCTACCGAGCGCGATGCAGTCGGCCATGCCCGAGGCGTCGCGGTCGGGCGCGTGGGAGAAGTGGGGGATCCACGGACACGCGCTCGAGGTCGAGGAGTACGCCGCGGCCCGGGCTCACGTCGTCGCCCGAGTCGAGACGCTCCTGGCGCTGGCGAAGGCCGCGTAGCCGATGTCGATGCCGAGGGTCTCGAGCCGGGTCACGCCGAGGTCGCTGTTCCTGGCCTCCGCGCTGGCCTTCGTCGTGACGGCGGGCCTGCTCTTCGCCGAGAACATCGTGACCGACATGGGTCCAGCCATCGTCATCGGCTTGTCCGGGATCGGCCTCAGCACCCTTCTGGGCTTTGCCGCGTTCCTCCGGAGCGTCCAGTTCGTCCGCAGGGCCCGCCTCGACGGCCACCCGTCGCTCGGTCACCTGCTGGCCGGTCTCGGCGGCCTTGCGATGACCGCCTGGGGCGGCTGGCTCCTCTACATGGCCCTGTTCGGTCTCGCTCGCGGCTGATGGACCTGACCTGTCCGCCGTGTGACGTACTCTTGCCTGCGTCTAGTGCCCTAGACGGGTATGGTAGGCTGCATGACGAAATGGCTGAGTCGTTGAACCGCTACGCGATCCGCTATGAGCGCGACGAGGACGGGTGGTGGGTCGCGTCAGTGCCTTCCATCAAGGGGTGCCACACCCAGGGACGCAGCATCGCTCAAGCTCGGGAGCGGATTCGGGAAGCGCTGGGGCTGTTCGTCCGGAACGCGAAGCGGGCGGAGTTCGACGAGGAGTTCCGGCTGCCCGCGGAGCTGCGCAGGGTCGTGGCGCGAACGGCGGCCGCACGCGCCAAGGCGAAACGACAGGGAGAGTTGGCCACCGTGTTGGTGAAGGATGCAGCGAGGATGCTCGCGAAGCAGGGCGTCAGCGTTCGCGATGCCGGCCAACTCCTGGGCCTGTCGCACCAGCGTATCAATCAACTGCTCGGCTAGCTGTTCTGTACGTCGCGCCGTGTCAGGGCGTGCAGTTGCCTGAGGCGAAGATGGTGTACTGGCCGGTCGAGGTGACGAGCGTCCAACTGATGAAGAAGGGTCCGGGTGCCTGGCACTGCAGGTTGAACTGTGAGGCGTCGGAGCCCGTCAGACTGCCCACCTGAACGTTCGTGAAATCGACGAGGCCCTGAGCCACGAAGTTGCCCAGGTCGCAGTCGTTCGCCGAAACATCTCCTACGAAGGTCAGGACGCCCGCTGGAAGCGACAGGTTCAAGAAGTTGTCGTTCACCGGTCCGCAGACGGCCGGAACGCGCGGCACCACGATCTCGAACTCGCGGCACGAGACGTAGGTGCTGGGGTTGTGCTTCCGCACGTCGCCGGTGGCCACGCAGACGTTGGTACGGAACTGGTCGTTGCCCTTCGGATCCTCGACGGCCTTGGCGCGGTACGTATGGGTCTGGCGGCACGCCTCTTCGCCGCCCCACACGTTCGCCTTGTGATCGAAGTCCCAGTCGAAATAGAAGTACAAGGGTGAGCCGTCGCCCGAGGTCGACCGGCAGGCGTCGAACTCGACGGTGATCGTCGAGTCCGCGACGATCTGGCCGTTCTCGTTCTGGCGGGGGTCGGTGAGGAGGGAGAGCTTGAAGCCCTCGGGCTTGACGCCGGAGCTCTCGACGTTGGGCTCCGATCCGCCCGGGCTCGAAGTGAGCGCTGCTGTCACTCCTTGTTGAACTGCAGTCGGCGCTGTGGCACGCGGCGCCGTGGGGCTCGCGCCCTGGCTGCATGCGAACAAAGAAAGACCGGCGACGACGGCGCTCAGCCGTTGCGTTGCGAGAGTCATCACGCACGCCCCCTTGAGAAAGTGGGCGGATTCTAGCATCAGGGTTGCGACTAGGCGGCGGCCTCGATGTCGGCGACGAACAAGAGCTGGCCGCCGCGGGTCACGGGCACCAACTCGGCGCGCTCCAGCAAGCGAACGCCGGGATCGAGGCGGCGCGACTTCCGGCCTTCGACCGTCGGATCGGCGGCCGTCGCCTGGAGGATGTCGTCCTTGCCCCAGACGTGCCGAAGGCCGACGAGCATCATCATCCTGTCGGCCGTCGCGACGAGCAGACCCGCCTCGTTCTCGAGAGCCCGGATGATCCGGGACTCGTCCAGGTACTCGCCGTTGGCTCCGTGCACGTCGCGCACGGAGACACGCCACCTGGCCCCGTTGGGCTCCCGGTAGACCCGCTGCACCGCGCCCACGAGCTTGCGCGGGTCGTGGGTGACGGCTTCGTGCCCGCCAAAGGTCTGCACGACGATCGCGCGCTGGTCGATGTCGACACCGCTCGAGCGGAGGATCATCTCCATCGTCGCGGCCCAGCACGCGAACATCGTGGCGTTGGTGGCGCGCACGCCCGTGAACGGCGCGTGGCGCGTCACGGCGCACTCGCGCTCGTCGCAGGAGCGCAGGGCCATCGCGCGGGGCACGCCGGCCAGGGAGGCGGCGGCCGCGCCCCAGAGGAACCGGCGGCGCGCGGGGTACGGCATGAATCGAGCCTAGCACGATGGAGTGTCGTCCTTGCGTGGCGGTT
>CADEEV010000051.1:6602-18723 GCA_902826455.1 uncultured Acidobacteriota bacterium | reverse complement strand
TGCTGGCCGCCGTGACCCGGCTGCCGCTGCGGAGCCGCCACGTGTTCAGCTGGGACGCGGCGCAATTCGCCCTGGCCCTCGACGACTTCGACATGGCGCGACACCAGCCGCACCCGCCCGGCTACGTCCTGTTCGTGCTGATCGGCCGGGCGTTGCGGGCCGTGGTCGACGACGGCAACCTGGCGTTCATCGTGTGGAACGTCCTCGCGACGGGGGCGCTCGGCGTGCTGCTCTTCGCCGCGGTTCTCGAGGAGTGCCGATCGCGGCGCGAGGCCGTCGTCGCCACGGCACTGTTCCTCGCGAGCCCGCTGGCGTGGTTCTACGGCCTGGTGGCCGAGATCTACGTCTCGGAGACGCTGGGCGCCGTGCTGGTCGCGTGGGCCGCGTGGCGCACGCGGCGGGACCCACGGGCGGCGGCCTGGCTGCCGACGTCGCTCCTCGCCTGCGGACTCTTGAAGCTGCCCGCGGCCGTCCTCCTGTTTCCGCTGGCGGCCTGGGCCCTCTGGCGGCACCCGCGGCGCGTCGCCCTCCTGGCCGCGTGCGGCGTGGCGGTGGCGCTCGCGACCGTGCCGTCCATCGCCGCGGGCTCCGGAGCCTACTGGGACGCCCTGTGGAGGCAGTTCACGGCCGCGACCAGCGCCACGCGCGTCTCGGGCGCGCAAGCATGGAGCGCGCTGGGCACCAACGTCCGCGGCGTCGTCGCGGGCCTCGTCGCCGGCCTCGGGCCCGGCTTGCTGGTCGTCCTGCTGGCTCGGGCCGCGGCCTTCCGTCGGATGCGGATCGAGCGCGACGCCTTGATCTTCGCGATGCTGTGGGCCGGCCCGTACCTGTTCGTCTTCGTCTTCGTGCACGTGGCGAAGCCGGGCTACGTCCTGCCCCTCGTGCCCTTGATGCTCGTTCCCGCGGCGATCCTCGTCGCACGGCCGCGTTGGCTCCTGGTGGCGGTCGTCGGAAACGCGGCCTTCTTCCTGGCGAGCCCGCCGTCGCTGATCGCCGCCATCAGCGCCGGCCCGCCGTTCGTCGGCAAGTACAGGACGATCCGGGCGCTGCAGCAGGCCGACGTGCGACCACAGACGACGCTGGCCACGGTCCGGGAGGCGGACCGACGCCTGGAGGACGTGATCGCCACGGCGCGGGCCTGCCCGGGCCACCCGATCGTCGTCAGGGACGACGGGGTCGTGAACTGGCGCCGCCTCCAGTACGAGGCGCCGGACTTGCTGGTGATCGGCTTTGCGGAGGGGGCCGCTGCGCCGGCCCTGGTCCACGACCGGCAGTTCGAGTGGCTGGCGCCGTCGGCCACGATCGAACCGGGTGATTGCGCCACGCGGAATGCGAGAGCGACTCACTAGGATCGCCTCGGCCTCTCGCACCAGCGGATCAACCAGCTTCTGGGCCGAACTCGGACTGCAGCTGGTCTCGGACTCCTACCGCCGCACGTAGACCGAATCGTACGTGATCGTCCCGACACCGCCGCTCAGGCTCTCCTGCGTGAAGCGCACGCGGTCGCGCTCGAGCGGGATCCACGTGGCGCGCCCGACGCCCAGCTCGTGGTCGAGCACCATGTTCCCGCCCCTGAGCGCGCCGCGCAGCGGGAGGCGGTGGCCGTCCGAGTCGATGTAGGTCTGGTACCAGAGGCGATCGGTGCCGAGGAAGCTCACGCTGCGGCCGCGGCTGCCGCCGGCGGAGCGGAAGTCCTCCTCGATCACGCAGCCGCTACGGACGATCTCGTTCACGCCGTCCACGCGGGTACCGACCGTCAGATCCCAGGAGCCGAGCCAGAAGTCGAACTGCCGCGCTTCGGCGCCTTGGCAGACGACGCCCGCACCGACCACCCAGCGCACGCCGTAGACGCCGGCGGCCGTGATCGGGGCCGTGACCTCGTTGGCGCCGGGGTCGGCCGCGCCGCCGGGGACCAGGCGCCATGCGCCGCCTTCGAGCACGTGCAGGCGGAGCTCGCGCGCGTCGATCCCCAGGGGCGGCTGCTCGGCGGTGTACCGAAGGGCAAGGGTGGCCGGCATCGAGAACGTCGTGCCGGCCGGGCCCACCTCGACGCCGGTCCCGACGGCCGCGTAGGGATCGAGGGGCACGGCGGTCGTGTTGCGCAGGGTGAGCCCGACCGTGGCCGTGAGCGCGTTCGCCGGCACGACCAGGCGGGACGTCGGGCCGACGACCGTGCCGCCCGCCACGCCGACGCCCGGGGTCGTCGCGGGTGGGACGCTCGGCCCGGCAGGGCCTCCGGATCCGCCGCACGCGGCCGCGAGCGCCGCGCCGCACAGCAAGGTGTGGAGCCTCATCGAACCTCCTCGGTCGTTCGTGTAACACCCGGGCGTGGCCGGAGTGTTCAAGGGCAGACGGACGGAGGGAGGCACGATGAGGCGAAGCGTCTCGAGGGTGCTCGTGGGCGTGGCGGCTGCGGTCGCCGTGGACGCCGGGGCGGCGGAGTTGCGCTTGGGCGCGTGGGGAGCGGTCAACTTCTCCTCGCTGGAGATCGAGCGTCTGCAGCCGGAGCCTGACGGCCGCACGGCCGCCGCCTTCGGCGTCGCGTTCGCGTGGCGGCCCAACCCGGCGTGGTCCCTGGAGCTCCGGCCTTCCCACGTGGGCCGCGGCGCCCGGGTGCTGGTCGCGGGCAGTCCCGTGGACATCGAGGCCACCGTGCTCGAGCTGCCGCTCCTGGTCACGCGCGACCTGGGCCACGGCCGCCTCCGGCCCTACCTCCTGGGCGGCGCCGCGCTCGGCCACGTGTCGACGGCCACGGCCAGGTTCGGTTCCACCGAGCAGGACATCGTGGACGATTTCGAGCGCACCGACGCGAGCCTGCGCGCCGGCGTGGGCCTGGGCTGGCGTGCGTCCTCCGTGCAGCCCTTCCTCGAGGTCGAGTACACCCACGGCCTGAGCGACCTGAACGGCGGCACCGGCCTGGGCAGCGCCGTCGGCGCGATCCGCAACCGCGGCGTCCAGGTCCGGGGCGGGGTTTCGTTCGGCCTGAAATGAGAAGTGACGGATCCGGCCGTTTCGGGTGTTACGGTGTCGCATGCCCGAGCCGGCCCTGGACGTGGAGGCGCTGTACCGCCGCTACGGTCCCATGGTGGTTCGGCGCTGCCGGTTCCTCCTGCGCCAGGACGAGGAGGCGGCGGACGTGGCCCAGGAGGTGTTCGTGAAGCTGCTCAAGCATCGGGACAGGCTGACGGAGAAGCACCCCTCGAGCCTGCTCTATCGCATGGCCACCAACCTGAGCCTGAACCGGATTCGCGACCGCAAGCGGCACGAGGAGCTCCCGGGCGACGAGCTGCTGAACGGGATCGCCGGCCTCGCGCACCTCGACGCGCCGCTCCTGCTCGACCGGCTGTTCGGCCGGCAGCCGGAATCGACGCGCACCATGGCGGTCCTCCACCACGTCGACGGCCTCACTCTCGAGGAGGTGGCGCGCGAATGCCGCATGTCCGTGTCCGGCGTGAGGCGGCGCCTGCGGCTGCTGCGCGACGCGCTGCGTGCGATGGGAGGGCCGGCCCTCCCAGGCGGGCGCCCATGAGCGAACGTCCCGCGGTCCACGAGCTGACGCTCGAACGCTACCGACTCGGGGAGCTGCCGGAGGCGGAGGCCCAGGCCGTGCGCGACGCCCTCGAGGCGGACCCGCGACTGCGCGAGCGGCTCGCGCAGCTCGAGAACTCGGACCGGGCGATCCTCGAGGAGCGACCCGTGGCGCAGGTGGCCGTCGCGATCGAGCGGCGCCTCGCGGAGCGCGAGCCCGGGCGCCGGGCCCTCGTCCCGGTGCTGGCGCTCTCGGCCGCGCTCGTCGTGGCGAGCGCCCTGCTGGCGCCCCGCCTGACGCACGGCCCCGGCGGCGATCGAACGAAGGGCGGCGGGCCGAGCCTGCTGCTGTTCCGCAAGGGCCCGAGCGGAGGCGTCGAGCGCCTCGACGCCGGGGCGGTCGCGCATGCCGCGGACGTGCTCCAGGTCGCCTACCAGGCCGGGGGACGCCGCTACGGCGTCATCCTCTCGATCGACGGTCGCGGCGTCGTGACACGCCACTACCCGGCGAGCGGCGACGAGGCCGCGCCCTTGCAGTCGGGCGGGCCCGGCCTGCTGCCGTCGGCCTACCGGCTCGACGACGCGCCGCAGCTCGAGCGCTTCTACCTCGTGGCGGGGGACGCGCCGTTCGCGCTCGCGCCGATCGTGGCCGCGGCCGAGAGCGCGGGCCGCGACCCGCGGCGCGCCGAGCGCCTGCCGCTGCCCGCCGCGCTGGTCCAGACGAGCTTCCTGCTCAGGAAGGAATGACGCCCGTGACGCTCCGCCTGGCTGCCGTCGTCGTCGCCCTTGCCGCCCCCCTCGCGGCCGCGGTCCCCGAGGCGCCGCCCTCGCTGCGCCGCTTCGCGCTGCTGGCCGGTGCGAACCGGGGCGCTCCCGAGCGTCCGGCGCTGCGCTACGCGGTGCGGGACGCCGAGCGCTTCGGCCGCGTCCTGACCGCCATGGGGAGCGTCGCGCCCCAGGACGCGACGCTCCTGCGCGAGCCGACCCAGAAGGCCTTCGGCGAGGCGCTCGCGGCGCTGGCCGCGCGCGCGTCGCAGGCGCGGCGGAGCTCGGCGCGCGTGGAGGTGCTGGTCTACTTCTCCGGGCACGCCGACGAGGAGGGCGTGCTGCTCGGGGCGGAGCGCCTCAGCTATCGCGACCTGCGCGCGGCGATCCGCGCGATGGACGCCGACGTGGGCATCGCCGTGCTCGACGCGTGCGCCTCGGGCGCGATCACCCGGCTCAAGAGCGGGTCGGCGCACCCGGCCTTCCTGAGCGACGTCTCGATGGACGTCCAGGGGTACGCGTTCCTCGCCTCGAGCTCGGAGGGCGAGGCGGCGCAGGAGTCGGACCGGCTGGGCGGGTCCTACTTCACCCAGGCCCTCCTCACGGGCCTGCGCGGCGCCGCCGACGTCTCGGGCGATGGCCGGGTCACGCTCGGCGAGGCCTACCAGTTCGCATTCAACGAGACGCTCAGCCAGACCACGACCAGCCAGGCGGGCGCGCAACATCCCTCCTACGACATCAAGATGGCCGGCACGGGAGACGTCGTGATGACCGACGTGCGCCGGATCTCGGCGAGCCTGCTGCTCGGCGCCGAGTACGACGGTCGCTTCTACGTGCTCGACGCCACCGGCCACCTCGTCGCCGAGCTGCGCAAGGCCCAGGGCCGCGCCATGGAGCTGGGCCTCGAGCCGGGCGAGTACCAGGTCTACTACGAGGAGCAGGAGAAGCTGCTCTCGACCCCGATGCGGCTCGGCGAGGGCCAGCGCCAGGAGCTGGTGCGCGGCCGCCTGAAGCCGGCGAAGCGGCTTCCGACCCTGAGCCGCGGCGGCGCCGCCGAACGCGACCGTCTCGACCGCCGCACGCGGGTCGAGTTCCTGGGCAGCCTGTGGAGCGACTCCATCGAGACGACGCGCGACGGCAGCCGGGTCACCGACAACCCGTTCGGACTCTCGCTGCTTCACTGGTTCCGGCCGGACCTGGCGCTCGAGGTCGCCGTGAGCGACCGCGGCTCGATCGACACGACGAGCGGCGGCGCGTTCGTGGGCTCGACGCGGGGCCTCGCGGCCGGCGGGCGCTACTATCCGCGCGTCTCCGGCCGGCTGAGGCCGTTCGGGCTCGCGAGCCTGGGCGTCTACGCCGACGACGGGATCCGGCACCAGCTCGAGGACCGCAACGGCATCGGACTGGGCACGACCCTGGGCCTGGGTGGTGACCTGTTCCTGGGCCGCCACCTGACGCTCTCGGTCCAAGGCTCCTTCAACGCCGTGTCGGGACGCGACACGCACCTCGACCT
This sequence comes from uncultured Acidobacteriota bacterium, assembly GCA_902826455.1. Taxonomy (GTDB): domain Bacteria; phylum Acidobacteriota; class Vicinamibacteria; order Fen-336; family Fen-336; genus CADEEV01. Next base: position 12,917 of record CADEEV010000051.1, on the reverse strand, counting down.
GCGGTTGGGCGGCGGCTTCGCGTTCGGCGGGCCCAGGCGGTGACGCTGCGCGGCGCGATAGCCGCGGCCGCGGCGCTCCTCGCGGGCTGCGACGGGCCGTTGTCCTCGGCACCTCCGACCGTGTCGGGCCCGGAGCCTGCCCTCGAGGCGGCGCTCGACGACTGGGCCGCGGCGCCGGGCCACGCAAGCGTCAGCGCATCGGTGCTCTTCGCCGACGGAACGCAATGGTCGGGCGCCTCGGGCACGGCCGGCGGCGACGCGCCGCTGCGCGAGGACGACCTCATCTGGATCGCCAGCCTCACGAAGACGATGACGGGCGCCCTGATCCTGCAGCTCGCCGACGAGGGTCGCTTGTCCCTGGACGACCCGCTCTCGGACTTCCTCCCGCCGCGCCGCAACGTGGACCCCTCGATCACCCTGCGCCAGCTCCTGAACCACACCAACGGCCTCGACAACTACACGACCCACGCGGCCCTCGGGCGGGCCGCCGACGCCGACCCGGCGCGGGTCTTCACCGCCGACGAGTTGCTGAGCGTCCTCGGGCCGCCCCATTTCGTCCGAGGCGCGCGCACCGAATACACGAACACGGCGTTCGTGCTCCTCGGCCAGGTGGCGGAAGCCGTCACGCGTCGGACCGTCGTCGAGCTCTACCACGAGCGCCTCTGGGGGCCTTTGGGCCTGGGCGAGATCTTTCTCGCGGGCCAGGAGCCACCCGCCGGCCCGGTCGCACGGGCGCTCTCCGCCGACGGCGTCGTGGCGCCCCTCGAGCACGTGTCGCTCCTGTCGCTCGGCAACAGCGCGTGGGGCCTGTTCTCGACCGCCCGAACCCAGGCGCGCTGGGGCCGCGCGTTGTTCGCGGGACCGGTGCTGTCGGCGGGCCTGCAGCAGGAGATGCGGAGGCTCGTCCCCGCGGCGGGGAACATCCCGGGCGAATCGGGCGCGGGCCTCGGAATCCGCAGCTACGGCTACCTCGGCCGCCAACAGCTCGGGCACAGCGGCGGCTCGCCCTTCGGCAGCAGCCTGCTGCTCTACGACCTCGCCACGGGCGTGACCGTCGTCGTCCTCATGAACCAGGGAGCGGGTGCGGACCACTTCCTGCTCGCTCCCCGCCTGCTCGAGCTCGCGACGCGGCGGTAGCGGCGACCGCGGCGGAGTCCCGTTCCTGGGACGCGGCGTCTCGCGAGCGAACCCATAGCCCGCATCCAGACGACTGGGCAAGCAGCGCAAAGCCTTGCCTTGCAGCGCGATCCCCGGCCGCGCCAGACTTGGCGCGATGTCTGCATCCAAGCGCGCGAACTCATGACAAACCTGATCGCCGACATCCGGCTCGCTCTCAAGTCGCTGGGCCGCTCGCCCGGCTTCGCGCTCATCGCCATCGTCACGCTCGGGCTCGGCATCGGCGCCAACACGTCGATGTTCAGCATCCTGGACGGCTACATGCTGCGGCCAGCGCCGTACCCGCACAGCGAGAGCATCGACCGCCTCTACCGCAGCACCGCGCAGAACTCGCGGGGCGGGATCGCGCCGGCCGACTACCTCGACCTCAAGCGGCAGATGGCCGGCTACGGCGACGTGGCGGCGTACTCCGACTCGAACGTCACGCTCTCCGAGCCGGGGCGGCCGGCCGAGACGGCCGAGGGCCTGCGCGTCTCCGCGAACCTGTTCACGACGCTCGGCGCGCAGCCGCAGCTCGGGCGCACGTTCCGCGCCGACGAGGAGCTGCTGGGGAACCATCGCGTCCTCGTCATCAGCCACCGCTACTGGCAGGGCCGCTTCGGCGGCGACCCGAAGGTCGTCGGCCACAGCGTGCGCATCGACGGCGAGCCGTACGAGATCGTGGGCGTGCTGCCGGTGAAGTTCAGCGACTGGCGCCACCTCGACTCGAACGACGTCTACCGGCCCTTCGGCTTCGACGCGAAGGAGAGCCGCGACCGCAGCTCGACCGTGCTGCGGCTGGTCGGGCGGCGCGCCGAGGGCCTCGACCACGCCCAGGCCGAGGCGTTCATCGCGGGCTTCGGGAAGCGGCTCGCGGCCGACTTCCCGCTGGCCAACGCCGACAGCGCCTGGATCGTCACGCCGATCGAGCAGAGCTTCCTGCCGAAGGACGGCTCGCGGACCATCGAGATGCTCGTCGGCCTCTCGGGCTTCGTGCTGCTCATCGCCTGCTCGAACCTGGCCAACCTGTTCCTGGCGCGCACCATGGCGCGCTCGCGCGAGTTCGCGGTGCGCGCGGCGCTGGGGGCGTCGCGCGTCCAGACGCTGCGGCCGCTGTTCTTCGAGTCGCTGCTGCTGGCCTTCGCCGGCGGGCTGTTCGCCATGTTCGTGGCGAGCTGGAGCTTCGACTGGCTCGCGGTGCACAGCGCCGCCGACAACGGCGTCGGCGTCGACCTGCACCTCAACTGGAACGTGCTGAGCTGGGCGTTCACGGCGTGCCTCTTCACGGCCGTGGCCTTCGGCCTGGCGCCGGCCCTGTTCGCGCTGCGGCTCGACCTCAACTCGACCCTCAAGAGCGGCTCGCGGGGCTCGACCGGCGGCCGCGGCCACCAGCGCTTCCGCCAGACGCTGATCGTCGGCCAGTTCGCGCTGGCCATGGTGCTGCTCGCCGGCGCCGGGCTGTTCGTGCGCGGCCTCGACGAGCTCAACAACCGGCGTTTCGGCTGGGAGTCGAACCACCTCGTGACCGGCACCATGGTCCTGCCGCCCGTCACGTACCCGAGCGAGAAGGCGATCACCGACTTCCAGCGCCTGGCCCTCGAGCGGCTCGAGGCGCTGCCGGGCGTCGAGTCGGCGAGCGTGTCGTACTCGATGCCGTTCTTCGGCCTCTCCGAGCCGCGCCGGTACCGGATCGAGGGGCAGGCGGTGCCGGAGCCCGGCCGCGAGCCGGCCGCCGTGATCAACGGCGTCAGCCCTCACTACTTCGAGACCGTGGGCACGCGGCTGCGCAGCGGCCGGACCTTCACCGGGGCCGACACCGCCACGTCGCCGCGGGTCTTCGTGATCAACCAGGCCATGGCGCACGGCCTGTTCGCGAACGAGAGCCCGCTGGGCCGGCGCATCGCCCAGGCCGGCGGCGCGAGCCTCGAGTGGGGCGAGATCGTGGGCGTCGTCGCCGACGTCGAGTCGGTCTATCCCGACCGCCTCGCGCCCACGGCCTATCAGCTCTACATGCCGATGGCCCAGGAGGCGCGGCCGTTCAACGAGGTCGCCGTGCGCACCGCCGGTGTCGCCCCGGCCGCGCTGGTCGAGAACATCCGCACCGCCATGATGGCGCTCGACCAGGACCTGCCGGTGCGCAAGCTGCAGCCGGCCGCGACCACGATCGAGCGCGCCAACTACCAGCAGGGCGTCCTCGGCAGCGTGCTGTCGGCGCTCGCGCTGCTCGGCCTCGGCCTCGCGGCACTCGGGATCTACGGCGTCATCGCCCGCACCATGGCCCAGCGCACGGGCGAGTTCGGGATCCGGCTCGCGCTCGGGGCGCGCGCCGCGGACATCACGCGGCTCGTGCTCGGCTCCGGGGCGAAGCTCGCGGCGATCGGGTCGGGCCTCGGGCTGCTCGGAGCTCTCGGCATGGCGCGGCTGCTGGCGGCGGGCTTCCCGGCCATGCAGTTCGAGAGCGTGCCGGTCGTGAGCAGCGTGACGCTGGTGCTGATCGCGATCGCGCTGGCCGCGTGCTACATCCCGGCGCGCAGTGCGGCGCGCATCAGCCCGACGGAGACCCTGCGGGCCGAGTAGCTCCTACTGGAGCATCAGCTCGTAGGTCAGGAACTCCGTGTCCTGCTTGTAGCCCAGGGACTCGTACAGCGTCTGGCCGATGAGGTTGCTGTGGGCGGTCGACAGCACGATCGACGCGGCGCCCGTCTCCTCGGCATGCTTGCGGGCGCGGTTCATGAGCTGCCGGCCGACGCCCTTGCCGCGGCCGGCCGGGTCCACGAACAGGTCGTAGAGCACGTAGATCGGCCGCGCGTGGAGCGACGCGAACGTCGGGTAGAGCAGCGTGAAGCCGATCCCCGACACCTTCCGGGTGCCGGCCATGAAGACCACGGCCTCGTCGCGCTCGAGGCGCGCCTGCAGGTAGCTGCGGCAGAGGGCGAGGTCGCTCGGCAGCTTGTAGAACTGCCGGTACGCGTCGAACAGCGGGACCAGCCGCTCGAGGTCGTCGAGGGTGGCGCGCCAGATCTCGGGGGGCGGGTTGGTCATGGTTGGCCAATTGTCCGCTGGAACAGCTTGTGGACGCGCCGGTATTCGTCGAGCCAGTTCTCGGCGTAGCGGAAGCTGTGGCGCTCCATCGGGTACGACGCGAGCTCCCAGTCCTGCTTGCCGAGCTCGATCAGCCGCTGCGCCAGCCGCACCGAGTCCTGGTAGAAGACGTTGTCGTCGAGCATGCCGTGGGCGATCAGCAGCGGGTCGCGCAGGTTCGCCGCGAACTCGATCGGCGAGCTCTTGCGGTAGGCCTCGGGATCCACCTCGGGCGTGTTGAGGATCGCCGACGTGTAGCCCTGCTCGTAGGAGGACCAGTCGGTCACGGGCCGCAGGGCGGCGGCCGCCGCGAACGTGCCGGGGAAGCGGAACAGCGCCATCAGCCCGAGAAAGCCGCCGTAGGAGCCGCCGTAGAGGCCGACGCGCTTCGGGTCGACGCCTTGGGTCTTCGCGAGCCACGCGACGCCGTCATGCAGGTCCTCGAGCTCGGGGTAGCCCATCTGCCGGTAGATGGCCGTGCGCCAGTCGCGGCCGTAGCCCTCGCTCGCGCGGTAGTCCATGTCGAGGACGACGTAGCCCTCGCTCGCGAGCAGGTGGTTGAAGAACTGCTCGCGGAAGTAGTACGGGAACTTCCTGTGGACGTCCTGGGTGTAGCCGGCGCCGTGGATGAAGAGCACGGCGGGCCGACCGCCCGCGGGCGCGGGGCCCGTGGGCCGGTACAGCTTGCTCCAGATGGCCCGCGGCTGGTGCGACGACGGCACCTCGACGAACTCCGGCTCCGGGAACGTCATCGCCTCGTACGCGGCCGTGCGCGTGTCGGTGAGCGCCTTCGCCGCGCCCGTCGCGAGGTCCACGACCGAGAGCTGCGAGGGCGTGTGGCTGCGCGAGTGGGTCACCAGCAGGCTCTTGCCGTCGGGCGCGAGCGCCACCGACTCGACGCCGTCGAGGTCGGTCAGCTCCGTGAGCGCGCCGGTCGCGAGGTCGACGCGATAGGCCTCGTACTCGATCGGCCGGTTCTTGTTGGCGACGACGTAGGCGAAGCGGCCGGAGGCGTCGACCACCGGCGCCGAGATCTCGAAAGCGCCGCTCGTGAGCGCGGTGTCCGAGTACGCCGGAAGGCGCAGCGCGTGGAGGTGGTTGTAGCCCGACTGCTCGGTCGCGAAGAGCAGGGTCTTCGCGTCGGCCCAGAGCAGGTCGACGAAGCTCCAGTTGATCCAGGCCGGGTCGCTGTCGCGGCGGCGCGAGACGAGCGCGGCCTTGTCGAGGTCGACCGTGGCGATCCAGCGGTCCTTGTAGTCGACCGCCCGGAGCTGCACCGCGGCCTGCGCGCCGTCCGGGCTCCAGGCCGTGTTCACGACCTCCAGGGCGCGCGGCTTCTTCTTGGCCGCTTCGCGCAGTGCCTTCAGCGGGTCGTCGTCGATGCCCGGGAGGCCGTCGAAGGCGAGGGGCTTGACCGCTCCGGTCGTGAGGTCGACGAGCACGAGGCCGTTCCCGAGCGGCGCCTTGCGGCCGACGCGGGTGCGGACGTCCTCGACTTCCTCGTAGCCGGACTCGGTGACGTACTTCGGCATCTTGCCGACGCGGCCCGGCTCCTTGTCCTTCGGCCGCGTCACGACGAGCAGGTAGCGGCCCGAGGGCGAGAGGTCGGTGGCGTCGATCGTGACGTCCTCGCCCAGGTAGACGGCGGGCCCGACCCGGGTGGCGTCGGCCTCGCGCCGCGCCCTCGCGTCCTCGAGCGCCGCGCGGCGCTCGTCGCGCTCGCGCTGCAGCAGCGTGAACAGCCGCAGCTGCCGGTCGCGCAGGTCGTCGGCGTCGGGCGCGAGCAGCGGGTCCTTCTCGAGGCGCAGGTCGGCCACCTGCCGCGCCACGCGCTGCGCGCGGTCGTACACGAACCAGTCGGCGCCGGCGCGGAACCTCACGCGGCCGTCGGCCATGAAGCCGGGATCGGCCTCCTCGGCCGTGGTGCTCGTGAGCTGCGTCAGCGCGCCCGTGCGCAGGTCGCGCAGGAACACGTCGCCCTCGCGCACGAAGGCGAAGACCGGCTCCGTCGCCGAAGATCCCGACCGGGCCTGGCAGCGCATCGCCCCGCACGCACTCCACGAGACCAACGCCTACGGC
>CADEEV010000051.1:0-6592 GCA_902826455.1 uncultured Acidobacteriota bacterium | reverse complement strand
GCGAGCACGAAGGCGCAGACCGGCTCCGTCGCCGAACGCCCGCCGGGCCCGCCGGCCTTCGCCGTCTCGGCCTTGCCCACGCCCGCGTCCTGGCCCGTGGCCACCTCGACGCGGTGCAGGTCGCGCAGCTCCGAGCCCGAGCGCTTCACGCGGTAGTAGGCGGCCTTCGAGTCCGCCGACCAGAACGGCTGCTCGACCGGCGGCCCGATCCAGTCGGGATCGGCCATGGCGCGCTCGAGGGTCAGGTCGGTGGCGAGGACGGCGGGAGCGAGGGCCAACAGAAGGAGGGCGGGCTTCAGCATGGCACGGAATCTTGCCATGCCGAGCCCGCCTCGCGGCCGAGTCCAAGCAGGTGGAGACTAGCGCGCGACCTCGCGACAACCGGGGTGATTGCACCCGCAACCGCCGGGCGTTGCTTCGGGGCCGGCATCGGCACACTTCTGGGAACAGAAGACCTGCCCCGCGTGATGCACGTGGGAGTCTCCGCAGGCACAGCCGGGATGGCTACATTTCATGGCGACCTCCGAGAGCGAGCCGTGCACGATCGATGCCCGTGGGCACGGGCATTGCCACGACGAACGGCAGGAGGCGAACCATGAACGTCGAACCCCTCGTGTTCTTCTTCTCGGCCGCGGCGTTGGCCATCAGCTCCGTGCCGGCGCAGGCCGCGTCGCTGAGCGCCGCCGACGCGCAGTTCGTGCAGGAGGCCGCCGCAGCCGGCCTGGCCGAGGTCGACATGGGCCACATGGCCGCAGACAAGGCCGAGCGCACCGAGGTCAAGAGCTTCGGCCAGCGCATGGTCGACGACCACGGCCAGGCCAACGCGGAGCTCGCGACGCTCGCGTCGCAGAAGGGCGTCACGCTGCCGACCGAGACGCCGGCCACGGCCCGCGCCGACATGGACCGCATGATGAACCTGAGCGGCGCCGAGTTCGACAAGGCCTACACGAAGATGATGGTCGTGGAGCACCAGAAGGCCGTGGCGCTGTTCCAGCGCGAGGCCGAGTCGGGGAACGACCCGGACCTCAAGGCCTGGGCCGGCAAGGTGCTGCCCAAGATCAAGGGCCACCTCGGCACCGTGAAGCGGCTCGCGCCGAACTACTGACGCGCGGCGGTTTCTAGAACGACGGTTTTCGTTTGTAGAAAGCCCGGGGCTTCGGCCGGCTCGGGGTCGAGGAGCAGGCGCCGCACCTCGGCCCAGTCCTTCACGCGCGCGTAGCGCTTCTCGTCGCGGTTGTGGGGGGCGTCGAAGAGCAGGCCCTTGCCCCGGAAGCGCGCGAAGTGCCGCGCGCGGTCGTCGATCAGGACGTCCATGTCGAGGGCGCCCTTGTCGCCGCAGAAGATGATGTGGCTCGTGGGGATGAAGGGCATCTGCTCGCGCAGCCAGGCGTACTTGGCGTCGAACGACGTCGGCACGTCCATGGCGGCCGTGGCGATGAACACCTCGTGGCGCTCCGCCAGGGCCTTCACGGTCTCGCGGGCCTCCGGGAGGAACGGCAGGTCCCGGAAGAACGAGCGGTCGAGGATCATCCGCTCGGTGGCCTCGGCTCTGTCCTTCGGCACGAAGTGCTCGAGCTCCTTCTGGCCCAGGTCGGCGATCGTCAGGTTCTCGCCGAAGGCCTCGTTGTAGAGCCGCAGGTGCTTCGGCAGGATGTCGACGATCGTCTCGTCCATGTCGATCGCGATGCGCAGCTTGCGGGGAGCCTCGGCCCGCGCCTTCGTGCCCATCGCCTTGATCACGATCAGGATCGAGACCAGGGTCGTGGCGATCACGTTGGCCACGGCCACGGCGGTGGCGCCGGTGTCGAGGCCGTACGTCAGCCACAGCAGCGTCCCGGCCAGGTAGAGCCCCAGCATCCCGTACGACAGGCCGCGGCCGCCGTCGCGGCGGGCCCGGAGGATCTGCGGCAGGAGCGCGAACGACGAGCACAGGGTCGCGAGACCCCCGACCACGGTCACGAACATGGCCTATCGTGCCTCGGCCCCCGCCATTCCGTCCAATGAAACTTGTCACTGCGAGTGATAATCAGGGGTTATGGATGCCTCCTCTCCCGACCTCGAGACCGGCGAGCTGCGTTCCTTCGTGACGCTCGCCGAGCAGCGTCACTTCGGCCGCGCCGCCGAGCTCCTCAACGTGTCCCAGCCGGCCCTGAGCAAGCGCCTCCAGAAGCTCGAGGAGAAGGTGGGCGGGCCCCTGTTCCTCCGTGGCTACCGGGAGGTGCGGCTCACCGAGCCCGGCCGCGTGCTGCTCGAGCGCGCGAAGGCGCTGTTGCGCGGCGCCGACCAGGCCCTCGAGGCCTCGCGCAGCGCGACGAAGGGCGAGGCCGGCCGGATCCGCGTGGGCTTCGGCGTCGCGAGCATCACGGACCTGCTGCCCGAGGTGCTGCGGCGCTTCCGGAAGAGCCATCCGAAGGTGCAGGTCGAGATGCGCGACATGTCGAGCTCGGCGCAGCGCCAGGCGCTGCAGCGCGACGAGATCGACCTCGGCTTCGTGCGCATGCCGATCACCGACCCCGAGCTCGAGGGCGTGCCGATCCTCCACGAGCGCCTGGTGGCCGCCCTCGGCCCCGGCATGACCTGGCGCGACAAGGCCGGCCTCGCGTCCCTCGCGGACCAGCCGATCATCGTCGCCTGCTCGCGCTCGATCTCGGCGAGCTACTACGACCACGTGGTGGCCTTGTGCCGCACCGCCGGCTTCACGCCGCGCATCGTCACCGAGACCAACGAGCTGTTCTCGCTGCTGCAGCTCGTGCGCGCCGGCATCGGCGCCGCCCTCGTCCCCAGCGCCGCCGCGGTGATGCGCGTGCCCGGCGTGCGCTTCAAGGAAGTGGGCCTGCCCGAGGCCGCCTGGGACATCGCCCTCGTGTGGAAGAAGGGCCTCGAGCCGAACCTCATCGTCGAGGCCTTCGCGAAGGTGGCGCGTCAGGTCTACGCGGCGCGCTCGCGCTGAGGTCGCCGCGGCGTCGCGGACCCTCTACTTTCCGGGATCGAGGGTATCCTCGGCCGGCGATGACCGACCGAAAGATCCGCGTGTTGTTCGTGTGCTCCGGAAACATCTGCCGCTCACCCCTCGCCGAGGCCCTGTTCCGCAAGCAGGCTCGGGACGCCGGGCTCGCCGCCCGCTTCGAGATCGACTCCGCCGGGACCCATGGCCTGCACGAGGGCGAGCCGGCCGACCCGCGGGCCCGGAAGATCGGGAAGCGCCACGGCCTCGACGTCGGCTCGATCGCCCGGCCGGTGGTGGCCGGGGACTTCGACGCCTTCGACGTCATCGTGGCCATGGACCGCGGCCATCGCCGCGAGCTGCGGGCACGGGCGGGCCAGGACCGCGAGGGCAAGATCCGGCTGATGCGCGACTTCGATCCGGCCTCGGTGGGCCGCGACGTGCCCGACCCCTACTACGACGGCGAGACCGCGTTCGAGGAGGTCTACGAGATCCTCGAGCCCGCGAGCCGCGGGCTGCTGGAGTCGCTGCGGCCTTGAGCCCCGGCTTCCTCGAGGCCGCCCTGCGCCGGGCGCTCGGGGACGAGGGGGTCGGCGTCCGCGGCGCGCACGCTGTCGGCGGCGGCTGCATCCACCAGGCGACGCGCCTCGACACCACGGCCGGGCCGTTCTTCGCGAAATGGAACGACGCGTGCGCGCCCGACCTGTTCGTGGCCGAGGCCGCGGGGCTCGAGGCGTTGCGTGGCGCCGGCTCCGAGCTCGTCGTGCCCCGGGTGATCGCGGCGTCGGAGCCCGTGGGCGGCGAGCCCGCGTTCCTGATCCTCGAGTACCTCGAGCCCGGACGGGATCCCGACGACGAGCGCCTCGGCCGCGGACTGGCCGCACTGCACCGCGTCACGGCGACGTCGTTCGGCTTCGAGCGAGCGACCTACTGCGGCGCGACGCGTCAGGACAATCGGGCCGGCGCGACGTGGCCCGAGTTCTACCGTGAGCGGCGGTTGCGCGTGCTGGTCGACGCGCTGCGGCCGGGCGCCGGCGACCGGGACCTGTACGAACGGCTCTTCGAGCGCCTGCCCGACCTTCTTCCGCCCTCGCCGCCGGCGTTGATCCACGGCGACCTGTGGTCGGGCAACGTGCTCGCGACGACGCGTGGCCCCGCCGTGGTGGATCCCGCCTGTGCCTTCGCCGATCGCGAGATGGAGTTCGGGATCACGACCCTGTTCGGCGGCGTCGGCTCCCGCGCCATGGCGGCCTACGAGGAGGCTTGGCCGCTGCCCGGCGGCTGGCGCGAGCGGAACCCGCTCTACCAGCTCTACCACCTGCTGAACCACGCGCTGCTGTTCGGCGGCCACTACGCGAGCGAGGCGCGCCGCATCGCGGCCTACTTCATCCGCACGCGGTAGGGCAGGTGCGAGTTGACCCCCGGGTCGACCGGGTGCTGCGCGGCGTACACGGCCTCCGTCGCGAAGTAGACGGGGAACAGCGCGTAGAGCACGACGAGTGTCGCGCCCACCGCCTGCGAGAGCACGCGCCGTGACGCGACCGCCTCGAGGCCGAGGTTCAGCATCACGGCCACGGCGAAGAGCGACGGGAAGATCAACCGGGACTGGTAGACGCTCCACACGTCGTACTTCAGGCCCACGCCCACGACGAGCGCCACGTTGCCCGCGAGGATCGCGAGCGCGACGAGCTCGTAGAGCCGCCGCCTGCGCAGGGCGTCGTCCCGGACGCGGCCGCCGACGAGGGCCAGCGATCCCGTGAGCGCGCGCCACGCGCCGAGCACCGCGAGCAGGGTCGGCAGCAACGCCAGGACGTAGATCGGACCGGCGAGGGCCTTCAGGGCCGAGAGGTTGCCGCGCAGGTTCGACTCCGGCAGGAACTGATACCAGAACGACCCGTACAGCAGCATCGGCATCGAGTGCACCGAGCCGCCCGAGATCGTGGGCTTGCGGACGAGGTGGGCCAGGTCGAAGGCGAGGTACGACGGGAGGTCCACGTACGTCGGCTGCTGCGCCGCGACCCAGCGCTGGCCGAGGTCGAGGTTGTTGAAGAACGGGTCGCCGGTGACCGCCGCGTTCTCGACGAACTTGTAGGCGCCCAGCCCCGAGGCGAGCAGCACGAACAGGGCGGCGCCCAGCAACGCGCGGCGCGGCCCTTCCTCCCGCCACAGCGCGGCCGCGACGAGGACCGCGAGGGGCCCGAGGAAGACCAGGAACACGGCCTTCGTGAGCAGGCCGAGGCCGACGATCGTGCCCAGCCCCGCCGCGCGCCCGAGCGAGGGCCGTTCCAGGCAGCGCCACGCCTGGAGGAACGCGAGGGCCGCGAAGAGGTAGGCGAGGGGATCGTTGGAGACGAAGTTGCCGTGGAGCGTGAACTGCGGGAGCAGCACGAGGAGCGCGAGGAGCAGAGGCTTGGCCCGGCGCTCCTCGATGAAGGGCATGTCGCGGATCGCGACGTAGAAGACGCAGCGCGTCGCGATCGAGACCAGCAGCGAGAAGAGCTGCAGCGTCTTCAGGCCGCCCAGGGCGAGCCAGGGCGCCGCGAGCACGTAGTAGAGCGGCGGGTGGTACGCCTGGTTGAGCTCGAGGGCCGTCGGGAGCCGGAGGTTCTCGACCACGAACGCCACCACGGCGAGGTGGCTGTCGTTGTTGAGGGGGTTCTGGAACAGGAAGACGGCGCCACTCTGGGCGATCCCGAGCGCCAGCACCGCCCGCAGCCACTGCTTCAAGACGTGCATTCTATAATCCCGGCATGGCGAAACCGCGCGCGGAATACTCCATGGGGCCGGGCACCCACGTCGTCCCGATGACGCTGCACGCCGAGGCCCGCACTCGCGCCGTGGAGCGCCTGCGCAAGGCCGGCGTTCCCGAGCGCTCCGTCGTGGTGCTGCAGGGCGGCACGCCGATCCCGCGCTACGACACCGACACCGAGTACCTGTTCCGCCAGGAGAGCTTCTTCCAGTACCTGTTCGGGGTGAAGGAGGCCGGCTTCTACGGCATCCTCGAGGTCGCCACCGGCCGCGCCACCCTGTTCATGCCGCGGCTGCCCGAGGCCTGGGCCGTCTGGCTCGGGACGATCTACCCGCCGTCGCACTTCCAGGAGCTCTACGGGATCGAGAACGTGCGCTACGTCGAGGAGCTCGCGGACACGCTGCGCGGCCTCAAGCCCGACGTGCTGCTGCTGCTCCACGGCCAGAACAACGACAGCGGCCTGTTCGCGCAGCCCGCGACCTTCCCGGGCATCGACGGCTTCAAGACCGACACCGCGCGGCTCTACCCGGAGCTCGTCGAATGCCGCTTCCGCAAGAGCGCGGCCGAGGTCGAGCTGCTGCGCTACGTGAACGCCGTGTCGAGCGCCGCCCACGTCGCGGTGATGCAGCGCTGCAAGCCCGGCCTGGGCGAGTACCAGCTCGAGGCCGCGTTCCTCCACGAGATCTACGACAAGGGCGGCTGCCGCTTCTCGGCCTACACCTGCATCTGCGGCTGCGGCCCGCACTCGGCGTTCCTGCACTACGGCCACCAGGGAGCACCCGACGGCCGGCTGCAGGACGGGGACACGTTCCTCAACGACTCCGGCTGCGAGTACCACGTCTACGGCGCCGACATCACGTGCACGTACCCGGTGAACGGCCGCTTCAGCGAGGAGCAGC
>CADEEV010000050.1 GCA_902826455.1 uncultured Acidobacteriota bacterium | reverse complement strand
GGACGGGGTCGAGACGTTTGTGACAGCCGCATAGGTCGTGGCCGAGGCGCGGCTCGTGGAGGCCGTCCCGTTCTCGTTCAAGACCGTCCCGTCCGTCACTTCTTCCTTTTCAGGTCCGCTTCGAGGTCATCGCACCCGCGCTCGATCATCAGACGGACGCCGAACGAGCCAAGGCTCTGCAGCCGGTCCGCCCAGACGAAGCAACCTAGGAACGAGACTTGTGGGTCGGGCCGATTGCGGCTGCCAGATCGTATAGCTGCCGTGTCGCGACAGCCCATGAGTCGTCCGCGTTCTTCTCAAAGACGACGCCGTGGGCGTAGGTGCGAAATCTTCGTCTTCTTAACCGAGGTGGAGCACCAGGGCGAGAGCGACCACCAGGGCCGCGAGTGGGAGGTAGAGCGCCCGCAAGACGCCAGCCCATACGACGCGGCGGAACAGGATCTTCTTCGTGTAGGCCTCGGTGCTCATCGAGAAGTCCCCCGCCGATGCTGGGACTGCGCTTCTGCGCGCGTCATCGTAGAGCGCCCGGAATAGCTTCTCCTGCCACAGGTAGTAGGCATCTAGGCCCCAGAACGCGAGGATCGGAACGAGGGCGACGACGAAGAGAGACGGATTGACCGTGGTCGCGTCCTTTGAAGCGGCGAGAGCGAAGACTCCGGCCACAAGGCCCACGGCCCAAGACTTCACAGAGAACGAGTTGGTACTCATCCTTCCGATCACGCCCTGGATCATTTCCAGGTGTGCGCGCCGATCCTCGCCGTCCTCCGCCACGTCAGACGCTCCTGCGACGGAGGGGGCGGGTGTTGTCGATTAGCGCCGCCGGGCGAGCGCGCGCAAGATGCACGGCAGCCTGTAGCCTGGCGACGGTCAACTCCTCCCAGGTCTCCACGGTCGCGTAGCCCGTGTTGAAATTGTCGACTAAGCGCCCGGGAGCGCTCCAGTTACCGGCGGCGTCAGGAACGTTGGTGGGTAGGCGAACGCCGACAAGGCCATGCTCATCGTCGAGGGTCGCCTTGATTTCCCAGTCTACGAATCGACGGCCGGAAGTCCCCGATCCGCACAGAACGACCGTGCAAGACGTGCCCTCGATGTAGTCCTTGCGGATCCTCCGCATGATGTACTCGGAGTCGTCGCTGTCTACGCTGCCCCGCAGAGAGCAGTCGGTCGCCACGTCGTAGGCGGAGCAGAAGAAGCGCGAGAATTCGTTGTAGTACCACTGGTCAAGCGCGTGGTGATAGCTGACGAAGATGCGAGGCTTCGGGAGAGGAGGCGGTCGCATCGTATATGCAGTGCCCATCGGTATGTGTCAAAAAGTATCACACTGCGCTCGACGTTAAGCCGCGACGATCGCCTCGACCTTAGCCGCCCCACTTCGCCAGCCACGCGCTGTGCCTCCGTCTCCGCCTCGGCTCGCTCTTCGAGGAACGGGTTGCCTGCGTTACCCACGACGATCCCGCGGACGCGCTGGGCCTCGTTCTTCGCCTGCCGGAACGCGATGCCCGGCGTTCCCGATGACGTAGGTGCGCCCGATGTCGGCGCGGGAGCGGTAGGCGACAACCCACGAGCAGTGCCCGGAGCCTGTTACGATCAGACGAAAGCCGGTGACGCCTGGGCGGTGTAACGGGCGCGACCCGACGCGGGCGCTGGGAGGGTGTGGGTGTTGCGTGCGGTCACTGTCGGCAGGTCCGTCGGTTCGACTGCGCCAGCTTGCCGAGTTTGATGGTGGGGCACTATACCCCGGTTCCCACTGTCATTTCGGGCCGGTTCGACTTCGGTTCGATTTGATTCCTCCACCCAACCTATTCCCGCTCCATCCCGATGTATCCCGGAAGCGATGAACCACGACGCGGGGAATCAGCGAGTTACCGCACGAATATGTTGCTACAGCGAGAGTTGTGATGATCGACAGCCACTGCCACATCGACATGCCGCAATTCGATGCCGACCGCGACGAGGTCGTGGCGCGCGCGAAGGCCGCGGGCATCGAGCGGATGCTGCTGGTCGGCGGCGTCGATGAGGAGAACGGACACCTCCGGGCCATCAAGGTGGCCGACAGCCTCGGCTTTCCGGCCTCGGCCGGCGTCCATCCCCACGAGGCGCGGCTCGCGACCGAGAAGACCTGGGACGAGCTCGAGGGGCTCGCGAACGAGAAGCGCATCGTCGCGATCGGCGAGATCGGGCTCGACTTCCACTACGACCACTCGCCCCGCGACACGCAGCGCGAGGTCTTCCGGCGGCAGGTGCGGCTGGCCCGGAAGGTCGGGCTGCCGGTCATCATCCACACCCGCGAGGCGGACTCCGAGACCTGCGACCTGCTCGAGGAAGAGAAGGCAGGCGAGTGCGGGGGCGTCATCCACTGCTTCACCGGCGGGCACGAGCTGGCCGACCGAGCGCTCGCCCTCGGCTTCTACGTGTCGTTCTCCGGGATCCTGGCGTTCCCGCGGGCCGAGGTGATCCAGCAGGTCGCGAAGAAGGTGCCGGCCGACCGGCTGCTGGTCGAGACCGACGCGCCGTTCCTGGCGCCGCCGCCGCACCGCGGCAAGCGCAACGAGCCCGCCTTCGTGACCGAGGTCGCGAAGAAGGTGGCGGCCCTGCGCGAGACCTCGGTCGAGGCCATCGGAGCGGCGGTAACCGCCAATTTCCAAAGGCTTTTCCCGCGCGCGCGGGATTGACAACGCCCGGCGAATCCGTCACTTTAAGGCCCGCCGCCCGCGCCGGGCGCGCATCCCGATTCAGTCAGGAGTGTGATGGCCGAAAGTTCGTTCGACGTGGTGAGCAGCGTGGACCTCCAGGAGGTCAAGAACGCCATCGCGCAGGCGCTCAAGGAGATCGTGAACCGCTACGATCTCAAGGGCACGAACTCGAACATCGAGCTCACCGGTGAGGAGATCACCCTCACCTCGAACGACGACTACAAGATCAAGGCCGTGCGGGACGTCCTCGAGACCCGCCTCGTGAAGCGCAACGTGCCGCTCAAGGCGCTGACCTACGGGGAGATCGAGAAGGCGCTCGGCCAGACGGCGCGGCAGAAGGTCACGATGCAGAAGGGGATCCCTTCGGACAAGGCGAAGGAGATCGTAAAGATCATCAAGGGCGCCAAGCTCAAGGTGCAGGCGTCCATCCAGAGCGACCAGGTGCGCGTCACCGGCAAGAGCCGCGACGACCTCCAGGCCGCGATCCAGCTCCTGAAGCAGACGGACCTCGGCATCGACATGCAGTTCACGAACTACAGGTAACGGCTTGGCAGCGGTCGATCCCATCCCCGGCAACTCGGTCACCGACCTGAAGGAGATCGTCTCCCTGGTCGAGGACGACCTCGTCAAGGTCGAGGCGCTGTTCGACGAGCAGTGCCGCTCCGACGTGTCGCTGGTGGGCGAGATCGGGACCTACATCCGCGAGGGCGGCGGCAAGCGCATCCGGCCCGCGCTGCTGCTGCTGGCCTGCCGCATGTGCGGCTACCGCGGCGAGCGCTCGATCCTGCTGGCCTCGGTGGTGGAGTTCATCCACACGGCGACGCTGCTCCACGACGACATCATCGACGAGGCCACCACGCGCCGCGGCCGCCGCAGCGTCAACAGCCGCTGGGGCAACGACGTCACCGTGCTGCTGGGCGACTTCCTGTACACGAAGTCGATGTCGATGGCGCTGTCCCAGGACAACCTCAAGATCCTGCGGCTGCTCTCCGACGTCACGCTGCGCATGATCGAGGGCGAGATCCTCGAGATCGAGCGCGACGCCGACCTGCAGATGACCGAGGGCGCCCACATCGACATCATCAAGAGGAAGACCGCGCACCTGTTCTCGGCCTGCATGCGCATCGGGGCGCTGCTGGGCGAGGTGGGCGACGAGCGCGAGCGCGCGATCGCGAGCTACGGCCTGAACCTCGGGATCTGCTTCCAGATGGTCGACGACCTGCTCGACTTCACCGCCGACGAGAAGGTGCTGGGCAAGCCCGTCGCGAACGACCTGCGCGAGGGCAAGCTGACGCTGCCGGCCATCTTCATGCTGCAGCGCGGCGGAGCGTCCGTCGCCTCCAAGATCACGGCCGTCCTCGAGGACCGCGGCTTCGACCGCGTGAGCCCCGAGGAGATCGCGCGCCTCGCCCGCGAGACCGGCGCCCTCGACCAGGCCCGCACGCTGGCCGAGTCGTACGCCGACGCCGCGCGCCGCGACCTCCTGGTCTTCGACCGCTCCCCGTACCGGGAGGCCCTGGGCCTCCTGCCCGACTTCATCCTCGCCCGCGATCACTAGGAAGCCGGCCATCCCGAGCCCCGCCCAGCGCGCCGCGGAGCTCCGGGAGGAGATCCGCCGGCACGAGCACGCCTACTACGTGCTCGCGAAGCCCACGATCTCGGACCAGGCCTACGACACGCTCGAGCGCGAGCTGCGCGAGATCGAGGCCGCGCACCCCGAGCTCGTCACCGCCGACAGCCCGACGCAGCGCGTGGGCGAGAAGCCCTCGGACGCGTTCCCGTCCTTCGTCCACCACGTGCCGATGCTCAGCCTCGACAACACGTACAACGAGGAGGAGCTGCGCGAGTTCGAGACGCGGATCCGCAAGCAGGTGGGCGACCGGCCCCTCGACTACATGGCGGAGCTCAAGATCGACGGCCTCTCGATCGCGCTCCACTACCAGGACGGGCAGCTCGTCCGCGGCGTCACCCGCGGCGACGGCGTGCGCGGCGACGACGTGACGCCGAACGTGCGGGCGATCCGCGCGGTGCCGCTGCGCCTCCACGGCAAACACGTGCCGTCGCAGCTCGAGGTGCGCGGCGAGGTCTACTTCCCGCGGTCGCTCTTCGACGCCCTGAACCGCGAGCGCGAGAAGGCGGGCGAGGAGCTCTACGCGAACCCGCGCAACACGGCGGCCGGCACGATGAAGAGCCTCGATGCGCGCGTCGTGGCCGAGCGCGGCCTCGACGTGTTCCTCTACTCGGTGGCGCAGGTCACGGGCGCCGCCTTCCCGTCGCAGTCCAGGATGCTCGCGACACTGCGCGAGTGGGGCTTCAAGACCAACCCCGAGTCGCGGCTCTGCCACGGCCTCGACGACGTGCTCGCCTTCCTCCACGAGTGGCAGGAGAAGCGCGAGAGCCTCGAGTACGACATCGACGGTGTCGTGGTGAAGGTGGACGACTTCGCGCTGCAGCGCGAGCTGGGCTTCACGTCGAAGTTCCCGCGTTGGGCGATCGCGTACAAGTACCCCGCGCGCCAGGCCACGACCGTGGTGGAGGCGATCGACGTGCAGGTGGGCCGCACCGGCAGGCTGACGCCCGTCGCGCACCTGACCCCCGTGCTGCTCGCGGGCTCGACCGTCGCGCGCGCGACGCTCCACAACGAGGAGGAGATCGCCCGCAAGGACGTCCGCGTGGGCGACAGCGTCGTGATCGAGAAGGGCGGCGACGTCATCCCGAAGGTCGTCGAGGTGGTGCTCGCGAAGCGGCCGAAGGCCTCTGTCGCCTGGACGCCTCCCGAGACCTGTCCCGTGTGCGGCGCCCTGGCAGAGAAGCCCGAGGGCGAGGCGGACCGGCGCTGCACGAACACCTCGTGCCCCGCGCAGCTCGAGGAGGCCCTCAAGCACTTCGCGCGGCGCGACGCGATGGACGTCGAGGGCCTCGGCGACACCCTCGCGACCCAGATGGTGCAGACGGGGCTCGTCAAGGACTTCGCCGACCTGTACACGCTCGACTACGACCAGCTCCTGGCCCTGCTCGCGCCGAAGAACGTGAAGAAGGAGTCGATCGCGGCGAAGAACCTGCTGGCGGGCATCGGGAAGAGCAAGGACCGCGAGCTGAAGCGGCTGCTGTTCGGCCTCGGCATCCGCTTCGTGGGGGAGCGCGCGGCGATGCTGCTCGCGCGGCACTTCCGCAGCCTCGACGCGATCCAGGCCGCGACGGTCGACGAGATCGACGCGATCTACGAGATCGGCCCGGCGGTCGCGGCCTCGGTGCGGCACTGGTTCGACCAGGAGCCGAACCAGACGCTGGTCGAGCGCCTGAAGGCGGCCGGCGTCCGCACGGAGGAGACGGGAGACGCCCCGGCCAGTGCTGCGTTCCAGGGCCTGCAGTTCGTCCTCACCGGCACCCTCGAGGGCTACACGCGCGACCAGGCGAAGGCCGAGATCGAGGCCCGCGGCGGCCGGGTGACGTCGTCGGTCTCGAAGAAGACGTCGTTCCTCGTGGCCGGGGCCGAGGCCGGCTCGAAGCTCGACAAGGCGACCGAGCTCGGCGTCGCGGTGCTCGACGAGGCCGCGTTCCGGGAAAAGCTGGCCGAAGGCTAGCGGATATACTGGTTTCGTGCGCGCTCCCGCCGTTCTCGGCCTGATCTTCGCCGTCTCGATCGGCGCGCTGCTGGGCGCCCTCGCGACCGGCGGGGGCGTCGTGAAGGGCACGCCGGGCCTGCCGCTCCGCGGCGCCGGCACGCCGTCCTTCGCCGACATCTTCGAGCGCGTGAACCCCGCGGTGGTGAACATCAGCGTGGTGGAGAACGGCACGGACGTCCACGACGGCATCGAGGGCGCGCCCGAGATCGGCGCGCCGCGCCGCAGCGAGGGCACCGGCTTCGTCGTGGACCGCGAGGGCTACATCCTCACGAACCAGCACCTGGTGAACGGCACGTCGCGGATCCGCGTGCGCTTCGCCGACCGCACCGAGCGCGCCGCCCGCCTGGTGGGCGCCGACGCCAGCACGGACATCGCCCTCGTGAAGGTCGAAGGCGGGCTGCTGCCGGTCGTGCCGCTCGGCGACTCGAACCGGCTCCGGGTGGGGGACTGGGTGTGCGCGATCGGCAACCCGTACTCCTTCGACCACACCGTGACGGCGGGAGTCGTCTCGTCGAAGGGCCGCAAGATCTTCAACGCGTCCTTCGACGCCTACATCCAGACCGACGCGGCCATCAACCCCGGCAACTCGGGCGGCCCGCTGCTGAACGCCGCGGGCGAGGCCGTCGGGATCAGCACGGCGGTCAGCACCGAGGGCCAGGGCATCGGCTTCGCGGTGCCGATCAACCTGGCGCGCGCGGTGATCGAGCAACTGCGGGCCCGCGGCCGCGTGTCGCGCGGCTACCTGGGCATCCAGCTCGAGGAGCTCGACCCGGACCTGCAGAAGATGCTGGGTCTTCCGACGCTGCAGGGCGCGATGGTCCTCGACGTGATCGACGGCCACGCGGGCCAGGCCGCCGGCCTGCGGCGCTACGACGTGATCCAGTCGATCGACAAGGAGCCCGTGCTCGACGGCGACCACCTCGTGGGCGCCATCGCCGCCAAGAAGCCCGGCAGCAGCGTCGAGCTCGCGATCTTCCGCGACGGCCGGACCCTGAACCTGAAGGCGGTGCTGGCCGACCGCGCGGCCGACGACGAGCCGCCGCCGGTGACCGAGCCGCCCGCGGCGCGGCCGGCCTCGAACGGCGATGCCCTCGGCCTCGTGGTCGTGGACGCGAACCGCCGCGAGCGCCGCGAGATGGGCCTGGCGCCCGGCCGCGCCGGCGTCGTGGTGAGCGACGTGGTGGGCCTGGCCCCCGGCCTCGACTCGCTCTCCCACGGCGACGTGGTGCTCGAGCTCAACCGGCGCCCCACGCCGGACCTCGTGGCCTACCGCGCGGCCCTGGCGACGCTCAAGCCCGGCGCCGTCGCCTGGCTCTACGTGTACCGCACGCGACCCGAGACGACGTTCCTGGCGAAGGTGGAGGTCGAAGCCCCGTGAGTCCCAAGCCCCGCGTGCTGATCGTCGACGACGAAGAGGCGATCCGCTCCACGCTCAAGATGATCTTCGAGTACGAGGGCTACGAGTGCATCCTCGCGGCGAACGGCCCGGCCGCGGTGAAGATGGCCGAGCGCGAGGCGCCGGACCTGGTGTTCCTCGACATCAAGATGCCGCAGATGGACGGCATGGAGGTGCTGAAGACGATCAAGGACGGCGAGGGCTCGCCGCCGGTGGTGATCCTCTCCGGCCACGGCACGGTGAAGACGGCCGTCGAGGCCACGAAGCTCGGCGCCTACGACTTCATCGAGAAGCCGCCCGAGCGCGAGCGCATCCTGCTGGTCGCGCGCAACGCCCTGTCGCAGAAGCGCCTGGTCGAGGAGAACCGGCGCCTGCGCCTGACCTTCGACGACCGCCACAAGATGGTCGGCCGCAGCGCCGCCCTCGAGCGCGTCTGGGACGCCGTGCGCCGCGCCGCTCCCACGAACGCCACGGTGCTGATCACGGGCGAGAGCGGCGTCGGCAAGGAGCTCGTGGCCCGCGCCATCCACCGCAACAGCCTGCGCAAGGACGAGCCGTTCATCCAGGTCAACTGCGCGGCGATCCCCGAGGACCTGATCGAGAGCGAGCTGTTCGGCCACGAGAAGGGCTCGTTCACCGGCGCGACCGAGAAGCAGATCGGCAAGTTCGAGCTCGCGAACAAGGGCACGATCTTCCTGGACGAGGTCGGCGACATGAGCCTGCGCACCCAGGCCAAGGTCCTCCGCGTCCTGCAGGAAGGCGAGGTCGAGCGCATCGGCTCCGCCAAGACCCTGCAGGTCGACGTGCGGGTCATCGCCGCGACCAACAAGAACCTCGAGGAGGCGATCGAGAAGGACGAATTCCGCGAGGACCTGTTCTTCCGCCTCTCGGTGATCCCGATCCGCGTGCCGCCGCTGCGCGAGCGGCCCGACGACATCGAGCCGCTGGTCGAGCACTTCGTGAAGCAGTTCGCGTCGGAGAACAACTTCCGGACGAAGAGCTTCTCGGTCTCGGCCCTCGACGCCTTCAAGCGCCACGGCTGGCGCGGCAACGTCCGCGAGCTGCGCAACACCCTCGAGCGGCTGCTGATCATGGTGGAAGGCGACGAGGTCGACGTCGACGACCTGGCGGACGTCCTGCGCCGCGGCGGCGACACGCCAGGCTCGACGGGCACGGCCGACGCCGCCGGTACCCTGAAGGACTTCAAGGAGTCGGCCGAGCGCCTGTTCCTGGTGCAGAAGCTGCGCGAGTGCCGCTGGAACATCTCGGCCACGGCCACGGCGATCGGCACGCCGCGCTCGAACCTCTACAAGAAGCTCGAGCAGTACCAGATCAGCCAGGAGAAGGACGGCTAGGAAGATCGGCCGATTCGGACCCGGCCTGTCCGCGCCGGGACCTAGCCTTCGGCCATGACGTTCGTTCCCCCGCCGATCCTCTCCGCTCCGCGCCCGAAGCTCATGGACCGCGTGCGCTCGGCGATTCGCCTGCGCCACTACAGTCCGCGGACCGAGAATGTGTACGCGTTCTGGATCCGCCGCTTCCTGGCCTTCCACCGGATGCGCTATCCGATGGAGATGGGGACTCCCGAGGTCGCCGGGTTCCTGACGAGCCTCGCGGAGGGGGAGCGCGTGAGCGCGTCGACCCAGAACCAGGCCTTCAGCGCCCTGCTCTTCCTCTATCGCGAGGTGCTGAGCCAGCCGCTCACGGGGCTCGAGACCGTGCCTCGCGCCAAACGTCCCGAGCGAGTGCCGATCGTCCTCAACCGCAACGAGGTCGCCGCGGTGCTGTCGCACCTCCACGGGGTGCCGCTGGTCATGGCCTCGCTCCTGTACGGCTCAGGCCTCCGGCTCCTGGAGTGCGCCCAACTGCGCGTGAAGGACCTCGACCTGGAGCGTCGCGAGATCGTCGTGCGGGACGGCAAAGGCCAGAAGGACCGCCGCACGCTGCTCCCGGACGGCCTGGTGGCGCCGCTGCGCGCTCACCTGGCGCGCATCCGCGGCGTCCACGAGCGCGACCTGCAGCGTGGCGTAGGCGTCGCCCTGCCTCACGCGCTCGCGACGAAGTACCCGAACGCCGCCCGGGAACTGGCGTGGCGCTGGGTCTTCCCGGCCAGCCGAACGTACGTCGTCGCGGGGAGCGGAGAGGTGCTTCGTCACCACCTTCATGAGACGGTGCTGCAGCGTGCCTTCCGGACGGCAGTCCTGAGGAGCGGCATCACGAAGGCGGCGTCGTGCCACACGCTCCGACATTCCTTCGCGACCCACCTCCTGGAGTCCGGCTACGACATCCGGACGATCCAGGAACTCCTGGGCCACGCGAGCGTCGAGACCACGATGATCTACACGCACGTCCTGAACCGCGGAGGCCAGGGAGTCCGGAGCCCTCTCGATCAACTGGGACCCGGCCCGGCGCTGCCCGTTCCGCGCTATACAGCGCCGCCTATCTTGCCCCCCGGCGGCGATCCAAGGTTCCCAAGGCGATAGGGTTCAGCGACTTTGCTACCTTGGAAGGCCCATCCTGTGGCACGCTATACCGCAAGCAGTGCACGAATATCGGATTAGGCGGCCACCATCTACTAAGTGTTATGCCGACAACAGTGATGGCGCGTCTTCTCCCCCGAGCGATGTCTCGCGCAACCACGTGCGGCCTTCTCGTCCTCCTCTGCGGCTGCGGCGTGCGGGGAACGAGGGCCGGCCGTGGTTACGACAACTTGGAGCGGCTAGTGTGCGGCGAGGGACGCAGCAACCAAGGTGATGTTGCCGTTCGGGTCCGCGATCAGCGCGGGCAGCCCGTTCCTGGCGTCCACGTACACCTCATTCAGGCCGACGCCTCGGCCGACGCCATCGCATCCGTCACCCAAGGCGCCACGGACGCCACCGGTACGGTCACGCTCAGCGCTGCCGGGAACCACTACTACTCCCTCCTCGTGGGACCCGTTGGGTTCGTTCCCGAGACGAGGTTGTTTCTGCTTGAGCGAGGGTGTGGCGGCGGAATCACCGTAACGCTGCGGGTCTTGCAGGTCGAAGGGCTGTCGTGAGTGAGCGGCGGCATAACAACAAGTTGCAGCGGACGAGGCACTGCCAGAATGGAGCCTCGCCGCTGAACTTGGTGTTCTGCGGACCGCTGTGGAATCAGCAACAACCCTCGCCATGAGGATTCTCCTGAGCAAGCCGACGGGTGGTGAGATCCTGGGTGCTGCTGGAGTAGCTCTGTTCGCAGCCTTGCTGGTGCTTGATCACTTGCGCATGCCGGAAGCCGAACGAATGGCGGACTCTCTTGAAAAGGAGCTCGCTGCCATTGCCCCTCCCCCTGGCAGCCGTATGATCGGTGGGATCGACCGCATGGTGAAGGCGAGCGGCGTGGTGGTCAGCAAGCGCTACGCACTGTCTCTTGCGGGACCTGCAGACACTCACCTTCGACAGCAACTGCAAGATCATGGCTGGAGCCTTTGTTCGGCCAAGTCGTCGGAGTTCTGTAAGGACCAGTTTCAAGCGGCTCTTGACGTGCAAGATACCGCCTCACAGGTTGAAGTAGCCGTGGTGCTATCGTGGCACTGACTTGCCGCCATCAAGAGCCGCAGAACAATGCGATGAAGCTGACAAGGTCCACGCGGGCGAACGGCCGGGCGTGGCCCTTGCAGCTTATCGCAGTGTTCTGCGGACCAGGCGGCCCAGTGAGATACCGGAGGCGACATGGGCCTGTGTCTCTACGTCTTTGACCGAGATTCTGGCGGCGACGAGGAGCCCGAGGAGCTCGCTGAGTGCGACGTCGGGCACTACAGCGACTTTGGCTATTTTCGGGAGACCATAGCACGGCACGTCCAGGCTTCCGGCTTTCCGACTCTAATGGAGCATTCCGACTGCGACGGCGAGTGGACACTCGCTCAGCTCCCCCGCCTCGAGCGCGAGCTGCGGGAGATCCGTGAACGGTTCAGGCAGTTGCCACCCGAGGAGCCAGTTGGCGCCTTCGAGCACACGGCCGAATTTCGAGAGAGCGCCGCGTCCCTCTACGACTGTTTCCACGACGTGAATGGGCAGAACCTGTTTGACGCCCTCCTTGACCTCTGTCGGGCCGCGCGCCAACATGCTCGGCCGATTACATTCATGTGAGGGGCCGCAGAACAATGAGATGCAGCTGGCGAGGCCCGCGATGGCAAGGCGGCGCGGACCTCGCAGCTGATCTCAGTGTTGGGCGGGCAAGGCAAGGAACGGAGGACCACGCCTGTGGATCCGGAGATCAAGATCAGTCTTGACGCGACAGAGCCCACTTTGCAGTTCCGGTTGCAGGCGCCCGACGGCGGTGTACCACGCGTGACTAGTGTCACGGTTCTGGACATCGCCAGCGAGAAGCCAGTGTGGTGGCTGCTTCCCGAGGCCTTCACTGTGGCCCTGCCGTTCGAGATCTCGGAGCCGTCTGAGCAAGACATCGATCAGCTAGCCTCGATCGAGGAGATCGACCCTCTTGAGGATCTGCCGCCGACAGATCCACGCCACCAGGGTGCCCTACGCAAGCGAGCCGTCCTCGAAGAGCGAACACAGGTACCGCTTCCGAGCATCTCCTATGGCGTCGTTCCGCCCGGATTCCGTCAGGCTCTCCCGCAAGGCGTTCCTGCCCCTCGCCTTCAGCGCGGTGGGGCCTTCGTAATCCACGCGATGGGAGCAGGCGTGGCGGGGCACCTTGCGTTTCAGACGGAGCAGTGACGAGCCGCCCAACAATGAGTTGCAGCGGACGAGGCACGGCTCGGATGGAGCCTCGCCGCTGAACTCGGTGTTATCTGGACTGATGGGAGAAGCGAGCGTGAGGCACAAGTGCTAGCGATCTTGTTGCTCTTGTCGATCGCGCCACCCTGCACAGCCAGTCCGGAGTTGCTCCTCGACAAACCGGCCTACCTCGTGGCTGCGTCTTGCTCCTCGTCCGGCGCCGGTTCCGTTGTAGTGGTGAGCGTCCAGAATCGGCACCAGCGCGAGCGGGTCGAGGCACTTCACTTCTCGTTGCGGGGCAGCGTTGCGCGTGTGATCGCACCGCCGGGCTGGTCAGTGTCTCAGGAGGATTCGCCCATCAAGCGAGAGGTCATCATCACCTGGCGTGCTAGTAGGGAAGCGTCGGTGAAGCCGGGTCGGTCCACGGGAGGCTTCACCGTTTACCTTCAGGGTCCCAGCACATTTGGCTGCCACCGTGGCATCGCCTTCACCGTCCCTGAGTCGGGTGGCGAGGTCCCCGGGGAGATGCAAGGTTGTCTGGAGTAGCGTTGAGCGAGCGGCCAGATAACAACGCGTTGAAGCTGACACGCGGCGAAGGAGGCTCGCACCGAAGCAGCGCTTCGCGCTGCTCCTTCGTGCTCGCAGCATCATCAAGCGCCGCGTGCAGCTTAACGCGGTGTTGGGCAGGCAGTAGTGAGTTGGAGCGGGGTGCAGATTGAGGATCCGCGTCCGACAACACCCGCACCTGAGCCCTGAGCGAAGATGGGGCGCGGCCGAGGTGTCCCTTGCAGTCGCAGTGGTAACCGGCGTGATTCTTGGTGCAATCGCGCTCGGAAACGCGGCGGCGTGGCTTCTGGGCCCGGCCGGACTCCGTCCAGTCCTTGGACGCGGTGGTTGGACGCTGAGTGTAGCGAACTTCGTTGGAATCGGCTCTGGCCTAGTCCTGGGTGCGGTGGTGCTCGGAGCGCGGCGCGTTGCTCGGCTATGGGGACGGCGGCGGCTCTCCGAATGAGCGTGCTGCCCAACAACGCGTTGAAGCCGGCGAAGCGCAACTGCATAAGGAGAACGGACGCATCATCCTATTCGCGCTTCGCGGCTTAACGCGGTGTTGGACGGACCCTAGCAACGCATCGATGAACGTCTTATTCACCTACGAGGAGCTCGTTCGGCGGTTCCCTACGCTTTCGGTGGGGACAGTCACTCCGATGCGTTGCGCCCTGCCTGTCCGCGGCCAAGGTCGCCACATCAAGCGCCTTCGCGATCAGCCTCCTCAGCGCGCGGACGTAGCGATTGGCGCACGCCCAGCTGGAGTCCTTTCGGTACAGTTCAACCACTCCTGGCCGCCTGGCCTCGCATCTGACGAGCTCGCACGTCTCGACGACGCCCTCTTGCTGGGCATCGCGGAGGGGATCGCACGTGAAGAATGGCCTCCGATGGAGTGCGCCATCACGTCGTTGGAAGTAGGCTACTTCAGTGGCGAGACTACGCCGGTGGCAGTTAGGATCGCCGCTGCGGTTGCGGTGCGCGACATGTGCCGCCAGCCCGGTTGGGAAGGCGGAGAGCTAGGAACATCACCGCCCGATGTCGCATAGAACTGTGGGTTCCGGGCCGTCCAACAAGGCGCTGCAGCTGACGAAGCCGGCGCAAGCGATGGTGCTTCGCAGCTGAGCGCCAGTGTTCTGCGGACCCGAGGCCTGAATGAGCCAGCACCAGGGAAGGCCGCGTTCCATCACGGTGATTGCCTATTGCACCGTCGCGTTCGGCGTCTTCGTCCTTTGCATCAGCTGCGCGCTGCCCTTTGTGGATGACCAACCCCCTCACACCTTCACGGAAGCCGCGGCAGGATGGGCGTTCGCGATTGTGGTGATTGTCACCGGCCGGGCGTTGCTTCGTCTCCGTAGGTGGGCATCCCTGCTCATCGAGGCGTTCGCCGCACTCTTGTTCGGGGTCGCGAGCGTGTTCGGCGCCTTCGCCATCTTTCTCGGAATTCAGTGGGCAGGCTCGCCGCACGCACTGCAGATGACGACCCCTTTCGTTGTTGTTGCTGTCGTGTACGCTGTTCCGTCATTTCTCACCCTGCGTAGCCTTCGCAGCGCGCGTCTACGAGGACTGCTGGTGTGAGTGGGCCGCAGAACAACCGGTTGCAGCAGACGGCGCGCCGGCCAAGTCGCCGCGCCGCTGCTGAACCGGGTGTTGTGCAGGTACGTGATCACGCACTCGAGTGCCGATGAGTAGACAGGCTAGGATCGCTGCAGCCGTTGCCTTGCTCTTGGCGGGTGGCATCGCGGGCGCAGCCGCGACGTTCTGGTACTTGACGCGCCCCCTCTTGGAGGGCTCTGAGCGGTCGAACCGTCTTTGGATGGAAAGCGAGGCCTACGCCCGCTATCGGTTCGGTGACTATCCCACCGCGAGACGCGCCCTTCTCTCACACGCCTTGCTGGCCGAGGTGGCGCTCCGCGACGTGGAGGCATGCAAGACGTGCGAAAGGCGTGAGCTCAAAGCCGAGCTGGCAATGGCCTATGCCCGCCTATTTGTCATCGCGTCTCGCGCCGGCCAGGTGGAGGATCAGAAGGCGTTCTTTTCTAAGGCTGCGGCGGTGTACGCCTCCGATGGTCACAACGCTACGGAGGATCAGCTCCGAACAGAGGTAGCTCAGTACGATGAACACTGGAACGCCAACTTCAAGGACGTCAAGTGATGCGCCTCCACCAGGGCACTGCACAACAACGAGGTGAACCTGACGAAGCGCGACGTCCTCCTAGGAGGAAGGTTCATTGAGCGCGCTTCGCAGGTTACCTCGGTGTTGGGCTGACATAAGGGAGCGACTCGAGTGTGGCCCTTCGCGGCGCTGACGTTTCTCGTCCTGGCAGTGCTATCGCTGAGAGGCCTGCGTTGGGCCTACGTTGCCTTTGTCACGTTGGGACTGCTCTTCTTCCCGGCGAGGGTGGGGTTTCACTTCAGGCCCCAGAGCTGCGAGATGGCATTGGACGTGCCGCTCGCCCTTTTCTCTCTAACGAACTGGGCCCACATCGTCCTCTTCGCCCTTTTCTTCGTGATGACAAGCATCCAGCTTCGTGCCTCGGCAGGGGCACGCGCAGCCTGGGCTGCCGCTGCTACGCTGGTGATGGGCGTTCTCGTGGAGCTTGCGGAGGCACTCACGGGGAAAGGACATTGTCGGCTCCGGGACTTGGTGCCGGATGTCGCGGGCATCGTGGTAGGAGCAGTGCTCGTCTTCACTTGGCAGTTGTGGCGGGGCAGCGTCCGCCTACGCAGATGAGCAGCATGAGCGAGCAGCCCAACAAACGCTTGAAGCTGACGGGCGGCGAAGGATGCGCGCCTCTGGCTTGCGCGGCGAGGCGCGCGTAGTCTTGAGTCGCCGCCCGCAGCTTAAGCGCGTGTTGGGCCGACCGGGGCGGCTACTCGTAGGTCGAAGATGAGACTTGCTGGAACGACGCTACTCCTACTCATGACCGTCGGCTGCGGGTCGGTGGACGAGCGTCTGCCCGATGTCGCTCCCTCGGTTCTGGCCACCGAGGCGTGTACGGAGGCTGCCCCTCCGAGCGTCCTGCCGATCCGCACCGGCTCGGAGCTGGGTTCGTGTCTTTCTGCGAGCCAGCTGCGAGGCGAAACCACGCTTGCCGTGGGTGTAGGGCGTGACGGCACCGCTACGTCTGTCGAGCCGGCCATCACCCTCTGCTTGGTCGTAGACGCCGAGGGAACGCCGCTTCCGAAGCTCGAGCTCACCGGGGCCCAGCAGCAGTGTTTGGTCGAGCGATTGCGGTCGTGGCGCTTCGCTGCCTTTGACACCTGTGCTCCGCAGGCCGCGCATCTGGACGCAGCGCAGGGCGTCACAGGTGGGCTGGCCCTGGATCGAAGAGCCTCGCGAGGCGGCCCAACAATGCGTTGCAGCTGACGAGCGGCGCGCGCGAGAATGGACGCCGCTCGCAGCTGAACTCAGTGTTGGGCGGACCATGGTGCGGCGAGAGGATCCAGCATGACGGCGGGGTTGCCAACCCACGTGGAACCATCGGGCCAGAGGAGCACCGGATGTCCGGCGAAGGCGTAGCGTTGGTGTTGTGGGTGCTCGGCTGGGTCCTTTTGGCAGCCAGTGGCATTGTTGCGATGCGCTGGCCTACTCCTGACTCAGCGATGTCTTGGTTCAAACGCCCTCAGGAACTATCGCGTCATGTGGACGAATGGGTCCAGCCAGAGGCGCGTGCGTGGGTGAAACGCCTCCAAGGGATCGGGGCTTGCCTCTGCGTTTCAGCGACCTTGCTTCTTGTCATTTCGGCGTATAGAGAGTCTTGGGGGAACCGGTAAGGTGCATATGCCAGCGCCATCTGTGGCCACGCCAGCGCAACGCCCGACGGCGCAATGTGGGCGTGTAGTGGAGCGATCAAGCACGAGCGGCCGCCCAACAACCAGATGCAGCTGACGAGGGCCGCGATTGCAAAGCAGCGCGGCCCACGCAGCTGATCTGAGTGTTGGGCCGACAGAGGGGTTGATGGAGGATGTGACGGACGTCGTCAACGCCTATCGTGAATGCGTTCGTCATCTTTGGAACACGCATTTCTGGAAGGACGCGGAGCCTGGACAGAATTGGGACCTACGCGATGGGTTCGATGAGGTCGCGGCCCAGCTGTTCCGGCTGCTCGTCCTTCGAAAGCTGGGGCGCGAGGAGATTGAAGTCCCACCGGATTACTGGGCGGAGAGAGAGCCCCTCCCGTTCCTGCGCGTTGAAGTAGACACCCGCGCGGAGATCATGGTGAACCGCGGTCTGGCTACCGGCTATTGGGATGATCCGCTGCGCGTCGTGGAGAAGGGTGAACTCGATCTGCGATTTCTGCAGTTCTTCGATTGGTGGCTCCTAGGGTTCAGGGAGTTCAGCTTCTATCGTGTCCGGATCGTAGGCTCCGGCAAGCACCCGCACCTAGTCGGCAAGGACGCGCTTCTCCCGGTAGGCGCAAGCGTTCGAGTGCTCCATGAGCGTGCGGCCCAACAAGTGGATGAAGCTGACAAAGCCCGCGCTGGCTAGAATGGACGCGGGCTTTGCAGCTTATCTCGGTGTTGAACCGACCTTCGATGAGCGAGAGAGAGCTGGAGCCCACCGGGGAGAAGGACTTCGGTCCCTGCGAGTGCTGCGGCCGCATGTCCCGCTCGGTGTGGGGGGCCCTCCACGAAGGAGACAGAACTGAAGCGGCCTACTTCGTTCAATGGACCCGCGGGGGCGTGCCGGATCATGGCGCGTACTTCGATTTCATCATCGGGAAATGGGGCGACCAAGCAAGCGCCGCCGATCGCGTCGCTGTTTCTCTTGAGTTCCGGCAGACAGAGAACGGACCCGAGTTCATGGTGATCGACTCAGAGGGGAGATCGGTCTCAAGAAGCCCATTGGTTCATCGAGGGCTCAGCCGAGCGGAGGTAATTGGCACGCCGATGGCGAAACGGGTTTTCCGTATGGTCGATTTCGTATGGGCTCAGGAAGGGCGGATCGCCGAAATCACCGGCGGTCCAACAATGGAATGAACCCGACGAACTCCTCGCAGACGGACTGGGGCCTTCGCGGGTTATTCCAGTGTTCTACGGACCATGCGAGCGCGCGATGACCAGGGCTACGGCGTTGATCGCTGCCATCTTCGCGCTGCTCTTGCTGGCGGCCCCAGCGTGGGCGGAGGTAATGGACAAGGAGCCTACCCGCGCGGGCCTATGGCTGACTGCAGTTGTGGTCAGCGCCGCCGGCCTTGTTGCCTGGCGCTGGAAAGGTTGGGCAGGGGCCGTCGTCAGCGTGGTCGGCCTACCTTGGGTGTGGAGCTTCCATTGGGAACTCGTGGACCCGTGGGTTGGGCCCGCCATCCGCCACGAAGCCGGCCCTGAGTATGTCCGCCAGGCATACGCGAGCATGATGCTATGTACGCTGGCGCACGTGGCGGCAATGACCATCTGGTTTGTGTTGCGCCGAGGTAAGGCAAGCCAGGTCGAGGAAGTAACGTCGAAAGGCGGAGCCGGAGAACAATGAGTTGCAGCGGACGAGGCCTGCGCCAGGGATGGCGCCTCGCCGCTTAACGCAGTGTTGGACGGACCAACAGATGTGCCGACAGTGATGGAGGGCAACATGTTCAATCGTCGGATGACCATCCTTCTTGGCGCGGCCGTCGCCCTTGCCCCATTTGCTGCAGGTGCAACCTCCGGCCCCACCCAAAACGCTTCGGATCCTGACAAGGGTGTGTTGATCCACGACGGCTTTGGTACGGCGGCGGTTTTCCTGGATCAGATGTCCGACGCCGAGCGTCGTGCGTACGCGATAGGCGTTGTGAATGGAATGTTGGTCTCACCTCTGCTGGGCGCACCCAAAGAGAGGCTTCGAGCGCTCGAGCGATGCTTCGAGAACATGACCGACAAACAGGTCGCGGCGCTTCTCCTGAAGCACATCAGGGAGCACCCGGAGCGGTGGCACTACGGTCTTCATATCGAGTCGTGGGTTGCTCTCAAGGACGGATGCACCAAATAGTGACGAGGCCGTCCAACAACGGGTTGGAACAGACGGGTCTTCAGAGGCGCGCCCCGCAGTTGAGCCCGGTCTTGTGCCGACTAGCCGATCGGCGCAGTAGGGCCAGCAGAGAGCGGAGCGAGCTTGGGCCGGCAGCGTAGATTCTTCAGCGCTACAGCGCCGTTCGGCATCATGGCCCTTCTCTGGGGCGGGGTCATCTTGTGCCTCCAGACCAGCACATTCGGGGCCTTCTACCTCCTCCTCGCCATGTGCACGTGTCTTATCGGCGGCGCTGGGTGGTGGTTCGTCTCCTCGTTCGCACTGCCGCGCAGAGTCATGGCGGCCATGTTGACCGCGATCGCTGTGATCGCCTCAGCCTGGGCTTGGCAGCGCCTTCTGTTCATACGGCTGGTCCCAGCGGAGGGCCTTCGCTACGGGTACTTCTTGACCCCGGAGGGGCGGTCCGCAGGCATGCTCGTACTCAAAGGGCCGATGATCTTCGTCGCCATCGCGCTTGCCGTACTCGCCGTCGCGTCGATGACGGCGGCGTGGCGGAGTGGGGCGCGCTGGTCGCTGTTCGCGCTCTTGGCCTGGTGGGTTGCCCTTTACGCAATATTCGTGGTGCCGTCCGCCTATCTTGACGCCCAGGGCAATGCCAGCGTATTCGTATGACCGTCGGTGCCCGTGCATCTCCGACGCGCGGCACAACAAGGGGCTGAACCTGAACGAAGGGCACGGAGGCGTTCGCGCTTCGCGCGATCTTCATCAATAGCCCTTCGCGGGTTAGCCTGGTGTTGGATCGACAACGGGGTGAGCGATGGAACCTGACGACCGCATCCACAAGCTGCTGGAGGGGATTCGGGACGCTCAGCGCGAACACCTGGCTGAGTACCGACGTGTGACGCAGCAGTCCCTGGAGCTTCAACAGCGTGCCGTCGCCCGACAAGAGCAAGTCAGCCAGCTCTACAAGCGAGTTGTCCTTCTTGCGGGCGTGCTCGTCGCAGCGCTTCTCGGTCCGCTCCTGTATCTGCTGGTGCGCTGGTCGCATCTGCTGTTTCGCTAAAGTGGGGTGTGCGCGTGGCCATTCCAAGTGGAGTCATCGGGTCCCGATTGCCTTGAGGACTCTCGTGGCTGTGCGTGGGTCGAACGCCGATGTCGTCACCAAGCACGAACTGCGCAGGAATCGACGAGCGGGCAACAAGGGGATGAGGCTGACGAGCGCATAGAGGCGTGAGCGAGGCTCGAGAAACGATGCAGCGGCTGAAGCAGAACAACAGTGGCGCCGCACTACCCTTGGACGACAACGAGATCCTCTCCGCCGCGACCACGCAGGCGTTGCCTGCCGGAGGCTGGTGCCACGTCAGAATGCGGCTATCGAGGGACGGCGAGGCGGAGCGCTCTGTGCACCTGTACAACGGCCAAGCCCATTCGGCCTTTCATCACGAGCAGATCGTAGCGCCAGCGACGTTCGTGGCCGAGCTCTCGGCAGCTCTTCGGGCCGCGCGACTTGAACGTGAGGCGGTTCCGGAGGAAGACGATGACTCGCAAGCGCTGTATCGGACGATTGTGTTTCGAGAGGGGAGTGCTCGCCCGACAAGGCTCGCCGTTGAGTACCAGCATGAAGAGCCGGTTGGTCCCGCAGCTGCGTTCGAAGCCGCATGGGAGTTGCTTGCTAAAAAAGTCCCGAGCACCCGCCCCGGTCAGCGAGCCATCCCGGCCCTGCGTTGGTAGACAAGCGTGAGCGGCAACGAGCAACCGAGGAGCCAAGAGCCGCCGAAAAAAGCGCTGAAGCTGACAGGGTCAGCGTTGGCGTTGGCGTCCGCGGCCCTTGCAGCTGACCGCAAGTGTTCGACGGATGCTCGGCAGCAATAGCGTGATGCCGCCATGAGAGGGCCCAAGTGCGCGGACTGCAACTGGCTCAACGAACTCGGTGTATCGCGATGCCGAAACTGTGGGGCCGATCTTTCCCCAGGTGCGCGCCCGCATGAGTCACCGTGGGCTCGGAGCGTCCGTGAATCTGCGGAGAAGAAGGCTGAGCAGGAAAGGATCGCCTCTGCAGAGCGAGCAGCACAGCGGCGGGCGGAGCAGGAGAGCAGAACTGCAAGGCACGCGGCTGCAGAACAAGAGCGGCTGGCGCGAGTCGCAGCAGCCCGGCGTCAGTGGGAATACGCGATGCGCGCATTTGCGCTCACATGCACTCGCTGCGAGAAGCTAGCGGTCCCAATCCCTGGCACACGAGACCGGTATGTTTGCCCTCATTGCAACCACCAGTTTGTGGGGGCGGCACACGATGTGCCATTTCCGCCGAATGGGTGAGGGCGCTTCAGCGCCGCCGAACAAGCGCATGCAACTGAAGAAGCCCAAGTTGGTGCCCGCGGGCGCGCCTTCGCGCGCCACCATCATTGAGTCGCGCCTCGCAGCTTCTCTCCGGTGTTATGCGCACCTTGGAAGCAGCTCGAGTGATTGAAGAAGTGAGGAGGTGAAGCCAAGCGTTATGCCGACCCTGGTGACGCCTGCTACGAGCGGGAGACAAACTAGCTAGATGCGATTCATGATCATCGAGCGATTCAAGGACGGGCAGGTTGTAGAGGTCTATCGACGGTTCAGAGAACGAGGAAGGATGGCGCCCGAGAGCCTGCGCTACGTCGATAGTTGGGTCGACCTTGAGTTTCAAAGGTGCTTCCAAGTGATGGAAGCTGAGAGCGCAGAGCATCTTCGGGAGTGGATGGTCAATTGGGAAGATCTGGTGGAGTTCGAGGTCATCCCGGTTCGCACGTCTGCCGAAGCCGCTGCCGAAATCGCTCCACGTTTGTGAAGGCGAGCCAAGAGGCCCAATGACTGGGCGGCACAACAATGATTTGGAGCGGACTCATGCCGTGTACTACGCAATGTTCTCGAACCACCCTCCGGAGCGCTACGTATCTCACTCATCGTGTCGATAGGCGAGTGCGCTCCGCTTGTAGCTGAGAACCTCACGCGACAGCGTCTGCGCGTCGCGGGCCGGATGCTGCTCTCACTGCTGCTGGGTGGGATGGCGATCCTTGGCTCGATCCTGATCTTTCGACAAGGACTGCTGCCGCTGATCGAAGCGGCGTTCCACCCCGGGCCCGAATGGCTCAGTGCCACTAGGCGCGCTGGCATCCTTCTGACAGCGGTGACGGGCTACTGGGCTTTCGTGCACTGGCACGAGAAGCGCGCCGCGACCGAGCTGCATCTGCGGCCGCTTCACCTGTTGCTCGGCGGCGCGGGCGGTGCTGCCATGGTGGCGGCGCCGATGGCCGTGCTCTTCGCTCTGGGCGTCTACGAACGGGTACTGTTCCGCAGCCTGTCGCCGGCGCTACTCGGCGTGGCAGTCCTTATCGGCATTGCGGCTCTCCTGGAAGAACTGGTCTACCGATGCCTGCTGTTCCGGGTCTTGGAGCGGTCCTGGGGGACGAAGGTGGCGTTGGTGGTACAAGCGGTGGCGTTCGCCCTCCCGCACGTGGAAAACGTCGCACAAGGCGGGATCAGCGATGTGGTGACGATGCTGATATCGGTGACCTTGTTGGGCCTGCTCTGGGCCGGGATCTTCGTCGTGACGCGCAACCTGTGGGTGGTGGCCGCCCACCACGCGGCATGGAACTTCACCATTCTGCTCGCTGGCATACCGCTTTCCGGCATTGAGGACTGGCGCAAGCTGGCGCCACTCGAGAGCCGGCTTGCCGGGCCCGACTGGCTGACCGGAGGGATGTTCGGTCCGGAGAGCTCGTTGCTGGTGATCGCGTCGACCACGGTCGTGGTTGTGCTGCTGCTGCGCGAGGCACGGCGACGTGGAGCCTTCGTCGTGCCGATGCCCTAGTCCCGATGCGATCCGTACGAAGCCTGAGAGAATCCCTTGCGGGCCGTAGGTGGGCCGACACGCAATGGCGGCGCTGTACCCTGTGGTCTCCTCACGAGGAGTAGTACGAGGGGGAGTGACGCGTCAGGAGGGAGGCGCTGGATGCCGAGCGTGAGTGACGCAGCAGAGACATCGTTGCGCTCGCACCCGGGCCGCGCTGCGCTGACGCTCAACCTCGAGAAGACGCGGGTCTACCTGCGAGCCGACCGGGCGGCCTGCAAACGCCTGGGTGAGGCCCTGGTGAAGGCTGCTTCTGCGGCACCCGGGGCCCTTCAGACCGGCAGCGAAGAAGCTGAAGAGCTGACGAACTACCTGAACGAGTCTTTGGGAGGGAGCGAGGTCGCATTCGGAGAAGTGGCGCTCGATGAATTCCTTCCTAACGTCAGGCCAGAATCGACCTCACTCATGGAGAGGGTCAAGGTCGTCGGAGCTGTGGTCGTGACCGTTGTCTTCGTGGTCGCTCTGGTGCGCGGCCTGGTCGCTCTCGTCGACGACGCGTGGGCGGCGGGGCGCTCGCTGCTGTGGTGAAGCGCCCCGTGCTCACCGTGAAGCAGTGGCTGGCATCGGTGCCCGCCGAACGCAAGGCCGACATCGCCGCCGTGCGTGCGGCGGTCAAGCGCCGTCTGCCGAAAGGCTACGAGGAGACCGTCGACTGGGGCATGCTCGCCTGGGTGGTGCCGTTGAAGAGGTTCCCCGACACGCACAACGGTCATCCCCTGATGGTCGCGGCGCTCGGCGCACACACGAAGCGCATGACGATCTACCTCATGAGCGTGTACGCCGACCCGAAGCTCCGGAAGGACTTCCAGGCCGCCTACAAGAAGTCCGGCAAGAAGCTCGACATGGGCGGATCGTGCGTCCACTTCAAGACGCTCGAAGACCTGCCGCTCGACGTCGTCGGCGACGCCGTGGCCCAGGTCTCCGTCGACGAGTACATCGAGCGCTACCAGAAGGCGCGGCCCAAGAAGCGCTCGTGATGCAGCGGCTCTTCGGCGACGACGTGGAGAAGGACTACCGCGAATCCGTTGGAGAAGAAGCGGCACGCCGCAAGCGCAACGTGCGAGCTGCGCACTTTCTCGGGCGCACCGCCATCGTGGTCTTGATCGCGGTCGCGATCGTCAGCGTGGCCGCTCTCGTCCTCGCCTGCATCGGCTTCAGCCGTATGTATGCCGGGCACTGACATGAGGGGTGAGCGATGGTGAAGACCCACGGCCTGACCCATGTCGGCTTGAAGGTGGTCGATCCCGAGCGCTCGCTGCGCTTCTATCGCGATGTGTTCGGCGTCGTCGAGTACTTCCGCGACGAGACGACGATCCAGGTGCAGGGTCCCGGGCCGTTCGACGTCCTCGCGTTCGAGCGCGAGCCCGAAAGGGCGGGCAAGCCGGGCGGCATCGAGCACTTCGGGTTCCGGCTCACGCGGCCCGAGGACATCGACGTCGCCGTCGCCGAGGTCGAGCGCGCTGGCGGGCGCCTGCTCAGGCGGGGCGAGTTCAGCCCTGAGGACTGACCTTGGTAGGCTTGGCGTCGTGCGAGTCCTCCGCTATGCCGTCGCGTGCCTGAGCCTCGCGCTCGCCCCGCCCCTGTGGAACCTGGCGGCGACCCGCTGGACGCACCGGCAGAACCCCGTGCCGGGCACGTTGCACACGGTCGGCGGGTACCCGATGCACCTCGTCTGCACGGGCCGCGGCGCGCCGACGGTCGTCCTCGAGGCGGCCGCCAGCGCGACCTGGCTGGCGTGGCGGCGCGTGCAGCCACGGCTCTCGGAACAGACGCAGGTGTGCAGCTACGACCGCGCGGGGCACGGCTGGAGCGATCCGCGCCCCGGGGTCCGCGACGCCGACCACGTCGTGGCCGAGCTCCACGGGCTGCTCGACCAGGCGAAGGTCGCACGGCCGTTGGTGCTCGTGGGGCATTCCGCCGGCGGCCTGTACGTGCGCGCCTACGCGAGCCGGTTCCCCGCGGAGGTCGTGGGCGTGGCGCTCCTCGACGCCAGCTCGCCGCAGCAGGCGGACGTGCTCCCGGGATGGCGCGCGCAGTACGAGCGCAACGTCCGCACCGCTGCGGCGCGCCTGCGCTGGGAGCGGGTGCGCGTGTGGTCGGGCTGGGAACGCCTGACGGGCGCGTGCGCGCTCTCGGACCCGGACGAGGCTCCGGAGGTGGTGGGGCAGTACGCGGCGCTGATGTGCCGGCCGGCCTTCGTCGGCGGCGAGGAGAACGAGTACGCGGACTTCGAGGCCACGGCCCGGCAGACGGCGCGGACGCGGCTCGAGGGCCTGCCGCTCCTCGTCGTCTCGCGCGACCCCGCGGGCGAGCCAGACGCGTCTCCCGAGGACCGGGAGTTCGAGCGTGTCTGGAGCGAGGAGCAGGAGAAGATGAAGACGCTGTCCGCCCGCAGCTGGCGCGTCGTCGCCCGAGGCGCCGGCCACGACGTCCATCACGACCGGCTCGACCTCGTGGTGGCGCAGCTGAGGCTGCTGGTCGACCACGTCCGCGGCGGCGGCGCGCCGCCGTTCGGCACGACCGAGGTCAGTTGATTCCATGAGCCCGCCCGAACTCGCCGCGCAGATCGAAGTCGCGAGGAACTACGAGTCGTTCTTCGTGCCGGCCCTCTTCCACGAATGGGGTCCGCGGCTCGCGGAGGCCGCCCAGGTGCGTGGCGGCGGCCGCGTCCTCGACGTCGCCTGCGGGACCGGTGTCGCGGCCCGTGCGGCTGCGGCCGTGGTCGGGCCGACCGGCCATGTGGCCGGCCTCGATCTCAAGCCCGGCATGCTCGCCGTCGCGCGGGAGCTCGCGCCGGAGATCGAGTGGCGCGAGGGCTCGGCCGACGCGCTGCCGTTCCCCGACGCGTCGTTCGACGCGGTCGTGAGCCAGTTCGGCCTGATGTTCTTCCCGGACCGGCCGCGGGCCCTGCGCGAGATGTGGCGCGTGCTGCGCCCGGGCGGCCGCATGGCCGTCGCGGTGTGGGCCTCGCTCGAGACGACGCCGGCCTACGCGACCGAGATCGCGCTCGTCGAGCGGCTGGCTGGCGCGAAGGCGGCCGACGCCCTGCGCGCGCCCTTCGCCCTCGGCGACCCGGCCGACCTGGCGGCGCTCTGGGCCGAGGCCGGCCTCGAGCTCACGCTGCGGACCATCGAGGGCAAGGGTCGGTTCCCGAGCATCCGGGCGCTCGTGGAGATCGACCTGCGCGGCTGGCTGCCGCTCGTGGGCGTCGACCTGGGAGCGGAGCGCATCGAGCTCATCCTGGCGGAGGCGGAGTCGGCGTTCCGACCGTTCCGGCTCGCCGACGGAAGGGTCGAGTTCGCTTCGCCCGCGCACATCGTCACGACGAGCCGCCCCTGAGATGCGAGCTGCGGAGCTTCGGGTACTCCGCTGTGCGCCGTGGCTACGCATGGCGACGGTGGCTTCCGCAGCTCTCTGTATCGGCATCGCGACGAACCTCCCAGCCGGTGTGCCGAGGTGGCTCCCTCCCTTGATGGCCGTGCTGGCGCTGCTCGGCGTTCTGGGTACCGTCGAGTGCTGGATCGGGCGAATCGAGCTTCGCGACAGCGAGATCCTCGTGGTCGAGCTCCTTCGCCGGCGACGCTACGCCCGCGACTCCATCGAGTCGGTGAAGTGGGAGCGGGGCGGGCCAGTGGCCCTCCGCCTGCGCGACCAGACCTGGTCGCATCTTCCGAGCACGGGCTACTCGAACGCCAAGGTCGCGGGCGCTCTCCGCGCCTGGCTCAAGGAGAGGGCGGGCTAGCTACCGGCTATGCTTTGGGCCGAATCCACAGCCTCGGAGGGCCGATGATCGCGAGCGTCACGCCGCAGCTCCTCACCCTCGACCTCGAGTCGAGCATCCGCTTCTACACCGAGAAGCTCGGGTTCACCGTGGACTTCCGCTACGAGGATTTCTACGCGGGCATCCGGTCCGGAGCCCACGCCATCCACTTGAAGGAGTCCGACTGCGTCGATCCGTCGGTCGCCTTCGTGCGCGAGGCCGGCCACTTCCATCTCTACCTTCGGACCGAGGACGTGGACGCGGTGGCCGACCAGCTCAAGGCGAAGGGAGTCGCGCTGTTGCGGGAGCCGCACGACACGGCCTGGCAGACGCGCGAGATCGTGCTCGAGGATGACCAGGGACACACGCTCTACGTGGGGGAGAGCCTAGACTGATGCGCATGCAACCCCGGCGAAACAGGGCCCCGGAAGGGAACGCCCTGAAGAAGTGGGCCTGGGTGGCGGTCCTGCTGCTTCCGATGGCGCTGTGCGCGCCGCTGGCCATTCCGAAGAGCGGCGAGGGCTGGCAGCCGATCCGACATCGCTACGACACCTGGCGCGCGTGCAACGAGCTGGTCGCGAAGGCGAAGAGTGGCGTCGGGGGCCAGGTCCGCGCGTCGCTCCGATGGTGGCACCTGTTCGGCTGGAAGAGCGAGCTGTCCGACATGGGCGTCTACATGTGGAGCTGGCGGACGAGCCTGCCCACGCCGGCCGGCCAGGTGCGCGTGGCCGCCGTATGTGCGGTCGAGCACGACCGCGTTGCGTTCCCGGGGGAGACGTTCGCGGTTGACAGCAGCGGCCGCTGGAGCCTGCAGCAGTTCGTCCAGGGACCTGTGAGATAGGGGCGCGATGACACTTCCGAAGCTGGATCCCATCGACCGTCGTGCGTTCGGGCAAACGCTGGCCGCCGTGGCCCTCGGCGCGAGCCTTCCCGGGCGTGCGCGCGGCGTGGAGCCGCCGCCGGCCGTCACGGCTGGAGAGCTGCACGCGCTCAGCGCCGTCGAGCTGGCCGCCCGCATCCGCACGAAGCAGGTCTCGGCCCGCGATGTCATGGCCGCTCATCTGAAGCAGATCGAGCGGGTGAACCCGAAGGTGAATGCGATCGTGACGCTCGTCGCCGAACGGGCGATGGCCGACGCGGCGCAGGCCGACGAGCGGCTCGCGCGCGGGGAGGCCGTCGGCCCGCTCCACGGCCTGCCCGTCGCGCACAAGGACCTCACGGACACGGCCGGTATCCGCACCACGCGCGGGTCCCTGTTCTATCGCGACCACGTGCCGACGAAGGACAGCCTGCTGGTGTCGCGCATCCGCGCCGCGGGAGCCGTGGCGCTGGGCAAGACGAACACGCCGGAGCTCGGCGCCGGGTCGCAGACCTTCAACCGCGTCTTCGGCGCGACCCTCAACCCCTACGACGTCTCGAAGACCTGCGGTGGCAGCAGCGGCGGCGCCGCCGTCGCGCTCGCGTGCGGCATGGTGCCGATCGCCGACGGCAGCGACACCGGCGGGTCGCTGCGCAATCCGGCCGCGTTCTGCAACGTCGTCGGCTTCCGGACGACGCCGGGCCGCGTGCCGTGGCCGAACGGCGAATGGTCGCCGCTCACGATCTCGGGACCCATGGCGCGCAACGTGGCGGACGTCGCGCTGTTCCTGAGCGCCATCGCCGGGCCCGATCCGCGCAGCCCGCTCTCGATCCAGGAGGACGCGGCTCGCTTCCGGGCTCCGCTCGGCCGGGACTTCAAGGGCGTGCGTGTCGCGTGGTGGCGCGGGCTCGGCGGGATCCCCTTCGAGCCGGAGATCCGCAGCGTGGTCGACGCGAACCGCAAGGCGTTCGAGGATCTCGGCTGCAGCGTCGAGGACGCGGAGCCCGACTTCACCGGCGTCGACGAGGCCTTCCCGACCTTGCGCTACGTGTCCAACCATCCCGACTACGCGGCGCTGGTGCGCGAGCGGGCCGACTGGGTGAAGGACACGATCCAGTTCGAGGTGAGGGAGGCGGAGCGCCGGACCGGGGCCGACGTCGGGCGCGCGCTGGAGCGCCAATCGAGGATGTACCTGCACAGCCGGGAGTTCTTCGAGCGCTACGACTACTTCGTGCTGCCGGTGACCCAGGTCGCACCGTTCGACGTGACGGTGCCCTATCCCACGCAGATCGCCGGCACGCCGATGGGCACCTACATCGACTGGATGCGCTCGTGCTGGTACGTGACGTTCATGACGAACCCCGCGATCGCGGTGCCGGGCGGCTTCACGGCGAGCGGCCTGCCGGTGGGACTCCAGATCGTGGGACGGCACCGCGACGACTGGAGCGTGCTGCAGATCGCCCACGCGTTCGAGCAAGCGACGCGGCACGGCGCGCGCCGGCCCGCGGTGGTGGCGTCGTGAGCGGCCTGCTGGCGCTGGTCGTCGCCGCCGCCCTCGCGGGTCCGCCGCCGCCCTCCATGGACTCGTTCGCCATCGACAGCCACGGGTCGCGCCTGAACGCGCTGATCTACCGCGCCGCCGGCGAGGGGCCGCATCCGGTGGCGCTCTTTCTCCACGGCTTTCCCGGCAACGAGAAGAACCTCGACCTGGCCCAGGCGGTGCGGCGCGCGGGCTGGGACGCGATCTACTTCAACTATCGCGGGTCGTGGGGCTCGGCCGGGACGTTCTCCATGGCCAACTCCCTCGAGGACGTGGCGGCCGCGCTGGCCTGGATCCGCACGCCGGCCAACGCGCAGAAGCACCACCTCGACCCGAACCGCGTCGCGATCGTCGGCCACAGCTTCGGAGGCTGGCTGGCCCTGGAGTCGGCGCGGGAACAGCCGGCGAGCGTCTGCGTCGCCGTGATGGCGGCCTGGAACGTCGGGTGGCAGGCCGAGCATCGCCTCGACCATCCCGCGGCCTGGGGCGGGGTGACCGCGATGGTCGCCGACGCGACCGACCCTGCCGGCGGCCCGCTCCGGGCCGGCACCGATGCGGTGACGAAGGAGATCGCCGGCGCGCCGCCCGCGTGGAACTACCTCTCGCAGGCCGAGGCGCTCCGGAAGCGGCCAGTGCTCCTGATCGCGGCGTCTCAGGACGGCGTGAGCCTGGACCCAGCCATGCACGCGAGCCTGGCCGCGGCCGTGGGCGGCGACCGCGTCCGCAGCGTGACGTTCGACGACGACCACGCCTTCTCGGCCTCGCGCCTGCCGCTGGCGGAGACGCTGAGCCAGTGGCTGAACGGCGAGTGCCGGGCGGACCAGGAGAAGCGCTAGATGATCGCGGGAGCTCGCTACGGACACACGAACCTGATCGCCAGGGACTGGAGGGCGCTGGCGCGGTTCTACGAGGAGCTGTTCGGCTGCACGCCCGTGCCGCCCGAGCGGGACTACCAGGGCCGCGACCTGGAGCGAGGGACGGCGATCCCGGGCGCCGAGCTCCGTGGAGCACACCTGCGGCTGCCGGGCCACGGCCCTGAAGGGCCGACGCTGGAAATCTTCAACTACAACGTCCTCGAGGACCGGCCGGGTGTCGCGGTGAACCGTCCCGGCTTCGGGCACAGCGACGCTGCTCGTCGCCCGCAGGCGCGGCCGGGCGACCACCTCCTCCATCCGGCCGCCGCGGTGCACCGGCCAGCGCGCGCCGGTGGGGGACAGGCTGTACACGAGCGTGTCGTGGTCGGCGAGATCGCGGGGCTCCCCGGGGCGCCCTCGACGATCGAGGTACCCGGGGTGCGCGACGAGCACCCCGG
>CADEEV010000049.1 GCA_902826455.1 uncultured Acidobacteriota bacterium | reverse complement strand
GCGGTGGGGAGGAGAGCCAGGAGCAGCGACAGCTTGAGGCCGAAGACGCCGGCAACGCCGATCGCTTCCGAGGCCCGGGCGACGCCGTAGAGCAGGGTCACGCTGAGCGGCGGGTAGTCGGTCTTGAGGTCGAAATAGCCGTCGAGGAGCCCCAGACGAAGGCAGCGGCGAGTCCAGTCCATCCAGATGGGGATGTCCGGGCTCCCTTCCGCCTGCAGCATGGCGAGAGCCACGAGCACGGCCATCGCGAGGAGCGACCACTCCTCGACCCGCGATCGGTCTACCCGGCGATGCTGTGCTCCGTGGCCCGCCGGACTGCCTACTTGATGCAGACGGCGCGGATCTGCTTGAAGTCCGTGATCCCCGCGACGACCTTCTGGATGCCGTCCTGGAGCAGCGTCGTCATGCCGTCGCGCTGGGCCTGCTTGCGCAGCTCCTCGATCGGCTCGCGCTTCTGGATCTTGCGCTTCATCTCGTCGGTCGCGACGAGCAGCTCGTGGATGCCCATGCGGCCCTTGTAGCCCGTGTTGCCGCACTTCGGGCAGCCCTTGGGCCGGAACAGCTTGAAGTCGGGCGTGTACTTGATGCCGAGGGTGTCCCAGTACTCGACGCCGTAGTCCTGCATGAGCTCCGCGAACTCCTCGGCCGTCGGGTGGTACTCCTCCTTGCACTCCTTGCAGAGGGTGCGGGCGAGGCGCTGGGCCATGATCCCGAGCAGGGCGTCGGCGAAGTTGAAGGGGTCGATGTCCATGTCGAGCAGGCGCGTGATCGTCTCGGGCGCCGAGTTCGTGTGGAGCGTCGAGAACACCAGGTGGCCCGTGAGCGACGCCTCGATGCCCGTGGCCGCCGTCTCGTGGTCGCGCATCTCACCGACCATGATCACGTCGGGGTCGGCGCGCAGGAACGCGCGCATGGCCACCGCGAAGGTGAAGTCGATCTTGGGGTGCACCTGGACCTGGCGCAGGCCCGCTTGGGTGATTTCCACCGGGTCCTCGGCCGTCCAGATCTTCATGTCGATCGTGTTGATGTAGCCGAGGCCCGAGTGCAGGGTCGTGGTCTTGCCCGAGCCGGTGGGGCCGACGACGAGGGCGATGCCGTAGGGCTTCGACAGGATCTTCTGGAACTCGGTGAGGTTGCGGTTGGAGAAGCCCATCTTCTCGAGGGGCAGCGGCTTCGACGCCGCCAGGATGCGCATGACGATGTCTTCGTTGCCGCCCGAGGTGGGGATCGTGGCGACGCGCAGCTCGATCGTGCCCATGGGGCCCTTGAAGCGGATCTTGCCGTCCTGGGGCTTGCGCTTCTCGGAGATGTCGAGCTTCGACATGATCTTGAAGCGCTGCACGATCGCGTTCCGGTGCGCGGGCGGGATCTCGATGTACTTCTGGCAGTCGCCGTCGACGCGCAGCCGCACCACCGTGGGCGCCGTCTTGCCGTAGGGCTCGATGTGGATGTCCGAGGCGCCCTTGTTGTAGCCGTCGATGATGATCTGGTTGGCGAGCTTCACGATGCCGCTGTCGGTCTCGTCGATCTCGGGCGGCGCGTTGGGGTCGGGAGCCTCGCCCTCGACCTCTTCCTCTTCACCCGAGCCGAGCTCCATGATGATGCGGCCGAGGTCCTGCTCCTCCGCGGCGCCGGCGCCGCCGGCCTCGCCGTAGCTGCTG
Organism: uncultured Acidobacteriota bacterium; assembly: GCA_902826455.1. Lineage (GTDB taxonomy): Bacteria > Acidobacteriota > Vicinamibacteria > Fen-336 > Fen-336 > CADEEV01. Next base: position 29,088 of record CADEEV010000049.1, on the reverse strand, counting down.
CGGATGTACTCGAGGATGTCGGGCTTGATGCCGACCAGGAAGTCGTGGCGCGGCGCCAGGTTCATGGCCTTGATGGCGTCGAGGCGGGTCAGGTCGTAGGGATCCTCGACCGCGACGAACAGCGTGCCCTCCTTCTTCTCCACGGGGGCGCACATGTTCTTCTTCAGGAACTCGGGGGTGAGGCGGGTCTTGATGTCCTCGGGGATGGTGCGGCCGGCCGGCTCCCAGAACGGGCAGCTGTAGAACTGCGAGAGCGCCTTGCCGACTTCCTCCTTGGGGACCTTGAAGTCCTCGATCAGCACCTGGGCCGGGTCGATCTGGTTGACGCGGGCCGACGAGATCGCGTTCTCGACGTCCTTCTCGGACACCAGGCCCTTGTCCACGAGGCCGCCGTACTTGGAGGGCTTGTTCGAGCGCGCCGCGCGGTGCTGGTTGTAGAACGCGATCCCGAGGATCTTCGCGAGCTCCTCGGCCGCCTCCTCGTCCTTGGCCGTGAAGGCCGTGCCGGTGCGCTTGTTGATGAGCTGGAGCACGCCGAGCATGTACTTCTCGAAGAGGATCGGGCTCGCCAGCATCTGCGCCGTCCGGAAGCCAGACGCCTTGTCCCAGCGCGAGTCGAACTTGAGGTTCGGGTGCACCTTCGTGAGCTCGGTGGCGTCGTAGGCGTTCTTCACGTTCGCGGTCTTGCGCGACAACGCCGTGAAGCCGGCGATGGAGCCGAAGGTCTTCGGGACCCGGATCTCCTTCACCTCGTTGCCGGCCTTGAGGAGCGAGAACAGCTCCTGGTTCTTCGTGTCGAGGGCGAAGATCGTCACGCGCTCGGCGTCCACCAGGTCGAGCATCTTGTCCTTGATGTCGACGAGGATCTCCTGGATCGAGGGCGCCGAGTTGATCATGTTGGCGATCTCGATGAGGCGCTTGCGGTAGGAGAGTTCCTTCTGGGTCGTGTCCGGTGCGGTCCGAGTGCTCATGAGGCCTGGCCTCCTGCTTGGAAACCGCCGACGACGTTGATGCGCCTGAGGATAAGCGCCCGTCCTGGAGGGGTCAAGGTGCGACGCCCGCCGGTTCCTTTGACCGGAGGTCATGCTACGCTTCGGCGATCCATTTCAGTCGGGGGCCAGGGGATGGCGGAGAAGGCCGAACGGCGCCGGGTGCTCGTCGTGGACGACGAGCCCGACCTGCAGACGCTGATCGGTCAGGTGCTCTGGGACGCCGGCCACGAGGTGGAGTTCGCAGCCGACGGCACGACCGCGCTGCAGCGCGCCGAGCTCGGGGGCCTCGATCTCGTGGTGCTCGACCTGATCCTGCCCGACCTCGACGGACACGTGGTGCTGAGCCGCATGCGCCAGCGGCCCGACGCGGCGCCCGTGCTCGTGGTGAGCGGCCGCGCCGACTACGGCAGCTGCGCGCGGGCCTTGCGCGAGGGCGCCCAGGGCTACGTCGTGAAGCCCTTCGCGGTGCGCGACCTGCTCGCCGCCTGCCAGGGCATCCTGTTCGACCAGAAGCTCTTCAGCGCCGACCGGCGGCGCTCGCCGCGCCGCAGCCTCACGGCCGGCGTGCGCGTCCTCGGTCTCGACGGCGAGCCGCTCACGCTCGGCGAGCTCGTGGATCTCTCCGGGACGGGCGCCCAGGTGAAGCTCGGGGCCCCGCTGCAGCCCCGGGCCGGAGTGCGCCTCGAGGTGGCGGGAGACGACGGCGCCGCCTTCGACGTCGAGAGCCGCATCGCCTGGCGCGGCCTCGCGCCGCGCGGCTTCGCCCACGGCCTCGGCTTCGTGAACCTGACCCCCGCTCACGAGGACCGGCTGCGGCAGTTCCTCGAGCCGCCCGCCTGAGCCTCGGTCGCGGCGAGCGCCTCGGCCTGCTGGCGATCCTGGTCCTGGCCGGCGCCCTGCGCTTCCACGACCTCGAGCGCAACGAGTACTGGGGCGACGAGTACGCGAGCCTCGTGGCGAGCAACGGCCAGCTCGTGTGGGCGAACCAGCCGCGCGCCGGAGTCCATCCCTTCGACCGTCCGAGGCCCACGTGGGTCGAGGACGCTCTCGGCCCGGCCCAGATCGGCCAGGCGCTGGTCGCCGACAATCATCCGCCCCTCTACTTCCTGGTCCTGCGCGGCTGGCGCGAGATGCTGGGTGACGAGGAGCGCATGACCCGCGCCTTGTCGGCGCTGCTGTCGCTCGCGGCGCTCGGCGTCTTCTTCGTGGCCGTGCGCGAGAGCCTCGGCGCGACGGCGGCCCTCTGGGCGACGCTCCTGCTCGGGCTGGCCGTGCCCGACATCGCCCTCGCGCGCGAGGCGCGCAGCTACTCCCTGCTGCTGCTCCTGTTGATGGGTGCTGTTGCGGCGATCGCGCGGCTCGAAGCCCGCGGCCCGAGCCTCGGGCGAGCCGCCGCGCTGGGCGCGACGGCGTGCGCGGCGATGCTGACGCACTACTTCGCCGCGTTCGCCCTCGGCCCGCTCGCCCTGTACGCGCTGTTCCGCCTCGGGCCGCGCTCGCGCCGCCAGGCCCTGGCCGCCTTCGCGGCGGCGGCCGCCGTGTTCCTCGCCGCATGGGGCCCCTACGTCTGGCAGGCGCGCCAGGTGGCGGTCGAGAACGCGGACTGGCTGGGCGCCGTGGGGAAGACCCCGACGGCCCAGACCCTCGCGCGCTTCGCGACCCTGCCGGCCCGGCTGCTGTTGGGCCCGATCTGGGCCCAGACCCCGGGCTCGCCCTGGCCGGTGATGCTGTACGCGCTGGCTCTCGGCATCGCCTGGCGCCGTCCCGGTGCCCGTCTCTGGTGCGTCTTGTTCGTCGGGGTGATCGCGAGCGTCGCCGCCGTGGACGTGGGGCGCGACACGCGGCAGCTCGTGGTGATCCGCTACGTGCTGCCCGCCCTGCCCGGGCTGTGCGCCCTCGTGGCGGCGGCCGGCGGAGCGGGGCGCGCGCGCCACGTGCTGCCGGCGCTGACGGCGCTGCTGCTGGCGCTGCACGTGCCTGCCGCCTATCCCCCCGCCACGGCCGAGTGGCGCCGCTGGGCGCGTGCCGTCGATCGCGAGGCGGCGCCGGGAGAGCCTCTCGTGCTCACGTTCCGCGACCGCTCGATGCCGCTGTGGTTCAAGGCGGCGAACCACTACGGCCGGGTGCCCCGGCCGCTCGTGGTGCTGACCCGCCAGCCGTCGGCCCTCGCGAGCTCCCGGCTTCCTCAGGCCGGCTCCTTCTGGCTCGCCACGGAAGCGGACCCCGAGGCGCTGCTGCCAGGGGCCCGCGTCGAGCGCCGTCTCGAGCGCCCGGCGCAGCCGCCGACCTACCGGATGTCGTTCCTTCCGGCGGCCTCGGCGCCGACGCGCGGCAGGTAGATGTCGAAGGTCGAGCCGCGCCCGGGCTCGCTCTGGACCGCGACACTGCCGCCGCTCTCCTTGACGACGCCGAACACCACCGCGAGCCCGAGCCCCGTGCCCTTGCCGGGCTCCTTGGTGGTGAAGAAGGGCTCGAAGATGTGGCTGAGCGTCGTGGGGCTCATCCCGTCGCCGGTGTCGCTCACCGAGAGCCGCACGTGGGGCCCGAGCTGCGCGTCGGGGCGGTCCCGCACGTAGCTCTCGTCCAGCACGACGTTCGACGTCTCGATGGCGAGGCGCCCGCCCGAGGGCATCGCGTCGCGGGCGTTGACCGCGAGGTTCATCACGACCTGGGCGAGCTGCCCGGGATCGGCCCGGACGAAGCCGAGGTTCGGCGCCAGGACGACCGAGAGCCGCACGTCCTCGCCGATCAGGCGCCGCAGCATCGGCTCCGTGTCGCCGAGGATGGCGTTCAGGTCGCAGGTCCGGCGCGCGACGGCCTGGTGCCGGCTGAACGTCAGGATCTGGCGGGTGAGGTCGGCCGCCCGCTCGGCCGCCTTGCGGATCGCCGCGATGCGCGGCAGGGTCCGGTGGCCGGCGCCCAGCTCGCGCGTCGCGAGATCGGCGTAGCCGAGGATGACTCCGAGGAGGTTGTTGAAGTCGTGGGCGATGCCGCCGGCGAGCTGGCCGACGGCCTCCATCTTCTGGGATTGGAGGAGCTGCTGCTCCGCCATGCGGTGCTCGATGAACTGGCCGATCTGGCTCCCCACGGCGTCCAGCATGGCCGCGATCTCGGGGCCGGGGTCGCGCAGCTCGGGGACCAGGATCTCCACGAGGCTCGTGACCTCGCCCCGCCGGCGGATCGGAAAGGCGAGGGCGCCGCGCAGGCCGGCCTGGCTCGCGAGCCGGGCGCGCGGCGAGGCGTCGTCGGCCGTCGCGGTTCCCACGACGGGGCGGGCCGTGCTCCACGCCGTCGCGAGCGCGCCCCCGGCCTCGGGAGCCACGCGGGCCGCGACCGTCTCCGCACGCAGCTCCTCGAGACCGGCCGCGCCCGAATCCCAGACGCTGGCGCAGAGCAGGACGTTCGACGCCCGCTCCACGACCCAGGCCGAGCCGAAGGTGCCCCCGACCGCCGCGCACAGCGCCTCGATCACCCCCGGCGCCGCCGCCTCGGGGGTGGTCGCCGTGGCCAGCACCCGGGTCACGGCGTGCTGTGCCGCCATGCGCTGGTCCGCCCGGCGCCGCTCGCTGACGTCCACGACGAAGCCGATCATCCGCGTGACGGTGCGGGCGCCGTCCAGCACGAACGCGCCGCGGTCGTTCACGAAGACGTAGGAGCCGTCCTTGCGGCGCACGCGATACTCGAGGCAGAAGGGCTCGCCGGAGCGCAGCACGCGCTCGATCTCGCTCCGGAAGACCGGCTCGTCCTCGGGATGGATCAAGGCTTCCCAGGCCGCCAGGCTCGAGCCCAGGTCCTCGCGCGTGTACTGCAGCACCGCCTCGAAGTTGCCGCCGTAGGTGACCGCGTTGGTGCGCGGGTCCCAGTCGTAGAGGATCTGGCCGCTGGCGTAGATGGCCGCCTCGTAGCGGTTGCGCCACTCGACGACGGCTCTCTCGGCGAGCTTCCTCTCGGTGACGTCCTCCGCGAGGATGATGATGCCGCCGATCGCTCCCTCGTCGTCCGTCCACGGGTGCACGGCCCAGCGCAGCCAGTGCTCGCTGCCGTCGGCCTGGATCCAGAGGTCCTCCTCGTTCGAGAGCAACTCGCCGCCGAGCGCCCGGCGGTGGACCTCGCGCCAGGCCTCGGGGATGTCGGGGTGGACGTCGTAGTGGCGGAGGCCGACGACGTCGCTGCGGCCGCGCCCGTACGTGCGCGACCAGCGCCGGCTCGCCGCGAGGCAGACCATGTTGCGGTCGAACATGGCGATGTCCGCGGGAGCGTGCTCCACGAACGAGAGCAGCTGCGCCTCGGTGGCGGTGCGGATCCGCGCGTCGTCGAAACGGTCAGCCATCAGGCTGCCCCTTTCAGGGGCGTCCGCCGCGTCCGGCCTCTAGTGCTTCGCGGGTGCGGGCGGGTTGCGCCGCCACCAGTCCTGTCCGGACTCGGGCAGCGTGTAGATGGGATCGTAGTACTCGTAGAGCCGCGAGAGAGCGTCCTTGTCCTCGAGCTCGATGCCCGTGCGGTAGTTCTTCGTCCAGTAGCTGATGCCCTTCTCCCGGTCGTATTCCTTGACCTGGTGGATCCAGCGCTTCCCGACGAAGGGCACGTCGCACACGATGCGGGGAGTCGCGAAGCCCGGCAGGTAACCCATGATGTCGTGCTGGAGCTGCTGCGCTTCGGCGACGCTCAGGCGCCAGTGCTCGGCGTTCGGGATCATGTCGCACATGTAGAAGTAGTACGGCATGATCGCCGCGTGGTCGAGGAGGAAGAAGCACAGGTCGAGCAGGTCCTTCGGCGACGAGTTGGTGCCGCGCAGGATGACGCCCTGGTTGCGCACGTCGCGGAAGCCGGCGTCGAGCAGCATGCGCGCGGCCTTGCCCACCAGGGGCGTCACCTGCTGCGCGTGGTTCGCATGGGTGTGGAAGGCGAGGGACACGCCGCGCTGCCGCGCCTTCGTCGCGAGGCGCTCCAGGCCGGCCTTCACCTCGTCCTGCAGGAAGTGCTGCGGGAGGCCGATGAGGCCCTTGGCCGCGAGGCGGATGTCGCGGATGTTGTCGATGTCGAGCACCGCCGAGACGAAGGGCTCGAGCTGCTGGATCGGCATGTTCGCGATGTCGCCGCCCGACACCACCACGTCGCGCACCTGCGGGGTCTTCCGCAGGTAGTCGAGGATCTGCTGGTAGCGGTCCTTCTGGGGGATCTGGAAGCGCATCTTCGTGACCTGCGGCACGTCGTTGCCGACGAGGTCCATGCGCGTGCAGTGGCCGCAGTACTGGGGACAGGTCGTGAGGACCTCGGCGAGCACCTTGGTGGGGTAGCGGTGGGTGAGGCCCTCGACCGCCCACATGTCGGCCTCGTGGAGGCTGTCGCGGGACGAGTGCGGGTGGCTGGGCCAGTCGGGATGGCGGTCGTCGAAGGTCGGCAGCATGTAGCGGCGGACCGGGTCGTTCCACAGGTCCCGCTCGTCCATGGTGTTGATCATCTGGGGCGGCACGAGCATCGACATGGTGGCGCGCTCGGCGATGTCCTTCGCGATGTCGTCGGCGAGGTCGTCGGGGAGATGCGCGCCCATGACCTCCTTGAGCTCCTTCAGGCTCTTGACCGTGTTCTGGCGCTGCCAGAGAGCCGTCTCCCACTCCTTCTGCGTGACGTCCTTCCAGCCCGGGAAGCGACGCCAGTCGGGCTCCGCGAACTCCCGTTGGACCGGGTACTTGAAGGGCTGCTCGCCGGCTCCGACCTTGCCGGCAGGCGTCCAGACGGGGCGCGCTCTTGTGGTGCTCATGGCCGCGGATTTTACAACGCTTTCCGCGGCCCGCCCGGCGCGCCTTGAAAACCCTGGGTCATTCCGGTAGCGTTCGCGTTTCCACGCGAGGGGCGCGAGCATCGATGAAGCGGATCGGGATCCTGACGGCGGGCGGCGACACGCCGGCGCTGAACGCGACGATCAAGGGCGCCGTGACCCGCGCCAACCAGTGCCGTGTCGAGGTCATCGGCTTCATCAAGGGCTTCAGCGGCCTGCTCTACAAGCACGTCCCCCACGTCCTCCTGAACCCACTGTTCACCGAGATCCCCGAGCTCGACGAGACGCGGGGCGGCACGCTGCTCGGGGCCTCCCGGGCCTTCGTGGACTCCCGCGACACCGAGAACATGGACCTCGTGGCGGACCGCATCCGCAGCCTGGGCATCGACGGCCTCATCTGCGTCGGCGGCGACGGCACGCTGAACGGCCTGCAGCCCCTGGCCGAGCGTTTCCCGGTCGTGCTGGCTCCCAAGACGATCGACAACGACCTGGGCCTCAACTACCGCAGCGAGCCCGAGGAGTGGGTGCGCGAGGCGAGCCCGGCCGAGCCGGGGTTCGCCTACAAGCGCGGCAAGTCGCGCACCGTGTTCGACCTCGACAACATGGTCAACTACGCGACCCCGGGCTACGCGACCTCGGTGTTCGTGTCCTCCGAGGGCGTGCGCCGCATCCGCACCACCGCCGAGAGCCATCGCCGCATCGCGATCGTCGAGGTGATGGGCCGGCATGCCGGCTACATCGCCCTCGGCACCGCCTTCGGACAGCCCGACATCATCCTGGTGCCCGAGCACCGCCTCGACGTGGGCGTGCTGATGGAGCGCGTCTGGGAGCTGTACGAGCTCCAGAAGAACGTGGTCATCGTGTGCGGCGAGGGCATCGTCGACGAGAGCGGCGAGGAGCTGGGGGCCCGCAAGCCCACCCACGATCCGGCCGGGAACGTCGTCCTGACCGGCGCTTCCGAGGCCCTGCGCGAGCTGCTGATCCGGCAGTTCGGCGACGAGTACTTCCGGAAGCACCGGCGCGCGTCCTCGGCCCGCGAGGCGATCTTCACCAGGAAAGTCGGCCATACACAGCGCGGCGGCCGCCCGATCCTCTTCGACCGCTTCTACGCGGCGCAGCTCGGCGGCAAGGCCGTCGACATGCTGCTCGACGGCCAGAACAACGCGATCGCGATCCTGCAGTGGAGCGTCAAGAAGGGCTTCCACGTGGACTCCCTGGACGGCAACGCCTTCCGCGACCGTTGGGGCCTCATCCACGCCCGCCAGATGCACCCGTCGTTCTACGACCCGCAGCTCATGAAGCCGTCCCAGGTGGGCATCGAGTACCTGCTCCCGATCTTCTCCAACGCGATCGGCTGGGACGACGTCGAGTCCGTCCGGGACTCGCTCTTCGACTCCGGCAACCTCACCCGGCCCTACCACTCGGTCAATACCGACATCAGCAAGCGCATCCGGTTCCTGCACCCGCCGGTCGTCCAGGAGTAGATTCCCGAACCTTCCGCGCGCCCCGTCCGTTACTAGGGCAGTCCGGCCAGTCGAGGCCGGCGGGAGGATGGAATGGGGCGCAGGGTTCTGGCGGGTCTGGCAGTTCTGGCTCTCTCGGCGACGGGCGTGGCGTCCGCCCAGACGATCCGGCCCTGGCTGCACGTCCAGGTGGATGAAGGCGCCAAGTCGAAGGTGCGGGTCCAGCTCCCGCTGTCCCTGGTCCAGATCGCCCTGGCCGCCGCCCCGGACACGGTCTTCTCCGACGGCCACTTCCGCCTCCACACGGGCGACAGCAAGCTCTCCGTCGTCGACATGCGGAAGATGTGGCACGAGCTGAAGGGCGCCGGCGACACGGACTTCGTCAGCGTCGAGGACGGGGACGAGACCGTGACCGTCTCCCGCAAGGGCGACCTCGTCCTGGTCCGGGTCGACAGCCCCGGGAAGAAGGAGTCCGTCCGCGTCGACCTGCCGGTCAGCCTGGTCGACGTGCTCCTCGCGGGTGAGGGGGACAAGATCGACGTGCAGAAGGCCTTCGACGAGATCGCGAAGCGCCGCGGCGACGTCGTGAACGTCAAGGACGCCCACAGCACGGTCCGCGTCTGGATCGACGAGAGGAGCTGAGCATGCTGCTGAAGGCGGTCGGGGTGCTCTCGCTCGCGACGGTCGGCGGCCTCGCGAGCATGGACTACGCGGTGGTGGACGTGAAGGAGGGCGGACCGGGCGGCACGCGGATCGTGGTGCCCGTGCCGGTCCTGCTCGCCGAGGCGGCGCTCAGCTTCGCTCCCGAGCACGCCCGCGAGGTGCCGCTCGACGAGGACGCCCGGAAGTGGTTGCCCGTCGTCCGCAAGATGGCGGCCGAGCTCCGCAGCATTCCCGACTCGGAGCTCGTGAGCGTCCAGGACGACGGATCCGACGTCCGCATCTCGAAGGTCGGGGATCACCTGGAGATCCGCGTCCACGACGACGACGACGTCGTCGCGGTCAACGTCCCGCTCGAGGCGGTCGACGAGGTGCTCGGCTCCGTGCGCGGCGGCAAGCTCGACGTGCGGGCCGCGATCGGCGCCCTGCATCGGGCGAGCGGGCCGCTGGTCGACGTGCGCTCCGGCGACGATCACGTCAGCGTGCGGATGTTCTAGCGGTCGCCTCGAGGGAGCCCCAGAGGCCGCTCGGCGCCAGCCGCAGGTTCTCGGGGGCGTCGCGCACGAGGGGCTCGACGAACGCCAGGTAGGCGCCCAGCCAGTCCGCGAGCCAGCCGGGTTCGTCCACGGCGGCAGGCTGCAGGGGCGCTCCGACGTGGATCCGGATCCGCCCTCCCTGCCAGACCGCCGCCACGGGCCGGGCAGCGACGCCCGTGCGGCGGGCCAGGCGGGCCGCCCAGCGCCCGAGCCGCACGCGGCCCCCCAGGAACGGCAGCTCGATCGCGTCGTGACGCCAGCCGGCGTCGGCGGTGGCGAAGAGCTGGCCGCCCCGGCGCAGCTCGGCCGCGAAGGCCGCGAGCGACAGGCGTCTCGCCTCGCCGCCCTTCATGAGGTACTCGCGGGCGCCGAGCCCCGGGTGCGAGTGCCAGAACGCGAACAGCGCCCGCGGACACTCCCGGGCAACCACGTGGGCGGCGGCCTGGCTCGGCCCGACGTGGGCGCCCACCAGGAACGGGGTGCGCCGCAGCGCCTCGAGAGCCTCGTGTGAGGCCAGGATCCGGCGCTCGACCGAGGCGCGCCGGAGCGGATCGTCGAGGCGCGCGCGCACGGCGTGGCTCGCGTCGCGGCCCCACCACGCGCGCCGGCGCCAGCGCCGCGACGCGGCGCCGTCCAGACGCAGGTCCTGGCCGGCGCTCCATCCGCCACCGACCGCGAGCCACGACGCCACGCGCAGCGCCGCCAGCGAGGCGGTCAAGGGCAGGCGGTCGCGAACGGCCACGAGCCACCGTTCGCGCGGATCCGTCACGAGGCGGCAGGCGCCCGTGCCGCGAGGAGCGCGCGCAGGCTCCCGACCGTCCGGAAGCCCGCGGCGACCTCCTGGGAGCGCACCACCACCGCGAAGCGCTCCTCCAGGGCGACGGTGAGCTCCAGGAAGGCGAGCGAGTCGAAGCCGAGCCCCTCGGCCAGCGGCGTGGCGTCGTCCAGCTCTCCCAGGGCCCGCCCGGCGGCGGCCTCGAGGAGCGCGCGAACGGCGTCCGGCGGCTCGCTCATCGCGCCATCACCCGCAGCGTGAGCGTGTCGGGCCGGATCGAGACGACGCGGGCGTCGCCGCCGGCCGGCAGCGTGAGCAGGTCGCCCGCTCCCGCTTCGGCCACCGGAAACGCCCCGTCCCAGGCCAGCGCGATCCGGCCCCTCAGCACGATCCAGAGCTCGGGAGCCTCGAGCCGCGAGGGCTCTCGCAGCATGCCCTCGGGCCTCGAATAGCCCTCGAGGCACAGAGCACTGCTGGACCACAGGGGCCGCGGGGGCTGCGTCCAGGCCGGCGTCGGCGCCCGGCCGAGCGCGGCGATGTCCAGCAGACGGACGCCGCCCTCGGAGTCCGTCGCGGCCGGCGACAGCCTCTCGAGCACGAGCAGGGGCGTCGAGACGTCGCCGCCGACGGCGCGGTGCGCCACGTTGCGGGGCACGACGGCCGCCTCGCCCGGCGCCAGCGCGTGGGCGGCATCCTCGCCCACGACCTGCAGCGGCGCGTCGCCGAGCGGGATCCAGATCTCGTCGGAGTCGGGATTGCGATGGAAGTAGGGCATCGCGCCGCGCGACTCGACGAGGAACGCGCCGAGGCTGCCGGCGCGCGCCAGCAGGCGCGGCCTGTGGGGCGCGGCCCCGGGCTCGAGGCGCGCCGAGCGGACCTCGGGCGCTGCCTGAGCCGCGCCGTCGCGGAACAGCGGTCGGCCCGCGACGTCCCACCGGCACGGCGGGAGCGCCAGCCCGTCCCAGTGCCACGAGGACGCGACGCTGCCGCCGATGGCGCGCGCATCGCCGAAGCCCACGAGCACGGCGCCTTCGGCTCGCGACAGGCGGGCCTTGCGCCACTCGAGCTCCGCCAGGGCCGGGCCGAGGGGCGCCGCGGGGTGCGCGCCCACGATCAGCTTGGCGACGTGCCCGCCGTTCTCGTGCCCGGCCATGCGCTCCCGCAGCCAGTCGGCTTCGCGGCCGCCGCGAACGACGCGCGCGCGCCCGTCGGCGACCTCGAGCTCGATGGGCTCCGCGAGCGGCGCGGGAAAGCCCACCAGGCCGTCGAGCACGAGGCGGCCGGCGGCGTGCTCCGGGCGCGTGCCGATCGCGCCGGGCGGATACAGGCCGAAGGCACCGCGCCCGCGACGCATCAGGCCCGGCTCGCTGCCGCCCGGCCAGCCGATCGCGAAGCCCGCCGGCGCCGTGAAGGCGAGGTCGGTGCCCGCGGCCGTCGTCAGGCGCGACGAGCCTCCGCCGGCGAGGCGTGCGGCGAGGACCCTCACGCGCGCGAGCAGCTCGGGCAGAGGGTACGCGGCGAACGCCGAGCGCCAGTCGTCGACGGACTGGAGCGACACGACGACGAGCCGCAGCGCGCCGTGGCGCACGGCCTGGGCCACGGCGGGCCGGTGCACGAGGGCCTCGTGGTCGGCGAAGTCCAGGACGACGTCGGCCTCGAGCAGCGCCGAAAGGAACGGCGCGGGCGGATCCTGGGTGCGGGGATCGAAGGCGGGGGCGTCGACGCGTGACGTGGCGGCGCCCGCGTCGTCCAGGCGCCCCTCGAGCTGCGACAGCACGACGGGATCCGTCGCGGGCCCGGGAACGATCAGAACCCGATCGCCGGGCTCGACGCCGGCGAAGCCCAGGAGCGCGTGCAGGGCGTCGAGCGGCGTCACCACTTGCCCGTCGCCTCGCTCGCCGCGACGAACTCGAGCCGTCGCGGGCGCTCCCACGGCTCGAGCTGCGGGGCGATCTGCGCGAGGACGCTCTCGGGGCTCATGGAGGCTCCCGCGGCGGCCACGACGCGCGCCACCAGCTCGACGTCGAGGGCGCCGGGCTCCGCGACGACGCGGGCCCCATCGATGCCGGGCAGGCCCCGCAGCAGTGTCTCGAGGCGTTCCAGGTCGATCGAGCGGCCCGCGCGCCGCACGATCCGGTCGGCCCGGCCGAGCAGGCGAAAGCCGCCGTCGGGCTCGAGGCGCACGAGGTCCGTCGTCTGGAAGACGCCGTCGAAGCGCCGTCCGCCGAGTTCACCCAGGGCGACGGCATCGCTGCGGACCTCGAGGCACCCGTTCCGGACCGCGACCTCGACACCGCTCGCCGGCCTCAGGGCCGCGAGGGGCTCGGGGGCCTGGGCCACGGGACCCGCCTCGCTGGCGCCGTAGCGATCGACGACGCGCACGTCGTGGGCGAGCAGCTGACTGGCCGCCTCGCTCGGGTACTCCGACGACGCGACCAGCACCCGCACGGCCGGTCTTCGCTGCCGTTCCAGGGCGAGCAGGCGCGCGAGCGAGCGCACGAGCGGCGGCGTCGTCACGATCCAGGCTGCGCGCCAGAGCGCGGCGAGCTCGAGCATCTCGCGGGGAGCCTGGGACGGCGCGACCACGACCGTGACTCCGGCCAGCAGCGGCCCGAGCAGCCCGGCCACCCAGCCGAAGCTGGTCGTGGCGGGGACCGTCGTCACGACGACCTGTCCGGGCTCGAGCGCCAGCATCGAACCCGAGCGGCGGGCGGCGCTCGCGGCCTGCGCTTCGCTGAAGGCGACGAAGCGAGGGGTGCCGGTCGTGCCGCTCGTCGCGCGCAGGAACGCCGTGCCTTGAGGCAGCGCGTGGTCCGGCGGCGTCGCGCCCCCGAGCGCCGGGACGGCGCCGGCCCGTCGGCAGCGGAGCACCGCGACGAGCGTGTCCGTCGCACCCGCCGCCGGGATCGCGCGGATCCCGCCCGCGCCCTCGACGGGTCCGAGGATCGCGCGCAGGAGGGCCTCATAGCCGAGCTCGCGCCGGCCCTCGACGACGGCGAGGTTCGAAGGCCGTGCCTCGGCCGCGGCGACCAGAGCCTCGAGGAGGGTCGACACCGGCGCGATTATAGGAAGGATCGCGAGCGGTTGGCCTCGGGCCCGCCTCGCGCTAGGGTGTGCACCATGCCCAAGAAGCTCCGTGCCGTCTTCAGCCTTGCGCTCCTGGCCAGCGCCGCTACGGCAGTGGCCGCCGACGACGCGATCGACAGCTACGTCCTCGCGGAGCTCGCTCGACAGAGGATTCCTGGAGCCGCGGTGCTCATCGTCAAGGGTGGCACGGTCGTCAAGGAGCGGGGCTACGGGCTCGCGAACGTCGAGCACAACGTGCCCGTGAAGGCCGAGACCATCTTCCAGACGGGATCGGTGGGCAAGCAGTTCACCGCGACGGCGGTGATGCTGCTCGTCGAGGACGGGAGGATCGCCCTCGATGACTCCCTGCGCGAGTACTTCCCCGAGGCGCCGGCCGACTGGCAGCCGATCACGATCCGGCGGCTCCTGACCCACACGTCGGGCGTGCGCGGCGAGGGCGACGAGGATCTCGACCTGCAGCGCAACTACACCGACGACGAGCTCGCGAAGAACTTCTTCGACCACGGCCTGGCCTTCGCGCCCGGCAGCCGCTGGTCGTACTCGAACGCGGGCTTCGTGCTTCTCGGGGCCCTGGTGAAGCGCGTCAGCGGGCAGTTCTACGGCGACGTCCTGGCCGAGCGCGTGTTCGCGCCGCTCGGCATGAAGACGGCCCGCGTCATCAGCGACACCGACGTCGTGATGAACCGGGCCGCCGGCTACGAGCTGAAGGACGGCGTGCTCAAGAACCAGGACTGGGTCTCGCGCACGCTCAACGCGACCGCCGACGGCTCGCTGTACCTCGCCTTGCCCGACTACGCCGCGTGGGACCGCGGGCTGCGGGAGGGAAGGATCCTGAGGCCCGAGAGCTGGAAGCAGGTCTACACGCCCGTCACGCTCGCGAGCGGCAAGACCTATCCGTACGGCTTCGGCTGGGGCGTCGACACGCTGAACGGCCAGACCGTCTATTCCCACGGCGGCTCGTGGCAGGGCTTCCGCTCGTCGATCGCACGCTACCTCGGGAGCGACGTCACCGTGGTCGTGCTCGCGAACCTCGCCCAGGCCTCGACCGAGGCGATGGGGGACCACATCGCCGGGCTCTTCGATGCGCGGCTCCGGCAGCCCGAGCTCACGGCCATCCCCGGCGGCGACGCCTCGACCGAGAAGCGCCTGCGCGTGCTGCTCGCCCTCGCCGCTGCCGGAACCCTCACGACGGCCGAGGCGATTCCCGTGAGCGCCTTCAAGGGCATGGAGAAGTACTACCAGGAGATGGTGGCGCCCCTCGGCGCTCCCTCGACCTTCACGCTCATGGACCGCCGCACGCGTGGCGACGACGCCGTCACGACCTGGGACGTGGTCTTCGCGCAGAAGACGGCACGCGTCCAGCTCCACCTCGATCCCGACGGGAAGCTCGTCTCGCTCGACGTCGAGGGGCGCTGAGCTAGCGGAGGACCTCCATGTGTGCGGTCGCCCTCTGGACCCGTGACCAGACGATCTCGTGGCCGATGCCGACGCCCTCCGGCACCGCGACGGTGCCTTGTGGACTGACCGTCACGGGCGGGTCGATGAGGTCCTCTTCGAAGTAGCGGGAGCTCGCGGAGGTGTCCCCGGGCAGCGTGAAACCCGGCAGCGTCTGGAGGTGGACGTTGTGCAGCCGGCCGATGCCCGACTCCAGCATGCCGCCGCACCAGACCGGCACGCCGTGGCGCAGGCAGTGGTCCGCGATCGCCGCGGCGACCGTGTGGCCCCCGACGCGCCCCACCTTGATGTTGATGATCCTGCAGGCTCCGATCGCGACCGCGTGGCGGGCATCCTCGAGGGAATGGATGGATTCGTCGAGGCACACCGGCGTCGTGATCTGGCGTTGGAGCTCGGCATGCTCCACGATGTCGTTCCAGGCGAGCGGCTGCTCCACCATCATGAGCTTCGCGGCGTCGAGCTCGCGGAACAGGGGAGCGTCCTCGATGCGGTAGGCGCTGTTGGCGTCGACCATCAGCCGCAGTTCGGGGTAGCGTTCGCGGATCGCCGCCACGAGCTTGCGGTCCTTGCCGGGCTTGATCTTGATCTTCACGCGGCGATATCCGGCGGCGACCTCGAGGTCCACCTTCTCGAGGAGCGTCCCGACGTCCTTCTGGAGCCCGATCGAGACGCCCGACTCGACCGTGCCGCCGCGGCCGCCGAGGACCTTGTAGAGCGGCACGCCCTTCTGGCGCGCCAGGAGCTCGTACGCGGCCATCTCTATCGCCGCCTTCGCCATCGGGTGGCCGCGGACGCGCGAGAACAAGGCGAGCAGCTCGCGGGGATGCTCGAAGTCGACTCCGAGGACCGCGGGCGCGAGGAACTCCTTGAGGATGTGGAGCGCCGTGACGTTGGTCTCGGGAAGGTAGAAGGGGTCGACGTCCGCGACGCACTCCGCGTGCCCGACGACGCCGTCGGACCAGGCCGAAACCAGGAGGAATTCCTTGTGGGTCGAGACGCCGAACGAGGTCTCGAACGGAAAGCGCAACGGCAGCTTGAGCAGCCGCACTTCGAGGCGGTCGAGCTTCATGGCGGGGAGGCTATAGGCGCGTCGATCCGCGTTCAAGCCGCCAACTCCCTCTTTGTCCGATCCCGGGGGCGCGGCGGCACCGAGAATTTACGACTCTTGACTCCGGCCGGAGGCGCGCGCGTGGTTGAATAGCGGCCCGGAGGTTCGCCCATGCCGCCACTCAAGCTGACCGTGAACGCGCGCGCCGTTGCCGTCGACGTGCCCGCCGACATGCCGCTCCTGTGGGTGCTGCGCGACGTGCTCGACCTCAAGGGCTCCAAGTTCGGCTGCGGCATCGGCGAGTGCGGCGCCTGCACCGTGCACGTGAAGGGTCAGCCGATGCGCTCCTGCAGCGTGCCGGCATCGGCCGTGGCGGGCATGGAGATCACCACGATCGAGGGCTTGTCCCTCGACGGCTCCCACCCCCTGCAGAAGGCCTGGACCAAGCTCGACGTGCCGCAGTGCGGCTACTGCCAGGCGGGCCAGATCATGACCGCGGCCGCCCTGCTCGCCGCGAAGCCCAAGCCGACGGACGGCGACGTCGACGCGGCCATGGCCGGCAACCTCTGCCGCTGCTGCACCTACCTGCGCATCCGCGAAGCGGTGCACGAAGCGGCCGGCCAGACGCCGGCGAAGAAGTAGGAGGCCGCCATGGAAAGCCTGCTCGTCGACCGCCGCAGCTTCCTCAAGGTCACGACCCTCGCGGGAGGAGGGTTGCTGCTGGGCGCGTACCGCGCCGCGCCCGCTCACGCCGCTGGCTCCGAGTTCGTGCCGAACGCGTTCATCCGCATCTCGCCCGAGGGCGTCGTCACGATCCTCTCCAAGAACCCCGAGGTGGGGCAGGGCGTCAAGACGTCCCTGCCGATGATCATCGCCGAGGAGCTCGAGGTCGACTTCGAGACCGTGGTGGTCGAGCAGGCTCTCGCGGACGAGGCGAGGTACGGCCGGCAGGTGGCGGGCGGGAGCCAGTCGACGCCCGTGAACTGGGAGGATCACCACCGCTTCGGTGCGGCCGCCCGCCAGATGCTCGTGACCGCCGCCGCTCTCACCTGGGGCGTTCCGGAGAGCGAGTGCGTGGCGAGCCGGGGAGCCGTGAACCACAAGGCGAGCGGCCGGACGCTCGGCTACGGCGCCCTCGCGACGAAGGCCGCGAGCCTGACGCCGCCGGACCTCAAGAGCGTCGTTCTCAAGGACCCGAAGGACTACAAGATCATCGGGCGCTCGATACCGCAGGTCGACAACCCGAAGATCGTGACGGGCAAGCCGCTCTTCGGCATCGACGTCACGGTGCCTGGGATGCTGTACGCCGTCTTCGAGAAGTGTCCCGTGTTCGCGGGGAGCGTCCGCTCCGCCAACCTGGACGCGGTCAAGGCGCTGCCGGGCGTGCGCCACGCCTTCGTGGTCGACGGCCAGAAGGAGCGGCTCGACGGCCTGATGCCGGGCGTCGCGATCGTGGCCGACGGCTGGTGGGCCGCGAAGAGCGCTCGCGAGAAGCTCGAAGTCGTCTGGGACGAAGGCCCGACCGCGCAGCAGGGCAGCGCCTCGTTCGCCGCGAAGGCCGCCGAGCTCGGGCCGAAGCCCGGGGCGCGCCGGCTGCGCAACGACGGGGACGTGGACGCGGCACTGGCCGGCGCCGCGAAGACGGTGGAGTCGGCCTACGCCTACCCCTTCATCGCCCATGCGCCCCTCGAGCCGCAGAACACCACCGCGCAGTGGAAGGACGGGAAGATCGAGATCTGGTCCCCGACCCAGAACCCGCAGCCGGGACGCCAGCTCGTGGCCACCACGCTCGGCATCCCGGAGTCCGACGTCACGATCCACATGACCCGCATCGGCGGCGGCTTCGGCCGGCGCCTGCGCAACGATTTCATGGTGGAGGCCGCGTGGATCGCCCGCGCGGCCGGCGTTCCCGTGAAGCTGCTCTGGACGCGCGAAGACGACATGCGCCACGACTTCTACCGGCCGGCAGGGTTCCACTTCCTGAAGGGCGGCGTCGACGCGTCGGGGAGGATCGCGGCCTGGCGCAACCACTTCGTCACGTTCGGCGACGGGGAGAACACGGCGCCCAGCGCCGGCATGGGAGACGCGGAGTTCCCCGCGCGCTTCCTTGCCAACTACCGCCACGAGACGTCGATGATGCCGCTCGGCGTCCCCACCGGGCCGCTGCGCGCGCCCGGCAGCAACGCGCTCGCCTGGGTGATGCAGTCCTTCATCGACGAGCTCGCCCATGCGGCAGGGAGGGACCCGGTCCAGTTCCGGCTCGACCTGCTCGGCGAGCCGCGCGTCGTGAAGAACGCCGACGGCAGCGCCGCCTACGACGCCGGCCGCATGCGGGGCGTCGTGGCCGCCGTCGCCGAGAAGGCCGGTTGGGGGCGCACGCTCCCCAAGGGTCGCGGCCTCGGCATCGCGTTCCACTTCAGCCACCGCGGCTACTTCGCGGAGGTCGCCGAGGTGAGCGTCAGCGCCTCGAAAGCCGTGAAGGTGGAGAAGGTGTGGGTCGCCGGCGACGTCGGCAGCGTGATCATCAATCCTTCCGGAGCGCTGCACCAGGTCCAGGGATCGGTCCTCGACGGCCTCGCCGAGCTCTACCAGGAGATCACGATCGAGGCGGGCCGCACCAAGCAGGCGAGCTTCCCGGACTTCCCGCTGCTGCGCTTCAACGAGGCGCCTCCGGTCGAGGTGCACTTCGTGAAGACCGACTTTCCGCCCACCGGGCTCGGCGAGCCAGCGCTCCCGCCGCTGCCGCCGGCCGTCTGCAACGCGATCTTCGCCGCGACCGGCACGCGGGTCCGCACCCTGCCGATCACGCGCGAAGGCTTCAAAAAGGCTTGAACCCGAGGGGCCTGTTCCGCTAGGATCCTGGACGAGGGAAATGAACGTGCGCATCGCCGCCGAGGTCACGGGAGTCGTCACGCGGTTCGTATCGCGTGACCGCATCGTCGCCTCGCGGGAGGGCGCACTCTAGAGATCGCGGCACAACGCGCGTCTCGAACAGGCCTTCCTGGGCAAAGCCCCGGAAGGCCTTTTTGTTTCTTGTCCTGGAGAGAACGTGATGACGTCCCAAGAAGAAAGCCAGCCGTCGACCGGTTGGAGGCTCCTGCGCGAGGCGGTCGCCGGCACGCAGCAGGACTACACCGAGGGCAGCCTCGGGCGGGCCGTGTTCCTGCTGTCGGTCCCGATGATCCTCGAGATGGCGATGGAGTCGGTGTTCGGCGTGCTCGACGTGTACTGGGTCGGCCGGCTGGGCGCCGACGCGGTCGCGGCCGTCGGCATCACCGAGGCGCTCCTGACCCTCGTGTTCGCCCTCGCCCTCGGCCTGTCGATGTCCACCACCGCCACGATCGCCCGCCGCATCGGCGAGAAGGATCCCGAGGGGGCGGCCGTGGCCGCGGTCCAGGCCATCGGGCTCGGCGTCCTCGTCGCCCTGCCGACCATGGTCGCGGGCCTGTTCTGGTCGAAGCAGCTGCTCACGCTCATGGGCGCGACGCCGTCCGTGGTCGCCGCGGGCTGGAGCTACACCGCCTGGATCCTCGGCGGCAACGCCACGATCCTGCTGCTGTTCCTCATCAACGCGATCTTCCGCGGCGCGGGCGACGCCACGGTCGCGATGCGCTCGCTGTGGCTCGCGAACCTGGTGAACCTGGTCCTCGATCCCTGCCTCATCTTCGGGTTCGGCCCGTTCCCCGCCATGGGCATCACGGGCGCCGCCATCGGCACGACCGTCGGCCGCGGCGTCGGCGTGATCTACCAGTGCTATCAGCTGTGGAAGGGCAACCGCGTCACCGTGGCCGCGCACCAGGTGCGCCTCGACGTCGAGGTGATGATGCGCCTCGTCCGCGTGTCGATCGGCGGCATCGTGCAGTTCCTGATCGCGACCGCCAGCTGGCTTGCCCTCGTGCGGCTCCTGACGCCCTTCGGCAGCGCCGCGCTGGCCGGATACACGATCGCGCTGCGCATCATCGTGGTGGCGATCCTTCCCTCGTGGGGCATGTGCAATGCGGCGGCGACCCTCGTGGGTCAGAACCTCGGCGCCGGCAAGCCCGAGCGCGCCGAGCGCTCGGTCTGGCTCACCGGCTTCTACAACATGGGGTTCCTGTGCCTCGTGGCGGTGGTGTTCATCGCCTTCTCGGAGCCGCTCGTGGGCTTCTTCACGACCGATCCCGAGGTGCGCCGGCTCGGAGGGGAGTGCCTGCGCATCGTGAGCTACGGCTACGCGGCCTACGCCTGGGGCATGGTGATGGTGCAGGCCTTCAACGGCGCCGGCGACACGACGACACCCACGTGGATCAACCTGTTCTGCTACTGGATGTTCCAGATCCCGCTGGCCTGGGGTCTCGCGCGGGGTCTCGAGCTGGGGCCGAACGGCGTCTACTACGCGATCACGGTCGCCGAGTCCCTGATCGCCCTCGTCGCGATCTACTACTTCCGGAAGGGGCGTTGGAAGGAGCGCGTCGTCTAGAACGGACAGCGGCCGAAGCGGTCCTCGCAGATCGCGTTGTTGCAGCTCAGGTTGGCCTGGCACGGCTGGTTGACCGGGTCGCAGACCTGGGCGAAGGACTGCCCCGCCGTCGTCTGCCCGCACTGGCCCCCGGCGATCAGCGGCGTGTTGCAGTCGCACGGCTCGCCGGGGCCGCCGACCGTGCAGATCCGCGGCGAGCAGTTGGCGACGATGCCGCCCTCGTCGCCCTTCTCCTTCGCGAGCCTGTTGATGCCCACGAGGGCGCCGATGCCGATCACGTTGGCCCCGACGATCCCCAGCGTGCCGCTCAGCATCCCGCCGCCGCCCTTGCCGCCGCCCTCGAGGGTGCGCCCGAGGGAGACCTCGCCGCTGCCGTCGCTTCCCGAGACGAGCCCCGTCAGGCGCCCCAGCTTCAGCCCGAGGTTCCACGAGCGTCCGCTCGCGTCCTTGAAGGCCAGCGTCGAGGCCGTGGCGACGACCTCGCTCACGGGCGACGTCACCTTGAACGTCGGACACGCCTCGTCCTCCGAGGGGATCTCGAGGGTCACCGTTCCCGTGAGGGCGGTGCCCGAGCCCTGGAGGTCGAGCTTGCCGGCGGGCGGCTCGTAGGTCCCGATCCACGCGCAGGCCGGCGTTCCGGAGGCCGCCGTGAACCTCGCGGTGCCCGTCCAGGCTCCGGCGAAGGGGTCCTTGGGAGCCTTGGCCGCGCTCGAGGGGAGGGCTATCGCCACGGTGAGCAGGATCGCGAGCGCGCGCATCGAACGACCGACGATACACGCGAACCTCACGTCGTCGCAAACAACGCCGCGGGATATATTGGGCGCGTGAGCGCGCCCTCCGACGTCGACGCGATCCTGTTCGTGTCCTTCGGGGGGCCCGAGGGTCCCGACGACGTGATGCCGTTCCTCGGCAACGTCCTGCACGGCCGCAACGTGCCGCCGGAGCGCCTTCGGGAGGTCGCCCACCACTACGAGCTCTTCGGCGGCGTGAGCCCGATCAACGGGCAGAACCGGGCGCTGATCGCGGCCCTCGAGGCCGAGCTGGCTGCTCACGGTCCGGCCCTGCCGGTCTACTGGGGCAATCGCAACTGGCACCCGTTCCTGGCCGATACGCTGCGCCGGATGACGCAGGACGGCGTGGACCACGCCGTGGCGTTCGTGACCTCGGCCTTCAGCTCGTACTCGGGCTGCCGGCAGTACCGCGAGGACCTGGAGCGGGCCCGCGAGGCGGCGGGACCCGAGGCGCCGCGCGTCGACAAGCTGCGGGCTTTCTACAACCACCCGGGGTTCATCGATGCCTGCGCGGCTCGTCTGCGCGACGCTCTTGCGGCGTTCCCCGAGGCGAAACGCGGGGAGGTGCCGGTGGCGTTCACGGCCCACAGCATTCCCATGGCGATGGCGGCGGGCTGCGCCTACGAGTCGCAGCTGCGCGAGGCCTGCGCTCTCGTGGCCGAACGCGCCGGCAGCCGATCGTGGGCGCTCGCGTTCCAGAGCCGCAGCGGGCCCCCGACGCAGCCCTGGCTCGAGCCCGACATCGGAGACCATCTCGTGGCACTGGCGCGGGCCGGCGCCGAGAGCGTCGTCGTGGCGCCGATCGGCTTCCTGTCCGACCACATGGAGGTGGTGTACGACCTCGACACCGAGGCCCGCGCACGAGCCGAGCAGCTCGGCCTCCGCATGGTCCGCGCGGGCGCCGCGGGCAGCCACCCGGCGGTGGTCTCGATGATCCGCGAGCTCGTCGGCGAGCGGATGGGCCTCACCCCGGTCCGCACGTTGGGGGAGCGTGGTCCGCTGCCCGACGTCTGTCTCGCCGACTGCTGCCTGCCGGGCGCCGGCCGGCCGCGATGACGTCTCGTCCGGCCGACCTGGAGGCCGTGTCTGCCGACCTCGGCCGCTTCGTGCCGGACGCACAAGCACTCCTCGAAGGCCTCCCGGACGAGGCCGTGTTCTGGCAGCCCGACGATGGGCGCGCCTGGAGCATCGCGCAGTGCCTCGACCATCTGACCGCGGCGAACGGCGCTTACCTCGTGGCGATGCGCGCCGGTCTCGAGCGCTCGAGTCGGCCGCGTCGTGAAGGGCCGATCGCTCCCGGCGTGTTCGGCCGCTTCTTCGTGAGCAGCCTCGAGCCTCCGGCGCGCAAGGGCCTCCGCATGAAGGCCCCGCGCCGCATCGTCCCCGGTCCGCGACGGCCCCGGGCCGAGCTGCTCCAATCGTTCGGGCGCTCGCTCGACGCGTTGCAGGGCCTCGTCGACGACGTGGCGGAGCTCGACCTCAACCGCGTGACGTTCGCGAACCCCTTCGTGTCCGTGATCCCGATGGGCATCGGCACGGGGCTGCTGGTCGTCGCCGCCCACTGCCGGCGCCACCTGTGGCAGGCGCGAAACGTCCGGAACCATCCCGGACTCCCGGTGGCGCGATGAAGATCGCCGTGTTCGGAACGGGCGGTGTCGGCGGCTACTTCGGCGGGCGTCTCGCGCAAGCCGGCGAGGACGTGACGTTCGTGGCGCGCGGCGCGCACCTCGACGCCCTGCGCCGGGAGGGCCTGCGGGTCGAGAGCGTCGCGGGAGACTTCCACGTCTGGCCGGTCCAGTCCACGGACGATCCCGTGCAGGTCGGGCCGGTCGAGCTGGTGCTCGTCGCCGTGAAGGCCTGGCAGGTCCCCGAAGCGGCGCGCGCGATCGGGCCGCTGCTCGGTCCCGAGACGGTCGTCCTGCCGCTGCAGAACGGCGTCGAGGCGGCCGATCAACTCGCGGCGGAGATCGGCGCGGCCCGCGTGCTCGGCGGTCTGTGCCGCATCCTGGCTTTCGTGGCCGGCCCCGGCCGCATCCGCCACGCGGGCGTGCCGCCGCGCGTCGAGTTCGCCGAGCGCGACGGCCGCGCGACCGAGCGCGTCGCGCGCGTGCGGGCCGTCTTCGAGCGCGCCCAGGGCCTGAGCGTCAGCGTACCTGACGACATCGAGGCCGCCGTCTGGGAGAAGTTCCTGTTCATCGCGCCCGTCAGCGGCGTCGGTGCCGTGACGCGCGTTCCCGTGGGAACGTTCCGGTCGCTGCCCGAGAGCCGCCGCATGCTCGAGGCCGCCGTCTCGGAGGTCTTCGCCCTCGGCCGGGCGCGGGGCGTCGCGCTGCCCGACGACGTCACGGCGAAGACCATGAGCTACGTCGACTCCATGCCGGCCGAGGGCACCACGTCGATGCAGCGCGACATCCTCGACGGTCGGCCGTCGGAGCTCGAGGCGCAGACCGGCACGATCGTCCGGCTCGGAGCGCTGGCCGGCGTGCCGGTGCCGGTCAACGCCTTGATCTACGGCGCGCTCCTGGCACTGGAGCGCAAGGCGCGCGGCGTGCTCTAATCCTCCCTTCCTGGAGGATGAGATGAACGAGCGCGCTCCCGGCCGCCGGAACTTCCTGCGCACGAGTGCCCTGGGCGCCGCGGCGCTCGCGGCCACCCGCGCCGGCTCCTCCGAGGCGCTGCCTCTCGAAGCACCGGACATTCCCACGGGTGGCTTCGAGTTCGCCGAGGCCACGATCGACGGCCTCCAGGAGCGCATGAAGGCCGGGTCGCTCACCTCGCGGCAGCTCACCGCCGCCTACCTGGAGAGGATCGCCGCACTCGAGCCGAGGCTGCATGCGGTCCTCGAGACGAACCCCGAGGCCCTCGCGCTCGCCGACGCCCTCGACGCCGAGCGCAAGGCGAAGGGCCCGCGCGGGCCGCTCCACGGGATCCCCGTGCTGCTCAAGGACAACATCGACACCGCCGACAAGCTGACGACGACGGCCGGCTCTCTCGCGCTCGAAGGGCAGATCGCCGCCCGGGACGCGTTCGTGGCCGGGCGCCTGCGTGCCGCCGGCGCCGTGATCCTCGGCAAGACGAACATGAGCGAGTGGGCGAACATCCGCTCCTCGCGCTCGTCCTCGGGCTGGAGCGGACGCGGTGGACAGTGCCGCAACCCGTACGCCCTCGACCGCAACACGTCGGGCTCGAGCTCGGGGACCGGAGCCGCGGTCTCGGCGAACCTCGCGGCCGTGGGCATCGGCACCGAGACCGACGGCTCCATCGTGTCGCCGTGCAACAACAACGGCCTCGTGGGCGTGAAGCCCACCGTCGGGCTGCTGAGCCGCTCGGGCATCATCCCGATCTCCCACACCCAGGACACCCCGGGGCCCATGTGCCGCACCGTGCGCGACGCGGCGCTGCTGCTCGGCGCGATGACCGGCGCCGACCCGCGCGACGCCGCCACGGCGAAGAGCGCCGGCCACGTCGCGGCCGACTACGCGACCGGCCTCGACGCGAAGGGCCTGCGGGGCGCCCGGCTCGGCGTCGCGCGCAAGCAGTTCGGCTTCCATCCCGCCGTCGACAAGGCGATGGAGGCGGCCCTCGACGTGATGAAGCGCGAGGGCGCCGTGCTCGTCGATCCCGCGGAGATCCCGCACAACGGCGAGTACGACGCCGCGGAGTTCGAGGTGCTGCTCTACGAGCTCAAGGCCGACCTCAACGCCTACCTGGCCGGGCTCGGTCCGTCGGCGCGGGTCAAGAGCCTCGCGGACGTGATCCGCTTCAACGACGAGAACAAGGACCGCGAGATGCCGTACTTCGGCCAGGAGGTCTTCCTGCAGGCCCAGGAGAAGGGGCCGCTCACCGAGACGAAGTACCTCGAGGCCCTGGAGACCTGCGCGCGGCTGTCGCGCCGCGAGGGTCTCGACGCGGTCCTGGACGAGCACAAGCTCGACGCGATCGTGGCGCCGACGGGAGGGCCCGCGTGGCTCATCGACCTGGTCACGAGCGACCACTTCGGTGGTGGCCTGTCCACGGCGCCGGCCGTCGCCGGCTATCCCCACGTGACGGTGCCCGTGGGCCACGCGTTCGGCCTGCCGTTCGGGATCTCGTTCGCGGGCCGCGCGTGGAGCGAAGCCACGCTGCTGCGCATCGCCTACGCCTTCGAGCAGGCGACGCGCCACCGGCGCGTGCCGGAGCTGCTGCCGACCGTGAAGCTCGCCTAGGCCTCGAGGAGCGAGCGGCGCGCCTCGCGCGGCGCGACCCCGAACTCGCGCCGGAAGGCGGACGTGAAGTGGCTGTGGCTCGAGAAGCCCAGCTCCAGGGCGAGCTGGCTGAAGCCCGCCGTTTCCCGGGCCTGGAGCATCGCCGCCAGCAGCCGCAGGCGCGTGATGTAGCGGCGCAGGGGAACGCCGGTCTCGCGCCGGAACACGCGCGACAGATGGAAGGGCGAGACGCGCAGGGAGCTCGCGAGGTCGCTGAGCCGTAGCGGATCCCTGAAGCGCCGCGAGAGGATCGCGCGGGCGCGGTCGGCGAGGTCGCGGTGCTCGCTGCGCCGCGCCGGCTCTCCCGGCAGGGACGGCTCCTGCGCCTCGACCGCCGACCGCACGAGCTCGAGCGCCTGCTCCTCGATGCCGAGGGCGTCGGCTTCGCCCGAGTGTCGCAGCCGGAGCGCGAGCTGGAAGTCGCTCAAGGCGAAGCGCGGCGAGCGCAGGGCGATGCGCGTGACGGTGGCCTCGGGATACAGCTCGTAATAGAGGTCCGGGCGGATCGCGATCGTCATGCCGCAGTCGCCGACGCCGTACGGGTGGCTCGTCGCGTAGGGGCTGTCGACGCCCTGGAACGAGACGTGGCCCGGATCCACGAGCTCGGTGCGTCCCTCGGTGTGGAGCAGGTACGCGCCGTCGTGGACGAACGTGAAGGCGGGCCAGGCGTGCTGACGGACGGCCCGCAGGGCGTCGCCGTCGCGGATGCAGCGCCAGGCCGCGATCTCCAGGGCCTGGCTGCGGAACAGCGCGACGTCGCAATGGCAGGGGGGCCCGCTCGAGTCGGGCGGTGTCGCGAGCGCATGGCGCCCGGCGCTCGCGGCAGTCCTGTCCTCGGGTCGGGGCACGCGCATTGTTCGTCCGGGAGCCGGCACTCCGTCGAGGGCGATGTGACGAACCGGCGCGATCGCGGGATCTGCGGGAGCAAGAACGTGACAGCAGGTCCGGGCCGGCTCGCCCTAGCTTCGCGACACGCGTCAACCCGCGTCCCGTCGCGGCGCGCCTCGGAGGACAGGAATGGTTCGATCTCGGAAGGGAAGTGCGCGGGCGTGGCTGGGCCTCGCCGCGCTCGTCGCGTCGTGGAGCGCGGGACCTCTCGCCGCCCAGGGGACGCAGTCGGCCGTCCTCACGGGCAGCGTGCGCGCGAGCGACGGCCAGGCGCTCCCGGGCGCCACGATCGCCGTCACATCGCCGGCCCTGCAGGGCGAGCGCACGACGGTCTCGGAGAGCAACGGCTCCTATATCCTGCGCGGGCTGCCGCCCGGCCCGTACAAGGTCCGGTTCTCGCTCGCCGGCTTCGCCGACGCGGAGCGCAGCCTGGCGGTGGCCCTGGGCTCGACCGCCGACCTCGACGTCGCGTTGAGCGTCGCGACGGTGTCCGAGACGGTGACCGTGACCGCCGACGTGGCGGCCCCCGTCAACACCTCCCAGGTCGGCGCCAACTACACGGGCCGCAGCGTCGACACCCTGGCCATGAACCGCACCCTGGACGCGATCGCGGAGCTCGCCCCGGGCCTCACGAACAACACGCCGAGCGCCGGCCAGGTCACGATCTCGGGTGCCTTCGCCTACGACAACGTCTTCCTGCTCGACGGCGTCGAGATCAACGACAACCTGTTCGGCGATCCGAACGATCTCTACATCGAGGACTCGATCGAGGAGACCCAGGTGCTGACGTCGGGCATCACGGCCGAATACGGGCGCTTCTCGGGCGGCGTCATCAACGCGATCACGAAGCGCGGCGGCAACGACTTCTCGGGCACCTTCCGCACCGACCTCACGAACCCGAGCTGGACGAAGGAGACGCCCTTCGAGGTGTCGAACGGCGTCGAGCACCGGAACGACGTCAACAAGACGTTCTCGGCGACCCTCGGCGGACCCCTCGTCAAGGACCGCCTCTGGTTCTTCGCCGCGGGTCGCTACCGCAGCGCCACCGTCACGGACCAGTTCGACGAGACCGGCATCGCCTTCGACAACTCCGAGACGGACAAGCGCTTCGAGGCGAAGCTCACGGGCAACATCGACCCCGACCACACGCTGCAGGCGCAGTGGACGCGCAACCGCACCGACCAGCATCGCCCGGCTCTCGACGCCAGCATCGACCCGCGCACGATCATCGACCCGAGCACGCCCATGGACCTGTTCGTCGCGAAGTACACCGGCGTCCTGAGCCCCAAGCTGTTC
Source organism: uncultured Acidobacteriota bacterium (assembly GCA_902826455.1). Classification (GTDB taxonomy): domain Bacteria; phylum Acidobacteriota; class Vicinamibacteria; order Fen-336; family Fen-336; genus CADEEV01. The sequence goes on along the minus strand of CADEEV010000049.1, from coordinate 1,615 downwards.
GCCGAGGCCCAGTACTCCGCCAAGAACTTCGGCTTCCGCAACGCCGGCGGCGTGTCGACGAGCCTCGTGGACTCGCCCTTCCTCACGAACGGGGAGCTGCCGGGCGTTCCTCCGGGCGCGCAGTACAACGCGCCCTACTTCGACTCGACCGACCCCGAGGACCGCAACAACCGCCAGATCACCGGGAGCCTCTCGTACTTCCTCGCCACGTCGGGGGCCGGGTCCCACGACCTCAAGATCGGCGCCGAGCAGTTCACGTCCATCCAGACCGGCGGCAACTCGCAAAGCTCCACCGGCTACGACTTCCGCGCCGACTACCTGGCCAACGCCCAGGGCATCCCCCAGTACACCTCCGACGGCCGCCTCATCCCCCTCTTCATTCCGTTCTCGACGATCAACGTGAACTGGATCGCGAGCCGGGGCGTCGAGTCGGACATCCGCACCCGCTCCCTCTACGTGAACGACCGCTTCAGCCTGGGCCGCCACTGGTTCTTCAACCTCGGCGCCCGCTACGAGCACACCTCGAACGAGTCGAGCGACGGAGCCCCCGGCATCGCCTCGAGCGCGCTGGTGCCGCGCCTGGCCGCGGGCTACGACGTCACGGGCGACGGGGGCCTGCGCTTCGACGTGACCTACGCCCACTACGCCGGGCGCTACAACCAGAACCTCGTGGGATCCGGCTCGAGCGTCGCGAACCCGTCGATCGTGGCCGGCGTCTACGTGGGGCCCGAGGGACAGGGCCTGGACTTCGCGCCGGGCTTCGACCTCTCGAACTACATCCCGTTCTTCGGGAGCTTCCCGCGTGAGAACGTCCGCGTGGACGGCGACCTGCGCTCGCCTCTGACCCGGGAGTTCACCGCGTCGGTGGGCGGACGCCTGGGCCACGAAGGCTACGCGAAGGCGGTGTACACCCACCGCACGACCTCCGACTTCATCGACGACTTCATCACCTTCGACAACGGCTCGACGATCGTGGAGGTGGAGGGCGAGGAGCTCGGGCCCTTCGACAACATCGTCTACCGCAACTCCGATCTGCCGGAGCGTGCCTACGACGCGCTGCAGTTCCAGGCCTCGTACCGGCTGAGCGACCACTGGCAGCTCACCGGCCACTACACGGTCCAGCTGAAGAACGACGGCAACTACGAGGGCGAGTCGGGCAATCGCCCGGGGCTGCCGACCGTGATCGGGGACTACCCAGAGATCCTCGTGCCGGAACGCAACTTCCCGACGGGCCGGCTCGACGACTTCCAGCGTCACAAGGCGCGCGTCTGGACGAACTACGACCTGTCCCTGGGCAAGGCGGGAGCCTTGAACCTGGGCCTGCTCTGGCGCTACGACTCGGCGCTGACCTACAGCCTCGTGGCGGCCGACGTGGACTTCTCCGACGTGCAGCTCTCGCGCGATCCGGGCTACTTCAGCCTCGACACCCAGTCGCTGTACTTCGGCGAGCGCGGGGCCGGCTCGTTCAACGGCGCGCATCGCTTCGACGCGGCGCTCAACTACGACGTTCCGATCTACCGCTCGCTCCGCCCCTGGCTGATGCCGGAGCTGCGCACCGTCTTCACCGACCCGCCGCTGGCCGGGTTCAACCCGTCGAGCACCCCGGACTTCGACC
>CADEEV010000048.1:21726-30935 GCA_902826455.1 uncultured Acidobacteriota bacterium | reverse complement strand
GTTCGCGAGCCTGGGGTTCTTCCCGAACGCGGGCCAGGACGTGTACCTCGTCGGCAGCCCGCGCTTCTCCCACGCCGTCCTCAGCCTCGGGAACGGGCGCACGCTGAGGATCGACGCGAGGGACGCGTCGGCGGCGAATCGCTACGTGCAGTCGGCCACGCTCGACGGCCGACCCCTCACCACGAACTGGTTCCGCCACGGCGAGATCCGCGACGGCGGCCGTCTGGAGTTCGTCATGGGCCCGAAGCCCTCGAGCTGGGGCCGCGGCGGACCGCCGCCCCCGTCGTCGTCGCGCTAGGGCCGTGGGCGAGCGCTTCCGCAGCTTCCTGTTCGCGGCCGGCGACCCGATCAACCTGGGCTTCGCGCGGCTCGTGGTGTTCGCCGTGATCGGGATCCGCTTCTGGACCGCGAGCTACGTCGCGGCGGCCCAGATCCCCGACGCCCTGCTCCAGCCGCCTCTCGGCTTCGGCTGGGCGTTGGCACTCGTTCCACGAGACCCCGCGGCCGTCGAGCGCCTCGCGCTGCTGTTGCGCGTCGCGGCCCTCGCCGCCGCTCTCGGCCTGTTCACGCGAGTCACGACGGTCGTGGCGACCGCCGCGGCGCTGCTGCTGTTCGTCATTCCTCACCTGTTCGGCCACGTGGGCCACGATCGGCATCACCTCGTCTGGTTCGCGGCGATCCTCGCTGCGAGCCCCTGCGGCGACGCCCTCTCTCTCGACGCCTGGTGGCGGCGGCGGCGCGGTGTCCCGGTCCCGCGACCGGCGGTGCGCTACGGCTTCCCGTTGCGCGCGATCCTCCTGGTCATGGGGATCGCCTACTTCTTCTCGGGCTTCTGGAAGCTCGCGAGCTGCGGCCTCGCCTGGTTCACGAGCGACAGCCTCGCGAACCTCACGGCGAAGGCCGGATACACGGGCATCGGCGCCCGCCCCGAGTGGACCCGGGCCTACGCCTGGCTGACCCACGTGGGCGGGGCGATCGGCCTCACGTTCGAGCTCTCGTTCCTGGCCCTCGTCGTGACGTCGCGGCTCGGCCGGGTCGCGGCCCTCGTGATGGCGTTCGTCTTCCACCTGGGCGTGTACCTGCTCCTGGGCATCTCCTTCGCGCACCTTCTCTATTGCTACCTCGCGTTCATCGACGTCGGCGGGCTCTGGCGCCGCCTCACGGGCGTCGCGACGCCCGCCCCCGATCCCGGCGCCCGGGTGGGGCTCGCATCCGGGACGGTGGCCGCGAGCGTGGCGCTCGGCGTCTTCGCGTTCGGCGCGGCTCACCTCGGCAACGGCTGGCCCTTCGCCGGCTACCCGCGCTTCGACACGCTCCACACGCCGCTGCTGACGAGCTACGTCCTCGAGGGCCGCCGACGCGACGGCTCCGTGGTGCGCCTCCACGACGCGGGGCTCGGAGTGCCACCCCTGGGCCGGCACCTGTTCAACATCCTGCGCGCGAACCAGAACCGCGTGCCTGGCCTCGAGGAGCCCGGCGGCCGCGAGCCGCGCTGGCGCGCCGCCTGCACGTTCTTCTGGAGGCAGGACCCGCGGCTCCACGGCGCCACGTCCGTGCGCTTCATCCTGGAGGACCTCGATCTGACGGAGCCGACGCCGCGACGGCTGCGCGAGCGCGCGCTCTTCGAGTGCGCTCCGCCCGTGTCCCGATGAGCGGCGCGGTGGTCGTCGGCGCCCACGCCAACGGCCTCGGCATCGTGCGCAGCCTCGCGGCCCTGGGCGTGAGGCCCGCGATCGTGTCGACGCGGCCCTACGACGTCGGGCACCGTTCGCGCTGGATCTCCGAGCGCCACGCGCTTCCGGCCCTCCACGAGGATCACGGGGCTCTCGTCGAGTTCCTGCTCCACCACGAGAAGCGCTGGGCGGGCGCGGCGGTGTTCGCGAGCAACGACGACGCGCTCACCGCGCTCGCCCGGCACCACGAGCGCCTGTCGCGGTCGTATCGCCTGACGGTCCAGCCCTGGGACGTCGTGGGGCCGCTCGTGGACAAGGACGCCATGCAGGCGCTCGCCGAGCGCGTCGGCCTCGCGCTGCCGGCCTGCCACGGCCCCGCGGGGGCCCTGGACCCCGCGGCCATCGAGCGCTTCCCCGTGCTCGTCAAGCCGATCCAGCACGACCGGCTGATCTCCCTGTTCGGCGCGAAGCTGTTCCTGGCCCGCGATCGCGACGCCCTGCGCACGGCCCTCGCGCGGCTGCGCGAGGCGGGCCTCGAGGGCCTCGTCTACGACTTCATCGAGGGCCCCGACAGCGCGATCCACGTCTACTGCGTCTACATGGACGGCCGAGGCGAGCCGTCGCCCGGCATCACCGTCCGCAAGCTGCGTCAGAACCCGCCGGTGATCGGCGGAGCCCGCGCGGCCGCGATCGTCCCCGAGGAGCCGGAGCTGCGCGACGCCACGGTCGCCCTGCTGCGGCGGGCGGGCTTCCGCGGCATGGCATTCGCCGAATGGAAGCGCGACAGCCGGGACGGCCGCTTCCGCTTCATCGAGGTCAACGGCCGCGCGGTGCTCTTCAACGCGATCCTGCCGCCCACGGGCGTCGACCTCGTGGCCATGAGCTTCGCCGACTTCGGGCGCGGCGAGCCGCCGCGCGCGCGTCCCACGGGCTGGAGCGGCACCTGGGTCCACCTGCAGGCCGACGTCGCGTGCTGGCTGCGCTACCGGCACCAGGAGGCGATCGGCCTGGGCGAATGGCTGGCTCCGTACCTCCGACCGCACCGTCACGCGGTGTGGTCGGCCTCGGATCCCGGCCCCTTCCTGCACCAGACCCGGCTGGCCGCGCGCCGGCTGCGCGGGGGCTAGATCCGGGATTCCACGGCGCGGAACTTGCCGCTCCGCTCGCGCTCGCTGCGGCCGAGCTCGGCATGGCGCGTCACCTCGATCGCGGCGCTGCGCCCGAGCAGCAGGCGCAGCCGGTCGAGAGCGCGCTCGCGGGACGCCGGGAACGAGGCGTCGTCCGCCGTCACGAGCTTCAGCTCGAAGCGATCGAGGGCGTGCTGCGTGAGCTGGTATTGCAGTACGGCCCGGTCGTCCTTGAACGCGGCCCAGATGGCGCGCGGGTGCAGGGTCTCGCCCGACGCGAGCGGCAGCATGTCTTCGAGGCGCCCCTGCACCTCGGACATCACGCGCAGCGAGCGGCCGCACGCGCAGGCCTCGGCGCGCAGCGCCGCCATGTCGCCCGTCGGGTAGTTGAGGAGGACGGTGGCGCGGTTGACCAGGTTGCTGATCACGATCTCGCCCTCCTCGCCCAGGGCCGCCTCGCTGCCGTCGGGACGCAGGATGCGCACGTGGCACAGGTCATCGTGGAGGTGGAAGCCCGTGCCGGCCTCGCAGAAGTAGCCGACCTTGAACGCCTCGACCGAGCAGTAGCGCGAGAGCACGCGGGCCCCGACCTCGGTCTCGATCCAGGCGCGGCGCTCGGGAGGCAGACGCTCGCCCATGTACATCACGACCTTCGGCGCGTGGACCGCGACGCCTCGGGCCGCCACGGTCCGGTAGAAGACGTCGAGGAAGCCGCCGTAGGCCGTCAGGAGATCGGGCTTCTCGGCGTTCAGCGCGGCGACGATCTCCTCGAAGGGCGCGGTCATGGAGACGGGCCGCCGCTTCGGCCGCGGAAGCCGCGTGTTCGCGGCGTAGAACGCGATCACCTTGCGGAAGTTCGAGGTCTCGTAGCCGACGTAGAGCTCGCGCGGGCGGAACGCGCCGCCGGTCAGGGCGATGACGGGCGCCCGCTCCCGCTCGCCGTAGGCGATGTTCGCGAGCAGCGACGTGCGGTCGTGGTGGACCTCGAGGGGAGCGCCGGTCGAGCCGCTGGTCAGGAACGTCAGGGCGCCCTGGGCGGCTCGCGACTCGGACAGGAAGCGGCGGGGATCGCTCCGCACCGTGTCGCGGGCCAGCAGCGGCAGGCGCACGAGGTCCTCGGCGCCGCGGATCGCCCGCGGGTCCAGGCCCTCGCGGGCGAACCACTCGCGGTAGTGCGGCACGCTGCGAGCCGCATGGAGCACCATTGCGCGCACCCGGGCGTCGCGCGCCGCCTCGATGTCGGGTCGGCTCCCGTAGGGCAGGCGCTTCTGTCCGCGCATGTGGGCGAGGACCGTGAGGCTGCCGAGGATCCTCTTCACCGCGGCGACGGGAGCACGAAGGCGGCGCCGCTGCGTCGCGCCACCTGGCGCAGGTCCTCCCACACGGCGTGCTCGAGAGGGATCCCGTCGCGCCGGCGGCGCTCGAGGACGGCGTCCTCCGGATCGCCCGGCACCAGGACGGGCTGGCGCGCATCGACGGGCTCCGCGCCGCGCAGGACTCCGAGGAGCTGGTCGAGATCGAGGCCGAAGCCGTCGCGGAACCGGCCGGGGTCGAGTGCCAGGCAGAAGTGGCCGACGTGGGCGCGGCGGCCGGCGGCCGGATCCGCGAGGGGAACGCCGGGCAGGACGGTCGAGAGGATCTCGACGGCCAGCGCCAGGCCGTAGCCCTTGTGGCTTCCGCCGTCGCGGTCTCCCCCGAGCGGCGCGAGACGGCGCTCGGCCGCGGCCACGCGCCCGTTGGTCAGGGGCTGGCCCTGGCGGTCCACCGCCCAGCCCTCGGGTATGGCCCGGCCGCTGCGCCAGCGCTCGAGCAGCTTGCCGAGGCTCACCGTGCTCGTCGCCATGTCGAGGAGGAAGGGCCGAGCCGCGGCGCCGGGGGCGGCCACGGCGATCGGGTTGGTGCCGAGGAGCGGCCGGCGCGCGAAGGTCGGCACCACCGCCGGCGTCGGCGTGCTGGTCGTAGCGACACCGATCAGGCCGGCGTCCGACGCCATCGCGGCGTACGCCCCGGCGGCGCCGTAGTGGCCGGAGTTCCGCACCGCGACGACGCCGACGCCGGAGCGGAGCGCCTTGTCGATCGCGAGCTCCATGGCCCGGGTGGCCGGCAGGTGGCCGAGGCCGCCGCCGCCGTCGAGCAGCGCGGTGCTCGCGTCGTCGCGGACGACGCTCACGGCCGCGGCCGGGTCGAGCCTGCCCTCGCCCCGGAGCGTCTCGTAGAACGGGAACATGCAGCAGCCGTGGGAGTCGACGCCGCGCAGGTCGGCGTAGAGGATGCGCTCGACCGTCGTGGCGCGCGCGGGCTCGGGCATGCCCCACGCGTCGAGGATCGCGTCCACCTGGGCGCGCAGCGCAGCCTCGGGAACGACGTGGGGGCGCCAGAAGCGCAGCGCGCCGAAAGGCACCACGCGGTCGAGGGCGAGGGTGACGGCCCACAGCGGCCCCGAGTCGCGCGCGACGCGCCGGAACGAGGCTAGCCGCCCCTCGCTCACCGCGGGGCTCCGTGCAGGCGATGGTGGAGGCGCGTCCGCAACGGGTGCAGCCAGGCCGACGCGCGGGCGAAGGCGAGACCCGCGGCGCCGGGCCGGGGCAAGGATGCGACGACGCCGTCGGGAACCTCCGCGCGCACCTCCGGGAAGCGCTCGCGTACCCAGTCGTTCGCGACGAGGTCGAACGACAACGTGATGCGCTCGCCGGCGCCGCCGTTCACGAGGGTGTGGACGCGGCTGGTGTCGAAGTAGTGCAGGAGGCCGGGCGTCAGCCGGTGGCGCGCGACGCGGCCGGCGTTGGCGGCGGCGAAGCTCTCGAAGGTGGCGTCGTCGAGGCCCGCCGCGGCGCCCCTCAGCTCCTCGACGCTCGCGTAGTCGGTCGCGACGAGGAATGCCGCGTCGTCCGAGACGATCGGGATCTGGAAGCGCACCACGCCGGGGCCCTTCCAGCGGTCGGTGTGCCACGCATAGGCCGATCCCGGCTCGCGGCGCAGGAGCCGGAAGGACACCTTCTCGGCCCGCAGGCCGTCGAACACCGCCCGCAGCGCCGGATGGCGGCCCAGCACGCCGGCGCACGGGAAGTTCTGGTAGCTGTAGCGCCGGTACGGGTGCAGCTCCTCGTACGACGCGAGGGAGAGCGCGTGGCCGAAGGCGCCGCGCTTCCAGTCCCAGCCGGCCACGACGCGGCGCGTCTCGTCCTGGAGCGCGGCGAGGGGCGCGCCGATGTCGTAGCGATGCACGTTCACGCGCGCGACCAGCCGTCGAGATAGCGCGGCGCCACGAGGGCCATGAGCGGGGCCGGCACCAGGCCGCGCCGATAGGCCTCGATGCCGAGCCCGAGCACGCGCTGGCGCAGCCCGGGGCGCTCCGCCCCGCGGCGCACCCGGGCGTGGCGTTGCAGGGCGTCGCGCTCGGCCACGACGCGCGGCGCGACGCGCTCGCAGGCGGCGCGCTCGAGGAGCGCCGCGGTGTAGCGGCGGACGGCGGCCTGCACGAGGGTCGCGACGCGCCCGGGAGCGACGCCCGCGAACTCGAGGGTGCCGCCGAGCACGCCCCCGCAGTTGCTGACGAAGTCGGGCGGGTGGACCGCGCCCCGGGCGAACAACGCGTGCTCGGCCTCCGGGCTCACGGGGTCGTTGGCGCCCGCGCACACGACCGGCGCCGTGACGCGCTCGACGTTCCCGGCGTTGAGGCTCTGGAAACGCGCGCACGGCAGGAGCAGGTCGACCGCCAGCTCGAGGAGCGCGCCACAAGCGATGCGCTCGGCCTCGTCCTCGACGAACGCGCTGCCCTTCTCCGCCGCGCGCGCGACGAGGCGGGCGACGTCGAGGCCGGCCTCGCGGTAGAGGGCGCCCCGCGAGGTCGAGATCGCGACGACCCGCGCGCCCCGGGCGGCGAGCAGCTCCGCGAGGCACGCGCCGACCTTGCCGAAGCCCTCGATCGCCACGCGCTGCCCCGCCAGGGGCGTGCCACGGCGCTCGGCGATCGCCTCGAGGGCGCCCAGGCACGAGTGGGCGGTGTAGGTTCCGGAACGATTGGCGCCCCACTCCCGCGGCCCGACGCGCTGGCCGAGGGACTCGACCATGGCGCGGATGTCGGCGCTCGACGTCCCCAGGTCGGCGTCGGGCACGTACGCGCGCTCGCGCAGGAGCGGCGCGGCGGCGGCGGCGAACGCGGCGAGGCGCGCGCGCTTCTCGGCCACCGGAGCCTCGGGGTCGCCCAGGACGCCGGCCTTGGCGCCGCCCTGGGGCAGGCCGAGCAGGCCGTACTTGAGCGTCATCGCCCGGGCCGCGCCCAGGATCTCCGCCTCGCCGACGTCCAGGGCGAGGCGCAGCCCGCCGCGGGCCCGCCCGGCGACGGTCGAGTCGATCGCGACGAAGCCGAGGGGCCGGCCGCCGCTCGCGATGCGATGCAGGACGGCCGTCACACCGGCCGCGTCCTCGCCGCCGCCACGGAGTAGCCCGGATGCCAGGTGGACTCCGCACCGATCCCGGTGCGGGCGACGACCGCGTCGATGAGATACGGCTTCCCCTCGCGCGTGTGGCGCAGCGCGCGCTCGATCGCGGGCCGCACTTCGGCCGGCAGCCGCACGGTCTCGCCGGCGACGCCGAAGCCCGACGCGACCCGGGCGAAGTCCACGTCGGGGTCGCCGAGGTAGCAGGTCATGTCGCGGCCACTCTGCGCCTGCTCGCCCGGGCCGCGCAGGATGCGGTTGCGCGGGCCGTTGTAGCTGCGGTTGTTGAACACCACCACGAGGACCGGGACCTGGTAGCGAGCCATGGTCCACAGCGTCTCGGCCTGGGAGAAGAGGAAGCCGCCGTCGCCCTGGAGCGCCACGACCTGGCGGTCGGGCCGCGCGAGCTTCACGCCGGTCGCAGCGCCGAGCCCCCAGCCCAGGGCCCCGCCGGTGCTCTTGCCGATGCGCGTGCGTCCGCCCGGCGCGAAGTCGAACGCCGCGAGCGCGACGTTCTCGGTGCGCGCCGAGAGCCAGTTGCTCGAGGTCAGCTCCGGCACGACGATCGCGTCGGGGTCGAGCAGCGCCGCGAGCTCGCCGGCCACGCGCGCCCAGCTCAGGGGCACGTCGTCCCAGTGCGCCTTCGCCTGGGCCTCGCGCTCGGCCCGCGCGGCGCCGGTGACGGCGCTGACCCGGGACAGCCGCTGCTCCTGGATGTCCTGGAGCCGCTCGCGGGTGAGCAGCGACTCGATCGCCACCACGAGCTCCGTGGCCGACGGCTTCACGCCGGCGACGATGCCGAGATCGATCGGCACCACGCGCCCGATGAGGTCGGGATCGGCGCTGACGTGGACGATCCGGGCGCCGCCGGCGCCCAGCGCCTCGATGGCCGGCATGCGGCCGCCCAGGGTCAGGATCAGGTCGGAGGGCGGCAAGCCGGGCACCGGCCACAGGAAGTTCCCGAGGTGCAGCGGGTGGCGCGTCGGGAAGTTGTCGAAGAGCGTCTCGGCCTCGGCCACGGGAAGCGACAGCGTCTCGGCGAGAGCCACGACCTCGCCCCGGGCGTCGGAGCGCGCGATCTCCGGGCCGAGCAGCAGCAACGGGTTCTTCGCCTCCACCAGCCACGTCGCCGCCTGCTCGATGCGTCCCGGGTCCGGCGCGAGCTTCGGCTCGAGGATGAACTTGTCCCGGTCCACGATCTCGGCGCTGACGCCCCGCGCCCACAGCTGGTCCTCGGGAAAGGCGAGGGCCACCGGTCCGGCCGGCGCCGTCGTCGCGATCTTGAAGGCCCGCCGCACGATCTCGGGGATGCGGTGCGCGCGATCGACGCTCCAGCGCCAGCGCGTGAAGCTGGCGCTCGGCGCGAGGTAGTCGTCCCAGTCCTCGAAGGAATCGCGGCCGCCGTGGTGACCCGTCGCCTCGCGCTGGGCGGCCACGATGAGCGGCGTGCGGTCCTTCCAGGCGTTGTACATGTTGCTCAGGGTGTTGGGCAGGCCGACGCTGTCGTTCACGGTGAACGGCACCTTGCCCGAGGCCAGGGCGTAGCCCTGGGCCACGGCGAGCATCTGGCCCTCCTGCAGGACCTGGATGACGTGGATGTCCTCGCGGCCCACCAGGGCGTCGAAGATCGCGGCGCTCCCGGAGCCGTTGCAGTTGAAGACGAACTCGACCCCCGCCGCTCGCAACTGGTGCACGAGCAGCTCGCCGCCCGTGCCGGTGACGGTGGGAGCGCCCTCCGCGGCGGCGGCGAGCGCCAGGGGCTCGAGAGACTCGAGGATCGACGCGGCCGCGGCGGCGCTGAAGCCCGCGCCCACGACGCGCTCGAAGAAGCCGCGGCGCGACAGCCGCCGGCTGAGGTACCCGTCGATCAGCTTCCTCAAGGACTTTGGCGGGATGCTACCGCGAATGCGGGTGATAATCGCGCCACACATGCGCCTCGGCGTCGGCGTCCTCGGGCTCGCGCTGGCCGC
>CADEEV010000048.1:0-21626 GCA_902826455.1 uncultured Acidobacteriota bacterium | reverse complement strand
CTCCAGGTCGTCAAGCACCGCGTGCACCGGCCGCGGCCGTACTCCCGCTACTGCGTGCCGGACTGCGCCGACGACATGGACGTACACAAGTCCCACGTGTCGTTCTTCTCGGGCCATACCGCCCTCGCGTTCTCGTTCGCGGTCTCGGCCGGCACGATCGCGTCGATGCGCTCGTACCCGAACGCCGGCTGGGTGCTCGGCAGCGGCCTCGCGCTCGCGACGACCACGGGCTATCTCCGCATCGCCGCCGATCACCACTACTTTACCGACGTCCTCGTGGGGGCCGTCGTCGGCAGCGCCATCGGCTGGGCCGTCCCGAAGCTCCACGGCACGCGTCCGGCCTCCCCGGTCGAAGACCGTCAGGCGAGCGCGAGCGTCACACTCGTGGCCCTGCCGCTTCCCGTCGCCGCGGCGGACGGCCGCCTGCGGCTCTACGGCAGCGTGATGTCGGACGGCGCCGGCGTCGCGTTCAGCTTCACCCCTTAGCCCGGACGGCGCTACTGCAGCGCCTCAGGCGTGGCGATCGGCGTGGGTGCAGCCCGGGAACTCCGCGTAGAACATGTTGCCGGTCCAGCCCAGCTCCCGCATGCCGATCTCGGACGAGTAGTAGGCGCCGACGATCCAGCCCTTGATCTCCCTGAAGGGCTCGGGCGGAGCCGCTGTCAGGCGCTCGACGCGCTGCGGCTCGGTGAGCTGGAGCCAGTCCTTCGACAGCGCCTGGAACGCGGAGAGGAATTGCTTCTGGTTCTCGGCCGTGTCCACCGCGAGCAGGCGGTCGATGAACGGCGCCACCGCGGCGTTCGTCGAGCCGGGCACGATCGTCTCGGCCATGGTCGTGAGCGCTTCGAGCTGCTGCGCCGTCAGGAACACCGGCGCGCTGGCGGGTCCGTCCGCAGCCGCCACGCGGGCGGCGTCGGCCAGATGCGCGTGCATGGGATGCCCTTGCGCCAGCGCCGGGAACACGAAGCCCGCGCCGAACGTCGCGGCCAGGCGCTGCAGCACGTCGCGTCTGCCGAGAGCCACTAGAGGTTCCCCCGCTTCATCTCCGCCATGACGTGGTCGCAGGAGCGCACGGCCAGCGCCATGATCGTGAGGGTCGGGTTCTGGCAGGGGTTCGTCGGGAAGCCCGAGGCGTCGAGGACGAACAGGTTCCTCACGTCGTGGGACTGCTGGAAGGCGCTCAGGTACGACGTCTTCGGATCGTGGCCCATGCGGGCGAGGCCGGCCTCGTGGGTCGCCCAGCGCGGGTCCTTCGGGTTGTTCCAGGCGCGCACGTTCGTGGCGCCGCCGGTCTCGAGCAGCTCCTTCGCGGCCGCGCTCATGTCCGCGATCATCGCGACCTCGTTCGGACCGTTCGACATGCTGATCCGCAGCGCCGGGATCCCCCACTTGTCCTTCACCGTGGGATCGAGCTCCACGAAGTTGTCCCAGCGCGGCAGCACCTCGCCGAAACCGAGGGCGCTCACCCGCACGCGCGTCTCGCGCAGCGCTTTCTTGTAGGCCTCGCCGAAGCCCCCGGCGCCCCAGTTGAACTCGACGTCCGTGCTGCCCTGGAAGCCGTAGCCGCGGATGAAGTCCTTGGCCTTGGGACCGCCCGGCAGGTTGCGGAAGCGCGCGACGTAGTAGCCCGTCGGACGGTTGGGGGTGTCGAGGTTCGCGACCGCGCCGAACGGGTCCATGTCGCCGGCGGCGCCGCCGCTGCGGACGTGGGCGGTGAGGTAGTGGCCCAGCACGCCGCTCGAGTTGCCGAGGCCGCCGGGCGCCGAGTTCAGCAGGATGCGGGCGGACTCCTGGGTCTGGGCGCAGAGCAGCACCAGGCGCGCACGGAGCTCGTGGGTCTCGAACGTGTTCCGGTCGACGTACTCGACGCCGCGGGCCCGGCCGGTGTCGGGATCCGTCAGCACCTTGGAGACCATCGCGTCCGTGATCAGCGTGCAGCGGCCCGTGGCGAGAGCGTCGGCCACGGTCGTGGTCGCGGCGTTGAAGTAGGAGTTCGTCATGCAGCCGCGCTCGCACGGTCCGCAGTAGTGGCACGAGGCGCGGCCACGGAGCGGACGCGTCAGGTTCGCGCAGCGCGCGTTCGTCAGGGTCCAGCCGAGCTTCTGCTTCGCCCGGCTGCGCAGCCGCTGCTCCTGGCAGGTGAGCGCCATCGGCGGCTGGAAGTGGCCATCGGGAAGGTACGGCAGGCCCTCCGCCTTCCCGCTCACGCCGACGTAGTCCTCGACGAGGTCGTAGTAGGGTTCGAGGTCCGCGTAGTGGAGCGGCCAGTTGGGGCCGTAGCCGTCGTGGTCGGCCGCCGTGAAGTCGAGCTCGCTCAGCCGCAGGGAGACGCGGGCCCAGCTGTTCGTGCGGCCGCCCACCTTGCGCAAGCGGCCGATCCAGTCGAACGGCTTGTCGGACGGCGTCGTGTAGGGCTCGTCGTGGTCGTTCACGAACCAGTCGGCGATGAACTCGGTGCAGGGCTCCATCCGCATCTGGATGGGCCGCGTCCGCCGGACGATCTCGGCCGCCCGATTGCGATAGGGCAGCTCGAAGGCCTGCTGGTGATCCCTGAACTTCTCCGGCGATTGCGGCCCGCCGGCCTCGAGCAGCGTCACCGCGATGCCGGCCTCGGTGAGCCTCTTGGCCGCCCAGCCGCCCGAGGCTCCCGAGCCCACGATGACGACGTCGGCCGGAGCCCGCTTCACGAGAGGTAGTCCCCCATCACGCGCGCGTAATCCGCGATCGCGATCTCCGGCGCCTCGATCTCCGGGTGCCAGACCTTCTCCCACTCGAAGCAGTAGAGGCCCGCGTAACCCGCCTTCCGCAGCGCCTGCACCTGCCGCCGCACCGGCACGTCGCCACGGCCTGTGAGCACGTAGCGCCGGCCCTTCCCCGCCTCGGGAACGCCGTCCTTCAGGTGCGTGTGGCGGATCCAGGGACCCAGCTCTCCGACGGTGGCCTCGGGCTCCTCGCCCGAGGCGTTGAAGGTGTGGAACGCGTCCCAGAGCAGGCCCACGTGGGGCGAGGCCGCGCGGGTGAGCAGGTCCTTGAGCGCGGGCGACGACGTGAAGGAATCGTGGGACTCGAGGAGCACCGCGACGCCCTTCGGGCCTGCGTAAGCCCCGAGCTCCTGCAATCCGGCGACGATGCGATCCGGGAGCTGCGGGTCCGTGGACTTCGGCCGGTTGCCGCCGGGGTTGTTCCCGAACACGCGCACGAACGGCGCGCGCAGCGAAGCCGCCAGGTCGATCGAGCGGCGAGCCTCGGCCAGGACGCCGGCGCGCCGCGCCGGCTCCGCCTCGTCGAGGCTGGCCGAGCTGCTGACGCAGGCGATGCGCAGCCCGTGGCCGTCGATCGAGCCGAGCGTCTGCGGGAGCATGTCGCTCGCGAAGGCGGGATGCGAGGGCAGGTCGAGGTTTCCTTCGAGGCCGCGCAGCTCGACGGCCGCGTAGGCGTTCTCCACGGCGAAGTCCAGGATCTTCGGCAGTGGCCACGCCGGACAGCCCAGGGTCGAGAAGGCGATCGGCAGGCGCTTCGGCACCGAACGCGCCGCGACGGAGGCCGCGGCCAGCGAGACGTTCCTCAGGAACTCGCGCCGGCTCGTGGTCATCTCCGGCGCAGTGCCTCTTCGGCGTCTTCCAGATCCCGCGCCGCGGCCCGCAGCGCCTCGACGGAGCCCGACAAGGGGGCCGTCAGCGCCGGGAGCTGCTGCATCCACTCGAGCAGCGACGGCGAGACGGTCGCGAGCTCGCGCAGGTGCGCCGCGGCCGAGGCGTACTCCGCGTCGCGCGGCAGCGTGCCCAGGGCGTCCTCGATGGCGGCGCGTGCGGTCTTGACCTTCGCGAGGGCTGCGGAGTCGTCGGCCGGCGCGGACGGCAGCTTCCGGACCAGCGGCTCGATCAGCTTCGGCAACGGCGTCACGGCCCGCACCACGGACGCCAGGGTCTCGGCCAGCACGGGCGACACCTGCGTGAACTCGCGCAGCGGGCCGACCAGCGGCTCGTAGTCCTCGGCCCGCGGCAGGTGCATGAGCGACTGGTTCCAGCTCTCGTGGGTCGCGGTCAAGGTCTCGGTCGCGTGCCGCACGCTGTCGAGCTCGGCCAGCAGCTTCGGCGCCGCCTCGGCGAACGCGTACAGGTGGTCGGCCAGGGGCTGGAAGTCCTCGGCCCGCGGGATCTCGTCGAGCCGCAGGCGCGCGACGTCCGCGCGCAGTCCCGCGATCTCCTGGCGGAGCGCGCCGAGGCTCTCGCCCGCCGCGGCCCTCGGCGCCACGGCCTTCTTCGCCGGTTTCTTCTTCTCGGTCGGCTTCGCGCCCGTCGCTCGTCCGGCCATGGGCCGGAAGTATAAGCCGCCGGCCGGCGCGCTAGCGGCTCGGCTGCGGCCCGGGATCGAGGGGCCGCACCTCGATCGAGCCGTGGCGACTGCCAGGAATGCGCGCGGCCATCTCGATCGCCTCGTCCAGGTCCTTGGCCTCCACCAGGAAGTAGCCGCCCAGCTGCTCGCGGGTCTCGATGAACGGGCCGTCGGTCACGAGGCGCTTGCCGTCACGGAGGCGCACGATCGTGGCGGTGCTCACGGAGTGCAGCCGCGAGGCGTCGATCAGGTGGCCGCTCGCCTTCAGCTCTTCGCGCACCTTGCGGTACTCGGCCATCAGGGCCAGCTTCTCGGGATCGCTGAGGCTTCCGAAGGCCGCCTCGTCGGCGTGCAGCAGCAACAGGTAGCGCATGGCTCGTCCTCCGCCAGTGAATCGAACGGGGCGCGCCCGGATCGACAGGGCCGCTCGGAAATATCTACCATCGTCCATGGCCGCCACGACGATCGAGGCGATCGAGGCGCTCTACCGGTCCGAGCGGGGCCGCATCGTCGCGACGTTGATCCGCCTGCTGGGCGACTTCGATCTGGCCGAGGAGCTGGCCCAGGAGGCCTTCGCCGCGGCGCTCGGCCAGTGGCCCGTCGACGGCGTGCCCGAGCAGCCTCGGGCGTGGATCGTCCAGACCGCCCGGAACAAGGCGGTCGATGCCTGGCGGCGACGCAGCCGGCATCGGGACGTCGTGGGCGAGCCGGGCTGGTGGGATCGGCCCGAGCCCGCGGCCGTCGAGACCACCGGCGAGATCCCCGACGACCGCCTGCGGCTGATCTTCGCCTGCTGCCACCCGGCCCTCGCCCTCGAGGCGCAGGTCGCGCTCACGCTGCGCACCCTGGGCGGGCTCGAGACCGACGCGATCGCGCGGGCGTTCCTGGTGCCCGAGGCCACGATGGCCCAGCGCCTGGTGCGCGCCAAGCGCAAGATCCGCGACGCCGGCATCCCCTACGCCGTGCCCGAGAGGCGCCAGATGCCCGAGCGCCTCGATGCCGTCCTCACGGTGCTCTATCTCATCTTCAACGAGGGCTACGCGGCGACCCGGGGCGAGGGCATGACTCGCGGCGACCTTTGCGCCGAGGCGCTGCGCCTCACGCAGGTGGTGTGGGAGCTCCTGACCCCGGCGCTGCCCGAGGTTGCGGCGCTGCTGGCGCTGATGCAGCTCCACGAGGCGCGGCGGGCGGCGCGCCTGGATGCGGCCGGGGATCTGGTGACGCTCGAGGACCAGGACCGCGGCCGCTGGAACCATGGGCAGATCGAGGCGGCGCTGCCCCTGGTCGAAGCCGGCCTGCGCGGCGGGCCTGGGCCGTTCGCGCTGCAGGCCGCGATCGCCGCGCTGCATTGCCAGGCGGCGCGCGCCGCCGACACCGACTGGCCGCAGATCGCGGCGCTGTACGCGCTGTTGGAACGGGCGCAGCCCTCGCCGGTGGTGACGCTCAACCGTGCGGTGGCGGTCGCGATGAGCGCCGGGCCGGCCGCGGCGCTCGCGATCGTGGACGCGCTCGTGGCGTCGGGGGCGCTCGACGACTTCCACCTGCTCCACGCGACGCGCGCCGACCTCAAACGCCGGCTGGGCGATTCCCGGGCCGCGGCCGCCAGCTATCGGCGGGCTCTCGAGCTGGTCACGAACCCGAGCGAACGCCGCTTCCTCGAGCGCCGTCTCGCGGCGCTGGGCTGAGCGCAGGACCCTGGCCTACTTGGCAGGCTCGGTCGCCCGCTTCAACGCCTCGCTGTAGGTCGTGGTCCAGATGCGGTCCCGATGGGCGGCGAGGTAGGCGAGCAACTCCTGGTGCGCCTCCGCCGACACGGAGAGGTAGTCGCCGCCCACGCCGTGGAACACGACGACGCCCAGCCCGCCGGAGTCCTCGACCTTCCTGACCCACGCGATCATGTCGGCGCCGCTCGTGCCCACGAAGGCTTCGCCCAGCACCTTCGGCCCGCCGACGGCCGCAGGCATCGTCGTGGCGTCGCGTATGGACGTGGCGAGGCCCGACGCGATCAGCGGCGCGATGTAGTCCTGGCCACCCGCCGTGGTCTGCCCGCAGGGCGTCGCGAACGCGTGCTCCTTGCGCCCGTCGAGCGCCGTCAGCAGCGTGTTCATGGTGCGGATCTCGTTGAGCAGGACGTCGACGCTGTAGCTCTCCGAGTTGTACTGCACCGGCATGTCGAACGTGCCGCGCAGGCAAGGGTGGTTCACCGTGTGGTTGCCGAGCTCGTGGCCGGCCGCGGCGGCCGCCTGCCAGCGCGGCGCGTCCTCGGGCCGCATCGCCTTGCCCATCAGGAAGAACGTGCCCTTGAGCCCGGCCTTGTCGAGCTGCGGGATGGCGACGTCGAGATCCGAGACCGGGATCGCGTCGTCGTAGGTGAGCGTGATCGCCGCGCGCCGTCCGTCGGGCCACGCGAACCGCGGCTGGGCCAGGAGGTACGTGCCCGCCAGCATCGACCCGACGACGGCCAGCACGCGCTTCATCGCAATCCTCCCGGGACCTTCGTCGAGGCTAACAGATCCGCGCTCGAGGCTGGCGCGTCCCGCAAGTAGTTTGGCGCGATCGGCGAGTGCGGCCGAGGGCGTCCGAGCCTAGGATTCACCCATGGCCAACATCAAAGCCCGCTCTTATGCCGCACAGTCCCCCACCGCCGCGCTCGCGCCGTTCGAGATCGTCCGGCGCGAGCCCGGTCCCAACGACGTCGAGATCGACATCCTCTTCCGCGGCGTCTGCCACTCGGACCTGCACCCAGCCCGCGACCAAAGGCACAACACCGTGTACCCGTGCGTGCCGGGCCACGAGATCGTCGGCAAGGTCAGCCGGGTCGGCAAGGACGTCACGAAGTTCAAGACCGGCGACATGGCCGGCGTCGGCTGCATGGTCGACTCCTGCCAGAAGTGCGAGAACTGCAATGCCGGCAACGAGCAGTACTGCACGTCGTACCCCACGTTCACCTACAACGGCGAGGACGAGATCCTGGGCGGTCGGACGTACGGCGGCTACTCGACCAGCGTCGTGGTCGACGAGGGCTTCGTGCTGCGCATCCCGGCCGGCCTCGATCCGGCGGCGGCCGCGCCGCTGCTGTGCGCCGGCATCACGACCTACTCGCCGCTGCACCACTGGAAGGTCGGCCCGGGCCAGAAGGTCGGCGTCGTCGGCCTCGGCGGCCTCGGTCACATGGGCGTCAAGTTCGCTCGGGCGCTGGGCGCCCACGTGGTGCTGTTCACCACGTCGCCGGGCAAGGTCGAGGACGGCAAGCGCCTCGGGGCCCACGAGGTCGTGATCTCCACGAACGCGGACGCCATGAAGGCCCAGGCCGGCAGCTTCCACTTCGTCCTGGACGCGGTCTCGGCCCAGCACGACATCGACGCCTACCTGAAGCTCCTCAAGCTCGACGGGACGCTGACCCTGGTCGGCGCTCCGGAGCATCCCCTTCCCGTGTCGGCCTTCAACCTGCTCCTGCCGCGCCGCAACTTCGCCGGCTCCGCCATCGGCGGCATCCGCGAGACCCAGGAGATGCTCGACTTCTGCGCGTCGAAGGGCATCTCCTCGGACGTCGAGCTCATCCCGATCCAGAGGATCAACGAGGCCTGGGAGCGGCTGCTGAAGCAGGACGTCCGCTACCGCTTCGTGATCGACATGGCGTCGCTCAAGGCGTGAGCGTCGCCTCCAACCGGTTCCGCGTCCAGAGCCTGCTGCCGCGGCGGCTCGAGGAGCGCGGGATCCGGCTGCCGGCGGTCCTGCAGGCGGCAGGACTGCCGGCGGGCTTCTTCGAGCAGGACAGGATCCTCGCGAGCACCGAGGAGTTCTTCGCGCTGTGGCAGGCCATCGGCGCCGTCAGCGAGGATCCCGCCATCGGCCTCGCCCTGGGCTCCGACGCGCGCTCGGGCCAGCACGATCCCACCGCGATCGCCGTGCTGTGCAGCCATTCCTTTCGCGATGCCGTGGGACGCATGGCCCGCTACAAGCAGCTCATGTGCCCGGAAGAGATCCGCGTCGACGAGAACCGGGGCGAGGCGGCGGTCGAGTTCGTGTTCCTGCTCGCGCAGGACAAGGAGCCGGCGGTGCTCGTCGACCTGTGCCTCGCGTGGGTGCTGGCCATCGGCCGGCGCGGCACCGGAGAGACGCTGGTGCCGCTGCGCGTCGAGCTCGCGCGGCCCGCGGCGCACCGCAAGGTGCTCGAGAGCCACTTCGGCTGCCGCGTCCGCTTCGGCGCCGACCGCAACGCCCTCGTGTTCCGCTCGAGCGACCTCGAGCGCGCGTTCGTCACCCGCAACGCCGAGCTGCTGGGCATGCTGGCGCCCCAGCTCGAGGCGGAGCTCGGCACGCGCGCGGCCGGCGTGAGCCTGGGCGAGCGCGTGAAGGGGACGATCAAGCGGCTGCTGGCCGGCCAGCGGCCGTCGCTCAACGACGTGGCCCGGCGCCTCGGCATGAGCGCGCGGACGCTGCAGCGGCGTCTGACGGAGGACGGCGCCTCGTTCCAGGCCCTCGTCGAGGAAGCGCGCAGGGAGCTGGCGCGGCACTACCTGGGACAGAGCGCGTTGGAGCTCAACGAGACGGCCTACCTGCTGGGGTACGAGGACGCGAACTCGTTCTTCAGGGCCTTCCATCACTGGGAAGGGACGACACCGGGGGAGTGGAGGAGAGATGCGGGGGGCCGGGTAGCGGCGCGACCCCCCGCCAGGCGTTAGCGCTTGCCGCCGCGGCCGTCCGGCGGGGGCGCCGGGGTTCCGCCGTCGTTCGTGACCGCTCCGCCGACTCCCGCCGGCGTCGCCGTCGGGGTATTGGCGGTGGCAAGACCAAGGAAGCCCAAGAGAGCCAGGGTCGCGAACACGGCGCGTGCGATATCCATCAAATCCTCCTGCGGGCGCGAAGGGGGCGCCCGACGCGACCGAGTGTAGACCAGCGATGCGGAATTTGGACAATTAATAAAGATGGGGGGCCGGGGTCCCTTGACGCCGAGGCCGGACGCGCGGAATATTCCCTTCTCATGCAGGCAGGGGCGGACCAGGACGTGGCGGATCCGGACGTCGACGAGCTCGCCGGCGTCCTGCTCCCGCAGACCGGCGGACGCGAGGCGGCCAACAAGATGCTCGTGTGGATCCGCGAGCAGAACGAGGCGCGCTGCGTCTCGCTGTGGAGCGCCTCGTCCGAGCTGCGCCTGCTGCTGTCGGCCTCCCTCGACCACGAAGGCTTCACCGGCGCGGAGCGCGCCTGGCGCGAGCAGCAGCGGATCCTCGGCGACGGCCAGCCGGTGCACTCGGGCAGCCAGATGATCGTGTCGGTGGACGTCGACGGCGCGCCCTACCTCATGGCCCTCGAGGACGTGAAGGCGTCGCGGCTCTCGGTCGACACCCTGACGCGCTACGCCCGGGTGGCGACGCGGGCGATGCTGACGGAACGCCGCGGCGGGCCTGCCGGCCCGGGCGTTCCACGCGCCACGCTCGTGGCCCTGCTCGAGCGCGAGGAGTGGGTCCGGCTCCGCGAGGCGCCGCGCAAGCCGGTCTCGCGCACGGACGCCTTCAAGGCCATCACGCGGCTGGGCCGCCCGCGCCGGGGAGCGCGCCCATGAGCACACGCGACGTGCTCATCGCCCTCGCCTCGCAGCTCGCCCTCTGCCTGGCCCTCGCAGGCCTGCTGCTGCGCGGCCGGGCGCGGGCCCTGCGCTCGTTCACGGTCTACCTGTTCGTGGTCGTGATCTCGGAGTTCGCGGTGCTGCTGTGGCCCGACACGTTCTGGAGCTGGAACTGGTGGGTGGCCCGGCAGGTCACGTACTCGTCCCTCAAGCTCGCGATCGGCGCCGAGCTCGCCGCGGGCCTCTTCGCCTCCTTCCCGGGCGCGCGCCGCACGGCCAACGCCGCGACCTTCGGCCTGCTGCTGCTGACCCTCGTCTTCCTGGCGGTGCCGACCTCGGGCCTCAGCCCGACGCTCATCTCCGGCCAGCTCCTGCCCCGCCTCGGCAACGGAGCCCTCGGCGTGTTCGTGGGCCTCGCCGCCGTGGCCCGCTGGTACGTGGTGCCGCTGCACCCGCTCCACAAGTCCATCCTGACCGGCTTCGTCGCCTACGGCGTCCTCATCGTCACCGTGGGCGCGATGCTCGACCTCGCGGACGATCCCACGCGCCTCGCCTTCAACCTGATCGCGGGCGGCGGCTACTGCACGCTCACGAGCTGGTGGGCACTCAGCGCCTGGACCGCGAAGAACCCGGACCCCGCCCGAACGCCGCTGCTCGCGGCATTGGAGGCTCGATGTTGACGGCTCTCCTGGCATTCGCCATCGGCCTCGCCTTCGTGGCCCTGATGGCGCGCCGCAACGAAACGGCGACGCGACAGCAGTGGGAGGACGCGCTCTCCGGAGAGTGCCGCTCCCTCGACCGCGTCCGCGAGATCGTCACCGCGGAGCGCGACATGGCCGAGGAGTCCTACCGCGCGGCCGATCGCGCCCGCTCCCTCGAGCAGACCGACGAGGCCGTGAAGCTCCTCCACATCGGCGCCCGGGTCGTGGAGTCCTGCGCCGGAACGCTGCCCGAGCTGCTGCGCTCCCTGTCGCTGCTGTCGCGCCAGGCGTCGGCCATCGCTCCCGTGGAGCCCCTCGAGGCCGGAAGCTTCAAGCTCGCGAAGCTGCGCGGCGTCGCCCACGTCCACGGCGTCGTCCACGCCTTCCTGCTCACGGCCCGCGAGCGTCTCGCCTTCCGCCTGCGCGTGCTGCGCTACGCGATCCCGTCGGTGACGCGCTGGCTGATCGACGCGACGCTCCGCACCGCGGCGACGCCGAGCGCGCCCGAGAACTGGGCCCACCTCGAGCACGTGCGCCACGACATGAGCACGCTTACGGACGAGAGCCTGGAGAGCCTGCGGGTGGTCGTGCAGTCGCTCGCGGTGCTGTCGCCGAAGGCGCAGCGCGCCGCCGCGCAGGTCAGCCGCTAGGCGACCAGCCGGGCCTGGGCCGTCGGCTCGACCAGCTCGACGTGGAGCGTCGCGCGGCCGCGGCGGCCACGCTCGCGGCCGACGATCAGCATCGCTCCGACACCCATCGCGAGCACGCCCAGCAAGCCCGCCTCGGGCCCGAAGGCGCCGCCGGTCCAGGCCTTCGGGCCGAGCTGCTCGATGTGCACGATCGAGACCGGGGCCACGAGCCCGCTCACCGGTAGCCCGTAGACGCAGCCCTGGAAGAAGTTCCAGGTGATGTGCAGGCCGATCGAGCCCGCGAGCCGCCCGGTGAGGATGTAGGGCAGCGCCAGCACGATGCCGGCGAGCACGATGTTGAAGGTGCTCACCCACGTCGCGTTGGGGTTGCCGACGTGGCCGTAGCCGAAGGCCGCGGACGAGATCAAGGTCGCGAGGCCGATCGCCCACGAGGCCGGGATCAGGCGGCCCACCAGGCCCTGGGCGAGCGCCCGGAGCAGGTAGCCGCGGCTCGTGAGCTCCTCGTAGAAGCCCACGGCCACGAACACCACCGCCATCCCGGACATGGCCTTCGCGAACGACGTGTCGGGCGGCGCCACCCAGAACCAGTCGCGCACCCGCAGCCAGCCCGCGGCGACCTCGATGCCGAAGACCATCGTCATGAGCAGCACGCCCAGGCCGAGGCCGAAGCTGAGATCGCCCCAGAAGCCGGGCACCGCCACGATACCGAGCTCGCGCACCGGCCGGCGGTCGAGGACCTTCACCGCCACGATCGCGGCGATCGTGAAGATCGCGGCGATGCAGACGCTGCCGGCCGCCATGGTGACGGCGCCCCCGGCGAACATCGCCGAGCGGCTCAAGGGCAACCCCACGTAGCGTCCGCCGACGAACAGCAGGTAGACGAGCCCGTTCCAGAGCACGATGCGGAACAGGGCGCGCACCCGGCGCTCGCGCTCGTTCCAGAACAGACGGCCGCCGACCGCGAGCAGCAGCAGAGCCAGCACGCCGGCGACGGCCGGAAACGCCGTCGGCGACATCTCGACGAGGTGCCGGTAGAAGAAGGCGGCGCCGCCGGCGCCCAGGACCAGGACGGCGACGCCGGTCCACCACGGCGCGGGATGACGCCGGTCGAGTTGGCTCCACGCGTCGACGCCGTCGCGCCAGGTCATTGCGTTGAATTCCTCCGGGATCGCGAGACGGATGATAGCCCCAAAAAGTTTGGGGCCGCCCGGTCGCCCGGGCGGCCCCGTTTCCAGGATGTCCATGGGAGGGAGACTACTGCGACGCGACCTGCGTCGGCTCGACGATGATCGGCTCCGGCACGCGGTTCCGGATCGGAGGCAGCGTGCGCAGGTACGCGTAGACCGCCGACAGGTCCTCGTCGCTGAGGTTGCGGTACACGGTCCAGGGCATCGGCGGCAGGATCGGACGCGCGACGCCCATGTGGCGCCCGGTGCGGATCGCCTTCACGAACGTCACCTCGGACCAGCTCCCGATGCCGGTGTTCTCGTCGGGGGTGAGGTTGAAGGCGTAGCTCACGCCCCAGGGCCCCGACCACGCGGTCAGGTCCCAGGCCGCGGTCGCGATCCACGGCGTGTCCGAGATTGGCGGCGGCGCCGGCAGCTTCGAGCCCTCGGGATGTCCCGAGAGCCGCCGCGCCGGGTCGACCTCGGGGCCCTGGGCGCCCATCTTCTTGGGTGAGTGACAGTCGTCGCAGCCGATCGCGTTCACCAGGTACCGGCCCCGCGCCACCCGGTCGGCGCTCGCGGCCACCGCCACCGCCTCCGGCTCGCCCTTGACGGCCAGGAACAGGAACACCCCGAGCACGGTCAGGACCGCCACCTTCGGGAAGTTGTCTTTGACCCCACGAAACCCGCCCCGCATCGCTCTCCTCCATGGCGCTTCACAGTCGCTGCGCCCGCGAGCACCTACGGAACTAAGTTGCGTTCTGCCTATGGCTTGCGCGCTCTGGCGCGGCGTGTCGCGCTTTGTCGCACCTTGGCGAGAGGCCGCCGGGCCGCTGTATCATTCCGGCGCCGTGGATTCACGCGAACAGCGCCTGGAGTCGTGGAAGGAGATCGCGTCCTACCTGGGCCGCAGCCCCCGGACCGTCCAGCGCTGGGAGCGTCTCGAAGGTCTTCCGGTCCACCGGCTCCAGCACGACAAGCTCGGGAGCGTCTACGCCTACGCTTCGGAGCTCGACGCCTGGTGGGAGGCGCGCCGGACCCAGCTCGGCGGCCCGGAGCCCGAGGACGACGACGCGCCTGAATCCCCGACAGCGCCGGCGCCGGCCGACCCCATTCCGGCGAAACGGCGCTCAAGCCTCTGGCTCGGAGCCCTCGCCATCGCCCTCGCCGCGGTCGCAGGGCTTCTCTGGAAACGCGCCGCCCCGGCGTCGCAACCCGCGCCGAAGGCCGTCCGACTCGCCGTGCTTCCGTTCTCGAACTTCACCGGCGATCCGCAGCAGGAGTTCCTGAGCGACGGCCTCACGGAAGAGATGATCGCGGAGCTCGGCCGCCTCCCGGAGCTGGGCGTCATCGCCCGTACCTCGGTCATGCGCTACAAGAAGACCGAGAAGAGCATCCGGGAGATCGGCCAGGACCTGAGAGTCGACTACGTCCTCGAAGGCAGCGTGCGCCAGGAGCAGAAGCGGCTACGCGTCACGGCGCAGCTCATCCGCGTCGCCGACGAGGTCCATGTCTGGGCCGAGAGCTACGACCGCGAGACGGGCGACCTGATCGGCGTGCAGCGCCAGATCGCCACGCGCATCGCCGAGGAGACGCGCCTGCGCACGGCGGTCCCCGACGACCGCGCCGTCGACCCGGCCACGTACCTCGCCTACCTGCGCGGCCGCTTCGAGTGGAACAAGCGCACGGAGGACGGCTTCCGCGCGGGCCTCGCGCAGTTCCAGCAGGCGAGCGCCTCGGACCCGACCTGGGCGCGGCCGTGGAGCGGCATCGCCGACAGCTACATGCTGATGGGCAACTACGGCTTCCTGCCGGCGCAGGAGGCGGCCCCGAAGGCGAAGGAAGCAGCGCAGAAGGCGATCGCCCTCGACCCGGACCTGGCCGAGGCCCACGCGTCGCTGGGCCTCGTCCTCGCGAGCGCCGACTGGGACTTCCCCACGGCGAACGCGGAGTTCGACCGGGCCCATGCCCTGAACCGCAGCCTCGCCACGGCCCGCCTCTGGCACGGCCTTCTGCTCTTCGACCTCGGCCGCGTGCCCGAGGCCCGCACGCAGTTCACCCTCGGGCTCGAGTCCGATCCTCTCTCCGACACGCTGCGCGGCATGCTGTCCGACTGCGACTTCGTCCAGGGCCGGATCGAGCAGGCGATCGCCACGGAGAAGGCGTCGGCGGAGGCGAGCCCCGACCGCCCGAATCCCTGGATCTCCCTCACGCGCTACTACGCCGAGTCCGGCCGCGCGCCCGAGGCGATCGCCGCCGCCGAGAAGGCCCGCGCCCTCACCCACGACCATCCGAGCGTGATGGGGCTCTACGCGTACGTGCTCGCGAAGGCGGGACGGCGCGCCGACGCGCAGCGCGTGCTCGACCAGCTCGTGAAGGAGTCGGCCGAGCGCCACGTGCGCGCCTTCGACCTGGCCCTCGCGGCGACCGGCCTCGGGGAGAAGGACCGGGCGATCGCGTGGCTCGAGGCGATGGTGGCCGAGCACCACGTCGGCGCACGGTCCCTCGGCAACTACGCGGAGTTCGCGAGCCTGCGCTCGGACCCGCGCTTCCAGGCGCTCCTCGTGAAGGTCGGACTGCGGCCGGCGGCTCGTTCATAGTTCGCCATGCACTTCCGATCGCTGGCCCTTCTCGTCGCCTGCGCCGCCCCGGCTCTCGCCCAGTCGCCGGCTCCTTCCCCGACCTGATCCAGGTGATGGGCGGCTTCACCCGCCGCCCGGCCGCGGCGCGTCGAAGGAGCGCCTCGAGGAGCTCCTGGCCAAGGCCGTCACGAAGCCCTGACTACTTCGCGTCCTTCACCCAGGTGATGTCGTACTTGGCGTCGAAGGTCACGAAAAGGATGCACTCGGTCGCGCTGACGCACGTGAACTGGTGCTTCTGCTTGCCGGCCATGACGGCATAGCCGCCCGCACCCAGACGGGTCGCGGGCATCCCCTCCATCTCGGTCAGCGTGATGCCCTTGGCGACCATGAGCTCCTCGCGGGCGGTGTGCAGGTGCCAGGGCACGAGGCAGTTGGGGGCGGCCTTGAGGATCATCGTCGACGGACCGGTCTCGGGGTTGCCGGTCTCGACCGCGTAGCTCAGGCACTTCGGCGCGTCGTCGGCGACCCACTGCACCTTGTCGAGCGGCACGACGGCGTGTCGGGTCTCGCCGTGAAGAACAGGCGCGAGCAAGGTGCCGGCGATCATCAAGATCTGCTGGGCTTTTCTCATGCGCCATCTTGCACTAGGACGACGTCCTGGCCGTCAGCACGATCACGGCCACCTTGCCTTCGACCGCGGCTCCGACCGTCCCGAGAACCGTGTGCTGCCCTTCGCGTACGGTCACGTCGCCGCGGAAGCTCCGCCATCCGGCGGCATCCCGAAACGCGAAGTCCTTGAACTGGATGACTTCCGGCGTGCCTGCCTGGGCGTCGATCCTGGCCGTGACGTCGTAGTAGTCCCCCTTCTGGGCATTGGCCCCGGCGACACGCGACGTCAGCCGGAACACGTTGCCGGTGTTCGTGCGGGTGAACAGGGTCTCACCCACCCGGCACGCGGAGTAGGAGAACGTCTTCTTGAGCTGCGTCACCACGTCCCGCAGCTCGGCGGGCGTCGCGTCGGGCTCCCCGGCCGCCGTCGCGCACTCCAGGAGGTGGATGGTGACGTCGATCGACCGGCCCGACGGATCCGGCACGTCGAGGCGCTTGATCGCCTCCTCGATCGTCGCCATCACCGTGGGTGCCGCGGAGACCGTGACGACGTCCTGCTGGCCGACCGTTCCGGACCGGAAGGCTGCCGGGAACACCTGCAGGACGCGCATCAAGGCCTGGGCGTTCACGTGCTTGATGACGAACACCCTCTGGATGTCGTTTCGCGCCGAGGGTCGTGGCGTCGGAATCGTTTCGGGGCTCGCCACCGGTGCCGGGGTTCCTTCCTGTGCGGAAGCGTTCCTACCAATGAGGACCATCGCGACGAGGAGCAAGCGCGACGCGACGCGCAGGGTCAGCATTACTTCCCTCCGTTTCCTTCGAGACGCCAGTAGATGACGACGTTCGGATCGTCCGTTGCGACCTGGACCATGGGGCCTGAGACAGGAATCGAATCCGCGGGATCGGGATCGATCTCGACCTCCGGAAGAGGCCGGATCCGATCGATCTTCGACACGGCCACGAGTGCGCGCGCCAGCTGGTCCATGTCCTGCGGACTCAGCGCAGCGTCCGGGGCCACTCCTGGGGCGGCGGGTCGCGGCGTACTCGCCCGCCGTGGCGCGACCGCAGGTTCTGGAGTGGCGACCGGACGCTGAGGCGCCTCAGGCGGAGCGACGACGGCCGGTGCCGTTCGAACCTCCCGGACGTCTGGCGCGGACGGCCCGTGAGGCCCCTGGATCGCCAGGTAGAGGCCTGGGAGCAACGCCAGGCCGACCGCTGCAGCAAGGGCCCAACCGAGCCGCACACTACGGCTGGCCGTGGCCGGAAGCGCCTCGGCCCGCGACCGCAGGACCGCGAGCGCCTCGTTCGCAATCGGCTCTGCGGCCAGCTCCTTCAGTGCCCGCTGGCTCGCCTCGAGGCTCAGGAGGAAGCTCCGGCAGATCACGCAGTCGAGAACGTGGCTCTGCAGCTCCCGGACCTCGTCCAGAGGCAGGTCGTCCTCGACGTAGAGGGCCAGCTCGTGCTCGCGGGGGCAGCTCATCGGCCCGACCCACGCTTCTCGACGTACGCCTTGATCTTCAGGCGGCCGGTCGAGATCTGCGACCGCACCGTTCCTTCGGTCGAGCCAAGGACCGACGCGACCTCGGACGTCGACAGCCCTTCCAGGTCCCTCAGGACGATCGCTTCGCGCTCCTTCATGGGCAGTGTCATCAGCGCTTCCTGAACGAGCTCGAGCCGGCTCCGCCGCTCGATGTCCGCCTCGGTCGTGTCCGGCCTCCCGAGCTCACTGGCCTTCTCGAGGCCGACGAGGCGCGGCGAGCGCCAGCGCGGAGCCATGTCGCGGCACACGTTCACCACCACGCGGTACAGCCAGGGGCCGAGCTCGCGGCCCTCGTCGATACGGGCGAGGTTCTTGTGGAAGCGGAGGAAGGTCTCCTGGGCGGCGTCCTGGGCGAGGTCGAGCTGGCCGAGCAGCCGAAGGCCGGTGCGGAGAACCATGCGCTCGTGCCGACGGACCAGCAAGCCAAAGGCCACCTCGTCGCCCTCGCGGGCCCGCCGCACCCATGCGGCCGGCTCTGCGGCCGGGCCGGCGTCCGCCTCGGGGGGAGGGATCGAAGGGGCCATAAGGATGGGTTCCAGCCGAGGCCTCCACGTTCCGTCCGCCTCGCCGGAGGCGTCGCCGTTCATAGGGAGATACTGCCCCAACGGCGGAAGCGTTGAGAAAAGAATGGAGGGCGCCGGCGGATCGGCTCCCGGGACGCGGCTACGCCTCCGCGTGGATCTCCTGAAGGCTGACCACGTCGACCTTCTCTTCCTTCATGGCCTTCAGGGCGCGCACCGTGGCCGAGGCGCCGGTCAGGGTGGTCACGCACAGCACGCCGTGCATCGTCGCGCTCTTGCGGATCGCGCTGTCGTCGTAGAAGGACTCGCGTCCATAGGGCGTGTTGAAGACGATGTCGAGCTTGCCGTCCTTGATCAGGTCCACGACGCTCGGCCGGCCCTCGTTCACCTTCAGGACCATCTCGGCCGGCACGCCTTGCGCCATCAGGAACTCGGCCGTGCCGCGCGTCGCGTAGATCTTGAAGCCGAGCTCCGCGAGGG
This sequence comes from uncultured Acidobacteriota bacterium, assembly GCA_902826455.1. Taxonomy (GTDB): domain Bacteria; phylum Acidobacteriota; class Vicinamibacteria; order Fen-336; family Fen-336; genus CADEEV01. The sequence goes on along the minus strand of CADEEV010000048.1, from coordinate 3,473 downwards.
TCCGCGCCTGGGGCAGGATGCCGCCCTTGTCGAAGTCGTTGACGCTGATGAAGACGGCGCCCTCGAGGGGCATCTGGAAGCCGGCCGCGGCCTGGGCCTTCGCGAAGGCCACGCCGAAGTCGCGCGAGATGCCCATCACCTCGCCCGTCGACTTCATCTCCGGGCCGAGCAGGATGTCGGCGCCGGGGAACTTGAGGAACGGGAAGACCGACTCCTTCACGAAGATGCGCTTCACCGTGAGGTCGTCGGTGATGCCCTGCTGCTCGAGGGACTTCCCCGCCATGATCCGCGCCGCGACCTTCGCGAGCGGGACGCCGGCGGCCTTGCTCACGAACGGCGTGGTGCGCGAGGCCCGCGGGTTCACCTCGATCACGTAGACGACGTCGTTCTTGATCGCGTACTGGACGTTCATCAGGCCCTTCACCCCGAGGGCGAGACCGAGCCGGCGCGTGTAGTCGCGGATCGTGACGAGGTGTCGCTCGGCGATCTTGTAGGTCGGCAGCACCATCGCCGAGTCGCCGCTGTGGATGCCGGCTTCCTCGATGTGCTGCAGGATGCCGCCGATCACCACGCGCTCGCCGTCGGCCACGGCGTCGACGTCGACCTCGTAGGCGTCCTCGAGGAAGCGGTCGACCAGCACCGGGTGCTCCGGCGAGGCCTTCACGGCCTCGCGGGCGTAGTTCTCGAGGAGCTTGTCGTCGTACACGATCGCCATGGCGCGGCCGCCGAGCACGTAGCTCGGCCGGACCAGCACCGGATAGCCGATGCGGGCGGCGACGACCTTGGCCTCTTCGATGGACGTGGCGGTCCCGCTCTCGGGCTGCGGGATGTCGAGCTCCGAGAGCAGGGCGCTGAAGCGCTTGCGGTCCTCGGCCAGGTCGATCGCGTCGGGGCTCGTGCCGAGGATCTTCACGCCGGCCTTGGCCAGGGGCACCGCCAGCCGCAGCGGCGTCTGGCCGCCGAACTGGATCACGACGCCCTCGGGCTTCTCGAGCTCGATGATGTTCATCACGTCTTCGAAGGTGAGGGGCTCGAAGTAGAGGCGGTCCGACGTGTCGTAGTCGGTCGAGACCGTCTCCGGGTTGCAGTTCACCATGATCGTCTCGAAGCCTTCTTCCTTGAAGGCGAACGAGGCGTGGCAGCAGCAGTAGTCGAACTCGATGCCCTGGCCGATGCGGTTGGGACCGCTGCCGAGGATCATCACCTTGCGGCGGCTCGTGGGCTCCGCCTCGCACTCCTGTTCGTAGGTCGAGTAGAGGTAGGGCGTGTTCGAGGCGAACTCGGCGGCGCAGGTGTCGACGCGCTTGTAGACCGGCACGATGCCGGCCTTCATCCGGTGCGCGCGCACCGCGGCCTCGCTCGTCTGCGTGAGCTGCCCCAGGCGCGCGTCGGAGAAGCCGAAGCGCTTGGCCTCGCGCAGGGTCGCGTCGTCGACGCCCGGCCCGAGCTTGCGCTCGAGGTCCACGATCTGCTGCATCTGGTCGAGGAACCAGGGATCGATGCCCGTGAGCCGGTAGATCTCCTCGTGCTTCCAGCCGAGGTCGAGGGCCCGCTTCACGTAGAAGATGCGGTCGGGGTCGGGCGACAGCAGCTTCTCCTTGATGCGCAGGTCGTCGATGTCGGTGCGGTTGAAGCCGGAGGCGCCGATCTCGAGGCCGCGCAGGCCCTTCTGCAGGGCTTCCTTGAACGTGCGGCCGATCGCCATGACCTCCCCGACCGACTTCATCTGGGTGCCGAGCAGCGGGCTCGCGTCGCGGAACTTCTCGAAGGCCCAGCGCGGGATCTTCACGACCACGTAGTCGAGGACCGGCTCGAAGCAGGCGGGAGTGACCTTCGTGATGTCGTTCTTGATCTCGTCGAGGTGGTAGCCGATCGCGAGCAGCGCCGCGATCTTCGCGATCGGGAAGCCCGTGGCCTTGCTGGCCAGGGCCGAGCTGCGCGAGACGCGCGGGTTCATCTCGATGACGGTCATGCGGCCCGTCTTCGGGTCGACCGCGAACTGGATGTTGGAGCCGCCCGTCTCGACGCCGACCTCGCGGATGATCTTGCGGGCCGCGTTGCGCATGTTCTGGTACTCGCGGTCGGTCAGGGTCTGGGCCGGGGCCACCGTGACGGAGTCGCCGGTGTGGATGCCCATCGGGTCGAAGTTCTCGATCGAGCAGATCACGACGAAGTTGTCCGCCTTGTCGCGCATCACCTCGAGCTCGTACTCCTTCCAGCCGAGCACGGACTCTTCGATGAGGATCTCGTGGACGGGCGAGAGGTCGAGGCCGCGCGCCACGATCTGCTGGAACTCCTCGAGGTTGTAGGCGATGCCGCCGCCCGTGCCGCCCAGGGTGAAGGAGGGCCGGATCACGGCCGGCAGGCCCGTCAGGTCGAGGACCTTCTCGGCCTCGGCGAGCGTCTTCGCGAAGCCGCTCTTGGGCAGGTCCAGGCCGATGCGCTGCATCGCGGCCTTGAACAGCCGGCGGTCCTCGCCGACCTCGACGGCCTCGCGCGAGGCGCCGATCAGCCGGATGCCGAGCCGGTCGAGCACGCCGCGCTTCGAGAGCTCGACCGCCAGGTTCAGGGCCGTCTGGCCTCCGACCGTCGGCAGCACGGCGTCGGGACGCTCGCGCTCGAGGATCCGCTCCAGCATCTCGGGCGTGAGGGGCTCCACGTAGGTGCGGTCCGCGTACTCGGGGTCCGTCATGATCGTGGCGGGGTTCGAGTTCACGAGGGACACGCGGAGGCCCTCGGCCTTCAGCACCTTGATGGCCTGGGTGCCCGAGTAGTCGAACTCGCAGGCCTGGCCGATCACGATCGGCCCGGAGCCGATCACCAGCACGCTCTTGATCGAGGGGTCTTTGGGCATCTAGAGGATATCCAGCGTCCTTTCGGGCATCGGGCGGTCGTAGCGGAACGGGTTCGCGTCCTGCTGGAGTCGACCCACCACGAGGTCGGCCACGATGCGGCTGCCGGCGGTGCCGGCCATGATGCCGTGACCGCTGTAGCCGGTGTTGAGGTGCACGCCCTCGATCGCCGTCGGACCGAGCAGCGGGCGGTGGTCGCGGGTGTAGTCGTACTGGCCCGCGTGGAGCACCCAGCTCGCGGTGCCGCGCTCCCAGACCTTCGCCCAGAACGGGCTCACGCGGGCGAGCGCCACGGGCGAGGCGGGGGTGAGGAGCTTCAGGGCGAACTCGGTCGCGGTCGGTACGTCGTCGAGGGGCTCCATGGCCGGCACGCTCGGGTCCGTGAACAGGCCGAAGGCGCCGTTCAGGGCCGGCCGCCAGTGGGCCGCGGTCTCTTCCTCGATCGTCATCGGCGCGTGGGGCGGCACCTCGGGCACGTCGGGCAGGATCAGCTTCTGGCGGATCGTGGGCTGCAGGTCGATCGTGACGCCGGCCTTCTTGGCCATGCGGGCGCTGAAGGGGCCGGCCGCGATGACGACGTCCTTGCAGGCGATCGAGCCGCGCGAGGTCTCGACCTCGACG
>CADEEV010000047.1 GCA_902826455.1 uncultured Acidobacteriota bacterium | reverse complement strand
GGGCCGCTCGCTCCGTGGTGCCGATCCTCTGGCTCGACGCCTCCGGCCCGCACGATCGGCCGCGCATGGGCGGGAAGGCCTTCGTGCTCGGCCGGCTCAAGGCGGAGGGCCTGCCGGTGCCCGACGGGTTCGTGCTCGTCGCCGGCTCCCCGTGGGACGACGCGGCCCGCGGCGCGGTGCGTGCCGCCTATCGGACGCTCGGGGGCTCCGTGGCCGTGCGTTCGTCCTCGAGCGCCGAGGATCTCGCGGAGGCGAGCTTCGCGGGCCAGTACGCCACGTTCCTCGACGTGACGGGGGAAGAGGCCGTCCTCGCCGCCGTGACCGCGTGCCTCGAGTCTGCGGCCGCCGGCGCCGCGTATGCGGCGCTCCTCGCGGCCGGCGCCACGGGTGCCATGGCCGTCCTCGTCCAGCGCTTCGTCGAGCCGCGGGCTGCGGGCGTCGCGTTCACGCGCCACCCGAGCGACGCCTCGGCGCTGCTGGTCGAGTCTCACTCCGGGCGCGGCGAGGCGCTCGTCTCGGGCCGCGTCACGCCGGCGCGCCACGTCGTCGATCGCGCGAGCGGCACGCTGCGCTCCCAGACCGGACCGCCCGGGCTCGACGGCCCGGGCCTGGCCGCGGTCGTGGCGCTCGCCCGCGACATCGAGGCGCGGCTCGGGGCGCCCCAGGACGTGGAATGGGCGCTCGGCGACGGCGGAGTGGTGCTGCTCCAGGCGCGGCCGATCACGGTCGCCGCCGAGGACGGCGATCCGCGCGCGCGACGCCTCACGCGAGCCAACGTCGGCGAGGTGCTGCCCGACCCGGTGACGCCCCTCACCTGGTCGGGCGTGTGCACGCTGCTCGAGGGCGGCTTCCAGTCGGTCGCCCGCGAGGCGGGCCTGTTGCCTCGCGACCTCGAGGGCGGCTCGTTCCTCGTGCTGCACCGCCGGCGCGTCTACCTGAACCTCACGCTCTGCATCGAAGTAGGCCGGCGCCTGCCCGCGATCTCGGCAGAGGACGCCGAGAAGCTCGTGCTCGGCGCCGGCGCGTCACGCGGCGGCACGGCCCCTCCCCTCAAGCTCACGGCGCTGCCCTGGCTCGTGGGTGTCGCGGTCCGGCTGCTGGGCCTGCAGCGGCGGCTCCCGGGCGACATCGTCCGCGCCCAGGCCGTCGTCGCCGCGCTGCCGTCGGCCGAGGCCGTCGCCCGCGCCTCGCGCGACGAGCTGCGCGCGCTCGTCGCCTCCTTCGTGGCGACCGGATCGGGCGTCGCGCGCACCCACATCGCGACCTCGGGCGCGTCCGCGTTCCGCCTGGCGCTGCTCTCGCGCGTGGCGGAATGGCTGCCGGGAGATCCGGCCGATCTCGTGAACCGGCTCGTCGCCGGCCTGCCCGACATCGAGAGCGCCGCGCCGACCCTCGCCCTCGAAGGGCTGGCCGGGGCCGCGCGGAGCGAGCCGGAGTGGCGAGCCTGGCTCGCCCAGGGACCGGCCGCCGCCGCGCACGCGCTTGCGGCGGGCCAGGGCCCGCCGGGCCTCGTCGCGGCGCTGCAGGCGTTCCTCGAGCGTTACGGTCACCGCGCCGTCTCCGAGGGCGAGCTCGCGGCGCCCTCCTGGCGCGACGACCCGACGCCCGTGCTCGCCGCTCTCGAGACGCTGCTCGCCGGCAAGCGGTCGGCGGGCTTCGGGCATCGCGCTCGCGCGACCGACCGGCGCGCCGACGAGGTCGCGGCCCGGCATCGGTTGGGGGCCGTTCGGGGCGCAGTCTTCGGCTGGGCGCTGCGCGCCGCGCAGGACTGGGTCCGCGAGCGCGAGAAGACGAAATCGCTCGCGATCGCCCTCGTGTCCCACGGACGGCGCCTGGCGCGGGCCGCGGCACGCCGGCTGGTGGCCGAGGGCCTGCTGCCGTCGGAGAGCGACGTCTTCCTCCTCGACCTCGGCGAGATCGGGGCCGCTCTCGAAGGCACGCCTCCGGCGCCGAACGTCCTCGCACGGCGGCGGCGGCGGCAGGATCGCGAGGCCGCGCTGCCGGCCCCGCGCGAGGTGGACCTCGACGCGCCGATCCCCGAGGGCGTCGTCTCGGAATCGTGGTCGGGGCTGGGCGCGAGCCCGGGCGTGGGCGTCGGCCGCGCCCGCGTCCTCGCCGAGGGCGTCGTGTCCGGGCTCGAGCCCGGAGAGATCCTGGTCGCACCCGTGCTAGACGCCGCCCTGGGTCCGCTCCTCGCGGCCTCGGCCGGGGCCGTGGCCGAGATCGGCGGCATGCTGTCCCACGGCTCGGTCGTGGCGCGGGAGCTGGGAGTGCCGTGCGTCGTGGATCTCCACGACGCCACGCGCCGCATCCGCACCGGCGACCGGGTGCGCGTCGATGGCGGCACCGGGCGCGTCGAGGTGCTGTCGGAGGACGCGCCTTCCGCCGACGGCCAAGCCTCGGCTCCCGGGCTGTCGCCGGCGGATCCTGCGGACGAGCGCCTGCATCCGTTCGGGGCCCACCCGACGGCGCGCGAGAGCGTGTACTTCAACGCCTACGACCCGGCGGCTCGCATCGGGCTCATCGCGTCGATGGGGGTCAGGCCCCGGGATCGCGGCGAGGCCGTGCTGGCCCTGGCCCTGCCCGACGGACGACGCCTGTTCGGTCTCGTGCTGCAGCGCCCCCGCACGAGCGCGCGGGGCTTCGACGTGGGCGGCATCGGCACCACGTGGTCGCCGAACACGCTGTTCTTCCGCGGCACGCTGGCGCCCTGGGAGGGCGTCGCGTTCCCCGGCGCTCCCCTGCCGCTCCTGCTCGCACCGCGCACGGTCGCCGTGGAGCTCGAGCTCACCCTGCACCCGGTCTCCCCGGCCATCGATCTCGTGACCGTGCTTGCCCCCGACGCGCGGCGCATCGTCGAGCCCATGGGCGCGCATCACGTCGAGCAGTCGGGTGCGTTTCGCGGCCACGTCACGATCGACGGGCGGCGCGTCGCGATCGACGCCAGCGGCAGCCGGGATCACTCCTGGGGCCGCCGTGAGTGGTCGGCGGCCGACCATTGGACGCTCTTCACGGTGCGCTTCGGCGACCGCATGGCGCTCCACGCTCTCTCCACGAGCATCGACGGGCGGCGCGTCGCCGGGGGCTTCGTGTGGCGCGACGGGCGCCTCGAGGCGATCGGTCGCGTCGAGTGCGCCCACGAGCCCGGCTCCGACGTCTTCGAGCTCGACGTGCAGACGGCCTCGGGCGAGCGCCTGCCGCTGCGCGGGCGCATCGAGGACAGCCTGCGCATCCCGGTGGAGATCGAGCGCCGGCCGCTGCGCCACCTGGCGGGACGGCCCTGGGCCCTGATGCTCCGTGAGAACTTCACGCGCTACGAGTACGCGGGCCGCGTCGGCCATGGCGTCGCCGAGTTCGCGGAGCGCGCGTGAGCGGGGCCCTCCCCGTCTGGGTCCACGAGCTCCTGGTCGCGCCCCTGGCGGCGCTGCTGGCCCTGCTGCTCCTCGAGTCCGCCGTGGGCTTCCGGCGCTCCGTCGTGGAGTTCTTCGCGCTCGTCGCGTACGGCTACGCCCTCGAGAAGGTGGCGATGCTCGTCTTCGCCTCCCACGACTACGGCACCGGCTGGCGCGTCGCGCCGGGCGGCGTGCCACTGGCGGTGGCCGTGGTGTGGGCCGCGGTGATCCTCGCCGCCATCGCGATCGTGACCCGTCTCGGCTACGAGTCGCCGGGGCGCACCGCGCTGGCGGCGGCGCTCCTGGCCACGAGCCTCGACGTGCTGATCGAACCCGTGGCCGTGAGGGCCGGGCTCTGGCGCTGGACGCCGCCCGGCCCGTGGCTCGACGTCCCGATCGGCAACTTCGTCGGCTGGGGCGTGATCGTCGGAAGCTACGCCTGGGGCGCCGCACGCCAGGACACCGCGCTGTCGCTGCCGGCCCGCGCGGCGAAGCGCGTGGTGCTGGGCGCGGGCTCCATCGCGGCTCTCGTGGCCGTGGGGCTGCTGTGGCGGGCCACGGGCGCCGAGGGGCTCTTCACGAGCCGCGGTGACGCCGTCGTCGGGCTCCTGCTCGTCGCGACGGCGGCGCTGCGCTTCCGCAGGCGCCGCGACGACCTCGAGCTCGCGATGCCGCGGCTGCTGGCGGCGGCGCCCCGCGGCTACGCTCTCGGCATCTTCGCGCTGCTGCTCGCGACCTTTGCGGCCGACGCCGTGCGGCTGGGCGAGACGTCCCTGGTCGTTGTCGCGATGGCCGTCGCGACCGCGCTCCTCATCACCCTCGACGGGACCCGCGAGACTACTTGAAGAGCTTGCGGAGGCTGGTGAGGGCGGAGTCGCGGGGCGACAGCGACTCGAGCTCGATACGGGCCTGCTTGTGCTGCGGGTTCAGGCGCACGGCGGTCTGCAGCACCGCGATCGCCCGGGACTTCACCTTCATCGCCTTGTAGTACAGGCCGAACTGGTAGTGGAGGTCGGCGTTGTTCGGATCGAGGCGCGCCGCCTCGAGGAACTCGCGCTCGGCCTGCTTCGCCGTGCGCGGCCAGCAGGCCATGGCGATCGCCAGGCGCAGACGGTACGCGGGCACGCGCGGGGCGAGATCCACGAGCGCGCCGTAGACCTTCGAGGCGTTCGCGTAGTCGGAGACGGCCATCCGCACGTCGCCTTCCATGATGAGGCGCTGGATGTCGGCCATGCGGCCGGCGTTCTCGAGCTCGGATTCCTGGTGCGTCGGCTCGGCCGGCGCTGCCGGAGGGGCGGGAGCCGCGGGCGCCGGGGCCGGAGGCGGCGGGACCGGGGCTGCCGCCACGGGCGCAGGGGCGCTCGGTGGGGCGGGCGGGGGCGGGGCGACCACGACCGCCGGGTCGGTGGTCGCGTCCGTGACCGTGGCCTTCGGGGGCGCGGCCACCACCTTGAGCGGCGTCGTGGCGCCGCTCGCGGCCGGCGCGGCGGGAGCCGGCGCCGGAGTCGCGGGCGCCGCGGGCGGCAAGGGCGCTTGACGGGCGAGCCGCAGCATCGTCGAGGCGCGGCCGAGGATCAGCTCGATGTCGGTCTTCAGCGCTTCTTCGGTGCCGACCGCGTCGAGCAGGGCGTGGTAGCGCTCCATCTTCTCTTCGAGGGCGCGGATCAGCTCGTCGCGCGGCGCCGTGCGGGAGACCTTGAGCCAGGCCTCGCGGTCGAGGCGCGACGAGCGTTGGAGCTCGTCGTTGATCTCCTGACGCAGGGCCTCGTGGGCCGACGGGTCCGGGCGCGAGCGCAGGGCCGAGAGCAGGAACGTGCTCGTCTCCATCTGGATGACGGGCGACGGCTCGTCCTTGCCTTGCGGCTTGTCGGCGTACTCGAGGATGCCCGCGGCCAGGAGGGCGTACACCGCGCGCAAGCGGGTGAACGCGATGCCGCTCTTCTCCCAGGCGAGGCGGCGGATCGTGACCTTGCGGTTCGACTGCTCGAGGACGTCGAGCTCCTCGGCGGAGCACTTGCGCACGCCGAAGGGGAAGGGCGGCACGGGAGCGAGGGTCACCCAGCGGTCGAGGTCGCCCAGGCCCGTCTCGACCAGCGTGTCGCTCTTCATGGCCTTGATGCCCATGTAGAGGATGCGGTGGACCGAGAGGCTCACCATGTACTCGAGGGGGATCGGGCACTTGCGCTCCTCGAAGGAGGCGGCGCCTTCCTTGAAGTCGAAGAGCGAGACCACGATCCTCTTCACCTGGCGGGACACCGAGCGGCCCACTTCCTTCTTGTCCATGACGCCCGAGGCGACGAGCGCCTCGCCGAAGCGCTTGCGGCGCTGCTTCATGAAGGCGGAGGCCCGGGCGTACTCCTCGTCGGTGATGCGGCCCAGGGACACCAGGGCCTCGCCCAGGCGATCCTTCTTCATGTTGCTCGCCGCGAAGACGATGCGCCCGTGGTCGAAGTAGACGGTCTTGATGATCTTGCCGGAGCGGACCTCGAGGTCGCCGCTGGCGCGGGACGAGGAGAGCCCCCGGAGCGTCTCGGAGATGGGTACGCGGGAGAGATCGTTCAGCACGACCTGGCTAGACTAGCGCAGCTCGGCCCACAGCCCAAGCATTTCGCGCACGATCTTGAAAATGACGCCGGGCGACGAGAGCGTCGAGACGCCCCTCGAGCGCGGGAAATAGTCGACGCCGATCTGGATGATCACCGCCCCGGACTTGCGCGCGCGGATCAGGAACTCCGCGTCGATCAGGCTGCCCTCGCTCTTCAAGGGGAAGCGCTCGAGGAGCGCGCGCCGGAACAGCTTGAAAGAGAAGTTGACGTCCTTCACCGGCAGGTCGAACAGGGACCGGATCAGCAGCGTGTAGAAGAAGGTGTACACGGCCCGCAGCGGGCCCTCCAGGGTGCGGTCGAAGCGGTAGGCCGAGAGCACGTCGGCCTGCTGGTACTGGAGCAGGCGCACGGCCCGGGGCAGCTCTTGCAGGTCGAAGGGCAGGTCGGCGTCGGTGTAGAGGATGAGCTCCTTCGACGCCGCGGCGTAGCCGGCGCGCAGGGTGCCGCCGAGCTTCCGGTTCGTGGCGTTGTGGACCACCCGGATGCAGGGATGCTCCTTCGCGAGGGCGTCGGCCAGGGCGCCGGTCTTGTCCGTCGACGCGTCGTTGACGATGACGATCTCGTGGTCGTCGGTGATCTCCGGGAGGATCTCGAGGGCCGCGCTGACGGCCCTGTGGCTGGAGGCCTCCTCGTTCCACATGGGGAAGACGACCGAGATCGAAGGGGGCATGGAGTGGCGCCGGGCCCTAGCGGAGCGGCTGCTCCCGCATGGCGCGGCTGGCCCGACGGTAGCGGCGGTCGAAGCGCACCAGCTCCAGCACGCCCTTGAGGTACGACCCGGTCTTCGCCCGCATGGACCGGACCCGGTACGGCAGGAGCACGAGGGGGAAGAGGAACGACGCCGCGGCGCCGATGGCCAGCGTGCGCCACTCGCGCTTCACGAAGGACTGGAGGCATTCGCCGCAGTCCGCCAGGGTGATCTCGTTGCGTCCCTTGATCCAGAAGCACGCGAGGATGCCCTTGAACCCCGTGGACTCCGCGAGCATCCGCTGGTGCTTCTCCGGGGAGCCGACGAGCAGCACCCGCTTGCGGAGCACCTGGCGGCTCCAGCTGCCGCGCATGGTGAGCGCGACGCGGACGGTCTCGGCGTCCTGGGTCCGGTGCAGCACGTCGGTGCGCGCGACGATCACGTCGCCCGGCAGCAGCTCGGGCGCCTCGGCGATGCCGTCGATCAGCTCGGTGGCGCACGGGATCTCCTCGATCCGTCCGTCGCCCTCGTAGCTGAGCGTCCCGTCCTTGACCGTCGCGGCGCCGCGGCGCACGACCGCCCGGTACACGTCGGGCGCGGCCGCCGCCAGCTTGTCCATGGGCACGAGGCCGAGCCCGGACTTGTCGGCGCGTGGCTTGATGATCGGCATCCAGAAGTTGAGGTAGTGGTAGTGATCCTGGAGCGCGTAGTAGGACTTGTGGTCCGTGTGCCAGCCGAGGTTCGTGTACTCCGTCGGGAAGAAGTAGCCGTCCTTGTTCAGGGTGTCCGTCTGGATGTCGGTCCCCGAGCGGATCGACGGCAGCAGGGCCTCCAGGCGGGCCGCGATCGGGGCGACGTCCGCCGGCGCCGCGACCATCGAGACGTAGATCGTCTCGTTGCGCTTCGCGGTCTCGTACACGCGCCGGACGTCCGCGACCTCCTGTTCCGAGAGCAGCGACCGGACGACCACGAAGCCCCGGGTCTCGAGCTCCTTCCAGTCGATCGCGCGCACGCTCATGCGCTCTTCTCGCCGCCGGCCACGGCGCGGCAGGCCTCGGTCACGTGGGACTGGGCGTCGAACTGGCTCTCGTACGCGTGGCGGATCCTGCCGTCCCGCCCGACGACGTAGGTCACGCGGCGCGCGAGGCCCAGCAGCGGGATCCGCACGCCGTACGCCCGCAGGACGTCTCCGGTGGCGTCTCCGACCATGGGGAACGGCAGCTCGAGGGAGTCGCCGAAGCGATCGGCCGTGGCCTGGGTGTCCGAGGAGACCCCGACCACCTCCGCTCCCTTCTCCTGGAGTGCGGCGTATTCCGCACGGAAACCGCCGGCCTCGCGCGTGCAGCCCGGCGTGAAGGCCTTCGGGAAGAAGAAGATCACCACCTCGCGCCGCTTCGCGAGCGCCGCGAGCGTCGTGTCGCGGATCGCGAAATCCGGCGCCGTGTCCCCCGCCTTCAGCATGGCGTCACTATAATGCCGCTCGTCTCCGGGAGGCCATCGCGAATGCCACGCTCCGTCATCGTGGGCAGCGGGAGCGAGATCCCGCCCCACCGCGTCACGAACGACATGCTCGCCCGCATCATGGACACGAACGACGCGTGGATCCAGGAGCGCAGCGGCGTCGTCACCCGCTACTACGTCGAGCCCGGCACCGGGACGTCGGACCTGGGCGTGGCCGCGGCCGCGAAGGCGCTCGAAGCGGCCGGCGTCGCGCGGGAGGAGGTCGACCTCGTGGTGTTCGCCACGATGACCCCCGATCACTTCTTCCCCGGCGCGGGCGGCCTGCTGCAGACGAAGCTCGGGCTGCGCCCCGTGCCGTGCTTCGACATCCGTCAGCAATGCGCCGGCTTCCTGTACGGGCTCCAGCTGGTCGACGCCCACATCCGCGCTGGCCTCGCGCGCACCGCCTTGCTCGTGGGCGCCGAGATCCACACGGGCTTCATGCCGTACTCGGCGGCCAACTGGGAGTACCTCTACGGCCGGTCCGACACGGCGCCGACGCCGGAAGAGCACGCCTGGAACACGAAGTTCCGCCACCTCACGGTGCTGTTCGGCGACGCGGGCGCGGCGGTGGTCGTGAAGGCCGTCGACGGCGAGCGCGGCGTCCTCGACCAGGAGCTCCACACGGACGGTAAGGACTACGAGACGCTGTTCGTCCCGGGCAACGGCTTCAAGCGCCGGCCCTACGTCGATCCGGGCCAGATCGAGCGCGGCGAGCACATCCCCGTCATGGACGGCCGCCACGTCTTCAAGATGGCCACGAGCCACATGATCGAGGCCGCGCAGTCGCTCCTCGCGCGCAACGGGGTCGCGACCGCCGACCTCAAGATGGTGCTGATGCACCAGGCCAACAAGCGCATCAACGAGTACTGCCAGAAGGCCCTGGGCCTGCCCGACGAGAAGGTCATCCACAACATCGAGCGCTACGGGAACACGACGGCCGCGACGATCCCGCTGCTCTGGGACGAGTGCGCGCGCGGGGGCCGCGTCGTGGCCGGCGACCTCGTGCTGCTGGTCGGCTTCGGAGCCGGCATGAACTGGGGCGCGACGCTGCTGCGGGCCTGAAGATGCCTCGGCCCCGCCGCATCCTCGTGCTGTCGGCCTCGGCGGGCGCTGGACACCTGCGCGCGGCCGAGGCGGTGGAGGCCGCGTGCCGGCGGCGCTTCCCCGGCGCCGAAGTGGGCCACGTCGACACCCTCACGCTGACGCCGCCGTCGTTCCGGAGGCTCTACGGCCAGGGCTACGTCGACTTCGTGAACCACGCCCCGGAGCTGCTCGGGGTGCTCTACGACAAGACCAACCGGCCTCCCAGGCACAAGACGGCCGAACGGCTGCGCGGCCTCCTGGAGCGGCTCAACACGCGGCCCTTCGTGAGGTTCCTGCGGGAGTTCGAGCCGGACGTCGTGGCCCACACCCACTTCCTGCCCGCCGCGATCGTGGCCCACGAGAAGAAGCGACGCCGTTTCGCGGCGCCGCACCTGGTGGTCGTCACGGACTTCGACGTCCACCGCTTCTGGCACTGTCCCGGGGTCGACCGTTATTGCGTCGCCCGCGAGGACAACCGCATCCACCTGGCGGCGCTCGGCGCCGCGACGGACTCGATCAAGGTCACGGGCATCCCCATCGATCCCGTCTTCGCCGAGAAGCCCGACCTGCAGGCGCTGCGCGCGAAACACGCCGTCGCCGACGAGCGTCCCCTGCTGCTCGTGCTGGCGGGCGGCCTCGGAGTCGGGCCGATCGAGGCCCTCGTCGAGAGCCTGTGGTCGACGCTGCGCGGCGCCCGCCTCGTGGTGGTGGCCGGCCGCAACGAAGCTCTTCGCGCTCGCCTCGAGAAGCGCGCTGAGGCGGCACCTCTCCCGACCCGCGTCCTCGGCTTCACCCGCGAGATGCACGAGTGGATGGCCCTCGCGACGCTGGCCGTCACGAAGCCCGGCGGCCTCACCACGTCGGAAGCGCTCGCCCGCGGCCTGCCACTCGTCGTCACGAACCCGATCCCCGGGCAGGAGACACGCAACGCCACCATGCTCTTCGAGGAAGGCGCCGCGATCAGCGGCGAGAACCCGCTCACGATCGGCGCTCGCATCGCCCGGCTCCTGGAGGCGCCCGCGCGCCTCGCGGCCATGGCGCGCGCCGCCCGCGGCCTCGGCCGTCCACGCGCCGCCCACGCCGTCGCCGAGCAGATCGAGACCCTGACGGGCGTATGATCCCGCCACCGAGGTGACCATGAAGGACGAAGGCGTTCCCGTCGGGCAGTTGATCCTGGTGCCGGCCGTGATCACCTTCGCGGTCACCCTGCTGCGCCTCGTGGGCGAGCTGCAGAGCTGGTCGCCGGCCCTCTTCAACAAGTCCGCGGGCGGCGGCGCCGCCCCGGTGGGAATCAGCTGGCTGATCCCGATCCTCGGCATCTACTTCGCCGTGAAGCTGGTGCGGCTGGGCCATGGCCCGGCGAGCGCCCTCAAGGCCTTCGGCCTCGCGTTCCTGGCCTTCGCCGTGAATGCCGGAGCCCTCGTCCTCGCCATGGGCGTCTTCAAGCTCCCCATGCTCGGCCAGCTCGTCGTGTTCGTGATCGCCTCGATCGTCTCCATCCTCATCGCGTACCCGGGTTGGAGGGCGCTCGGCCGCACCCTCGTCGCGTACGCTTTCGCGGCCCGCATCCCCGTCGCGATCCTGATGCTCTTCGCGATCCTCGGGAACTGGGGAACGCACTACGACGTGGCGCCTCCGGAATCGCCCCAGGTCGCGGCGATGACCCCGTTCGTCAAGTGGCTGTGGATCGGCCTGCTGCCGCAGATGACGGTGTGGATCTACATGACCGTCGTCGGCGGCATGATCTTCGGCGCGATCACCGCGCTGATCGTCAAGAAGAAGAGCTAGCCCGCCGCTACGTCTGACAGGCGGGACACCAATAGGTGGAGCGCGCCTGGTCCCCCTGCAGCCGCCTCTCGATCGCGGCGCCGCAGCGCCGGCAGGCCTGGCCCTTGCGGCGATAGACCCACAGCGGCGGACCGGCGAGCGCCGTGGTGGTGCGCCGCTCGTTGCGCGAGACGTTGCGACGCAGCTCTCGCGCCGCCGTCGCGACGAGCCGCTCCAGGCTCGCGTCGTCCAGGCTCGCGACCCGCCGGAAGGGATCGACGCCGCACAGGAACAGGACCTCGGACTTGTAGACGTTGCCGATGCCGGCGAGAGCGCGCTGGTCGAGCAGCGCGACGCCGATCTCGAGGTCGGGTCGCGCGCGCAGCGCGCTCCGGGCCCGGCCCGCGTCGAAGTCGGCGCCGAGCAGGTCCGTGCCGAGGCTGGCGAGAGCCGGGTGGGCGGCCTCCTCTCCCGGCGCCAGGAGCTCGACCACCGGGGCGTCGAAGCACACGGCGAGCACGTCCCCGGTCTCGACCAGCACGCGCATGGCGTGGGCCGGCTGGCGCCAGCGCGTGGCGCGACGGTAGGTGTGCCAGCTCCCGTGCATGCGCATGTGGGTGTGCAGCACGGCGCCGCCCGAGAAGCGCATCAGCAGGTGCTTGCCTCTCGCCTCGACGCGTTCCACGGTGCTCCCGACGACGTGGAGCCGCGTGGCGAGGACCTCGACGCCGGCGCGGGGCGACTGGAAGCGGGTCACGACCCGCCCCGCCAGGACCCCGTGGAGCGTGCGCGCGGCCCGGAAGATGGTGTCGCCCTCCGGCATCAGGTCCTCCGGAAGCCGCCACCAGCGGGCGCGAACCCGGCCGCGAGCAGGTGGGGCGCCAGCGGGCTGCGGCCCAGTGCCACGCCATCGGCGCTGGTTTCGCCGAAGAAGGTGCGGCCGCTCCGCGCCGCCCACGCGGCGAAACCGTGGGCGATCGCCTTCGCCGTGGCGCCGCGCTGCGGCTCGTCAGGCGGCAGGAACAGGGTCAGCTCGCGCTCGCCGCGCGCGAGCGACGCCACGAGAGCACCGCCCCACAGGAAGACGTGGGCCCCGGCCGCGCGCTGCAGACGCACATCCCCATGCTCCGGCCAGGGCAAGGCGGCGCCGTACGGGTTCGCCGGGTCCGTCGCCGCCACCACGACCGCGGCCTCGGGCAGCGCCGCGTCGCGCAGCGCGCGCAGGCGCTCGAGCGCCCCGGGATGCGCGAACTGCGAGCCGCCGAGCCCGCGCACGAAGTAGCCGCGACGGATGCGGCCCGCCTCCTCGAGCGCCGCGAGCACGGGGTAGAGCGCCGCGAAGCCGCCCGGGAAGCCCTCGGCCGCGACGGCGTCCCGGGTCACGACGCCGTGGCGGGCCAGGAGCTGCTCGGCGCGCGCGGCGACGCGCTCGGTCGCCGAGGCCGTAGACGGCGGAAGCAGCGACCAGCGCCCCGAGGCGCTCGCGGGCGCGGCGCGGCGCGAGCGGAAGGCCGTCAACGGCCGGAAGCGGCGGTCCCGGCTGCGGCTCGCATGAGCTCGCAGGAACGAGCGCAGCGCGGCCGGGCTGTCGTTCGTCAGTTCGCCCGACCACACGAGGTCCCAGATCGCCTCGAGGGTGGGCCGCGTGAGCCCCCCGCCGACGGCGGCATGGACGGCATCGAAGAAGCTCGCGCCGCTGCGCGCGAGGTAGGCGCGGATCGTCGCGTGGATCGCCTGGTCGGGCGCGTCGCCGGGCTGGTGGAGCAGCGGAAGATCCTCGGCCAGGTAGAGGCCGACCCGGCCGTCGCGCTCCCCGAGGGTTCCGAGCCCGGCCCACACCACCTCGCCCGCGGCGCACAACGCGTCGAGGTCGGAGCCGCGATAGTCGGCGAGACGCGCGGGGAGCACCTCGGACTCGAGGATCGATGCGGGGATCGCGACGCCCTGGAGCTGCTCGATCACGTCGAGCAGCGCGTCCGGGCCGCTGCGGGGCGCGGCGCCGGCGGTCACGATGCCGTGCCAGTCGAGCAGCAGGCGGCCCAGCGCCTCGGGCTCGGCCGGCTCGACCTGCTGGCGCAGCGCCGCGAGCGAGCGGCGCCGGATCGTGGCGAGCACGGCGGGATCGCACCACTCGCGCCCACGGCCGCCGGGCCGGAACTCGCCTTCGAGAACCCGGCCGTTGTCGGCGAGACGGCGCAGCGCGGATTCGACGGCGCCCTCGCCGAGGCCGAAGCGGCGCGCCACCTCCACCGCCCGGAACGGCGCGTGGGTGCGCGCATAACGGGCGACCAGGCTCTCGACGGGTTCCGGCACGGGCTCGAGATAGGCGGCGGGAAGACCGGCGGGCGGCGGCAGGCCCAGGGCATCGCGGAAGCGGCCCGCGTCCTCGACCGCGACGTAGCGCTCCTCGCGCGCGATCGTCACGCGCAGCAGGCGCACCTCGCGGGCCAGGGACTCGAGCCAGCCATCGAGGGAAGAGCCGGGCTCGCTCCGGGCGCCGAGCTCCGCATGGCTCAGGTCCCCGACGCGCAGGAGCAGGTCGTGGATGCGATCGGCGCTGTGGGCTCGCGTCGTCTCGGTCAGGCCCTGCAGCGCGAGCTCCGTGTCCTCGAGAGCCTTGGGATCGAGCAGCTCCCGGAGCTCGGCCTCGCCCAGCAGCTCGCGCAGTTGCGACTGGTCGACGGACAGGGCCTGGGCCCGGCGCTCGGCGAGCGGCGCATCGCCTTCGTAGAGGTAGTTTGCGACGTAGCCGAAGAGCAGCGCCGACGCGAAGGGCGAAGGCACGGGAGTGTCGACGGTCACGAGGCGCAGCTCGCGGCGCGCGATGCGCCTCGAGAGATCCACGAGGCCCGGCAGGTCGAAGACGTCCTGCAGGCATTCGCGGTAGGCCTCGAGGATCATCGGGAACGAGCCGTAGCGCGCGGCCACGGTCAGGAGGTCGTGAGCCCGCTTGCGCTGCATCCAGAGCGGCGTGCGCAAGCCGGGGCGCCGGCGCGGCAGGAGCAGGGCCCGGGCCGCGGCCTGCCGGAAGTGGCCCGCGAACATCGCGCTCCCGCCGAGCGACGCGACGACCAGGTCCTCGATCTCGTCGGGCGACGGCAGGAGCGCTGCCGCGTCGGGCAGCCGCTCGCGGTCGGGCAGCCTCACGATGATGCCGTCGTCGCTCCAGATCGCGTCGACCTCGGGCTCGCCGGCCGCGAGCAGGCGGGCCTCGATCGCGAGGGCCAGGGGCGCGTGGACCCGGCCCCCGAAAGGCGAGAGCAGGCACAGCCTCCAGTCCCCCATCTCGTCACGGGTGCGCTCGAGCACGAGCGTGCGGTCGTCGGGCACGGCGCCCGTGGCGTCCTTCTGGTCCTTGAGGTAGGCCATCAGGTTGGTGGCCGCGAGAAGGTCGAGATCGTGGTCGGCCACGAGACGCGCGATGCCCTTGGCGGGCGTCGCCGCGACGAGCTCGCGCGTCAGCCGGCCGATCGACTGGCCGAGATCGACCGGACGGAACGAGCGATCGCCGCGCCAGAACGGCATCTGCCCGCCCTGCCCGGGAGCCGGCACGACGAAGACGCGGTCGCGCGTGATCTCGGCGATGCGCCAGCTCGAGGCGCCGAGCACGAACACGTCGCCGACGCCGCTCTCGAACACCATCTCCTCGTCGAGCTCGCCCACGCGCCGCGCACCCTTGTTCTCGTCCCCCGCGAGGAAGACGCCGAACAGGCCGCGGTCGGGGATCGTGCCGGCGTTCGCGATCGCGAGGCGCTTGGCGCCGTCCCGGGCCCGCACCGTGCCGCGCAGCCGGTCCCAGGTGACGCGAGGGCGCAGCTCGGCGAACTCGTCGGAGGGATAGCGGCCCGAAAGCATGTCGAGGACGCCGTCGAACTGGGCGCGTGGCAGCTTCGCGAAGGGCGCCGCGCGGCGCGCCAGGGCGAACAGGTCGTCGATCGAACGCTCGCCCATGGCGACCGTCGCGACGAGCTGCTGCGCCAGGACGTCGAGCGGGTTCGCCGGTACCCGCGTCGTCTCGACCTCGCCTTCCTTGATGGCGCGCGTGATGGCGGCCGTCGCCAGCAGATCGCCCCGGTACTTCGGGAAGATGACGCCGCGAGAGACCGCTCCCGCCTGGTGGCCGGCGCGGCCGATGCGCTGGATGCCGCTCGCGACCGACGGCGGGGTCTCGATCTGGACGACGAGATCAACCGCGCCCATGTCGATGCCGAGCTCCAGGGACGAGGTCGCGACCATGGCTCGCAGCTGGCCCGTCTTCAACGCATCTTCGATGAGGAGCCGCTCCTCGCGGGCGATCGAGCCGTGATGGGCGCGCACCAGGTCCTCGCCGGCCAGCTCGTTGAGGGCGCCGGCCAGGCGCTCCGCCAGCCGCCGGCTGTTCACGAACAGGATCGTCGAGCGGTGGGCCCGGATCAGCTCGAGCAGGCGCGGGTGGATGGCCGGCCAGATCGAGCGGCGCTTGACCGCGCTCGCGGGGCCCTCGGGGATCTCGAGCGGCTCGGCGGCCAGCGGATCGGCCTCGATCACCTGGCCGAGGCGCGACATGTCCTCGACCGGCACCTCCACCTTGAGATCGAAGACCTTCTTCGCCCCGGCATCCACGATGTGGACCTTGCGCCCGCCGCCCAGGAAGCGCGCCACCTCCTCGAGGGGCCGCTGCGTGGCCGAGAGGCCAAGACGCTGCGGAGGCTTCCGGGCGATCTCCTGGAGCCGCTCGAGACTGAGGGTCAGATGGGCGCCGCGCTTGGTGCCGACCAGCGCGTGGATCTCGTCGACGATCACGACCTCGGTCGAGACCAGCATGCGGTGAGCCTCGGACGTGAGCACCAGGAACAGCGACTCCGGCGTGGTGATGAGGACGTCCGCGGGCTGGCGGTTGAGCTTCGCACGCTCGCTGGCCGGCGTGTCCCCCGTGCGTATGCTGACGGTCGGCGCGTGGAAGGCGATGCCACGCTGCTCCGCGACGCGACCGATCCCGGCCAGGGGCGCCCGCAGGTTGCGCTCGACGTCGACCGCGAGCGCCCGCATCGGCGAGATGTAGACGACCCGGCAGCGGGCGGCCTTCTCGGGCACGGGTGCGAACATCAGACGATCGATCGCGGCAAGGAACGCGGCAAGCGTCTTGCCCGAGCCCGTGGGCGCGAAGATCAGGGCCGAGTGGCCGGACAGGATCTCGGGCCAGCCCAGGGACTGGGCGCGCGTGGGCCCGGCCGGGAACGCGTCGGCGAACCACTCCCGTGTCGCGTCGTGGAAGGCGTCGGGAAGCGACGGGCGGGCCAAGCCTCGATCATAGCCGCCGCGCCGGTTCGGGCTGGTCCGTTTGCGGGCGCTAGCGGCGGAGATATCCGCGCCGGGCGCGCGCGTCCCCGGAGCGGCCCTTCAGCTTCACCTCGAGCTTGTGCCAGCCCGGCGTCTCGACGCCGGTCGGCTCGTAGCGCAGCAGGTACCGGCCGCGCAGCTCCGACAGGATCTGCCCGAAGGCCGCGCGCAACGAAGCGCCGTCGCGGGCCTCGCGCACGGCACCGCCCGTCTGGTCGGCCAGATCCTCGAGCAGCGTGCGACCGGAGGCGCCCAGGGAGCCGGCGCCGATGGTGTAGATCACGGCCTCGGAGGCGCGCGCGGTCTCCACGAGCGCCTCGGGCGACGTCCAGCTCAGCCGATTATCGCCGTCGCTGAAGGCGAGCAGCGCCGGCCGCCCGGCGCCGGCGTCCGCGAGGATCAGCCCCGCGACCAGCGCGTCGTGGAGCGCCGTGCCGCCGCCGGCCTCGAGGCTCGTGAGCGCCGCCTCGACCTGGGCGGCGGACGCGGCCGGTCCCGCCACCAGCCGCGCGCCGTGGTTGAACGCGAGGAGCGTCACCCGATCGCGGTCCTCGAGCTTCGACAGGAACGCGCGGACCGCGGCCTTCAGGTCCTCGAGGCGCTGGCCGCGGACGCTGCCGCTGACGTCGAGGGCCAGCAACGCGTGAACGCCGATCGTGTCGCGCGCCACGAGGCTCACGCGTTGGGAAATGCCCTGGTCGCGGACGTCGAAGTCCTCGGCCGTCAGCCCGGAGACGATGGCGTCGCCGCGCTTCACGAGGACGTCGACGTGCACGGATTCGACGCGGCTCTCGAACGTCGGGACCTGCGCCTGCGCCAGGACCGCCGCGACGAGAAGGGCACTCGTCATTTCAGCTTCACGTGCTCGTGCAGGCGAGCCATGGCGCGCGCGAGGCCGTCGAGCGGCACGCCCACGTTGTAGGCGACCCAGGGGTCCATCACGTCGAGCGCGGTGTCCCTGGACAGGTAGGCGAGGAGCGAGGAGCGCGCCGCCGCTGGGGCGCTGGCACCGAGTTGCGCCCGGCCGAGCGCGATTGCCGCGGCAAAAGCGCCGGGCCCCATCCGCGCTGCCGCCGTGAGGTTCGAGATCGCGTCCGCCTGGGCCCCTTGCAGCAGCTGGGCGTCGCCGAGGAAGAGCCGCGCGAGATAGCGCTCCTTCGGCTCGCGGCTGCCCTCGAGCACGGCCTCGAGGTGTGGAACGCCCTGGCCGGCACGACCCGTGAGTCGCAGGAATCGCGCGAGCCGCAGGTGCGCCTCCCACTGCCGCGGATCGTCGCGCAGGACGCGGCGGTAGTATCCGGCCGCGAGGGATCCCTGATCGTTGGGACGAGGCTCGAGCAGCTTCCGGACGAGCGAGCTGTTGGTCACGCGCTCCAGGTCGCGCCCCAGGACGCGGGAGCGCAGCGACGGGCTCTCCGGACCGAACGTGAAGATGAACTCCGCCAGCGCGCCGTGGGCGAGCCAGAGCTCCGGGAGATCGCCGCAGGCACGGTCGGCCTGCACCAGGGCCTCGACCTGGCGGAGCGTCTCGGAAGCGCCGCCCTGCCGGTACGACATCGCGAGCCACCAGGAGCAGGCGAACTCGCGGCTCGCAGCCTGCACCAGGTCGCGCGCGCTCCCGAGGTGCAGCGCGGCTCCCGCCTCCTGCCGGCCGGCGGCGAGCGCGAACCCGGTTTCCGTGTGCAGGAGCGCCGCGGCCTCCCGATCCTCGGGTCCCGCGTTCGTCTTGCGGTCACGAGACCGCTCCATGAGGTCCGTGACCGCGGCCTTGACGTCTGCTTCGGGCCATCCTGCGAGCCTCTCGGCGGCGGCTGGGTCGCCGTCGCGCGTGCCGCGCACGAACCCGTCGTACTCCCGACGCAGGACCTCGATCGGAGCCGACAGGACGGCCCCCGAGACGAGAAGCGCGACCAGCACAGGCATGGCGTTCGCGTAGACTCTAGCGCGATGAAACGCGTGATCGCAGGACTTTTGTTCGCTCTTCAACCGGTGGCTTCCGCGGCGCCCGCCGTGCCCACGCCGCAGTCCGTGCTCGGCTTCACGCTCGGAGAGGACCGCGTCCTCGCCGACTGGACCCAGGCTCAGCGATACTGGGCGGCGCTCGACGCCGCCTCGGAGCGCGTGCGGGTCGAGAACGTCGGCACGACGACCGAGGGCCGGCCGTTCCTCATCGTGACGATCACCTCCGAGGCGAACATGAAGCGCCTCGAAGAGATCCGCGCCGCGAACCTGCGCCTCTGGGACCCGCGCGGGCTCTCGGACGCCGAGGCCCGACGACTCGTGGCGACCGGCAAGACGATCGTCGCGCTCAACCACGGCATCCACGCGAGCGAGGTGGCCGCGACCCAGACCGCGATGGAGACGGCCTACGCCCTCGCGAGCGGCGACGACGAGGCGACGCGCGACGTCCTCGACAACACCGTCATCCTGATGATCCCGTCCCACAACCCGGACGGGATGCAGGAGGTGACCGAGTGGTACCGCAAGACCGTCGGCACGTCCTGGGAGGGCGCCGACGAGCCGTTCCTGTACCACCACTACACCGGCCACGACAACAACCGCGACTGGTACATGTTCACGCAGGCCGAGACGCGGCTGACGGTGAAGCACCTGTACGACCGCTGGCGGCCCCAGCTCGTCCACGACCTGCACCAGATGGGCGAGAAGAGCGCCCGCATCTTCGTACCGCCCTACGTCGATCCCGTGGAGCCCAACGTGGATCCCGGGCTGCGCGCGGCGCTCACCGCGATCGGCACCCACATGGCGGCGAGCCTCACGAGCGAGGGCAAGACCGGCGTCGTGTTCCGGGCCATCTACGACGCCTGGTCGCCGAGCCGGGCCTACCCCCACACCCACGGCGGGCTCCGCGTGCTCTCGGAGGTCGCGTCCGCCAACTACGCCACGCCGGTCGAGATGCCCTTCGCCAAGCTCGAGAGCGGCATCGGCTACGACGCGAAGCTGGCCAGCTGGAATCTCCCCGCGCCCTGGCCGGGCGGCCGCTGGCGGCTGCGCGACATGATGGACTACCAGCGCGCGGCGACGTGGGCACTGCTGAGCCATGCCGCGCACAATCGAACGTTCTGGCTTTCGAACTTCCTGGCGGTGAACCGTCGCGCGAGCACGCGCACGTCACCGTTCGCGTTCGTCGTGCCCTCCGGCCAGCGCGACGCTCTCGCGACGGCGAAGCTGCTCGAGGTCCTCGCGACCGGCGCCCTCGAGATCGAGCGCGCCACGGCTGCGTTCGAAGCCGGCGGGCGGCGCTTCCCGGCCGGAAGTCACGTGATCCGCATGAGCCAGCCCGCGAGCGCCTTCGCGAAGACCCTGCTCGAGCGTCAGGACTACCCCGAGATCCGACCGTACGCGGGAGCTCCGACCCAGGAGCCCTACGACGTCACGGCGCACACACTGCCGTACCTGCTCGGCGTCGAAGCGGTCGCGATCGAGACGCCATTCGAGGCGGCGCTCGAGCGCGTCGCGTCCGTCACGGTCGAGCCCGGCCGCGTCGATGGCCGGGCCGGCAGCTACGCTCTCGGGCACTCCACGGGCGAGCTCGTGGCCCTCGGCCGGCTGTTGCGCGCCGGCGTTGCGGTCGGCTGGTCGAAGGTGGCATTCACCGACCGCGGGGTCCCCTTCCCCGCCGGGACGCTGCTGGTGCCTGGCGGCGCCCGCACGCGCCTCGAAAGCCTCGCCCGCGAGCTCGGCTTCGTCGCGCGTGGCGTCACCGCCCGCCCCGCGAGCCTCGCGTTGCGCGCGCCTCGCATCGGCGTGTACCAGTCCTTCTCGCCGTCGATGGACGAGGGCTGGACACGCTACGTCTTCGACAAGGACCTGGACGTCCGCTACGAGACCCTCCACGACGCCGACGTGCGCCGCGGCCGCCTGCGCGCCCGCTTCGACGCGATCGTGCTCCCGGATCAATCGCCGAAGGAGATCGTCGAAGGCCGCGCCGCCTCGACGCTCCCGGCCGAGTACACCGGCGGCATCGGCGAGGAGGGCGTCGCCGCGCTCAAGGCCTTCGCCGACGAAGGCGGCACCCTGGTGGCCTTCAACGAGGCGGCCTTGTTGCCCGTCGAGGACTTCGGCCTCGGCGTGAACGGCGGTCTCGTTCCGGAGACGAAGGCGCCGGGCTCGATCCTCCGGACGTCGGTGCGGGCCGGAAGCCCGCTCGCGAGCGGCCTCGGCGAGAGCGCGATGATCTGGTTCTCGGACAGCCCCGCGTTCACGGCGCCCGCAGAGCAGACGGTGCTGTCGTACACCGAGGCGCAGCCCTTGCTCTCGGGCTACCTCGAGGCCGGCGAGAGGCTTCGCGGTCGCGCCGCCCTCGTCGACGCGCCCCTCGGGCGCGGCCGCGTGGTCCTGTTCGGCTTCCGCCCGCAGTACCGGGCCCAGAGCTGGGGCACGTACGCGCCCCTCGCGAACGCGCTCTACCTCGCCGCCGCCGGCCGCTGAGCGGGTTTGACCCCCGCGAGGGGGTCCCCTAGAATCGGGGACTCGTCCTGCTGGGACGTCGTCCAACGGTAGGACAGCAGACTCTGACTCTGCTTATCGGGGTTCGAATCCCTGCGTCCCAGCCAATCCCCCACCCAGCCCCCGCGCCGTCGCCCGTTCCACGACACTCAGGTCCCTTTGTGGCCGATTCTCCGGGTCCGCCGGCAGGAGCGGTGGCTGGGCCAGGAAGCGCGGGCGCTTCCCTCGATGCGGCTGCGCCGCATGCACGAGAAACGGATGGCACAGGTAGACCGTGCCGGCATCTCCCGTTGCCGTGACGACGGAGCGACGAGCGCTCGCCGCGAAGCCGTCGGCGGCGAGCTCCCGGAGCGTCAGGCCTCGTTCTCCCGCCGGTGCCAGCTGACGTGCGATGTCGACGTGCGACCCGACCCTAAGGCGCGTCGGAGCGTCGAGCTCGCCCACGTCGGAGAACAGGAAGAGCATCAGCAGCGCGCGGCCCTTCGAGCGGATGTTGGCGCGCCACGTCATGAAGTCCGGCGCGTCCGTGCCGAAGCTCATGTCGACGTGCCATCCGGTGTCTCCCGGATCGACGGAGGACGGGAACCGCACGGGGACGGTGCCGACCGCTCCGAGCCTTTGCCAGCGGCCCGGACCCACCAGCGCGTCGAAGGCCGCGTGCAGAGAGGGCATGTTCGCGGCCGCGACGAAGGGCGGCTGCGTGAACACGCCCAGACGCACGACCGGCGTAGTCCACGTGCCGGGGTCCTCGGGGCTCAGGCCCGTCGCCTTCCAGAGGATCGCCCGGGCCTCGTCCGCGAGCTCGCGCGGGAACGCGTGGTCGATGCGGACGAAGCCGTCGGCGATGAACCGTTCGATCGCGGCCGGCGTCAGCCCCGGCGTGCGGCCTCGATGGCGGCGACGTCGATCTTCTTCATCTTCATCATGGCGTCGAAGGTGCGCTTGGCCTCGGCGCCGCCCTTGTTGTACGCCTCCGTGAGGACGCGTGGCGTGATCTGCCACGAGAGCCCCCAGCGGTCCTTGCACCAGCCGCACTGGCTCTCCTGGCCGCCGTTGCCGACGATCGCGTTCCAGTAGCGATCGGTCTCCTCCTGGTCCTCCGTCGCGACCTGGAAGGAAAACGCCTCGCTGTGCTTGAACTCAGGGCCGCCGTTCAGGCCGACGCAGGGAATTCCCAGGACGGTGAACTCCACCGTCAGGACGTCGCCCGCCTTGCCGCTCGGGTAGTCGCCGGGCGCCGTGTGGACGGCGGTGATCTCGCTGTCGGGAAACGTGGCGGCGTAGAAGCGCGCGGCGTCGTGCGCTTCCTTGTCGAACCAGAGGCAGATCGTGTTCTTCGGTATCGAGGTCATGGAGATCTCCTTTTCATGACGAGTGCCGTGCAGCATCGATGCCAGCTTCGACGATACCGCATGGCCGCCCTCGTTCACGATCGGCTACGATGCGGGCGGCTCGATGGCTCCCGCCCACCGAACGACGTCGACGCCCGACGAGCGCTTCCACGCCCTCGACGCGCTGCGCGCCTTCGCCCTGCTCCTGGGCATCCTGCTCCACTCGACCATGCCCTTCGTGGCTCCGCCCGGCGTGTGGGCGGTCGGGACGGCCCGGCCCAGCATGATCCCGAGCTGGCTGTCGTTCTATCTGCACACCTTCCGCCTCGAGATCTTCTTCCTGCTGTCGGGCTTCTTCGGAGCGCTCGTCATCGGGCGCCGCGGCGCGCCTGCCTACGCCGTCGATCGCATCAAGCGCGTCGTCCTCGTCTTCGTGGTGCTGCTCTATCCGATGAAGTTCGCGCTCACCGCGCTGTGGATGATCGGGGGCCTGAGGACGGGCTGGTTGCCGCCCTCCTCGGAGCCGCACGCGTGGCTGGGCCTCACCACGCAAGCTCTCCGCCTCGAGGTGTGGCCCGCGATCGTGCTCACGCACCTCTGGTTCCTCTACTACCTCGCCTGCATCGGAGCGATCTTCCTGTGCGCCCGGGCCCTGTCGGCGCGCACGGGGCTCACGGCATGGCTGGAGGCTGGGGCTGCCCGCGCCGAACGGCTCGCCGGCACGGCCCTCGGGCCCGCGGTGCTGGTGGCTCTCGCGACGCTGCTGCTCGCCCTGATGAAGGGCGCGGACATCGACACTCCCGATCGCAGCTTCGCGTGGAACGTGCCGGTGCTGGCGCTCTACCTCGGCTTCTTCGCGCTCGGCTACTGGTTCTTCGAGCATCGGAGCCCCCTCGAGTCGACGGCGCACCGCTGGCCGCTGCTGCTGACGGTCGGCTTCGGGATGAGCTGGCTCGCCGCGATCGGAGTCGGGACGCGTAACATTGGCGGCGCATGGGCCACCGAGCACGCGACGGCGTTGCGCTGGGCGACGTCCCTCGCCACGAGCCTCACGATGATCGCGTCGGCCTTCGGCTGGATCGGGCTCTTCCTGCGCCATGTCGGACGCCCGTCGCGGCTCTGGCGCTACCTCGCCGACGGGTCCTACTGGCTCTACGTCACCCATCTCCCGGTCCTCGTGGCGCTCGAGGTCTGGTGGGCGCCCTGGGGCCTCGACTGGTGGGTCGAGATCCCGCTCCTGCACGTCGCGCTGCTGGCGCTCCTCGTGCCGAGCTATCACTACGGCGTGCGCTCGACCTGGCTCGGCGCGTGGCTCAACGGACGCCGCCACCCCCGCGGCTTCGAGCTGCAGCCGTCGCGTTGAAGGGCGACGCACGATGAACAGCCCGCGCCAGGTGCTGTTCGCGAGCCTCGTCGGCACGACCATCGAGTTCTTCGACTTCTACATCTACGCGACCGCCGCCGTCCTGGTGTTCCCGCGGCTCTTCTTCCCGGCCTCGGATCCGGCGTCCGCGACGCTCGCGTCCCTGGCCACGTTTGCGATCGCGTTCCTCGCGCGCCCCATCGGTTCGGCCCTCTTCGGGCACTTCGGAGACCGCGTCGGGCGCAAGACGACGCTCGTGGCGGCCTTGCTCACGATGGGCGTCTCGACGGTGGCGATCGGGATGCTGCCGACGTACGCGTCGATCGGGATCGCGGCGCCCGTGCTGCTCGCCCTGTGCCGGTTCGGGCAGGGCCTCGGTCTCGGCGGCGAGTGGGGCGGCGCCGTGCTCCTCGCGATCGAGAACGCGCCGCCGGGGAAGCGCGCCTGGTACGGGATGTTCCCGCAGCTGGGCGCGCCGGTCGGCTTCTTCTTCTCGGGCGGCGTGTTCCTGCTCCTGTCGAAGACCCTGAGCGACGCCCAGTTCTTCGCCTTCGGCTGGCGCATCCCGTTCCTCGCGAGCGCGGTCCTGGTCCTCGTGGGCCTCTACGTGCGGCTCACGATCACCGAGACGCCGGTCTTCCAGCAGGCGGCGGGCCGGCGCGAGGCGGCGAAGGTGCCGCTCTTCGTGGTCTTCCGGCAGTACCCGGGGACCCTCGTACTCGGGACCCTGGTCTCCCTCGCGACCTTCGTGCTCTTCTACCTGATGACGGTGTTCGCCCTGTCCTGGGGCACGACCGCGCTCGGCTTCGAGCGCGAGACGTTCCTGCTGATCCAGCTCTTCGGCGTGCTCTGCTTCGCCCTCACGATCCCGATGTCCGCCCTGCTGGCCGAGCGGAGCCGGCGCGCGACGCTGCTCGGCGTCACCGCGGCCATCGCGCTCTTCGGCCTGGTCCTGGCGCCGCTCTTCGAAGCGGGCACCTGGGGCGCCGTCGCGACCCTCGCCGTCGGCCTGTCGTTGATGGGTCTCACGTACGGGCCCCTGGGCACGGTGCTCTCGGAGCTGTTCCCGACGTCGGTGCGCTACACGGGGAGCTCGCTCACGTTCAACCTCGCGGGCATCTTCGGCGCGTCTCTCGCTCCGTACGTGGCCACCTGGCTCGCGAGGACCCATGGCCTGCGCTTCGTGGGCTACTACCTCTCGGCGGCGGCGCTCCTCACGTTCGCCGGTCTCCTCGCGACGCGCGAGACGCGGGACGAGGACCTGGGACGCGCAGGATGAAATGGGGCCGCGCGGCGCTCTGCGCGCTCGCGTTCGCTCCCGCGCTCTGGCTCGGCCTGCTCGTCGACCGCTACGGCGTCGACGTTCCGTACAACGACCAGTGGGACGAGCTGCCCCTGATGCAGAAGGCGCTCCAGGGCGGCCTGGGCGTCGAGGACCTCTGGCGACCCCACAACGAGCACCGCATATTCTTCCCGCGCCTGGTGTTCGCGGCGCTCGCGCGGCTGACGCAGTGGAACGTGCGCGCGGAGCTCGCGGCGATCTTCCTGGTCGCGCTGCTGATCGGATGGAACCTCCAGGTGCTCCTGCGGCGCACCTGGCCCGAGGAGACGGCCTGGCCGTTCTTGGCGTCGTTCGTCGTCAACCTGCTCGTGTTCTCCCCGATCCAGCATCAGAACTGGTTGTGGGGGTTCCAGCTCCAGTTCCTGGCTCCGATCGCCTGCTTCACCTCCGTCCTCGCGTTGCCTGGGCGCTGGCGCTCGCGACCCTGGGCCGCCGCCGCGGGCGCGCTCGCGGTCGTCAGCTCCTATTCCCTGGGCTCGGGCTTCCTCACGTGGATCGCGGTCCTTCCGCTGCGCGTCCTGCGCGAGTCGCGCGAGCATCGCGTTCGCGCCGCGATCACCTGGGGCCTGGCGCTCGCCGCGTGCCTCGGGCTCTACCTCTACGGATACACGGCGCCGCAGCATCGCTTCGAGCGGCCGCCGGTGCTCGCGGAACCTGCGCTCTACCTGACCGCGTTCCTCGGCATGCTGGGTCAGCCGTTGGCCCTGGCTTTCCGCAAGGCGTGGCTCGCGATGGCGCTGGGGATGGGCGCCGCGCTGCTCTGCGCCTATGCGCTGCTCGCGCTCGGCCTCGTTCGCAGGCTCGTCGACGGGCGCGGTCCTGCGCTCGCCTGGGCCTGCCTCGGCCTGCAGGCGCTCCTGACGGCCGGGTTGATCGCCCTCGGCCGGGCCGGAGCCGGCACCGGCACCGTGTTCGCGTCCCGCTACACGACGCCGACGCTGTACCTGGTCGTCTCGGTCTTCGTGTTGGCGGTCCTCTTCGCGGAAGGCACGCCCGGGCCGCGCCGGGCGCGGGTCCGGGCGCTCGTCTGCCTGCCGCTGCTGGTCTGGAGCCTGCCCGCCGGGCGGCTGGGCCACGACGACATGGAGGCGCGCTACCTGTTGATGAAGCGCGCCAAGGCCCACCTGGTGCTGGCGCCCCTGTTCCCGCAGGTGGACTTTCGCGAGCCGCTGGGCGAGCCGGCGGTGCCGTTCCGCCAGAAGGCCGCGCGGCTCGAGACCCTGGGCGCGCTGCGCCCTGCACAGCGCACGGACCCTCGGCTCGATCGGGTGGCCACGGTGCGGCCGGGCAGCTGCGGGTCGATCGACGAGGCGTATCCGGAACGACAGAGCTTGCGGCTCTTGGGGGGCGCCTGGCTGCCCGAGCGACCCAGCGTCGCCGACGCCGTGATCCTCACCTACCGCAAGCGGCGCGGCGCGCCCGTGGTGTTCGCCCTCGCAGGGCCGGGGCGCTCGCGGCCCGACGTCGCCGAGGCCCTCGACTGTCCCGGGTGCATCGACGCCGGTTGGGAGGCCCGGTTCTGGTTGCCCACGACGCTGCTGCCCGTGGAGGTCGAGGCCTGGGCCTACGACGTGGAGCGAAGCGCCGTCTGCCGCCTCGACGGAAGCTACAGGTTCGAGCCGTGACGCGCTTCGAGCTGCCCGGCGCCGCGGAACGCCGGCGGCTGCTCGAGGTCCTCGAAGGCCCGCCCGAGGTCGCGGCCCCGCGGCTGCTGGGCATGCACCTGGTGCGGCGCGTGGGTCGCGGGGTGAGGCGATGCCGCATCGTCGAGCTCGAGGCCTATCAGGGCGGCGACGACCCGGCCGCCCATACCTATCGCGGCCCGACGCCGCGGACGGCGCCTCTCTTCGAGGCACCGGGCACGCTCTACGTCTACTTCATCTACGGCATGCACTACTGCCTGAACATCGCGACGGAGCCGCGCGGCCGCGCGGGCTGCGTGCTGGTTCGCGCCGCCGAGAGCCTCGACGACGCCCTCGTGCCGCGGACGCTGTCGGGCCCCGGACGCCTGTGCCGCGGTCTCGACATCGACACGCGCCTGTCGGGACGCCATCTCTTCGAGCGCGACGCCGGGCTCACGCTGCGGGAAGGACGACCGCCGGTGCGCGTGGGCGTCTCGCCGCGGATCGGGATCCGTCACGCGGCCGATCGCCTGCTGCGCTTCTTCGATGCGGAGTCGAAGGCCGTGACGCGCTAGCGGCGCGCCTGCCGGGCCTTCTTCGGAGCCGCCTTGGGCGGCGCCAGGGGCTGCGGCGCACCGATGGCGCTGCGGAGCAGCCGCAGGAACTCCTCGATGCGCGCCTCCGTGCGCTCGGGCCGGCCGCCATGACGACGGAACAGGCCCGGGTCGAGCTCCTCCGTGAGCAGTGCGTCCTGGAAGCGCTCCCACGTCCAGTCCAGGAAGGAGGCCACGAAATCCTGGTCCACGTCGCGGCGCAGCTCGCCGCGGTCGACGCCGAACTTCACGAACGCCGCGAGACGGTAGGGATCCTCGTTCACGAGGAAGCGATTGATCTGGCGCTTCAGGCCGAGGTCGGTGCCGTAGTTGCCGATGAGGGCGACACGGTAGGGCACCCAGTCCTCGCGCAGCGTGTCCACGGTGCGCAGCAGCCAGTAGCGCACGGTCGCGAAGAAGCCCTGCTCCCGGGTCTCGCCGGGAACGTCGAGCCAGCCCGGGAAGGAGGTCACGGCCCGCTTGTAGGCGGCGAGGAACAGCCGCTCCTTGCTCCCGAAGTGCTGGAACACGGAGCCCTTGGCGATGCCCAGCTCGGCTGCCATGTCCTGGACTCGCGCCTGGTGGTAGCCCTGCTCTGCGAAGTGGCGCATCGCCACGTCCACGATCCGGGCACGCTTGGCCTCGGAGCGCGCGCGCACGCTCTCGGAGGCGCTGGGCTGACTGTGAGTCAAACTGGAACTCATGGCTTCTCTCCCCTACGGGGCTAGTGTATCTTTGAGCAGGGTTTATTGTCCATGACTACTGGTCAGACCATCCTGGAGAAGAGCCTTCCGAGCGGCCACTACCTGCGCGAGGACGTCTTCGCTCGGGAGCGGGAGGGGCTCTTCTGCCGCGAATGGATCGCCGCCCTGCGCGAGGAGGACCTGCCCCGGCCTGGCGACTCCCGCGTCGTGGAGGCGTTCGGCGAGAGCCTGCTCGTGGTGCGGACCCGTGAGGGCACGCTGCGAGCCCACTACAACGTCTGCCGTCATCGCGGCGCCCGGCTGTGCACGGACCAGGCCGCGCTCAGCAACCAGCCCTCGGGCGTGCTGCCCAACGCGACGATCCGCTGCCCCTACCACTCGTGGACCTACTCCCTCGACGGCGCACTGCTGAGCGCGCCTCATCTGGGCGACTCCCTCGCGGGGGAGCGCGCGGGACTCGGGCTGCACCCGGTGGGTGTCGCGACCTGGGGCGGCTTCGTCTTCCTCAACCTCACTCCAGGCGAAGCCCGGCAGGACCTCGCGGGACAGCTCGGAGCCATCCCCGAGCGCGTGCAGCGCTATCCCCTCGCCGAGCTGCGCTCCGCGCACTGCATCACCTACGAGGTCGCCGCCAACTGGAAGGTGGTGGCCGAGAACTACAACGAGTGCTACCACTGCGGTCCCGTCCACCCCGAGCTGTGCGACGTCGTGCCGGCCTTCCGCAAGAACGGCGGCGCGGGCCTCGCGTGGGAGGAGGGCATCCCGCATCGCGAGGGCGCCTTCACGTTCACAATGTCGGGAACGACGCGGCGTCGGCCGTTCGCGACGCTCTCGGACGAGGAGCGGGTGCGTCACAAGGGGGAGATCGCGTATCCGAACCTCTTCCTGAGCCTGTCGTCGGACCACGTCGCCGCCTTCACCTTGTGGCCCCTGGCCGCCGGCAGGACCCGGGTGGTGTGCGACTTCCTCTTCCACCCCGAGGAGATCGCCCGGGCGGATTTCGATCCCCACGACGCCGTGGAGTTCTGGGACCTCATCAACCGTCAGGACTGGGCGATCTGCGAGGAGGTCCAGCGCGGCATGAGCTCCCGGGTCCACCGCTTCGGCTACTACGCGCCCATGGAGGACCTGAGCCTCGACATCCGGCGCTACGTGGCGGACCGCATCGGCGAGGCCGACGCCGAGTAGGCCACGGCCCTCCGCCCGTGAGGTAGACTCGTGGGTCCCTGGAGGAGAGATGAAACCCGACAGCTTCGGCGCGCGCGCGACGCTCGCCACGGCCCATGGCAAGCACACGATCTATCGCCTCGACGCCTTGTCGGGCGCCGGCCTCGCACCCGGCCTCGAGCGCCTGCCGTTCTCGATCAAGGTCCTCCTCGAGGCCGTGCTGCGCAATCTCGACGGCGAGCTCGTGACCGAGACCGACGTCAAGAACCTCGCGGGCTGGAACGCCGCGGCGCCCCGCGACGTGGAGCTGCCGTACATGCCGGCCCGCGTGATCCTCCAGGACTTCACGGGCGTGCCGGCCGTCGTGGACCTCGCGTCGATGCGCGGGGCCGTCAAGCGCCTGGGCGGTGACCCGAAGCGGATCAACCCCCTCGTCCCCGTCGACCTCGTGGTCGATCATTCGGTCCAGGTCGACGCCTTCGGCTCGGCCGAGGCGCTCGCGAGGAACGCCGAGCTCGAGTTCGAGCGCAACGCCGAGCGCTACGAGTTCCTGCGCTGGGGCCAGCAGGCGTTCGCCAACTTCCGCGTCGTGCCTCCCGCCACCGGCATCGTCCACCAGGTCAACCTCGAGTTCCTCGCCAAGGGCGTCCTGACGCGGACGGAGAACGGCAAGAGCGTCGCGTTCCCCGATACGCTCGTCGGCACCGACTCCCATACGACCATGGTGAACGGCCTGGGCGTCCTGGGCTGGGGTGTCGGCGGCATCGAGGCCGAGGCCGTGATGCTGGGCCAGCCGCTCTACATGGTGACGCCCCAGGTCATCGGCATGCGCTTCACGGGCAAGCTGAGGGAAGGGGTGACCGCCACCGATCTCGTGCTCACCGTGACCCAGGTCCTGCGCCGGAAGGGCGTCGTCGAGAAGTTCGTGGAGTTCTTCGGGCCGGGTCTCGCGGAGATGAGCCTCGCCGACCGGGCCACCATCGCCAACATGGCCCCCGAGTACGGGGCCACCTGCGGCTTCTTCCCGGTGGACGACGAGACGCTGCGCTACCTGCGGCGTACGGGACGCACGGAAGCGGACGTCGATCTCGTCGAGCGCTACTGCAAGGAGCAGGGCCTGTTCCGCACGGCCGCCTCTCCGGAGCCCGTCTTCACGGACACCCTGGAGCTCGACCTCGCGAGCGTCGAGCCGAGCCTCGCCGGACCCAAGCGGCCCCAGGATCGCGTCGCGCTGTCGCAGATGAAGGACGCGTTCCGCAAGGCCCTGTCGGCCCCCGTGAAGGAGCGCGGCTTCGGGCTCGCCGAGGCGGATCTCTCGAGGACGTCGCCCGTGTCGTTCCGCGGCGACGCGGAGCTCAAGCACGGCGCCGTCGTGATCGCCGCGATCACGAGCTGCACCAATACCTCGAACCCGTCGGTGATGATCGGGGCCGGCCTCGTAGCGCGCAAGGCCGTCGCGCGCGGCCTCAAGGTCCCCGGGTACGTGAAGACGAGCCTGGCTCCCGGGTCCAAGGTGGTGACCGAATACCTCGAGAAGGCCGGTCTCACGAAGGACCTCGACGCGCTCGGCTTCCAGACCGTGGGATACGGCTGCACCACCTGCATCGGCAACAGCGGCCCGCTTCCCGAGCCCGTCAGCAGGGCCGTGACCCAGGGCAAGCTCGTGGCGTCGTCCGTGCTCTCGGGCAACCGGAACTTCGAGGGCCGCATCAACCCCGACGTGAAGGCGAACTACCTGGCCTCGCCTCCCCTCGTCGTGGCCTACGCACTCGCGGGCACCACCGACATCGATCTCACGCGGGATCCGATCGGAACGGCCACCGACGGGAAGCCCGTGATGCTCTCGGAGATCTGGCCGACCCAGCGCGAAGTCGCCGAGCTCGAGAGCCGCATCTCGGGGGAGATGTTCCAGAAGACCTACGGCAACGTCTTCGACGGCAACCCCACCTGGAACGGCATCCCGGTGAAGGGCGGCGAGCTCTTCGATTTCAAGGACGACTCGACCTACATCCAGGATCCTCCGTTCTTCCAGGAGCTCACCCTGGAGCCCAAGCCGCTCTCGGAGATCCGCGACGCGCGGGTGCTGGCCGTCCTCGGGGACTCGGTGACGACGGACCACATCTCGCCCGCCGGCGACATCGCCCTCGCGAGCCCGGCCGGCCGGTTCCTCCAGGAGCGCCACGTCGAGAAGCGCGACTTCAACTCCTACGGTTCGCGGCGCGGCAACGACCGCGTCATGGTGCGCGGCACCTTTGCGAACATCCGCCTCAAGAACCTCATGGTGCCCGGCGTCGAGGGCGGCGTCACGGTCCATGCGCCGTCGGGCGAGCGTATGGACATCTTCGACGCGGCCGTGCGCTACAGGACGGAAGGCACGCCGCTGATCGTGCTCGCCGGCAAGGAGTACGGGAGCGGCAGCTCACGGGACTGGGCCGCCAAGGGAACGCTGTTGCTGGGCGTGCGCGCGGTCATCGCCGAGAGCTACGAGCGCATCCATCGCTCCAACCTCGTGGGCATGGGAGTCCTGCCGCTCCAGTTCAAGCCGGGCCAGAACGCCGAATCGCTGCGCCTCACGGGCTTCGAGCGCCTCACGATCACCGGCATCAGCAAGGACCTCACGCCGCGCCAGGACGTGATCGTCGAGGTGAACAGCAAGGACGGCACGAAGGCGTTCTTCACGGTCGTCGCGCGCCTCGACACGGCGGTCGAGATCAACTACTACCGCAACGGGGGCATCCTCCAGACCGTGCTCCGCAAGATGCTCAAGTAGAACCGGCTAGAATCGAAGAGGAAGCGGAGGAGACATGTCCCTGAAGGATCGCATCGAGTTCCTGACGTCGCCGGCCGAGGTGGACGCGTTCCTCGCGAAGAACCCGACTTCGGCGATCTTCAAGGCGGGCACCTGCCACAAGACCAACGAGACCTTCGGCAGCGTGCAGTCGCATCTCGAAGGCCGCGAGGACCTGCGGCTCGGCATCATCAAGGTCGTGGAAGCGCGGCCCGCGAGCAACCACGTCGCGTCCCTGACGGGCGTCACCCACGAGTCGCCGCAGTTGTTCTTCTTCCGTGGGGGCAAGGCCGTGTTCGACCGCGACAACTGGGACATCACGAGCGAAGCCGTGGCCGAGGGTCTTCAGCAGCTGGTGCCAGTCAAGGCCTAGCACGTCTCGCGCCGGGCGCGCCGGCCAGGCCGTCAGGCAGGAAGGAAGAGCCGGGTCTCGAGCCCGCCGGAGGGCAGGGGGGCGAAGCGCACGAAGCCCCCCATCTCGCGCACCAGGCGGCAGGTTTCTCCGAGCGGCGACGTGTCGGAGCCGCCCAGGATCCGTTGCTGGTCCTCGGGCGAGAGCGTGCCGCCGTGGGACACGGCCAGCATCAGGAAGTCGCGCTTCACCTGCTGGCCGTCGCGGCCCCGGAGCAGCACGGGCTTCTTCTCGGCCCGGACCACGGCACTCGATCCCGACGGGGACATGACCGAGACGGCATCGAACAGCGCGACCATGGCGCGCTGGAGCGTCGGAGCGGGGCACTTGGGAAGCGGCGTGCCCGGGATCAAGCGGAGCTCGACGCCGACGCGCCGCGGCTCGATGACGGGCTTCGCGGACTCGACCGCCGCCAACAGCGTGGTCTCGAGCAGCGGCCCGGCGGGCACGGCCGGTGCCGGCGGCAGCGACGGCGCCGTCCCCAGCAGCGTCGGGGCCGAGGGCGGCACCGGGGTCATGGCCCGAGGCGGCGGCGCCACGGGCGCGGACGGCGGCGCCGTGGGCGCGCGCGGCGAGGGTGCGGCGCCGGCCGCCACTCCCGCCTGCCCCAGCTCCTGCATGATCTTGCGCAGGCGCGACGCCTCGTGCTGGATCGACGCGATCGCACCCTGGCGCTTCTCGCGGGCGTCCTCGCGATAGACCATCAGCAGCTCGGCGTGGGAGAGGATCGTCCCCAGCCCCAGGTTCATGTCATGGACGAGCCCGGCCAGGGCCTCGGCGAGCTCGACGTTCGAGCGGATCGCGCGGTGCAGCAGCTCCTCCGAGACGAGACCCGTCTCGGGCGTGGCCTGCAGCGGCGCCGCGTGGTCGACGTTGGTCGCCTGGGAAAGGATGACCTTGCCTGCGGGCTTGTCGGCGATCGGGGGCGGCGGGCCCGCGGCCTTGAGCAGGCTCGAGAACGCCTCGGCGACCACTTCCGGCGCGCTCGACGGGTCGAGGCCCTTCTCCTTGAGGTTGTACTTCACCGCGATGGCCGTGAGCATTTCCTGCACGACGGCCACGAAGGTCTCGATGACGCCTTCTCCCCGGGCCGCCACGGCCAGGTGGGAGCGCCGGTTCCAGGGGTTGAGCGCCTTCTTCATCTCGGCTTCCGACTGAAGGTCGTCGAGATCGCGCTTGTTGTACTGAAGGACCAGCGGCACCTTCTCGGGAACCAGGCGGTTCGCCAGCAGGTTGACCTTCATGTTCTCGAAGGCCGCGAGGTTCTCCTTGAACATGCCCTTGCGGGAATCCGCCACGAACACCACGGCGTCGGCTCCCGCCAACACCACGCGACGGGTGGCGTTGTACTGGACCTGACCCGGAACGGTGTAGAGCTGCACCTTGAAGTCGTAGCCGGAGACGGCCCCGAGGCTGAAGGGCAGCAGGTCGAAGAAGAGGGTCCGGTCCTGGGCGGTGTTGAGGGAGATCAGACGGTTGTTGGCCTGGGGATCCGTGATCCGATGGATCTGTTCCAGGTTGGTGGTCTTCCCCGATTGGGCGGGGCCGTAGTAGACCACCTTCGCCTTGATGGTCCGTTCGCTGAAGTTGAACTGGACCATAGATTAAGGAGCGATCTGCCGCGCGTTTAGAGACGCCGAAATGCGAGACACGAAAGCCCGGCGACTATAGCACGGGCGACCTCTCGCGCGAAGCCAGGCGCTCGCGCGGGGCCGCTTACCTTGACCCTCGCGCCAGTCTTGTTATACTTGCGGTTTCGCGCGGGCCGTGAGACGGGCCCCGTACGCTCGAGGAGAATCAGAAGATGGCTCAACGATGTGATCTCTGCGGCAAGGGGCCCCAGTTCGGCAACCGTGTCAGCCACGCCCACAACGTGACGCACCGGCGGTTCAATCCGAACCTCCAGAAGGTTCGCGCCGTGACCGGCGGCACCCAGAAGCGCGTCAAGGTCTGCACCCGCTGCCTGCGCTCGGGCAAGGTCACGAAGCCCACGGCCCAGCGCAAGACCGCCTAGCCGGAACGTTCCCGACGAGGGGAGAGCTGGCCGGCTAGTAGGCCGCCACCACGTCGATCTCGATCCGTACCCCCCGCGGCAGGGCCGAGACCTGGACCGTCGTGCGCGCCGGCGGCTCCTTGCCCAGGTAGCGGGAGTAGACCTCGTTCATCTTCGGGAACTCGGCCATGTCGACGAGGTAGACGGTCGTCTTCACCACGTTCTCGACGCCCATCTTGGCTTCCTTCAGCACGGCCACCAGGTTCTCCATCACGCGCTCGGTCTGCGCGACGATGTCGCCGGGCACAACCTCCATCGTTTCGGGATCCAGGGGAATCTGGCCCGAGGCGAACAGGAAGCCGCCCGAGATGACGCCCTGGGAGTAGGGCCCGATCGGCTTCGGCGCCTGTGGCGAAACGACGTGCTTCTTCGGCAACTCGCCTCCTTGGTCTGATTCCTATCGAGCCACGGCGTTGCGCTCGACGTCTATGACGCCCGCCACACCGCGGATCGCCTTCAAGACGCGCTCGAGATGCTTGAGGTCCTGGACGCGCAGCGTGAGGTCCACCTTCGCGGTCGCGTCGTCGAACGTCTTGGCCTCGGCGTTGCGGATGTCCGTGTTGAGCCCCGCCAGGAGAGCGGTGATCGCCGCCAGGAGCCCGGGCCGATCTTCCACCTCCACGGCGATGCGCACCTCGTACGCCGCCTCTCCGCCGCGCTCCCACTCGACGTTGATGCGACGCTCGGGGTCGTACTGCAGGTTCACCACGTTGGGGCAGTTCATGGAGTGGACCGAGACGCCCTTGCCGCGCGTGATGTAGCCGACGAGCGGCTCGCCCATGATCGGGTTGCAGCACTTCGCGCGATACACGAGGACGTCGTCGGTGCCCTTCACCTTGATCCGCTCGTCGCCGACGCGCAGGAAGCGCTTCACGGCATCCGTGAAGGGCCGCGCTTTCTCGGCCGGGTCCTCGGCGAGCTTGTCGGGCGGCAGCAGCTTCGCCAGGACCTGGCGCACCGAGACCTTGCCATAGCCCACGGCCGCCAGCAGGTCGTCGGCCTTCGCGCCCACGCCGAGCTCCTGGGCGATCGCCTCGAGCTTGGCCGCGTCCGCCAGCACCTTCTTCGGCGTCAGGTCGAATCGCTTCAGCTCGCGCTCGAA
>CADEEV010000046.1 GCA_902826455.1 uncultured Acidobacteriota bacterium | reverse complement strand
TCAGTACTTGTCAGCCCCCGAGGCGGAGTAGTCCTTGCCGAACTTGTTCTTGTGGCCGGAGCGCTTGTAGTTGGAGGCGTCGAGCACGAGGCGCGTGCCGACCTCGCCGGTGGCGGGCACCGTGACCGCGATCGATCCTTCGCCGCCCCGCTCGTGCCAGGCCTTCACGGTGTATTGACCGGCCGGCACGCCCGGGATGCGGAAGCTGCCGTCGGCGCCGGCCTTCGCGAAGAACGGGTTGTCGCGCACCACGACGATCGCGCTCATCTGCGGATGGATGTTGCAGAACACCCGGACGATGCCCGGGGCGACCGCGGTCCACTGGCCGCTCTTGGGCCGCTTGTAGAGATCGAGGTCGAAGCGGTTCTCTCCGGACACGGAGAACGCGTTGTGGAAGATCGGGTCGTCGTTCGGGAACTCGACGGGAGAGCCGGCTGTCACGGCGAGGACGTGGGGGGTGAAGCTCTTCGCGCGCATCACGATGCGCGCCTTCGCGGCGTCCGGCTTCGCTTCGGGGCGGGCCTTGGCGCTGACGCCGTCCACCCACACGACGACGTCGCCGAGATCGTTGGCCTGGCGGCCGTCCTTCTCGAGAACCGAGATCGTGCCCGTGACGGTGCCGGCCGACGCGGGGAAGACCACGGCGAGGCCCAGCAGGGCCGCGGAAACGCGCAGGGAGGCCTCCAGACGAAACGGCCGCATCTTAGCACGCTATAATTCGCGGCCTTCATGCACTTCCTCTACGCCTTGGCGCTCGCCGCGGGCCTCGACGGCGCCGCGGCCCACGAGCACGCCTCGCGCCTGGCGGCCCTCGGTCCGCATCCCTGGGGCTCGCCCCGCAACGCCCTCGCCGCCCAGTACGTCGCCTCGCAGTTCCGCGACGCGGGACTCCAGGAGGTGCGCCTCCAGCCCTTCGAGAGCCACGGCGTCTCCGGTCAGAACGTGATCGGCGTGCTGCGGGCGCCGGGGCCGGAGTTCGTCGTGGTGGGCGCCCATCACGACACGGCTCCCGAGGCTCCCGGCGCCTACGACGACGGCGGCGGCGTCGGCGTGCTGATCGAGGCGGCCCGCGCCCTCGCGAAGGACAAGGAGCGCCAC
This sequence comes from uncultured Acidobacteriota bacterium, assembly GCA_902826455.1. GTDB lineage: Bacteria > Acidobacteriota > Vicinamibacteria > Fen-336 > Fen-336 > CADEEV01. The sequence continues at coordinate 34,413 of CADEEV010000046.1, read as the reverse complement.
CGCACGTTCGTGTTCGTCTCGTTCGACGGGGAGGAGGCCTGGTCGACCGGCAAGACCACGACCGCCGGGTCCCGCGCCTACATCAAGGCGCTGGGTGCCGAGAGCCGGAACCTGACCGCCGCCTTCGTGGTGGAGATGTGCGGCTGGAAGGGCGGGACACCGGCCTTCCAGCCGATCGCCTACGCCGATCCGCTGCGGCCCGGCCAGAGCGTCATCGCGCCCGCGTGGCTGCTGCAGCGGGCCTCGTCCGCCGCGCGCGGCGCGGGCGTGCCGTTCGTGGTGGGGGACCCCTGGATCCCCTGGCTCTACCAGGCCACGGTGCGGACGTTCCGCGCGGACATGTACGGCGACGACCTCGCGTTCCTGCAGGCCGGGCTGCCGGCCCTGTTCGTGTCGGACTCGTCCTTCACCGCGTTCTACCCCTGGTACCACACCGGGAGCGATACGACGGACAAGCTCGATCCGGATTCCCTCGGCCGCATGGGCCGCGGCGTGCTCGCGATCCTGCGCGACCTCGAGACGGCGCCGCGGGGCGCGGCCGCCGAGCCCCACTGGTTCTCGGCCTTCGGGGCCGTCCTGGGCCCGGTGCTCCTGTTCGCGATCGCGCTCGTGTCGGTGCTGCCGGGCCTGCGCCTCGGTCTGCGCCAGGGCGCGAGCGCTCTCGGCGCGCGCCTCGTCGCCACGGCCCTGTTCGGCTATCTGTTCTTCCAGCACCCCGTTCCAGCCCTGTTCGTGTTCCTGCTCCCGAACCTGGCGCCGCTCGCGCCGCGCCGCTGGTCGACCGTGCTCGTGTCGCTCCTGCCGGCGCTGTCCCTCATGGGTCTCGGCGCCCTCGCCTGGTCGCGCGAGTTCGTGCACGGCACCTGGTGGGCCCCGTGGGAGATCGCGGCCGGGGCGGTGCTCCTCGTGTTGTCCTCGCTGCCGGCCGGGGGTGGCGCGCCGCGGGGCGGGAAGCCCAAGAAGGCCGCCAAGGGCAGGAAGAAGGGCGGCCTTCCTCCTCGCTAGCCGCGCGGGCCGGATGTTACAATCGCCCGGTCTTCCAAGATGGAAAAAATCCTCGAAGGGAATCTCGACCGCTTCGAGGTGCCGGACCTCCTGACGTTCCTCAGCATGGGGCGCCGCACCGGAGTGCTCGTCCTCGAGCGCGACGGCCAGGAGACGAAGCTCTTCCTGCGCGACGGCCGGCCGGTGTTCGCGACCTCCACCCAGGACACCCTGCGCCTCGGCAACCTGCTCGTGCGCAGCGGCAAGCTGAAGGCGCCCGTCGTCGAGAAGGCCCTGGAGCGTCAGGGCGGCGGCTTCCGCCTCGGGCAGATCCTGCTGGCCCAGCGCCTGCTCACAGAGGAGGAGCTCGCGAGCTTCCTCAAGATCCAGGTCTCCGAGGTCATCTTCGACACCTTCGACTGGCACGCCGGGGCCTTCAACTTCTACGACAAGGTGCCGCCGCCGGCCACGGCCGTCACCCTCGAGATGCAGCTGCAGAACCTGATCATGGAAGGCGTGCGGCGCCTCGACGAGCGCGGCCGCCTCGCGGACCTGTTCCCCGACCTCAACATGGTGGTCGAGGCCCTCGCGAACCCGGAGCGGGTCAAGCAGAGCGTCAACCTCACCAAGGAGGAGTGGCAGGTCTTCTTCCTGGTGGACGGCCGCCGCAGCCTGAACGAGATCTGCCGCCTCGTGGGCAACCCCGACGAGCTCGCGACGCTCCAGATCCTGTTCCACCTGCTCCAGGCCCAGTTCGTGGCCGTGCTGGCGCCGCTGCCGGCGGCTCCCGAGAGCCTGGCCGACGTCGCCGGCGTCGTGCAGGCGGTCGAGGGCACGTCGCTGCTCAAGGATCCGCCGCCGGCCGAGCCCGTCGAGGTCGAGTTCAACCAGGCGTTCCTGGCGCGCAAGCTCGACGACGACACGAAGGAAGTCGTGAACCGCAACGCGGTCCAGTACATGGGCGCGTCGACCAAGGTCATCGTCAGCCGCCTCACGATGCTGAAGGACGGCCACGAGACCTCGGTGCCGCTCACGCGGGACGCCCACACCCTGGGCCGCCACCGCAACAACGACATCGTCATCTCGGACCCCAAGGTCTCCTCGTTCCACGCGCGCATCGACCGCACCCTGGACGGCTTCCAGATCGTGGACCTGAAGAGCCGCAACGGCACGTACGTGAACGGGCGCAAGATCGAGACCAGCCGCTTGAAGGCCGGCGACGAGATCCGCGTGGGCACGGCGCGCCTCGTGTACAAGATCGACTACACCAGTTCCGCCTCGTAGCAAGGAGACGAAGTTGCCCGAGATCCGCCCCTTTCGCGGTCTGCGTTACGCCGTACCCGATGCCGACCTCGGCAAGGTACTGGCGCCGCCCTACGACGTGATCCCCGACGCCTACCGCGAGGCGCTCTACGCCCGCGACCCGCGCAACATCGTCCGCGTGATCCTGAACCGCGAGCCGGGCGACGCCGGCTACGCGTCGGCGGGCGACACCTACGCGACGCTCGTGAAGGACGGCGTGCTGGCCGCGGACGCGGCCGAGTCGCTCTACGTCCTCGAGCAGTCGTTCCCCCACGAGGGCCGCACCATCCGCCGCTTCGGCCTGCTGGCGCGCTTCCGCGCCGAGGACCCGGAGAAGCGCGTGGTGCTGCCCCACGAGAAGACGCGCGCCGCGGCCAAGGAAGACCGCTGGCGCGTGCTGAACGCCACGAAGGCGAACTTCAGCCCGATCTTCATGATGCTGCCGGATCCCGAGGGCCACTTCTCGACCGCGATGCTCGACGTGCTGGTGGCGCCGCCCACCGCGCAGTACGTCGACGACGCCGGCATCGGGCACCGGGTCTGGGCCGTCTCGGACGCCCCGACGGTCGATCGCTTCCGCGCGCTGCTCGGGGCCGTGCCGGCCTACATCGCCGACGGCCATCATCGCTACGCGACGGCGTTGCGCTACCGCGACGGGAACGGTCCCGACGGCGCCTTCACCCTGGGTTACTTCACCCCGATCGAGGCGCCGGGTCTGCTGGTGCTGCCGTACCACCGCATCCTGTCCTCGGGTCCGAGCCCGGCCGCGGCGCGCGCGAAGCTCGAGCCGGCGTTCCTCGTGTCGGCCGCGAAGGGCGCGGCGGACGCGGCCGCGCGCGTCGCCGCGTCGACGGCGCCCTACGCCTTCGCCCTCGCCTGGCCGTCGGGTGAGGCGCTCGTGGTGGAGGCGAAGGACGGCGCGCGCTCGATGCTTCCGGCGGGAGATCCGCCCTCGCTGTGCGCCCTCGACACCTACTTCCTGCACCGTGCGGTCCTGCCGCGGCTCGGCGTCGGCGACGACGCGGTCGAGTACGTGCACTCGCTGCACGAGGCGGAGGAGACCGTGGCCGCGGGGCGCTGCCACCTCGCGATCCTGCTGCGCGGGACGCCCGTGCAGCAGATCCTCGACGTCGCCGACGCCTCGGAGTCGATGCCCGCGAAGAGCACGTTCTTCCACCCGAAGCTGCCCTCCGGCCTCGTGATCCACCCGCTGCTCGCCTGACCGCCCCATAGGAGCCCGACGATGACCCTCTCCCTCCTCGCCTCGTTCCTGCTGGCCGCCGCGACCGCCCCGACGCCGCTCGCGAAGTTCCAGGTCACCTACCCCGCGAGCCTCGGCGCGGGTCCGTTCGACGGACGCCTCCTGCTCCTGGTCTCCAACGACCCGGCCGACGAGCCGCGCTTCCAGGTGAACGACTCGAGCCTGAAGACGCAGCTCGCATTCGGCATCGACGTCGAGGGCTGGAAGCCGGGGCAGAAGAAGGGCTTCGACGCCACGGTCCTGGGCTTCCCGATCGAAACGCTCAAGGAACTGCCGGCCGGCACGTACACGGTGCAGGTGCTGCTCCACAAGTACGAGACCTTCCACCGCGCCGACGGCCACGTCGTGAAGCTGCCCATGGACCGTGGCGAGGGCCAGCAGTGGAACCGCGCGCCCGGCAACCTCTACAGCACGCCGAAGAAGATCGTCTACGACCCGAAGGCCGCGCTGCCGGTGGCGATCGCCCTCGACACGGTGATCCCGCCCATCGAGCCGCAGAAGGACACGAAGTACCTCCGGCACGAGCGCATCAAGAGCGAGAAGCTCTCGAAGTTCTGGGGCCGCGACATGTACATCGGTGCCGCGCTGCTGCTGCCCTTCGGCTTCGACGAGCACCCCGACGCGCGCTACCCGCTCGTGATCAACCACGGCCACTTCGGTCCGACGATCGCCGGCTGGCGCGAGACGCCGCCCGACCCGAACCTGAAGCCCACGTTCTCCGAGCGCTTCCAGTGGGAGGGCTACAACCGCACCGAGGAGGAGTGGTCCTACCAGCTCTACAAGGACTGGACCGCCCCCAGCTTCCCGCGCGTGATCGTGATGGAGATCCAGCACGCGAACCCGTACTACGACGATTCCTACGCCGTGAACTCCCAGAACGTCGGACCCTACGGCGACGCGATCCTCGAAGAGCTGATCCCGTACATCGAGAAGAAGTACCGCGGCCTCGGCAAGGGCTGGGCGCGCTTCATGTACGGGGGCTCGACGGGCGGCTGGGAAGCGATCGCCGTGCAGACGCTCTATCCCGACGAGTTCAACGGCTGCTACGCGGCGTGCCCCGATCCCCTGGACTTCAGCCACTACATGACCGTGGACATCTACAAGGACGCGAACGCGTTCTACCCCGAGGGCAAGGAGGCGCCGTGGCGCCGCGTCGCGCGCCCGGCCCACCGCGACTACCTGGGCCAGATCTCCGCCACGATCGAGGACGTGAACCGCTACGAGCTGGTGCTCGGCACGAAGTCGCGCTCGGGCCAGCAGTGGGACGCGTGGGAGGCGGTCTACTCGCCCGTGGGCGCCGACGGCTACCCGCAGCGCATCTTCGACAAGAAGACGGGGAAGATCGACAAGAAGGTCGCGGCGTACTGGAAGGAGAACTTCGACATCAACCACATCCTCGCCCGCGACTGGTCGAAGGGCCTCGGCAAGAAGCTCGAAGGCAAGCTCAACGTCTACGTGGGCGAGGCCGACAACTACTACCTGAACGACGCGGTCTACTCGATCGAGAAGACGCTCAGGGCCGCGAAGGACCCGGCCTTCGGGGGCGAGGTCGACTACGGCGCCCGCGCCGAGCACTGCTGGAACGGCGACCACACCCAGCCCAACGCGATCTCACGCCTGCGCTACCACCAGATGTTCATCCCGAGGATCGCCGAGCGCATCAAGAAGACGGCGCCGGCCGGGTCCGACCTCAAGAGCTGGGTGTACTGACGCCCTTGCGGCTCGGCGCGACGCTGCTGCTCGCAGGGCTCGCCGGCGCCCCGACGGCCGCGGCCCTCGACCCGAGCCGTGCGCTCACGCAGTACGTGCGCGACAACTGGCAGACCGCGGAGGGGCTGCCCCAGAACACCGTCTCCGCGATCCTGAGGACGCGCGACGGCTACCTGTGGCTGGGAACCGAGCAGGGGCTCGTGCGTTTCGACGGCGTGAGGTTCACCGTCTTCGACCGCTCGAACAGCGCGCTGCCCCACAACTCCGTCTCGGTGCTGTACGAGGACCGCGCCGGCCGGCTCTGGATCGGAACCTCGCGCGGCCTGGCCCGCCGCGAGGCGGGCGCCATCACGGCCGTGCCGTCCGACAAGGAGCTGCGCGTCGTGACCCTGGCCGAGGACCGGGCCGGCCGTCTCCTCGCCGGCACGCTCGGCGACGGCCTGCAGGTCCTGGACGCGGGCCGCCTCGTGCCTGCCGCAGAAGGAGGGAGCTGGCCGGGACGCCGCGTCCGCACGCTCCGCCGTGCGCCCGACGGCTCCCTCTGGGCGGCCACCGAAGCGGGCGTGGTCCACTTCGGAAACGGGGCGGTGCAGGTCCTGCGCAAGGCGGAAGGGCTGCTCGACGACAGCACGTTCGACGTCTGGCCGGACCCGGACGGCTCGGTCCAGATCGGCGGCGAGTCCGGCGTGCAGACCTATCGCGACGGGCGGGTCCGCGGCGACGGGCACGGCGGGGGGCCGTCTCACGTCCGCGCGCTCTGGCGCGACTCGGCCGGCAGCCTCTGGGTCGGCACCCAGGGCGGTGGTGTCGCGCGCATGCGGCAGGACCGGATCGAGGTCCTCGACGAGACGCACGGCCTGCCGAGCGCCACGGTCGAAGCGATCCACGAGGATGGCGAGGGCAGCTTGTGGATCGGCACGCGCGCCGGCGGCCTGGTCCGGCTTCGGGACGGAAGGCTCGCGACGTTCGGTCGCGAGGAGGGCCTGCCCGACGACGTCGTCCACTCGATCCTCGAGGACCGCTCCGGGACGCTGTGGCTCGGCATGCGCAACGGCGCCCTCGTCCGTCTCGCTGGAGGCGAGCGGCGCCTGTTCGGGCGCAACGAGGGCCTGCCCGACGACTCGGTCTCGTCGATCGCCGAGGATGCGCACGGCAGGCTGTGGGTCGGAACCTACGGGAGCGGCCTGGCGCGACTCGACGGCGGCCGGTTCACGCGCCCCGTCACCGCCCAGGCCCTGCGCAATCGCGGGGTGCAAGCGCTGCTGCCGAGCGCCGACGGCGTCCTGTGGATCGGAACTACGGCGGGCCTCGTGCGGCTCGAAGGGGGCGCGCTGTCCGACGTGCCCGGAGTGCCCGGCTTCGCGGTGCAGGCACTGCTCGAGGGTCGCTCGGGGCGCCTCTGGATCGGCACCGGCGAAGGCCTCGTCCTGAAGGACGGGGCAAAGGTGCAGGTCTTCGCCCGGGCCGAAGGCCTGTCGGACAAGTCCGTGCTCTCGCTGCACGAGGACGAAGCGGGAGTCCTCTGGATCGGCACGGCGGGCGGCGGCATCGCCCGGTTCAAGGAGGGGCGCTTCGCCGCCGTCACGACGCGGCAGGGACTGGCCGACGACATGATCGGCCGCATCCTGCAGGACGGATCGCAGCACTTCTGGATGAGCGGCGACCACGGGCTCACCCGAGTCGCGCGGCGCGCCCTCGAGGACGTCATGGACGGCCGCACCGAACGCGTCGAGGTCACGCTCTTCGGCATCGCCGACGGCATGCGCAGCCCGGAGGGCGTCGCCGGCTATCAGCCCGCGGGTTGGAAGGCTCACGACCGTCGCCTCTGGTTTCCCACCATCCGGGGTGCGGTCGTCGTCGACCCCGCGTCTCCGCGCGCCGCCGCGCCGCCTCCACCGGTCGTCGTCGAGGAGATCCGCATCGATGGCCGGCGGGTCGACCGGGCCGCGGCCGCGCCTCTCGAGATCCCCGCCGGAGCCCACAACCTCGAGATCCAGTACGCGGGCCTGAGCCTCCTGCAGCCCTCCCGGGTGCGATTCCGGATCCGGCTCGACGGGTTCGACCAGGTCTTCAAGGACGTCGGCTCGCGTCGCACCCTGAACTACGCGGGTCTGCCCCACGGCACGTACGTCTTCCAGGCCGTCGCGAGCAGCGACGGCGAGTCGTGGAGCGCCGAACCGGCCCGGGTCGCCTTCCGTATCGCCCCGCACTGGTACGAGACCGGCGCCTTCCGTGCCCTGGCGATACTCGGCGCGGCTCTCGCGCTGTACTCGGGATACCGCGTGCGCGTCCTCCGCTACCAGGCGCGCCAGCGCGAGCTCGAAGCGGTCGTGGCCGAGCGCACCCGCGACCTGCACGCCGCGAACCGCGAGCTGGAGCGGCTCGCAAGCCTCGACGGGCTCACGCAGATTCCCAACCGCCGCTCCTTCGACGAGGCCCTGCGCGGGGCGTGGGCCGACCACCGTCGTCGCGGCGCGTCCCTCGCGGTCGTCGTCTGCGACGTCGACCACTTCAAGGCGTACAACGACGCCTACGGCCATCCCGCCGGCGACCAGGCGCTCCGCGCCGTGGCGCGCGCCCTGGGCGGCGTGCTCCAGCGCCAGACCGATCTGGCGGCGCGCTACGGCGGAGAGGAGTTCGCGCTGCTGTTGCGCGACTCCGACGTGGTCGGCGCGCGGCGCGTGGCCCAGGAAGCCCGGCTCGCGGTGCGCGCCCTCGGCCTTCCCCACAAGGAATCCGCGACCGCGGCGGTCGTCACCCTGAGCCTCGGCGTCGCGGCCATGGTGCCCGGCGCCGGCGAGGCCCACGAGATCGTCGAACGGGCGGACCGCGAGCTCTACCGCGCGAAGCAGGAAGGCCGCGACCGCCTCGCCGGCTAGGCGAGCGCGCGGCCTTTCGTCTCGGGGAGCAGCAGCGCCAGCAAGGCCGCGACGAAGAACGCCGCCGCCTGCAGGAAGAACGCGGCGCCCAGGCCGTGGTCCTTGGCGAGCGCTCCCACCACGAACGGCGCCGCGGCCGAGAGGCCGCGTCCGAGGTTGTAGCTGACGCCCATGGCCGTGGCGCGCACCGGCGTCGGGAAGAGCTCCGACGCGATCGCGCTGAAGCCCGAGAAGAAGCCGGTGCCGAAGAACGCCACGAAAGGCCCGAGCACCAGCAGCCAGAACGGCGTCGTGGCCGTGCCGTACAGCGGCACGAGCACGGCCGCGATCAGCAGGTACGTCACGTAGCTGCGGCGCCGGCCGAAGGCGTCGCCGAAGAACCCGAACGACGCGTAGCCGAGCCACTTGCCGACGCCCATGACCAGCAGCCAGGCCGTGGTCTTCATGAGGTCGAGGCCGCGGCCGCCGTCGGCCGCGGGCAGCGACAGGTACGACGGGATCCAGGTGAACAGGCCCCAGTAGCCGAACATCGCGCAGGCGTTCATGGCGGTGGCGAGGACGCCGTTGCGGAGCAGCGCGCCGCGCCACAGCGACGGCCCGCCGGCGGGCGCCGGAGCGCGCTCGGTCCAGAGCCGCGGCTCCTCGACGTCGCGCCGGATCCAGAACACGACCAGCGCCGGCAGCACGCCCACGAAGAACACCGCGCGCCAGCCGTAGCCGGGAAGCACCAGGGCCACGACGCCGGCCGCGATCATCTCGCCGATCGCCCAGCTCGACTGCATGAGGCCCAGGGCCTTGCCGCGGTGCTCGGCCCGCCAGGTCTCGGCGATGAGCGCAGCGCCCGTCGTCCACTCGCCGCCCATGCCGAGGCCCAGGACGAAGCGGCAGATCGCGAGCTGCTCGATCGTCTGGCTGAGCCCGCAGGCGCCGCTCGCGAGGGAATAGACGAGGATCGAGAGCGAGAGCGCGCGGGTGCGGCCGACGCGGTCGGCGAGGAAGCCGAAGGCGAGACCGCCGATCGCCGAGGCCACGAGCGTGAGGGAGTTGAGGAGCCCGGCGGTCGCCTTGTCGAGGCCGAAGTCGCGGATCAGGTGCGTGACGACGAGCGAGTACAGCATCACGTCCATGGCGTCCAGCATCCAGCCGAGCCCGCCCGCGAGGAGGGAGCGACGCTCGGCCGGCGTGACGTCGCGCGGCCAGTCGAAGACCGGCGGGCGGCCGGGGGAACCACGGAACAGGGCGATCACCTGGGCCGATCGTACAATGGGCGCTTGACCAACACCGCGCCGTCGCCCTTCTCCCACAAGCTCTGGCTCGCCCCCCTCACCTTCGGGGGCAACCTTCCGTTCCGCCGGCTGTGCGTCGAGCAGGGGGCCGAGATCACGGTGGGGGAGATGGCCGTCGTGTTCCGGCTGCTCAAGGACAAGGGCAGCGAGTTCGCGCTCCTGCGCAGCCACCCGAGCGAGCCGTTCTTCGGCGCGCAGCTCGCGGAGCGCAAGATCGACGCGATGGCCGCCGGCGCGAAGCTGGCCGAGGCCCGGGGCGCGCGCTTCATCGACCTCAACTGCGGCTGTCCCATCGACGCCATCACGCGCCACGGCCTCGGCTCGAGCCTGCTGCGCAAGCCGTCACGGCTGGGGCGGCTGGTCGAGGCGATGCGCCAGGCCGTGAGCGTGCCGGTGACCGTGAAGATCCGCACCGGCTGGCACCAGGGCAAGGAGAACGTGAACGAGGTCGCGAAGGTGTGCGAGGAGTCGGGCGCCGCCGCGATCACGATCCACGGCCGCACCCGCGAGCAGCGCTACACGAAGTCCGCCGACTGGGACCTGATCGGGCAGGTCGCGGCCGAGCGCGGCATTCCGGTCGTGGGCAACGGCGACATCCTCACCCACTACGAGGCCCGCGAGCGCATGCAGCGCTCGGGCGTCACCTCCGTGATGCTGGCCCGCGGCGCCCTCATCAAGCCCTGGCTGTTCCGCGAGATCCGCGAGAACCGCGCGTGGAACCCGACGGGCGAGGAGCGCATCGGCCTCCTGCATCGCTTCGTCGAGCTGCTGCGCGAGCACTTCCGCGAGGACGAGAAGGGCCGCAGGCGGATGCTGCAGTTCCTGCCCTGGCACCTGAACTTCTTCTGCCGCTACCGGCCGCTGCCGGAGGCGGCCTTCGGGGGGCAGTCCCTCGAGCACCCGCTCATGCAGTCGCGCATCGCCCTGGCCGAGGACGCGTCGCCGCTCGAGCGGCTGCTGGCCGACGCGCGGCCCGAGACCCACACGCGCTTCGCGACGGACCTGATCGAGGCCACGTCGCGGGAGGACGCGCTGGCGCGCGCGACGACGCTGGCCGAGTCCCTGCCGGCCGACGACGGCGCGGCCGAGCTGACGATCGCGGCGTCCCAGCTCGCCGGCTAGGACCTCAGCCCGCGTACCACAGCACCGCGAAGAAGTGGCACGCGGTGCCGGCCAGCACGAACAGGTGCCAGATGAAGTGGGAGTACCGCAGGCCCTTCATGGCGAAGAAGATCACGCCCAGGGTGTAGGCGAGGCCGCCCAGGATCAGCCACCACAGCCCGGCCTGGGCCACCTTCACCGACAGGGGCTGCACGGCAATCACCACGAGCCAGCCCATCCCGACGTAGAGCGCCGTCGACACGATGGGATAGCGGACGCCCCCGAGCACCTTCAGGAGGATTCCCACGAGCGCCAGCGTCCAGACGAGGCTCAGCAGCGTCGATCCCCACGGTCCCCGCAGGACCCCCAGCGTGAACGGGGTGTAGGTGCCGGCGATGAGCAGGAAGATCGCGCTGTGCTCGAGGATGCGGAAGACGTGCTTGGCGCGGCTCGGCGGCAGGGCGTGGTACAGCGTCGAGGCGAGGTACAGGATCAGCATCGTCGCCGAGAACACGCTCGCGCCCACGACGGTGGAGGTCGTCCCCTGGCGGGCGGCGTGGGCGATCAGGAACGGCGCGCCGATCGCCGCCGCCACGAACCCGACGCCGTGGCTGATGGCGTTCGCGATCTCCTCCCCGAGGGACTGGGAGCGGTCGAGGACGAGGCGACGACCCTGGGAATCGACTAGGTCCTGCAGCTGTTGACGTCCCCGGTCTGCACGCCGCGGCGCAGCGCCTCGACCCGCTGCTCCGACGAGCCGTGGGTGAACGACTCGGGCTGCACCTCGCCCTGGGACAGCTTCTGCAGCCGGTCGTCGCCGATGGCCGCCGCGGCTCGCAGGCCTTCTTCCACGTCGCCGGCCTCGAGCTCGATCTTCGTGTGCTTGGCCCACACCCCGGCCAGGCAGTCTGCCTGCAGCTCGAGGCGCACCGAGAGCGCGTTCGCTTCGGCCTCGGAGCGGGCGCGCTGCTGCGCCGTGTGGATCTGGTCGGAGATGCCGAGCACGTTCTGGACGTGATGTCCCACCTCGTGGGCGATGACGTAGGCCTGGGCGAAGTCGCCCGGCGCCCCGAAGCGCCGCGCGAGCTCGTCGAAGAACGTCAGGTCGAGGTAGACCTTCTGGTCGCTGGGGCAGTAGAAGGGTCCCACGGCCGAGGACGCCGTGCCGCAGGCCGAGCGCACGGCCCCGGAGAACAGCACCATCTTCGGCTGCTGGTAGCGCTCGCCCGCCGACTGGAAGATCTCGCCCCAGGAGGTCTCGGTGTCGGCCAGCACCACGGACGCGAAGCGACCCAGCTCGTCCTTGGGCGGCCCCGCCGAAGGCTGCTCCTGCTGCGGGACGGCCTCCTGGACCGAGCTCAGGAGCTGCAGCAGCATGCGCGGGTCCTTGCCGGTGATCAGGCTGAAGACCAGGATCAACAGGGCGCCGCCGATGCCGAGGCCCGCGCCGCCCCCCGGGATCATCCGCATGCCGCGACGGTCCTCGACGTTTCCGCTCTCCCGGCCGCCTTCCCAGCGCATCGCTCTACCCCCGTTTGCGGATCGCGTCCAACAGCACCCCGGGCCGATTGGAGCCGATCCCGTACAGCTCGAACCGCTCCAGTGCAAGAAGCTCGCCGGGATCGTCGACCACCCAGGTGGCCGGTTTCAGGCCTGCCGCGCGGCAGGCGGAGATCAGCCCGTCGGAGAGCATGCCCTTTTCGGGCATGACCAGGTCGGTTTCGACCTCGCGGGCCCCGGCGACGACCTCCTCGGGCGTCGCGCGGTAGAACAGGTGGCCGCGGCGGATCGCGGGATCGAGGGTCCGCAGCCGGGTGAGCGCCCGTCGCTCGAAGGAGATCAGCACGACCTCCGTCTCCATGCCGGCCTCGCGCACCACGGCGATGACGCGGGCCTCGAGGATGCCGTCGTCCAGGACCGACTCCTTCTTGAACTCGATCATCACCCGGGCGCGCCCGCGGGCCAGGGCCAGCACCTCGGCCAGGGCGGGGATGCGCTCGTCGCGATAGGCGTCGCCGAAGCGCTCCGGGTAGCCGGCCGACAGCCCCTTGAGCTCGGCGAGGCTGAGGGCGCCCACCGGGCCCGTCCCGTTCGTGGTCCGCTCGAGCGTGCCGTCGTGGAGCACCACGGCCTCGCCGTCCCGCGAGAGCTGCACGTCGAGCTCCAGGAACTCCGCGCCGATCGCGAGGGCGTTCCGGAACGACGCGAGGGTGTTCTCGGGGCGGTGGGCGGAATCACCCCGGTGCGCGATCACGAGAGGAGGCAAGGCGGGCCTAGCTGCGCGCGACTTCGGCTTCGGCGCCTTCGCGGCGCGGCGTCTTCTCGTAGACCTTCGCGTCGATGAAGAGGGACAAGAGCGCCATGTCGAGCTTGCCGTGCCCCGCCTCGTCACGCAGGATGTCGAGGGCCTTCTCGACCGGCACCGCCTTCTTGTAGGGCCGGTCCCACGCCACGAGCGCGTCGAAGATGTCCGAGATCGTCATCATCTTGGACTGGATCGGGATCTGCACCGCCGTGAGCTTCAGGGGATAGCCCGTGCCGTCGAGCTTCTCGTGGTGCGCGTAGGCGATCTCGGGCACGCGCGCGAACTCGCCCGTCCACGGGATCTCGGCCAGGAAGCGGTAGGTGTGGGTGACGTGGCTCTCGATCTCCCGGCGTTCCTTCTCGGAGAGGCTGCCGCGGCGGATCGAGAGGGCCTGCACCTCGTCGGGCGTCAGGTACGGCTGACGGTTGCCGTCCATGTCGTTGAAGCTGCGGTTGGGCAGGTCCATGAGGGCCCGGAAGCTGCCTTCCTCGAGGATCGTGGGCTCGTTGGCCTGGGTGATCGTCTTGAGGATCGCGTCGGTCTCCGCCAGGCGCGCGGCGAAGGCCCGCTCCATGTCGTCGAGCATCTGCCGGGACGCGCCCTGCATCACCTGGTCGGCCTTGGCCCGGTAGTGCTCGGCCTCGAGGGTGCGCTTGATGTAGGCGAGGCGCTGCTTGATGAGCAGCCACTCGCCCACGTAGAGCTTCTTGCCCTTGATCAGCACCTTCTCGCGCACCCCGACCTTGCCGAAGTCGTGGAGCAGGCTCGCGTACTTGATCTCGCGGATCTGGTCGCGGGTGAAGGAGTGGTCGCGGAACGGCTCGCGCTCGCTCGCGTCCACGCGCTCGGCGAGGCCGCAGGTCAGGATCGCGACGCGCCGGGAGTGGCCCGAGGTGGTGGGGTCGCGCGACTCGACGGCGGTGACGGAGGCCTCGACGAAGGACTCGAAGAGGTTGCGGATGTTCTGGATCAGCAGCGTGTTCTCGAAGGCCACCGCCGCCTGGCTGGCGAGGGAGCCCACGAGCTCCTCGTCGACCGAGGTGAACTGGATCACCGAGGCGTCGACCTGCGCGACCGGCTGCAGGACCGTCTTGGCGTCGCGCTTCTTGTTGATGAGCTGGACGACGCCGATCACCTCGTCCTTGTGGTCGCGCATCGGCACGACCAGCATGGACTTCGTGCGGTAGCCCGACTTCTCGTCGAAGGAGCGCGGGAACTTGAACGGCGAGCCGCTCGGCAGGTGGTAGGCGTCGGTGACGTTGACGACCTGCCCGGAGAGCGCCACGTAGCCCGCGATCGAGGTCTCCGAGAGCGGCATCGTGAACTCTTCGAAGGGCACCTGCACCGAGTCGTTCTGGGTGAGCTTGAAGCGGAGCAGGTCGTCGGTCCGGGTCTGGGGGTCCTTGCCGCGCTCGACGAGGTAGAGGCTGCCCGCGTCGGCCGCCGTGATCTCCCGGCTCTTCTGCAGGATCAGCTCGAGGAGCTTCTTGATGTCGCGCTCCGAGGAGAGCGCGACGCCGATCTTGTTGAGCTCGTGGAGCTCTTCGCTCTTGCGGGCGAGGGCCTGGTCGAGCTGGGCGATGACGCGCCGGTTGTGGATCGTGTCGAGGGCGCGGTCGAGGCGCAGCCGCATGCGGCCCGGCGTCACCGGCTTGAAGATGAGGTCGTCGAGGAACGGGAAGCGCTTGAGGACGTCGTCGGCGACGTCGGCCTCGGAGACGGCCACGAACAGAGCCGCCAGCCTTCCGCCGCTCTTGAGCCAGCCCTCGAGGGCGGAGCGCTCGGCCTCGAGCCGCTCGGGCTCGGCCAGCACGAGGGTGCCGCTGCGGCCGTCGAGCTGGGACTGGAGCTCCGCGAGGCTCGAGACTTCCTTCGCCAGGATTCCAGGCGGAAGATCGCCCGCGATCACGTCACGCAGCCGACCCCAGATGAGAATGCTCGCCATGGACAGGAAGTCCTGATCTGGATTCAGGTTAGCACAACTCGACGAGCTCTCGCGGGTGGCTCACCGTGAAATCGGGACGGGCCTCGGCGAGACGCTCGGGATCGAGGCCGTAGCCGACGCCCGCGACCTCGACGCCGGCCGCGCGCGCCGTCGCCACGTCCACCGGCGAGTCTCCGACCATGAGCGTCTCGGCCGGCGACGCCCCGAAGGCCCGCATCAGCTCCACGAGGCCCGCCGGGTCGGGCTTGTTCGCGAAACCGTCGCCGCTGCCGAGGACGCGGGCGAAGGCGCTCCCGACCCCCAGGCCGTCGACCAGGGCCCGCGACAGGTCCCCGGGCTTGTTGGTCAGCACCGCCAGGACCCGTGGGCGCAAGGCGCCGAGGGCGTCGGCCGTGCCCGCATAGAGCCGCGTCGTGTCGAGGAGGCACTTCCGGTACTCGTCGAGGAACACGGGCAGGACGCTCTCGGCCGGCCGGGAGAGCCCGAGCCGCGCGAGGCCCCGTTCCACGAGGCTGCGCGCGCCGTTGCCGATCAGCGCGCGCACGGTGTCGACGTCGAGGGGCGGCGTGCCCGGGGCGAGCCGCTCGATCGTGCGGCCGAATGCCGTCGCGATGTCCGTGCTGGAGTCCACCAGCGTGCCGTCGAGATCGAACACCACCAGGCGCTTCATCGGGTTCTTGTAGCACGTGTTATGGTCGCCGCACGACCCCGATGGAGCGCGCCCGAGGCTTCGTGCGACTCACCCTCGCGGGGCTCGCGGCACGGATCGCGTTCCTGCTGCTCGAGCCCGCGGCACGGCTCGTGGGCGACGAGCACACCTGGACCGCGTGGGGCCAGGACGTGGCGAGCGCCGCCGTCGGGTTCTCGCCCACCGCGACGCGCCTCATCTTCTACCCGCCGGTGTACCCGTACTTCATCGCCGCGCCCCTCGCGCTGTTCGGCACCCTCACGGCCGTGAAGTGGTGCCAGGTCCTGCTGAGCCCGCTCCTGATCCCCGCCGTGGGCCGTGTCGCCGACGCCACGTTCGGGCGACGCGCCGGTACAATCGCGGCAGTCTTCACCGCCTTCTATCCCGACCTCGTCTGGTACTCGACCCACTTCTGGTCCGAGACCGTGTTCCTCGTCCTGCTGTGGTGGGCGTTCGAGCGCCTGATCGCCGCCGACCGCGACGGCGACCGGACCGCGGCGCTCCTGGCCGGGCTCCTCTACGGCCTCGCGATCCTCACCCGCGAGACGGCGCTCTACTTCGCGCCGGTCGCGGCGCTGTGGCTGGGCGTCTCGCGCGAGCGCCCGGCGGCGCTGCGTCGTGCGGCCGCGTTCCTGCTCGTCGCCTTCCTGGTCGTCGTGCCGTGGACGGTCCGCAACTACGTCGTGTACGGCGCGTTCGTGCCGGTCTCGACGGCCGGCGGCCTCAATCTCTGGCAGGGCAACGCGCGGCTGTCGCGGGAAGAGGTCTACGCGCTCTACGCCCGGGTGCCGGGCCGCATCGAGAAGTACCGCACGGGGCAGCGCGAGGGCCTGAAGGCGATCGCCGAGCGTCAGCCCGCGTGGCTCTTCGAGAAGCTCGTGGCCGAGATGCCGCGCTTCTGGGAGGCCGACAGCCTGGCCCTCGCCCACATCCGCCGCGAGGCCTACGGCGCCGTGGGGCCGTCGGCCTACCGCGCCGCGGCCGTCGTCCTGGTCGCGCCCTACCTCGCGCTGCTCGCGCTGTTCGTGGCCGGCGTCGCCCAGGCCCGGCTCGACCGGCGCGCCGCGCTCCTGCTCGGCTTCGTCGCGTACTACACGCTGCTCCACGTCGCGACCCACGGCTTCGCCCGCTATCGGCTGCCGATCGTCCCGGTGCTGGTCGTGTTCGCGGCCGGGGCGGTCGCGGCCTGGCGCGAGGGCGCGTGGCGCCCGCTCGACGGCCGGCGCCGGGCTCTCGCCCTGGCGCTCGGCCTGATCCTCGGAGCCTCGGTCGTGGCGAGCGTCGTCGAGCGGCCCGCCTTCGAGGAGGCGCCGCCGCAGTGAGCCGCGGTCGCGCTCAGGCTTTCAGGATCGCCGCGTAGGCGGCCCGTACCTTCTCCGCGTAGCGTTCCGCGCTGAACTCGCGCTCGAGCAGGGCGACGCCGCGCGCGGCCCGGGCCCGGGCGTCCTCCGCGTGCTGGAGGACGAAGCGCAGGCCCGCGGCGAGGCCGGCCGGAGAGACGTCCGTCAGGACGGCCAGCGAATCGTCGAGGAGCTGCGTGTGCGTGACGATGCGCGTCGCCACCAGGGGCTTGCCCGAGGCGAGGTAGGTGTAGATCTTGAACGGCGTGTTGACGCCCTTCGAGCGCGGCGAGACCAGCACGTCGGCCAGGGCCAGGAACGCCGGCAGCTCCCCGGGCGGCCGCTTGCCCGCGAACACGCAGCGCGCGCCGCTCGCGTTCGCGCGCGCCCCCAGCGCCGCCACCTGTTCCGGTTCGCCGCCCACCAGCACGAGCTGGAGCTCGGGCACGAGGGCCATGGCGTCGACGAGCAGCGGGACGCCCTGGTAGCCCTCGAAGTTGCCCGAGTAGAACGCCACCGGTCCGTCGGCGAGGCCGAGCGACTGCCGCAGCGCCGCGACCGCCGCGGACGACGGCGGATGGGAGCCGTCCACGAGCGGTGGGTCCTCGATCTGGAACACGCGCGCCTGCGGCACGCGCCGCTTGACCCCGTCCGTGAGGCTGCGGCACACGGTCACGACCGCGGCCGAGCCGCGCAGCGCGAAGCCCTCGAGCGCTTCCGCCAGCCAGAGCAGCGGTCCGCGCGTGGCGAAGCCCGACTCCCGCAGCTGCTCCGGAATCGACGAGTCCACGTCCGCGACGAGCGGCACGCCCCGGAGCCGCGCGAACGGCGCGATCAGGTGGGCCGCCTCTTCGACCGCATGGACGACGTCGTAGCGGCCGAAGCCGAGACGCCACACGGCCTCGACGGTGAAGGGGACGTCGAGCAGGAGCTTGCCGAGGGTCGGGCCGGCCTTCACGCGGCCCACGGGCAGGCGCAGGCTGCGCAGGATCCGCAGCCGGGGCAGCGCGACGGGCTCGCCCTGCGGATAGCACAGGAGGTCGACCTCGTGGCCCGCGGCCGTGAGCGTCGAGACCATCGCACGCACCGCGAGCGGCGTCCCGCGCACCTCGAAGAACGGCTGGGGCGCGAGAAAGAGGATGCGGGCCAAGCCTTAGTGGTCGAGGAACCGTTCGGCGTCGATCGCGGCCATGCAGCCGCTGCCGGCTGCCGTGATCGCCTGGCGGTAGCGGTGGTCCTGCACGTCGCCGGCCGCGAACACGCCGGGCAGGCTCGTGGCCGTGGTGCCGCCGTGGGTGAGCAGGTACCCGCTCTCGTCCATCTCGAGCTGGTCCTTGAACGGCGCGGTGTTGGGCACGTGGCCGATCGCCATGAAGATGCCGCCGGCCGCGACCTCGGTCACGGCGCCCGTCTTCGTGTTGCGGATCTTCGCGCCCGTCACGCCCTTGCCGGCCCCGCCCAGGATCTGCTGGATCTCGCTGTTGAGCAGCCACGCCACCTTCGGGTTCGACTGCGCGCGATCCTGCATGATCTTCGAGGCCCGCAGCTCCTCGCGGCGGTGGACGATCGTGACCTTCGAGGCGAACTTCGTGAGGAACGTCGCCTCCTCCATGGCCGTGTCGCCGCCGCCCACCACGAGCACTTCCTTGTTCTTGTAGAAGAAGCCGTCGCAGGTGGCGCAGGCCGACACGCCGCCGATCTTGGTGCGGAACTCCAGCTCCTCGGGCAGGCCCAGCCAGCGCGCCGTCGCGCCGCTCGCGATGATGAGGACGTCGGAGTGGACGGTGCCTTCGGCCAGCTTCAGGGAGAAGGGCCGCTCGCGCAGGTTCACTTCCTTGAGGGCGCCGGTCGCGAACTCGGCGCCGAAGCGCTCCACCTGCTTGCGCATCCGCGTCATGAGCTCGGGCCCGAGGATGCCTTCGGGAAAGCCCGGATAGTTGTCGACGTCGGTGGTCAGCATGAGCTGGCCGCCGGGGATGTCCGTGGGGTCGTCGCCGCCCCCGCCTTCGACCACCAGGGGCTCGAGATTCGCGCGTGACGCATAGAGCGCTGCCGTCAATCCGGCGGGCCCCGAGCCGAGAATGACGATCCTGTAGCGTTCTTTGTTGGGCATGAAGGCCAGTATACTCGGCGGTCCATGAAGGCCGCTCCCGACCGGATAGACATGCTGCTCTCCACCTTGAACGCCACCGATGTCGGCACGCTCGACAGCATCGCGGTGAAGCTGGGACAGGTCCGCGACCTGCTCCTGGAGCTCGAGGAGCCCGAGCTTTCGGCCCGCGCTTCCGAGACCGTGGCGGCCCTCGCCCGCGGCGACATCGCCGAGTTCAAGCGCGGCCGCGCCTTCCTGCAGAGCAAGATCGGCCACCTGCGCTAGGGCCGCGGGCCAGGCGTAGAATCCTCGGATGGCGACGGTCGTCGAGAGTCCCGCCAGCCCCGCGTTGGCCACGCACCATTCCTGGGTCGGCAACCGGGAAGTGCCGGGTCGCGCGGGCGCCCGGCCGGCCATCTCGCCCGCCACCGGCGAGGCGTTCGCCCGGGCCAGCCTGCTCGACGCCGCTCAGGCCTCGGAAGCGATCGCCGCCGCCAGCGCCGCCGCGTTGGGCTGGCGCGCCCTGTCCTTCCAGGAACGCGGCGCGATCCTGCTCCGGGCGCGCGAGGTGCTGCTCTCCGAAGCCGCCGACATCGCGCGCCTCATCACCCGTGAGCAGGGCAAGCCGCCGGCCGAGGCACACGCCGCCGAGATCTTCCCGTCCCTCGAGACCCTGAAGCACCTGGCCGCGCATGCGGAACAGGCGCTGCGCGACGAGCCGGTCGTCAGCGACGTGCTGCTGCTCGCCCACAAGGACGCCCGGGTCGTGTACGAGCCGTTCGGCGTCGTCCTCGTGATCACGCCCTGGAACTACCCGCTGTTCATGGCGCTCTCGACCGTGGCCGCGGCCCTCGCGGCCGGCAACGCCGTGGTCCTGAAGCCGGCCCCGGCCACGACCCTCGTGGGCCTGAAGCTCGGCGAGATCTTCCGCAAGGCCGGGCTGCCCGACGGCGTCCTCAACGTCGTGGCCGTGGACGATCGGCTGGCGCCGGCGCTCGTCGAGGATCCGCGTATCGGCAAGGTCGTGTTCATCGGCAGCGTCGGTACGGGCCGCAAGGTCATGACGTCCGCCGCGACGAACGTGACGCCGGTGCTGCTCGAGCTCGGCGGCAAGGACCCGGCCATCGTGTGCCGCGACGCCGACCTCGACCGCGCCGCGAAGGGCATCGTGTGGGGCGCGTTCATGAACGCCGGCCAGACCTGCGTCTCGGTCGAGCGCGTCTACGTCGAAGCCCCCGTGGCCGAGGCGTTCCTCGGCAAGGTCCTCGAGGAGACGCGGAAGCTCCGCATGGGCGATCCGCTCGCCGGCGAGGTCGAGATCGGCCCGATGACGATGGAGCGGCAGCGCGCGATCGTCGAAGACCACGTGGCCGACGCGCTCGCCCACGGAGCGCGTGCGGAGACCGGCGGCGCGCGGCCGAAGGGGCCGGGCTTCTTCTACCCGCCGACCGTCCTTACGAACGTGAACCACGACATGCGGGCCATGCGCGACGAGACCTTCGGCCCGCTGCTGCCGATCATGGCCGTGGCCGACCTCGACGAGGCGGTGCGCCTCGCGAACGACAGCGAGTACGGCCTCACGGCCAGCGGCTGGACGCGCGACGCGACGACGGCCGCGCGCCTGCAGCGCGAGCTGCGGGCCGGCGTCGTGACGATCAACGACTGCATCTCGAGCCTGGCGGAACCCGCGGCGCCCTACGGCGGCATGAAGCGCAGCGGCATCGGGCGCTCCCACGGCGTGCTCGGGCTGCGGGAGATGACGCAGTCGAAGTTCGTCAGCCGCGACCGCAGCCGGGGCTCCATGGTGTGGTGGTACCCGTACGGCGCGCCCTTCGAGTCCTTCATGACCGCCGCGAACCCGGCGCTGCACGCGCGCTCGCTCGTCGCGCGCCTGCGCCACCAGCTGGGCCTCGCGGCGAGCGCGCGCTTCTGGAACCGGCTGAGCCCGCTCGACCTGCTCCGGAACCTCGACAAGCTCTTCTAGCCATGGCGTCCGACTCCCAGCTCTCGTCGGCCCGGCGTCCCAAGTGGTTCCACGTCCTGATGGGCGTGTCGCTCATCGTCATGGCGGTGGCGCTCGCCGCCGGCTGGCAGTTCCTCGCCTCGGAAGAGGCGCGGGTCGCCGCCGACTTCCAGACGCTGCGCTTCGTCGTGTACTTCTTCGGCCTCGTCCTCTTCCTGCTGCTGATCGGCGGCCTCGGCCTGCTCGTGATCCTGCTGCTGCGCGAGGTGCGGCTCAACGAGCGCCAGTCCAACTTCGTCTCCGCCGTGACCCACGAGCTCAAGACCCCCGTGGCCTCCCTCAAGCTGTATCTCGACACCCTCGAGCTGCGCGACGTGTCCGAGGCGCGGCGCCAGGACTTCTACAAGACGATGCGCCAGGACATCGAGCGCCTGAACGCCACGATCAACAACGTCCTGAACGCGGCCATGTACACCGACCGGCCCGTCGTGGACCCCGAGCCCCTGGATTTCGCGCGGCTCGTGCGCAAGTCGATCGAGCTCACGCGCACGCGCCATCAGCTCCCCGAGGGCACGATCACGTACGAGGGCCCGGAGTCCCTCGCGCTGCGCGGCGACGCGGCGGCCCTCGAGACCGCGGCCTTGAACCTTCTCGACAACGCGGTGAAGTACTCGAAGGAAGGCAGCGCGATCGAGGTGGAAGTGGGCAAGCACGGCGACGGCCAGGCCCACCTGCGCGTGCGCGACCACGGCGTCGGCATGAGCCGGGCCCACATCGCGTTCATCTTCAACCGCTTCTACCGCATCGGCACCGAGGTGCGGCGCAGCCGCCCCGGCACCGGCCTCGGACTCTTCATCGTGAAGTCGGTGGTGAAGGGGCATCACGGCACCGTCTCGGCCGAGAGCGCCGGCCCCGACCGCGGCTCGGTCTTCACGATCACGCTCCCCGGCGTGATGGCCTAGCCGATGGCCCGCATCCTGGTCGTCGAGGACGAGGCCCATCTCGCGAACGGCATCAAGTTCAACCTCGAGCTCGAGGGCTACGAGATCGAGGTGATCGCCGACGGCGTGCTCGCCTTCGAGCGACTGCAGCAGCCGCCGGCCTTCGACCTGATCCTCCTCGACGTGATGCTGCCGGGCATGGACGGCTTCGAGCTCGTGGACCGCCTGCGCAAGGGCGGCGACTTCACGCCGACGCTGATGCTCACGGCGAAGGGCCTGCCGGCCGACGTGGTGCAGGGCCTCGAGGCGGGCGCCGACGACTACCTCTCGAAGCCCTTCGACCTCACGGTGCTGCTGGCGCGGGTGAAGGGCCTGCTGCGCCGGCGCGACTGGGCGCGCAGCCCCGAGCACGGCCCGCAGCGCGCGCGCATCGGCGCCGCCGACGTGGACTTCGCGACCTTCGAGGTCACGACCAAAGGCGTCCGGCAGCCGCTGACCCTGCTCGAGGCCATGCTCCTCAAGCTTCTGGTCCAGAATGCGGGCCGCGTCGTGTCGAAGGGGGAGATCCTCGAGAAGGTCTGGAACCTCTCGCCCGACACCCAGACGCGGGCCGTCGACAACTTCATCGTGCGACTGCGGCGCTTCGTCGAGGACGACCCTCGCGAGCCCCGGCATCTCGTCACGGTCCGTGGCGCGGGCTACAGGCTGAACCTGGAGCCCGCCACGGAAGTCCCCGAGGAGCGGCGTTCATGATCATCGTGAT
Source organism: uncultured Acidobacteriota bacterium (assembly GCA_902826455.1). Classification (GTDB taxonomy): domain Bacteria; phylum Acidobacteriota; class Vicinamibacteria; order Fen-336; family Fen-336; genus CADEEV01. Next base: position 11,853 of record CADEEV010000046.1, on the reverse strand, counting down.
GAAGGCGGGCCTGGCCGAGGACTCGCCGCAGCTGAGGCAGGTCGTCTCCCTGGCGGAGAGCTACCCGGGCGTGCGCACCGAAGTCCGACGCATCCAGGGCGCCAGCCGCTCGCTCACCGAGGTCTACCTGCTCGGTCCCACGGGCGTCGTGCCCGTCGCGCCCTTCGAGGAGTTCGAGTCGGTCGAGAAGGTCGTGCGCGTGACCCAGACGTTCCGCTCGATCGGCCGCCACGACGGGGGGCTCGAGCAGCTCGGCTTCGACTACAACGGCGTGCACCTGTCCCAGGACACGCTGCAGGTGTTCGCCGGGGTCTGCGCCGTCGACACGCCCGAGAACCTCGAGAAGACGTTCAAGACGCTGCAGCAGCTCGGCATCGTCACGACCCGCGCCGGCGCCTACAAGCCGCGCTCGAGCCCGTACGACTTCCAGGGCATGGGCGCCAAGTGCCTGCCGTGGGTCTTCGAGATGGCGGGGAAGTACGGGATCCGCATCGTCTCGATGGAGGTGACCCACGAGTCCCACGTCGGCGAGATCCGCAAGGCCCTCACGGAGTCCGGCAACGCCACGGGCGTCATGCTGCAGATCGGCACGCGCAACGCCCAGAACTTCGAGCTGCTGAAGGCCGTGGGCCAGGAGAGCGAGCTGCCCGTGCTGTTCAAGCGCGGCATGGGCATCACCCTCGAGGAATCCCTGAACGCCTGCGAGTACGTGGCCTCGGGCGGCAACCGCCGCATCGTGTTCTGCCTGCGCGGCATGAAGACGAACCTGGGCGATCCCCACCGCAACTTCGTGGACTTCGCCCACGTGCCGGTGGTGAAGCGGCTGACGCGGCTGCCCGTGGGCATCGACCCGTCGCACTCGGTCGGGCGCCGCGCGATCGGCCCCGACGGCCTGCTCGACATCTTCAACGTGACGGCCCAGGGCGTGATCGCCGGCGCCAACATGGTGCTGGTCGACGTGCACCCCGAGCCCCAGAAGGCGCTGTGCGACGGGCCGCAGGCGCTGCTGCTCGAGGAGCTGCCGGGCTTCCTCGAGGACGTGAAGATCGCGCGGCGCGCCTACGAAGAGCGCCGCGCCCGCGCCGCCGGGGCCTGACCGGGGGACAGGGCGCGTCCAATTTTTTAGGCGTTGCCGGCTCCGGCGATGGGTATATGATCCGCGCCAGTACTCACAAAAGGAGCCAAATGCACATGCGCAGGATTCTCGGATCCGTCGCAGTGGCCCTCGCCCTCCTGGCGACGGCGCCGTTCGTCTTTGCCCAGCGCACCACCGGCACCATCACGGGCACCGTGAAGGACGCCTCGGGCGCCGTTCTCCCCGGGGCCACCGTCGCGGTCACCGGCCCGAACGTGGTCGGGTCTCAGGGCACGACGACGAACGAAGCGGGCTTCTACCGGATCCCGAGCGTCCCGCCGGGCGAGTACACCCTCACCTTCACGATGAGCGGCTTCAAGACCGTCACCCGCCGCGCCCTGCGCGTGAGCCTCGGCGTGACGATCGAGGAGAACGCCTCGCTCGAGGTGAGCTCGCTCCAGGAGTCGGTCGAGGTGACCGCCGAGGCCTCCGTGGTCGACACGTCGTCGAACGAGGTCGGCACGAACTTCGGCCGCGACTGGGTGGACAACGCCCCGATCGCGCGCAACAGCTTCTTCGACCTCGTGGCCCAGGCTCCGGGCTCCCTCGCGGGCGGCGCCGGCAGCGGCAACGGCAGCGGCCGCACCATGGTGTACGGCTCGTCCTACGACGAGAACTCCTTCTCGGTGGACGGCGTCGACATCACGGACAACTACTTCAACGAGGCGCTGGCCGAGCCCAACGTCGACGCGATCCAGGAGGTCGAGGTGCTGTCCCTGGGCGCGCCGGCCGAGTACGGGAACCTGACGGGCGCCGTGTACAACATCGTGACCCGCCAGGGCACGAACGAGTTCCACGGCGACGTGAACTTCTTCTGGCAGGGCGACGGGCTCACCTCGGACAACAGCAGCGACATCAAGAACCCGGACGGCTCGTTCCTCAACACGTGCGCCGACGACCCGGAGGCCCACTGTCCGTGGACGCGCGACGCCTACAACGACTTCACGGCGCAGATCGGCGGGCCGCTGATCAAGGACAAGCTCTGGTTCTTCGCGTCGTACCAGCAGCAGCGCGACTCGTACTTCGACGTGAGCGTCCCGAGCTCGAACGAGCTGTTCCGGGTGCGCGACGTGACCGACCGCTACTTCGGCAAGCTCAACTGGCAGCTCTCGCCGAAGCACAAGCTGGTCGCGACGTTCCACCTCGACGACGGCCACCGCGACAACGGCCTCTCGCTCAACGCGGCGCCCACCACGGCCTGGACGCGCTACGGCAAGACCCCGACGCCGGGCATCGCCTACACGGGCGTGCTCTCGGACAAGACGGTCCTCGACGTGCGCTACTCGGGCTTCTACGGCTCGGTGAGCGGCGGGCCCACGGATCCCAGCCAGCCCAAGAACCTGACCCGCTTCATCGACAACGACACGGGCTTCATCTCGGGCGGCCACTACTACTGGTACGAGCTCGACCCCAAGCGGAACACGGCCACGGCCAAGATCTCGCACCTCGCCGACAACTTCCTGGGCGCCAGCCACGACTTCAAGTTCGGCGTGCAGTACTCGGACGCGGTGGCGAAGGGCATCTACGGCTACAACAACCTGGTCTACACCTACAGCATCTCGTCGCCGGGCTACGGCTACGGCATCGCCCGCACGCCGTTCAGCTACAGCGGCAACAGCCGGAACCTGGGCGTCTTCTTCGACGACGCGGTCAAGGTCAACGATCGCCTCTCCGTGAACGTGGGCGTGCGCTGGGATCACAACCGCGCGTACTCGGCCAAGCAGGACGAGCTGGGCGCGGACGAGCGGCCCACCGGCGTCGTGTTCCCCGAGACGGACTTCTACACCTGGACGCAGTTCTCGCCGCGCGTCGGCTTCAACCTGAAGCTGACCGCCGACGGGCGCACGGCCTTGAAGGGCCACTTCGGCCGCTATCACCGGGCGGTGGCCACGGGCGAGTACGCGAACGTGATCGGCCCCAACGTGAAGCCGTACTTCGCGGGCGGCTACGACACGGTCACGAACCAGTTCCTGGATCTCACGCAGATCTCGAGCAACTCGAACCTCAGCGTCGACCCCGACTACAAGAGTCCTTACACCGACCAGTACATCCTGAGCTTCGAGCGCGAGGTCATTCCGGGGCTCGGGACGTTCGTGAACTACGTCCACAAGAAGGGCGGCGACATCGCCGCCTGGGAAGAGACGGCCGGGACCTACGACCAGATCCCCTTCACCGACGACATCGGCGTGGGCGCCACGGGCAACACGTTCCCGATCTACCGGCTGCTCAGCGACCCGGCCGACCGCCAGTTCCGCATCACGAACTCGCCGCTGCACAAGAGCAACATCAACGCCGTGAGCTTCGGCATCGTGCGGCCCATGAAGAACAACCTGTCCCTGAACGCGTCGGCCACGTGGCTGCGCGCGACGGGCACCTTGCAGGAAGGCCAGGGCGGCGCCGGCGAGCAGGGCTCGGGCGTCGGCATCACCCAGCGCGGCGGCCTGCAGTTCCGCAACTTCGGCCGCAACCCCAACCAGTTCGTGAACGCCGAGGGGCGCCTGCGCAGCGACGTCGAGTGGCAGATCAAGTCCCAGGTCGTGTACCAGCTGCCGGCCGGCTTCATGGTCTCGGGCGCGCTGTCGTACCGCAGCGGCGCCTGGCTCATCCGCCGCTACCGCGTGCCGGGGGACATCACGAACATCCCCGACAACAACGTGCTGCTGCTCCAGCCGCGCGGCGACAACGGCCGCATCGACAGCGTCACGCTGTTCGACGTGCGCGTCGAGAAGAACTTCAAGCTGGGCGAGAAGGTGCGGCTCGCCGTCACGGCCGACATCTTCAACGTGCTCGACGAGAACGCGACCCAGACGGTGCAGAGCACGATCCCGACGAGCTCGGTCTTCTGGTACCCGGCGGATCCGATCGATCCCCGCCGGGTCATGGTCGGAGCCAAGCTGCGCTTCTGATCGCCGCCTGACGCGACGAGGCCCGTGCCCGCGACGGCCGCGCGCACGGGCCTTTTTCCTTGACCGCCTGACGTAAGCTTCGGCATGCGCAAGCGTCACCACGAGGCCCACAAGTCGCAGCGCGTCGGCTGGCTGCGGGCGGCCGTGCTCGGGGCCAATGACGGCATCGTGTCGACGGCGAGCCTCGTGGTGGGCGTCGCTGCGGCGAACGCCAGCCGCGACAACATCCTCATCGCCGGAGTCGCGGGGCTCGTGGGCGGCGCCATGTCGATGGCGGCGGGAGAGTACGTGTCGGTCAGTTCACAGGCCGACACCGAGAGCGCCGACATCGAGCTCGAGCGCGAGGAGCTCCAGAACGACGCGAAGCACGAGTTGAACGAGCTCACCGCAATCTACATCCACCGCGGCCTCGAGCCCCTGCTCGCAAAGCAGGTCGCGGATCAGCTGACGAAGCACGACGCCCTCGGCGCCCACGTGCGCGACGAGCTCGGGATCTCGGAGATCAACGCGGCGCGGCCGGTGCAGGCGGCGCTCGCGTCCGCCACGTCCTTCTCGGTCGGCGCCGCGCTGCCCCTGCTGACCGTGCTCCTGGCTGTGGGGACTCGGCTGCCGTGGATCGTAGCCGGGACGTCGCTTCTCTTCCTCGCTGGCCTCGGTGTCGTGTCGGCCATCGCCGGTGGCGCCAATCCCGTGGTGGCCGCTGTCCGCGTGACCTTCTGGGGAGCCCTGGCGATGGGCGTGACCGCAGCCATCGGCGCGCTGTTCGGAGTGGCTGCGTGAGAGTCGTCGTTGGCTCAGTGGCGCTGATGGGCATCCTGCTCGCTGGAAGCGCCTTCGCTAAGGACGCGAAGCCTGTCGTGATCCCGCTCGCGCTCCCGCGCGAGCCGATCGACGACCTGCTGAAGAAGCTCGTGTCCATCGATTTCAGCGTGCGTGCCGACGCGGCGTGGCAGCTCGCCGGCGCGAAGGAGCGCGAGGCCGAGATACGGACCGCGCTCCAACCCCTTCAGTCCGACGCCCAGCGATCCGTGAGGTACGCCGCGGCGTGGGCGTTCGAGCATCTGGGACCCACCGAGTACGACACACCGCCCAAGCCCGTCCACATCTCCCGCCCCACCTATCCGCCGAAGGCCTTCGATGCGAAGGTCCAGGGACAGGTGCTGGTCGAGATCCTCATCGGGGAGGAGGGCGAAGTGGCTCACGTCGAGCTGCGGGAGTCGATCCCGATGCTCGACGAGGCCGCGCTCGCCTGCGTCGCCCAATGGACCTTCGAGCCGGCGCGCATCGGCGGCGCACGTCGCGCCACGATCGCGAACGCGCCGGTCCGATTCCGGCGGCTCAAGTGAGGCAAGTCCTGCGAACACGACTGGGGCTCGTCCTGATCCTGGCGACGACGGCGCTTGCCCGCGCCGCCGAGGTACCCGCGGTCGTGCTGCCCGCACCCCTCGCCCGCGTCCTCACGGACTACGAGTCCGCTTGGCAAAAAAAGGATGCCGCGGGCCTGGCGGCGCTGTTCGCCGAAGATGGCTTCGTCCTCTCCTCGGGCACGGAGCCGGTGCGCGGCCGTGCCGCCATCGAGAAGCACTACACGGGTCAGGGCGGTGCGCTCTCGCTGCGGGCCTTCGCCTTCGCGACCGAGGGCGCGATCGGCTTCATCCTCGGCGGCTACACGCGCCAGAAGGGCGAGCCGGATGTCGGCAAGTTCACGCTGACGCTGCGCAAGGACGCGAGCGGCCGCTGGCTCATCGTCTCGGACATGGACAACGGCAACAGCCGTCGCTGACCTCGCGCAAGAACGTGGAAGCGCGGTCCGCCGGCCGTTCCTAGAATCCCGGGTGCTGCGCGCGTCAGGGCCTCTTGTGGGCTTCGCGGCGGTCCTGGCGGGGGCCGCGCAGCGCCTTTCGCACGTCGTGGCATCATGAGCGCTCAGGGAGTCGAGCTCATGGATGCCGCCCTCTACCAGCCGGTGATCGAGTCGCTCGCGCGCACGCCGTCGATCGTCGTTCCCCTGGCGCGCTCCGTCCCCGAGACGATACGCAGGCGCCGGCCTCGTGCCGGCAAGTGGTCGGCGCACGAGCACGCCTGCCACCTGGCCGCGGTCCACCCGCTGTTCTTCTCGCGCCTGGACCTGATCCTGGCCGAGCCGCCTGCCACGATCCGGCCGTACCTGCCGGACCAGGACGATCCCGACGACGCGCTGCTCCAGGTCGATCTCGAAGAGGCGCTCCAGCGCTTCGAGCGGGACCGCAGCCGGCTCGTCGCGCGGCTGCGGGCGCTGCGGCCGGAGGATTGGGACCGCACGGCCGAGCACGGCGAGTACAACCAGTATTCGGTGTTCATCATGTTCCGGCACCTCGCGATGCACGACCTGCTCCACGCGTACCGTATCGAGGAGCTGCTGCTGAAGAAGGACTGGGAGTGAGCCCGGAGATCAAGAAGAAGACCGCGCGGCGCGGCACCACCTGGAAGGCCGTCTGCGCCATGGCGCTCAAGCTGCCGGGAGTCGAGGCGGGAACGTCGTACGGGACGCCCTCCCTGCGCGTGAAGAAGAAGTTCCTGGCGCGGCTCAAGGAGGACGGCGAGACGATCGCGATCCGGGTCGGCTTCGACGACCGCGACATCCTCCTCGAGCTCGACCCGGTGGCGTTCTTCCTGACCGATCACTACCGCGACTATCCGGCGATGCTCGTGCGCTTGAAGCAGGTGAGGGTCGACCTGCTCGAGCGCCTCGTCGAGCAAGCGTGGCAGGAGCAAGCCCCGAAGACGCTCCTCGCGAAGCGGCAGCCGTGATCCGGGCGCGCCTCGGGCTCGCGATCGCCGCGGTCGCCGCGGCGGCTTTCGAGGCGCAGGGGCAGGTCGTCCGTCTCGACTACGAAGGCCTGCTCCGGCAGTACGCCCGCGGCGACACGGCCGCGGCGGTGTCGGCGCTCGGCCGGATGCGACCCGGCGACGTCGACGACCAGATCCGCGCCATCCAGCGGCGCGCGAAGGACGCCGCCCGCTGTGCGACCTGCGCCGATCCCCTCGACGACCTGCCGCTGCGCGCGGCCGTGATGCTCCACGCCGACCGGGACGAGGCCGAGCATCCTGCCGCCACGGGCAGCGAGCACGCGCGGGCCTGCCCCGGGGTTCACGCGCGCCGCGCCGGCCAGCTCGCCGCGGTGCTCGCGACCCGCGGCGTGCGCGAGCGGGAGTTCGCGCGGCGCTTCTTTCTCGGCATGTCCGAGCGTTGCCAGTGGGATTTCTGCCTCGAGGCCGCGACGCAGTGGGCCCGCGACGGTCTCGAGCGCTTCCCCTCGGATCCGGCGCTCTTGTTGAGCCTCGGCGCGACGCTCGAGGAGTGGGCGACGGTGTTCCAGCCGCAGTCGCCCCGCGAGCGCTCCGAGCGCTACACCGAGGCCGCGCGCGTCCTGAAGGAGGCGATCGCCGTCGACGCCACGCGCGACGACGCCCGCGTCCACCTCGGTCGCGTGCAGTGGCGCCTGGGAGACGACGCGGCCGCCCGGGCCACCCTCGAGGAAGCAGCGGGGCGTCGCATCGAGGCTCCGCTCCTGTTCCTGGCGGAGCTCTTCCTCGGCCAGGTCCACGAGCGCGCCGGGCGCACGGAGGAGGCCGCGCGCGCCTTCGGCCGCGCCCTCGAGATCGATCCCCAGTCGCAGGCCGCCGCGATCGGCTTGTCTCACGTGGCCCTGCTCGCGGGCGACCCAGGCCGCTCCCGCGCCCTCGTGGCCCAGTCCCTCGCCTGCGCCGGACGTCGGGAGCTCCGCGATCTCTACTGGGACTACGTGGCGAGCAACGCCGCCTCGGCCGAGGCGCGCTTCGAGATCCTGCGCCGGGAGACGCGGCAGTGAGGGCGGCCCTGGCGTTCGCCTTCGCGGCCGTCGTGACGGCGCCGCAGACGCCGCCCGTGTTCCGGTCCGAGGTGGCGTCCGTCCACGTCGACGTCTTCGTCGACGAGCGGGGTCGGCCCGTGGCCGGGCTGCAGGCCGCCGACTTCGAGCTCATGGACAACGGCGTTCCGCAGGTCGTGGCGCTCGTCGCGGCCGAGTCGCGGCCGGTGCAGGCGACGCTCGTCTTCGACACGAGCAGCAGCGTCGCCGGCGCCAAGCTCGTGGCGCTGCGAGCCGCGGGCGAGGCGTTCCTCGCAGGGCTCCGCGCGAGCGACGAGGCCGCGCTCGTGACCTTCGGCGAAGAGGTGGCGCGGCCCGTCGAGCCCACGCGCGACCGCGGCCTGCTGCGTTCGGCTCTCGCGGGCCTCGAGCCGGAGGGGGCCACGGCCGTGTTCGACGCGCTCTACGGGGCGCTGGCGCTCGCCGACCCGCAGGGCCGGTCTCTCGTCGTGCTGTTCACCGACGGCAACGACAACTCCAGCATCCTCGGAGAGCGGCAGCTGCGCACCGTGGCCGAGCGCTCGAACGCCCTCGTGCACGTGGTGGGGTTGCGCGAGGACGCCGCGAAGGCGAACGAGACGGCCCCGGAGCTCGACGGCCGGCTGGGTCTCGGCACCCGGGCAGGCATCCGCACGAGTTCGGGCACGCCGGTTCCTACCGGCGAGAACGAACAGAAGCGGGCCCTGCGCGAGATCGCGGAGGCCTCCGGTGGTCGCTACTGGACTGCAGAGTCGCCGGGCCGCCTGCGCGAGGCCTTTGCCGCGATCGCCGCGTCCCTGAGCCAGCGCTACGTGCTGCGCTATGAGCCGCAGGGAGTCGCGCCCGGCGGCTGGCACGAGCTCGCCGTGCGTCTGCGCAAAGGCAAGGGCAAGGTACAGTCCCGCCGCGGCTACTGGGTCGCGGTCGAGAGGGGGAGATGACGATGCGGAGCAGGAACGCCCTGGTGTGGCTCGCGAGCCTGGGCCTTTTCATGGGAGCCGCGATGACGAAACGGGCGACGGGGCCGTTCGACGTGAAGCTCGCACCTCTCGCGATGGACGACGGCACGGCCGACGCCAACATCGGCCGGATGGCGCTCGACAAGGTGTTCCACGGCGACCTCGACGCGACCAGCAAGGGCACGATGCTGAGCGCCGCGACGAGCGTCAAGGGCTCCGCGGGCTACGTCGCGATCGAGAAGGTGACGGGAACGCTAGGAGGGCGCAAGGGCAGCTTCGTGCTGCAGCACAGCGGCACGATGGACCGCGGCGCCCCTTCCCTGTCGATCGTGGTGGTGCCCGACTCCGGCACCGAGGAACTCGCGGGCCTCACCGGCCGCATGACGATCGAGATTGCCCCCGGGGGCAAGCACTCGTACGCCTTCGAGTACTCGCTGCCCTAGCGGCCGCCGCGCTGGAGCCGCTCGGCGGCCGCCACCTCGCGGCGCGCCTCGGGCCCGCGGCCCAGGCGGTTGAACACGTCGGCCAGCACGTAGTGGCCGAGGGGCGCGATGTTCTTCTCGGGGTTCGCGGCCAGGCCTTTGCGCGCCCATTCCTCGGCCCCGGTCAGGTCGCCGCTGTCGAGCAGCGCCTTCGCGAGATAGAGCTGGCCGGTGCCGAAGCCCGGCTGGATCTCGGTGACGCGCCGGTAGCGGGCGATCGCCTCGGGAAGCCGGCCCTGCTTCTGCAGCAGCTTCGCGAGGTTGAAGGCCGCGCGGTGCGCCTTGTCGTTGTGGGCCAGCTCGGCTTCGTAGGCGGCCATCGCCTTGTCGATCTCGCCGCGCTCCTCGTACACGAGGCCCAGGTTGAAGCTCGCGGTGTCGAGGTTCGGTTTCTTCTCGAGGGCACGCTTGAGCGACGTCTCCGCCTCGCCGAACTGCTTGCCCTCGATCTGGCTCTCTCCGAGCTTCAGCAGGAAGCGCTGCTCGTCGACCTTGCGGGCGAGGGCGTCGTGGATGACGGCCTGGGCCTTCGCCTGGTCGCCCTCGCGCATGAAGAGGTCCGCGAGCTGCCACAGCACCTTGCCGTTGCGCGGGTCCAAGGTGCGGGCGTGCTCGAAGCCCAGCTGGGCGTCCTTCAGGCGGCCCTGGTCCTTGTACGCGAGCGCGAGGCTGAACAGCGCGCCCTGGTGCTCGGGGTCGCGCTCGAGGGCCTGCTTGTACGAGGCGATGGCCTCGGCCGGCCGCTTCGCCTTCTTCTGGAAGTTGCCGAGCAGCATGTAGCCCTCGACGATGTCGGGGTCGGCGGCGAGCGCCTCGCGCACCTGGGCGATCGCCTCGTCGGTGCGGCCCTCGACCGAGGACGTGCCGGCCAGCTTCAGCAGGTTGTAGAGCCGGATCTTGTCCTTGGGGTCGCCGCGTGGCCGGTCCTCGAGATGGCGCGCGCTGACCCCGCCACCCACGTAGCCCAGGGCGGCGAGCTTCTCCTCGGCCTCGCTGTCCACGGTCTGCGGCCCCTTGGCCGCCGCCTGGTTCGTCATGCGCGCGAGATGGTCGGTGAGCGCCTTGTCGAGGGTCGCGAGGCGCGCGGCGTCGCCCGCCGACTGATCGGCGAGCTCGCGCGGATCGTCCTCGAGATCGTAGAGCTCGGGCCGCGGGGCGCGGATGTACTGGTGGCGCTCGTCCTGCACCGAGAGCAGCTCGCTCCAGCCGTAGTGGTAGCGCGGGTACCAGCTCTCGGACTGGGCGATCAGGCCGAGGCGCTCGCCGCGGGCGAGCGGGAGCAGGCTCACGCCCTGCGTCGCCTTCGGCCCCGCCACGCGGAGCAGCTCGAGGGCCGTGGGCATGAGGTCCACGATGCGGATCTGGTCGGGAACCTCGCGCACCGGCACGCCCGGGCCCGAGACGATCACGGGGATGTGGGTGGCGGCGTCGTAGATGAAGAAGCCGTGGCTCTGCTCGCCGTGCTCGCCCAGCATCTCGCCGTGGTCGCCCGTGACGATCACCAGGGTGTCGTCGAGGCGGCCCGCGGACTGCAAGGCGTCGAGCAGGCGGCCCACCTGGGAGTCGCTCGAGGCGATCTCCGCGTCGTAGGCGCCGACCATGGTGCGCGGGAAGCGCGAGCGGAAGGGCTCGGGCGCCTCGTAGGGCGTGTGGGGATCGTAGAGATGCACCCAGGCGAAGAACGGCTTGTCGGGCTCGCCGCCGATCCACGAGAGCGCCTGGTCGACGGTCTCCGAGCCCGGGCGCTGGATCACGTCCATGCCCGGCGCGTCGCCGAACTTGTCGAGGTCGAAGTCGTCGAAGTAGCGCTCGAAGCCCTGGGAGATGCCCCAGCGGTGGTCGAGGACGAACGACGACACGAAGCCGCCGGTGCGGTAGCCGCGGTCGCGGAGCGTCTCGGCGAGGGTGACTTGGTCGTCCGCGAGGTAGAAGCCGCCGTTGTCGCGCACGCCGTGCCAGGCCGGGAACGTGCCGGTCATGAGCGACGAGTGGGCCGGCAGCGTCAGCGGCATGACCGTGGTCGCCCGGGCGAAGCGCAGGCCGCCGCGGGCGAGGGCGTCGAGGCGCGGCGTCTGGGCCTCCGCGTAGCCGAAGGACCCGAGATGGTCGGCGCGGAGCGTGTCGATCGTGACCAGCAGCAGGTTGCGCGGGGCCTTCGAGCCGACGACCGCGCGGGCCCAGCGCGGCTTCGCGAGGTAGACCCAGGCCCCTGCCAGGAGACCCGCCACGAGGACGATCGCAACGGCGCGGCGCACGCGGATCGAGGCTAGCCGCCCGAGACCGGCGGGATGAACACGAGCTCGTCGCCGTCGGCCAGGGGGGCGTCGAACGGGGAGTAGCGCCGGTTGACGGCCGCCTGGAGGTGGGCGCGGCGGGGCGCCAGGGCCGGGTGGAGGACGGCCAGCTCGCGGAAGGCGTCCTCGGCCGTGGCGCCCTCGGGCAGGTCGACGGCCAGGTCGCCGCGGCCCGCGCTCTCGCGCAGCGCGGCGAACAGGCGCACCT
>CADEEV010000045.1 GCA_902826455.1 uncultured Acidobacteriota bacterium | reverse complement strand
GGGCGGCCAGGCGGTGGGAGAAGTGGTGACGCTGACGAACGCGCTCGGCGCGAGGCTGACGTGGGTCTACGTGACCGATCCCGAGGGGAACGTGCTCGAGCTGCAGTCGCGGCCGGTCCCGGCCTAGAGTCAGCGCGATGCGCGTCGCGCCGGAGGAGTACGCCCGACTCGACCTTCGTGCGCACTCCCTGCTCGCTGGCGTTCCGCTCCACGACGTGTGGGCGATCGACCTGCCGGGCGGCGGCCCCGGCCGCACGGTGCTCGAGCTGAACGCGCTGTTCGCCGGCGAGAACCTGAGGAAGGTGAGCGCACCCGTGCGCTTCCTGTTCGGGCTCCGGGCCGCGCTGGGCCGTGCGTTCGGTTGGGACCGCGATGTGCCCGGAGCGTCGCGCGAGAGTTTCCTTCACAAGCTCACGGACCAGGATCGCGCCGCCACCCTCGTGGCGCCGGGCACTCCCCAGGGCATCTTCCAGACGCTCTTCGTATCGAAGCACGAGTCGATCGGCGAGATCCGCAACCCGACGGTCCACGCCTTCTCGGTCTTCAGCCTGGTCGAGGCGCCCGCGGGGTATCGCTTGTACTGGGCGATCTACGTCCGGCCCGTGGGCCGCTTCACATCCTGGTACATGGCGCTGATCGATCCGTTCCGGCGCGTCTTCATCTATCCCGCGATCCTGCGGCGCGTGCGCGAGGTGTGGGACCGCAAGATCCGGGAGGCGTGAGAGGCCGACCGGGACGATCATTCGAGGATGAAAGCGCTCACAGCCTACGAGTGGACGGCCGTCGCGGCGGAGCTGGACGCGCAGGGGAGTGTCGTGCTCGAGGGCCTGCTGTCCGCAGACGAGTGCGCGCAAGCCTCGCAGTGGTTCGACGACGACGCGCGCTTCCGGAGCCACGTCGTGATGGCGCGCCACGGCTTCGGCCGCGGCGACTACAAGTACTTTGCGAACCCGCTGCCCGAGCTCGTGTCCGGGTTGCGCGGCTCCCTCTACGCGCGCCTCGTGCCGGTGGCGAACCGCTGGAACGCGGCGCTCGACAGCCGCGTGCGCTATCCCACGAGCCACGCCGCATTCCTGGACCGCTGCCACGAAGCCGGACAGACGAAGCCGACGCCGTTGATCCTTCGCTACGGCGAGGGCGACTACAACTGCCTGCACCAGGACCTCTACGGCGAGCACGTGTTCCCGATCCAGGTCGCCGTGCTGTTGTCGGAACCCGGCCGCGACTTCACCGGCGGCGAGCTGGTGCTGACCGAGCAGCGTCCGCGGATGCAGTCCCGGGCCGAGGTCGTGCCTCTGCGGCAGGGCGACGGCGTCGCGTTCGCGGTGAGCCACCGGCCGGTCCAGGGAACGCGGGGCGCGTATCGGGTCACGATGCGGCATGGCGTGAGCCGCGTACGGTCCGGCCGGCGCCATACCCTGGGCCTGATCTTCCACGACGCGCTGTAGCCGTCGTTCAACTTGTTGTACGGAATGTGAGACAGTTGTGGCACCGGGGCAGACAGGACGGCCACGATGCCGGATCAAGAACCGCTGGAAACGCGAACTCGGCACGCGCGCTCGCTCCTGGTCTGGGCCGTGCTCGCCCTCCCGGCCCTGGCGCAGACGCCTCCGGTCGAGTTCTCCGCCGGCACCGATCAGGTCCTCGTGGACGTCCTCGCCCTCGACGACTCGGGCCGGCCGATCGGCGACCTGCAGCGCGGCGACTTCGAGGTCCTCGACGAGGGCGCGCCGCGCCCCCTGATCTCGTTCGAGGCCGTGCGCTCGATCGCGTCCGAGGCAGCGCCGGCCGGCGTCGTGGTCGAGGGCTTCGCGAGCAACGCCCGCGCCGCGCAGGATCGCGGCCGCGTCTTCCTGCTCGCGTTCGATGACAACCACCTCTCGCCCGTCACGGCCCGGGCCGTACGCAAGGCCGTCACCGAGTTCGTGGGAAAGCTGCGGCCGGGCGATCACGTGTGGCTGGTGCCGACGTCGGGGCTTCCCGGCTACCGCGCGACGCTGCCCGAGGCGGCCCCCGCGCTGCTCGAGACCCTCGAGGGGCTGCAGGGCAAGCGGCCCGAGCGCGTGTCGGGGCGGTACATGAGCGACTACGAGGCCATGCTGGCGGCGCGCCGCGATCCCACGGTGCTGGCCCGCGTCCGCAAGCGCCTCTACGACATGGAAGTCGAGGTCATCCCCGGCAGGGAGGCGGGCGGTCGATCCGACGAGTTCGGCGGGGGAGACACTGGCACGGTGCGCGGTTCCATCAACGTCGCCGGAGTCGACGTGCTCACGCCGCGCATCGTGGCCGAGGCGTCCCAGATCTACACGGAGGCCCTCACGCGCCGCACCGCGACGTTCAACGCCGTCACGCGCGCGCTCGAGCTGCTGGAAGGCTTCCGGGGACGCAAGACCGTGATGCTGCTCTCCGAGGGCTTCATCGAGGAGCAGACCGCGATGGGCCGGCAGGAGCTCGTGGCCACGGCGCAGCGGGCCAACGCCGCGCTCTACTTCATGGACGCGCGCGGGCTCGTCGGCGGCGCCTGGACGCACTCCGCCGACATCCGGCCCTCGTCCGACGAGCGGGACCAGTTCGAGATCGTCGAGGACGTCAATCGCGTCGCGGCGGGTGCCGACAACGTCGCCCTCGACACCGGCGGCTTCACGCTGCGGAACAGCAACGACCTGGCCGCCGGCCTCGACCGCGTGGCCCGCGAATCGGAGAGCTACTACCTGCTCGGTTACGAGCCTCCGACCGGCACGAAGGCGGGTGACTTCCGCAGGATCGAGGTGCGCGTGAAGCGCGCAGGGGTCGAGCTGCGGGCGCGCCGCGGCTACTTCGTGCGCGGACCGCAGCCGCCGGCCACCGCCGCGACGCGCCTGCGGTCGCTCGCCGACGCGCCCTTCGACGCCGGCGGCATCCCGCTGCGCCTCGCGTCCTACGTGGCGGGCTCGGCCGGGGGACGCACCAGCGTCGTGCTGGAAGCCGAGGTGGACCCGGCAGGTCTCGGCGGCGTGCTCGAGACGCTGGCCGTCCTCGCGCCGGACACGGGGCCGCCTCTGCGCAAGGAAGCCACCGTGGCCGTGAAGCCGACGCGGGCGGATCCCCTGGGCGCACGCTGGGCCGCGATCGAGCAGGCGTTCTCGCTTCCCCCCGGCGCCTACGACGCGCGCCTCGTGGTGCGCGATCCGCAGTCGGGCCGTGTCGGCTCGGTACGCCAGCGCCTGGTCGTGCCCGCGATGGAGGGCCTTCGCACCAGCACGCCGGTGCTCACGGACACGCTGGAGAACGTACAAGGCGGACAACTGCCGGTGATGCTCGCGCGGCGCCACTTCGCTCCGGGCTCGAAGTTGTTCGGGATGTTCGAGGTCTTCGGCGCCGCGCCCGGGCCCCAGGGCCCGAAGGTCACGGTCGGCTACGGCCTGCGCGCCGCAGACGGGCGCGCCCTCGCGAGCAAGCCGCCGAGCCCGCTGGCCCCGGGACCCGAAGGCGACCTGACCCAGACCCTCGTCGTGCCCCTGGAGACGATGGCGCAGGGCCGCTACGAGCTGGTGCTGCAGATCCGCGACGAGCTTGCGGGCCGGACCCTCGAGCGCACCGAGGCGTTCGTGGTCGGCGATCCCGTGGCCGTGGCCCGTGCCGCGGCGAGCGTGCCCGTCGGCCCCCGCAACCCGGCCGGGTACCTGGCGCTCGTCGACAGCTATCGCAAGGGCGACGCGGGCGCGGCCGCGTCGGCGTCGTCCTGGACGTTGGGGGAGCTCAAGGCCGCGGTCGACGGCGCGCGCGGCGGCTCCGCTTGCGACGAGGCGTGCCGGCGCGCGGCGGCCGTGCTGCACCTCGATGCCGCGCGCGCGGCCGAGGACCGCGGCGACGCGCCGGCGGCGACGGCCCACTCGGCGGCGGGCCGTCAGTTCCTGGAGAAGACGAAGGACGGCGCCTTCCGGGGGCAGTGGCTGCTGGCCGTGGGCTATCAGCTGCTGGGCGCGGCGCGCCTGCGCGAGGCCGAGAGCGTCCTCGACGAGAGCGCCAAGGCCGGCAACCCCGACGCGCTGCTGGCGCTCGGGGCCATCTGGGACTTCCGCTCGACCCTCGACAGCGTGCCGCCCGGCACCCATCTCGAGACCCCGCCCGACGGCTGGCAGTCCCTGCCGCGCTTCCAGCTCGTGGCCTACCGTGCCCAGGGCCTGGGCAAGGCGGAGGATTTCTACCGGCGCGCCCTCCAGGCGCGGCCCGATCTCGCCGAGGCGCACCTGCGCCTGGGCCGGGTCCTGCTGCGCCGCGACAAGCCGGAGCAGGCGGAGCCCGAGCTCCGGATCGCGGCCGCCTCGGACGACCCGATGGTCGAGCAGCTCGCCCTGCTTCTCCTGGGCGACGTGGCCGAGAGGAAGGGACGCATCGCCGACGCGCTCTCGAGCTACAAGGCGGCGCTCGCGGTGAACCCGCGTTCCCAGGCCGCCCACATGGCCCTGAGCTACGCGCTCGTGCGCTCCGGCGAGCGCGGCGCCGGGATCGCCACCGTGCGCGAGACCGCGCTCGCCACCCCCGCGGCCGACGAGCCGATGGACGGCTGGCTGGCCTATCACCTCGGCCCGTCGCGCCATCTGGACGCGGTGCTGAAGAGCCTCCGCGACGGGCTCGCCCGGTAGCGGCTGCTATACTGCCTCGTTCGCAGAGCGGGTCGGGCGATCGCCGCGGTCCTACGTCACCGGGCCGGGGAGGAAAGTCCGGACTCCATGGGCAGTGCGCTGGCTAACGGCCAGCGAGGGTGACCTCAGGGAAAGTGCAACAGAGAATAGACCGCCGAACTCCGGGGCGACCCGGGGTGGCAAGGGTGAAACGGTGCGGTAAGAGCGCACCGCCGGCGTGGTGACACGACGGGCACGGCAAACCCCGCACGGAGCAAGACCAAATAGGGGGGCGTTCGAGGCTGGCCCGGCCGAAGCTCCCGGGTAGGTCGCTGGACCCTGCGAGCAATCGCAGGGCTAGAGGAATGATCGCCGGCCGGGGCTTCGGCTCCGGCGACAGGATCCGGCTTATAGACCCGCTCTGCGAACGCTCACAACTGTCGACGACCCTGTTGTAGTCTGTCCGGAACATGAAGATTCTCGTCACCGGTGGGGCCGGATTCATCGGCAGCCACCTCTCGGTCGCACTCGTGAAGGCCGGCCACGACGTCCGCGTCCTCGACAACCTGTTCTCGGGGAAGCGCCACAACCTCGGCGATGTCCGCGGCGACGTGGAGATCGTGAAGGGCGACTGCGCCGACCCGCGGGCCGCGCGCAAGGCGGTGCAGGGCATCGAGGTCGTCTACCACGAGGCCGCGGTGCCGAGCGTCGCGCGCTCGGTCGACCAGCCGTCGCTCTCGCATCGCGCGAACGCCACCGCCACCCTCGAGATGCTGAACGCCGCCCGCGACGCCGGCGTGCGGCGCTTCATCTACGCGGGCTCGTCGTCCGTCTACGGCGAGCGCAAGGAGTCCCCGAAGCGCGAGAGCATGGAACCGAAGCCGCTCTCGCCTTACGCGGTGGGCAAGCTGATGGGGGAGCACTACCTCCGCATCTTCCACGAGCTCTACGGCCTCGAGACCCTGACCCTGCGCTACTTCAACGTGTTCGGCCCGCGCCAGGACCCGGGCTCGCCCTACAGCGGCGTCATCAGCCTGTTCACGACGGCGCTCCTCGAGGGCCGCACGCCCGTGATCTACGGCGACGGCGGCCAGACCCGCGACTTCACGTTCGTCGCGAACGTCGTGGCCGGGAACCTGAAGGCGCTCAAGGCCAGGGGCCTCGCGGGCCAGTCGGTGAACCTCGCCACCGGCCGCAGCGTCAGCCTGAAGCAGGTGCTCGCGGCCATCGCGAAGCAGACCGGCGGCGTCGCCAAGGCCACCCGCAAGCCGGCGCGCAAGGGCGACATCCGCCACAGCCTCGCGGACATCGGCCTCGCCCGGAAGCTGCTCGGCTACCGGCCGCTCGTGGATTTCGAGACGGGCCTGCGGCGCACCGTCGACTGGTATCGGCAGGCCTACGGAGCGTGAGGGCCGCGTCGGCGGGCCTCCTCGCCGGCGCGTTGCTTCTTTCCGTCGTGCCTGACGCCGCGGCCGCGGCGCCGCGTGCCGCGCTGTTCTCGGCGCCGGGCTTTCCCACCGTCGATGCTCCCGTCCTGGAGAACCTGCCTCAGGCCCTGGGCGGCGTGCCGGTCACGGTCCTCGAGTCGCCCGCCGCGCTCGAGCGCGAGCTGAAGCGGCCGGCCTTCGACGCGCTGATCCTTCCGTACGGCAGCGCCTTCCCCCTCGAGGCATGGCCGGCGATCCGCGACTTCGTGCAGCAGGGCGGGGGACTGGTGGTGCTGGGCGGCGAGCCGTTCGCCCAGCCGGTGCGCCTGGTCGAGGGCCGCTACGTCCTGGCGACGCGCCAGCCGACGTTCGCCCACGAGCTGCAGATCGGCCCGGCCGACACGGTCGCGCGCGGCGACATCGCGGGGCCGGCGACCGTCACGAGCGTCGCGGGCTCGGGCTGGGATCGCGTCACGCCGGAGCCCGCGCGCACGTGGGAGCTGACGGTCCGGCTCGCGACGCGGAAGGACATGGCCAACGAGGGCGGCTCGGAAGGCGTGCGCGACGGCGTGCTGCGGCCGCTCGTCCACGTGGTGGACTCCCTCGGTCTGCCGCGGGCCTGCCCGTTGCTCGCCATCGACCGCCTGCGCGGCGCCGACGCGGGCGCGCGCTGGGTGCTGGCGCCGTCGGACGCGACCCTCGACGCCGCGCTGGTCGAGGCGCTGGTGCGCCGCGCTCTCGAGGGCGCGGGCCAGGTCGAGGCACGGCCGCTGCGGGCGACGCTCGAGGCCGGGGAGACCGGCGCGGTGCGCGTCGTCGTGAACCGTCCGGTCCCGCGGGCCGGCGAGGCCGTGCCCGCGCGCGCGACCGTCCGTCTCACCGACGGCGCGGGCCGGGAGCTGTTCGCCGGCGAGGCGCGTCTCGACGGACCCGCGGAGTTCCGCACCGGCACCGTGTCGCTGCCGACGGCGGCGCCGCTCGCCCCGGGCCTGTACCACGTGGAGGTCGCGGTGCCCGAGGCGCCGTTCGCGCCCCGCACGGCCACCACCGGCTTCTGGGTCCGGGATACGACGCTGCTCACGACCGGACCGCGGCTCACGGTCTCGCGCGACTGGCTCCGCAGCGACGGCGCGGTGACGCCGATCGTCGGGACCACGTACATGGCCTCGGACGTCCATCGCAAGTTCCTGTTCGAGCCCAACCCGCACCAGTGGGACCGCGACTTCGCCGAGATGGCCCGGCGCGGCGTGAACCTCGTGCGCACCGGCCTGTGGACCGCGTGGTCGCGGGCGATGCTCGACCCCGGCGCCTTCGACGAGAGCGCGCTCCTCGCCCTCGACGCCTACGTGATGACGGCGGCGCGCCATCGGATCCCGGTCTGCTTCACGTTCTTCGCGTTCCAGCCGCCGTACTACGGCGGGACGAACCCGTTCCTCGACCCGCGCGCCCTCGACGGACAGCGGGCCTTCCTCACGCTCGTCGCCAGCCGCTATCGCGGCGTGCCGTGGGTGCACTGGGACCTCATCAACGAGCCCTCGTACGCGCCGCCGTGGGCGATCTGGAGCAACCGGCCCGTCGGGGATCCGGTGGAGCGCGCCGCCTGGGAGAGCTGGGTGCGCGCGCCACGGCTCCGAACCGGGCGTGCTGAGGGACCTCTGGCGCGAGCCGACCGACGGCCTGCTCGACCTGCCGAGCCAGGAGGACCAGGGCTACGCGATGATCCGCGAGGGGCGACAGCCGCGGAAGGCCCACGACTTCGCGCTCTTCTCGCAGGACGCGGTCGCGGGCTGGGCGCGGCGCCTGCGCGAGATCCTGAGGGCCGCCTCGGGCGACGCCCTCGTCACCCTCGGCCAGGACGAGGGCGGCACGTACACGCGTCCCGCGCAGCAGCTGATGGCCGAGTCCCTCGACTACACGGCGATCCACACCTGGTGGAACAACGACGACCTGCTGTGGGACGGTGTCATGACGAAGGTGCCGGAGAAGCCGAACCTCCATCAGGAGACGGGCCTGATGCGGCTCGAGGACGCCGACGGCCGGCCGTGGCGCAGCCAGGCCCAGGCCGCGGCGCTGTTCGAGCGCAAGGTGGCCTACGCGTTCGCCTCGCGCGGCGCGGGCGCCGTCGAGTGGGCCTGGAACATCAACCCGTTCCAGCCGATCGACAACGAGTCCGTGATCGGCGTGTTCCGCCCCGACGGCACCGCCAAGGCGGAGCTCGCCGCGCTCACGGACGCCGCGGCGTTCTTCGGGAAGGCCGCGCCGTGGCTCGACGACTTCGAGCCCGACCCGGTGCTGCTCGTGATCCCCCACGCGCGGCTGTTCTCGGCGCGTCCCGGGGACCTCGAGGCCACGAAGCGCGTGGTGCGCCTGCTCGCGGAGCGCTTCGGCGTCGTGCCGACGGCGGTTTCCGACCAGCGCCTGGGCGGCGCGCGCCTCGCCCCGGCCCGGCTCGTGATCGTGCCGAGCCCCGAGCTGCTGAGCGACGAGGCGGCCCGCGCGCTGCTCGCGGCCGCGGCCGCCGGCGCGCGCGTCGTGATCACCGGCGCCCTGGAGGGCGATGCGTACGGCCGGCGCAGCGAGGCGCTCGTGGCGCTCGGGGCCGTCGCGGAGAACCTGCCGCTGGCCGTTCACGAGCGCACGCGCTGGGGCTCGGGCTGGGCCACGTTCGACGGCCAGCTCGGCGAGCGGCTGCGCAAGGGCCCGGGCGCCTTCGACACGGCCGCGGCGCTCTGGCGCGAGCCGCTGCCGCTGGAGTTCGCCCGGGAGCCGGAGCCGCTCGCGGCGCTGCTCGGCGCCGCGCTCAAGAGCGCCGGCGTCCTCGTGCACCCGTCGGACGATCGCGTGGCGGCCCGGGTGCTGGCGGCGCCGCGCGCACTGCTCGTCACCTGCGTCAACGAGACGGCGCTTGCCGCCCGGCGCCGCGTCGTGATCGACGGCAAGGCGCGATCGATCCCGGTCGCGGCGGGACGGGCGCGCCTCGTGCTGTTCGAGCGCGCGACGGGGAAGGTGCTGGCGACGACGCCGGGCGATCCGATCGACGCCGCCGGCCGCTAGGCCGCTACTTCAGGCTGTCGAGCCAGCTCTTCTGCAGCTCGGGGTAGCTGAGGGCGAGGGCCACCGGGAGCGCCTCTTCCGACGGCAGGCGGTCGCCGAGGGCGGCCAGCAGCCGCACCAGCCCCGGCTCGCCGCTGCGCTTCAGGATGTGGGCGACGGCCGAGAGGCTCTCGGCGTACGCGAGCTCCGCGTCGGGCTCGGACAGCGTGTCGAAGGGCCCCTCGAGGCTCGCGAGCGACAGCACGTGGCCGTCCTTCGCGGCCTTGACGAGGCGCGCGTCCTCGCGGGTCGGGTCGCCGCCCTCGAGCCATTGCGAGATGCCTTCCTGGAGCCAGGTGGGGCAGTTGCCGCCCGTGCGGGCCGCGATGAAGGAATGGGCCAGCTCGTGGCGCAGCACGCGCACGAGGCGCGGCGTGGGAGCCGCGAGGCCCTGGACCGGCACGCGGATCGTGCCGTCGTTGACGCCTTCGGCCCAGCCGGGCACGCGCGGATCCCGGAACTCGGTCGAGGTCTGGAGCACGACCGTGATCGGATCCTCGGGGCTGATCCCGAGGCGGGCCGCGAACTCTGCGTAGGAATCGGTGAGCGACTTGAGCACGGCGACGCCGAGGGGCTCGTTGACGCCCCCGTCGTACTTGAGGCGGAACTGGGCGCCGCGCGAGGGCGCCGTGGGAGCCGGCAGCACGTCGCCGAGCTTGCGCTTCACGTCGGGGTCCGCGCGCAGCGCGAGGCTGCGCCGGTAGGCCTCCTCGGCGCCGGCCCGATCGCCGCCGGCCGTGTAGGCGTCGCCGAGCAGGGCCTGGGAGCGAGCGCTCGCGGGATCGAGGCGCACGGCCTGGGCCGCGGCTTCGCGCGCCGCGCGCGCGTCGCCGATCGCGAGGGACGCCTCGGCGAGGCCCTGCCACGCGGCCATCAGGCGCGGATCGCGGGTCGTGACCGCGCGGAAGCGCCGCACGGCCTCGACGAGCTTGCCGTCGGCCAGCAGGCGTCGTGCGTCCAGGATGTCGGGGTCGCCAGTCGGCGCCGGCAGCGAGCGCTGCTCGAGCTTCTGGACGATGCTCTTCGGCAGGCCGTAGGTGCCGCCGTTCTTCTCGTAGAGCAGCTGGTCGCCCTGGTACCAGGTGCGGTCCGCCTGGATCACGCGGCCGTTCGTCAGCGTGATCGTGTCGGCCGCGGCCGAGAGCGGGACGAGTGCCAGGACGAGCGCCGCCGCCGTGCGGGGGATCACGCCGGTCAGGGAAGGATGGAGGCGGCGGTCACGGCCTTCGGGCTGGCGCCGCCCTTGCGGAAGTACTCGGGCACCGAGCCGATGCCGGCGCGGGCTCGCGACTCGCTGTCGTAGAGCCCCCAGCAGATGCGATAGCAGCTGCGACCCTTGTAGCTCACCGGGACGATGAACAGGTCGGGGGCGCTGACGGCGTCCACGGCCTTCGACACGGTCTCGTCCGAGCAGGCCACGAGCAGCTGCACCGTGTAGGTGTTCCGCGCGCCCCGCAGGTTGGTCGTGAAGCCGTGGGCCGCTTCCGCGAAGGCGCCGCGGCGGAACGCCGTCCGCGCGTCGGCCAGGGAGCCCGCCTTCTCGGTCCGCGCGGGCTGGGTCGTGGGCGGCGCCGGGGTCGGCGTCGGGGCCGGCGCGCTCGACGGCGGGGTCGTGGCCGGGGCCGAGAGCGCGGGCGGCGTGCTCGTGGCCGGAGCCAGCGTGGCCGCAGGCAGCGTCGTCGTGGTCGGAGCTGCGGCGACCAGCGTCGTCGCCGGCGTCACCGGCGCCTCGAGGCGGGGCGCCACGAGGAAGAACCAGACGGCCGCTCCCACGGCGAGCAGCAGGACGGCGATGGCGCCGAACAGCTTGCCGCGGCCCGCGGAGGCTCGGTGATTGCGGCGGTTGCCGCCGTCGAAGCGCGGCTCCCAGCGCGGGTCGCTGGCCCGGCCGCCCTTCTCGAAGGGCGCCATCGGGCCCTCCACGTGGCGGGCGTTCAGCAGCGCGTCGAGCGCCGCGAGGTCTTCCTTGCTGGGCGGCGCCGTCGCCTTCGGCGGCAGCGGCGTCACCGGGTCCGGCGCGGTCTCGATCCCGGGAGGCACGGGGAAGATGCCGCTGATCGACGGTCCTTCGCCGGGGCCGGGCAGGATGATCGTCTCGGGCTCGCGCTGCCGTTCCGGCTCCGGGACCGGCGTCGGGGCCGGGATGCGGGGCATCGGCATCGTGAGGGGCTGACGCGGAGGCGGCGGGGGAGCGGGCGCCGGCGGGGGCGGCGGAATCGGGGGCTCGGCCGGGATCTCGGGGGCCTTCATGCGCGGCAGCGTGTTGAGCTCCGCGTCCGGCTCGGCGGGCGGCGGCGTGTCGAGGGGCGTCGGCGGCGACGTGTCGAAGTCGGGCGGCTCGCTGATGAGCATCGTCGCGTCCATCTCGGGCGCTTCCTGGGGCAGGCCGTCCACCGCGAGACGCGCGGCCTCCCCGAGGTCCAGCTCCGCGCCGAGGTCCCCGGGCGTGAAGAGCGCCGGCGAATCGCCCAGCGTCTCCTCGATGCCGACCGTCTTGGCCTTCTCCACGAAGCCCAGGAACAGCAGGGCGCACGAGATCTTGGCGGCGTCGAACTCGTCCATGCGCGCGTCCGCGGCGGCGTCCTTGATGTTGCGCCGGCCGTCGAAGCGCTGGGGCAGCACGGTCGTGTCGGCGTCGAGCTCGGCGATCTTCGGGGCGGCGTCGGCGGTCGGCACGAGCACCACGTCGAGACCGTCGATGTGGCGCAGGACGAAGGCGCGGTCCTGGATACGGCGCACGGCCGCCACGATCAGCCGCTCCGTCACGAGCTTCAGGTCGACGGCGCCCTTGGGCAGCACGCCGTCCTCGAACTCGAAGGAGCCGCCGTCGTAGAAGATGATGTCGGCGAGGATGCGCTCGACCTTGGTGCGGGCGGCCTCCGAGAGCTCGCGCTGGTTCACGAAGCCGCTCTCGGCCAGGACCTTGGCGAGGGGGTTGCCGGGCCCGACCTTCGCGTTCACTTCCTCGAGCTGCTCGGGCGAGATGCGCCCGGTCTCGATCAGGATGGCTCCCAGCTGGTCCTTGGGGTCGTTCGAGGAGCCGAAGAGGATGCGGCCCCCGCGGAAATAGACGGCCTTCTGGTACGACGGCCCGTCGACCTTGAGGGAGCCCGTGGCGCCCTGCCGATGGAGATGGGCGATCACGAAGGGGAACGCCTTCGGATCGATGCCGCCGCTCAAGGGGAACGCGTCCGCCATCCAACCTCCCGGCAGCCCTGGTCCGAACGCTTGAATGGCCCGGATTGCCTTTGCCATGAACATATTAGCACGGACCGCTTTGACACCTCCTCGGACCATTGACTAGACTCGCCGCGGCTTCGTGGAAGAGGGAGGCAGCACCGTGGAGGACGAATCGGGCCGCAAGCGCGAGGACGAGTGGTTCCTGAAGAACGAGCGGGAGCTGCTCGAGAAGGCCCGTCACGAGCGCGAACAGCGCGAGAAGAGCCGTGCCGCGGCCGAGCAGGAGGGGGAGCGCAAGCGCCTCCGGGATCTGCACCACATGAAGTGCCCCAAGTGCGGCCACGACCTGCGCGAGGAGCAGCTCGCGGGCGTCAGCGTGGACAAGTGCACGTACTGCGAGGGGCTCTGGTTCGACGCGAACGAGCTCGAGCAGGTGCTGTTGCAGAAAGCCGAAGCCCGCCAGGGCTTCTTCCGCAAGCTGCTGGGAGTCTAGAGCGCCCTACCTGGTCGACGGCAACAACCTCCTCGGGTCCTGGGGAGGGCCGCAGCGCAGCGACGACCGCCGGGACGAGGTGGTGCGCCGGGTGGCGGCGTTCTGCCGCGCCAAGAACGTGAAGGCCACGATCGTCTTCGACGGCCCCCCGCTCCGGGACGGCCTCGCCGCCCAGGACCTGGGGCCCGTGAGCCTCCGGGTGCCCCCGCGCGGACAGGACGCCGACACGGTGATCCGCGAGCTCGTGGAGCGCTCGGCGCGGCCCGCCGAGCTGATCGTCGTGACCTCGGACAAGGCCCTCTATTCCTACTGCCGAACCCTCGGCGCCGGCGTGCTGCGCGCTCACGAGTGGAACAACGAGGAGCGCCGCGTCGGCAAGGGCGCTTCGGCCGGCGCCGAGAAGCCCGAGCGCGAGGACGACGTCGACGGTTGGCTGCGCCGCTTCGGCAAAGAGCCCGGCGAGAACTGACCCGGCCGTCAACGCGCGTTGACACGCGCCGCGTGAGCGCGCTCTCGCAAGACTCCTTCGGACCTCTACCGTCCCCCGACAACGCTCGTTGTCGTCCCGCGCGGCCTCGCGCGACCCCGCCTGCGCGCTCAACCCTCCGGCCCTCAAGCACTTCGCTCGCGATCCCCGTCGCGGCACCGGGGTTGCTCCATGGTCGGGCGTGTGTGACGGACCGGCGCCGGTTCCCGAGGGAGAGACGGGGGCCGGCGCCGGAACTGAAACCGACCCATTTCAAGGAGAGAAACCCATGCGCAAGTCCCTTCGTTTCGCCGCCGCCGCCCTCGCCCTGGCCGTCGCCGTCCTCGCGTCGTCGGGCATCGCCTTCGCGGCCGATGCGGCCAAGGCCGCGCCCGCCGGCAAGGTCAACCTGAACACCGCGACCGTCGAGCAGCTCGCGTCGTTGCCGGGCGTCGGGCCGTCCCTGGCGGCCCGCATCGTGGAGTACCGCACCAAGAGCGGCGGCTTCAAGGCCGCGAACGAGCTCATGAACATCAAGGGCATCGGCGAGAAGAACTTCGGCAAGCTCGAGCCCCACGTCACCGCGGGGGACGCGCCCAAGAGCGCGAGCCGCTAGGCCCACGACCCGGGGAGGCGGCGGCGTTCCCGCCGCCTCCACTTCACGGAGTGTCCCGCGATGAAGCAGGCAGGCTATTCCCTGGTCGAGCTGGTCGTGGCCATGGCGATCTTCATGGTCCTGTGCGCGGTGGCCGCGCCCTCCCTCAAGGCGTACTCGGTCGACGCCCAGCTCCGCGGCGTCGCTCGCAAGTTCAAGGGCGAGTTCCTGTTCGCCCGCTCCCTCGCGGCCCGCTCCGGCAAGGAGACCGCGATCCGCTTCGAGGCGCGCGCCGACGGCATGTACTTCAGCGTGTACGAGGACTCGATGTTCAACGGCGTGCTGAGCGCCGACATCGCGAAAGGCCTCGACCGCCGGGTTCGCGGGCCGTTCCTCCTCACCTCGGGCGCTCCGGACGTCCGCATCGCGATCAACCCGGGCGTGCCCGCGATACCGCCCGACCGCGGCACGCTCTCGACCGACGATCCCATCCGCTTCGGCCGCTCCAACATGATCTCGTTCTCGCCCACGGGCACGGCCAGCCCGGGCTCGTTCTACCTGGCCGGCGTCGGGCAGCAGGCGGCCGTGCGCGTCACGCCGGGCACCGCGAAGGTCAGCGTCCTCATCTGCCGCGGCGACGTCTGGAGGGAGCGATGAAGGCCGCGCGCCGGCGGCCCGACGCGACGCGGCCCCCGGCGGTCGTCTACGTGAACCCGGGCGATGGGGCGACCGGCGTGTTCTGCGACTCGCCCGTGGCGGTGCGCATCTCGACGGCCCTCGATCCGCGCACGGTGAACGCCGATACCCTGCGCGTGCAGGAGGCGAGCGGCCCGGTGCCCGGCCGCCTCGCGCTGTGCGGCGACGCCCACCTGATCGTGTTCCATCCCGCCCGCTTCCTGACCCCCGACATCCTGCACTTCGTGATCGTCTCGGGACTCGTGGACCGCCACGGCCGCAGCGTGCGGCCCCATTGCAGCCGCTTCATTCCTTGTGGCCTCGGCCACCACGACCTCTTCGACTAGGCCGGGCGCCCGCGCGGACCACCCACCCCCAAAGCCCCCCCTTCGACCCCGCCACCGATCCCACCGTCCCGGCCAGGGACGACATCCCCTCGACGTACCCTCGATGCGCCGCGCGGGCGCCCGCTCCTGTGCTACCGTGGGCCGGGTCAGCCAATGAACGCGCGGGTCTACCTCCTCCTCACTCTCGGGCTCTATGCCGTAGGTGCGCTGCACGTCCTGGTGCATGCCCTGACGCGCCGGCGGCTCCTCAGCTCCTGGAGCGTGACCGCGGCCCTGGCCGGCTTCGCCGTCCACACCGCGAGCCTCTCCCAGCGCTGGACCGAGGTGGGTCACTTCCCGATCGTGGGCCTCCACGACGGCGCGTCGTTCCTGGCCTGGGCGACCGTGCTGGCGTTCCTCACGACCTACGTGCGCACCAAGGTCGACGCGCTGGGCCTCGTCGTCTATCCCGTCGCCTTCGCCCTGGTGCTGGTCGCGACCCTGTCTCCCGCGACCGAGCGCGAGGACCCGATCCTCAAGAGCCTGTTCCTGCCCATCCACACCACGCTGGCCCTGCTCGGCTACGGCGCGCTGTTCGTGGCGTTCGCCATGGGCATCTTCTACCTGATCCAGGAGCGCGAGCTGAAGTCGCGGGCGCCGCGCACGCTCTACTACCTGATCCCGAGCCTCGAGCACTGCGACAGCATCAGCGGCCGCAGCGTCGTCGTCGGCTTCGGCTTCCTGACCCTCGCGATCGTGACCGGCGTGCTGTGGAGCCGCGCCGCCAAGGGCGTCTACTGGACCTGGGACGCCAAGGAGTGGAGCGCGACGATCGCGTGGGTCATCTACGTCGTGCTGATCACCGCGCGACAGCGCACCGGCTGGGGCGGACGCCGGGCGGCGCTTCTCGGGATCGTCGGCTTCGCGGCCGTCGTCTTCACCTTCGCCTGGATGACGCTGCTCTCGGGCGCGTCGCACCCGGCCTCGTGAGCGCATGATCGTCGTCGTCGGCGTCAGCCACAAGACGGCGCCCCTCGAAGTCCGCGAGGCGCTCGCCGTCCCGAAGGAGCGCATGGCCGAGGCCCTCGCCTGTCTCAAGAGCGAGGCGCACCTCGCCGAGGCCATGATCCTCTCGACCTGCAACCGCGTCGAGGTCTACGCGGGAGCCGCGGAAGGCGATCCCGCCGACGCCGTCGCGTCGTGCTTCGCGAGCTTCCACGGCCGGCCGATGGGCGAGCTCGAGCCGTTCCTGTACCGGGTCTCGGGCGAGGCCGCCGTGCGCCACGCGTTCCGCGTGGCCGCGAGCCTCGATTCGCTGGTGCTGGGCGAGCCGCAGATCCTGGGGCAGGTCAAGGACGCCTACCAGGCGGCCGAGGAAGCGGCGAGCCTGGGCGGCGGCCTGAACGCGCTGCGCAACCGGTCGCTCGCGGCGGCCAAGCGCGCCCGGACCGAGACCTCGATCGGTCACAACGCGGTGTCGGTCTCCTACGTCGCGGTCGAGCTGGCCCGCAAGATCTTCGGCTCGCTCAAGGACCGCAACGTGCTGATCGTGGGCGCCGGCAAGATGAGCGAGCTCGCGGCCAAGCACCTGGTGCGCAACGGCGCCTTCGCGACGGTGCTCGGGGGCCGCACCTTCGAGCGCGCCGAGGAGCTGGCGGCGGCCCTGGGCGGACGGGCCGTTCCCTTCGAGGGCCTGCGCGGCGAGCTCGCGAAGGCCGACATCGTGATCAGCGGCACCGGCGCGACGGGTCTCGTGATCCGCAAGGAGGACGTCGAGGCGGCGCGCCAGTCGCGTCGGCGGCCGCTCTTCCTCATCGACATCGCGGTGCCGCGCGACATCGAGGCCTCGGTGCGCAAGCTCGAGGGCGTGTTCCTCTACGACCTCGACGACCTCAAGTCCGTGGCCGACGCCAACCTGCGCGAGCGCCAGAAGGAGGCCGCGGCCGCCGAGGCGATCATCGACGAGGAGGTCCGCGACTTCCTCTCCTGGCAGAAGTCCCTCGACGTGACGCCGATGGTCACGGCGCTGCGCCATCGGGCCGAGAAGATCCGGCGCGAGGAGCTCGACCGGGCCCGCAAGAAACTCGGGCCCTTGAGCCCCGAGCAGGAAGCGGCCCTCGAGCTCGCCACGACGGCGATGGTCAACAAGCTGCTCCACACGCCCACGACCGAGCTCAAGGAAATGTCGAAGAGCGGCCGCGCCGCCGAGGCCGTGGAACTCGTCCGCCGGCTGTTCGGCCTGTAGCGCTAGCGGTCGAGCGCGCTCGACACGATCAGGATCACGAGCAGGGCGAACAGCGCGCCCACCACCAGGAAAAAGATCTTCCAGAAGCTCTTCGGGTAGCGGCCCGCGATGCGGCCCGTGACGCCGTTCACGACGACCTGGAACGTGCGCGGGCCGTAGTCGTAGGTGAGCAGCCACACCGGGAGCAGCACGTGCTTGAAGGTGCGGCCCGAGAACGCGGGCTCGATGCGCAGGTCGCGCTGCGTGTCGCCGCCGAGCGCCTGGGAGGCCATCCGCCGCAGCGTCGCGACCATGCCCGCCTCGGCCGCCTGCGCCGCGTCGAGCAGCACGACCTGGTAGTGCTCGACCACGAAGCCCGCCAGATAGCCCTTGTCGTAGGGGAGCATGTCGGTCGTGGTGGGGAAGGGCTCGACCTGGGCGAGCAGATCGTGGGGCACGCCGCGCGATCCCGGCACCAGCGCGTCGTCGAAGACGTGCTCGAACGTCCCGGAGCGGCTCTCCCAACGCGTCCGCTGCACCTGGCGTGTCGCGCGTCGCCCGTTCGAGTCCGTGTAGCTCTCGGTCTCGTAGTAGTAGAAGCCCGCGTCGCCCCACCACGGGCACACGGCCTGCGCGTCGAAGGTCCAGTAGGGAAGATACAGGCCGTGGACCCGGTCGACGAGGGCCCGCGACCTGAGCGCGTTCGGGGCGAGCCACTTGCTCGCCCAGAAACCCCGGATGCTCTCGCGCACCTGGGACGCGCTGACCTTGAAGGGCAGCAGGCTCTGGGGCCGGATCGGCGCCTTCAGCTCCGTGTAGTCGACGAGAGCCGCCGAGCCGCAGAAGTCGCAGTTCTGTCCCACGCGGTCGGGCGCGAACACCGAGACCGCCTTGCAGCTCTGGCACTGTACGCTGCGGCGCTCCGTGTCCCAGCCGCGCGCCTCGTCCGGCAGCTCGCGCAACGCCTTCACGAGGTCGAGCTCGACGACGGCGCCCGTGTCCTTGTCGAGGGCGTACGGGGACTCGGTGCCGCAGAACGGGCACACGAGGCTCTGGCGCGCGGGGTTCCACTCGGCCTGCGCCCCGCACGCCGGGCAGGCGTGCTTCTCGAGTGCGGTGAGCGTCGGTCAGCTCTCGAGGTAGCTGTCGAGGGCCGACTTCCTGATGCGCCAGGTGCTGCCGATCTTCTTGCCCGGGAGCTCGCCCGACTCGAGGATCGCGAGCACGTCGGGCTCGGAGACGCCCAGGGCCTTCGCGGCCTCGGCGACGCCGAGCAGCTCGGGCGTCGCGCCCGGCGCGGCCGGGCCCTTGCCGGCGAGGACGCCGCCCTGCTGCTGCATCATCTGCTGGGCGATCTGGAAACCGACGGCCATCTCGGCGGCCATGCCGCCCGTGGCGCCGCCCTTCTCCATGCCCTGGGCCATCTGGAACTTCACGTAGTCGTTGAGGTTGCCGACGGCCGCCATGCTCGAGCGCTTGTCGATGGCCGCCTCGACCTCGGGCGGCACCGACACGTTCTCGATCACGAAGGACGCGATCTCGAGGCCGTACTTCGCGCCGACCGCGGGGTTGATCACGGGCAGGAGCGCCTCGCCCAGCTCGGCGTAACGCGTCGCGACGTCGAGGAGCGGCACCTTCGCCGCAGCAAGCGCCTCGGAGAACACGCTCACGATGCGCGAGCGCATGGTCTGGTCGAACTCGTCGAGCCGGAAGTTGTGGTCGGAGCCCGCGACCTCCTTGAGGAACAGCTTCGGGTTCACGATGCGGAAGTCGTAGGTGCCGTAGGCGCGGGCCCGCACGATGGCGAAGTCGGGGTCGCGCAGCATGATCGGGTTCGCGGTGCCCCACTTGTTGCCCGTGAAGAGCCGCGTGTTGAGGTAGTACACGTCGGCCTTGAACGGCGAGTCGAAGCCGAACTTCCACGACTTCAGCTTCGTGAGCACCGGGATGTTGTCGGTCGTGAGGGTGTGCTTGCCGGGCCCGAAGCTGTCGCCGAACTCGCCCAGGTACACGAACTGGGCGACCTGCGACTCGCGCACGATGAGCTGGGCGCCGTTCTTGATCGCCTTGTCCTCGTCCTCGAAACGGAAGGACAGCGTGTCGCGCGAATCGTCCGTCCACGCGATGACCTCGAGCAGCTCGCCCTTGATGAAGTCCATGAGACCCATCGTCCACCTCCGTGCCGAAAGACGGCGATTCTATCGCGGACGTAGAATCGCCGCGTGACGAACTTGCGGATCGGGAGCCGCGGCAGCGCCCTCGCCTTGTGGCAGGCGGAGCACGTGAAGGCCGCGCTCGAGAGTCGCGGCCACGGGGTGTCGATCGAGGTGATCACGACGACGGGCGACCGCACCCAGGGCCGGCTCGAGCCGGTGGGCGGCAAGGGCGCCTTCCTCAAGGAGATCGAGGAAGCGCTCCTGGCGGGCGAGGTGGACCTGGCGGTGCACAGCCTGAAGGACGTGCCGGTGGAGCTTCCCGAAGGCCTGCGGCTCTGCGCGATGCTGCCGCGCGCCGACCCGCGGGACGCTCTCGTCTCGGCTTCCGGCGCGTCGCTCGCGGGGCTGCCTCCCGGAGCGCGCGTCGGCACGACCAGCCTGCGGCGGCGGGCCCAGCTCCTCGCCGCGCGCCCCGACCTCGCGATCGCGGACCTGCGCGGCAACGTGGACACGCGCCTGCGGCGGCTCCAGGAAGGGGCCTTCGACGCGATCGTGATCGCGACCGCCGGCATCACGCGCCTGGGCCGGGCGGCCGAGATCACCGAGCGCCTCGAGCCGTCGGTCGTGCTGCCGGCGCCGGGCCAGGGTGCCATCGCCCTGGAGTGCCGCGACGGAGATGCGGCGATCGCCGAGGCCGTGGCACCGCTCGCCGACGGCCCTACGACCGCCGCGGTGACCGCGGAGCGCGCGCTGCTCGCCGGGCTCGGCGGCGGGTGCAACGTGCCGCTCGGCGCCTTTGCCGAGGCGGAAGGCGGCGCCCTGTGGCTGCGGGCCCTCGTCGCGCGCGTCGACGGCCGCGTCGTGGTGCGGGCCGAGGGCCGCGGCGGCCCGCCCGAGGCCCTGGGCCGCAACGTCGCCGACGAGCTGTTGCGGCGCGGCGCCGGCGCGCTGCTCGCGACGTGAGCGGGCCGCTCCACGGCCGCCGCATCCTCGTGACGCGCCGGCCGGAGCAGTCCGAGGGGCTGACGAAAGGTCTCGCTGCCGCCGGCGCCGACGTCGTCGAGCTGCCGCTGCTCGAGATCCGCGCCCCGGAGGACACGGGCCCTCTCGACGCCGCGCTCGGCCGTCTTCACGCGTACGACTGGCTCGTGTTCACGAGCGCCAACGCGGTCGAGGCCGTGCGCGCGCGCTTCGTGGCGCTCGGGCTCTCGGACGCCGCCGTGGGCCGCGGGACGGCCGTCGCGAGCGTCGGCGCCGCGACCAGCGACGCGTTCCGCGCGGCCTTCGCCGGCGGCGACGTGAGCCTCGCCCCGGCCGCGCAGTTCCGCGCGGAGGGGCTCCTCGAGGCGTTCCGGGTGCGGGGCGTGACGGGGGAGAGGTTCCTGATCCCCGCGTCGGACCGGGCCGCCGACGTGCTGCCGGCCGGCCTCCGGGATGCCGGGGCGAGCGTCGACGTGGTCACGGCCTATCGCACCGTGACGCCCCCGGACCTCGCGCCACGGCTCGCCTCCATCCTCAACGAGGGCCTGGACATAGCGCTCTTCGCCTCGCCGTCCGCCGTGGCCGGCTTCGTGGCCGCCGCGGGATCGAGGGCGGTCGCGTTTCCGGCCGGCGTGATCGGGCCGGTGACGCGGGCCCGGGCCGAGGCGTCGAGCCTCGACGTGAAATTCGAGGCGCGTCCGTCGAACGACGCCGGAATGCTCGCGCAGGTCCTCGCGTTTTTCGCGCCCCTGGGTTGACAGTCCGCTTCTAACCCGAATATCCTTAAGAGCTTAGTCCTGCCGCGCGGAGCCTCTCACAGGGCAACGTCGCCCTGGACAAATCCAAAAGCTGGAGGTTCCGTTTAGTCCATGTCGGATATTGAAAATCCCGCCGTAGAAGCGCCCCTCGATCCCGAGGAGTTCGAACGACTCCTCGACATGTACGACGTCAGTTTCAAGAACTTCGCCGAAGGCGAAGTCGTGCGCGGCACCGTGCTGCGCGTGTCGGAGAACGAAGTCATCGTCGACGTCGGCTACAAGTCCGAGGGCGTCATCGCCCGCGAGGAGTTCCGCGGCGAGGACGGCCAGATCAACATCAAGGTCGGCGATTCGGTCGACGTGCTCCTGGAGAAGACGGAGGACAAGGAAGGCTACATCGTCCTCTCCAAGGAAAAGGCCGAGAAGATGAAGGTCTGGGACGACGTGGAGCGCGCCTACCAGGAGCGCCGCGTGGTCGTGGGCCGGGTCATCGAGCGCGTCAAGGGCGGCCTCGCGGTGGACATCGGCGTCCGCGCGTTCCTGCCCGGCAGCCAGGTGGACATCCGCCCGGTGCGCAACCTGGACAGCCTGCGGGGCCAGGAGCTGCGCATGCGCGTCATCAAGGTCAACAAGAAGCGCGGCAACATCGTGCTCTCGCGGAAGGCCGTTCTCGAGGAAGAGAACGCTTCCAAGAAGCGCGAGACCCTGGACACCCTCGAAGAGGGCAAGGTCCTCATGGGCGTCGTGAAGAACATCACCGAGTACGGCGCCTTCGTCGACCTCGGCGGCATCGACGGCCTGCTCCACATCACGGACATGTCGTGGGGCCGCATCAACCACCCGAGCGAAGTCCTGAACGTCGGCGACGAGATCAAGGTCAGCGTGCTGAAGTTCGACCGTGACTCGGAGCGCGTCAGCCTGGGCTACAAGCAGCTCAAGGCCGATCCCTGGTCGACCGCGACGATCCGCTACCCCGTCGGCGCGCGCGTCAAGGGCAAGGTCGTGAGCCTCACGGACTACGGCGCGTTCGTCGAGCTCGAGCAGGGCGTCGAGGGCCTCATCCACGTCTCCGAGATGTCCTGGTCCAAGAAGGTCAAGCACCCGTCCAAGGTCCTGACCGTCGGCCAGGAGGTCGAGTGCGCCGTGCTGGGCATCGACCAGGAGGCGCACCGGATCAGCCTCGGCCTGAAGCAGGTCGAGATGAACCCGTGGGCGCAGCTCGTGGAGAAGTACCCGGTCGGCTCGAAGATCAAGGGCAAGGTCCGCAACCTCACCGAGTTCGGCGCGTTCGTCGAGGTCGAGGAGGGCATCGACGGGCTGATCCACATCTCCGACCTGTCCTGGACGAAGCGCGTCAAGCACCCGTCCGAGATCCTCAAGAAGGGCGACGTCGTCGAGGCCGTGGTCCTCAACATCGACGCCGACAACCAGCGCCTGTCCCTGGGTCTCAAGCAGCTCGCGACCGACATCTGGGACGAGTTCTTCTCGCACCACAAGGTCGGCGACATCGTCGAGGGCAAGATCGTGCGCCTCACGAACTTCGGCGCGTTCGTGGAACTGGCCGAGGGCATCGAAGGCCTCGTCCACGTCTCCGAGCTCGACGAGAAGCGCATCGACAACCCCGAGACCCACTTCAAGGCCGGCGACGTGCACCCCATGAAGATCCTCAAGATCACCGCCGACGAGCGCAAGATCGGTCTCTCGATCCGCGCCGTGAAGCAGGACGAGACCCAGCGCGACCTCGCGACGTACCGCGAGAGCTCGGGGAGCGATCGCTCGACGCTGGGCGACGCCTTCCGCGCGGCGCAGGCCCGTCAGGAAGAAGCCGAGAAGGAGTAGCGCCGGCGATGACCAAGGCCGAGCTGGTGGACGAGGTTTCGAGAGTCTCGGATCTCACCCGCAAGCACACCGAGGTCATCGTCGACGCCGTCTTCACCTCGATCGTGGACGCCCTCCAGCAGGGCGACAAGATCGAGCTTCGTGGCTTCGGCAGTTTCCGTGTCCGGCGCCGGGACTCTCGCAAGGGGCGCAACCCCAAGACCGGCGCCGGCGTCCTCGTTCCCGCCAAGAAGGTCCCGCACTTCAAGCCCGGCAAAGAGCTCCGGGAGCTGATCAACCGGCGCTGATGGCGGGCCAGGAAGGCCTCTACATCGGCGAGCCCCTGACCGCGCGATTCGTGGCCGGAGGCCTGTCCGAGGCCGAGGCCCTGTTCGGGGCGCCGCTGCCGATCCTGCCGCCCCTCGAGGTCGAGAAGGGCAAGCGGGTGTACTTCGTCCACACCCACGCCCGCCTGCGCTCGCTCCTGCAGCGCTTCCTGCAGGGCCTGCTCGTGCAGATCGGCGTCGAGACGCCGGGGGCCTCGCGCCCCGACCAGGCGGCCCGCGACCAGGCGGACTACGAGGCCGCCCTGACCCGCGTCCTCGCCTCGGCCCACGCGGCCGACCGCCGCCTCGGCCTCGTGAACCTGTTCTGGCTCGCCCACTCCCGCGAGGTGGCGGAGATCCTCAAGGAGCTCGAGAGCAAGAACCCGGGTGTCCGCAAGGCCAAGTACTCGCTGCACCCGCTGCTGGCCACCTTCTACAAGCACCTCGACCAGGGCGCCCGCAAGGACTCGAAGGAATCCTCGTCGCTCGTGGAGGCGATCGTCGACGACGGCTTCGCCTTCACCGAGGCCACGATCCAGAGCGTCGACTTCAACCAGTACCTGCCCGTCAACAAGCGCTATCGCCTGGCCGTCGACGTGTTCTTCGAGATCTACCAGACCCTGCTGCGCGACGCCGAGCGCCGCATCCGCGAGTCGGACCGCGGCCTGGTGTCGCGCATCCAGCGCTACATGCCGGGGCTGCCCCGCGAGCAGTGGACCACCCAGCCGGGCCTCGTGAAGATCATCATGAACGCCCCGGTCATGACCTACCTCTTCTCCGACGCCTGGACGGTGGGCTCGAAGCTCGTAGCCTCGCCCAAGCTGAAGGCAGAGACCGAGCGCCGCCGTCCCTCGGAGATCCTCGAGACGTTCCTCGACCTCGTCTCGGGCGTGAAGCGCTTCGAGATCCTCTCGGGAATCCGCGAGCGCGTCTTCCTGGTCCACGAGCGCGACCTCGACGAGAGCGTCGGCAGGGGCCGGCGGCTGTACGAGTTCGGCGAGTCCGCCCGCGTCGTCAACAACGCCGTGAACGCCACGGTGCTGTTCCTCGACCTGCGGGGCTTCACCAAGACCTCCGAGGGCCAGATCTCGGAGCGCGACCTCACCCAGGAGCTCTACACGGTCTTCGACGCCTTCGTGCCCCTCGTGAAGCGCTTCCACGGCACGATCGACAAGTTCCTGGGCGACGGCATCATGATGACCTTCGGGACCCAGCACGCCGATCCCCTCGATCCCCTGAACGCGCTGCGCACCGCGATCCTCTGCCAGGAGACGCTGCACCGCCTGCGCGAGGAGGGCCGCACCTACTTCAAGATGGGCATCGCGATCCACTACGGCCGCGTGTACCTGGCCCGCTTCATCGTGGACGAGGAGTCGGTGCAGGCCACCGTGATCGGCCGCAACGTCAACCTGGCCGGGCGGCTCTCGTCGGCCGCGAAGCGCTCGATCGACGAGGACGACGGCTCGGAGGCGGCGCCTCCCGGGGTCGCCCGGGCCTCGGGCCTGCAGGTCACCGTCGACAAGACCGGCACGCTGTTCAACGAAGGCGTCGCGATCTCGCGCGACACCCTCGTGCAGCTCGAGGCGCACCTGCCCCTCGTGCACCGGCCCGAGGGCAGCGCCAGCCTGATGGAGTACTTCGACGAGTCGATCGGTCGCCGCATCCTGATCCGCTACGCGGGCGACGCGAAGTTCAAGGGCGTGCGCTCGAGCTTCCCGGTCTACGAAGTCGACTACGAGGTCTAGGTGGACGTCATCCGCTCGCCCTGGAGGAACGCCTACGTGAGCAAGACGACGGCCGAGCCCGGGTGCGTGATGTGCACGGCCCTGGAAGGCGCCGGCCGGCCCGGCAGCCTGGTGGTCCACGTCGCGTCCCAGTGCTTCCTGGTGATGAACCTCTACCCCTACAACTCCGGCCACGTGATGATCTCCCCGAAGCGCCACGTCGGCAGCCTCTCGGAGGCGAGCGAGGCGGAGGTCACGGAGATGATGCTGCTGACGCGCCGCCTCGAGGCCGTGCTCCAGGAGGTGTACCGGCCCGACGGCGTCAACGTCGGGCTGAACATCGGACGCTCGGCCGGCGCCGGCGTGCTGGGGCACATCCACCAGCACGTGGTGCCGCGCTGGACCGGCGACACGAACTTCATGACCGTGGTGGGGGAGACCCGGGTCATTCCCGAGGACCCCGTGGCCGCGTGCGAGCGGCTGCGGCCGTTCTTCGCGAAGTGAAGACGCTCCTCGGGATCGCACTCTCCGTCCTCGGACTGACCTGGGCCGCGCCCCTCGCCGCCCAGTCCCAGGACGGCGCCACGGTCTCGAGCCTGACGCTGTTCGCGGGCACGGCTTCGGGCCTCTGGCGCTCGACCGACTGGGGGACGACGTGGGAGCGGGTGCGCGGCCGCAGCCCCGGCGCGAGCCTCGACGCGATCGGCGCCGTGTCCTGTCTCGTGCCCCTCGGGCCGCAGGTCTACGTCGGCGCCAGCAGCGGCCTGTACCTGTCCCTCGACTTCGGCGATACCTGGCGCCAGGTCTCCCAGGAGCCGGGTTGCTCGGTGCTGCTGCCGTCGCGCTTCCCGCTCGCGGACGCGACGCTGTTCCTCGCGACCGACCGCGGCCTGCTGCGCTCGAGCCCCGACGCCTTCGCCCGCGCGGAGGATGCCGACCGCGTGTTCGCGCCGACCGCCCTGTCCGGCCCGGCCGTGCTCGACCTCGCCTGGCCCGGGCCCGCGCTCATCGCCGCGACCTCGTCGGGCGTCGCCGTCTCCCAGGATGCGGGCCAGCACTTCGAGACGCCGAAGGGCACGCTGCCCGAGGGTCCCGTCACGGCGCTCGCCGCGTCCTCGTACTACGCGTCGGACCCCGCGTTGCTCGTGGGGGTCGGGACCGCGGGCGTCTACCGGTCCTCGGACGGTGGAACCCACTGGCTCGCGGCCGGCCTCGCGGGTCGGGAGATCCACGACCTGTACTGGCTCGGGCCCCTGGTCTACGCCGCGACCGACGCCGGGGTGTTCCGCAGCGACGACCTCGGCGTCACCTGGACGCCGCTGAACGTCGGCATCGAGGGGCGGCGCGCGCTGCGCCTCCTGTTCCCCCTGGCCCCCGAGGCCGGAGCCGAGGCGTTCCTCGCCACGGATCGCGGGCTCTACTGGACGGGCGACGGCGGCCTGCGCTGGACGCCCAGCGGCGAGCAGCTGCGCGGCGAGACGATCCTGAGCCTCGGCACCTTCCCGGCCCCGGACCGCAGCGTGAACGTCAAGAGGAAGAAATGAGATTCGCGAAGGCCCACGGCCTCGGCAACGACTTCCTGCTGGTGGACGCGGTGGCGGCGCCCCGCGACCTCGAGCGCTGGGCGCGCCGGCTGTGCGACCGCCACCTCGGCGTCGGGGCCGACGGCGTGCTCCTGTACGAGGTCGAGGGCGAGGCCGTCAGCATGCGGCTCATCAACGCCGATGGCTCGCCGGCGGAGATCTCGGGCAACGGCCTGCGTTGTCTCGCCGCGCTGGTGGTCGAGCGCGGGCTCGTGCCGCGGCACCACGTCGTGACGACCGTGGTGGGGCCGCGCGAGGTCGAGGTGGAACCCCTGGGAGGCGGCCGCTGCCGCGTCACGAACGATCTCGGGGTACCGCGCTTCTCCGCCGAGTCGATTCCCGTGGCCATCCACGGCCACCCGGGGCCGATCCTGGATCACCCGCTGGCCGTCGCCAGCGGAACCGTCGAGGTGACGGTCACGTCCCTCGGCAACCCGCACTGCGCGGTGTTCGTGGACCCTCCGGCCGACGACGAGACCGTGGCGCGCCTCGGCGCGGCCCTCGAGAGCCACCCCTTCTTCCCGCAGCGCACGAACGTGGAGTTCGTGACGGTCGTGTCGCGGCGCGAGCTCAGGGTGCGCTTCTGGGAGCGCGGGGTCGGCTACACCCGCGCCTCGGGAACGGGCGCCGCGAGCGCGGCGGTGGCAGCGATGGTCAAGGGCCTCGTGGAGCGCCGCGTCAGCGTGATCTGCGACGGCGGGACGCTCGCGGTCGAGTGGCCCGAAGGCGGCCGGGTGCTGCAGACGGGCGAGGCCGAGATCCTGTTCGAAGGGGAGTGGACGGCTACTTCTTCTTGACGGCCTTGCGGCCCTTCGGATGCTCCGCGAGCCAGGCGTCGAGGGCGGCGCGGAAGTCGGCGCCGAGGGACGCGAAGCGCGCCTTGAGGTCGGCGGAAGTCTTCTGGGCCTCGAGCAGCTCGTCCTTCTCGATCTGGGCCGTGAGGGCGGCGACGCCGGCGGTCGCTTCCTGCACCCGCGCCTCGACGGCGGCGAACGCCTCCTCGGGGACCTTCGACTTCGCGGCTTCCTCGCGCACCGCCGCGACCTCGTCGAGGCCGGCCTGCACCTCGGCCTGGGCCATCTGGGCGGCGCCCTTCACGAGGAGCTTGGCGGAGGCGACGGCACCGGAAGCGGCCTTGGCCTTCTCGCCCGCGTCCATCGCGGACGACAGGGCGCCCCGATAGTCCTTCGCGTCGACCTTCTGGCGGGCCTGGTTGAGGGCGGCCTCGGCGGCCTTCCATTGCTCGGGAGCGTAGGCGTCGGCCTGGTCCTTGCGGGCCTGGGCGAGGGCCGCCTCGGCCGCCGCGATCTCGCGGGCCGGCGGCTGGTCGCACGCGGAGAGGAGCAGGCAGCCCGCGAGGGGCAGGATCAGGCGAAAGGGCGCGGTGGGCTTCATCGGGGCTGGGATGCTACGCGGCCCGTCCGGTGCTTGTCAACGGGCGCGGCCGCAGCAGGACGAGGCTCGCGGCCAGGAGACCCAGGTCCGAGAGGACCAGCTTCAGGCCGGCCTTGCGGCCCTCGCCCGTCACGGCGAAGCAGCCGCAGTTCTCGATGTCGATGCCGCGGTAGAGCGCCGAGCCCACGGCGGCCACGAACACGACGAGCAGCACGGCCGCGATCGCCGCGGACTCGCGCCGCAGCACGCCGACGATCAAGCCCAGGCCGATCAGCAGCTCCACCCACGGCAGGATCACGGCCACGAGGTTGGGCACCAGGGGCGGGATCGTCGCCGAGGGCCCGATGACCTGGTAGTGGTAGAGGATGCGGGCGAAGTCGGGGGGCTTGGCGATCTTGTCGAGGCTCGCGTAGACGAAGACGCCGCCGACCACGAGCCCGAGCACGAGCTCGATCCAGAAGCGACGGCCCCGGTTCATGGCAGCTTCCCTTCGCGGGTCGGGTAGCCCGCGTCCTGCCAGGCCGGCCAGCCCTCGTGGAGGATCGCCGCCGGCACGCCGCGCTCCTTCAGCTTGCGCGACACGATGTGGCTCGCCTCGCAGCCGAAGCCCGCGCAGTAGACGATCACGTCGAGGCTCGCGCGCAGCTGGGGCTCGAGGCGCGCGAAGGCGACGTCGAACTGGTCCTCGGGCAGCGACAGCGCCCCGGGGACGTGGGACATGTCGTAGAAGTCGAGGGGCCGGGCGTCGACGAAGAGCGCGCCCTTCCCGAGGCGCGCCTTCGCGGCCGCGGCCTCCACGAGCTCGTCGCCGGCCTTCACGAACACGTTTCCCGTGAGCGCGAGGCCGCGTCCGGAGAACGCGTTCCAGCCCAGCCCGAGGCCCGAGCCGAGGGCCACGATCAGGAGGATCCGCGCCGCGAAGAGCATCAAACCGGAAGGTACCATACTCGTGTAGACTGGCGCCTCGTCGCCGCCGGATTCCTTCATTCCATGCCTCCCATCGCCTCGGACGCGCTGGTCCTCAAGACCTCCAAACTGGGCGAGACGAGCAAGCTGGTCATCCTCTTGACCCGCGAGCGAGGGAAGGTTCGCGCGGTGGCGAAAGGCGCGCGGGGAACCCGGAGCCGGTACCAGTCGGCCCTCGAGCCGCTGAGCGAGGTCCGGGTCGGGCTCTACGGCCGGCAGGGCACCGAGCTCTTCCGGCTCGGGCAGTGCGATCTCGTGCGGTCGGCGTTCCCGGCCGGCGGACGCGGCCTCGAGACGTCCCTGACGCTGTCGTACTTCGCCGAGCTGCTCGACGCGTTCGCGCAGGAAGGCGAGGCGGAAGACGCCGTCTATCGCCTGGCGATCGCGGTCGTCCGGGCGGCGGAGGAGGGAAGGGATATCGTGGCGCTCGCGCGCTACCTGGAAGCCTGGCTGCTGCGGCTCGCCGGCCTGTACCCGCAGCTCGACCGCTGCGCGGCCTGCGGCAACGCGCTGCCTTCCGGCCCCCTCGCCTACCACCACGTGACCCACGGCTTCGTGTGCGCGAGCTGCGGACCCGCCTCCGGCCCGGTCCTGCAGAAGCCGGTGCGCGAGTTCCTGCGCGAGGTCTTCGCGACGGCGCCTTCGGCCGTCACGACGCCGCCCGAGGCCGCGCGCGTCCTCGAGTCCTTCCACCAGAACCTGATTCGCCGCCACCTCGAGCGTGACCTGCGCTCGTACCGTGTGATGCACGACGTGGCGCGGGGAACCGCCTAGATGAATCTCCAGGACGTCATCTTCACCCTGCAGCGCTACTGGGCCGAGCGCGGCTGCCTCATCCATCAGCCCTGGGACGCCGAGGTCGGCGCCGGCACCATGCACCCGGAGACGTTCCTGCGCGTGCTGGGACCGAAGCCCTGGAAGGTCGCGTACGTGCAGCCCTCGCGCCGCCCGGCCGACGGCCGCTACGGCCAGAACCCGAACCGCCTCTACAAGCACCAGCAGTTCCAGGTGATCCTGAAGCCGTCGCCGGCCGACATCCAGGACGTCTACCTCGGCAGCCTCGTGCAGCTCGGCATCGATCCCGCGAGCCACGACGTGCGCTTCGAGGAGGACAACTGGGCGTCGCCGACCCTGGGCGCCTGGGGGATCGGCTGGCAGGTGCTGCTCGACGGCCAGGAGATCACGCAGTTCACGTACTTCCAGCAGGCGGGCGGCATCGACCTGGCGCCGATCTCCGCGGAGATCACGTACGGGCTCGAGCGCCTCACGATGTACCTGCAGGACGTGGACGACGTCTACAAGTTGCGCTGGTCGAACGACACGCTCTACGGCGAGGTCCGGCAGGAGGAGGAGTACCAGCTCTCGCGCTACTCCTTCGAGCTCGCCGACGTCGAGCTGCACCGCACGCTCTTCGAGAAGTACATGGCCGAAGGCTGGCGTACGCTCAAGGTGCCGGGTGACCGCTCGGTGCTCGCCGCCTACGACTGGGCGCTCAAGGGCTCCCACGCCTTCAACGTCCTCGACGCGCGCGGCGCCATCTCCGTGAGCCAACGCGCCGGCATGATCCTCGCCATCAACAAGCTCGCCTGCGCGATCGCCGCGGCCTACGTCGCCCCGCCGGCCGAAGCCGAGAGCCCGGAGGCCGCCCGTGGCTGAGTTCCTGCTCGAGATCGGCTGCGAGGAGATCCCGGCCTCGTGGCTCGCCGGCAGCGCGACGCAGCTCGCCGAGCGCTTCACGGAGATCGCGACGCGCGAGGTGCTGTCTCCCACGAACGTGCGCGTGGCCTGGACGCCGCGCCGCCTCGTGATCGCCGTGGACGTCGTCGCCCGCCAGGCCGATCAGGAAGCGGATGTGTGGGGCCCGTCGCTCAAGGTCGCGAAGGACGCGGCGGGGAACTGGACCGGCGCCGCCCAGGGCTTCGCGAAGAAGAACGGCGTCGCCCCCGAGGCCCTGCAGACCGGCGTCAAGGATCCGAAGGCGCCGCAGGAACTCAACCTGCTGTTCGTCAAGAAGACGCCGGGCCGCGCGACGCTCGAGGTGCTGCCGGCCGTGATCGCGGCCACGCTGCGGGCCCTCGCGTTCCCGAAGCGCATGAACTGGGACGCCTGGCTCGACGACGGCAAGGGCGGCTTCTCGTTCGGCCGGCCGATCCGCTGGATCGTGGCGCTGCTCGAAGGCGCCGTGGTGCCGTTCACGATCTTCACGGCCGAGGTCGGCGCCCAGGGCGCCCCGCTCGTGGTGTCCGGCGACGCGACCTACGGCCATCGCTTCCTGCCGCGCGGCAAGGCCGGCGGTCCGCTGAAGGTCCGCTCCTTCGACGACCTCCAGGCCAAGCTCGCCGCGGCGTTCGTGCTGCTCGATCCGAACGCGCGCGTCGCCCGCATTCGCGAGGGTCTGCCCGAGTGGCGCGATCTCGTCGAGTACCCGACCGTCGTCACGGGCGACATCCCGCCGGGCTTCCAATCGCTGCCGCGCGAAGTGCTGGAAACCGTCCTCGTGCATCACCAGAAGTACCTGCCGGTCGTGGTGTCGGGCCAGGTCGCGCGCTTCGCGGCGGTGACCAATACCGACGGCTCGGCCGCCGCCGAGATGGTGCGCGGGATGCAGGCCGTGGTGGTGGCCCGCCTGCGCGATGGCCGCTTCTTCTATGAGGAAGACCGCAAGCGCACCCTCGCGAGCCGCGTCGACGACCTCGAAGGCGTCACGTTCCACCAGAAGCTCGGCACCTATCGCCAGAAGGCCGACCGCATGGTGCGCCTGGTCGAGGCGATGGGCGCGGCGAAACTGCTCGGCCCTACCGACCTGGCGGCGGCGCGTGACGCCGCGCTCCTGGCCAAGGTCGACCTGACGACCCTGATGGTCCGTGAGTTCACCGAGCTGCAGGGCGTCATGGGCGGCATCTACCTGCGCGCCGAAGGCGCCTCGCCAATCGTGGCGGCGGCCGTCAGCGCGCACTACGAGCCGGTGTCGATCGAGGAAGGAAGCGCGCCCGCCGGTGCCATCGCCTCCGAGGCGCTCGCAGCCTTCTCCGCGGTGTCGCTCGCCGACAAGCTCGACACCCTCGCCGGCTACTTCTCCCTCGGTCAAGCGCCGACGGGAAGCAGCGATCCCTATGGCCTGCGCCGCGCGGCCCAGGGCGCCATCCGCGTCGTTCTCGACTTCTGGCCGGCCAGCGGGCCCCGTCCGAGCCTGCGCGCGCTGGCGGCGGCCGCGACGGCCGGGTATCCCGCCGCTGTCGGAGACCTCAACGCCTTCCTCACGGAGCGCCTGCGCTACGTGCTCGTCTCCCGCGGCTTCCCCGCGGACGAGGTCGACGCCGTGCTCGGGGCCCGAGAGCCGGATGCCCTCGACGATCCCCGCGAAGCCCTCGTCCGGGTGCGCGCGCTGCACGCGGTGCGCTCCGAGGCCCGCGCCGACTTCGAGGCGCTGGCCACGGCCTTCAAGCGCGCCCGCAACATCCTCGGGAACGCACCGGCCACGGCCGTGGACCCGGCGCTGTTCGCGGAGGCTCCGGAGCGCGCCCTTCACGCGACCGTCACGGGCCTGGCCGACACTTCGGGCGGCTACGAGGCGCGGCTGCGGGCGCTCGCGGGCCTCCGTGCGCCGGTGGCGCAGTTCTTCGACGACGTGCACGTGATGGCCGAGGACCCGAAGCTCAAGGCGAATCGCCTCGCGCTGCTGTCGCAAACGCTCTCTCTCTTCTACCGCATTGCGGACATCTCGAAGCTTGGAGGTCAGTCTTGAACCAGTACGTCTTC
Organism: uncultured Acidobacteriota bacterium; assembly: GCA_902826455.1. Lineage (GTDB taxonomy): Bacteria > Acidobacteriota > Vicinamibacteria > Fen-336 > Fen-336 > CADEEV01. The sequence continues at coordinate 3,030 of CADEEV010000045.1, read as the reverse complement.
TTCTTCGGCGGCGGCAAGGCAGACGGTCACAAGGACATGAAGGACACCCTGGGCGGCAAGGGCGCGGGTCTCGCGGAGATGACCAACGCGGGCCTGCCGGTGCCCCCGGGCTTCACGATCGCGACCACGGCCTGCAACCTGTTCCAGGAGCGCAAGGGGTCGTTGACGCCCGAGATCGAGGCCGAGATCGTGAAGGCCCTCGAGCGCCTCGAGTCGCTGATGGGCAAGAAGCTCGGGGCAGCCGGCGATCCGCTGCTCGTGTCCGTGCGCAGCGGCGCCAAGTTCTCGATGCCTGGCATGATGGACACGATCCTGAGCCTCGGCCTCAACGACCAGTCGGTGAACGGCCTCAAGCAGAAGACCGGCAACGGCCGCTTCGCGAAGGACAGCTACCGCCGCTTCATCCAGATGTTCGGCAACGTCGTGCTCGGCATCGACAAGGACCGCTTCGAGCACGAGCTGCACGAGGTCAAGAAGAAGAACAAGGTCACGGCCGACGTCGACCTGACGGAGGCCGCCCTCGACGACGTGATCGTGCGCTACAAGGCCGTCGTCCAGAAGGAGACGGGCAGCGCGTTCCCGCAGGACCCGCGCGCGCAGCTCGCGGGCGCCCGGGACGCCGTGTTCAAGTCCTGGATGAACCCGCGCGCGATCACCTACCGGCGCCTCAACGACATTCCCCACGACCTCGGCACGGCCGTGAACGTGCAGTCGATGGTGTTCGGCAACATGGGCGACACCTCGGCCACGGGCGTCGGCTTCACCCGCAACCCGTCGACCGGCGCCAAGGAGTTCTACGGGGAGTTCCTGCAGAACGCCCAAGGCGAGGACGTCGTGGCCGGCACGCGCACGCCGCACCCGATCACCGAGCTCGGCAGCGTGATGCCCGAGGCCTACAAGCAGCTGCGCGAGATCACGACGCGCCTCGAGAACCACTACAAGGACATCCAGGACTTCGAGTTCACGATCCAGGACAACAAGCTGTACATGCTGCAGACGCGCAACGGCAAGCGCACGGGCCTGGCGGCCGTGAACATCGCCGTCGACCTGGTCGAGGAAGGCGTGCTGAAGCCCCGCGAGGCCGTGATGAAGGTGGAGCCGGCGGCACTGGACCAGCTCCTGCACCCGATCTTCGAGCCGAAGGCGCGCGCGAAGGCCGAGGTCAGCGCGAAGGGCCTGCCGGCGTCTCCCGGCGCCGCGACCGGCGCCGTCGTGTTCACCGCCGACGACGCCGTGGCCTGGACGCAGAAGGGCAAGCGCGTGCTGCTCGTCCGCATGGAGACGGTACCGGACGACATCCACGGCATGAGCGTCGCGCAAGGCATCCTGACGGCGACCGGCGGCATGACCTCCCACGCCGCCGTGGTCGGCCGTCAGATGGGCAAGCCGTCCGTCGTCGGCTGCGGCGCCCTGCAGATCGACCTCAAGGGCAAGACGCTGAAGATCGGGAACCGTGTCGTCCGCGAGGGCCAGGCGATCTCGATCGACGGCTCGACGGGCGACGTGATCCTCTCCGAGCTGCCCACGAGCCCGTCCGAGGTCCTGCAGGTCGTCGAGGGCAAGCTGAAGCCCGAGAAGTCGCCGATCTACCAGAAGTTCGAGAAGCTGCTCTCCTGGGCGGACGACGTGCGCCGCCTGGGCATCCGCGCCAACGCCGACATTCCCCGCGACGCGAAGGTCGCGTTCACGTTCGGGGCGCGCGGCATCGGCCTGTGCCGCACCGAGCACATGTTCTTCGGCGAGGGCCGCCTGCCCCACGTGGTGGCGATGATCCTGTCGGCGGCCCGCGGCCAGCGCGGCCTCGACGTGACCCGGAAGCTGCAGGCCCGCATCAAGGAGACGAAGGGCTCCCAGGCCGGCGAGCTGCGCAAGGAACTGGCGAAGGCGCAGAAGGAGTACGGCGCTCCCATCAAGGCCTACCTGGGCGCCTTGAAGAAGTTGCTGCCGATGCAGCGCGCCGACTTCGCGGGCCTGTTCCGCGAGATGAAGGGCCATCCCGTCACGATCCGCACCCTTGACCCGCCGCTCCACGAGTTCCTGCCGAAGCGCGAGGAGCTCATGGTCGAGGTCGCCGTGCTGCGCGCGAAGGGCGAGAAGAAGAACGCCCGGCAGATCGCGGCGAAGGAGAAGCTGCTGCGGGCGGTGGAGGAGCTCCACGAGTTCAACCCGATGCTCGGCCATCGCGGCTGCCGCCTCGGCATCACCTATCCCGAAGTGACGCGGATGCAGGCCCAGGCGATCTTCGAGGCCGCGCGCGACGTGGCGAAGAAGGGCATCGCCGTGAAGCCGGAGATCATGATCCCGCTGGTCGGCCACGTCGACGAGCTGCGGCGCCAGAAGGCGCTGGTGCTCGAGGCCGCGGAGCAGGTGCTCGGCAAGGGCGGCTCGGGCGTCGACTACCTGATCGGCACCATGATCGAAGTGCCGCGCGGCGCCCTGACCGCGAACGAGATCGCGACGGAGGCCGACTTCTTCTCGTTCGGCACCAACGACCTCACCCAGATGGGCTTCGGCCTGTCGCGCGACGACGCGTCGAAGTTCCTGCTGCACTACATCGAGCACGGGCTCCTCGAGAAGGACCCGTTCGTCACCCTCGACGCCTCGGGCGTCGGCCAGCTCGTCGAGATCGGCGTCGCGAAGGGCCGCTCGGTGAAGCCGAAGCTGAAGATCGGCGTGTGCGGCGAGCACGGCGGCGACCCGTCGTCGATCCGCTTCTTCCACGGCGCGGGCCTCGACTACGTGTCGTGCTCGCCCTACCGCGTGCCGATCGCGCGCCTGGCGGCGGCCCAGGCCCAGCTGGAGAAGCCGTCGGGCGACTAGTGCCGGGCACGATCGAGCGGCTCGACGACGACCTCGTCAACAAGATCGCCGCCGGCGAGGTCGTCGAGCGGCCGGTCTCGGTGGTGAAGGAGCTCGTCGAGAACGCCCTCGACGCGGGCGCCCGCAACGTCCTCGTCGAGATGGAGAACGGCGGCAAGTCGCTGATCCGCGTCCGCGACGACGGCCACGGAATGGGCCGCGAGGACGCGG
>CADEEV010000044.1 GCA_902826455.1 uncultured Acidobacteriota bacterium | reverse complement strand
CGCCGTCGTCAGCAACCCCGACGGCAGCGCGTCGATCGTCGTCGGCAACGTGGATCTCGTGTACGGCATGCAGTGGCGCGTCGCGCTCACGCTGCGGCCTGGGCGCGCGGTGCTCGAGCAGGCGACGACGCTCTACAACCGCAGCGACGTGCGGCACCGCTTCTATTGGTGGACGAACGCCGCGGTGGAGGCCTGGGACGACTCGGAGCTCGTCTACCCGATGGAGTTCACGGCGAGCCACGGCTTCACCACCGTGGACACCTGGCCGATCAACGCCGACGGCAAGGACCTGAGGCGCCCGGGGAATCACGACTTCGGCCCCGTGTCGCTGTTCAGCCACGGCAGCCGCGAGCCGTTCATGGGGATCTACCACCCGCGCACGAAGGCGGGCGTCGTGCACTGGGCGGCACCCGAGGACCTGCCGGCCAAGAAGGTCTGGAGCTGGGGCGTCGACGCCGACGGCCTCGACTGGCGCAAGGCGCTGTCCGACAACGAGAGCGCCGAGGTCGAGATCCAGGCCGGGCTGTTCCGCAACCAGGAGACCTACGCGTTCCTCGAGCCCCAGGAGCAGCTCCGTTTCACCGAGCTCTGGATGCCGGTGCGCGCGCTGGGCGGCTTCACCCGCGCGACGCCGGAGGCGACGCTGCGGATCAGCCGCGAGCCCGGCGTCACGATCGGCCTCCAGGTCAGCGAGGCGCTCGCCGGCGGCCGGCTGAAGATCCGCGACGGTGGGCGCATCGTCGTCGACGAGGCGCTGTCACTGACGCCCCGCGACGTGTTCCGCAAGGCGTTCCCGAAGCTGCCGGCGGAGAGCGCCTATGCCGTCGAGATCCATGCCCCCGGCGGCCGCGTGCTGCTGTCCCACACCGAGGGGAAGTGGGACGTGGTGCCGCGCGAGAGCGTGACGGTGGGCCCGCAGACGCCGCGGCGCATCGCGCCTGTCGAGTCGCGCAGCGAAGGCGATTTCGTGGAGCTCGGCCGCTCGCAGGAGCTCGACGGCAAGCTGCTGAAGGCCGACGGAACGTACGAGGACGGGCTGCGCCGCTTCCCGGCGAGCTTCGAGCTGCTGAAGGCCTCGGGCCGGCTGCGGGTCGGCCTCAAGCGCTTCGACGAGGCGCGTCCCCGGCTCACGGCGGCCCTGGCGCAGGTCACGACCGACGGGGAGGCCTGGTATGCGCTGGGCCTGGCCGAGCGCGCGGACGGGCGCGAGGAGGCCGCACGATCGGCCTGGGAGAAGGCCGCCTTCGACTCCAAGACGCGGCCGGCGGCGCTGCTGCAGGTCGCCCGGTTCGAAGCCCGGGCGGGCCGCGCCGGAGTCGCTCTCGAACGGATCCGCGAGGCGCTGCAGGCCGACAGCCACATGGTGCGGGCGGGCGGCTTCGAGGTCGCGCTGCTGCGGCGTAGCGGCCGCACGGCCGAGGCGGGCAAGCGTCTCGCGCGCTGGCGGCGCGAGGACCCGACGGCCTCCCTCCTGCGCAACGAGGCCGTGCTGCTGGGCACGCCGGACGCGGCCCTCTGGTCGCACCTCGCCGGCGACCCGCAGCGCGTCCTGGAGGTGGCGGTCGACTACATGGAGATCGGCGCCTGGGACGACGCGCTCGCGCTCCTCGCCCGCCGCTACCCGACGGGCGCTGGCGTCCACCCGGAGCTGGGCCTCGCGGCGCCCCAGGCGCATCCCGAGGTCGCGTACTACCGGGCCTACTGCCAGGAGAAGCTCGGCCGGCCCGCCGACTATGCCGCCGCGCAGGCGCTCTCCACGCGCTACGTCTTCCCGCAGCGCGCCGAGACCCTGCCGGTACTGAAGCGGGCCCTCGAGGTGGATCCCAGGGACGCCACAGCGCACTTCCTGCTCGGCTCCCTCTACCTCTCGGGGGGCGGCACCGAGGCGGCGATCGCGGAGTGGGATCTCGCGCGGCGCATCCGCCCGCAGATCCCGACACTGCATCGCAACATGGGTCTCACGCTGCTGCAGATGGGCGGACAGGACGAGCGCGCCCGGCAGGTGCTCGCGGAGGGCGTCACGGCCGATCCGACGAACGTCGAGGTGTACCTGGCGCTCGACCAGGTGCTGGGTGCCCTCGGCCGGCCTCCCGAGGAGCGCGTGAAGGCCCTCGAGGCCTACCCCGACAAGGCCGCGCTGCCGGCGGCGCTGGTGTTCAAGCTGACGCTCGGGCTGGTGGAAGCGGGCCGCTTCGACGACGCGGAGGCGCTGCTCGTCGGACGCTTCTTCCCGCGCGAGGAGTTCGGCACGAACGTCCGGCAGGTCTTTCTCGAGATCCGGCTCCAGCGCGCCCTGGCCCTCGCGAGGGCGGGGAAGAAGGACGAGGCCCTGGCCGTCGCACGGGGCCTCGGCAGCGAGGCCGCGAAGCTGCCGTTCACGAAGACGGGCATGGGCGCGTTCCTCGACAGCGCCCGGGTCCAGTACCTGCTCGGCGAGGTCTTCGACCGCGCCGGCGCCGACGCCGACGCGAAGCGCCACTGGGCCGCGGCGGCGAAGCGCGTCGACAGCTACCCGCAGCCGGACGCCGCCTTCGCCTACCGCGCCGCGCAGCGCCTCGGCGGCGACGCCGAGAAGGCCGCGCGGGCGCGCCTCGAGACGGCGCTCGAGGGTTGGCGCAACCGCCTCGTGGTCGGCACCAACTTCCCCGGCTCCAACGCCACCGGCCAGGGCTTCTTCCTGCGCGCCCTGGGGCGCGAGGACGAGGCGAAGGCCAAGTTCCGCGAGGCCCTGCTGATGCCCGACAAGGTCATGTCCCACTATCTCAGCCGGGCCGCCCTGGCCAGTCCGAAGTCCTAGGAGAGCGAAGAATGAACACACGAGCGATGCTGGCCGTGGTCCTGGCCGCCTGTGCCGTGCCGGCCGCGGCGGAGGATCTCTACCGCGTGCGCGCCGAGGGCGGCGTCAAGGTGAAGATGCGCGACGGCGTCGCGCTGGTGGCGGACGTCTATCGTCCCGACGCCGAGGGCCGCTTCCCGGTGATCCTCCAGCGCACGCCGTACAACCGGGCGGACCCCAACGCCGGCGTGTTCTTCGCCTCCCACGGCTACGTGGTGGTGTTGCAGGACGTGCGCGGCCGTTACGAGTCCGAGGGCGACTTCTACCCGTTCCGGAACGAGGCCAACGACGGCTACGACACGATCGAGTGGGCGGCGGCGCTGCCGTACTCCGACGGCAAGGTGGGCATGTTCGGCGGCTCGTACGTCGGGGCCACCCAGATGCTCGCCGCCACGGCGAAGCCCCCGCACCTCGTGGCGATCCAGCCGACCGTGACCGCCTCCGACTACTACGAGGGCTGGACCTACCAGGGCGGCGCGCGCATGCACTGGTTCAACAGCTCGTGGACCACGGGCCTGGCCGAGGACACGCTGCAGAAAAAGGCCATGGGCCTCGCGAAGCCGAAGGACTGGGTGGAGGCGACGCCCGCGGGCGGCTACAAGCTCCTCGACTATCCGAAGGCGGGCGACCTGGCGCCCTACTACGCCGACTGGCTGCAACACGAGACCTCGGACGAGTACTGGCGCGCGATCCGCGTGAAGGACCACTACACGGAGATGACCGTGAAGGGCCTCCACGAGGCGGGCTGGCACGACATCTTCTCGCGCGGCTCGATCGAGAACTTCATCGGACTGCGCAGGAGCGCCGCCACCGAAGAGGCGCGCCAGGGCCAGCGCCTGCTGGTCGGGCCGTGGGCGCACGCTCCCACGACGGCCGAGGGCAAGGTCGGCGACGTCACGTTCGGCAGCCAGGCGGTCTACGACGGGCAGCAGATGCTCCTGGAATGGGCCGACTACACGCTGAAGGGCGAGCTGAACAGCTACGCGTCGTCGGCGCCGGTACGCATCTTCGTGATGGGCGACAACGTCTGGCGGGACGAGCAGGAGTTCCCGCTGGCACGGGCGAAGGAGACCCGCTACTACCTCCATGCCACGAAGGGGGCGCGCAGCGCCGCGGGCGACGGCGTGCTGTCGACGCTGCCGCCCAGGAAACAGGCGCCCGACACCTACGACTACGATCCCGCGAACCCCGTGCGCACGATCGGCGGCCGGCTCTGCTGCGGCCAGCAGTACGCCCCGGGTCCGTTCGACCAGAAGCCGAACGAGTCGCGCCAGGACGTGCTGGTGTTCTCGACGCCCCCGCTCGCGGCCGACACCGAGGTCACCGGCTTCATCAGCGCCGAGCTGTACGCGTCGAGCTCCGCCGTCGACACCGACTTCACCGCGATGCTGGTGGACGTCGATCCCTCGGGCTACGCGCGCTACCTGGGCGACGGCATCGTCCGGGCTCGCTACCGCAACGGCACGGACAAGGCCGTGGCCCTCGAGCCGGGGAAGATCGAGAAGTACACCGTGGACCTGTGGGCCACGAGCAACGTCTTCAAGGCGGGCCACCGCATCCGGCTGTACGTGTCGAGCAGCAACTTCCCGCGCTTCGACCGCAACACGAACGACGGCGCGCCCACCGCCACGGCCACGGGGGGCGTCGTGGCCAGGCAGACCCTGTACCACGACGCAGCCCACCCGTCGGCCCTCGTGCTGCCCGTGGTGCCGCGCTCGTGAAGAAGGTCCTGGCCGTAGCGCTCCTGTCCGCCGCCGCCGTCGGCCCGGTCCGCTCCGACGAGAAGCCGGCCCACCGCAACGACATCCCGTACTCGACCGAGGTCGCGACGCCCCACGTGCCGTGGGCGAGCGTCCTGCCGGGCGGGCCCATCAAGGGCTTCTTCATCCCGTCGGTGAGCCGCGGCCGTGACATGGTCGAGCTCATGCAGCGGCTGTCTCTCGCACCCACGACCGTCTCGATCGACCGCGAGTGGGACATCAATTGCTGGGGCATCGGCGACTACTACGGCCACGAGGAGCGCGGCGACCGCGACGACTTCCGAGTCGTGTTCGGATACGTCGAGCAGGACCTGACGAGCGCAGCGCCGTTCGAGGTGATGGTGATCCCCGGCCTCAACGGCTGGACGCGCATGACCCGGGCCAGCCGCGACGCGATCCTGAAGCGCGTCAGCGAGGGCGCCGGCCTCGTCCTGATCCATCCCTTCGTGGGCGACGTGGCGGGCCATCCCTTCCTCGGCGACGAGAAGGTCGGCGACACGCGGCTGTGGGACCTCTCGCCGCTCGTGGGCGTGCCCGACGATACCGTGACCGAGCGCGGCTACCCGGCGCTGCGCCAGGACGCGATCGTGAGCGGGCGCTGGGAAGCGGCGGCAGCGCACTTCATCAACCAGGGCCTGGATGCCGAGCTGCTCGCCACGGGCGATCGCGGCGGCAAGTTCTACAAGTACGAGAACCGCGGCCAGGTGGTGGTGCGCGCCGGGGAGCATCCGGTGGTGTCGGTGAAGAGCTACGGGAAGGGCCGGGTCGTGGCGTTCGCCCAAGCAGGCGAGGGCTTCGTGCCCGAGCCCCTCGACCCGATCAAGACCCGCACGTACTGGGACTACTGGGAGTACCGCCACTCGCTGCTCGCGCGTGCGGTGTTGTGGGCGGCCGGCCGCGAGAGCGACCTGACGCTCGCCTCGCTGAAGGCGTCGGCCGGCGCCGTCGAGATGAAGCTCGCGACGCCGAAGGCGCGCAAGGTCGAGATCGAGCTGACGGCCAAGGACGAGTCGGGCGGGCTCCTGGCGAGCCGCAAGGAGGCGCGCGACGTGGCGGCGGGGGAGTCGGCCGTGAGCGTCCCGGCCGAGGGCCTGCGGCCCGCCTCGGGCTGGCCGGGCGGCAAGGTGATCGTGAACGCGATCCTGCGCGATCCGGCGAGCGGCGCGACCCTCAACTGGGGCGCCGCCCACTTCGAGGTCGACAAGGCCGCGAGCATCGTGTCGCTGCGGGCGAACTCCGCCGCCTACCAGGAAGGCGACGTGCTGAGCGTCGTGACGCAGGCCGCCGGCCGTCTCGAGGACGCGCGCATGCGCGTGACCCTGACCGACGATCTCGATCGCGTGCTGAGCGTCGAGTCGAAGCGCACCGAGGGGGAGAAGGCCTTCTTCCACACCCTCGACGGTTTCGTGGGCAAGCGCGTCGGTATCACGGCCGCCCTGATCGACGACAAGGGCCGCGTCATCGACGAGCTGCGCCACGCCCCGATCCCCGTGGTCGCCAAGGAGCGCCGCACGAAGGAGTACCGGGCGCTCATGTCGTTCGAGACGCCGGCCCACAACGTCGAGGCGCTGCGCCAGCGGCGCCTGCGCGAGCAGGCCATGGACACGGGCTTCACCTGGGGCGGCGAGATCACGGACAGCCTCGACATCCCCCGCGGCTACTTCGGCGTGTACTGGTACGACCGCGGCCCCACGACCCCCGAGGGCCTCGAGAAGGCCGTGAAGGACTACGAGCGCACGGGCGACATGAGCTCGGTCCTCTACCTGACCCGCAAGGAGCTCTACAAGCGCACCGGGGACAAGAAGTTCCTGACCCGCAGCCCCAGCCTCGACGATCCCGAGGTGCTGGAGCGCCTGGCGAGCGTCGCGCGCACCGCGGCCCGCAGCAAGGCCCAGTACAACATGGACTACTACTTCGTGGGCGACGAGGGCTCGCTCACGTCGTACACGGATCCGGTGGACTTCGACTTCGGCCCCCACACCCTCGCGAACTTCCGCAAGTGGCTCGCCATGCGCTACGGCAGCCTCGACGCGCTCAACCGGAGCTGGCAGTCGAGCTACGCCGCCTGGGACGCCGTGATGCCCTCGACCACGGAAGAGGCGCGCAAGACCGGCGTCTATCCGCCGTGGGCCGACTTCCGCACCTACATGGAGATCTCCTTCGCCCACGCCTACCAGGTGGTGCGCGACGCCGTGATCGAGGGCGATCCCCAGGGCCGCATCGCGCTCTCGGGCACCCAGGTCACGACCGCGTACAACGGCTGCGACTGGTGGCGCCTCGACCAGGTGGTCGACGACTTCCTCTCGTACAGCGGCGGCAACCAGTGGGACTTCCACCGCTCGTTCGCGAAGCCCGGCTCGCGCATCGGCTTCTGGACGGGCTACGGCCGCAGCGGCCGCCCCGTGCAGCACGAGATCTGGAGCGCGGCGCTCTCGGGCGTCCTGTTCCCGAACCTGTTCTGGAGCTACTCGGTCGTGAACCCCGACTTCACGTTCGCGAAGTCGGGCCGCGACATGGGCACGACGTTCCAGGCCCTGCGCTTCGAGGGCCTCGGCCGGCTGTTCATGGAGGCGGACCGCGTCACCGACGGCATCGGCATCCACTACTCGCTGCCGTCCGTGCACGCGGCGGCCATCCTGGGCTTCCACCAGAGCCGCAACGTCGACGAGGACGACGAGCCGGGCTTCCCGGCCAACCGCGACGGCTGGACCAAGAGCCTGACGGACCTGGGCCTCTCGTACGATTTCGTGGCGGCTCCCGACCTCGAGACGAAGGGCCTCGACCCGAAGAAGCTCAAGGCCTTCGTGCTGCCGCTATCCTTCGCGGTGTCGCCGGCCGAGGCCGCGAGCCTCGAGAGGTACGTGCGGGCCGGGGGCGTCGTGATCGCGGACGGCGCCGCCGGGGTCATGGACGACCACGCGGCCTGGCAGTCGGCAGGGCTCCTGAACACGCTGTTCGGCATCGCCGCCGCCCCGTCCTCGAAGCGCGTGTACGGAGCGCGGATCAAGGGCGCCGTGACGGTCACCGAGGCCGGGCGTGCGTTCGGCCTGGACGCGGCGACGCTCGAAGGCCTGGAGGCTCTCGAAGCCGATCTCAAGCCGGCCGGCGCCGCGGCCCTGGTCCAGGTGGGGGGCGCGCCCGCCGTGTTCGTGCGGCAGATCGGCACGGGCTACGCGATCTACCTGAACACGCTGCTCGACGAGTACTCGAAGGCCCGCAACAAGAGCTACGGCGGCGCTTCCCAGCGCGGGCTCCTCTCGGCCGTGCTCGCGAAGGTCGGCGTCCGCGCCGCGGTGGAGGTCAAGGAGCCGAACGGCGCGCCGCTCGCGCAGACCCGCATCGCGCGCTACCGCTTTGGCGGCAGCGACGTCGTGGCGATCCTCCAGGAGAACGTGGACGTGGCGACGCTCTACGGCCACGACGGCGTCACGATCTACGACGACTCGAAGCTCGGCAAGGTCGCGAAGCGCGCCGTGACCATCAAGCTGCCGCGCGTCGGGCGGGTGACGAACGTACGCACCGGCGAAGACCTGGGCCGCACGGACACCGTGAAGGCCGAGATCCAGCCCGGCGACGCCCTGGTGCTCTCGGTAGGCGAGGAGCGGCCGGCCTTCACCTTCACGGGGCCGACCCAGGCGGCACGCGGAACGAAGGTGAGCCTGGCGCTCGGCCTGGGCAAGCCGGGCGCGCACCTGGTACGCTGCCACGTATTCGATCCGAAAGGGCGCTTCCTGCCCGAGTATGCGAGCAACGTGCTGCTGGACGGGGCCCAGGGCACGTTCCGCATCCCGACCGCCCTCAACGACGCCCCGGGCCGCTATCGCGTCACGGCCACCGACGTCCTGACGGGCGCCAGGGCCGAGGCCGCGGTGGAGCTGCAGTGAGCGAGGCGCGCTTCGCGGCGCTGCGCCGCGAGGTCCACCGCGCCAACGTGACGCTGCCGAAGGCCGGCCTCGTCACGATGCACAGCGGCAACGCGAGCGGCCTCGACCGGGAGACCGGCCTGGTGCTGATCAAGCCCAGCGGCGTCGACTACGACACCCTGACGCCCGAGGCCCTGTGCGTCGTGGACCTGACCGGCGCCCCGGTGCCCGCGAGCGCCGTGCCGGATCGCATCGCGAGCCCGCTCAGGCCCAGCGTCGACACGATCCACCACGTGCTGCTCTACGGGAAGGATCCGAAGCTCGGTGGGATCGTCCACACCCACTCGAACTACGCGACGGCCTTCGCCGCCGCCGGCCTCCCGATCCCGTGCGCGCTCACGGCCATGGCCGACGAGTTCGGCGCCGAGGTGCCGTGCGCGCCCTACACGGACAACGAGGGCGACCACATCGCCGAGGCGATCCTGAAGCACCGGAACCAGGGTCCCGCGATCCTGCTGGCGCGCCACGGCGTCTTCACGTTCGACGCGACGCCGGCCCAGGCCCTGAAGGCGGCCGTCATGGTCGAGGACGTCGCGAAGACGCTGTGGCTCGCGCGCTCCCTCGGTCCCGTGGCGGCGATGCCGACCGACGAGATCGCCAAGTGGTGGACGCGCTACCACACGACCTACGGCCAGAAGTAGCCCCCCCCGGTCGTTGGTCCGTGAATTGCAGCCCTGGGCCGTCAACGCCCGGAAGCCCTCGCCGACAGGCTGCCGGCAACGAAAATCGTCAGGACCGGACGCGATGCGTAAGTGAAAACTGGGCGAGAATCCCTCCGAGGAGGATCACTTGGGGCACGGGCGCGAAAAGACGAGCGCGGTCGTCATCCTTCTTGCGTCGGTGGCGGCCGGAGCGGCCGAGCCCACGTGGCGGGTCGAGCGGCCGCGGGCCGACATCGTCGTGCCGCTCAAGCCGGGCGGCGCGTTCACCGCCACCAACCCGAACCTCACTGGCAGCCTCACCCTCGTGCCCGGCAAGCCGGCGCGCCTGCAGGGCGAGATCGTCATGGACCTGCAGACGATCGACACCGGCATCACCCTGCGCAACCAGCACCTGCGCGACAAGTACCTCGAGGTCGCGAAGGGGGCGGGCTACGACAAGGCCGTGCTCTCCGATATCGTCCTGAAGGACGCGGGGGACGAGGCGTTCCAGGGCCGCACCCCCTTCGAGGGCACGCTGCTGCTGCACGCCGTGAAGAAGCCGGTCCAGGGCACGGTGGACGTCCGAGCCGAAGCCTCCGGCAAGCGCGTGCAGGCGGAGTTCCGGCTGGTCATGCCCGACTTCGGCATCACGCCGCCCGAATACCTGGGCGTCGGTGTCGGCAGCACCCTGCTCGTGAAGGTCCAGTTCAGCGCCGTGCCCGCGGCGAAGTAGGGCCTAGGCGCACCACTCGAGCGTGGCCGCGAGGTAGACCTCGGCCGTCCTCAGCACCGAGGCGACCTCGACGTACTCGTTCGCGTTGTGGCTGCCGGCGCCCTTCGGGCCGAACAGCAGCGTCGGGATGCCGAACTCGCGGTGGGCGAGGAAGGCGTCGCAGGGCCACTCCGAGGCGGAGAGCAGCGCCTCGTCCCCGACCACGGCCGTGGCCGCGCCGTGGAAGCAGCGCGTCCACGCGTGGGCGGCCGGGAGCTCGTGGCCCAGCAGCGGCGGGTCCACGAGGTACCGGATCTCGATCGGGTACTTGCGGAAGAAGGGATCGCGCCGGCAGAAGGAGTGGAGCGACGCCTCGACCGTCTTCACGACGGCCGTCACGTTCTCGTGGGGCAGGAACTGGAAGTAGACGCGGATGCGGGCCTCGAGGGGCACGCTCCAGGGCACGTCGGGATCGAAGCGGTTGGCTTCGACCGCGAGGACCTGGACCGGCGCCGGGTCCGGGAACGCGGCGTAGGTCGCGCCGCGCCGGACGCCCTTGCGCTTCTTCACCCAGGTGTCGATCCAGCCCAGCAGGCGGCCCATCGGGATCGCCGGGCTCACGACCTCCTCCTTCGAGAAGTAACCCATGGGGTCGCCGGCCTTGCAGACGATGTCGAAGAAGTGGCCGCCGCGGGTCGCCCTCACGACGGAGTAGTTGGTGCCCTCGGCGATCGCGCACGCGTCGGCGTTGTCGCCCCGCAGGCGTCCCGCGAGGGTGCCGCCACCGCCGGCGAACTCTTCGTCCACCACCGACTCGCACAGGAGGTCGCCCCGCAGGCGCACGCCCGCCTTCGCGAGCGCCATGGCGGCCGCGAACTGGGCGGCGAGGCCGCTCTTCATGTCCCAGCTGCCGCGGCCGTGGAGCCGGCCGCGCTCGATCGTGCCGGAGCACGGGTCGTGCTTCCAGGGCTGATGGCCCACCGGCACCGTGTCGACGTGGCCGCTCAGCAGCAGGCTGCGGCCGCCGCCCGTGCCCGAGCGGCGCGCGATCAGGTTGTGGCGTCCCTTGTAGTTCCGGTCGCGGCGCACGAAGGGATGCCGCGAGCGCTCGAGGAAGCCCGTGTCGTAGAGCTCGACGTCGAGCCCGTAGGGCTTCAGCCGGTCGCGCAGCACCTTCTGGGCCTTCGTCTCATGACCGTCCGGGGGGATCGCGACGCTGTCGACGCGCACCAGGGCCTGGGCGAGGCCGACGATCTCCTCCCGCAGCGGTCGCAGCAGGCGCCGCGCGTCCTTGAGTGTCATCGGGGCTCCGAGAGGAAACGCACGAGGGCGGGGGACAGCGGGATCTCGCGGACCGCCGCGAAGGATTGCAACAGGGGCCGGTCGACCTCGGGCGGAATCGTGTGGGGCGACGTGACCTTGAAGGCCGCGAGCAGCGTGCCGAGCTCGAGGGCGTCGTCGAAGGGCATGTCCAGGGCGAGGCCCGTGAGGACGCCGCCCAGCAGAGCGTCGCCGGCGCCCGCCGTGCTGCGCACCGCGAGCCGGGGAGCGGCGACGTGGACCCAGCGGCACTGCGCATAGCCGTGGGCGCCGTCGGCGCCGAGGGTGACGACGAGGCTGCCCGCCGGGTTCGCCGCCGCGAAGGCCGCACGGCAGGCCTCCAGGAAGGGGCCAGGCTCGCCCCTGTCACGCCGCGCGCCGCTCAGGGCCGCGGCCTCGTCCTCGTTGAGCGCGAGGAGATCCACCTGGGCGAGGGCCGCGCGCACGGCGGGCGTCGCGAGCTCGCCCGGCGTGAACGAAGCGACACGGAGGGCGCCGCGCCCCGTCGCCATCGCGAGCAGCCGGAGCCGGGTCTCGAGGGGCACTTCCGGGGCGGCGAGAGCGATGGTCGCGGAGTCCAGCAGCGACTCGACCCGGTCGAGGTCGGCCGGCTTCAGCCGCGACGCCGCGGAGTCGCTGGCGGTCAGGTTGCCGCCGCTGCCGTCGGGATACTGGAAGCAGACGCTGAACATCGTCGGCGCCGAGCTGAGCTTCTTGAGGAAGCGGGTGTCCATGCCGGCGGCCGACATCTCCTGCTCCAGGCGCCGGCCTGTCTCGTCGGCGCCGATCTTGCCGACGGGCAGTACGCGGAGGCCGCGGGCGCTCGCCAGGCGGGCCGGATAGTGGGTGACGATGTGGAGCTTGCAGTAGTCGCGGGCGTCCTCGAGGCGCGCCGGCCGGCTCTCGTTGCGGCCCAGGTCGTGGTCGCCCTCGAGGGTGAACAAGAGGCCCGCGCCGATGCCGCCGACGCCGATCAGCTTCGTGTAGCGAAGCGTCACGCGAGCTCCCAGCCGGGATGCTCCGCCACGGGGTGCCGCGCCGTGTCCCGGGTGGCGGTGAGCAGCGCATCGGGATGGCGCTGCAGCAACGTCATCGGGTACTCGGCCGTCGGTTCCGAGAAGAGCGCCACGCGCAGGGCCGTCTGCTTCCAGGCACCGGTGTCGCTGAAGAGGCGGACCTTCGCGGCCGACAGGCACTCCTTCATGCCCAGGGTCACCGACATCGGCGGCGCGAGCTGGTAGGCCGCGCCGAACGTGCGCTGGGCGAGGGCCAGGATCGTGTCGGGGTTGTTGTCCTGGACGCGGATCGTGGACGCCGCCAGCCGCTCGACGTCGAGGGCGTCGTAGGCGTTGCGGCGGGCCTGGTTGTAGGCCACGTGGCCGTCCTGGCCCCAGCCGCCGAGGCACAGGTCGATCGGCGCGGCGGCGATCGCCTCGGCCACGCGGCCCATGCTCGCGGGAGTGAGGAAGTGACGCTGCGCTTCGGGCACGTTGAGCGCCGGAGCGATCCCGCCGTAGAAGCGCTGCTCCATGAACGTCCGGAAGTTGTAGGGATGGTTGCGGGGCAGGAGCCGCCCCTGCCAGTCGAGGCACTCGTCCATGTGGAAGACGTGGAGCGAGGCGAGCGACACGCGCCGCGCGTTCACGAGCTGGGTCCAGGGCTCGTACCAGGCCGCCGGCCCGCACGGCACGATCGCCCGGTACGGCCGCCCTGCGGCATTCGCCGCCTCGATGGCCTCGACCAGCTCGCGCGCCATGAGCGCGCCCATCTCGACCGAGTCCGCCACCATCCGGAACGGGATGCGCAGCGCCGCGTGGCCGACGAGAGCGTCGACCGGAACGCGGCACCACTCGAGCAGCTCGGCGCGCGTCACAGGTCGAGCACCACGTAGATCTCGGTGTAGGCGTCGAGGAAATACGGCACCTGCTTCTTGAGGAGCTTCTCGTGGCCCGGATCCCCGGCCATGCGGGCGAGCGCCGCCTGGGCTCCGGCGAGGCTCTCGAACTCGCACTCCCAGACCAGGGTGTGGACCGGCTCGCGCCCGGCGTAGGGGCGCATGCGCCGCCCGCGCGGCCAGCCCTTCTTGCGCTCGAGGGCCGCGAACTGCGCCTCGAGGGCCAGGAAGGCCCTCTCGTCGGCGGGGCGGAAGCGTTGCACGAAGCGGAGCACGTGGGCCACGTCGGTCCTCCTACTTGTCGCGACGCGTCTTCGACGCTTCGAGCTCCCGGAACAGCTCCTTGATCTCGTCGATGCCCTTGATCGCGATCAGCGCCGAGATCACCGCGAACGTCGCGAGGGTCACGAAGAACACGAGCGTCCACAGCGCCATCCAGCTCACGACGTCACCTCCTTCGCGGCGCGGTCGGGAAAGACGAGGGAGCCCAGCACGAGCCCGGCGAGACCCAGCACCCAGCTCGCGTTGCCGGCGGTGGCGACGCTGAGGTCGAGTCCGGGGATCAGGTAGCCGAGGGACGACAGGGCGCCCAGCACGAACGAGAGGTAGGCGCCGGCCGAGGAGGCGCGCGCCCAGTAGAGACCGGCGACGATCGTGATCAGGGTCGGCGCCATGAACAGGTTCGCGGTCACCTGCAGGTAGAAGAAGGCCGGTCCCGGCACGTGGTAGACGAGGCTCCAGATCATGATGAAGACCGTCAGCAGCACGATCGTCACGCGCGTCAGCCGGAGCTTGCCGGCCTCGGACAAGGGCCGCTTCAGCAGCGGCGTCACCACGTCCTGCGAGAGGATCGCACTCCAGCCCAGGAAGTAGCCGGCGTAGGTCGATACCGAGGCCGCCAGCATGCCGGCCATCATCAGGCCGACGAGACCCGTGGGCAGGACGGTCGCGATCATCCACGGCATCGCGACCATCGCGACCTCCTCGCGGTAGCCCTTGGCCCGCGCGGCGATGGGTTTCGCTTCGGGGACCGTGGCCGCGGCGGAGAGCCGCTCCAGCCGATCGATCTCGGGCAGCAGGGTCGCCACCTCGCCCTTGGCCAGGCGGGGTGCAAAGCCGCTCGCGAGGTCGCGGTCGAGGCGCTGCATGTGGTCGACCGGCGTCTCGCCGGGGCCCGGCAGCACCGGCTGCGCCTGGCCCCAGAAGAACGCGAACGCCGCGATGCCCCAGGCCATCGGCAGCACCGCGCGGCCCAGGAAGAGGAAGGACGTGAGCGTGAAGACCTTGCGGCTCGTGGCGGCGTCCTTCGCCGAGAACGAGCGCATCGCGGCCGACTGCCACACCGTCATGAGCGCCACCCAGAGCAGGATCTGCCACAGGATGAACGCGGGGCCGACGTCGAGGTCGGCGAAGGGATTGAAGCCGCGGCCGTCCATGTGCTCGGTGACGCTGCGCGTCATCGTGCCCCAGCCGACCGAGTACAGGCCCGCGACGGTCACGACGACCGTGCCGAAGGCGAGCAGCACGTACTGCACGTAGTTCGTCACGATGAGCGAGACCATGCCGCCGATCGCGGTGTAGACGAGGGCGATCAGCAGCAGCGTCGCCATGGTCCAGTTCACGTACTGGGCGGGAATGCCGGTCGTGATCGTGAGGAAGCGCGCCTCGATGATCGGGAAGATCCCGAGGTTGAGCGAGCCGCCCACGGCCATGATCAGGCCGGCCATGACCCTCACGTTGCGGGAGTAGCGGCGCTCGAGGTACTCGGGCACCGTCATCACTTCCATCTCGCGCAGCTTCGTGATCACGAAGCCGGTCTTGCCGACGAAATAGCAGATCGCGATCGTGATGACGCCGACGATGAACGCCGAGAAGCCCGCCAGGAACCCGAACTGGGCCTGGTACATGTAGGTGATGATGCCGATCTCGGTCGAGACGAGGGAGGCGGTGCCGACGTAGGCGCCCATGCCGCGGCTGGCCACGAGATAGTCCTCGATGCGGCCGACGTAGCGACGGGTGAGGAGACCGATCCACAACGTTCCCACGAGGGAGAGCGCGGTCAGGATCCAGTCGAGGGCGCCGAAGTGGGTCACGGGGCGGAATCCTCAGTAAACGCAATTAAATGAAATTGCGATTGCTTATAATCTCTTCCGTTCACCCGGTCAAGCGGAGGTTCCATGAGCTCGAGGCGCGACTTCATCAAGGCGGGTGCGGCCGTTTCCTTGCTGGCGGGCTCCGCAGGCCGTGCTTCGGCCGACGTGCCGACCCACCTGTGGCAGGGCCACGACTTCGGTTCGGGGCCGCGGCCGTCGACGCGTCTCAACCAGGGCCCCTTCGGGATCGACCAGGACGAGGGCTGGTACACGATCCTCAACACAACGGCCGCCCGTGGCCCGGTGCCGAACTTCGGCATGGGACTCGTCGGCTACACGTGGGAGGAGAACGGCCCGGCCCTGGCCGCGCGCGACGGCCGGCAGACGCTGGAGGACGCCGTCGAGCGCATGGCGAGCCTGGCGCTGGCCGACGTCCTCTACATCCGCTGCGACTGGCGCGACGTGCAGTCGCAGCCGGGCCGCCTCGACAAGAACCCGGTCTGGGCCGCGACGTTCGACGCGGCCAGGCGCCACGGCAAGCGCGTCGGCTTCCGCATCCAGCTCTCGAGCCCCGAGATCCAGCCCGCGCACCTTTCGATCCCGGACTACCTGCTCGGCAAGGTGCCGACGGTGACGGTGGAGCGCAAGGCCGGCAAGCCGGGGCCGAAGCGGGTCGAGCCGCGCTCGGACCATCCGGAGTTCCAGAAGGCGTTCCGCGATCTCAACGGGCTGCTGGCCGCCGAGTTCGACGGCAACCCGCTCGTGGAGTTCGTGGACCTGATGATGTTCGGCTTCTGGGGCGAGGGCCACGTGAGCGACTACGCGAGCCCGTTCCCGGACTACCTGACCGCCGAGCGCACCTTCGTCGACATGACCCGCGTGCAGCTCGAGACCTGGAAGAAGACGCCCCTCGCCGTGAACACGCAACCCGACATCAGCGGGGTCGGGAACCACCAGGTCCACGACGACGCGGTGCGTGCGGGCGCCTGGCTGCGCTCCGACAGCATCATCCTGGACGAGCCGATCCAGATCGAGGAGCTCGCGAACCGGCCGCCCTGGCTCGCCGTGATCATGGAGGACGGTTACCACCGCCACTACCGGACCGACACGCCCAACTACAAGACCGACGCCGCCGGTGTCGACGTCATCGAGAACACCGTCCTCCACACCCTCGACCTCGGCGGCAACTACTGGTCGCTGTGGACCGAGGCCGAGGGCGTCGCGCGCTACGATGCGGCCCGCCCGCGCGTCTTCGCGGACCTGCGGCAGCGGATCGGCTACCGCGTGCGTCCGTCGTGGATCTGGCAGCGCAAGCGCTACGGCACCGCGGAGCTCGTGATCGCCTTCGCGAACGACGGCGTCGCGGGCGTGCCGGGGATCCTGCACGTGAGCGTCGCCGCGCCCGACGGCCGCTGGAGCGTCGCGGGCGGCCTCGACGCCGGCCACCCGTACGCGGGTCGGCTGCGCCAGGCGTCCTTCGTCCTGCCGCAGGGCCAGGAGGGCCAGGAAGTGCGGCTCAAGGCGGAGATCGAGAGCTTCGGCGTGCGCCGGCCGGTGCGCTGGGCCTGCGCCCAGCCGGTGAACGCGGACGGGTCGCTCAGCGTCACCCTGAAGGCGGCGGGCGACGCCAACTGGCGCAAGGGGGTCTAGCGTGCTGCTCGCCGTGCTCGCGCTCGTCGCGGCCGAGAACCTCGTGGCCTTCCGGGCC
Organism: uncultured Acidobacteriota bacterium; assembly: GCA_902826455.1. Lineage (GTDB taxonomy): Bacteria > Acidobacteriota > Vicinamibacteria > Fen-336 > Fen-336 > CADEEV01. The sequence continues at coordinate 22,400 of CADEEV010000044.1, read as the reverse complement.
GACGCACCGGACGGGGGCTGGAGCCGGTTCGCGCCGCGTCCGGCCCTGGCGCCCGCCTATGCCAGCAACGGCGGGCGGCTGGAGGTGGCGGGCCGCGGCCTCGCCACCGTCTTCGGCGGCTTCCGTCGCGACGCCCCCGTGGCGGGCGGCCAGAGCTACCGGCTGCGTGCCGAGCTGACGGCCCAGGGCCTCGACAGCCTGCAGCGCGGCGTCGTCTGCCAGGTGCGCTGGAAGGGCGCCCGCGTCGCGGAAGAGGTGGCGCCCGAGTACGTCGCCACCGGCCTGGGCAGCGCCGGCCGTCCCGTCTGCGACGGGGTGCTGACGGCGCCGGCCGGCGCGGAGAAGGCGGAGGTGAGCCTGCTGCTCCAGTGGGCGCCGCGGGCCCGGGTCAGCTTCGGCGCCGTGTCGTTCGCCGCGCAGTCCCCGGTTCCGTCGCGCGTCGCGCGGATCGCGACGCTCTACTGGCGGCCGTCCGGCCGCTCGACTCCCGAGGCGAACGTGGCCGCCTTCGTGGCGCTCATGGAGCGCGCGGCCCCGCAGAAGCCCGACATCTACGTGCTGCCGGAGGCCCTGACCTCGATCGGCACCGGCCTCGACGTCGTGGGCGCCGCGCAGGAGGCCCGCGGCGCCGCCTTCCAGGCCCTGGCGGCCCAGGCCCGGAAGCAGCACGCGTACGTGCTCTACGGCGCCTACGAGAGACAGGGCGAGACCGTGTACAACTCGGCGTTCGTGATCGGACGCGACGGCGCCCTTGCCGGCACGTATCGCAAGGTGCAGGTCCCGGTCGGCGAGGTCGAGGCCGGTCTCTCGCCGGGACACGTCTACCAGCCCCTCGATCTCGACTTCGGGCGGATCGGGATCCTGATCTGCCACGACACGGCCTTCGACGAGCCGGCGCGCGTGCTCACGCTGGCCGGGGCGGAGATCCTTTTCGCGCCGGGCTGGGGCGGCGATCTCACGCAGATCCGCTCGCGCGCCATGGACAACGGCGTCTGGGTCGTGACGAGCGGCTACGACGTGCCGAGCGCGGTGATCGACCCGGCGGGCGAGATCCGGGTCCGGACCTGGAAGAACGAAGGCGACGGCACCGCGGTGCAGGCGATCGACCTGTCGAAGCCGGTGCTGCGGCCGTGGGTGGGAAACTGGCATTCGGCCGTGCTGAAGCAGCGCCGGCCCGAGACCTATCGGGGGATCACGGAATGAAGACGACGATGCTCGTGGCGTTCCTGGCTCTGGCGGGCGCGGCGGCCGCGGACGGTCCTCCGGCGGACGCCTTCCGGGTGCTGGGGGAGCCGCCCGAGGGCGCGCGCATCACGCCGTTCCTGCAGCACCAGCTCGACCGCGCCTGGCGCCAGGACGACGCGCGCCTCGCGGCCTTCGCGGGCCTGCGCACCGAGGCCGAGCTGCTCGCGAAGCAGAAGGCGATGCGGGCGGCGCTCCTCGAGCTGATCGGCGGGCTCCCGCAGACCCGGACGCCGCTCAACGCCCGCATCACCGGCACCGTGCCCATGTCCGGATATCGCATCGAGAAGGTGATCTTCGAGAGCCAGCCCGGCCTCCACGTGACGGCGCTGCTCTACGTTCCCGAGGGCCCGGTGTCGAAGCGGCCGGCCGTGCTGCTGCCGTGCGGCCACGCCCCCGACGGCAAGTCGTTCAAGAACTACCAGGAGATCGCCGGCCAGCTCGTGGCCCGCGGCTACGTGGTGCTCTCGTGGGATCCCGTGGGACAGGGAGAGCGCAGCCAGTATTGGGACCCCGCCGCGAGGAAGAGCCGCTACAACCTCGTCTGCGGCGAGCACGCGGTGCTCGGCAACCTCGCGTGCCTCGCGGGGACGAGCTTGAGCCGCTACGAGATCTGGGACGGCATGCGGGCCCTCGACTACCTGCTGACGCGGCCGGAGGTCGATGCCGCGCGCATCTCGATCACCGGCACCAGCGGCGGCGGCCTGCAGTCGGCCTGGATCGGCGCCCTCGACGAGCGCATCGGGGTCGTGGCCCCGTCGTGCTACGTCACGGCGCTGCCGATGCGGATGGCGAACCGGATCTTCGAGGACCCCGACACGGACCCCGAGCAGGATCCCTCCGGGCTCGTCGCCGCAGGCATCGACCATCCCGGCCTCCTGGCTCTCGTCTACCCGCGGCCGCTCGTGATCGCGTCGGCGATCAAGGACTTCGTGCCGATCGAAGGGGCGCGCCGCACGTATCGCGAGCTGTCAACCCTGTACGGTCGCTTCGGCAAGGCGGACCGCGTGGGCTTCACGCAGGGCTACCACGGCCACGCCTACTCGCCCGAGAACCGCCTCGCGGCCTTCGCCTTCCTCGACCGCTGGAACGGCCTGCCGGTCCACGAAGGCCTCGCGACCGTCGCGCTCCTCGACGCCGAGACCCTGCGCTGCACGCCGACCGGCCAGGTGCGCGTGGATCTTCCCGGCCGCTCCTTGCCCGAGCTCATCCGTGACGACGCGCGCTCCCGGCCCAGGCGCGGCGCCAGGGATTTCAAGGCGCTCTACGACGGAGCCGAGTCGGCCAGGGTCGCGAGCTGGCCGGTGGTCGCCGAGAGTGCGGAGCGCGGCAGCCGCGGCGTGATCGCCTGGAAGGCGCTCGGCCCCACGGTCAGCGACGGCATCCACGTCGAGCGCTACCGGGTGGGCCACAGCGGGAACCTGACGATCCCGGTGCTGCGGATCTACGGCGACGGGGCCGCACACACCACCACCATCCTCGACCTGGCTCTCGACGGGAAGGTCGGGCCGGACACGTGGCGGGAGATCGTGAAGCTGGTCGAGGCCGGCCACGACGTGCTCTCGTTCGACACCCGTGGCGCCGGCGAGACTCGCATGCGCTACAAGGCCGAATCGATCGACGACCCGACCCTCGTCACCGCCGGGGAGGCCGAGGCCTACGCGAATCCGCTCTCGGGTGTTCTCGCGAACCAGGCCTACAACGGCCTGCTGAGCGGCCGGCCGCAGCTCTTCGAGATGCTCGAGGACGCCGAGATCGTGGCGCGCTTCGCGCGCGAGGTCCTGCACGTGAAGGCGCTCCAGGTGGCGCCGCGCGGAGACGCCGCGCTGTTCGCGGACGCGGTGGTGGCCGTGGTGCCGGACACGACGCTGCGCGGGGGCGGGTCGGGCGCCTTCCGCTGGTCCGAGGCCCTGGCGACGCTGCGCGAGGCCTGGCCGGTCCAGTACCTGTTCCAGGACGGTGCCGCCTTCGACTTGTCGAAGCCCTGATAATGGGCGCAGGAACGTGAGCGCCCGGTGATCGCGATCTCCCTGCTCGTCCTGCTGTCGGGCGGAGCCGCTGCGGCTCCGGTGAGCGTCGGCTCGCGGATCGACGCCTTGTTGAAGCAGACGCCGCTCGTCGACGGGCACAACGACCTGCTCCTTCACTACCTCACCGAGGACGAGAAGGGCCTGTTGCCGGCGACCGCCTACGACATCGGGAAGCCCACGGTCGGGCAGGTGGATCTGCCGCGCTTGCGCGCGGGCCGCGTGGGTGCGGCGATCTTCACCGTCGGCTTCATGGCCGAGGCGGACCGCGAGAAAGGCATCCGCGACTCGACGGGCCTGTTCCGCGAGCTGGCGGCCCGTCACCCCAAGGACCTCACGGTGGTGACCGACGGCGCCGGTCTCCGCGCCGCCTTCCAGGCGGGCCGCATCGCCGCCCTCCTCGGGCTCGAAGGCGGCGACCAGATCGGCGGCTCGCTGGCGCTGCTGAGGGCGGCGTACCGGCACGGCGTCCGGGCGATGACGCTGACCTGGGACGACACCAACGACATCGGCGACGCCAACGCGGGCGCCGCGCGCTTCGACGGCCTGTCTCCGTTCGGCGTCGAGGTGGTGCGGGAGATGAACCGCCTCGGGATGCTGGTGGATCTCTCCCACGCGGCCGACGCGACGGCGTTCGACGTCCTCGAGCTGGCGCGGGCGCCCGTCATCCTCTCGCATTCCAACGCGCGGGCGTTGTGCCCGGCGCCGCGCAACGTGCCCGATGCGCTGCTGCGACGCGTCGCCACGAACGGCGGGATCGTGATGGTCACCTTCGTCGCGTACTTCACGACGCGCGAGCACTGGGCCTGGTACGAGCGCGGCGACGCGTACTGGGCGGTGCTCATGGCGCGGCATGGAAACGATCGGCCGGCGGCCCGCAAGGACATGGCGGTGTGGGAGGCGGAGAACCCCGCACCGCCCGTGAGGCTCACCGACGTCGCCGACCACATCGACCACATCCGCAAGGTCGCCGGGATCGATCACGTCGGCCTGGGCGCCGACTTCGATGGCATGGAGTCCTACCGGATCGCCGGGCTCGAGGACACGTCGCGCTTCCCGGCCCTGTTCGAGGAGCTCGCGCGCCGCGGTTGGAGCGACGCCGAGCTGCGCAAGCTGGCGGGCGAGAACTTCCTGCGCGTGCTCGCCGCCGTGGAACGACAGGCGCTTCCGACGGTCGCGCCCTGAATGGGGACTAGCCGGCCGCCTTCTTGAAGCCCGCGAGGGCGTCGAACTCCGGCCGCTCCTTGTAGAAGTGGTCGAGGGGATAGCAGCCGGACACCAGGCCCTTGCGCGGCGCCGTGGTGCAGTCGCTGAAGGTGCGGCAGATGAGGCGTCGCGTGAGCGTGCGTCCGGCGAGGACATCGGCCGGAAGCTCGGGATACGACAGCACCATGCGGCCGAGGCCCACGAAGTCGGCGCCGCCGCCGCCCACCACGGCCTGCGCGACGTTCGGCAGCCATTCCTGCAAGTAGCTGTAGGCCGAGCCCACGATCGTGAGGCCGGGGAAGCGCCGCTTCAGCTCGGCCGTCGCCGCGACCTGGCGCGCGACGCCGACGAAGGGATCCTCGGGCGGCCCGTAGCCGTCGGAGGGCGGGAACAGCGCGGGCCGCTGGATGTGCGGGTTGTAATACGGGCTGCCTGCCGTCAGGTTCACGAGCGTCACGCCGAGCGACTCGAGCAGGCGCAGGAACTGCGTCGCGTCCTCCAGGTCGGCCTCGAGTCCGAAGGCGGCGTCGTAGGGCAGTGAAGCCGTCTCGGGGACGCCGTGGCCTTCCGGGCCTGTGCGATACGGGACGATGTCGAAGGCCGACAGCCGCACGCCGATCCGCAGCTCCGGAACGCGAGCGCGGATGCCGCCGACGATCTCGCGCAGGAAGCGCGTGCGGTTCTCGAAGCTGCCGCCGTACGGCCCGGGCCGGTGGCGGGCGCTCAGGAACTCGTGACCGAGGTAGCCGTGGCAGTGCTTCACGTCCACGAACGCGTAGCCCGCCTGCCAGGCCATGGCCGCCGCCTCGACGAAGCAGCCGATCAGGCGCTCGATCTCGGCGTCGCTCAGCACGGGGCTCTCGGGCCCGAGGCCGAGGCGCCGGTCGAGCACGGGATGGTGATACAGGATCACGGGCTCGGCCTGCGTCTTCTGGCGCGGCCGCGCGAAGCGGCCCGAGTGGGTGAGCTGCAGGCCCACGAGCAGGTCGTCGCTCCGGCCGAAGGCGGCGGCATGGGCGTCGACGAGATCGCGCCGGAGCTGCTCGATGCCGCCCAGGGTCGCCGGGGCCATCAGGAGCTGATTCGGGTTGGCGCGGCCCTCCGGGCTCACGGCCACGGCCTCGCCGCCCCAGACCAGCTTGGCGCCGCTCTGGCCGAAGCGCGCCCAGCGCCGTCGCGTGAGGTCCGTGGGAAGGCCGTCCGTCGTGCCGTCCCAGCCTTCCATGGGGTGGATGCAGAAGCGGTTCCCGATGCGGAAGCCGTCGGGCGTCCTGAAAGGAGCTGCGAGCGGGCCCGAGGCTTCGACACGCTCGTCGAGCGGCAGCGTCACGCCGAGGGTCGACAGGTGCTCACGCAGCGCCGCGGCGCTGCGCAGCGTCGCGACGCGGCGGTACTCAGTCATCCGTGTCGAAGAAGGCCTGCAGGCCCCGCGCGATCTCGGCCAGCACGACCACGTCGCTCGCGGGCCGCGACGGCGCTCCGGCAGGAGGCGTGTCGTGGACGAGGCCGCCTGTGAGCTTCAGGAACTGGGCCGCGCTGTGGCGGTACGCGGGCGTCGGCGCGCGGAACGCGAAGGCGCCCAGATACTGGAGCTGGTCGTTGAGCTCGAAGAAGCGGGCGTCGCCCGTGAGCCAGTAGCGGTCGCGCAGCGCGAAGGCCTCGGGGGCGAAGGCCGAGAGGCCCAGCAGGTAGTCGCTGCCGAACATCACCATGTCGATGGCGAGGTCGTTGCCCGTGTAGATGTGGAACTCGGGCCGCCGCGCGTCGCGCAGCGCCAGGCGCTCCCACTCGAGGCGACGGTTCAGGGAGGAGTGCTTGATGCCGAGCAGGCCCTCGGTCTCGATCAGCGCCTTCACGGTGTCGGTGTCGAAGATGCGCCCGAAGGGCGCGAAGGCCTCGCCGAGCTCGAAGCCGAGCAGGCCGGGCGTGCCCGCCGCGAGCTGCGCGAACAGGCTCACCACCTGTGAGCCCGGCAGGCGCTTGAAGTCGGAGCAGGGGAAGACGATGGGCGTGCCGCCGCGCACGAAGATCTCGTGGCAGGCGCGCGCGTAGCGCTCGCGGAGCGGGCCGGTCGAGTCTTCCACGAACGCGCCCGCGACGAAGCGGCCGCCGTCCAGGCGGTCCTTCGCGATGTCGAGGACCTGCAGGCGGACGGCGGGGCTCAGCAGGTGGACGTAGCCCGTGTCCATGTTCACGGCCGGCGTGAGGCCGGCCTGCAGCGTGCGCTCGAGCAGGCGCGCGAACGTGTCGAGGTCGGGGCGGCCGTCGGGCGTGAACGGCATCAGCACGGCCGACAGCCCTTCGATGGCCCGCGCGGGACGGATGCGGGCGACGACGCCCTCGAGGGAAACGTGGGAGGAAGCCATGGCGGGCGAGCCTACCAAACGGTCGGGCTGGCGTCATGGCGTCCCGGGGATAAACTCGTGTCATGGCACTCGACACGCGACGTCTGGGGAAGACGGGCCCGACGGTCTCGGAGCTGGGCCTCGGCTGCATGGGGATGTCGGAGTTCTACGGGCCGCGCGACGACCAGGAGTCGGTCGCGACGATCCACGCGGCCCTCGACGCGGGCCTCACGTTCCTCGATACCGCCGACATGTACGGCCCGTACACGAACGAAGTCCTGGTGGGCAAGGCCATCGCCGGCCGCCGCGACCAGGTGGTGATCGCCACGAAGTTCGGCATCGTACGGGGCCCGGGGCCCAACGACCGCAGCGCCAACGGGCGCCCCGACTACGTGAAGGTCTCGTGCGACGGGAGCCTGCAGCGTCTCGGAGTCGACGTGATCGACCTCTACTACCAGCACCGGGTCGATCCGAGCACGCCGATCGAGGAGACCGTGGGCGCCATGGCCGAGCTCGTCAAGGCCGGCAAGGTGCGCCACCTCGGCCTCTCGGAGGCCTCGGCCAAGACCCTCCGGCGCGCCGCCAAGGTGCACCCCATCGCGGCCCTCCAGAGCGAGTACTCGCTGTTCAGCCGCGACGTGGAGGACGACGTCCTGCCGGCCTGCCGCGAGCTGGGCATCGGCTTCGTGCCCTACAGCCCCCTGGGCCGCGGCTTCCTGAGCGGCCAGATCAAGAGCTTCGACGACCTGGCTCCCGACGACTTCCGGCGCTGGTCGCCGCGCTTCCAGGGCGAGAACTTCCAGAAGAACATGGACCTCGTGAAGGCCCTCGAGCAGATCGCCGCCGAGAAGCAGGCCACGACGTCGCAGCTGGCGCTCGCCTGGGTGCTCGCCCAGGGCCCGTCCATCGTGCCGATCTTCGGCACCAAGCGGCGCGCCTACCTGAACGAGAACCTCGCGGCCACCGACGTCACGCTGACCGTCAACGATCTCATCCGCATCGAGGAGGCGGCGCCCAAGGGAGCCGCGGCGGGCGAGCGCTATCCCGAGCCCGGCCGCGCACTGCTCGACCGCTAGACGAAAAAAAGGGGCGGCCCGAAGGCCGCCCCGGTACGTCGCACTCCTGGAACGACCCTAGAAGCGGAAGCCCACCGCGATGGTGAACGTCCTCGGCTGGCGGTAGCTGTTGTTGCCGGTCGCCTTGCCGAAGTTCTGCGACTTGATGAACGTCGTCGGCAGGCCGTTCGCGTCGAGCGGCCCGTCGGTGTTCGCCTGGATCGTGGTGTTGAAGCCGTTGACGCCCGCGCCGAGCACCTGCTCGTTCAGGATGTTGCGGACGTCGAACTTCACGTACGGCTTCAGCTTCTTGTAGACGGGAACGGAGTACGTGGCCGCGAGGTCGAGGAGGTTCGAGCCCTTGAAGAAGTTCTCGCCGCGTCCGCCGAAGAAGATCGTCTGGAGCTGCGGAGGCCGCGCGTACCCGGGATCGTGGGAGAGCTGGGTCTCCGAGACGTCGAAGTTGCCAACCGACAGGCTGTAGGTGAGGGCCGAGTCGTAGCGGTACAGCAGGCCCAGGTTGATGTCGCCGACCCGGCCGAGGCCGAGGTCGTACGTGGTCCAGACCCGGACCTTGTCGCGCTGGTAGCCGGAAAGGCGCCCGGTCGGGAAGTTGCGGTCCTCCACCAGGATCTCCGGATAGTCCCCGAGGGACGACGTGATGCCGGGGGTGTTGGCGCCTTCGCCCTCGAAGTTGCCCTCGTACTTGAACTGGTGCGTCCAGTTGCCCTGGATGTCCCAGCGGTCCGTGAGCCGGTAGCCGCCCTGGAACTGCAGGCCGGAGTAGCTCCGGGTCGGCAGGTCGCTGTTGCGGTACTCGCGACGGTCGAGGGTGACGTCGCCGCAGTCGATGCACTGCGTCGGCAGCGTCACGTCCACGGTGCCCTGGTCGATGTTGAAGAAGTCCTCGACGAAGTTCGTGGTCTTGCGGTGGGTGTAGAGCAGCTGCGCGAAGCCCTCGCGCCCGAAACTCGTGCCGACCGCGAAGGAGATCTCCTTCGTCACGGGCGACGACAGGCCCTTGTCGAAGAACACGTTGGAATCGGGCAGGCTCGCGTCGAGCAGGAAGTAGTTGTTGGTGTCGAAGCCCGGCGCGAAGCGGCCCTCGCCCGACGGACCCACGTAGAGGCCGTAGACGAGACTCGGGTTCCCGACCTTCGTGTTGCTGCCGAACTGCGCCTCGCTGTACTTGCCGGCGTAGTGGGCGTAGTTCGCCTTCAGGGTGAACTTGCCGTCGCCGCGGGGATCGAAGGCGAGGCCGAGGCGCGGCACGATCGTGTCGGTGTCGACGCCGACGATGCCGCCCGTGGCCTCGCTGCGCACGCGCTCGTAGCGCACGCCGAGGTTCGCCGAGAGCCGGTTCGTGATCGCCCACTTGTCGTTCAGGTAGAAGGAGTCCGTCGTGATGTCGATGCGGGCGCCGGGACTCGAGACCCAGTTGAGGAACAGGTTCTGGCCCGCCTCGAACACCGGGATCAGGTTGCCGTTGCCGTCGAAGAGCGGGTTGCCGCCGGCGTCGGTCTTGTAGTCCGCGTAGAACACGAAGTTCGTCGAGGACTGCGAGTTGCCGCCGATGTTCGAGGAGCGGAAGTTCTCCCAGCCGCCCTTGATGTCGTGGCGCCCGAGGTCCTTCGTGCTGAGGAAGTACGAGAGGCCCAGGGTGAGCTGGCGGTTCTTGCGCGTCTCGGGGTCCACGTTGAAGGCGAAGTACGGCGCGTTGTACTGGTAGCCGCCGTCGACCGTGACGCCGGTCGTGAAGAGCGGCGAGTCGAAGATGTCGCGGCTCGAGCCGCCGCCCGTGGCGAACTCCAGCTTCTGCTGGGAGTACTGGGCCTCCAGGAACAGGTTCGAGCGCAGCACGCCGCTGTAGTTGAAGACGAACAGGTTGTTCGGCGTCTCGGACTCGTTGATGGTGCGCGGGTCGATGCTGAAATCGAAGCTGGGCGAGACGTCGGTCGTGTTGTTGCGCGTGTAGCTCGCCTGCAGGGTGTGCTTCTCGTTGATGGCGCCCGTCAGCTTGCCCTCGAGGCGGCTGTTCTTGTTGCTGTCCTCGTGGGCGATGCCCGTGAAGTCGAAGGTCTCCTGGGTGTCCGTGTTGGCCTTGCGACCGGCGGCGAAGAACCACAGCCGGTCCTTGACGATCGGGCCGCCGAGGGTCGCCTGGTACACCTGGTTCAGCTTGCTCTCGCGGGTGATGTCGTTCTCCTTCTCGAACGGCGTCTCCGTGGTCCAGCTCGGGTTCACGAAGTCCGTGCGGAAGCTGCCGGAGAACTCGTTGCCGCCCTTCTTCGTCACGGCGTTGATGACGCCGCCCGAGAAGCGGCCGTACTCGGCCGAGATGCCCGAGGTGAGCACCTGGGTCTCGTCGATCGCGTCCTCGATGAAGACGTTGTTCGGGGACCCGAACAGGTTGTCGTTCACGTCGACGCCGTCGATCAGGAACACGTTGTCGTAGGCGAAGGCGCCCGAGATCGTGAGCTGGCCGCCGTTCGGCGTGTTGTCCGTCAGGCCCGGCGCCAGGTTCGCGATGCCCTGGATCGTGCGCGGCGTCGCGAGGGTGTCGATCTTGTCGGCACCGTACGTCTCACCGCCCGAGGTCGTGCCGATGATCGAGTTGACCTCGGCCGTGACCTCGACCGACTCCTGGAGCGCCGCGACCGACAGCGTCGCGTCGATCTCCGAGTTCACGCCGATGCTGACCGTGGCCTTCTTCTCGAGGGTCCCGAAGCTCGAGAGCTCGAACGTCGCCGTGTAGCTGCCGGCCGGGAGGCCCTTGAAGATGTAACCGCCGTTGCTGTCGGTGACCGTGGTGCGGACGCCGAGCATCGACGGGGACTTGATCGTCACGACGACGCCCGGAAGGGCACCGCCGTCGGAAGACTGGACCGTGCCCACGAGGACGCCGGTCTGCGTGCCCTGAGCCGCCAGCTGCCCGGCGCCGATCAGGAACAACGCAAGAACGAAGAGAGCCCGAAATCGCATGCCACCCCTTTCCCATCGACAAGAGCGTCGAATGGTCGTGTGTGCCGATCCATAGAGCAATATCGGAGCCGCGAGCAAGGTTGTGGTAGCGCGGGTCTAAGATGCCGCATTCATTGGTAAAAACGCTGAATCCAGGGGGCTGGACGCGACGCGATCCAATCTCCTGAAGAATCCACTTCAGAGTCTTGGATGACGCGGCAACTCGGGGCGCCTCGGGCAGCCTGCTAGACTCGCAGGCATGCTCCCATGGCTGGCGGTCGGCATCGGCGGCGCCCTCGGTTCGAGCCTGCGCTACGGAGCCAACCTCCTCGCGCAGCGGCACTGGCCCGCGGCGTTCCCGTGGGCGACGCTCCTCGTGAACGTGACGGGCTGCTTCGCGATCGGGCTGCTCGCGGTGCTGGCCGACGAGCGCGGCTCGTTGGGCCCCAACACGCGTCTCTTCCTGCTCGTCGGCGTGCTGGGCGGCTACACGACGTTCTCGTCGTTCGGCTACGAGACGCTGTCGCTCGCCGGCGCCGGCCACCCTGGCTGGGCCCTGGCGAACGTCGTGGGCCAGGTAGGCCTCGGCCTGCTCGCGGTGTGGGCCGGCATGGCCGCGGGCCGCGTCCTCTAGCTCATCAGCGCGTTGATCTCCGCGTAGGGCAGGAAGCCCTCGCGCATGGGATCGGAAGCGCCGTCGCGCAGGAAGTCGGTCACGAGGTTCCGGGCACGCCCGTAGGTCGCCTGGTTGATGCCCGAGCCGGCGCTCAACCGGCGCACGCCGAGGGACGCGAGGGCCGCCGCGTGGGGGAGCCGTGGCTGCGCGAGCACGTTGAGCGGCAGCGCGACGCCGTGGGCGATCGCCCGGATCTCCGCCGCCTCGATGACCCCGGGCGCGAAGAAGCCGTCGGCGCCCGCCTGCCGGTAGCGCTCGCCGCGCGCGATCGTCTCGGCCACGCGTCGCTCGACCGGCACGAGCTGCCGGAGGTAGACGTCGCAGCGCGCGTTCACGAAGAGCGAGACCCCGCGACGCTCGCCGGCGTCCTTCGCGCGCTCGATCTTCGCGCACAGCAGCTCGGGCGAGCCGGCGCCGTCCTCGATGTTGATCCCGACGCCCCCGGCGTCGATGACTTCGGTCACCGCCTCGCCGACGCCCGCCGGCTCGCTCGCGAAGCCGCTCTCCATGTCGACGCTGATCGGCACGTCGACGACGCGCGCGATCGAGGCCAGGGTCGCGAGCATCAGGTGCAGCGGCAGCTGGTCGCCGTCGGGATAGCCGTGGGCCCAGGCGACGCCCGCGCTGGTCGTCGCGACGGCCTTCGCGCCGAGGCTCTGCATCAGCCGGGCGCTGCCCGCGTCCCAGGCGTTGGGCAGGATCAACAGGCCGTCGTGGTGGAGGGCACGGAAGGCGTCCGCCTTCTTCGATCCGTGAGTGCTCATGTCCCGAATGTCTCACGAACGCGGCCCGATCGGCTCGCCGTTTTCGGCGGTGACCTAGCGGCCGCTCCCGAACAGCGCCGTGTCGTAGCGCGTGCCGAGCACCAGCATCTCGCCGTCCTCCGTCTTCGCGACGCTCGCGACGAGACGCATTCCCGGGCTGCTCGCGGACCCGGCCGTCTCGGCCTGCACGACGTAGAGCTGCAGGGCCTGATAGAGCCGGGCGGACCGGCGCTCGCCGTCGATGCCGACGCTCGCGAGGTCGACGCCCGACAGCTCACGGCCCCGCAGCACGCGGCCGTCGATGCCGACCGCGGCGTCGCTGTCGCGATCGACGCGCACGGAGACGGCGAGGGAGTCGGGCTCGGCGAGCTCGAAGCGCTGCTGGCTCCCCAGGGCGAGGGGCGGCTCGAGGGTTCGCAGGCGCCCCAGGGCGATGTCGAGGCCGCCGCGCAGGGCGTAGCGGCTGCGGAGGCTGTCGCGGAAGACGTAGGTGCGGCGCTGGTACGACGTGGCGAGCGTCGAGACGAGCAGCGCCAGGGGCGTGAGGACGAGCAGCGCCACCAGCACCACGATGAGCGCCGAGCCGGTCTCGTTCTTCCTCATTTCTTCCAGGCCTGCAGGAGGGTGCGCGGGCGCAAGGTCCGGCCGTCGACGCCCACCAGGCCCGAGAGCCCCACCTTCCGCCTGCCGAGGCCGGGCCGGTCCAGCTCGCCCTGCAACACGAGGCTGACCTCGGAGGCTCCGAAGTAGAGCGTGCCGTTCGCATCGAAGGACGCGAACGAGAGGCGCTCGGGGAACAGGAGCGGCGGGATCGTGGGATCGAGAGGCGGGAAGGCGCTCTCGACCTCGGCCTTCCACTCGGACAGACGGAAACGCACCTCGGGGGGGACGGCGGTGTCGTGGAGCGCCCGGCGCGAGAACTCCAGCAGCACGCTGTCGTCGGCGCGGTCGAGGACCAGGGCGAAGATCGAGCCGGTGACGGGATCGAAGGCGAGGGAGCGGCCGCGGCCTTCGAGGCGCGCCAGGGGGCGGGGCGTTCCGCTGGCGTCGACCGGGATCGACCACAGCGTGTCGCCGCCGCCGCCCTGGGCGGGCGCCACCAGCGCGTACAGCACGCCGTCGAGCCCGAAGGCCATCGGCCCGGGGATTCCCGGAAGCACGGCCGCGCTGGTGAAGCTCGAGGCCTCGGCGTCGAGGGCGTGACGATAGACGATGCCGGCGTCGCCGTCGGCCACGAACACGGCATCGTGGTCGAGGGCCGCGCCCGTGACGCTCTTGAGCAGCTCGGTGTCCGCGACCTTCACGACCGGCGCGCCGGGGCCGAGGCGTCCCTCCGCGTCCGGAACGACGCGGAAGACCTGGGCCGAGCGGAGCGCGCCGCGGGCCAGCAGCAGCGAGCCGGCCCAGGCGCTCTCCTCGGGGGCGAAGGCCGCGCCGCGCACGTCGCAGACGCCCTCGAGGGCGCCGACGCTGTCGATGCGCACGTCCCCGATCAGGCTCTCGAGCGGGAACATGTAGAGCGCGTTGCAGCCCGCGGGGGAGTCGACGACGGCGACGCCCGAGTCGCCGTGGGGTCGTGAGACGACCGCGACGGCGTTGGGAAGGCGCACGAACACCCGCCGCAACTGGAACGCGTGCTCCGGCGGCGGGTCGAAGCGCAGCGTGGTGCCCTGGCTCTCGAGGCCGACGCTCAGGCGCTGCTCGAACGGCGCCACGTCGCCGGGCGCGGGGAGCATCGTGAAGCCGACCCGCACCGTGCGCACGAGCGCGCCGGCCGACGGCACGCGCCAGGGCGCGACGGGAGATCCGAGGTCGTCGAGGAACTCGAACGCCAGGTCCGCGACGCGCGTCGCGAGCACCTGGGAGGTGCGGCCGTCGATCGCGCGGGTCACGGTGCCGTTCTCGAAGCGGAAGCGCACCTCGCGGTGCGCGCCACCGGGCTCGGGCCGCGAGCGGATCACGAGGGAGCGGCTCGGCTGGCCGGCGGGGGGCGCCTCGGGGACGAGAGGCGGCACGTCGAGGGCGAGGCCGTAGCCCGCCCGCGCGATCTCGGACGACATCGCCTCCAGGGAGCGCAGCGCCACGGTCTCCCGGTCGAGCCGGCCGTTCGTCGAGTCCGCGAGGCGCACGCCGACGCGCGTCAGCGAGTAGACGAGCAGCAGGACGAGCAGCGTGATCGCGACGACGATCAGGACCTCGACGAGGGTGTGACCGCGCTCGGACTTGCGAGGCGTCACTCGGGCTCGGGCGGCAGCTCGGGTAGCGGCGGGAAGACGCCGGGCGCGGACCCCGGCCGGGGCGTCGAGCCCGTCGTGCCCGCGGAGGGGCGCGCTCCGGCCCGAGCGTGGGGCGATCCCCCGCGACCGACCAGCAGGAGGACGCAGCCCGCGACGAGCAGGACGACCACCGCGATCAGCGCGGGGCTCGCCGGCGCGGCCCCCGACGCGACGGAGTCGGCGGTGAGCTCGAGGCGCGCGGCGCCGCAATGGCAGCGGGGCTCGCGCCGCGGCACGCGCCGTTCACAGCCGGGGCAGGTCCAGGTTCCAGTGCTCGCGGGGGCGGCCACTGCTTCAGCCTCGCAGCACCTTGAGCGCCCCGGTCCAGCGGACGAGCTCGTCGAGCATGCTGACCGCGTTCTTCTCGAGGGCCTCGTTGCCCTTGAACGCGCCCGTGGCCGCGTCCATCCACTGGGCGAAGAACGGGATCGCCACGGCCTCGACCAGCGGCACCATCTTGAGGGTCGTGACGATCTGCTTCGTCATCTGGACGGCGCGGGTGCCGCCGGCGGTCCCGCCGTAGCTGACGAAGCCCACCGGCTTGTAGGCCCACTCGGCGAACAGCGTGTCGATCGCGTTTGCCAGGGCCGGGGGCGTGCCGTAGTTGTACTCGGGGGACACGAAGACGAAGGCGTCGAGGGCCGCGACGCGGGCGCTCCAGGCCTTGACGGCCGCGCCCTCGTACCGGCCGAGGCGCGGGTGGGCCGGCTCCTCGAGGAGCGGTAGCGCGACCTCCTTCAGGTCGAGACGCTCGATCTCGAAGCCGCCATGGCGTCGCGCGATCGCCTCGAACCACTCCGTCACCGGAAGGCCCGCGCGTCCCTGGCGCACGCTCCCCACCACGACGCCCAACTTCGGCACCCGTACACCTCCCAAGGCAAGAGTACACTCACGCGAGAGCGGAGGTCTCCATGGGAAGCGTCAGTCGCCGCCAGCTCCTTTCCGGCGCCATCGCGGGCAGCGCCCTCGCGGCCGGCACCGGCCACGCCCTCCCGCCGCCGTCGGCCGAGGAGCGTCTGGGAACCGACTGGCCGTATCTCGAGCGCTACCGGGCCGAGAACGCCGCCCTGCGTGCGAGCGGCGCGCCGGTCGAGGCGGTGTTCCTGGGGGACTCCATCACCGAGGGCTGGCGCCACGCGGATCCCGCCTTCTTCTCGAACGGCCGCGTGTGCCGCGGCATCGGGGGCCAGACGACGCCCCAGATGCTGGTGCGCTTCCGCGCCGACGTGCTCCGGCTCGAGCCGCGCGTCGTGCAGATCATGGCCGGCACGAACGACATCGCGGGCAACACGGGCCCCTCGACCCCCGAGATGACCCAGGACAACCTGCGCTCGATGACCGAGCTGGCCCAGGCGAGCCGGGTCTCCGTGATCCTGGCCTCGATCCCGCCGGCCGCGAGCTTCCCGTGGCGGCCGGGCCTCGAGACGGCCGGCGCGATCGTCGCGACGAACGAGTGGCTGCGCGACTACGCGCGGCAGGTCGGCGCCGTCTACGCCGACTACCACGGGGCCCTGTCGAACGGCCGCGGCGGCATGCGGCCGGGACTGGCCTCGGACGAGGTGCATCCGACGGCCGAGGGCTACGCGGCCATGCGGCCCGTGGCGGAGGCGGCGCTCGTCGCCGCGCGCCGGTGAAGGCCGCGCTCGTCGCGCTGAGCCTCGTCGCGGGCGGATCGGCGGCGGCCCTCGACCTGCCGCAGATCCAGAAGCGCGGCGTGCTGCGGGTGATCGTGGCCGCCGACGAGGCGCCCGAGACGTTCGCGATCGAAGCCTCGAGCCAGCCGGGCTTCGAGCGCGAGATCCTCGAGGGCTTCACGAGGCTCCACGGCCTCAAGATCGAGGTCGTGAAGGCGCCCGGCCACGCCCAGCGCCTGCCCCTGCTGCAAAAGGGCGACGGCGACCTGATCGTGGCGATCTTCGACACGCCCGAGCGCCGCCTCGTGGCCGACTTCACGCCCGAGGTGATGCCGACCCACAACATCGCCGTCAGCCTCAAGCCGGCGGCCCGGATCGCGCGCCTCGACGAGCTGAAGGCGGCGAGGGTGGCGGTGATCCGCGGCGCGAAGCCGGCCGAGGAAGCGGTGCAGGCGGGCGTGCCTGCCAGCGCCCTCGTGCCGGTCGACACGATGGACGCCCTCGTGAGGGCCCTCCAGAAGGGCGACGCGAGCGCCGCCGTGATCCCGGTCTCGGAGTTCGCGCTCGCCCTCAAGCGCACGCCGGGCCTGCAGGCGGGCGCCACCGTGGGGCCGACCGGGCGCGTGGCCTGGGCCGTGCGCAAGGAGGACGACGCCCTGGAGGCGGCCCTCACCCAGTACCTCACGAACTTCCGGCGCAGCGCGTCGTGGAGCCGCCTGGTCGTGAAGTACTTCGGCGACCAGGTGCTCACGGTCCTCGGCAAGGGCGGCTCCTAGCGAGCGAGGCGCGCCATGAGCGACGTCGAGGACGACGCGACGCTGGACGACGACGGCAGTGGCGGCCTCGCGCCGACGCGCGAGACGCCGCCCGCGGAGCCGATCGGCCCGTACCGCCTGCTCCAGAAGATCGGCGAAGGCGGCATGGGGGAGGTCTGGCTCGCCGAGCAGTCCGAGCCGATGCGGCGCCGCGTGGCCCTAAAGGTCATCAAGGCCGGCATGGACACGCGCCAGGTGGTCGCCCGCTTCGAGGCCGAGCGCCAGGCCCTGGCGCTCATGGACCACCCGTACATCGCGAAGGTGTTCGACGCCGGCGCGACGCCCCGCGGCCAGCCGTACTTCGTCATGGAGCACGTGCGGGGCCAGGCGATCACGACCTACGCCGAGGCCCAGGGGCTGTCGACGGCCGCGCGCCTCAAGCTCTTCGTGCAGGTCTGCGAGGGCGTCCAGCACGCGCACCAGAAGGGCATCATCCACCGCGACCTCAAGCCCTCGAACGTCCTCGTGACCGCCCACGACGGCCGCCCGCAGCCCCGCATCATCGACTTCGGCGTGGCGAAGGCCGTCTCGCAGCGGCTCACGACGAAGACCATGCACACCGAGCTGGGCGCGATCGTCGGCACTCCCGTCTACATGAGCCCCGAGCAGGCGGAGCTCTCGGGCCTGGACGTCGACACGCGCACCGACGTCTACGCCCTGGGCGTGATCCTCTACGAGCTGCTCGTGGGGGCGTTGCCGTTCGATCCGGTACGGCTGCGGACGGCCAGCCTCGAGGAGCTGCGGCGCCTGATCCGCGACGTGGACCCGCAGCGGCCCAGCACGCGCGGGGACCGCCGCCTGCGCGGCGACCTCGACTGGATCACGATGAAGGCGCTCGAGAAGGACCGTGCCCGGCGCTACGGGTCGCCCGCCGAGCTGGCCGCGGACATCGAGCGGCACCTCGAGCACCAGCCGGTGCTCGCGGGGCCGCCGAGCGCCGGGTATCGCGCAGGCAAGTTCGTCCGCCGCCACCGCATCGGCGTGCTGGCCGCGGCGGGCGTCGTCGCGATGCTCGCGGCCCTCGCCGTGTCCCAGGCCGTCCAGGCGCGCCGGCTGGCCCGCGAGCGCGACCGCGCCAACGTCGAGGCCGCGACCGCCCGTCAGACCGCCGACTTCCTCGTCGGGCTGTTCCAGGTCGCCGATCCCGGGGAAGCCCGCGGCCAGTCGATCACCGCCCACGAGATCCTGGACCGGGCCGCCGCGCGCATCGACGGCGCCCTCGGCGCGGAGCCCATCGTGAAGGCGCGCCTCCAGGGCACGATGGCCCAGGTGTACAAGGGCCTAGGTCTGTACCCTCCCGCGACGAAGCTCGCGCAGCAGGCGTGGGAGGCGCGCCGGCGCACGCTCGGGGACCTCGATCCGGCGACGCTCGTGGCGCGCTCGGAGCTCGGCGACGCGCTGCGTCTCCAGGACAAGCTTCCCGAGGCGGAAGGGCACCTGCGCGCGGCGCGCGACGGCCTGCGCGTCACGGCCGGGCCCGACGCCCTCGCCACGCTGCTCGCGTCGTCGCGCCTCGCGGTGGTCGAGTACCAGAAGGGCGCGCTGGAGCCGGCCGAGGTCCTCTTCCGCGCCACGATCGAGGGGCTGCGGAGACGCGGGACGGAGGGCGAGGCGGAGCTGGTCGACGCGCTGCAGTGGCTGGGCCAGGTCCTGCGCGATCGCGACAAGCGCGAGGAGGCCGTGGCGGTGCAGCGCGAGGCGCTGACGCTGGCGAGACGGGTCCACGGGCCCGATCACCCCAGCACGCTCTCGTCCCTCGATGCGCTCGGCCTGCTGCTGTGGGACATCGGCCGCCTCGACGAGGCCGAGGGTTACCTGCGGCAGTCCCTCGATGCCTCGCGCCGTGTGCTCGGCCCGGAGCATCCCGACACGCTCACGACGACCCTCAACCTGGGCCTGGTGCTCTCGGACCGCGAGAAGCCGGAGGAGGCCGAGGCGAACTATCGCGTGGCCCTCGCGGGCTACACGAGGACGCTCGGCGCCGACCACGCCTACGCCTTCACGGCCATGGCGAACCTGTGCTCGTCGCTGCGGGCCCAGAAGAAGCTCGCCGAGGGCGAGACGTGGTGCCGGCGCGCGCTGGCCGGCCGCACGCGCACGCTCGGCCCCGACCATCCGGGCACGCTCGCCTCGATCAACGCCCTGGGCGCGCTCTTCCAGGCGGCCGGCCGTCTCCCCGAGGCCGAGGCGCAGTACCGCGACGCCTTCGAGCGGCGCCGCCGCGTGCTGGGGGCCGACCACGCGGGCACCCTCATCGCCATGGGCAACCTGGGCGAGACGCTCCTGCTCCGCGGCCGCAACGCCGAGGCGGCCGACCTGCTGCGCGTCGCGGCCGGGAAGGCGCGCGCGCCGGAGACCGACTCGAGCCGCGCCAGCATCCTCTCGAAGTGGGGGCGCTGCCTGATCGCGCTGCATCGCGACGACGAGGCACGCACGACGCTCGCCGAGGCCCTCGCGCTCTACCGCAAGACGCTCGGCCCCCAGCACAGCCAGACGCGGAACGTCGAGAAGCTGCTGGCCGAGCTGTGATACAAAGCGTCCTCCTTGGCGACACTCACACCGACCGGCAGCGGCCTGCTGTCGAAGCTCAACCCTGACCAGCGCGAAGCCGTCACGACGACCGAGGGGCCGCTGCTGGTCCTCGCCGGCGCCGGATCCGGCAAGACGCGCGTCATCACCACCCGCATCGCGTACCTGATCTCGCGCGGCGTTCCACCCGCGAGCATCCTGGCCGTCACCTTCACGAACAAGGCCGCGGGGGAGATGCGCGAGCGCCTGAAGGCCCTGGTGGACGACAAGGCGAAGGCCGTGACCGTCGGCACGTTCCACGCGTTCTGTGCGAAGGTGCTGCGCGAGCACGGCCACGTCCTCGGCCTCTTCAAGAGGTTCACGATCTGCGACGCCTCGGACCAGCTGAACGCGGTCAAGTCGGCGATGCGCGAGCTGCGCGTCCACGAGACGGCGATGAACCCGTCGGCGGTGCTCGCGAGGGTCTCCCTCGCGAAGAACCGCATGCAGACCCCCGAGGGCTTCCTCGAGAGCGGGTCCGGCGGCCGCGACCAGCTCGTGGGCTCGGTCTGGCAGCGCTATCGCGAGTACCTGGCGCGCACGCGGTCCCTCGATTTCGACGACCTGCTCCTCGAGACCGTGCGCCTGCTGCGCGACCACGCCAGCGTCCGCGAGCACTACCGCAAGCAGTACCGCTACGTGCTGGTCGACGAGTACCAGGACACGAACCATCCCCAGTACGAGATCGTGCGGCTGATCGGCGAGGAGCACCGCAACGTCTGCGTCGTGGGCGACGACGACCAGTCGATCTACGGTTGGCGCGGCGCCGACATCCAGAAGATCCTCGGCTTCCACAAGGACTTCACCGGCGCCAGGATCATCCGGCTGCTGACCAACTATCGTTCGACGCGGCCGATCCTCGACGTGGCGAACATCGTGATCCGCAAGAACGCGTCGCGCCACGAGAAGGCCCTGGAGTCGGCCCGGGGCCACGGCGACCCCGTGCGCTTCATGCGGCTCAAGGACGAGACCGGCGAAGCGCAGTTCGTCGTCGGCGAGATCCGCGGCGTCCTGCGCCTCGACGAAGGCACGCCCGAGGACTTCGCGATCCTGTGCCGGACCCAGATCCAGTTCCGGCCCCTCGAGGCCGAGCTGCGCGCGAACGGCCTGCCGTACACCGTGAGCGGCGGCATGTCGTTCTTCGACCGCAAGGAGGTGCGCGACATCGTCGCGTACCTGAAGCTCGCGGTGAACCCGCTCGACGAGACGTCGCTCCTGCGCATCGTCAACACGCCGGCGCGGGGCGTGGGGAAGGCGAGCCTCGATCGCGTGCTGGCGTTCGCCACCGATCACGGCATCTCGGCGGCCGAGGCCTTCGGCCGCGCGTCGGAGATCGCGGACCTGTCGCCCCAGGCGGTGGAGGGGTACCAGAAGTTGCGGGCCGCGGTGGAGGCCTCCGGGCTCACGGACGCGAGCCAGGACCTCGTGCCGCGCCTGCAGCGCTTCCTCGAGGCCGTCGACTACAAGGCCGAGGTGACGCGGCTCTACGCCGACCCGATGACCCGCGAGGCGCGCTGGGCGGGTGTCCTCGAGGTGCTGAACTTCGCCGAGAACCACGTGCGGCGCGCGCCGAAGCCGTCGCTCCACGCGTTCCTCGAGGAGCTCGCACTCACGAGCGGCGACGGTCCCGGAGAGAAGACCGATGCGCGGCGCAACGGCGTCACGCTCATGACGCTCCATGCCGCCAAGGGACTCGAGTTCCCCCACGTGTTCCTGGTCGGGATGGAAGAGGGTCTGTTGCCCCACGCCCGGGCGGTCGCCGAGGGCGGCATCGAGGAAGAGCGGCGCCTCACGTACGTCGGGATCACCCGCGCCATGACGAACCTGACCTTGAGCTTCGCGGCCGAGCGCGCGCGCTACGGACGCCTGGCGCGCTCGGTGCCCTCGCGCTTTCTCTTCGAGGCGCAGGGCTCGGAACCGCCGGCGGGCTGGGTCGGCGTCGAAGCCACCCTCGAGCCCGAGGACGACGGCGAGCTGCCCGACCTCAAGAAGAAGCTCAAGCGCGGCAAGGCCGGAGCCGCGAAGCCCTCGCCCCGCCGCAAGCGCCCGCGCTAGCGCCGCGCGGTATCATCGGGCAGCGCTTTCACTTCAAGAGGGTGAACATGTCCCGCTTCCCGATTCTCCTGACGGGCCTCATGCTCTCGTCCGTGGCGACCGCGGCCGAGATCCCGACCCAGCTGCCGCGCTCGGTGCGGCCGACGCACTACGACGTCGCGGTCACGCCCGACGCGGGCGCCCTCTCCTTCAAGGGGCAGGTGGGCATCGCGATCGAGGTGCTCGAGCCGACGCCCTCGATCACGCTGAACGCGATCGACTTCACGTTCGCGAGCGTCAAGCTGAGCGGCGGGAGCGCGGGAGCGTGGGCGGCGCCCAAGGTCACGGTCGACGCCCCGGCGCAGACCGCGACCTTCACCTTCGCCAAGGCGATCCCGAAGGGTTCGTATCGCCTCGATCTCGACTACACCGGCAAGATCGGCACCCAGGCCGTGGGGCTGTTCGCCCTCGACTACGACACGGCCGCGGGCAAGAAGCGCGGCCTGTTCACGCAGTTCGAGAACTCCGACGCGCGCCGCCTGATCCCGTCCTGGGACGAGCCGATCTACAAGGCGACGTTCACGGTCGCCGCCACGGTGCCGAAGGCCGACCTCGTCGTGAGCAACATGCCGGTCGCGAAGCGCACGGAGCTACCGAACGGCTGGTCGCGGGTCGAGTTCCCGAAGAGCCCGCGCATGTCCACGTACCTCCTCTTCCTCGCCGTGGGCGACCTGGAGCGCGCCTTCGTGAAGGTGGGGGACACCGAGGTCGGCGTCGTCACCAAGCGCGGCGCCCTC
>CADEEV010000043.1 GCA_902826455.1 uncultured Acidobacteriota bacterium | reverse complement strand
TGGAACGCCGTTCCCACTTCGACGATCTGACGGGCCGACTCGGGCGAGCCGAAGTAGATCGTGGCGCCCACCGCCGCGGCGCCCATATCGGCCGCCTGCTTGATGCGCGCGAAGAAGATCTGGTCGAACTTGTTCGGATAGGTGAGGAACTCGTTGTGGTTGAACTTCACGATGAAGGGGATCTTGTGGGCGTAGCGGCGCGAGACGGCGCCGAGCACGCCCAGCGTCGAGGCCACCGCGTTGCAGCCGCCCTCGATCGCGAGCTTCACGATGTTCTCGGGATCGAAGTAGAGCGGGTTCTTGCCGAAGGACGCGCCCGCCGAGTGCTCGATGCCCTGGTCGACCGGCAGGATCGACAGATACCCGGTGCCGCGCAGGCGCCCGTTGTCGAAGAGCTGTTGCAGGCTGCGCAGGACGGGCGTCGGGCGATCCGACGGACCGAACACGCGGCCCACGAAGTCGGGCCCCGGCAGGTGCAGGGACTCGCGCTTGATGCCCTGGCTCTTGTGCTCGAGGAGCGACTGCGCCTCGGCTCCCAGTGCGTCCTGGATCGACTTCAACGTGCTCATCGTTCTCTCGGCTCCTTCAGTTGAGGCGTGCGGCCCTGCGCTCCAGCTCTTCGATCTTGTCCCGGATCTCGCCGGCCTCGCTCACGGACGGCCGCCGCTCGAGGTAGCCGCGCAGGTCGCGCGCGGCGTAGGCGTAGCAGTCGAGGGAGGCGTAGAGCAGGCCCCGGTCGCGCAGCTCCTCGCTGGCCCGCGGATCGACGAGCAGGACCAGCTCCACGATGCCGAGGGCGCGCTGGTGCTCCTCGTTCTTCACGTAGATGGCCTTCAGGTTGCGCAGCATCCGCGAGAGCATGGCGCGCCGCCCGCAGGGCTCGAGCATGCCGGGCTCGAGCTTCACGCGTCCCTCGTAGATGCGGTCGAGGCGCTCCTGGCAGTCGGCCTCGCTCACGACCGCGCCCCCGTGGAAGGGATCGACCAGCAGGCCCTCGCCGGCGTCGGCCAGGCGCACGAGGAAGTGGCCCGGCAGGCCGACGCCGCTCGCGCTGAAGCCGGCACGGCGCGCGACCTCGATGTACACCGTCGAGAGCGAGATGGGAATTCCGGTCCTGCGGTCGAGGACCTCGTTCAGGAAGCTGTTCTTCGGGTCGTAGTAGTCGTTCGTGTTGCCGCGGAAGCCCTGCTCCTCGGAGAGCAGCTGGGCGAGCCCTGCGGCCACGCGCTCGAGACCCGATTCGGCCACGCGACGCCCGAGCTCGCTGGCGAGGCCGTCGAGGCGCCCGAGATAGGCCGCGATGTCGAGGTCGGGATACTCCTCGCGGGCGATGAGCAACGCCGCCTGCGCGAGGTCGATCTCCTCGTCGGGGCGCGCCACGAGGGCCTCGAACTGGCTCCGGGAACTGGCCGGTGGCGGCTCCATGGCGTGCAAGAGAGGCCGGATTATAGCTTAGGGAAGCGCAGGCGCTCTTCCTCCGTCGCGGCCACGGCGGTCGCGACGAGGCCGGGCAGGTCGAGGGCGGCCTCCGCCGCCTCGGCCTCGCGCAGCGTGGCCGCGACGGCAGGGCTCCGCGGCACGAAGAGCTGGCAGCAGTCCTGGTCCGGCAGCGTGCTCACGTCGAAGGTCTCGAGGCGCCGTGCCTCGACGGTGATCTCGTCCTTGTCCATGCCGATGAGCGGCCGCAGCACCGGCAGCGTCGCCGCGGCGCCGATCGTCGAGAGGTTGTCGAGGGTCTGGGACGCGACCTGGCCGAGGCTCTCGCCCGTCACGAGGGCCTTCGCGTGGTGGCGGTAGGCGAGCGTCGAGGCGATGCGCAGCATGAAGCGGCGGTAGAGCACGACGCGCAGGGGCGCCGGGCAGGACGCGACGATCTGCTGCTGCACCGGCCCGAAGGGCACGAGGAACAGCCGGCAGCGGTTCTGCCAGCGCGCGAGGATCCCGGCGAGCTCGCGCACCTTGTCGATCATCGTGCGGTCCTGCAGGGGGAAGGCGTGGAAGTTCACGAGCTGCACGGTGCAGCCGCGCTTCATCATGCGCCACGCCGCGACGGGGGAGTCGATGCCGCCCGAGAGCAGCGCCATCACGCGACCGGCCGAGCCCACGGGCACGCCGCCCGGCCCGCGCAGGCGCTCGAAGGAGAACAGCATGTGCTTCTGGAGCACCTCGACGTGGATCGTGGTGTCCGGCGCGCCGAGGTTGACCGGCGCGCCGGTGGCCCGGGCCACGGCCGCTCCGATCTGCCGGTCGATCTCCGAGGAGCGCAGCGGGAACTGCTTGTCGGAGCGCCGCGCCTGCACCCGGAAGGAGCCGATCTCGCGGCCCGCGAGGCTGCGCAGCACGGCGTCCTCGAGCCCTTCGAGGGTGCGCGGGGCCTCGAGGACGCGCGAGAAGTTCGCGATCCCGAACACCCGACGCAGGCGCTCTTCCAGCACGGCCCAGTCCACGTCGTCCGGGCACTCGATCGAGACGCGTCCCGAGAAGCCCTGGACGTGGAAGGCCCCGAGGTCCGCGGTGGCGCGCCGGATGTTGAGCACCAGCTTGTCGACGAAGAACGGGCGGTTGCGGCCCTTGAGTGCGATCTCGTGGTAGCGGACCAGGACGCGCATACGGCCGTCCTCCCTTACGCCGTGACGAGCTGGGGCAGCCCGAGGGCCTCGCGCACGCGCGTGTGGACCACCTCGCCACCGCGGGTCACGAGGCTCTCGCGCACGATCTCGTCCTCGAGATCGACGACGAGCGCCCCGGCCTTCACGAGCAGCGCGAGGAACGTGGAGACGTTCTTCCCGAACATCTGGCTCGAGGGGTTGGGGACGGCCGAGGCGGTGTTCACGGGGCCGATCACCGTGACGCCGCCGTGGACGACGCGCTCGCCCGCCCGCGTCACCTCGCAGTTGCCGCCCTGCTCGGCCGCCACGTCCACGATCACCGAGCCCGGCCTCATCGCGGCCAGCATGTCGGCCGTGATCAGCACCGGCGCCCGCTTGCCGGGCACCGCCGCCGTCGCGATCACCACGTCGCAGCCGGCGACGACGCGGGCCATGGTCTCGCGCTGCTTCCTGTAGAACGCCTCGTCCATGGCGCGGGCATAGCCGCCCTTGTCCTGGGAGTCGCCGGTCTCGAGGGGCAGCTCGACGAACTTGGCCCCGAGGCTCTCGACCTGTTCCTTGACGGCGGGCCGCACGTCGTAGGCCTCGACCAGGGCCCCCAGGCGCCGCGCCGTGGCGATCGCCTGCAGCCCCGCGACGCCGGCCCCGATCACGAACACCCGCGCCGGCGTGATCGTGCCGCCAGCCGTCATCAGCAGCGGGAACATGCGCGGCAGGGCGTCGGCCGCGATCAGCACCGCCTTGTACCCGACGACCGTGGCCATGGAGGAGAGCACGTCCATCGACTGCGCGCGCGTGATGCGCGGCACGAGCTCGAGGGCGAAGGCCGTGGCCCCGCGGGCGGCGACGGCCGCGATCCCGGCCGGCTCCACCAGGGCGTCGAGCATGCCGACCAGGACCTGCCCCTGCCGCAGCGCGGCGACGTCCGACGCAGCGTTTCCCGCGAGGGCTCGTACCCGCAGCACGACGTCGGCCTCGGCGAACACCTGGGCCCGCGACTGGGCGAGGCTCACGCCCTTGTCGGCGTAGAGCGCGTCCGGGAAGCCGGCGGCGGCGCCCGCGCCGCTCTCGAGCAGCACGGAGACGCCCAGTTTCTGGAGCGCCGCGAGGTTGCCGGGCACCAGCGCGACGCGCTGCTCCCCGTCGAAACTCTCCTTGGGAACGCCGACGATCATGGGCAGGCAGTGTACTCGATTCGCACGGGGCCTATAATCCCGGCACATGGCCGACACGACGGCGACGACCCTCTTCCGTTACTGCCCGAAGTGCGGCGCGAACCTCGAGACCCGCGTCCTCAAGGAAGGCGAGCCCGAGCGTCTCATCTGCGGCATCTGCGGTTTCGTCTTCTACCAGGATCCCAAGGTGGCGGCCTGCGCCGTGTGCACCATCGAGGGCGGCATCGTGCTGCTGCGCCGCGGCATCCAGCCGCAGTTCGGCAAGTGGGTGTTCCCGGGCGGCTTCGTGGACCGCGGCGAGAGCGTCGCCCAGGCGGCCGTCCGCGAGACCTTCGAGGAGGTCGGCCTGCGCGTGAGCGTGACGGGCATCCTCGACGTGTACTCCTACCCCGGCAACGACGTGGCGGTGGTCGTGTACGCCGCCGACGTGATCGGCGGCCGGCTGCAGATCGGGGACGAGGCCGAGGACGTGCGGGCCTTCCCGCCCGAGCAGCTGCCCTGGGACGACCTGGCCTTCGAGAGCACGGCCGCGGCGCTCAGGGACTACCTGCGCCGCTTCTTCCCGCGCGTCCGCGTTCCGCGCTGAGCGTGGAGAGCTTCGAGGACGCGCGCCTGTTCGCGGCGCGAGGCCAGGTGCGCGAGGCCCTCGAGGCCCTGGACGCGCTCCTCGGCCGCAATCCCCGCCAGGTCGAGGCGCTGCTCCTGAAGGCGAGCCTGCGCCTGGGCGCGCGGGAAGGCGAGGAGGCCCTCGGGCTCTACCAGCGGGCGGTCGAGGCCGCGCCCGAGTCGTCCGAGGCGTGGAACGGTCTCGCCCGCTGCCGGCATGCCCTGGGACTCGACGCCGAGGCGCTGGCCGCCGCGAACCGCGCTCGCGACCTGCTGCCGCTCGGGGAGAACTTCCGCCACGGCTCGTCGGTCGCCCTGACCCTCGTCTGGTGCCTGCGCGAGCTGCGGCGCTACCGCGAGGCCCTGGAGATCGCCACCGACAGCCTCGAGCGCTCGCCCGACGCCGTTCTCGCCCAGTGGGCCTCCGTCGTCGAGGAAGAGCTCGCCGAGGCCGAGAAGACGGAGTGCTGAGCCGCTAGGCGCGGATCGCGGCCGCCATCGAGAGCAGGCCCAGCAGCACCAGCAGCGGCGCCACGACGTGGCGCTGCACCCACGCGCTGCGGCCGCTCTGCTTCAGGCGGCCGGCGGCGGACCCCGCGGCGAGGGCCCAGGAGCCGTCGGAGACGAGTGCGATCGCCACGAACACCAGGCCGAGCGCCGTCAGCTGCAACGGCACCGCCCCGCGCTCGGGCTTCGCGAACTGCGGCAGGAAGGCCAGGAAGAACAGCGCCGTGCTCGGGTTGAGGACGTTCACCACGATCGCCTGGCCGTAGACGCGGCCGAGGCTCTCGCGCGGAGCGGCGGGCGCGCCGGCCGGCGCCTGCGCCGTGCGGAACTGCCGGACGCCGAGCCAGGCCAGATAGGCGCCGCCGAGCAGCTTGAGAGCCAGGAAGGCGAGGGGCGAGGCCGCGATCACGGCCGACGCGCCCAGCGCCGCCGCCGCCACGTGCACCAGGGTTCCCGTCTGCACGCCGAGCACCGAGACGAGACCGGCGAGGCGTCCCTGGGCGAGGCTGCGGGCCACGACGTACAGCACGCCCGGACCGGGGGTGACGATGACGAGCAGCGCCGCCGGGACGAACAGGCTCAGCGTGCGGGCGTCGGGCATGGCGCGAGCGACGGCGGCTAGTCGTTGACGGTCAGGTACGTGTAGCCGTCGAGGGCTTCCTCGTAGCGGCGCATCAGGCGGCCCGACTCGGCCGGCGTCAGGCGCTTCTCGCGCAGCGCGTCCTCGACCGCGTGGCGGACCTTGCCCATGAGGTCGTCCTTCGAGTACTGCACGTAGGACAGCACCTCGGTCACCGAGTCGCCCTCGACCACGTGGTCGACGCGGTAGTCGTCGCCGTCGAGCCGCACGTGCACCGCGTCGGTGTCGCCGAACAGGTTGTGGAGGTCGCCCAGGATCTCCTGGTAGGCGCCCACCAGGAAGCTCGCGATGTAGTAGGGCTCGCCGTTCGGGGCGTGCAGCTCGATGAAGTGCTTCACGTCCTTGAGGTCGATGAACTCGTCCATCTTGCCGTCGCTGTCGCAGGTCAGGTCGGCCAGCACGCCGCGCCGCTGCGGCGCCTTGTTCAGGCGGTCGATGGGCATGGTGGGGAAGAGCTGCCGCACGGCCCAGTGGTCGGGCAGGGACTGGAACAGCGAGAAGTTGCAGTAGTACGTGTCGGTGAGCTGCTTCTCGAGCCCCTCGAGGTCGTCGGGCACGTAGGGCAGGTCGCGCACGATCTTGAGGATCTTCTCGCAGGTCGCCCAGAAGATCTGCTCGACGCGGGCGCGCTGCTTCAGGTCGAGGACGCCCAGGTTGAAGGCGGTGATGCCCTCCTCCTTGAGCTGCAGCGCGTCGTGGTAGCCCTCGAGGAAGTTCTTGCGCGAGATGCCGTCGTAGGTCTCGTAGAGCTGCTCGATCGTGCGGTGCTCGCCCTTCGCGAGCGGCTCCGGGGCCTGGCCGCCGAGGATCTCGTTGGTGCCGAGCACGTTGAACACCAGCACGGAGTGGTGGGCGGTGAGCGCCCGGCCCGACTCGGTGACGATGTTGGGATGCGGCACGCCCTTCGCGTTGCAGGCTTCAGCGATCTGGCTCACGACGTCGGCGGCGTACTCGCCCAAGGTGTAGTTCACCGACGAGTGGAAGTTGGTCTGGCTGCCGTCGTAGTCGACGCCGAGGCCGCCGCCGCAGTCCACGTAGCGCATGTTGGCGCCCAGGGCGTGGAGCTCGACGAAGATCCGCGCCGCTTCCTTGAGGGCGTCCTTGATGGCGCGGATGGCCGTGATCTGCGAGCCGATGTGGAAGTGCAGGAGCTGCAGGCAGTCGAGCATGCCCTCGGCGCGCAGGCGCTCGACCGTCGCCACCATCTCGGCGGTGGTGAGGCCGAACTTCGAACGGTCGCCCGTCGACTCCACCCACTTGCCTGCGCCCTTCGTCGACAAGCGCGCGCGCACGCCGATCACGGGGCGGATGTCGAGCTCGCGGGACGCGGTCAGGATCGTCTCGAGCTCCTCGATCCGGTCGATCGTGATCACGACCTCGCGCCCGAGCTTGCGCGCGAGCAGGGCCGTCTCGATGTAGGCCTTGTCCTTGTAGCCGTTGCAGAGGATGAGGGCCTCGGGATTGTCCTGGAGCGCCAGGGCCACGAGCAGCTCCGGCTTCGAGCCCGCCTCGATCCCGAGGTTGTAGGGCTTGCCGTACTCGATCAGCTCCTCGACGACGTGGCGCTGCTGGTTGACCTTGATCGGGTAGACGCCGCGATAGCTGCCGCGGTAGTCGTTGTCCGCGATCGCCTGCTGGAAGGAGCCGCACAGCTGCTGCACGCGGGTCCGCAGGATGTCGGAGAAGCGGATCAGCAGCGGCAGGTTGCAGCCGCGGCTGCGCAGGTCGTCGACGAGCTCCTTGAGGTCGATCTTGGGCGAGCCCGGACCGGAGGGCGTGACCTCCACGTGTCCGGCTTCGTTGACCGAGAAGAAATCGCGGCCCCAGCCATGGACGTTGTACAACTCGATCGCGTCGCGCACCGTCCAGGCTCTGAGCTCAGTGGGCAATTTCGGGGTTCGGCCTCCTATGCCGGCGAAACGGGGCGGATTGTAGCGCTCTCACCGCCGAAGTCCACAGAAAAAACGAAAGCGTCCTACTTCCCGCCGCGCGCGAGCTCCGCGTCGATCACCTCGGAGAAGTCCTCGAGACGGCGCGCGCCCCGGAACTTCTTGCCGTTGATGAAGAACGTCGGCGTGCTGTTGACGCCCGCCTCGACCGCGATGCGCCGCCCGTCGTTGATCTCGGCCTCGAAGCGGTCGGACGCGAGGCAGCTGCCGAGCTTGGCGGGGTCGAGGCCGAGGCCCTTGCCGCGCTCCACGAGCTCCGGCTCCTCGTAGCTCCCGACCTGGCTCAGGAGGTTCTGGTGGTACTCCCAGAACTTGCCCTGCTCGCCGGCGCAGCGCGACGCCTGGGACGCGGCGAAGGCGCGCGGGTGCTGGGGCAGCGGGTACTCGCCGTGGACGAAGCGCACCTTGCCCTCGTACTTCTTCATCACCTCGTCGACCGCCTTCTGGGCCTGGTGGCAGTACGGGCACTGGTAGTCGGAGAACTCGACGAGCGTGACCGGCGCGGTCTCGGGCCCGCGCGTCGGGGTCGAGGGCCCGAAGGCCAGGGTGAAGCGGGGCGCCTCGAGCTGGATCTTGACCTCGCCCTTGCCCTCGAGCTCGCTGCGGAACGCGTCTTCGCGCTCGGCGCGGCGCTGGCGGTTCATCTGGCGCTCGATGTCGACGAGCACGTCGGCCTTGGGCCGGCCCACGACCCGCGCCTTGTTCGCCTCGTAGACCTCTTCGATCTCCTGGGGCGTGACCTTCGCGACCTTGGCGTCGATCTCGGCGCTCAGCAGCTGCTCGGTGCTGAGCTTGCGCCTGCCGGCCTCGTCGGCGAGCAGGCGCTCGTAGACGAGCTCGTTCAGGGCGTCGAGGCGCGCCTCGTACTCGTCCTGGCGGACCGTGGCGAGCCGACCGCTCGCCTTCTTCTCCATCTCGTCCCAGGCGATCGGCTTGCCGCCGACCTGCGCCACGACGGACGAGGCGCTCGGCGGGGCCCCGGCGGCCTGGGCGGTCGCCGAGTCGCGGCTGCAGCCGGAAAGAGCGACGCTCGCGGCGAGGGCGACCAGCACGGCGCTTCGCGACATCTTCATCAAATGAGGTTAAGGCGCGCTGGGTCCGTCGTCAAGGCAGGGACGCCCGCAGCAGCCGCTCGACGTTCCCGCCCATCACGAGGCGCACCTCGGCGTCCGTCAGGCCCGCGTCGAGGAGCGCCGCCGTGATCTCCGGAAGCCCGGTCACGTCGAAGGGAGCCTCGACGGCGCCGTCGAAATCCGAGCCGAGGGCGACGTGCTCGACGCCCGCGACCGAGACCGCGTAGCGCATCGCCTTCGCGATCGCGAAGGCGTCGCGCCCGCACACCGCGGTGTCCCAGACGCCGATGCCCACGACGCCGCCGTTGCGCGCCACCGCGCGCAGCTGCGCGTCGTCGAGGTTGCGGCGGTTGTCGCAGGTGCCCTTGACCCCCGTGTGGGACACGACCACGGGCCGCGTCGCCATGGCGATCACGTCGTCGAAGGTGCGGGGCGACGCATGGGCCAGGTCCACGAGCATCTTCTTCGCCTCCATGCGCCGCACCAGCTCGCGGCCCTTGTCGGTGAGGCCGCCCTTCGCGACGCCGTGGGCCGAGCCGCCGATGTCGGTGTCGAAGAAGTGGGACGGCGACATCATCCGGATGCCGGCCTCGTCGAACCGCTCCAGGTTCGCGAGGTCCCCGTCCAGGGCGTGGGCGCCCTCGATGCCGATCAACCCGGCCACGGCACGGTGGGTCCGGCGGGCGAGGATCGCCTCCAGGTCGCTGCCGGTGCGGACGACGCGCAGCGCGCCGTTCGAGGAGTCGGCCATGCTCTCGAGGCGGCGGGCCTGGTACAGCGCCCGTTCCGCGAGCCGGCGCCAGGTCATGGGCGGCCAGCGCTGGACGAGGGCGAGCAGCGTGATGTCGTCGGGCCCGTCGGCCTCGTTGCGCTCGATGTTGAGGTGCCTCGGGCTCTTCGTGACGATCGTGAACATCTGGATCGCGACGTTCGCATCCCGTAGCCGCGGCACGTCGACCTGG
Organism: uncultured Acidobacteriota bacterium; assembly: GCA_902826455.1. Taxonomy (GTDB): domain Bacteria; phylum Acidobacteriota; class Vicinamibacteria; order Fen-336; family Fen-336; genus CADEEV01. The sequence continues at coordinate 31,524 of CADEEV010000043.1, read as the reverse complement.
CCGCGGCTCGCGCGCGCGCGCAGGTCGCGGCCCCAGAGCAGCGAGTCGGCGTGGAGGTCGGCCACCGCGATCGAGCGGTGCAAGGTCAGGGCTCGCTCGGAGACCTTCACGTGGGAGGTGGCCACGATGGGGTTGAGGCGCTTCTCGACCAGGCCCGGGGCCAGGGCGAACACGGCCACCAACGACACGACCAGGGCCGCGACGACGTACTTCACGGCAGGCGGTCCCTCCGCAGCGTGAGACCGCCGTCGACAGTGATCACCTGGCCCGTAAGGTAGCCGTCGGGCTCGAGCAGCAGCCGCACCACCTTCGCCACGTCCTCGGGCTTGCCGAAGCGCGGGATCACGCCGTGCTCCACGTAGGCGTCGTACTTGCCCGAGTCGATCGAGGCCCGTGCCATTCCGGCCGTCGTGGCGCCCGGTGCCACGACGTTCACGCGGATGTCGGTGGCGCCCCCGTACTCCTTCGCCAGGATCAGGCCCGCCTGGATCAGCGCGGCCTTGGGCCCGGCGTAGGCGAGGCTGCCCTCGAAGGGGTGCACGCCCTGCATGCTCGAGAACAGGACGATCGCGCCCTTCGTGGCCTTCTGGCTCATGATCCCGGCCGCGGCGCGCGCCAGCAGCACCGGCGCCTCGTAGTTGGCCTTGAACGACGCCGCGAGCGCCGCGCCGTCGAGCTCGTCCGCCTTCACGCGCGCGGGGTCGCCCGGCAGCGCCACGAGGCCGTAGAGGTCGCCCTTCACGTCGAGGGCTGCTTGCAGGTAGCGCTCGCGCACCGCGGGATCCTGGATGTCGCCCTCGACGAGCGTGATGGGGCCGCCGTAGAGGTCCTGCATCTTCTGCTGGAACGCGAGGGCGCGGCCGCGCTGCGAGCGATAACCCACGACCGGCAGCGCGCCGTCCTGGAGCAGGAGCGCCGTGATCGCGGCGCCCAGGCCGCCGACCCCGCCGGGCACCAGCACGACCTTGCCGCCGAGGCTCTTGCGGCCGAAGTCGAAGCGGTGCTCCGCGTGCTTCTTCGCCTGCTCGGGGTCGAGGAAGCGCGACGGCACTAGAAGAGGTCCCGCCGCAGGCCCGCGGGCGTCAGGCCCTCGAGGCTCGCGACGATCTTGTGGGCGAGCCCGAGGCGCTCCGCGGGATAGGAGTTCGTCACGGCCACGACCTTCATGCCCGCGGCGCGCCCCGAGGCGATGCCGGGCATCGAGTCCTCGAACACCAGGCAGTCCTCGGGACGCAGGCCCGGCTCGTGGCCGTTCACCCGCGCCATGGCCGTGAGGTAAGGCTCCGGGTGCGGCTTGCCTCGCGACACGTCGTCGGCGCCCACGATCGCGGTGAAGGCGTCGATGAGGCCGCCCGCCTTCAGGATCGACTCGATCTCGCCGTGGAGCGCGCCCGAGGCGATCGCGACCGGGACCTCGGCGGCGAGGGACCTCACGAGCTCCTTCGCTCCCGGGAAGAACGGCACCCGCGGCAGCAGCTGCTCGAAGTCGCGGGCCTTCTGGCGGGCGATGGCCTCGATGCGCTCGCGATCGAAGGGCACCTCGTGACGCTCCAGGGCGATGCGGATCGCGCCGCGGTCGTCGTAGGCGAGATACGTGCTGAGGTACTCCTGCTCGTCGATCGCGATGCCCTCGCGGGCGAGGGCGTCCCGGAGCGACCCGAAGTGCAGGGGCTCGCTGTTCACGAGGACGCCGTCGAAATCGAAGAGGACCGCGCGCATGCCGGATAGAATCGGCGCAAAGGATACATGATCGTCAGCGCTCTCGCCGCGGCCCTGTTCGTGTTCTTCACGTGGAGCCTGTTCCGCATGGCGATGGGCCTGCGCGAGAGCCGGCGCGTGCGCCAGGCGGCGCGCCACCGCGAGGAGTCCGAAGGGCGCCGCGTGATCGCCGAGATCCCGGGCGACGACGGGGTCGTGTTCTTCGTGGAGGACGGCGACGCCTTCGCCTGGGGCGGGCGCCGCGTGAGCCGCGCCGAGGTCGACGGCGCCCGGCTCCTGCTCAATCGTGCCGTGCTCGCATCGTGGAGCCGGCCCGGCACGACGCTGCCGGCCCAGCCCTCGGGCGAGGCGTTCGAGGGCCGCGAGCGCTGGGACGTCGTCCTCTACCTGCGCGACGGCGCCGTCGTCGAGGTGCCCTGTGGCGTCCTGCGCGAAGGCGTCAGTCGCGAGATCGGCGCGCGCGTCTTCGAAGCCGTGCGCCAGGCGTGACGTGATCGTCGCCCTGCTCGTGTGGCTGTGCCTGGCGCCGCTGGCCTGGGTCTGCGGCCAGGGCGCACTCGCCGCGCTCGCCGCTCTCGGGCGGTTTCCGACGGGCCGGGAGCCGGGCCCGGCGACGACCACCCTGGTGGGCGTCGGCGTGTTGTCGACTCTCGCCGGGACCGTGGGCCTGTTCGGGCCCGTCGCCCGCGGCGCTCAGCTCGCGGTCGCCGCCCTCGGGCTCCTGGCGCTCGTGTGGCAGCGCGGGGCGCTGCGCCGGGCGCTGTCCCATGCCGGTGAGCGCTGGCGAGGCCTGCCGCTCCCGGGCCGCACCCTCGCGGCCGCCCTGTTCGCCATCGTGCTCTGGTGCTCGGCGGCCACGGTGGCGATCTCGGACACCGGCCTCTATCACGCGCAGTCGATCCGCTGGATCCAGATCGAGGGCATCGTCCCGGGCCTCGGCAACCTCCACCCGCCCCTGGTCCTCACCTATCCCTGGTTCGCGCTCTCCGCGCTCGCGGATCTCTCGTCCTTCGGCTTCCCGCGCACCCACGTCCATGCCGGCCTGGTCCTCCTTCTCTTCCTCGCGATGGCCGTGGCGCGGCTTCGCCACTGGGAGGAGCGGCGTCCGGCCAGCGCCCTGCTCGCCCTCGGCTGCGCCGTCTTCGGTCTGCACGTCTTCGCCAACTGGATCTCGTCGCCCACCCCCGACGTCGCCGCGACGGTGGTGATCTGGGCCGCCGGCATCCTCCTGCTCGAGGCCCTCGAGCGCGACGGTGGAGTCGCGCCGGACGGCCACGGTCTCGCGATCGTGCTGCTGTGCTGGCAGGGCCTCACGTACAAGCTCGCCCTGGCGCCGCTGGTTCTCGTCCCCGTGCTGCTCGCCGTTGCCTGGGGCCGCGCCGGCCTCCAGGCCCCACGCGTCGTGGCCGCGGCGGGGCTCGCGACGCTCGCGCCGTTCGTCGTCCAGACCGTGGTCGAGACCGGCTACCTCGTGCATCCGTTCGCCGCCCTCGACCTGTTCGCGTTCGACTGGAAGATGCCGCGGGCGGTCGTGGTCGAGCAGGCGGACTGGGTCCGGAGCTGGTCGCGCCTGCCCCACGTCGTGCCGGAGGTGGCCCTGCGGATGTCGCTCGCGGAGTGGCTGCCGACCTGGTGGCGCGCGATGCCCGCCTCGTATCGCGGGCTGCTCGCGGCCGCGCTCCTGCCGCTCCCGCTGTACGGCGCGTGGTTGGCGTCATCGGGCCGTGCGCGACGCCACGCGCCGCAAGCCACCCTCGTCCTGCTCCTCAGCCTGGGACTCGCGTTCTGGTTCGTCACCGCGCCCGATCCGCGCTACGGCATCGGCTTCTTCTCTCTCCAGGGCCTGCTGCTCCTGGCCTGGCCCCTCGCGCGCTGGGGGCGCCGCGTCGGCTCCCGTTGGCTGACCCTCGCCTGGCTCGTGGCGCTCGCCGCGCAGGCGCCGGGCTTCACGCTGCGGACCCGGCTCGAGGGCCGCGGCCTCCTCGAGCGCGTCGTGGTTCCCGAGCGCGACCCGACGGCGCGCGTGCGCGCGGTCGAGGCCCGCGGCTTCGCGGGCTTCGAGCCCGTGAAGGGCAAGCTCTGCTGGTACGACGCCTTCCCCTGCGCGCCGCTGCGGCTGCGGCAGGTCGAGGCCCGCGGGCCGAGCCTCGCGTCCGGCTTCCGCGCGCTTCCCGAGCCCCCGTAGCGCCTAGTGCGACCAGTGCTCCAGGCCGAGGCCGAGCAGCGGATAGGACCGCTTCAGGCGCTCGACGTGGCCGGCATAGTCGCGCAACGGGATCTCGCCGCTGCGCTGGCGGTCACGGAGGCTCCGCACGTCCTCGAGGTAGGCGTCGTTCAGGCGCTCGCGCAGCGACGCGGGCGTGTCCCCGGGCCGGGCGACGATGCCGTGGCCCTCGAGCTCGGCGACGACCGCCGGCCGCAGCGTCACCAGCGGGCTTCGGGCATGCCCCGGCGATGGTTCTCGGAGCGGGCCAGCACGAACAGCAGGTCCGAGAGCCGGTTGAGATAGACGATCAGCAGGGGATCCACGTGGCTGGCCCGCGACAGGGCCACGACGCTGCGCTCGGCGCGGCGCGAGACGGTGCGGGCCAGGTGCAGGAACGCCCCGAGCGGCGAGCCGCCCGGAAGGACGAACGCGGTCAGCGGCGGGAGGACGGCGTCCCTCGCGTCGATCGCGCGCTCCAGGACGGCCACGTGCTCCGGCGTCACGCGCGCCTTCTCCTTCTGCGCCGCCACGCGATCGGCGGGATCGGCGAGCTGGGCTCCGAGGGCGAACAGGTCGCGCTGCACCTGGTGCAGCAGGTCGTTCGTGTCCTCGTCGTTGACGTGGGCGAGCACGACGCCCAGGGCGGCGTTGACCTCGTCGACGTCGCCGTAGGCCGCGACCCGCGGATCGTCCTTGCCGACGCGGGCGCCGCCCACGAGCCCCGTCTGCCCCTCGTCGCCCGTCTTCGTGTAGATCTTCATGACCCCTGCATCGGAAGCGCGACGACCGTCGCGGCCTGGCCGTCGACCTCGACGAGCGTGCCGGGTGTCGCCTGGTTGCGGTGGACGTAGCCCATGGCGATCGGGCCGAGGGCGGGGGAGACCGCGGCGCTCGTGACGCGCCCGACGTCCTTGCCTTCGAACGTGACGCTCGCGCCCGGCGCTGTCGGTCCCGAGAGCCGCAGTCCCCGCAGCATCTTGTTCACGTTGCCGCCGCGCGCCTCGAGACGGGCGATGACCTCCTGGCCCACGTAGCACCCCTTGCTCGAGGAATGGTACTCGGCGACGAGGCCGGTCTCGTGGAGCAGGTTCTCCGGGCCGAGGTCCACGTCGAACAGCGGCCGGCCCTCCTGGATGCGCAACGCGTCGAAGGCCCCGCGCTCCATGTCGGCCGCGCCGGCCCCGCGCAGGGCCGCATCCACGGCCGCGGCGGCTTCGGGCGCCGAATGGACGACGACGGCGCCCGAGGGCAGGTCGCTGGCGCGCGCCAGCAGCACCGGCTGGCCGGCGACCGAGCCCGTGACGTGGGACTGCGGCGCCGGGCCCGGGACCGGGGCGGCGAGCGACGCGAGCGTCGCGTCGACGTCCGTGCCCAGCAGCGCGCGGATCGCCACGGGCCGCACGGCGAAGCGCACGGGCGTGCCCACCTTGTAGTGGACCAGCAGCGCCTCGATCGCGGCCAGGCGCTCCCGCGGCATCTCCAGCAGGATCTCGTTCGCGCCGACCAGCACCCGCATCGTCGTGAGCAGGTGGCCGCGGGCGTCCATCAGTACCGCGAGGCCGCCCTGGCCGGCCGCGCGCCCCTCGACGTCCTGGCTCAGCAGGTTGTGGAGGAACTTCGAGCGCTGCGGTCCCGAGACCACGAGCACGCCGCGCTCCGGGAGCGCGACGAGGGCGCTCACTCGCTCTCCAGGAAGCGCCGCAGGCGCGCGTCCTGGACCTCGCCGGCGATGATCGCCTTCACCTCGGCCACGCGCTCGGGGGCGATCGAGACGTGGGGGTCGGTCGTGGTGGGCTTCGGCACGAAGTAGCCCTCGCGGTACAGCAGGTCGATCGCCTCCTTCGCGAGGCCCTTCTCGTGGTCGGCGACGCCGCGATGCACGTTGTCCTCGTGGGTGTGGGACGCGCCGACCTTGCCCTTCTTCAGGAGCTTCTTCAGCATCGCGCGCATCACGCGCCGGCGCGGGTTGGGATCGTCGGCGATCGGGTTCGCGTCCTCGAGCTCGGCTGGGTCGGAACCGGCCGCGGTCTCGACCGCCTCGCTTCCGGCCTCGCCCTCGTCCTCGCGTCCCTCGAGGGCGTCCTCGAGGCGCTCGATGCGGCGGTGGAGGTGCTCGCGCTCCTTCTCCGACTTGCGCAGGCGGCGCTCGAGATCCTCGCTGCGCCGCGCCTCGTCGGAGAGCGGTGTGCCGTCGGCGGGGGCGGCCGGCGCCTCGCGGCGGTAGTCCGCGACCTCGGCCCGGAGCTCGGCGAGCTCGCGCCGCTGGCGCCGGAGCTCGTCGCGCAGGTCGTCGAGGCGCTCGCGCTCCACCTCGTACTTCCGGACGGCGTCGTCGGCGTCGCGCTCGGCGTCGCGCATGTCCTGGTTCGTCACGGCCATGACGTCGAGCAGGCCCTCGACGTACTCCCAGGACGGCGGCACCGACTCGGGCGAGGAGCGGAAGTTCTCGATGCAGTGGCTCGCGATGTGGGCGAATTCCTTCTTGACGTCCTTGGAGGAGGAGAGGGCGGCCATCCAGAGCGCCTCGAGCGGGCGCTCGCGCACCGCGCGCCACCAGTCGTCCATCGCGGCGGGCTCGCGGTCCCAGCCCACGCGCTCGTGGAGCGCCTCGGCGAGGGTGTCTCCGAAGTCGGCGCTCTCCATGCAGATGCCGACCGCCAGGCTCGACCAGGTCTCGTCGGGCATCTCGCGCGCCTTGTTCTTCGGCATGGCGTCCTTCAGGAGCCGCTTGAGCGTCGCCACGGGCAGCGCGCCGCGCACCAGGGTGTGGAGGGCGCGCTGCTTCGCGAGCCGGTCGAAGGCCGCGTCCACGACCTTGTTCTCGAGTCGGGGCCGTCTCGGCTTCGTCTCCTCCCGGGGTGCCATCCTCACGAGTCTATCCCGCGGCCCCGTATTCCATGCCGCCTCGGGCTTCCATGTAGAATGGAAACCCATGTCGGATTTCAAGGTGATCGTGCGCAACAACGGCCCGCTGCGCCTCGAGGGAGACATCACGATCGTCGACCAGGACGGGAAACCGTTCGGGCTCGGCGGCCGGACGGCCCTGGGGCTCTGCCGCTGCGGCCATTCCTCCAACAAGCCGTTCTGCGACGGGAGCCACGGAAAGATGGGCTTCGCGTCCGAGTGCCCGGCGCGCGACCTGCCGCCGCCGGCGCCCAAGGCCTGACGATGCTCGCTACCGCGTTCCGCACCCTCGGTCTAACCGCCGCCCTCGTCGCCCTCGTGGCTCTCGCGGGCTGCGGCGGCGACGACACGCCGCCCGTGACGGGCGTCGCCAACTCCGTCATCCAGCTCACCGTGGCTCCGAACCCCATCGCCACGGTCGTGACCAGCGGCTCCACCTTCGTCGTCCGCGGCACCGCCAAGGTGACGGAGCTCAACGGGCTCGGCGCCACGCTGGAGCTCGTCGACACGCGTCTCTTCGACGACCTCACGGGCGCTCTCATCGGCAGCGCGTTCTACGACGACAAGGACCTCGTCGTCTTCATCGGCAGCAAGCGCGTCGAGGCGAAGGGCGTCCTCGAGATCCCCCAGGAGCTGAGCTACGTGGCGACGGCGAAGCGCGCGGCCTCCCTCGTGATCCGCGTGCGTGCCGTCGACGACAAGGGCAACACCCTCGAGCAGTCGCTCCTCGTCAAAGTCTCCTAGAAGAGGTTCCAGTGGGGAAGGCGCGGACCGCGGGGCTGCTCCTCCACCCGACCTCGCTCCCCGGACCGTTCGGCATCGGCGACCTCGGCCGGGCCGCCCACGACTTCGTCGCGTTCCTCGCGAGCGCCCGGCAGGGGCTGTGGCAGGTCCTGCCCGTGGGCCCGACGGGGTACGGCGATTCCCCGTACCAGTGCTTCTCGGCCTTCGCCGGAAACCCGCTGCTGGTGGCCCTCGACGCCCTGCGCGACGAGGGGCTCCTGACGGGCGCCGAGCTGCGGAAGCCCCCGGCGTTTCCCGCGAACGAGGTGGACTTCGCCGCCGCGACGGCCTTCCGCATGCCGCTCCTGCAGAAGGCCTTCGAGCGCTTCGAGGCCGACGCCTCCGCCGCGCAACGGGCGGAGCTCGCGGCGTTCTGCGAGCGCGAGGCCGCCTGGCTCGACGACTACGCGCTCTTCGACGCCCTCAAGAAGGAGAACGGCGGCACGGCCTGGCACACCTGGCCCGAGGGCCTCGCGGTGCGCGAGAGCGTCGTGCTCGGGCAGGCCCGGGAGCGCCTCGCGACCGCCGTGCGCTCGCGCCAGTTCTGGCAGTGGTGCTTCTTCCGCCAGTGGGCCGCCCTGCGCGAGGCCTGCCACGCCGAGGGCATCCGCATCATGGGCGACGTGCCGATCTTCGTGGCCCACGACAGCGCCGACGTCTGGGCGCATCCCGAGTTCTTCGCACTGGCAGCCGACGGCCGTCCCGGCTTCGTGGCCGGCGTGCCTCCGGACTACTTCAGCGCCACCGGCCAGCTCTGGGGCAATCCGCTCTATCGCTGGGACGTGATGGCCCGCGACGGCTTCGGCTTCTGGATCGACCGCATGCGCGCGGTGCTGGGCCTCGTCGACCTCGTGCGCCTCGACCACTTCCGTGGCTTCGAGGCCTACTGGGAGGTTCCTGGTCACGAGACCACGGCCATGAACGGCTCGTGGGTGAAGGGCCCCGGCAGCGCGTTCTTCGACGCCCTGCAGGAGGCCCTCGGCCCGCTGCCGATCGTGGCCGAGAACCTCGGCGTCATCACCGACGAGGTCGAGGCGCTGCGGCATCGTTACGGCTTCCCGGGCATGGCGATCCTGGAGTTCGCCTTCGGCAACGACGGCTCGGCGAACGCCTTCCAGCCCCACAACTTCCCCCGCAACCTCGTGGTGTACACCGGGACCCACGACAACGACACGATCGTGGGCTGGTGGAACGCCGGCGTGGGCGACTCGACCCGCACCCAGGCGGAGGTCGACGCGGAGCAGGCTCTCACCCGCGCCTACCTGGGCACCGACGGCCACGAGATCCACTGGGACTTCGTGCGTGCCGCCCTGGCGTCCGTGGCCGACACCGCGATCGTGCCGGTGCAGGACCTCCTGGGCCTGGGCAGCGAGGCGCGCATGAACCTGCCCGGACGCGCGGCGGGGAACTGGAAGTGGCGACTCACCGAAGGCCAGCTCGCCCCGGCCGTCGCCGCTCGTCTCGGAGAGCTGTCCCGGATCTACGATCGCGCGCCGCAAGGCCCGGAGCCCCGATGAACCGACCCCGCCTGAGCTTCCCCCAGATCTGGAACATGAGCTTCGGGTTCCTGGGCATCCAGTTCGGCTGGGGGCTGCAGATGGCGAACATGAGCGCCATCTACGAGTACCTCGGGGCGAAGCCGGAGCAGATCCCGATGCTCTGGCTCGCGGCTCCGCTCACGGGCCTGCTCGTGCAACCGGTCATCGGCCACATGAGCGACCGCACGTGGGGCCCGCTGGGACGCCGCCGGCCCTACTTCCTGGTGGGCGCGCTGCTCGCCTCGGGTGCCTTGCTCCTGATGCCCAACGCCAGCGCGCTGTGGATGGCGGCAGGCCTGCTCTGGATCCTCGACGCCTCGATCAACGTCAGCATGGAGCCGTTCCGGGCCTTCGTCGCCGACATGCTGCCGCCCGAGCAGCGCACCGACGGCTTCGCCATGCAGAGCCTGTTCATCGGCCTCGGGGCCGTGATCGCCTCGGCCCTGCCCTACATCCTCACGAACTATCTCGGCGTCACGGGCGGCGGAGGCCACGCGATCCCGCTGAACGTCAAGATCTCGTTCTACGTCGGCGCCGCGGCGTTCCTGGGCGCCGTGCTGTGGACGATCGTCACGACGAAGGAGTATCCGCCCGAGGACATGGCGGCCTTCGAGGCCGCGAAGGCGCGGAGCGTCGGCCTCGCGGCCACCAGCCGCGAGATCCTCGAGGCGATCGGGTCGATGCCGACGGTCATGAAGCAGCTCGCCCTCGTGCAGGTGTGCACGTGGTTCGGCCTGTTCTGCATGTGGCTCTACTTCGGCGTGGCCGTCGCCCGCAACGTGTTCGGCGCGCCGGACGAGGCCTCCCCCCTCTACCGGGAGGGCGTCGAGTGGGCGGGCCTGTGCTTCGCGATGTACTCCGTCGTCACCTTCGCGTTCTCGTTCGTGCTTCCGAGGCTCGCCGCGTCCCTGGGCCGCCGCCACACCCACAGCCTGTGCCTGCTGATGGGCGCCGCGGGTTTGTTGTCGGTGGCCGTCATCCACGACAAGAACCTGTTGCTGCTGTCCATGGTCGGCGTGGGCATCGCCTGGGCCAGCATCCTGTCGATGCCCTACGCGATCCTGTCGGGCTCCCTGCCGCCCGGAAAGACCGGCGTCTACATGGGCATCTTCAACTTCTTCATCGTGCTGCCCGAGATCGCGGCGTCGCTGGGCTTCGGCTGGGTGATGCAGCACCTGCTCGGCAACAACCGCCTGGCCGCGGTCGTCGCGGGCGGCGTGTTCCTGATGATCGCCGCGGGCCTCACGCAGCTCGTTCGCGACGACCCCGGAGCCGCGGCCGCGCGGTGAGGCTGCTCGCGCTGGCCCTCGCGGCCTGCGCTCCCCTGGCGCTCGCCCAGGCGCCCCTCGTCGCGACGGTCGAGCCCCCGAGCTGGTGGCGCGGGCACTCGCTCGACCCCGTGCGTCTCTTGATCCGCGGCCAGAACCTCGGCGGCGCCCGGCTCGAGAGCACGGCCGGCGTGAGCCTGGGCGCGCCGACGGTCAACGCCCGCGGCACGGCGCTGTTCGTGGACGTGACGATCGACCCGGCCGCGGCGGCGGGCGTCCGCCACCTGACGCTCGCGACGCCCCGCGGCCGCGCCCGCGTGGACTTCGAGGTGCTGGAGCCGCTCCCGCCCGAAGGCCGCTTCGCCGGCATCGGTCCCGACGACGTGGTCTACCTGTTGATGCCCGACCGCTTCGCGAACGGGGATCCGACGAACGACGACCCGACCCGTTCCAAGGGCCTGTTCGACCCCGCGAAGGCGCGCTTCTACCACGGCGGCGACCTGCGCGGTGTGATCGATCGGCTGCCCTACCTGAAGGCCCTCGGCGTCACGGCCCTGTGGCTCAACCCCTGGTACGACAACGTCGACCGCGTGAACGAGCGCGAGCGCTACGACGGGGCGGGCATCACGGACTACCACGGCTACGGCGCCGTGGACTTCTACGGCGTCGACGAGCATCTCGGGACGCTCGCGACCCTGAAGGAGCTCGTCGACGCGGCCCACGCGGTGGGGATCAAGGTCGTGCAGGACCAGGTCGCGAACCACACCGGGCCCTACCACCCGTGGCTGCGGGACCCGCCGACGCCGACCTGGTTCAACGGCAGCTCGGAACGCCACCTCGCGAACATTTGGCAGACCTGGACCCTCGCCAATCCCCATGCGACCCCCGAGCTGCAGCGCGCGACGCTCGAAGGCTGGTTCCTCGACATCCTGCCGGACCTCAACCAGGACGATCCCGAGACGGCGCGCTACCTGATCCAGAACTCGCTGTGGTGGGTGGAGCGCCTGGGCCTCGACGCGATCCGCCAGGACACGCTGCCGTACGTGCCGGGGACGTTCTGGCGCGAGTGGATGCGCAGCCTGAAGGCGGCGCGTCCTTCGCTGACGGTGGTGGGGGAGATGTTCGACGGCGATCCCGCGCTCGTGTCGTTCTTCGAGGGCAGCGCCGGGGTCGACGGCCTGTTCGACTTCCCTCTCTACTACCCGTTGCGCGCCGCCTTCGCCGAGGGCAAGCCGCTGCGGCCGGTGGCCCAGATGCTGGCGCGGGACCGGCTCTACGCGCATCCCGAGCGGCTCTGGACGTTCCTGGGCCTTCACGACGTCGCGCGTTTCGCGAGCGAGCCCGGCGCGACGCTCGACGGCCTGCGCCTGGCGTTCACGCTGCTGTTCACGGTGCGGGGCATCCCCCTCGTCTACTCCGGCGACGAGATTGCGCTGCCGGGTGGCAACGACCCCGACAACCGGCGCGACTTTCCGGCGCCGGCGTTCGAGGCGGCGCTCCGGACTCCGGAGCAGGCGGTGGTGTGGGACGCGGTGCGGCGCCTCGCCCGGCTGCGCCGCGAGCTCCCGCCCCTGCGGCGCGGCGCGACCCGGGACCTGCTCGTGGGCGAGCAGGCCTGGGCCTTCGCGCGCGTGCTCGACGGCGAGGCGGTCGTGGTGGTCTTCAACAACGACACGAAGGACGCGCCGCTCGAGATACCCCTCGCGGGCACGGGCCTGCCGGACGGGGCGGTGCTCGAGGACCGGCTCGGCGGCGCGCCCGAGCTGCGCGCCGTCGCGGGCGTCGGGAGCGTGCGAGTGGCGCCGCGCTCGGCCGCGATCTATGCGATGCGGACGTTGTCGAAGTAGTCCACGGCGGCCACGCGCAGGCCCACGTCGCGGCCCAGGCGCTCGCTCAGCAGGTACTTGTGCTTGAGCACCGCGGGCCAGGCGGCGCTCGCCTCGTGCCTGCTGAGGCGGCGGCCCGCGGCGCGGGCCAGCAGGGCGCGCTCCTCGACGTCGGCCAGCGCCTCGATCACGTGGTCCAGCTTCAGCGGAATCGGCATCGCGGTCCTCCTTCACGAGGACTCTACGCAGCCGCCCTCGAACCAGTCCAACTCATACGAATCATAGGAGACATGAGGTACCCTCATGCCGTGGACCTCTCCCAGCTCCGCACGTTCCGGGCCGTGGCCGAGGCCCAGAGCTTCACGCGCGCGGCCGCCCGCCTCAACCTGACCCAGTCGGCCGTCAGCCACCAGATGAAGGCCCTCGAGGCCGAGCTGGGCGAACCCCTGTTCGTTCGCGGCCGGCGCGGCGCCAAGCTCTCGGAGGCGGGGCGCTCCGTGCTGGACCGAGCGGGCCACATCCTCGACGAGGCGGACGCGCTTCGCGAGTCGTTCACCGGCCGTGCCGTGCGTCCCACGGGCCGCGTGCGCGCCGCGGCGGCGACCCAGGCCTTCGTCCACCTGTTCGTGCCGCACTTCGAGGCGTTCATGCGGACCCACCCGGGCATCGAGGTCTCGTTCCGCACCACCTCGAGCACGGACCAGACCGTGGCCGACCTGCGCAGCGGCGCCTCCGACGTGGGCTTCGCTTCCCTCGACGTCCAGGCCCCGGCCCTGCGCATCCTGCCGCTGTTCGACGACGAGCTCAGCCTCGTCGTCGGCCACGCCCATCGCCTGGCGGGCCGCGACGAGGCCTCGGTCGACGAGCTGCGCGGAGAGCGCCTGATCCTCTTCGAGCGCGGCGCGTCGATCCGCCGCTCGACCGACCGCTTCTTCGCCGAGGTCGAGCTCGTGCCCGACCTGGCCCTCGAGTCGAACGACACCTACTTCATCAAGCTCATGGTCGAGCGCGGTCTCGGCGTGTCGCTGCTCCCGGCCTGGGCCGTGCGGGAGGAGGTGTCGTGGGGACGGTTGGCGCGGCTGCGCATCAAGGGCCACCGCCTGCGCCGCAAGGTGGCGGTCCTGTCGGGCGGCCGCTTCCTGCCCTCCGCGACGCGGGTCTTCCTCGACTTCATCCGCGAGCGCCGCGCGTCCTTGCAGGAGGCGGCCCGTGGGGAGTGGCGCTGAGGGGCATGGCTGTTCACAAAGCGTTTGTAAATTGATGCCGAATCCGTAAATGTAGGCACCCCGGGAGGCCGCGGGCCGCCCGATCGAAACGCCCATGAAGCACCGCGACGTGGAACCCGAGTCTCCCGCAGCGCCGCTTCGTCCCGCCGGGCTGCGCGTCCTGCTGGTCGAGGACGACGCGAACGACGCGGCGCTGCTGCTGCGCGAGCTGAAGCGCCTCGGGTACGACACGACCTGGGAGCGCGTCGAGACGCGGGAGGCCATGGGGCTCGCCCTCGAGCGCGACTGGGACCTCATCGTCTCCGACTACAGCCTGCCGCGCTTCGACGCCCTGGACGCCCTCGACCTGTGCCGGGAGCGCGGCATCGACCTGCCGTTCATCATCGTCTCCGGCACGATCGAGGAGGAGGAGGCCGTGGAGTCCATGCGCCTCGGCGCCCACGACTTCATCACGAAGGGCCGGCTGGCGCGCCTGGGGCCGGCGATCGTGCGCGGGCTGCGCGAGCGGGCCGAGCGACGCGCCTTGAAGCGGGCCGAGGAGCGTCTCCGCCAGGGCCAGAAGATGGAGGCGATCGGGCAGCTCGCCGGCGGCGTCGCCCACGACTTCAACAACGTCCTCGGCGTGATCCTGGGCTACGGCGAGATGCTGGTGAACACGCTGCCGCCGGGCCAGCGCGAGCACGAGCGCGCGACGCAGATCCTGCAGGCGACGGCACGCGGCGCCGCGCTTACGCGCCAGCTCCTCATGTTCAGCCGGCAGCAGCCCATGGAGGCGCGCGTCCTGGACGTGGCCACGACCGTCCGCCACGTGGAGAGCATGCTGAGCCGCCTGATCGGCGCGAACATCGAGGTCGCGATCCACTCGGACGGCCGCATGGGCCGGGTGAAGGCCGACCCCACCCAGGTCGAGCAGGTCGTCATGAACCTCGTGATCAACGCCCGGGACGCGATGCCCGACGGCGGCCGCCTCATCATCGAGACCGCGAGCGTCGAGGTCGACGAGGGCTACACCGCGTCCCACCCCGATGCCCGGCCGGGTCCCCACGTGCTGCTGGCGGTGAGCGACAACGGCATCGGCATGAGCGCCGAGACCCTGAGCCACATCTACGAGCCGTTCTTCACGACCAAGGAGGCCGGCCGCGGCACGGGCCTGGGCCTCGCGACCGTCTACGGCATCGTCCGCCAGAGCGGCGGCCACATCGCCGTCTACAGCGAGCTGGGGCGCGGCACGAGCTTCAAGATCTACCTGCCGCGGGTGGACGAGCTGGCCGACGAGATGGGCGCCGTCGCGCCGGCGTCCCAGACGCGCACCGGCCACGAGACGATCCTCCTCATCGAGGACGAGGAAGGCCTGCGCGAGGTGCTTGTCGAGCAGCTGCTCGAGGGCGGCTACACCGTCGTGACCGGCGCCGACGCCGAGGCGGCCCTCGAGGCCGCCGCAGGCTACGACGGGCCGATCCACCTCGTGATCGCCGACGTGGTGCTGCCGGGCATGAGCGGCGGCGCGGCGGTGAAGGCGCTCCGGGCGGCCCGGCCCGAGATCCGCGTCATCTACATGTCGGGCTACACGCGCTCGGCGGCGGCGCAGAACGGCCCGATCGAAGGCGGCGAGGCGTTCCTCCAGAAGCCGTTCAGCCTCGACACCCTGCTGCACAAGGTGCGCGAGGTGATCGACCGGCCCCCGCGCGGCTGACCGAATTCCGTTGACAGTCGCGAAATCCGTCGACTAGGCTCGCGCCGTTGTCACACCGTCGTCACATTGCCGCAGCCGTCGCCGGTTCCAATCGAGGCGTTGTCTTGCCGCTTCTCGTCGCCCTGAAGGAGATCTCATGAAGGCTTTACGCCTCGCCTCGTTCCTGCTTCTCGCCGTCGGCCTCGTCCCCCAGGCCGGCCTGGCGCAGTCCCAGGTCGCCGGGGGCTCGATCCAGGGGACCGTGACCGACGAGTCGGGCGCGGTGTTGCCGGGCACGACCGTCACCGTGCGCAACGTGGCCACCGGCGTCACCCGCACGACCATCACGGATCCCCTGGGCATCTACCGGGCGCCGCTCCTCACGGTCGGCACCTACGAGGTCACGGCGGCGCTCCAGGGCTTCACGACCGTGAAGCGGCCGAACCTGCTGCTCACCCTGGGCGAGACCCTGAAGGCCGACATCGCCCTCAAGGTCGCCACCGCGGCCGAGGAGATCACGGTCACGGCCGAGGCGCCGCTGCTCGAGGCGACCCGCACCCAGCAGTCGTCCAGCGTGGGCGAGCGCGCCGTCGCGAACCTGCCGGTGAACGGCCGCAACTTCATCGACTTCGTCCTCACGACGCCCGGCGTCAGCAAGGACGTGCGCACCGGGGACATCTCCTTCGCGGGCCAGCGCGGCACCCTCAACAGCCTGGTGATCGACGGCGCCGACAACAACAACACGTTCTTCGGCCAGACCCTCGGCCGCACGGGCTCGGGACGCGCGCCCTACCAGTTCAGCCAGGACGCCGTGCAGGAGTTCCAGGTGAACCGCAACGCGTACTCGGCGGAGTACGGCCGCGCGGGCGGCGCCGTCATCAACGTCGTGACGAAGTCGGGCACGAACGACTTCCACGGCT
The DNA here is from genome assembly GCA_902826455.1 of uncultured Acidobacteriota bacterium. Taxonomy (GTDB): domain Bacteria; phylum Acidobacteriota; class Vicinamibacteria; order Fen-336; family Fen-336; genus CADEEV01. The sequence goes on along the minus strand of CADEEV010000043.1, from coordinate 15,462 downwards.
CGGCCTTCGAGTTCTTCCGCGACAAGAGCCTGAACGGCAACAGCTACAACAACAAGATCCGCACGCCCATCCCGGCGCGCTCGCCGTTCCGCATCCACCAGTTCGGCGCGTCCCTGGGCGGGCCGATCCAGAAGGACAAGGCCTTCTTCTTCGTCTCCTACGACGGGCAGCGCCAGAAGATCCCGAACGTGATCCCGGTGATCCTGCCGGCGAACCTCCCGACCGATCCCGCCACCCAGGCCGGTCTCGCCCTCGTGCAGAGCAAGGAGACGGAGTACAACTCGAGCCGCGACCAGGACGTGTTCCTCGCCAAGGTCGACTACCAGATGAACCAGGACCACCGGCTCTCGGTGCGCTACAACCACCAGAACTTCACCGGCGCCAACAACGAGAGCACGACCGGTTCCGAGGACCACAGCGGCGACAGCCTGGTGCGCACGCGCACCCTGAACGCGTCCGTCGCCTCGGTCTTCAGCCCGACGCTGTTCAACGAGTTCCGCGTGCAGTACGCGCGCGACAAGGAGCCGGGCGAGGCGAACAGCAACGATCCCGAGGTCACGGTCCGCCAGAACGGCCAGTCGCTCCTCGTGTTCGGCCGCAACTTCTTCAGCCCGCGCGAGACCACGATCAAGCGCTTCCAGGTCGCCGACAGCCTCACCGTGGTCCGCGGCCTCCACACGCTCAAGCTCGGCGCCGACTACAACCACGACGCGATCCTGAACTTCTTCCCCGGGAACTTCGGGGGACGCTACTTCTTCAACTCCCTCGCGAGCCTCGGCAACGGCGTCCCGAACGGCGTCGGCGAGAGCTTCCAGCAGGCCTTCGCGGGCGACGGCACGACGGGCGCCACCACCGAGCCCGACATCAACGAGTTCGCGGTCTTCGCGCAGGACGAATGGCGCCTGCGCAAGACGCTGACCGTGACCCTCGGCCTGCGCTACGACGTGCAGTCCTTCGCCCAGCCGCAGGTGCGCAACCCCGACGCCCAGCTCGCGGCCGCGGGCATCGACACGAGCTTCATGAAGACCGACCGGAACAACGTGGGTCCGCGGGTCGGCTTCGCGTGGACGCCGAACGCGAAGACGGTGGTGCGCGGCGGCTACGGCATCTTCTACGGCCGCACGCCCTCCATCATGGTCGGCACCGCGCACTCGGGGAACGCCATCAACGTCCAGACGATCACGTTCACGGGAGCCCAGGTCCCGACCTACCCGGCGATCTTCACGGCGCCGCCGGCGGGCGCGAACCCGCCGAAGCCCTCGATCTCGGTCTTCGACAGGGACTTCGAGAACCCGATGGTGCACCAGGCCAGCGCCGGCTTCGAGTACGCCCTGCGCGACGACCTGGCCTTCGGGGCGAGCTACCTGTTCGTCGCCGGCCGCGACCTGCCGCGCTCGAACGACTTCAACGTGGGCGACCCGATCCCGACGGAGATCCCGATCTCGACCGGGGGCTCGCTGCTCGTGGACCGCTTCTCGTCGACCCGGCCGTTCTCCAACTTCGACCGCATCGTCCGCTACGAGAGCACCGCCGAGTCGAAGTACAACGGCCTGACCCTCGAGCTGCGCAAGGCCTTCCGCGGCCGCTTCCAGGGCAGCCTCGCCTACACCTTCGGCAAGGTCGAGGACACGGTGCCCGACGCCACGAACGTCGTGCTGGGCGGCGGCGACGACACGCGCTTCCAGTCGAACCCGAAGGACTTCGAGGCGGACCGTGCGGCCGGCAACAACGACGTCCGCCACCGCGCCGTCGTCAGCGGCTACTGGGACCTCGGCTACTTCCGCGACTCCTCGGGCTTCGTGAAGGCGGCCCTCGACGGCTGGTCGACGAGCTTCATCGCGTCCTACCAGACCGGCCTGCCCTACACCGAGCGCGTCACCAACGACCTCAACAACGACGGCAACCGCAACAACGACATCGTGCCGGGCGGCCGCAACGACCACCGCCTGCCGTCGATCTTCAACGTCGACATGCGCCTGTCGCGCCGCATCGTGCTGTCGAAGGGCGTGCGCCTCGAGCTGATCGCGGAGGCTTTCAACCTGCTCAACAGCACCCAGATCACGGCTCGCCAGGGCACCTTCTACAACTTCACGAGCGGCGCCCTCGTGCCGCAGCAGAACCTGTCGAACCCGCGCCTCAACTTCGGGGCGGACTCGGCGGCGGCCGATGCCCGCATCGTGCAGCTCGCGGCGAAGCTGACGTTCTAGGAGGCCCGCCTAGCGGGCGTAGCTGTCGGCGCCGAGGAAGTGCAGGGAGACGTACGGCTCGTCCCCGACGACCCAGCTGTCGTGGGGGACGGCCGGCACGTGGAACAGCGAACCGGGCCGCAGCTCGACCACGCGGCCGTCGGCGAACGCCACCGTCGCGACGCCCGAGAGCACCAACCCGACGTGCTCGACGCCGCAGCGCCCGGCTCCCACGCCGGGCCCGACGTGCGCCGACCACTTCCAGCCGGGCTCGTAGCGGGCCCGGCCGATCACCTGGCTCCCGAGCCGCACGGTCTCGAAGCGGCCCTTCTCGAAGACGCGCACTTCGTCCGGCGTCTCGAAGCGCTTCAGGACCACCGAGACGGCCTCGGGGCTCATCGGCTACTGCCGGACGGAATCGAGGCTGATCGCGACACCCGAGGCGCCCGTGGCGACGCCGCGCGCGAAGCCCTCGATGTCGCCGCTGGCCGGGATCGCGTCGCCGCTCTTCGAGATGCGCGCCGTGATGTCGAAGGGCCCGGTGAACGCGGTGCCCTCGACCATCGCGTCGGCGCCGGAGATCTGGAAGGCGAAGGGGAACGCCGGCCCCTCCTCCTTGCGGACCGCGAGCACCTGGCGCGTCGCGGCGCTGCGGGCCACGATGAACAACACCTCGTTGGGGACGACCCGGCCCGCCACCCGCGGCGAGACCGAGATCGTGCCCGTCACCGGCTGTCCTGCCGCGGCGCCGGCGCCCGGCCGGTCGCCGACGGGCGGGTGTCCCGGGGGAAGGCCGTCGCCGCCCGGCAGGGGCAGGGTGTCGGGGGCGCCGTCGCGCGACGTGAGCGGGCGCAGGCCCGAGGTCGCGGCGCCGGACGCGCTGTCGGCGGGCGGCGCGGGCATGCGCTCGTCCTTGCTGTCGCAGGCCACGAGGCAGAGGCCGAGGAGCAGGAGCGCCGGCCCCTTCATGGCTTCGCGGCTCCGAGAGCCTTCTCGATCGCGGCCGGCGTGTGCTCGCCCTGGAGCAACGCGGTGCGCCGGCCCTGGGCGTCGTAGACGAGGGTGGCCGGCACGACGCCGCTCCAGTCCTTGTCGACGCCCGCGATGAACGCGTCGTCGCTTCCGTCCGCCTTGCGGTAGACGGGGAACGGCGGCTTGCGCTCGCTCACGACGCGCTCGAGGGCCGGCAGGTCGGACCTGTCGTCGATCGACACCGACACGAACGCGACGTCGCGGCGGCGGGTCGCGAGGCCCACGAGCTCCGGGAACTCCTCGACGCACGGCGCGCACCAGGTCGCCCAGAACGTCACGACCACGGGCTGGCCGCGATGGCCCGCGCGGATCTTGTCGAGGGCGGCGGCGTCCACCTCGCCGGCGAGCGCCGCCGCCAGGACGAGGGCGATCACTGCTGGGCGACGCGCTTGATCGTGCAGCCGAAGGCCTTGGCCTCCTTCACGGGCACGTCCTTGCCGGCGATCAGGGCGTCCACGGCGTTGCGCAGGTCCTGGCTCTGGATCGCCTTGCCGGAGCGGTCGTCGTCGATGCGGCCGTGGTAGCGCAGCGTCCACGACGGATCGAACACGTAGATCTCGGGCGTGACCTGGGCGCCCAGCTCGTCGGCCTTCTTGTTGCCGTCGTCCTTGAGGACCGGGAACGCGAAGCCGTGGCTCCTGGCGTGCTCCACGATCTCGGCCGCCGACTCCTGCTTGTTCGCGTTGATGCCGACGAAGGCGACGCCCTTCGCCTCGTACTCCTTCGCGAAGCCGGCCATGCGCTCGTTGTAGGCGTTCGACACCGGGCACTGGGTCGCGATGAACGCCAGCACGACGGCCTTCTTGCCCGAGAGCGAGGCGAGGCTCAGGTCCTTCCCGGAGGCGTCCTTGAGCGTGAACGGCGTGAGCTTCTCGCCGACGGCGATCGGCGCGGCCTGAGCGCCGCCGGCGACGGCGGCGAGGATGAGAGCGGCGGTAGCGAAGCGCATGACCCGGAGTCCTCCTGTGTGAGCCCCAGCCGCCATTCTATGGCGAGGAACGCCGCAGGCGCTCGCGGGCGATCGCGAGGTTCGTGGCGAAGTCCGGGTTGTCGGGATCGAGGGCGAGGGCCCGCAGGAACGAGGCCTCGGCCGCGGCCAGGTCGCCGGCGCGGCCCTGGCTCACGCCCAGGCTGCTCCAGCCGTCCGCGTACCCGCGATCCCAGCGGACCGCGGCCTCGGCCGCGGCGCGCGCCCGCGCGGGATCGCCCTTCGCCTCCCAGGCGAACCACAGGTTCCGGTACGCCACGGCGTAGCTCGGCTCGAGGGCCGTGGCCTTCTGGAGCGCGGCCAGGGCCGCGTCCACCTGTCCCAGGTCGAGGAGCGCGGTGCCGAGGCCGTTCTCGATGAAGGCGTGGTCCGGCCCGACGGCGATCGCCTTGCGGAACTCCGCCACGGCCTCCTGCGTGCGGCCCACGCCGCGATACGCGTTGCCCAGGTTCGTGTGGGCGATCGCCGAGACCCCCGGGCGCGCCGACACGACGCGCTCCCAGAGCGTCACGGAGTCCTTCCAGGTCGCGATCTGACGGGTCGTCAGGGGCACGAGGGCCGCGAGCCAGAGCGCGGCGACCACGCGCCCCCCGCGGCTCGAGGTCAGGAGCACCGCGGCCACCAGGAACGGCCCGAGGCTGGGCACGTAGGTGTAGCGATCGGCCGCGAGCTGGGTGCCGACCTGCACCAGGCCCAGCACCGGAGCCAGGGTCACGAGGTAGAACGCCCAGGCCGCGACCGTGGCTCGGCCGCCTTTCCATGCCGCCGCCGCCGAGACCGCGACCACGGCCAGCGCCGCCACGACGTTCGCAGGCCCGAAGGCGCCGGAGGCCGTGCGGCCGATCGGATAGAGCGGCAGGAGGTCGAGAGGCACGAGCATCTTCCACAGGTAGAACGCCACGGAGTGGAGCGCGTTCATCGCCCGGAACGCGACGGACACCTGGTCGATCGGCGCGACCGCGCCACCGGCCGACTGGGCGAGGACGGTGACGGCCGCCGACGCCGCCGCCACCACGAACAAGGGCGCCTTCTCGACGAGCGCCGCCCGCCACTCGGACGGCCGGCGGCCCAGGGGCCAGACGTCGAGCGCGAGGAGCGCCAGCGGCAACGTCACGGCCATGGGCTTCGCCAGCAGCGCCAACAGGAACGCGAGCAGCGTGAGCCACGCCGGCCAGCGGCGGCGCTCCGGAGCCTGGGGGCGCCACAGGGCGGCGAGCATCGCGAGCAGGAAGAACGGCGTGTACAGCACGTCCTTGCGCTCGGCGATCCAGGCGACCGACTCCACGTGGAGCGGATGCAGGCCGAACAGCAGGGACGCCGTGGCCGCGGCCCACGGTGCGTGCCGGGGATCCGGCCCGGAGAGCCCGCGCTCCCGGGCGCGGGCCAAGAGGGCCCGGGCCAGGAGGAAGACGAGGCCCGTGTTGAGGACGTGCAATGCGACGTTCGCCGCATGGTGCGCCCACGGGTCGAGGCGCGCGACGCGATAGACGAGGGCGTGGCTCAGCCACGTCAGGGGTATCCAGTTGCCGGTGTGGAACGAGCTCCACATCCAGCGCAGCGACGTGGCGTCGAGGCGCCGGACGTGGAGGTTCTCCAGCAGGACCTCGGGATCGTCCCAGCTCACGAAGCCGTTCGAGAGGGCGGGGAGGTAGACGAGGGCGGTGACGAGGCCGCATGCGAGCGCCGGCCACCAGGCGGCCCGGCTGCGAGACACGGCGGCTAGGCGCCGCCGCCGACCAGCTCGGGCAGCTCCTGCACGAAGGCGCTGCGGGCCAGCACGCGATCGAAGCCCTCGGCCTGCGCCTGGCGCGCCCGGTCCGCGTTCACGTGGCTCACGTAGCCCGTGACCGTCACCGAGGCGAAGCGGGGGAGGGCGCGCAGCTCGCGGACGGCGTCGAACACGGGCAGGCGGGAGCTGTCGAGGTTGACCAGGACCCGCGTCGCGCCGGCCTCGCAGGCCGCGACGAGGGCGGCGCCCGTGCGCGCGACCTTCACCTCCGCTCCCGTGGCGCGGGCGGCCTCGCGGATCCGGCTCAGGAACATGAGGTCGTCCTCGATCGCGACGAGCATCGCCCGCGAGTATACGGCGACGTTGACGCGCCGACGGGCGGGCGCATAATTCGGACGCGCGCCCACGCGTCTGGAGGCCGGCATGGCGGAGCTGAACGGGACGAAGACCCACGAGAACCTGAAGCACGCCTTCGCCGCCGAGAGCCAGGCCAACCGCCGTTACCTCTACTTCGCCCGCGCCGCCGACATCGAGGGCTACCCCGAGATCGGCGGCCTGTTCCGCGACACCTCCGAGGCCGAGACCGGCCACGCGTTCGGCCACATGGACTTCCTGAAGCCGGTCAGCGACCCGACGACGGGCGTCCGCTTCGGAGCCACCCGGGACAACCTGCGCTCGGCGATCGAGAGCGAGACCTACGAGTACACGCAGATGTACCCGGGCATGGCCCGCACCGCCCGCGAGGAGGGCTTCGCCGAGATCGCGGAGTGGTTCGAGACCCTGGCCAAGGCCGAGCGCAGCCATGCCGGCCGCTTCACCCGCGGCCTCGAGGGCTTGAGAGAACTCTAGCCGCCCCGTCCGAGGTGAGCATGGCGTACGACCTTCGCGACCCCGCGTACTTCGACGTCGAGGCGGCCGCGAAGGAGCTGGCGCGCGTCACGTCGCTGTGCGACGGATGCCGCCGCTGCCACCGCCTCTGCCCGTCCTTCGACTTCATGCTGGACGACGCCATCGACCGGAACGACGGGGATCTCTCGAAGATCACCCCGGGCGACCAGCGCAGGATCGTGGACCTGTGCTGGCAGTGCAAGCTCTGCTTCAACCATTGCCCGTACACGCCGCCGCACCCTTGGGCGATCGACTTTCCGCGCCTGATGCTGCGCGCCAAGGCGGCCCGCGCCCGCGCCGAGGGCGTGACGCGTCAGGACGCCTGGCTCGGCAACGTCGACGCCCTGGGGGCCGTCGGCGTCGCGGCGGCGCCCGTCTCCAACTGGGTGAACGGCTTCGCGCCGGCGCGCGTCCTGATGGAAGCGGTCGTGGGCGTCCACCGCGATCGTGCGCTGCCGCGCTTCAGCCACAAGACGTTCGCGCGCTGGTTCCGGCAGCGGCGGGGCGGGCGCGTCGCGGGAGGGCGCAAGGTCGCGCTCTTCTTCTCCTGCTCGGTGAACTACAACGAGCCCCAGGTCGGCAAGGACGCGGTCTCGGTGCTGGAGAAGAACGGCTGCTCCGTCGAGTGTCCGCCCCAGGTCTGCTGCGGGATGCCGTACCTCGACGGCGGCGACGTCGCGGCGGCCGCGCGCAACGCCGAGCGCAACATCGCCGCGTTCCTGCCGCTGGTCGAAGCTGGCGCCGAGATCGTCGTGCCCCAGCCCACGTGCTCCTACGTCCTCAAGAAGGAATACCCGCTGCTCGCCCCGGGAGCCGGGGCCCAGGCGATCGCGGACAGGACCCGCGACGTGTTCGAGTACCTGGCGGGCCGCCACCGGGAAGGTACGCTGGCCACGGACTTCCCGGGCCCGTCGCCCGGGGCCGTCGCGTACCAGGTGCCCTGCCACCTGCGCGCCCAGAACATGGGCTTCAAGACCCGCGACGTGCTGCAGCTCGTGCCGGGCACGGAGGTCACGACCGTCGAGCGCTGCACGGCGATGGACGGCACCTGGGGACTCAAGACCGGGAACCACGCGCTCAGCCTGAAGTTCGCGGAGAAGACCGCGCGCCGGATGGAGGCCGCGGGGCCCCGGACCTTCACGACCGACTGCACGCTCTCGGCCCTGCAGCTCGAGGCCGTGCGCGGCGAGAAGCCAACGCACCCCCTCGCGCTCCTGCGCGAGGCCTACGGCATCCCCGAGGAGCACTGAGCGTGAGGAAGGCCGCGCTCGCGGACGTCCTCGACCTCGTGGCCTACGAGAAGGTCCGCGACGCCCGCCGCGGCGCCATCATCGAGACGAAGAAGAAGCGCCGCGTGGCCCTGGGCGACAGCCTCACCCTGCTGTTCGAGAACCGGGACACCGTGCTGTTCCAGGTCCAGGAGATGATGCGCGCCGAGCGCATCGTCCGCGACGAGCGGATCCAGGACGAGCTCGACGCCTACAACGCCCTCGTGCCCGACCTGGGTGAGCTCTCGGCGACCCTGTTCATCGAGATCCCCGGGCTGCGCGGGATGTCCCAGGAGGAGGTCCACCGCGCCGTGAACCGCTTCCAGGGCCTCGATCGGGCGGTCACCCTGAGCCTCGGCGACCACGCGATCGCCGCACGCTTCGAGACCGGCCACAGCAGCGAAGAGAAGATGGCCGCCGTGCACTACCTGCGCTTCGCCGTGAGCGCGGCCGCTCGCGAGGCGCTCGCCCGGGACGCCCCGGCGCGGCTCGTGGTCGACCACCCGCGCTACGCCGCCGAAGCCCTCCTGGCCCCTGCCGTGACGCAGGAGCTCAGGAAGGACCTCGACTCCGACTAGGCCGGGCTACTCGCCCTTCGTCGCGCCGATCACGCCGCAGGCCACGCGGCCGCCGGCGTTGCCCGTCGGCTGGGTCTTGAAGTCGTCCGCCGCCGCGTGGACGATCAGGCCGCGGCCCAGGACGCTGTTCGCGCCGTCGAAGGACAGCTTGGAGTCCACGACGTCGAGGACGGCGACGCCGTCCTTGTCGGCCACGATGTTGCCCATGTCGCCGCTGTGGCGCGCCGCGGCGTCCATGCCGGCGTGGGGGTCGCCGCCCGGGTTGAAGTGGCCCCCCGCCGACGTGAAGTCCGTGGCGGCGCAGTCGCCGAACTCGTGGATGTGGAAGCCGTGGTCTCCCGGCGTGAGGCCCGTGACGCGGGCGTTCACCCGCACGCCTCCGGCAGCCGGGCTGAACGTGACGACGCCCTCGACCTTGCCGCCGGGAGCGCTCTTGAGCGTCGCGACGGCCTTGGTGACGGGTGCGGCGGAGACGGCGCCGGCCACGGCGAGAACCGCGCCGGCGAGCAGGAAGGACAGTTTCATCGGATGACTCCTTCGAAGTTAGACGACCCTACCAGTCTAGCGCCGCTCGGCCGGATCGGGCGTCAGGAACTCGTCGCGGGGGAACAGGTCGGCGTTGGGAGCGCCCAGGCCCGCGACGCTCGCGGGGTCCAGGCGATGGGTGCCCCGCAGCAGGCTCACGAGCGTGTTGGAGATCGTCGGCCCGAGCCAGGCGCGCACCGGAGCCGACTCGGCGCGCGCGCGCCAGGCCCCGCGATCGATCGCGAGGGGCTCGAGGGAGCCCACGAGGACGATCTCGCCCCCGCCGGCGTCCGCCTGGATCACGTGGGGGAGCGCGGCGCCGAACGTCGCGCGCACCCGCGGCGTCGGCGCCCACGTGCACACGATGCCGCCGGCCTTCAGGCGCCGCGCGCAGGCCCGGAAGAACTCCACCGAGTACAGGTTGCCGCTCCCGGCGCTGTGGGGCCGCAACGCGTCGGCCTCGATCATGTCGTAGCGCTCGGCGCCGTGCTCGAGGGAGCTGCGGCCGTCGTCGAGGACGTAGCGCACGCGCGGATCGGAGAGCAGGCGCGTCAGGTCCGGCAGCGCGGCGCGGGCCGCCAGCCGGCGCAGCAGATCGGGCTGCGGGCGGTTCAGCTCGAACACCGTCACCGTACGGGTCTCGGGCCGGCAGGCGGCGGCCCAGGCCGTGTCCCCGGACCCGAGGCCCACGATCGCGACGTCGGTCGGCGCGGGATGGATGAGGGCCGGGATCGCGCCGAGGTAGGTGTGGGTGCTGCCGAAGGGCAGCGTGCTGTTGCCCTTGCCGTTCACCGACACGCGGAAGCCGACCGGCGTCTCGGGCGTGATCGCGGCGACGCCGCTCGCGTCCTCGGCCAGGAACGAGCTCGCGGGATCCGCGCCGTGGAGCTGGCCCCAGAGCCGCTCCTGGCCCGGGAGCGCCGCCGCGGCGGCGGCGAGCGCCGCGGCGAGCAGCGCGAAGCGCAGATCCCGGCTGTAGGCGCGCAGGCCCACGAGGGCGAAGCCGAGGCCACCCACGACCAGCAGGCGCAGGGTGCCCGCCGTGCCCAGGTGCGTCAGCGCCAGCAATCCCACGAGCAGGCTGCCGGCCACGCAGCCCGCGATGTTCGCGGCCTGCAGCAGGCCGACCTTGCGGCCGCTCGTGCGCACGTCGTCGTGCACCGCGCGCTGCAGGATCGGGAACACGAGGCCCATGAAGAACGTGGGCACGGCATACAGCAGCGCGGGGAACAGCAGGTAGAGCCGCAGGATGTCGCCGGGCGCGGCGTCGCGGCCGAGGGTGACGCCCTCGTAGCGGGACCAGTAGCCGACGAACCACGAGCCCGCCGGCAGGTGCACGAAGCCGATCACGGCGGCCGCCGAGGCCAGCAGCACCAGGCACTGGCAGGTCAGGAACGCGCGCAGCGGCTGCGCGAGCCGCGGAGCGAAGCGCGCGCCGACGAGAGCGCCGGCCCCGCAGCCGAGCAGGTACAGGGCGAGCACGGTCCCGAAGGTGAAGGCCGAGGACTTCACGCCCACGTCCACGATGCGGAACCACAGGATCTCGAGGGCGAGGGCCACGAAGCCGCTGGCGGCGTAGAGGCCGAGCCACAAGCCGAAAGGCCGCGCGCCGGCGGCCTCGCCCGGCGGCGCGGCCGACGCCGCGATCGCCTCGTCCTCGGGCATGCGGCGGGCGAGCCGCAGGGCGACGATGCCCACGAGCAGGTTGGCGGTCACGGCCGTGAACACGGCGCCGTCGATGCCGGCGAAGCGGATCAGAAGCCAGGGCGTCGCGAGAGCGCCGAAGGCCGCGCCGAGGACGTTCACGCCGTAGAGCCGGCCCACCGTGCGCGAGGCGGTCGCGGCGTCGCGCACGGTGGCGCGCACCAGGAACGGCAGCGACATGCCCATCAGCATCGTGGGCGGCAGCAGCGCCACGAAGTGCACGACCCCGGCCCGGAACGGCGCCGCGTACAGCCAGCTCGCGCGGGTGTAGAGCACGTCGTAGTAGAGGAAGGGAGACATGGAGCCCCACAGCCCGATCAGACCCTCGACGAGCCCGAACACCTGCATCGCCCGGCGCGGGCCGATCTCGGCGCTGCGCACGCCGCCGCGATGGCTGCCGAGGCCGAGGCCGGCCATGAACGCGCCCACGATCATCGCGACCGAGTAGATGCCGACGCCGCTGCCCAGGGCGAGGATGCGCTGCCAGGCGGTCTGGTAGACGAGCGCCGCGGCGCCGCTCAGGAAGAACAAGAGGGCGATCAAGGTGGTGGATTCTAGCCGCTTATAATGGCTCTCCTTGTCTCCGCGCTCTTCGTTTCCCCTCGCCAGGGTCGTCCTCCAGCTGCTCTCCCGGACCAAGCTGGTGGTGCTCGGCGTCCAGGAGTACGTGCTGCTCTCGGCCCGGGGGCTCGCGGCCCTGTTCACGCGGCCGCGCTACGTGGACGACATCCTGGCGCAGATGGACAGCCTCGGCGTCGGCTCGCTCTCGATCGTGATCCTGACGGGCATGTTCACGGGCATGGTGCTGGCCCTGCAGTCGGCCGCGAGCCTCGACGTGTTCGGGGCGCGGCCCTACGTCGGGCGCCTGGTGTGCGTCTCGATGGTGCGCGAGCTGGGGCCGGTGCTGACGGCCCTCATGGTCACGGGCCGCGTCGGCTCGGGGATGGCGGCGGAGCTGGGTTCGATGGTCGTGACCCAGCAGATCGACGCCCTGCGCGTGCTCGGCACCGATCCGGTCCGGAAGCTCGTGGCGCCGCGCCTCGCGGCCGGCATCGTCATGGTGCCGCTGCTCACGGTGCTCTCCGATGCACTCGGCATCTTCGGGGCCGGCCTCATCAGCATCTTCAACCTCAAGCTCTCGTGGCCCTACTACTGGCGCACGGTGGGCCAGGCCCTCGCCCTGAACGACCTGATCATGGGATTGTCGAAGCCGGTGGTCTTCGGCTTCATCCTGGCGAGCGTCGGCTGCTACATGGGGCTCAACACGAAAGGCGGCACCCAGGGCGTCGGCCTCGCGACCACGCGCTCCGTGGTGGCGGCCTCGGTCATGATCCTCGCCTCGGACTTCTTCGTGACGAAGGTCCTCCTGCTCGCGTTCCCGGTGAACTAGATGAGCGACCTCATCGACAAGCTGCGCGAGGAGCTCCTCGGCACGGGACGCGCGCCCGAGGACGCGCCGGCGCGCGGCCCCGACGAGCCGATCGTGTCGTTCCGCGACGTGTATCTCGCCTACGACCGCCCGATCCTGCAGGGCGTGACGTTCGACCTGCCGGCGGGCGGCACCAAGGTGATCCTCGGCGGCTCGGGCTCCGGCAAGACCACGATCCTGCGGCTCATGCTCGGCCTGCTGAAGGCGGACGCCGGCTCGATCCGCGTCGACGGCGTCGAGGTCACGGGCCTGACCGAGGAGGAGTTCCGCCCGGTCCGGCTCAAGGTCGGCATGGTGTTCCAGGAGGGCGCTCTCTTCGACTCGCTCAGCGTGGGGGAGAACGTGGGCTTCCGCCTCGGCGAGGACGGCCTGGCCCCCGGCGAGATCGAGGAACGGGTCCGCGAGATGCTCGGCTTCGTGGGCCTCGCGTCCCACTACGACAAGAGCCCTTCCGAGCTGTCGGGCGGGCAGCGGCGCCGCGTGGCGGTGGCGCGCGCCCTGGCGGCGCGACCCCAGATCATGCTGTACGACGAGCCCACCACGGGCCTCGATCCCATCACGTCCACGACGATCACCGACCTGATCGTGAAGGCCCGCGACCTCGACGGCGTCACCTCGATCCTCGTCACCCACCAGCTGCGCGACGCGTTCAACGTGGCGCGCACGTTCGTGGCGCGGGAGGACGGCGAGTTCGTGTTCCGCCGCGTCGAGGACTACGAGCTCCTGGCCGGCACGGACTTCATGATGCTGCGCGAGGGCGTCGTCCAGTTCCACGGCTCGCCCCACGAGCTCGTGACGTCGAAGGACCCGTATATCGTCGAGTTCCTGAGCTAGAGGAGAGGCCATGGCGGACAAGAGCAAGGCGCTCACCTGGACCGAGCTGCGCGTCGGAACCCTGGTCATCGTGAGCCTGGTGGTGCTGGCCGTGACGATCCTGTACATCGGCGGCGGCGGCGGCTCGCCCTTCGCGGCCCGCTACGTCGTGCGCACGCTGATGAACGACGTCAACGGCCTGAAGCCCGGCGCCCCGGTGCGCCTCGGCGGCGTCGAGGTCGGCACGGTGACGAAGGTGGATTTCGCCGCCGGGGGCGGCGGGGGCCTCGTCGAGGTCTCGATGAGCCTCGACGAGCGCATCAAGGGCCGCATCACCACCGAGAGCGAGGCCACCCTGGGCTCGCTCGGGCTCCTGGGCGAGAAGGCCCTCGACATCACGAGCGCCTCGCGCGGCAAGCCGATCGAGAACGGCGAGTTCGTGGCCGCGTCCGCGGAGGATCCCGTGAAGGGCCTGCTCTCGGACGCCTCCTCCTCGACCGACCACCTGCGCCGCATCCTCTCGCGCATGGACGCGGGCGAGGGCCTGATCGGCAAGGCGCTGCGCGACGACGAGCTCTACAACCGCATGGTCGACGTCAGCATGCGGCTGCAGGGCGTCATGGGCCGGCTCGAGGCCGAGACCGGGCCCCTCGGCCGCCTCATGAACGACAACGCGATGTCGCAGCAGCTCGCGCGGTCGACCCAGAGCCTCGACTCGATCCTGGCGCGGATCGACGCGGGCGAGGGAGGCCTGGGCACCCTCTCGAAGGACCCGAAGTTCGCCGAGGACCTCAAGGCCATGACCGCGAACCTCGGCGACGTGGCGAGCCGCCTGAAGAACGGCCAGGGCACGGCCGGCAAGCTCCTGACCGACGACGCGCTGTTCCAGAGGCTCGACAGCGTCTCGCGCCGCGTCGATGCGCTGCTGGTGCGCGTCGAGAAGGGAGAGGGGACCGCCGGCAAGCTGCTCAACGACCCGGAGCTCTACAACAACCTCAACGCGGCCCTGAAGGAAGCGCGCTCGTTCGTGAGCGACGTGCGCGCCGATCCCCGCAAGTACTTGCGGCTGAAGCTCAGCCTGTTCTAATGTGGGGGTTCAGCCGTCAGGAGGTCTCATGAGCGACGACCGCAGTTCGGGCGCATCGGGCATCATTCTGTCGTTCCTGATGGGAGGGCTCACCGGCGCCGCCCTCGCCATCCTGTTCGCACCCCGTTCGGGCAAGGAAACCCGCGAATTGCTCGGCGACAAGATCCGTGAAGGCCAGGAAAAGGGCCGCGACCTGCGCGAGCGCGCGGCGTCGAAGGGCCGTGAGCTGATCGAGGACGCGACCGACTACGTCGAGCGCGCCAAGGAAGGCGTCGACAAGCGCAAGGACCGCCTCTCCGCAGCCGTCGAAGCGGGCCGTCAGGCCTATCGCGACGAGAAAGAAAAGATGTAGTTCATGGACACCTGGGGCGTCGTCTTTCTGGGCATCATCGCGGTCGCGTCGGTCGTGCAGTCGGCCTTCCTCATCGGGCTCATCCTCGAGGGGAAGAAGCTGTCGAAGCGCGTCGCCGACATGCAGGACAAGATCGAGCGCGAGATCAAGCCCAGCCTCGACAACGTCACCCGGGTGACCCGGAACCTGGCCGAGGTCTCCGACCTCGCGGTGCTCCAGGCCCGGCGCGTCGACGGTCTCCTCGCCGACACCATCGAGAAGGTCGAGGAGACCACGACGCTCATCCGCAAGGTCGTGCTGCGGCCCATCGGGCCGCTCGTGGACATCGCGGCGTTCCTGAAGGGCATCCGCCGCGGCCTCGAGGTCTACCAGCAGCTCCGCGGCTTCGAACGCCGCGAGCGCGTCGGGCGTCGCTCGGACGCCGTCGACGACGACGAACACCTCTTCATCTGACGCCCGTCCGGGAAATCCAATGAGCCACGATCCGATCGACGACCGCCGCCGCCATTTCGGCACCCTTGCCGCGACCCTGAGCGACGACGTGCGCGCGGTGGCCGAAGGCCGGCGCCAGAGCTCTTCCGAGCTGACCGCGTTCCGCGACCAGCTGCGCGCCTCGCTGGCCTCGCTCGGGGAAGAGCTGGCCGAGAAGAAGGCCTAGCTTCCGGGCGGCCCTTCGGGCGCCCGTGCGGCCCGCGCCCGCAGCCACATCACGAGCCGGACCAGCCCGGCGAGTCCCAGGGCGGGTGGGAACACCATCATGGGGAAGAGCAGCACCATCCCGCCCTCTCCCATGCCGCCCGGGTGCGCGAGCTCGGAGGCGGCCGCGAGGCCGAGGAAGAGCCCCAGCCAGCTCAGGACGGCCGCGAGGCTGCCGAGCCAGAAC
>CADEEV010000042.1 GCA_902826455.1 uncultured Acidobacteriota bacterium | reverse complement strand
ACCCGAGACGCCCGTCACCACGACGAGCTGGCGCGTCGGGATGTCGACGTCGACGTTCTTCAGGTTGTGGACGCGGACGCCCCGCGCGGCGATCCAGTCGGGCATGAACCCCCGATTTTAGCGCGCTTCCGGGGATTCGACGACTTTTTTCGGGCTACTTCTCGTCGAAGGCCGAAGAGATCTTTTCCTTGGCCTTGGCCGGGGAGTCGGGCTCGGCACTCACGCCACCGGCCAGCTTGGCCTTGAGGGCGTCGAGGGCCGCGTCGACCTCGGTCTTCTGGCTGATCTGGGCCAGCTGCCGGTCGAGCTCCGCCCCTTCCGACACGGCGATCGTGTCCATGGCCGAGAGCTTGTCCGCGTGCTCCTGGATCTTCCCGGCGGTCTTGTCGAAGACGTTCACGGCCCCGTCGATGTTGTACTCGTCGGTGATCGACTGCATCTTCGCCTGGGCCTGGTTCATCTCGCTGATGGCCTTGAGCTCGCCCAGCTTGCGGATCTTGCCCTGGACCCGCTCCTCCTCGACCTTGAGCTTGACCCGGGCGTTGTCGGCCCGCAGCTTCGCCGCCTTGTAGGTCTGCTCGGCGAGATCGCGGGTCCCCTTGGCCTCCATCTGGAGCTGCAGGGCGCGGCGCGCCAGCTTCTCGTTGCCGGCCTTCAGGGCCTCCTCGGCCTGGCTCTGGAGCCCCTTGACGCGCTGGTTCTGGGCGTCGAGGTCGCGCTTCGCGCGCGTCTCGAAGGCGATCGTGGTGGCAGCGGCCTCCCGCAGCGCACGCAGGCTCTCGAGCATCTCGCGGACGGATTCCTCGAGCATCGAGACCGGAATCTGGCCCTCGGCTTCGCCGAGGACGGCGTTCACGATGGCCTTGAAGAAGCGGCCGATGCGGGAAAACATGGTCAGCCCCCTGGAAGAGTCGGCGAAGCTTAGCGCGGCTGGGAGGAAGACGCTACGCGGGTGTCGCCCTCCCGATCGCGCTCTGCGATGGCGCGCTGGGGATCCTTCAGGAGGATCTCGGCCTTGCCGACCACCTCGAGCGCTTTCTGGACCTGGGGATCCCACGCCATGATGCGCCGGCGCGCCTCGCCCTCGCCGAAGGCCTGTCGCAGGATCTCTTCCTCGATCTCGCGGCCGATCTCCTGGCGGTTCGCGGTGAGATCCGCGTCGGTGAAACGGATCTTGCGCGCCGCGAGGTAGTCGCGGAAGTCGGCGAAGACCTGGTCGTTCGCCTTGAAGCCGCGGTCCACGAGCTTGACCTTCTTCGAGAGCACCTCGGAGCGGGAGCCGGTGCCCGAGATCTTCGCGACGCCTGTGCTCTCCGCGGCCGAGTAGTTGCCGGAGAACCCGACGAAGGCCTGGCGGGCGATCAGGTGAGAGACGAACTTGGACGCTTCGGGAGCCTCGACGCAGTAGTCGGGGGTGATGCCGTCGCCGCCGTACACCTTGCGGCCCGCGTCCGTCAGCTTGGGGGCGCCGACGCCCTGCTCGCACGGCTTGCGATGGCGCGGCGCAAAGTAGTCCTCGAGGGCCGTCGATCCGTAGTCGCGCTGGATGGACCGGCCCGACGGCGTGTAGTAGCGCCCGGTCGTCAGGGCCAGGGCGTAGCCGCGGACGTTGCGCAGCGGCATGATCGTCTGGACCAGGCCCTTGCCGAACGTGGTCTCGCCCACGGTGATGGCGCGATCGTGATCCTGCAGTGCGCCCGCCACGATCTCCGACGCGCTCGCGCTGTGACGCGAGGTCAGCACTACGAGCGGCACGCTCACGTAGGGGCTCTCTTCCTCGGTGATGTAGTTGGACTCGTCGCGCTTGTTGCGGCCGCGGGTGTAGACGACGAGCTGGCCCTTCTTGAGGAACAGGTTCGAGACCGCGAAGGCCTGGTCGAGCAGTCCGCCGGGATTGTCGCGGATGTCGAGGATGTAGGACGTGGCGCCCTGCTCCTTGAGCTTCTTGAAGGCCTTCTCGAGCTCCTTCTCGCACTCGGGACCGTCGTTCGGGCGGCACGCCGAGGTCTCGTTGAAGTCCGTGAGCCTCACGTAACCGGTCGCGGGCGTCGCCATGAAGTAGTACGGCACCGAGTGCAGCGGGATCTCGTCGCGCACCACCGTGAACTCGAGCGGCGTGTCGTAGCCCTGGCGCACGATCGTGATCTGGACAGGCGTCCCCTTGGGGCCGCGCAGCCGCTTCACCGCATCGTCGATCGTCATGCCGCGCGCGTCCTCTTCCCCGATCCGGCTGATCACGTCGCCGGCCCGGATCCCGAGGCGATGCGCCGGCGTGCCTTCGAAGGGCGACACGACCGTGATGTTGCCGTCGACCGCCTGCACCGTGATGCCGAGGCCGTAGTAGGAGCCTTTCTGGCGCTCCTGCAGCGTCGAGTACTCCTTCGTCTCGAGGAAGTTCGAGTGCGGGTCGAGGTTGCGTAGCATCTCGCGGATCGACGCTGCGACGAGGCGATCCGACTTCACTTCGTCCACGTACTGGTCCTCGACGACGCCGACCATGGCGGTGTAGAGGCGCAGCTGCTCGGAGAGACGGTTGCCGCCGGCCAGCACGCGGCCTCCGAAGAGGCCGCCGGCCACGGTCGACACGGCGAGCATCATCACGCACAGCGTCGCGAGTCGGGAACGCTTCATGAAATTCATGATAGCAGACCAGGCCTCGCCTCCTGGCGCCTCTTGCGGAAGAAGCGGTAGACCAGGAAGGCTGCGGCGGCGGCCAGCGCGAAGGCCAGGATCCAGGGCAGGTGCAGGCCGGTCCACTCGTCCACGTTCTTGAAGACCTGCATGGCTCGATCGCCGTACCAGATGCCCACCGCGACCCAGATGGCGTAGCGAAGGCCTCGCGCGATCAGGAGCGTGACGACGAACTTCCGGAAGGGAAACCCGAACACCCCAGCGGAGATCACGAAGATCTTGAACGGCATCGGAGGAGGCAACAGCGCGGGCACGGCGAGCGCCAGGAAGTCCCAGCGATGGAAGGCCTCCCGGGCCTGCGTCACGCGGTGGACACCGAAGCGGCGTTCGAGAAGGCCCTCCTCCCCCTTCCACCCGATCCACCACAGCACGGAGCAGCCCGCGACCGAGCCCAGGGTCGCCATCAGGGCGAACAGCCAGCCCTTCTGGGGGCTCGAGGCCGCCGACGTCACCACCAACAGGTCGTTGATCTCGGGGAGGCTGAGGAAGGACGAATCCAGGAATGCGGCGAGGAAAACTCCCGGGGCGCCGAGAAGGGGAACCGCGACCTCCTGGATCCAGACGATCAGCCGATGCATCGTCGCGGGGAGTCTTTCATCCGGGCCAGACGGTCATCTTATCCCGGGCCCGGGCGCGAGCGGCGGCCCCGCGAGCCTGAAGCCCGCGGGGCCGTCCCCGGTCAGAAGCGGAGGTTCACGCCCAGCGTGGCGGTGAAGCCGCTGAGATCGATCTCGTTGCCAGCGAAATCGTCGGGCATGTCGTCCTTCGCCCACTGGTACTTGACCTCGCCGTTGACGCTGAAGTCGTGGCTGATCGGCACGCGCAGGCCGCCGGCGGCGTGGACGCCCCAGGCGACGCCCTCGGAGACGAAGGCGTCGGAGACGATCGGGTGGCTCGCGACGTCGAAGTCGACGAAGTCGCCGAACTCCTCGTACTTGTAGAAGATCGCATCGCCTCCGACGGCCACGTAGGGCGAGATCTTGCCGCGCTCCGTGGGTCCGAGGCGGAGCTGCACGCCGACCGGAACGGTGGTCAGGCGCAGGGTCTGAAAGATCTCACGGTCGCTCTCGGACACGAAGTCGCGATACGACGTGTCGAGGGTGCGCGAGTAGCCGTCGATGCTGAACCCGAGCTCCGCGAAGGGCGCCACCTCGACGTTGAACTGTGCCCCGCCCGCGAAGCCGACCCAGTCGCTCTTCTCGAGGGTCTTGCCGTCCTTCACGTAGAGGTCGGCGTCGTCGACGAACAGGTTGCTCTCCGTGCGCGGGAAGAAGGCGCCGAACCTGATGTCCAGGCTGCTGGCCTCGCTCACGACGGGAACGGCCGTCAGCGTCAACAGCGTCAGCACGCCGGTCACTCTTCGCATCGAGATCTCCTTGGCGGCCGAACCGGACGCGGGCGCCGCCTCCCCGCCAGCAAGCCGTAGCAGAAAGGATGCCACGCATTCGAATCGCGAAACAACGGACCTGCCCGGTCGTTTCGCAGACGCATCGCGAAAGAATCGTCCTCCAGCGAGGACGTTGTAGACTCTCGCGCATGAAAAGAGCCCTGCTGGCGCTGGTCCTGGCGTGCCCGCCCTCCGTGATGGCGGCCACGCCGCCTCCCGGCAAGGCCCTGTACGACCAGATCGACCGCAGGACGGCCGAGGTCCTCCCCAAGGTGGTCGGTTGGCGCCGGGACATCCACGAGCACCCGGAGCTCGGGAACCAGGAAGTCCGCACGGCTGCGCTCGTCGCTGCTCACCTGAGAACGCTCGGCCTCGAGGTCCGGACGGGGGTCGCCCACACCGGCGTCGTCGGGGTCTTGAAGGGCGGGAGGCCCGGCCCGGTCGTCGCTCTGCGAGCGGACATGGATGCGCTGCCGGTCGTGGAAGAGGTGGACGTGCCGTTCAGGTCGAAGGCACGCGGCACGTGGAACGGCCGTGACGTCGGCGTCATGCACGCCTGCGGCCACGACAACCATACGGCGATCCTGATGGGAGTGGCCGAAGTCCTCGCGGGCATGCGCGCGGCGCTTCCCGGCACGGTCAAGTTCCTCTTCCAGCCTAGCGAAGAGGGCGTCCAGGACGGAGAGACGGGCGGCGCCAGCGTGATGGTGGACGAAGGCGCACTCGAGGACCCGAAGGTGGACGCGGTGTTCGGCCTCCACGTGTTCCCGTACGAGGCCGGAGCGATCGTCTACAAGCCGGAGGGCATCATGGCCGCGGCCGACGTCCTCACGATCGAAGTGAAGGGGCGCCAGACCCACGGGGCCCTGCCCTGGTCCGGGATCGATCCCATCGTCATCTCGTCGCAGATCGTGCTGGGCCTGCAAACGATCGTTAGCCGCCAGGAAGACCTCACCGTCGGTCCCGCGATCGTCACGATCGGCCTGATCCAGGGCGGCAACCGCTACAACATCATCCCGGAGGACGTGAGGATGGTCGGCACCATCCGCACCTTCGACCCCGGGATGCGCGACGAGATCCACGCGCGCATCAAGCGCACGGCCGAGAACATCGCCGCGTCGGCCGGCGCGACCGCGAAGGTCACGATCGAGACCGGCAACCCCGTCACCTACAACGATCCGGCCCTCACTCAGCGCATGGGCCCGACGCTGAAGCGCGTCGCCGGCGCCGACAAGTGGTTCCCGAACGGCCGCGTCACGACGACCGCCGAGGACTTCGCGGTGTACCAGAAGCGTGTGCCCGGGGTCTTCTTCTTCCTCGGCATCACGCCCAAGGGCACCGACCCGAAGATCGCGGCACCCAACCATTCCCCGCGCTTCTTCGCCGACGAAAGCGCGCTGCCCGTGGGCGTGCGGGCCCTCTCCAACCTGGCCGTCGACTATCTGCTGGGGGGAAAGTAAGTTGGAGGTGGCGAGCGGATTTGAACCGCTGAGTAGAGGTTTTGCAGACCTCCGCCTTAACCACTTGGCTACGCCACCGCCGAACGAGCAATATAGAGGACTCGACGAAGGGTATCAAGGCGGCGCGATGGTTGACGGATCACGCCTCGACCGTTAGTATTCGTTGCGTCGGCTGCCTGTCGCTCGGGCGGGAATAGCTCAGTGGTAGAGTGCGACCTTGCCAAGGTCGATGTCGCGGGTTCGAATCCCGTTTCCCGCTCCAATCCTCAATAGCTGAAACCGAAGGCGTCGCGATCGTGGCGGACGTTCGCCTGCGCGCCGCTCCAGTCGATGGCCACGACGTCGAAGCGCAGCGGCGAGTCGCTCAGGCCGTGCTGCGAGGCGTAGACCCGGGCCGCGCTGAGCAGGCGCTGCCGCTTGCCCGTCGTCACCGCCTCGACGCCCGTGCCGTGGGACGCGCCGCGCCGCTCCTTCACTTCGACGAACACGGTCGTCGCGCCGTCGCGCGCGACGATGTCGACCTCCCCGCCCCGCGTGCGGAAGTTGCGGGCCAGGATCCCGAAGCCAAGACTCTCGAGATGACGGCAGGCGAGGTCTTCCCCCTCGCCGCCCCGTTGCGGCCGGTTCCCGCGCTCTAACGGCCCCGGCGCCAGCGGGTTCCCTTGGGCGTGTCCTCCAGGATCACGCCCAAGCCCTCGAGCTTCTTCCGGGCCTCGTCCGCCCTCTGGAACTCCCGGCGCTTCCGGGAGTCCTGGCGCTCGTCGAAGAGCGCCTGCTCCTCGGGCGACAGCCGGTCCTCGTCGGAAGGCAGCAGCACCGCCAACACCCGGTCGAAGACCTCGATCGTCGCGCGCAGCGCCGCGGCGCCGGACCTCGAAACCAAGCCGTTCACGAGCAGGCTGTTGCCGTCGGAGACGAGGTTGTGGACCGCCGCCAGCGCCTCGGGCGTGTTGAGGTCGTCCGAGAGCGCCTCGTCGAATGCCTGCTTCGCCTTCGCGATCGCGGCCTCGACCTCGGGCGTCACGGGACCGTCGCCGCTCGCGTCGGGCAAGCGCCGCACGAAGCTGTGGATGCGCTCGAGAGCGGCCACCGCGTGACCGAGCCCCTCGAAGCTGAAGTTGACCTTCTTGCGATAGTGGGCCTGGAGGAGCAGGTACCGGATCGCGTCGGGCCGGTGCCCCTGGTCGACGAGGTCCCGCACCATGTAAAAGTTGCCCTTGCTCTTCGACATCGTCTCGTTGTCGACGAGCAGGTGCTCGACGTGGAACCAGTGCCTCACGAACGGCTTGCCCGTTCCGCCCTGGCTCTGGGCGATCTCGTTCTCGTGGTGCGGGAAGATGAGGTCGACGCCGCCCGCGTGCAGGTCGAAGGTCTCGCCCAGGTACTTCATGCTCATCGCCGAGCACTCGATGTGCCAGCCGGGCCGGCCCGGGCCGAAGGGCGCATCCCACTGCGCCCACTTCGGCTCGTCGCTCTTGAGCTTCCAGAGCACGAAGTCGCGGGCGTTCTCCTTCTCGTAGCGGTCGTTGTCGACTCGGGTCCCGGCCTGGATCCCCGCGACGTCGAGGCGCGACAGGCGCCCGTACTCCGGCAGGCTCGCGATGCGGAAGTAGATGCTGCCGTCCGCCGTGTAGGTGTGGCCGCGGGCCGTCAGGCGCTCGATGAGCGCGACCATCTCCGGGATGTGGGCCGTCGCCCGCGGAAAATGGTCGTGGGGCTCGATGCGCATCGCGGCCATGTCCTGCTCGAAGGCGGCGATCCACGGCTCCGTGAAGCCTTTGATGTCCGTGGCGGCGTCCGCGGCGAACTTGATGATCCGGTCCTCGACGTCGGTCACGTTCATGACGCTCGTGACCTTGTAGCCCAGGTGCCGCAGCGCGCGCCGCAGCACGTCCGTGGCGACGAAGGTGCGGAAGTTGCCGATGTGGGCGCGGTTGTAGACGGTCGGACCGCAGGTGTACATCCTCACTTCGGGCGGCGAGAGCGGCTTCAGTTCCTCGACGGCTCCGGAAAGCGTGTTGTGCAGGCGCAGGGTCATGGTCGTTTCAGTGGGCCTTCAGCATCAGAATGGTCAGGTCGTCGGAGCAGCCGGCGGCTCCCGCCCATGCGGTCGCCGCGTCCGCCAGGCTGTGCAGCGCGTCGTCCGCCGTGCGCTCGGCGCAGGCGTGGAGCACCGCCTCGACGCGCTCGTCGCCGAACTCGTCGCCGTCGGGCGTCGCGGCTTCGGTGACGCCGTCGGTCACCATCGTCACGCTCTCTCCGGGCGCGAGCACGATCGAGCCCGTGTCGAAGGTCGCGTCCTCGAGCAGCCCCAGCACCGGCCCCCCCTCCCCGAGACGGCTGACGGAGCCGTCGGCCGCCACGTGGTACGGCGGGATGTGGCCGGCGTTCACGTAGGAGAAGCGGCGCGACGCCGGATCGAGCTCCCCGTAGAACAGCGTCACGTACTTGTTGGCCTGCGTGCTCTCGTAGAGGAACAGGTTGACGCGGGACATCAACGCCGCGGGCGTCAGGGTCCCGGCGAGGGCGCGCAGCGAGGCGTGCACCGAGGCCATCAGGATGCTGGCGGGTGCGCCCTTGCCCGAGACGTCGGCGATCGTGAGGGCGACGCGGCCGTCGGGCAGCGGGATGAAGTCGTAGTGGTCGCCTCCCACCTGGTAGCAAGGATGGCTGAGGGCCGAGAGCTCGTAGCCTGGCAGGCTCGGCCGCACGCTCGGGAAGAGGCTCTGCTGGATCTCCCGGGCGATCTGCATCTCGCGGTCCTGGCGCTGCTTCTCGACGCGCATCCGGTGCAGCCGGACCGCTTCGATGGCCGCCGCGGCCTGACGTCCCAGGGTCATGGCGAAATCGCCGTCCTCCTCGTTGAAGCTCGCGCCGGAAGGGCGCTCGCCCACCGCGAAGAAGCCCTCGGTGCGCTCGCCGATGCGCAGCGGCACCAGGAAGGCCATCCGCGTGCGCAGGAGGCGGTCCTTCAGCGATCCGGCCGGGAGCTCGGCCACGGTCAGGGGCATGCGCAGCGTCTCGACGAGAGCCGTCGCGGCCGGGTCGAGCAGGGCCGAGGCCTCCCCGCTCCGGGCGCCGCGCTCGTGGGCCAGGGACACGCCGTCGGCCTCCGTCAGGTACAAGGCGCAGCGGGAGACCATCAGGTGCCCCATCAGCGTGCTCGTGACCAGGTTCTTGATCGACTCCTCGTCGAAGCTCGCGGTCAGCTCGCGGCTGATGTCGAAGAGGTTGTTGAGCTGGAAGACCTTCACCGACAGCCTCTGGTTGAGCTGACGGAGCTCGCGATGGATCAAGCCGTTCTCGATCGGCGTCGAGGCGCAGGCCGCGACGCTGCGCAGGAAGGCCCGGGCGTCGTCGGCGTAGCTGCGCCCCTCGCGCGGGCCGAGACCGAGCAGGGCGATCGTGCGCCCGCGCTTCTCCACCGGGCAGAGCAGCTCGAGACCGTAGGCGGCGAACGCCTCGGGATGGAGGCCGGACTCCCGCAACACGATCTCCGAGGGCGCGTCTCCCGAGAGCGGCGCGTGGGCCGGCGCCTGACCCGGCAAGCCGCGCGCCGCGCGCATCCCGAAGCGACCGTCCTCCTCGCGCACCAGCAGGCAACCGCGGGAGGCCTGGAGCTCGCCCAGGACGATCAGGAGCGCAGCGTCGAGGATCTCCTCGCTGGACAGCGCCGAGTTCAGGGTCGTGGTGAGGTCGAGCAGCGAGATGAGCTCCGACATGCGCTTCAGGAGCGGCGGCTCGTGGCCCTCGCGCCGGAACTCGTCGAGGGCGCGCTGGTACTGGAAGACGACCGGCAGATCCCCCACGCTCGTCATGCCTTGCGCTTCACGAGGCAGCACACGTTCTTGCGGGCCGTGCGGCGGAACGTGACAGAGTCCATGATCTTGCCCATGAGGTGCACGCCCAGGCCGCCCGTGCGGCGCTCGCTCGCGTAGCGCTCCAGGTCCACGCGCGGCAACGCCCGCGGGTCGACCATGTCGCCGGCATCGACGACCTCGACGCGGAATTCCTCCGTGCCGTCGTCGATGCGCACCTCGAAGCGCTTGCCCGGCTGTCCGTGATAGGCGTGCTCGATGACGTTCGAGGCCGCCTCGTCCACCGCGAGCGCCACGTTCAAGGCCGTGGGAGCGTCGAAGCCGGCCGCCTCGGCCATCTTCTTCGTGAGGTCGCGGACGACGGCGAGGTACGCGGTCTCGCTCGGAACCTGCAGCACGAGGGCCGGTGTGGGTCGGCGTCGCGATTGCGTCCGCCCGGCCATGGGCGCTTAGGCGGTCGACCCTCCCCCCTGCCGGAAGCTCAGGATCGCCTCCGCCTCCGAGGGGAAGATCCGGTAGAGGTGGTTGAAGCCGAGGATCTCGAAGATGTTGCGAACGGTCTCGTTGAGGCCCGCGAGCCGCAGGTCGCCCCCGTTGCCCCGGATCTCCTCGATCGAGCCCATGATGGCGCCGAGACCCGCGCTCGCGATGTACGCGAGGCCGCTGCAGTCCACCACGACCTTGAAGCGCCCCTCCTGCAGGGTCCGCTGGAGCTCGTGCTCGAACACGCGCACCGTGTGGGCGTTGATGAAGCCCCGGGGATACAGGAGACGGATGTCTTCGACGTCGCGCGTATCGACGGTGAGATCGCTCATCGGCTGGTCCGTCGGCGACTATAACCCGTTTCCACCGGCCTTCTCCAGAAGGCCGCGGGCCGCGACGACGTCCCGTCGGATCTGCTCCACGAGGCTCTCCGGCCCCTCGAAACGCTCCTCGTCGCGCAGCCTCGCTTCGAACAGGACGCGCAGGCTGCGGCCGTAGAGGTCCTCCGAGAAATCCAGCAGATGCGCCTCGAGGCGCAGGCCCGCGGCACCAAAAGTGGGCCGTCGACCGAGGTTCACGACGGCCGCGAAGCGGTCCGTGTGGCGGCCGTCGACGCTGCAGCGGCAGGCGTAGACGCCGGCCGCCGGCAACGTCTCGTTCAGCGGCTCGAGGTTCGCGGTGGGAAAGCCCAGGCTCCGTCCGCGTCCTTCCCCCCGGACCACGGCGCCGTCCACGAAGTACGGACGGCCGAGCAGGCGGGCGGCGGCCGCGACGTCGCCCCGGGCGATCGCGGCCCGGACGCGCGTGCTGCTGATCGGGGCCTCCTCGTCGAGCACGGGCTCCATGGCGCGCACCTCGAAGCCCAGCCTCGCTCCGTACTGCCGCAGGCTCGACACGTCGCCCGCGCGCCCGCGCCCGAACCGGAAGTTGGCACCCACCACGACCTCGCGAGCGCCAACGGCCTCGAGCAGGACGCGCTTCGCGAAGCTCTCGGCGGGCTCCGCGGCGAGCTCGCGCGTGAACGGCAGCACGGCGAGCCGGTCGATCCCGAGGGTCGCGAGGGCCTCGGCCCGTTGCTCCAGCGTCATCAGCGTCGCGGGCGCGCGCTCGGGTGCCAGGATCCTCGACGGATGCGGGTCGAACGTGAGGACGACGGCGCTTGCCGCCCGTGTATGAGCCTCGTCGGCGACGGCGGTCGCGAGGGCTTGATGCCCGCGGTGGACGCCGTCGAAGTTCCCGACGCTGACCACGGCCGCCGACCAGTCACGCGGCCTCGAGCCGTCCAGCCTGACGATCTCCATCGCGAGGGCTCGAGCGGACTAGGGCCGGTTCGCCGGGAGGGTGCGCTCGAGAGTCGTCGCCGGGACCTTGCGCCCGCGGTCGTCGAGACCGCTCAGCAGGTACCCGCCATCGGTCTGCGCGTAGTGATACGGGCGGGTCCAGGGGTCCTTGAGATAGCTGCGATCCACCAGGCCGGCCTTCACGAGGTCTTCGAGGGTGCGCGGCAGCGCCCCCGTGGCGAGGCGATAGGCTTGCACGGCCTTGTCCAGCCGCTGCAGACGGGCCTCGCTCACCGCCTCGAGCATCAGGCCGTAGGAGCCCGAGAGCAGAGGCTTCAGGCCCACGACGGCGAACGGCGTTCCCCAACGGGCCCCGATGGCCGCGAGGGACATGGCCAGCGCCACGCCCATCGCGACGAGCCCCGGCACCTTCGAGGGCGGCCCCTCGCTGCGCACACCGACGAAGGTCTCGGGGGCGTCGCCCCGGCCGACGGTCGAGATGATGTTCCGGTTCAGCAGGTCGAAGAGCACCCGGCAGACCTCGAACTCCCCCATGCCCGAGGAGTCGATGATTGCCTGCACCGTGCGCGTGCCGTCGACCTTACGGTAGATGCGCTCTTCTTCGCCGCTCAGGCGGATCTTGCTGAGGGAGCTCGCGGCGCCGCGCTTGTTCAGGACCTCGTCGATGCCGCCGCCCCCGTCGCCGTCGCCTACTTCGATCATGGACGGGTCCACGACCGGGCGCAGGACGATGTCCATCGACGGGATCTTCTTCTCGATGATGGGCCACTCGTCCACCATCCGGATGCCTTCCATGAGGATGAAGTCCGCGCTCATGGGATTGAAGTTCTCGCGGTCGTAGTCGACCGTGTCGGTGGGAGCGAAGTGGTATTCGCCGTCGCGCCAGCGGAAGACCTTGAAGACGATCTGCGACACCTGCACCTGCAAGGCGTCCTTCAGGTCCTGCTCGGTGATGAAGTTGCCGGTGGTCAGGATGTGGCCCATCCGCTGCAGCGTCGCCTTCTGGGTCGCGAGGGCCTCGTCGAGCCGCTCGCGGGTTAGCTTCCCCTGCTTCACGAGCACGCTGCCCAGGCGGTCCTCGAGGCGCTTCTGCGACGAATCGGCCATCACCACCATGCCGTTCTCGAAGGTGACGGTGACGTTCTCCTTCTCGTTCTTGAGGGTGAGGAGCCCCGTCTTCCGCTGGAGGCCGATCAGCTGGAAGATGTCGGGAAGACCGAAGTCCTTGATGGTTCCTTCGAGAGCCATGGGCTAGACCCTTCCCCGCTTGCCGGTGCTGCGGGGCGCGGGCATGGCGAACTCGAAGTCGGGCCGGGCGCGATTGGCGAGGACGTAGGTCGCGAGGAGGAGCGCTCCGGCGATCCACGATCCCCAGGAGCCGACGAGGACCGACGGCGCCTCCGTCACCGGCAGCACGCGGCCGGCGAGGAGGACCAGCGCCAGCAACCCGTACCACACCATGGCAAAGAGCGCGCCCAGGAGGGTCTTCTGGGCGTACAGGTGTCCTGCTCCCGGAGAGAGGAGGGAGAGCGCGCGGAAGATGCGCTCGCGCCGCTCGTCCTCCTTCTGGACCTCGAGGAGCTTCTGGTTGCGCGCCGGTCCAGAGACGCCGTCGCGCACCACGAACAGGTGGTAGCACTGCGTGCACAGGCCCGCGGCCGCGGCGCCGAGGTGGCAGTGCTTGCAGAACGGCGTGCCGCACTTCTGGCAGCGCAGCGTGAACATCCGCTTGCCCCGCCATCGCGACAGCACGAAGCCCACCACGAGTGCGACGAGCAGGAAGCCCGCGAAGCGATTGAGGGCGCTCGGCAGCAGCTTCGACGCGTCGAAGGGCGTGACGGCCTTACCGACGACGTTCTGGGCGGCGACGCCCTCGGCGGTCCCGCCGAACTTCGCCCAGGCCTGCTCCTCGGACAGCGAGAGGTCCACGACGGCGTAGTCGCTCTTGTCGTACTTCCAGAGGTTGTCGTAGGCCCGCACCACGCTCATGGAGATGCGCTCGGCCTGGGAGCGCGCCTCCTGGGCCGGCTGGTACTCGAAGCGCTGGAGGTGGGCCAGGGAGAGATTGTAGTAGAACGTCGCGTTGATCTCCGGCGTCGGGCTCGCCTCGGCCCCCTGCTTGTAGCGCGCGATCGCCGCCGGGAACTCGCCCCGGGCGAACTCGATGTTCGCGAGGTTGTTGAGGGCGATGCGGTCCTCGGGGCTGGTGCGCAGGATCTCCCGGTAGATCTGAGCGGACTCGTCGTAGAGCCCGTCCTTCTTGTACTGGATCGCGAGGAGATAGGACAGGTCGCGGTCCTCGGGCAGGCTCGCGAGCCCGCGCTCGATCGCGTCGCGGGCGCGCAGGTCGGGGCCGCCCTCGATCGTCTGGAGGGTGGCCCGGAACAAGGGGTTCCGCTCGGCCAGGACCCGCGACGTCAGGACGTCGACTGCCGGCCCGACGAGGAGCCCCGAGAGCAGGGCGAGACCGGCCACCGCCTGCTCGACACGGCTCAGGTAGACGAACAGCAGCGCGAGCCACCAGAGCGGCAGCCACGCGAAGCCCTGGAAGGTGATCGTGGGCAGGAACACCAGGATCGCGAAGACGCCGACGGCCAGGGCCTCGCGCCCGTCGCCGAACCTCTCCTGCAAGTCGTGGAGCAGGAGCGTTCCGTTGCGCAGCAACAGGGAGAAGGCCAGGATCGAGATCGTCGCGAGCAGCGCCAGCAGGCCGACCGGGATCACGAGGAGCAGGGCGAAGTAGCGGCCGCGAGCGGTGTCGACACGCGCCGTCATCGCGGCGAAGGTGTCCTTGACCGCGGCCAGGATCCCGAGGGGCCCCTTCCGGACCTCGGCCCTGGCGAGGGCGAGGTAGGCGTCCGGCAGGTGCGGGTCGAGACCGACGGCCTTGAGGAAGTCTTCCTCGGCCCCGGACCGGTTCGCGTCGGACAGGCGCTCCTGCCCGCGCGCCACCAGGGCCAGGGAGATCTCCTCGAGGCTCTGGACGTTGCGCTCCGTGCGCAGGCGCCGGATCTCGCGGAAGAGCTTGTCGGAGGTGTCCGTGTCGCCGGCGATGTCGGCCTTGCGATACGCGTCCCACATGCCCTCGAAGCTGCTGCCGGCGACGGGCCGCGTCGCGCGGACGTCGATCACCTTCTCCGAGTTGGACGCCGCCAGGACCGGCAGCGCCGCGCCCAGCAGGACGCACCGCGCCAGGGCACGCGTCACGCGCCGCCCACCCGGGCCCGTGCCACGTAGGTCATGCGCAGCTCGTACAGGATCCCTTCGAGGAGCTTCTCCTCGTCGGCGGTGCGCCGGCCCTCGGTCTTGTCGTGGAGCATCTCGAGGATCCCGATCACCTCGCGCGCTCCTTCGAGATCGACCTGGGGCTCTTCACCCTCGGGCGCCGCGAGCCCGAGCAGCACGCTGGCATTGCCGGCGAGCTGCATCAAGAGATCGGAGAGCGCGACCGCGTGTCCAACGGATTTCTGGGCCCGCCGGGGCGGCGAAACGGGCATGGGTTCGCGCGGCGGCAGGATGGGCTCGGGCAGGACCGGGGAGTCCGCGACGGCGCTCTCCTCCGACTGCTCCGAACGCACCTGACCGTCGGCCGTGAAATGGCGCCGGTCCTTGACAGTGAAAGGCTTCCTGTCCTCGCTCATTTCCGCAGGGGTCGGGACGCTTGTCTCTCCAGTTAGGTCGGGGATCGTAGCACATCGATCCGTCCCTGCAAACCTCTGACTTTACTGGACTCTCACGGGCCCGAGCGCCTGCGATCGGACCCACACCGCCTGCCCGTCCGTGGTCACCGTGACGGCGCCTTCGAGGTCGGTCCGGAACACGAGCGCCCCCAGCGATCGCAGCCGCTCGACCACCTCGGGGTGCGGGTGACCGAACGGATTGCGGGACCCGGAGGACGTGATCGCGACGCGGGGGCGCGTCCGGGTCAGGAAGGCCTCTCCGCTGCTGGTCCGACTGCCGTGGTGGGCCACCTTGAGGACGCTGAGCGGCCCCGGGTCGAGCCAGGCCTCCCCCGCTCCCTCCACGTCGCCGGCGAGCAGCAGGCTGACTTCTCCCAGGCGCACCCGGAGCACCAGCGAGTCGTCGTTGCGGGTCACGGCGGGTGGTGGATGCGCCCGGGGACCGAGCACGTCGATCCTCACGCCATCCCAGTCGAACCAGGCGCCGCGGGTCAGGGCCCGCCGCGGCACGCCGGCCCGCCGCAGGCTCCCGTCGAGCTGGGCGTATCCCCGATCGGAACGGGGGCCGAGGCCCTCCCAGACGTCGTCGATCCCGAAAGCCCGGACGATGAAATCGACGCTGCCGGCATGGTCGGGATGGGCGTGGGTCAGGACGAGCGGCGCCAGCCGCCGGACGCCGCGACTCCACAGATACGGCCCGAGCACGCGCTCGCCGATGTCGAGACGGCCATCGAAGGAGCCGCCGGTGTCCACGAGCATCGTGCGGCCCCGGGGCGAGCTCAGCACGAGGCTGTCGCCCTGCCCGACGTCGAGGACAGTGAGGGTCAGCGTTCCATCCCCGGACGGCCCGGCGAGGTGGACGACCGCGGCGAGCGCCGCGGCTGCGGTCACGATCGCGGTGGCCGGCCGCAGCCGCCCCCGCGCCAGGCAGGCGAGTCCAGCCGCGTGGGCGACCATCCACCACACGGGCGGGCTCGGCACACGCGCGTCGAGGAAGGGCAGGCCCTCGACCACGGTCCCCGAAGCCAGCAGGCCTCGCGCCGCGGCGAAGGCCACCCAGCCGAGGCCCGCGGCCAATGGCGCCGCGAGCGCCGAGGCGGCCAGCACGGCGACGCCCGCGAGCAGCACCGCGGTCGACAGCGGCACCGCGACGAGGTTCAGGACGAGAGCCGCCGGCGCGATCCTGTGGAAGTGCAGCGCGAGGAGCGGCAGCAGCGCGAGCTGGGCCGCGACGGATGTCGCGAGGGCGAGCTCCAGGCGCAGCGGCAGGCGCGGCAGGCGCGCGACGAGGGCCGGCGTGAGCAGGACGAGCCCCAGCGTGGCGGCGAAGGAGAGCTGGAAGCCGATGTCGCTCCAGTCTCCCGGACGCGCGACGAGGACGAGCAACGCCGCGGCTCCGAGAAGGTTCGCGGTGTCGGAGTCGAGATCGAGGGCCTGGCCGGCCAGCACGACGCTGGCCATCAGCGCGGCCCGCACGATCGGAACGTCGCCTCCCACCAGGACGGCGTAGGCTGCCAGGAGGGACGAGACCAGCAGGGCCCGTAGCCAGGGCGGAGCGAGGAGATACCGGAGGGGCCAGAGCAGCACGGCGGCCACCAGCGCGATCTGCGCCCCCGAGAGCGCCAGCACATGGTAGGTGCCCGCGATCCGGAAGGCGTCTTCCGTCTCGCGCTCGAGGCCGGTGCGATCCCCCAGGACCATCGCCCGGACGACGGCCTGCTCCGGACCCGCGGGAACGTGGGCCACCAGCCGCCCGCGCAGCTCCTGGCGCAGCCGACCCGCCCACCCGGAAACTCCGGTGCCCGGCCCGGCTCGACTCACGAGTCGCCCCGACTCGCAGTAGCCCGAGCCCTGCCAGCCGTCGCGTCGCGCCGTCTCCCGGACGTCCGGGACGCCGGGATCGTCGAAGCCTCGCGGCGGCCCCAACGTGCTCCACAGCGAAACGCGCTCCCCCTGGAGAACGACCGGCGTCGACGACTCCCCGCCCACCGTGATCCTCACGTTGCCGGTCGTCGCGACCCCGTCGACGGCCTCGAGGTCGACCTGGAGAAGAGTGCGTCCGTCCCGCTCCCGGCTATCGGCATGGGCGACGCCCTGGACCAGCACGGGGCGCTGAGCCTCCTCCCCGAGCAAGGCGCGGACGCTTGCGCTCTCGTACTCGACGCGCGCAGCCGCCGCGTCGGCCGCGCCCAGGGCGAGAGCGGCGCAACCGAGGGCCGAGGCCGCGCTGGCGCGGCTCCTGCAGATCACGGCCAACCCGGCGAGCAGGCACGCCGTCGCCACGAGACCCGCCGCCACGGCGACGGACAGGCCCGCGCCCGCGGCGCAGCCGCACCCGAACAGCGTCGCGAGGCACAACAGCGGCCGCGTCATCGCGCGCGTACCGTAAACGTCCCCGGCGCGCCCGGACGCGCGATCCGAACGGTCGGCGAAGCGTCACAAGGGGCTCAGAACCGACGCAGGACCGCCACGGACTCCATGTGGAAGGTGTCGGGGAAGAGATCGAACAGCTCGAGCGAGGCGAGGCGATACCCGCTGGGCTCGAGCGCCTTCAGGTCCCGCGCCAGCGTGGGCGGGTCGCAGGAGACGTACAGGATCGACTCGGGCGAGCGCGCCGCAACGGCACGCATGAGCGCGACACCGGCGCCGCTTCGCGGCGGATCGAGCACGATGCGCTCGGCCCGCTCCGCCGGGACCGTCGCCAGGGTCGTCGCGACGTCGCCCGAACGGAACCTCACGTGGCCGAGGCCCGCCGACGCCGCGTTGAACGTCGCATCGTCGACGGCCTGGGCGTTGCCCTCGATGCCGAGGACGCTGTCCGCACCCTCGGCGAGGGTGAGCGCGAAGAGCCCCACCCCCGAGAAGAGATCGAGCACGCGTCCGCCCCGCGCCACGCCGTCGCGCACCGACCGCGCGAGGGCCTCGACCAGGAACCGGTTCCCCTGGAAGAAGGACTCGCTGTGGATGCGATAGCGGCGCCCGAGCACCTCGGACACCACGGAATCGTCGCCGGCGAGGTGCACGTAGCGCTTGTTGCGAGGCGGCCCGAGCCGTGCCCCGAGACCGGCGAGAGGAGCGCCCTCCTGCAGTGCCAAGAGCTGTGGCGCATCGGCCGGGCCGAGCTCGCCGTCGAGGCCCACGACGACGCGGCCCGCGCCGCCGCTCTCGAGCAGGCGCACGTCCTGCACGCGCGTCGCGAGCCCCGGCCGCTTCTCGAGGGAACGGCGCAGGCCGTCGACCACGCCCGTCATCGCCTCGGAGAGCTGAAGGCAGCGCGGCAGGTCCACGACCCGGTGGCTGGCTTCTCCGCGCAGGCCGAGGCGCAGGCCGGCCCCCGACAGCGCGACGTGGAGCGTCGCGCGCGAGCGCCAGCCCTCGCGCGGCGAGGCGTGCACCGGGATGGCTCCGGTCCAGACGACGCCGCCGCGGCCGAGGGATTCCCGGAGGACGGCCTCCTTCAACACGAGCTGGGCCGGGTAGTCGAGCTCCTGGTAGGCGCAGCCGCCGCACGAGTCCGCGTACGGGCACGGCGCCGGGCGACGGTGCGGGCCCGCTTCCAGAACGGCGTCGATCGTGGCGCGGACGAAGCCCCGCTCGATCGCCGAGACCCGCACCCGCAGCCGGTCGCCAGGCAGCCCGCGGACGACGAACAGCGCCTGGCCCTCGACGCGCGCGAGGCCGAGGCCACGGTAGATGCCCTTCTCGACCGTGACCTCGAGGAGCTCCCCCGTCCGCATCGTCACAGTCCGAACAGGCTGAGCCGCGGCAGGCCTCGAGCCGCGAGTCGCTCCCGGACCAGCGCCTGGCTGCGCAGATCGGCGAAGACCTTCTCGGGCAGCCGCGCGCGATACGGGTCCAGCGCGGCGTCGACCTGCTCTTCGATCCCACGATCGGCGGCGGGATCTCCGGCGAAAGACTTCACCAGCCTCTTCTCGAGTGCCGCCAGCTTCGGCTCCACGTCCCTCGGCCGGCCGGACGCGTCCGCGAGCTTCTCGAGCTCGGCCACGACGCTCGCACGAACCGCCTGGGGAACCTCGCGCGCGGCGCCGAGCGCCGCGACGAACGACAAGAGCGTCGCGCGCACGTCCCCTTCGGGCTCGCTGCCGATGGCGAGGGCCCGCTCCCAGCGCTCGCGGGCAACCTCGACCTCGGCCTCGCAGTAGCGCAGGCTCCCGACCTTGCGGGCTCGCGCCCACGAATGCGCATGGCTTTCCAGGGCGTCTCCGATGCCCCGCAAGGCGATGCGGAGCGGGAGTCCCTCCTTCCGCCAGCGTCGGATCAGCAGCCAGTCGGCGTTCGAGAGGAACAGCGGATCGCCGCGGCGCGCCACGAAGAACTCCTCGATCGTCTGGTAGTACTCCGCCTCGGGATCGCGGGGCGTCACTTCGGCCGGTTGCGCTCCCAGATGAGGCGAAGGCCGGTGAGGGTCAGCACGGGGTCCACCGCCTCGATCGACGGCAGGTCGGGAGCGAGGCTCGAGGCCAGGCCGCCGGTGGCGACGGCCCGCGCCGGCTCGCCCAGCTCGGCCCGGATGCGGGCGATGATGCCCTCCACCATCGCGGCGTAGCCGAAGTAGAGCCCGGATTGGATCGAGCCGACCGTGGATCTCCCGATCACCCGGCCGGGATTCTTGATCTCCACGCGGGGCAGGCGTGCGGCGCGCTGGAACAGCGCGTCGGCGCTGATCCCGATCCCCGGGTAGATGACGCCCCCCGCGTACTCGCCCTTGCGGGTCACGACGTCGAAGGTGGTCGCGGTGCCGAAGTCCACGACGATCACCGGCCCGCCGTAGGCGGCGAGAGCGGCGACGCCGTTCACGATCCGGTCCGCGCCCACGTCGCCGGGCGGCTCGTACAGGATCGGCATGCCGGTCTTGACCCCGGGCTCGATGACCAGCGCCTCGTGGCCCAGATAGGTGCGGGCCAGGTCGACGAGGACGCCCGTGAGCGACGGCACGACGCTCGCGAGGGCGACGCCGGCGAGGTCGGCCGGCTTCACGTCACGGGATTCGAAGAGGTTCCGCACCAGGATGCCGTACTCGTCGGCAGTCTGCTCACGACGCGTCGTGAGGCGCCAGTCGGCGCGCAGCGCGGCTCCGTCGTGGAGGCCGAGCGAGGTGTTGGTGTTGCCGACGTCGATGGTCAGGAGCAGGCTCATTCGGGGCTCCGGCTGAGACGCAGGGCGCGCGCATCGCCCGCCACCACGCGCATCTCGCGTCCCGTGGCGTCGAGCAGGAGGAGCGCGCCGGCGTCGTCGATGCCCACGGCCTGGCCCTCCACGCGGTTTCCGCCCGAGATCACCTCGACACGCCGGCCCCACCAGGGCACCGCGAGCGCGCGCCAGGCCGAGAGGACGATGGCCTGGCCTTCGGACGCGAGGCGATCATACCAGACGCGAATTCGGCCCAGCACCACTTCGGCAGCGTCGTCGACCTCATAGCGCCGGCCGCTCTCGGCCTCGAGCGACGTCGCGACGTCGCGCAGCTCTTCGGGCAGCGTCGCCCCGGTCGCACAGAGGTTGACGCCGATCCCGGCCACCACGAACTCGACGCGCCCGCCCGACGAGGCGGCCTCGACCAGGATGCCGCCGAGCTTGCGCTCCCCCACCACGACGTCGTTCGGCCACTTGAGCCGCGCAAGGGCGCCGAGGGAGGTGCACGCCTCGGCGACCGCGACGCCCACGAGCAGGGGCAGGACGCCGACGCTCTGGGGTTCGAAGGCCGGCCGCAGCAGCACGGACAGGAAGAGGTTTCCCGGCGGCGAGGCCCAGGCCCGGCCCTCGCGGCCTCGTCCTGCGGTCTGTTCCTCCGCGACGACGGTCGTCCACTCGGGAGCTCCCGCGCGCGCCTGGTCTCGCAGGACGTCGTTCGTCGACGTGACGCGCCCGAGGCGTTGCAGCATGCCGCCTAGGCGGGCTCGATCTCGAGGGAGATGTCGCAGGCCGGCGCCGAGTGGGTCAGGGCGCCGATCGCGATGAATTCTGGACCCGCCTCCGCGTAGGCGCGCACGTTCGCGAGGGTCACGCCCCCGGAAACCTCGATCGGAACGCGTCCGGCGATCGCCGTCACGGCCGTCGCGACCTGGCCCGGGGAGAAGTTGTCGAGCAGGATCATGTGGGCGCCCGCGGCGAGCACCCCTTCGATCTGATCGAGGCGCTCGACCTCCACCTCGACCTCGAGGCCGGGCGCGGCCGCGAGCGCCAGACGCGTGGCGAGGCCCGCGCCGCCCGCGAGGCGGATGTGGTTGTCCTTGATCAGCACGCCTCTGTCGAGACCGGCCCGGTGCGCGACGCCGCCGCCCGCGACCACGGCGCGCTTCTCGAGGGCGCGCAGCAGCGGGCTCGTCTTGCGCGTGTCGCGGATGCGGGCTCGCGTGCCGGCCACTGCCTCGACGAAGCGCCGCGTCATGGTCGCCACGCCGGAGATGCGCTGAAGGAAGTTGAGCGCCACGCGCTCGGCGCTCAGCATGCCGCGGGCGTCGCCGCGGAGCGTGGCGATCACCGTGCCGGGAGCGACCGGCGTACCCTCCGCGACTCGAGGCTCCCACACGAGATCGGCCATCCGGATCGCGAAGGCGGTGCGGGCCACGTCGAGGCCGGCGAGCACCAGCTCCTGCTTGGCCAGGAGCGTGCCGCGCGCCAGGGCCGCGGCCGGCACCGTGGCCTCGGCCGTCACGTCACGAAGGCCGATGTCCTCCGCGAGTGCCGCGCGCACGAGGCCTTCCATGGCCTCGTCGGCGCCGCGGCTCACGCACCCAGCTCGCGCAGGGTCGCGGCGTTGCGCTCGAGGAGCCCGTCGATCTCCGCGATGCGCCCACGGCCCTCGGCCACCACCTCGGGCTTGGCGCGCGCCACGAACTGCGGGTTCTCGAACTTCTTCGCGATGCCGGCGCGCTCGGCTTCGAGCTTCTGCCGCTCCTTGGCGAGGCGCCCGCGCTCCGCCTCCAGATCGAACAAGCCTGCCATCGGCAGCCGCACCTGCCACGCGCCCACCTGCTGCTTGATGGTCTGCGGCACGTCGGCCGGCGCTGCGTCCAGGATCTCGAGCTGCTCGATGCGACCCAGCGACCGCAGCCAGGGGGCCTGGGCCTCGAGGAGCGGCCGGTTCGTGGGGGCGACGACCGTCACCGCGATGCGCTTCTTCGGGTCGACGCCCTTCTCCGCGCGGATCGTGCGGACGGCGGTCACCAGGTCCATGAGCGGCTTCATGTCCGACACCGCCGACGCCGACGCGGCGTCGCCTCCGAGCGGGAAGGCGGCCTTCATGAGGGTCGGTCCGTCGTGGGGCAGCTTCTGCCAGATCTCTTCGGTCACGAAAGGCATGAACGGATGCAGCAGGCGCAGCGAGTCGTCCAGCACCCGCAGCAGCACGGCCCGGGTGGCGGGAGCCTGGGCCGGATCCGCGAGGTACGGCTTCGCGATCTCGAGGTACCAGTCGCAGAACTCGTCCCACACGAAGTGGTAGAGCGCGTTGGCGGCCTGGTCGAAGCGGTACTCCGCCAGGGCCGCGTTCACTTCTCGCGCCGTGGCGTCGAGCGCGTCGAGGATCCAGCGGCCGGGCAGGGGCAGCGCCGCGCGATCGAAGGACGGTGCAACCTCGCCCTCGAGGTTCATGAGCACGAAGCGCGAGGCGTTCCAGAGCTTGTTGACGAAGGCCTTGTAGCCGACGAGCCGCGCCTCGGCGAGGGACGGGTCGTTGCCGGGGTTCGCGAGGGCCGCGAGGGTGAAGCGCAGGGCGTCGCAGCCGTGCTTCTCGATCACGTCGAGCGGATCGACGGAGTTGCCCTTCACCTTCGACATCTTCTCGCCGTGCTCGTCGCGGACGAGGCCGTTGATGAACACGGTCCGGAACGGCACGTCGCCTCCGAAGCGCATGCCGAGCATGACCATGCGCGCCACCCAGAAGAAGATGATGTCGAAGCCGGTCATCAGGACGTCGTTCGGGTAGTAGCGCTTGAAGTCGGCGCTCGAGTCCGGCCAGCCCAGCGTCGAGAACGGGAACAGGCCCGAGGAAAACCACGTGTCGAGGACGTCGGTCTCCTGGGTCAGCGTCTTCCTGCCGCACTTCGGACAGGCGACCGGCTGCTCGCGAGCCACGATCAGCTCGTTGCAGTCGCCGCACGTCCAGGCCGGGATGCGGTGCCCCCACCAGAGCTGGCGCGACACGCACCAGTCGCGGATGTTGCGCATCCACTCGAAGTAGGTCTTGCTCCAGTTCTCGGGAACGAAGCGGATGCGGCCGTCTTCCACGGCGGCGATGGCCGGCTCCGCGAGGGGCTGCGTCTTCACGAACCACTGCTGCGAGAGGCGCGGCTCGACGATCGTCCTGGAGCGCTGGCAGCGTCCGAGGGGCACCATGTGCGGCGTCGTCTTCAGCAGCAGGCCCTCGGCCTGGAGCTGCGCCACGACGCCTTTGCGCGCCTCGAAGCGGTCCTGGCCCGCGAAGGGACCCGCGTTCTCGTTCATCACCGAGTGCTCGTCCATGATGGTGATGGACGGCAAGCCCAGGCGTTGTCCCGCCTGGAAGTCGTTGGGGTCGTGGGCAGGCGTCACCTTCACGGCGCCGGTGCCGAACTCGCGGTCGACGAACGTATCCCCCACCACAGGGATCGGCCGGCGGAGGATCGGCAGGATCACGTTGCGGCCGATCAGGTGCTGGAAGCGCTCGTCCTCCGGGTGTACCGCGACGGCCGTGTCGCCGAGCATGGTCTCGGGGCGCGTGGTCGCGACCACGATGCCTTCCCCGCCGTCCTCCGCGGGATAGCGGATGTGCCACAGGCTCCCGGCCTCGGGCTCGCTCACCACCTCGAGGTCGGAGAGCGCCGTGCCGCAGTCGGAGCACCAGTTCACGATGTAGTTGCCGCGGTAGACGAGGCCCTGCTCCCAGAGCGAGACGAACACCTCGCGCACGGCGCGCGAGAGCCCCTCGTCCATCGTGAAGCGCTCCCGCGACCAGTCGCAGGAGAAGCCCATCAGGCGCAGCTGCTTCAGGATGATGCCGCCGCTCTTTTCCTTCCACTCCCAGACGCGGCGCTCGAACTCCTCGCGGCCGAGCGACTCTTTCGTCAGGCCCTGGGCCGCGAGCTGCTTCTGCACGACCATCTGCGTCGCGATGCCGGCGTGGTCGAGGCCCGGGAGCCAGAGCACGTCGAAGCCGAGCATGCGCTTCCAGCGCACGATCACGTCCTGGAGGGTGTTGGTGAAGGCGTGGCCGATGTGGAGCGAGCCCGTAACGTTGGGAGGCGGGATGACGATCGCGAAGCTCGGCTTCCCGCTCGACGGATCGGCGCGGAAGAAGCCGCCGTCCTCCCAGTAGGAGTACCAGCGCGCCTCGACGTCTTTCGGCTCGTAGGCCTTGGAGAGCGGTTCGGTCAGGCGCGACGTCCTAGGTGCGCTCGAGCTCGGCCTTGAGGCGCTCGATTTCCTTCTTGATGAGGGCTTCGGCCAGGTCGGGAATGATCTCCCAGGCGATCTCCCGGACTACCTTCTCCGAGATCTGCGCGACGACGCGCTGGGCGATCTGCGCCACCTGGTCCACCGGCACGGCGACCTCTGCCGCGGCCGAAGCCGGTGCGGCGGGCTCGTCCACCGGCGCGACGGCCGGCGGCGCCAGGGCCGCGAACGACTCCTCGGGCTGCTCGTCCGGGACGGCTTCGGGCTCCGGGGCCGCGACCACCGGTTCGGGCTCGGGCTCCGGCTCGGGCTCGGCGGCCTCGAAGACGCTCTCGTGGGCCGGGGCATGGGCCACGAACGGCTCGAAGGCCGGCGCCGGCGGCGCCACGGGCTCGAACACGGGCGGCGGGGGCGGGGGCTCGAAGGGCTCGGGCTCGTCCTCCGCCACGTCTTCGAACACGGGCGCGGGCGACTCTTCGGCCTGCTGCTTCGCCATGGCCTGGGCCCGCATCTCGAACGACAGCTCCGTGGTCGGCTGCGACCAGGGTGGCGCTTCCCCGGAGCGGAAGACGACGGTCGACGCGCCGTCGTCCTCTTCGACCATCGAGGCTGGCTCGAGAGGCCGCACGGGCGGGGACGGCGGCGGCTCGAACACCGGGGCCGCCATGGGCGGCACGGGCTCGACGGCGGGCGGCGGAGGGGCGAAGACCGGTGGCGGCGGCGGGGCTTCGAACACGGGTGCGGGCGCCGCTTCGAAGTCCGGCGCCGGAGCCGGCTCGAAGACCGGCGGCGGAGGCGGCGGCTCGAACACCGGAGGCGGAGGGGCCACGGCCGCGGGCGGCTCGGCCGGAGCGTTCACGAACGACGGTGTGGATGCCGGCACGAAAGCCGGCGCGGGGACGAAATCGTCCTCCACGGGCTCCGAGTCGAACACCGGCTCGTCGTCCGACTCGAAGGCGATCGGGCCCGAAGAGGGCGGCGGCTGCAGGGCCTGCGCCTCTTCGGCCATGAGGGGCATGAACTCCTCGGGCGCAGCCACCACGGGCTCGTCCATGGAGTACAGCTCCTGCTCGAGCCCGGCGGTCGGCGCGTAAGGGGGCGCCGCGTCCGTGCTGAGATCCATGGGAGCGTCGAAGGTGCCCGCGGGGGCTTCCTCGACGACGGGCTCATCCTCCGGCACGAAGGGCGCGGGCGCTTCCGGCGCGCTGACGACCGGCTCCGGCTGCGTGAGCGAGGTCGGCGCCGTGCCCGGCAGGGTCTGGGCCCACTCGTCGTCGACCGAGAGGCTCGCCGGCGCGGGCGGAGCGACGGCCACGGGCGCCGCCGCCCGAGGCCGCGACGCGGACTGCAGGAGCAGGTCCTTCACCTTCGCGATGAGCGCCTGGGGCTCGAAGGGCTTCGCGAGGTAGCCGTCGCATCCCACCCGCGCCGCCCGCTCCTGGTCGAAGGGCTCGAAGGCGCCCGTCAACAGCAGCACCGGCACGTGGGAGAAGGCGGCGTTCTTCTTGATGAAGTCGCAGACCTCGTAGCCGTCCTTCTCGGGCATGATGATGTCGCACAGCACCACGTCCGGCCGCACCTCTTCGAGGCGCTCGATGGCGAGGCGGCCGTTGCCGACGGTCACGACGTCGAAATCCTCGTCGGAGAAGGTCAGTTCGATGACCTTCTGGATCGTGATGCTGTCGTCCGCCAACAGGATCTTCTTGCCCATCGCCTCGTGCCCTCCCGGGGGCGTCTCCGTCTTAGATGATGCCGACGAAGATAGACCGATGCCTCAAGTATGTCAATGAATTAGCGGCTGACGGCGGATCCCTCGACCATCCGGATGATGTCTTCCGTCGAGGCGCCCGGAAGGAATACCTCCGCGACTCCCAAGGCCTTCAGTTCCGGGATGTCCTGGGACGGAATGATGCCTCCCACGAACACCCGGACGCCCTCGATCTTCTTCTCTCCCAGGAGCTCCAGGATGCGCCGGCAGATCGGCAGGTGGGCCCCGGAGAGGATCGACAGGCCGATCACGTCGGCGTCCTCCTGCTCGGCGGCCGCCACGATCTGCTCGGGGCTCTGGCGCAGTCCCGTGTAGATGACCTCCATGCCGGCGTCGCGCAAGGCTCGGGCGACGATCTTGGCGCCGCGGTCGTGGCCGTCGAGGCCGGGCTTCGCGATCACGACACGTATCTTGCGAGTGGACATTGAGCTCCCAGGGCGCGGGCTAGAAGACAGGGGGTTCCTCGTACTCGCCGAAGGCCTCGCGGAGGGCGTCGCACATCTCGCCCAGCGTCGCGTAGGCCCGGGCCGCCTCGAGGATCGGATACATCAGGTTGTCCGTGGTGCCGGCCACGCGCTTCAGCTCGCGCAGTGCTCGGTCGACGCAAGCGGCGTCGCGGGTCTCGCGCAGCTGCTTGACGCGAGCCCCCTGCTCCTCCGCGACGCTCTCGTCGATGTACAGGATCGAGAACGGCTTCTCGTCCATGACGTACTCGTTCACGCCGACGATGATCTTCTCCTTGCGCTCGACCGCCTTCTGGAACTGGAAGGCGGCCTCCTGGATCTCGCGCTGCGGGAAGCCGCGCTCGATGGCGGGCACCATGCCGCCCATGGCGTCGATCTTGCGGAAGTACTCGAGAGCCTCGGCCTCGATGTCGTTCGTGAGCTTCTCGACGAAGTACGACCCGCCCAGGGGATCGGCGGTGTTCACGACCCCGGATTCGTGGGCGATCACCTGCTGCGTGCGCAGGGCGATCGTCACCGCTTCCTCGGTGGGAAGGGCCAGGGCCTCGTCGAGGGAGTTGGTGTGGAGCGATTGCGTGCCGCCGAGCACTCCTGCGAGAGCCTGGAGCGCCGTGCGCACGACGTTGTTGTAGGGCTGCTGGGCCGTCAGGGAAACGCCGGCCGTCTGGGTGTGGAAGCGCAGCATCCACGAGCGCGGGTTCTGGGCGTGGAAGCGCTCCTTCATGGTTCGCGCCCAGATGCGGCGCGCCGCACGGAACTTCGCGATCTCCTCGAAGAAGTCCGAGTGCGAGTTGAAGAAGAAGGAGAGGCGCGGCGCGAAGTCGTCCACGTTCATCCCGGCGTCGACGCACCACTGCACGTACTCGATGCCGTCGCGGAGCGTGAAGGCGAGCTCCTGGGCGGCCGTCGAGCCCGCCTCGCGGATGTGGTATCCCGAGATCGAGATCGAGTTCCACTTCGGCATGTGCTCGGTGCAGTAGCGGATCATGTCCACAACGATGCGCATGCTCTGGCGCGGCGGGTAGATGTACTCCTTCTGGGCGATGAACTCCTTGAGGATGTCCGCCTGCACGGTGCCCGCGAGCTTCGCCTGCGGGACGCCCTGCTTCTCTCCCACGAGGATGTAGAAGGCGAGCATCATGGCGGCCGGCGAATTGATCGTCATCGACGTCGTGACGTCCGCCAGGGGAATGCCGTCGAACAGCGTCTCCATGTCCGCGAGGGACGTGATCGCGACGCCGCACTTCCCGACCTCGCCGAGGGACAGCGGGTGATCGGGATCGCGGCCCATCAGCGTCGGCAGGTCGAAGGCCACCGACAGGCCGTGGCTGCCGTGGGCGAGCAGGTACTTGAAGCGCTCGTTCGTCTGGGACGCGCTGCCGAAGCCGGCGAACTGGCGCATCGTCCAGACCTTGCCGCGATACATCGTCTGGTGGACGCCGCGCGTGTACGGAAACTGCCCGGGATCGCCGAGGTCGCGCGCGTAGTCGACGCTCGCCGAGTCTACCGGCCCGTAGAGCGGCTCGATCGGCCGCCCGGAGATCGTCGTGTACGGCGTCGTGGTCGCTTGTTCCAGTACCTTGGCCATATGCCTTCCTGAGCCCGCGATTCTAGCGCGGGCGCAACACCTTTGCCGGGATCCCGGCGGCCACCACGGCGTCGGGGAGGTCCTCGTTCACGACCGCGTTGGCTCCCACCACGACGCGGTCGCCGATGCGGACGCCGTCCAGGACCTTCGCCCCCGTTCCGAGCCACACGTTCTCGCCGAGGCTGATGCCCCGGGAGGAGCGCGCCTGCTCGATGATCGGGACCTCGGCCGCGTCGAACTCGTGGCCGCCTCCCACCAGGTACGCGTACGCCGCGAACAACCCGTAGCGGCCGACCTCCACCCGCGAGCCGCTGAAGATCTCGCAATGGAAGCCCAGGTTCGCGTGCTCGCCGAGCACGATGTCGCCGTTCTTGCACGAGAGGATCGTGCCTCGACCCAGGAACGAGCCGCTGCCGATGTCGATCCCTCGGTTCGAATCGCCCTTCGCGTCCAGCAGGACCAGGTCGTCGACGACGACGTCGTCGCCGATGCGGATCTTTCCGGGATGCCGCAGCGTGACGCCGTGGCCGAACACGACGTTGCGCCCCACCGCCCCGAGGATCCAGGGATACGTCCACTTCCGGAGCACCAGGCCCAACGCGCCGGGGAGGC
The DNA here is from genome assembly GCA_902826455.1 of uncultured Acidobacteriota bacterium. GTDB lineage: Bacteria > Acidobacteriota > Vicinamibacteria > Fen-336 > Fen-336 > CADEEV01. Next base: position 12,656 of record CADEEV010000042.1, on the reverse strand, counting down.
CCGAGGTCAAGGTGACCACGAGCTCGAAGAGCAAGAGACGGCTGAGAGAGCGGCTGCCGACGACCAGATCCTGGTACTTGCGCAGGGCCGAGTGGCCCCCGTCGCGGACCGCGTCCTGGATGCCCACGGTATTGGCCATTGGCTGGAAGCTATTGTAGCATAGAGGTTTTGCGAGGCCTCCCGACCCGGTGAAAGACACCATCCTGATGGCCGTGAAGGTCGGCGTCAGCCTGGTCCTGCTCGGCTACCTGCTCGTCACCGCCGACCTGCCGGCCCTGGTGCAGCGCGTACGCGAGGGCGACATGTTGCTCCTCGTGCTCGCGGTCGCCCTGTACGCCGGGATGACGCTCCTCTCGATGTGGCGCTGGCGCGTCCTGATCAGCGCCCAGGGATACCCGGCTCCCCTGCTCCATCTCTCGGCCTCCTACCTGGTGGCTGGCTTCTTCAACAACTTCCTGCCGAGCAACATCGGCGGCGACATCATCCGGGTCTCGGACTCCTCGAAGCTCACCGGCTCCAAGACCACGTCTCTCGTGATCATCGCGGTCGACCGCATCCTCGGCTTCGGCGCCCTCTACTCCCTGGCGGCCCTCGCGTACGTGCTCGGCGGCCCGCCGGTCCGGCACCTCGCGGGCGCCCGTGTCGTGCTCCTCGGCCTGGGCCTGCTGTTCGCGGTGCTGACGTACGTCTATTTCAGCCCCGGCACGGCCCGCACCTGGATGTCGCGGCTGGGCTTCGCGCGCTTCCCCTGGCTCCAGGAGCGCTTCGAGGTCGTGCAGGCGGCCGTCCATGTCTACCGGCAGGACCTGCGGCCCGTGATGGCGGCGTTCGGGGCGAGCCTGGCGCTCCAGACGATGTTCATCTACTACTACTACCTGGTCGCGCGCTCGCTGCGCATTCCGCTCCCGCTGTCGGCCTGCTTCCTGATGGTTCCCCTCTGCACCCTGGTGCAGACCGTGCCGGTCTCCTTCAACGGATGGGGCATCCGGGAGAGCGTCTTCATCTACTACTTCCACCAGATCGGCCTGCCCCGCGACAGCGCGCTCGCCTTCAGCCTGGTGGGAGCGGGCCTGATGCTGGTCTTGTCCCTGTCGGGCGCCGTGGTCTGGACCGCCCGCGGCAAGATCGAGACCCCCGCCTAGCATGGCCGTCCCGGTCCTCCACGTCTGCGACAAGTTCGGCGTCGCCGGTTCGAGCATCCACGGCGTGTCGCGCCTGTTCTCGTGGTGGTTCCCCCGCTATGATCCCGCCCGCTTCGCGGTCTCGCTCGTCGGCTTGAAGAAGCCCGAGCCCGCGTCGGACCTCTTGCGGGACCAGGGCATCCCGGTCCATCACCTGGGACGTGGCAAGTTCGACCCGCGCGTCGTGTCGGACCTGTTGCGCCTGGCCCGCGAGCGCAAGGCGCGCATCCTCCACGTCCACGGCTACGCCGCCGCCGACTTCGGCCGGATCGCCGCGCGGCGCGTCGGCGCGAAGCTGGTACTCCACGAACACTTCGCCGATCCGCGCATGCCGGCCTACCAGGGGCTCGCGGATCGCCTCCTCGCGGGCCTCACGGACCGCGCGATCGCCGTGAGCGGCTCGACGCGGGACTTCCTCGTGGAGCAGCGCCACGTGCCGGCGACGAAGGTGCGGCTGATCTGGAACGGCGCCCCCCTCGAGGAGTTCGGCCCGCCCCGGCCCGGTCGACGCGCGGCGTTGCGCCGGGAACTCGGGCTCCCCGACGAAGCCGTCGTCATCGGCATCGTCGGACGCCTCAGCGAACAGAAGGGGCACCGCTACCTGCTCGACGCGTTCGCCGCCCTCGAGGCGCCCGCGGCCCGGCTCCTCGTCGTGGGCGACGGCGATCGCATGGATGCCCTCGCGGAACAGGCGCGCGTCTTGCGCCTCGGCGACCGCGTGGTGTTCGCCGGGCATCGCACCGACATCCCCGACGTGCTGGCGGCGCTCGACGTGTTCTGCATCGCCTCGACGTACGAAGGCACGCCCCTCGCGCTGTTCGAAGCCATGGCCGCCGGCCGGCCGATCGTCTCGACCGCCGTGGACGGGTGCCGCGAGGTCCTCGTCGACGGCGACACGGGACTCCTCGTCCCGCCCGCGGATCCCCCGGGTCTGGCGGCGGCCCTCGCGCGCGTCGTCCACGACGCCGGGCTGCGCGGCCGCCTGGCCGATTCCGCGCGAAAGGCCTCCGTCCGCTACGATATCCAGGAATGCGTGCGTCAGATGGAGCGCCTGTACGACGAGCTGCTCGGGGAGCCGGATGCCGTTTGAGGCCCTGAAGCGCAACGCCGAGGCCGCGTGGGAGGTGCCCCGCGACCTGATCCTCGGGCGCTATCCCGAGTTCGTGACCGGCGGGCCCCTGCCCCGCAGCCACGTGCCCGTGTTCTGCTTCCACAGCCTGGAGCCCGAGAGCTTCGGGCGCAAGATCGCCCACCTCGCGGAGAACGGCTACGTCACGCTTTCCTGCGAGGAGTACTTCCAGCACCTGATGGGCGGGCGGCCCGCGCCGGAGAAGGCGGTCGTGCTCACCTTCGACGACGGCCGCGCCAGCGTGCGAACGGTGGGCTTGCCGCTCATGCGCCGCCATGGCATGAAGGGCATCGTCTTCATCGTCCCCGGCAAGACGGTCTCGCGGCCGGGTCCCCTGCCGCCCAGCTGGGACGAGGTGCGCCGCGGCGAGGCGAAGGCGGAGGCGGTGCTCGGCCGCGAGAACGCCGAGGACGCGTTTCTCTCCTGGGAAGAGATCGCCGACCTGAGCCGGAGCGGCCTCTTCGAGTTCCAGAGCCACAGCCTGTCCCATGCGCGCGTCCACACGACGCCGCTCGTGAGCGGCTTCATGACGCCCGAGCTGCGCCGGGGCTACGGGCCCCTCGACGTTCCTCTCGTCCACGACGGCCAGCGCGACGTCCCGGTCGCCGAGATCCCGCTGGGCACGCCGTTGTTCCGCTCCGAGCCGCGCCTCTCCGAGGCGCTGCGCTTCTACGAGGACCCTTCCGTGCGCGAGGCCTGCGTCGCGCGCGTCGCCGAGGAAGGCGAGGGCTACTTCGTCCGGCGCGGCTGGCAGAAGGAGCTCCAGAAGCTCGCCGGCCAGGGCCACGTCACCGGCCACGTCGAGACGGCCGAGGCCCGCGACGCCGCGATCCTGCGCGAGCTCGCGGTCGCCCGCGACAAGATCGAGTCCCACACCGGCCGGGAGGCCGCGCACCTGTGCTACCCCTGGCACGTCTCGGGACCGACGGCGCGCCGCATCGCCCGGGAAGTCGGCTACCGCACCGCCTTCTGCGGCAAGGTGCGCGGCGTTCCGATCACGCTGCCCGGCGGCGATCCCCACGCGATCGCCCGGGTCGGCGAGGACTATGTCGAGCTCCTGCCGGGTCGGAACCGCGGCGACCTGACGTCGATCCTGCGCGCCAAGTGGACGCGCCGGTTCGGCCGGCCCGAGCGGAAGGAGTAGGATAGGCGCCCGTGGCGAACCCTTCGACCGCGCACCGCCTTCTGCCGATCCTGCCGCTCCGCGACGTCTGCCTGTTCCCCGAGGCGTCGCTCTCGATCGTCGTCGCCCGCACCGGCGCCCTGAAGGCCCTGGAAGTCGCCGCGCGCACCGGTCAGCAGGTGCTCGCCCTGGCCCAGAGCGACGCCAGCAACACGGCGCCCCTGCCCAAGGACCTCCACCGCCTGGGAACGGTGGCCACGATCCGCGAGGACATGGCGTTGCCGGACGGCACGCACCGCGTCGAGCTCGACGGGCTCCAGCGCGCCACGGCCGTCGATCTCGTGGGTGGCGGCGAGCTGCTGATCGCCGAGGCCGAGCTCCTGACCGAAGGCAACTCCGACGACGAGTGGGGCGGCGCCGTCGAGGCCCTCGCGCGCTACCTCCACGCCCACGCCGACCTGCGCAGCTTCCTCGAGGAGCAGCGCAGGTCGCGGGAGCCCATCTCCTGGGTCAACCTCGCCTGCCAGCACCTGCCCATCACCTCGACCGCGCGCCAGAAGCTCCTGGAGAGCGACGCGCCGGCCCGCTGCATGCGCATCAGCCGCGGCCTCGACGCCTTGCTCCGCAAGGAGCAGGGCAGCTGAGCGAAGCGCCGGTCCCGGCACCGTCCGCCGGCGCGCGCCACGTCCGCAACACGCTCTACTCCGCCGTCGGCGAAGGCTCCCAGCTCCTCGTCTTCGTCCTCGGCTTCGCGGCGACGCGGCTGCTCGGCCCCGCGGCCTTCGGCGAGTTCCAGACGGCCCTCGCCTTCGTGGGCCTGTTCCGGGTGCTGCCCGACTTCGGCATGGCGTACGCGTCCACGCTCGAGATCAGCCGCGACCGGGAGCGGGCCCGGGCCCTGACCGGCGGCCTGCTCGGCCTGCAGCTCTGGCTGTCCCTCGCGACCGTGCTGCTGTGTCTCGCGATCGGCCGCGCCCTCTACGACGGCGTCATCCTGTTCGCGGTCGCGTGGCTCTCCGCCGACCTCGTCCTCAAGGGCGTCAAGACGACGCTGCGCTGGATGTTGAAGGGCCTCGAACGCTTCGGCGTCGAGGCCGTGTCGCTCCTCGTGGAGCGCGCCGCGACCCTGGGCTTCGGCCTCGCGAGCCTGCTGCTCGGTTACGGCGTCCACGGCTTCGTGATCGCGTTCGCGCTGGTGCGCGCGGTGGACGTGGCCGGCCTCGCGCTCTTCGTGGACCGGCGCGTCTTCCCGCTGCGGCCGCGCGTCGACACGCGGCTGTGGGGGGAGATGTTCCGGAAGGGCCTGCCCTTCGCCTACGCGGGGCTCGTGATCACGCTGGTCTTCCAGGTGGACGCGCTCCTCCTCGAGCGGCTGCGCGGGGCGCTCGAGGTGGGCTACTACCGCGCGCCCACTCTCGTGCTCGAGGGCCTGACCCTGGTGCCGCGCATCTTCGGCTACGCCCTCATCCCGACGATGGCCGCCACCTTCGCCACGTCGCCCGCCACGGTCACGTCGCTCTACCGTCGCGGCTGCAAGTACCTGCTGCTCGTCGGCCTTCCGGTCGCGATCTTCGGCGCCCTCGCGTCCGACCGCTTCATCCCGATGCTGTTCGGCGACGGCTTCCTGCCGAGCGTGCCTCTCGCGCGCATCCTGCTCCCGGCTGCGGTCTTCATGTTCCTGTCGAACTTCGCCGAGACGGCTCTCGCCTGCGTCAGCCGCTGGCGCACGATCGTCATCGCCTCGACGCTGGCCCTGGCCGTGAACGTGGTCCTCAACCTGATCTTCATCCCGAGCCACGGCGCCCTCGGCTCGGCCTGGGCGACGCTCGCAACAGAGGCCTTCTACTTCCTGATGACGACGGGGGCGATGGCCTTCCAGGCCGGCCACCGGATCGGCTGGGCGACGCTCTCGGTGAAGCCGCTCGCCGTCGCCGCGGTCTTCGGCGCGGTTCTCGTGGCGGCGGCGCCCCTCGGGCTGGTGGGAGGCTCTGTCGCCGCGTCGCTCGCGTTCGTGGCGGCGACCCTGGGCCTGCGCGTCTTCGACACGGCCGAGTGGGACGCGCTTCGTGCCGTGCTCGGGCGGGCGCGGCCAGCGGTCTAGGGCAGGCGCTTCGCGACGTCGAGACGGATCGACACGAAGGTTCCGAGGCTGCGGCCGTCCCCGCCGGGCAGCGCCCCGCCCAGCGTCGAGCGCACCTTCACGACGTACACGAAGGTGTCCTTGTAGGGGAAGCCGCGGCTCGGCGTGAAGGCTAGCTCGCGCGCCTCGCCGCTGGCCAGGGTCGCCTGGCGGGTCACGCCGTCCACACGGAACGAGGCCGCGTCGCCCACCGGCCCGCCGGTCAGCCTCAGCGTCATGCGCGTCACCGGCTCCAGGCTTCGCACCAGCACCTCGCCCGGGGCGCCGCCGCGCAGCCAGAATCCCGTGACGCCGTCGCGTTCCTCCCGGCCGTAGGCGCCGTCGTCGGTGAAGTAGAGGTAGTACGCCGCCGGGTCGGCGGAGCCGGGCGTCTTCGGGTCCCCCTCGGTGTCGCCCACCGGACGCTTCTTGCGCCACGGCTCGCCGAAGATCGCGAGGTCGTTCAGCATGCTGAGCTCGGCGGGGAGCCGCCGGAACAGCCCGTGCTTCGCGTGATCTCCCGGGTCCATCGCGTGATGGACCGGAGCCGTCAGGATCGGTCCGGTGAAGGCGAGCGACAGGAACCCGGCGGCGGCCACCAGCCACTCGCGTCCGGCCGGGACGAAGTACACGGCGAGCGGCAGCACGTTGACGAAGTAGCGGTTGCCGAGGGTCCCGCTGCCGCCGTACCAGTTGTCGGGCACGAGCCAGATGTAGAACAGCCAGGAGAGGACGAAGCCGGCCAGCGCGGCGGCCCCCGACGGCGTGCGGGGGCCCGCGGCCAGGAAGAGCAGCACGGCTGCGGCGAAGGGCAGGAAGTACGCGACGAGGCCTCCGAAGCGGCCGGTCCAGAAGTAGCCGAGGTTCGCGACGAAGTTCTCGCGGAGCTCTTCCGCCGTGCGCGGCGGCTCGGCGCCCTGGGAGAGAGCGACGTCGTCCTTGCCCTCGACCCGTGGCCCGAGCTTGTTCGTGCTCATCCAGATGCCGCTGTTGCCGAACGTGACGCCGTGCTGCTCGTAGGGCAGGACGCCGTAGAACGTCTTGCGCTCGCGGCCGCCCTGGTAGTTGTACTCGCCCGTGACGGCCATCGTCAGGCCGTAGCAAAGGCCCGCCGATAGCAGAAGGATCGCGCCGCGCTTCAGCATCTCGAGGAGGCGCGCGGCCCAGGGCGTGCCGGCCGCGAGGAGCGGCATGAGGCCGAGCGGCGCCGCCACCAGGACGTTCGGGGGCTTCGAATAGAGCGCGACGCCGAACAGGATCGCCGAGGTCGTGATGTAGCCCCGCCGCCAGGCGAAGAGCGCCGCCGCCAGGAGCCCGAGGCTGGTGGCTTCCGGGCTCGGCCAGAACAAGTAGGCCGTCGCCACGGTCGGCAGGACCAGACCCGCCGATGCGGCGAGGGCGAGAGCGGCCGAGGTCTGGCGCCGCAGCTCGAGATAGCCCAGGACCACGGCGAGCCCCAGGGCCAGGGCGTTCGCGAGGAGCAGGCCCCGCGTCCCGAACAGCTTCACGAAGGGGGCCGCCAGCAACGGGTAGGTGAACGGCTTCGCGAAGTAGACGAGCGGCTTGTCCTCGGGCACGGCCTGGAGCCACGGGAAGCCCGGGACGCGTTGCAGTCCCCCGCTCGAGCGCTTGAGGAACACTCCCTGGGCGCCGGCCGAGAACTCGCGCCGCACGCGCAGCGCGTCGCGCGCCTCCCAGCGCAGGTCGCCGTCCTCGACGAGGCTCCACGCGGCCGTGTAGTACGTGGCGCTGTCGCCCCAGAACGTGCCGCGCGACAGCCTCGGCAGATCCGTGAGCAGGGCCACGGCGCAGAGAGCGGAGACGACCAGGCCGAGCAGGACGCGGGCGGCGCGCTCGCTCACAGCCAGCCTGCCTCTCGATACGCCGCGGCGGTCCGCCGCACGCCGTCGTCGAGGGCGACCCGCGGCGCGTACCCGAGCAACCGGCGCGCCTTCTCGATCGAGAACGCGCGGCTCTTCACCCAGAACTCCACGCGCCGCCGGTGGAGTGGCGGGTCGATGCCCAGCGGAACGCAGAGCGCCTCGCACGCGGCGCCGGCGAGCTGCAGCGGCCAGGCCGGGACGTGGAACGGCAGCACGCGGCCCCCCGTCGCCGCCGCGATCAGGCGCGCGAGCTCGTCCTGCGACGCGTACTGCGGGCCCGCGACGATGAACGCCTCCCCCACGGCCCTGGGATGGTCGAGGGCGAGCAGGAAGCCCGCCACCAGGTCGTCGATGAAGACCGGGTGGTAGAACGGCCGGCCCGAGCCCACGACGGCGTAGCGGCCGCGAGCGATCGCGCGGAACAGCTTCAGCAGACGCCGTTCGCCGGGCCCGTAGATCGCCCCCGGCCGGACCACGACGACCGGGACGCCGCGCGCGCGACCGAACCGCAGGGCGAGCGTCTCGGCCTCCGCCTTGGTCTGTTGATAGACGTCGCCCGGCGCAAACGGCGCGTCCTCGTCCGCGGGCGGATGCTTGATGTCCCCGTGGACGCCCACGGTCGAGGTGTGCACGAAGCGCTCGATGCCCGCCGCCGCGGCCGCCTCCAGCAGGCGCTCCGTGCCGCCCACGTTCACCTCGCGATAGTAGGCGTCCGGGTGGCCGGCCGTGCGGTACACGGCGGCGACATGCAGGACCGCGTCGGCGCCTTCGACGAGCGTCCGCAGCGCATCCGCGTTGGAGAGGTCGCCGGCCACGAGCGTGACGCCCGGGTCCCTCACCAGGCCGCTCGAGGACGACGCCCGCACCAGTGCCCGCACCTCGTCGCCGCGCGCCCGCAGCGCCGCCAGCAACCGGCCGCCCGTGTAGCCCGTGGCGCCGGTGAGGGCGACGTTCACGTGCCGATCTCGAGGAACAGCTCGCGGTAGCGCGCCACGTTGTCGCGCTCGTCGAAGCGTGCGAGGGCCGCCGCGCGCGCCGCGGCTCCGAGGGCGGCGCCCCGGGCGGGCATGTCCAGGAGAGCGCCGAGCGCCGCGGCCAGCCCGTTGACGTCTCCGGCCTCGACCAGCACGCCCGAGCGGCCGTCGTCGATCACGTCCACCACCCCGCCGATGCGCGAGGCGACGCAGGGAAGCCCGCAGCTCGCGGCCTCGAGCAGCGACAGCGGCATGGCCTCGAAGTAGGAGGGAAACGCGTAGACGTCGGAGGCCCGCAGGTAGTCGGCGACGTTCTCGACGCGGCCGGTGAAGGTGACCCGCGAGCCCAGGCCCGCGTTCGCGACGCGCGCCCGCAGCGCTTCCTCCATCGAGAGCACCTGCCCGGCGCCGGAGCCGACCAGGACCAGATGCGCGTCGGGATGCCGCGGAGCCAGGCGCCCGAACGCCTCGACCAGCACCTCGACGCCCTTGCCGCGGAGCAGCCGCCCCGTGAACGCCACGAGACGCGCCTCGACCGGCAGGATCAGGCGCTCGCGGAGCGCCGTGCGCTCCGGGGCACTGGCCGGGCGGAAGGCCTCGACGTCGATGCCATGCGGGATGAGCTCGACCCGGTCGGGAGCGAAGCCGGCGTCGAGGAACTCCTCGCGGGTCCGCTCGGAGATCGCGACGAGGCGATCCGCGTCGGCGAACAGGCCGTTGCGCACGGCCACCCCCGCGCGGACCAGGGCCCGTACCGCCCCGTGATCGAAAGCGGTACCCCAGGTGTAGATTTCGCCCGACATCTCGCCGCTCACCTCGCACTGCAGCACCACGCGCTTGTGCAGCAGGCGCGCCGCGAGGACTCCCGGCAGGCCGAGCACCCGCGTCCCGCGCACCACGAGGACGTCGAACTGATCCTGGAGACGGCGCAGGGCGCCGAGAACCGCCGGCACCATCGCGTACTTGCCCGTACGTCCGGGCCCGGCAGGCCCGACCCGCACGACGCGCACCCCGTCGAGGCTCTCGTCGGCCGGCCAGCTCGCGTCGCCGCGCCGCGTCAGGACCGTCGCCGGCACACCCTGCTGCGCGAGCGCCGTCGCGAGGCGCCGGGTGTGCCTCTCGCCGCCGCCCAGCACGGGGTGGAACGACTCGGCCAGGAACAGGACGCGGGTCAATGCCGCGTGAGCGCGGCCTCGCGCGGGGCCGCTTCCGTCGGCCGCATCTCCCGCACGAAGTACGTGGGCTTGCCCTGGCTCTCGTGGTACGTGCGGACGAGGAGCTCGGCCACGAGCCCGACGCTCACCAGGATGACGCCGGTGAGGAACAGCAGCGCGCCGAGCAGCAGCAGGGGCCGGCCGCCGATCGCCGCGTCGGCGAAGAGCCGGATGTAGGCGAGATAGGACAGGATCGCGAAGCCCGTCGTGCCCGAGGCGAGGCCCATGAGCCCGAAGAGGTGCGACGGGCGCGTGCCGTAGACGCCCAGGAACTTGACGGTGAACAGGTCGAGCAGCACACGGACCGTCCGGCCGATCCCGTACTTGCTCGTGCCGCGGGTCCGCGGCCGGTGGTTCACCGGGACCTCGGCGACGCTGACTCCCATCCAGGACGCGACGGCGGGAATGAAGCGGTGCATCTCGCCGTACAGCCGGAGATTGCGCACCACGTCGGAGCGGATCGCCTTCAAGGAGCAGCCGTAGTCGTTGAGCTGGACCCCCGTCGCCCACGAGATCAGGCGGTTCGCGAAGAACGAGGGGATCTTCTTCGACCACGGGTCCTTGCGGTGCTTGCGCCAGCCGCACACGATGTCGAAGCCCTCGTCGAGCTTGGCGAGCAGCAGCGGGATGTCCGCCGGGTCGTTCTGCAGGTCGCCGTCCGAGGTCACCACCACGTCGCCCCGGGCGTGATCGAAGCCGGCCGAGAACGCGGCCGTCTGCCCGAAGTTGCGGCGCAGCCGGAGCACGCGCAGGGCCGGGTCGCGCACCTCGAGGGCGAGGAGCCGGTCGAGGGTTCCGTCCGAGGAGCCGTCGTCGACGATCAGGATCTCGTAGGGCCGCCCCAGGCCCGACAGGACCGCGGTGAGCTGCCGGTGCAGGTCGTCGACGTTGTCCGCTTCGTTGTAGACCGGCACGACCACGGACACTTCGGGGCGCATGGAGGGGCCAGTATAAACGGGGACCTCCGCGAGCCGTGAGCTAGCGGTGCAGCGCGATCAGGTAGACCCAGTTGAGGGCGATCGCGACGACCGCCCCGAGGCGCAGGACCCGTGCCAGACGCGGCGACGCCGAGAGGACGAGGCTGCGGCCCCGCAGCATCAAGGCCAGATCGGTGAGGCCCCAGGCGAGCAGCCCCAGGGCTCCGAGGGCGGCGAGCGGGTTCATCGCGAGGGCCCCGGGCAGGTCGAGGGCGAACAGGCGGCCGAAGGTCCGCGTGCTGCCGCAGGTCGGGCACGGCAGGCCGGTGAGACGCTTGAACATGCAGAAGTTCACCGGCAGCCGGTCGAGGTGCAGGAGCCCGACGGCGAGGCAGCCGGCGACGCCGATGCCTGCGAAGATCGCGCCGATCGGGACGCCGCCCGGCGCGCTGTACAGGCGCAGGACCGGCGCGCTCGCCATCAGCGGGGCAGGTGGCTCGCGAGGCCCGCGATGCCGCCGAACACGAAGAGCATCGCGACGGCGCAGCAGCAGCACGCGAGGACGATCGGCGCGAGCACGGCGATCGCGGCGCTGCCATGGCCGATGCGGTGGGCCTGGGCGAGGCCGAGGATGCTGATCACGACCCTCCAGAGGGCGGCGACGAGGCCGCCGCAGAGCGGCAGGATCATCACGATGCTGGCGGCCTGGCCGTAGCACACCACGCGTAGCGTCGCCTCGAAGGACTGACGCGCCTGGCCGAGGAGCATCAGCACCAGGTGGTAGATGCCGGCGGCGATGAAGAGCCCGACCACGATCAGGACCGGCGCGATCACGAGCTGGAGCGCGAGGCCGAGCCCCCCGTGGAGCATCGGCGCGAGGCGGCTCAGGGGGCTGCGATCCCCGAGCTCGGCGAACGCGGATCCCATGCCGATGTTGAGGACGGCCTGGTAGACGCCCTGCACGAGCGCGCCCAGGTAGCCGACGATCACGCCGTAGGCGAGCGGCGCGCCGATGCCGCCGCTGATCGGCATCGCTCCGAAGAACTCGCTGGGCGTGAGCAGGACCTGCTTCGTCGTCTCGAAGAGCGCCGGGACCGCACCGAGCTCGTCGCGGCGCTCCCAGGGAGTGCCCTGCGGAGCCCGTGGGGCCGGCGGCAAGGGCGGCGGAAAGTCCTGTCCCATCTGCCGGCGAGTCTAGGGGCCGCCTACGCGCAGGTCAAGGAGAGCGCGGTATATTACGCGGCTCATGGCGAAGGTATCCGTCGAGACCGTGGACCACCTGGCGCGCCTCGCCCGTCTGTCGCTGACGGCCGAGGAGCGCGGCCTGTTCGCGCGCCAGATCGAAGAAATACTCGGCTACGCCGAGAGCATCCAGGCCCTCGACACCGACGCCGTCGAGCCCATGAGCCACGCGCGCACGGTCGCCAGCCTGCGCGAGGACACTCCGGTCGCGGGCCTCGAGCGCCAAGCCGCCCTGGCCGACGCTCCCGACCCGGCCGACGGTCTGTTCCGCGTGCCGCGCGTGATCGGCGGATGACCGCGCTCTTCGAGGAGCCGGCCACCCGTCTCGCACGGCGCGTCCGGGACGGCGAGGTCGCGGCCGAAGAAATCACGCGCGCGCATCTCGCGCGCATCGCGGCCGTCGAGCCGCGCGTCGATGCCTTCCTCGCGCTCGTCGAGGATCGAGCCCTCGGCTCCGCGCGGCGCATCGACGCGGACCGGGCCGCCGGCCGTCCTCTCGGTCCCCTGGCGGGCGTGCCGGTCGCGCTCAAGGACGTCCTCGATCTCGAGGGTGTCGCGACCACCTGCGGCTCCCGCATCCTCGACGGCTATGCGCCGCCCTTCACCGCCACGGCGGTCGCGCGGCTGGAGGCCGCCGGAGCGGTCGTGCTCGGCAAGACGAACATGGACGAGTTCGCCATGGGCTCGTCCACGGAGAACAGCGCCTACAAGAAGACGCGCAATCCCTGGGACCCGGCTCGCGTGCCGGGCGGATCCTCGGGGGGCTCCGCGGCGGCGGTCGCCTCCGGGATGGCTCCGATCGCGCTCGGCACCGACACGGGCGGCTCGATCCGCCAGCCCGCCGCGCTGTGCGGCGTGGTGGGCCTCAAGCCCA
>CADEEV010000041.1:25946-41307 GCA_902826455.1 uncultured Acidobacteriota bacterium | reverse complement strand
GCCAGGATGCCGGTCGCGATCAGCGCCCCACGCGGTCCCCGGCCCGAAGCCAGGGATTCTGGTGCTCGCCGAGACCGTGGACGAGAAGCAGCACGCCGCGGGGCTCCGCGGGCTCGAAGCGCTGCCAGAACAGGCGGAGCCCGTCCGGGGTCAGCAGCGATCCCTCGCTGTGGGCGATGGCGCCGGGGCCCTCCACGACGGGGATCATGGCCGGACGTTAGACCCCGGCCGCAGGCAGGGTCAAGCCCGGGCCCGCTGCACGAGGACGACTCCTCCCACCAGCAGCACGCCACCCGCGACGGTGCTGAGGGCCGCGGCCTCGTGGAGGAACGCCACGGCACCCGCCATCGTCACGAGCGGCTCGAGGTAGAGGAGCGACGCCACGCGGGAGGCCTCGACCTTCTCGAGGGCGCCGTACCAGAAGTAGTAGCCGAGGCCCGAGCACGCGACACCGAGGAGGCCGACCGCGGCCCACTGGGCCGCGCTCAGGCGCGAGAGCTCGCTCGCGCCGGGGCTCGACACGAAGAGCGGCAGGAGCAGCACGGTGCCGATCAGCATGGCGCCGGCGCTCGCGCGCGCGGGACCCAGCCGGCGGATCGTCCCGTGACCGAGGACCGTGTAGAACGCCCAGTTGAACGTGCCGAGCAGGATCAGCAGGTCGCCGCGCGTGGCCGGGAGAGCGAGCAGGCTCGCCGGGTTGCCGCGGGCCACGACGACGCCGGCCCCGACGAAGCCGAGCAGCAGGCCGGCGAGCTTCGTCGGTCCGATGCGCTCGCGCAGCTTCAGCGCCGCGAACAGCGCCGACCACAGGGGCGTGATCGCCACGAGCCAGCCCGTGTTGGTGGCGCTCGTCAAGGTCAGGGCGTAGGCCTGCAGCACCTGGTGGAAGGCGACGCCCACGAAGCCCATGACCGCGAGCGGGCGCCACTCGCTTCGGGGCGGCAGGCGCGCCTCGCCGCGGGCCGCCAGCAGGATCAGCAGCGTGAGGGACCCGAGCGCCGAGCGCGCGACGATCAGCGTGACGGGGGAGAGCGCGCCCACGAGGGCCTTCGTGACGACGAAGGAGATCCCCCAGAACAGCACGGCCAGCAGGGCTCCGGCGAGGGGCGGCACCGCGGGAGCCTAGAGGCCTCGCGCGCGCGAGTCAAAGTAAGATGGAGGGATGCACGTGCGGGTATGCCGCGAATGTGGCGAGGAGTTCCGGCCCGAAGCCGTCGTCTGCAGCGATTGCGGCGGCGCGCTCGAGGACCGGGACGACGCGAGCCCGCTCGCGCACCCGACGCCCCAGGACGCGGCTCCGCTCGTCGCCACCCGTCCCGACCTCGTGACGGTGGCCGAGGGCGCGGAGGCCGGGGAAGTCGAGCCCTTCGCCCGGCAGCTCGGCGAGGCCGGCATCGCCTTCGCCGTGAGCGGCGCGATCCACCAGTTCCGGGTCCTGGTCGATCCCGCGGACGCGGCGCGGGCGCGGGAGGCGCTCGGCCTCGACGCCGTTCCCGAGAGCGTGCCCCTCAGCGCCTGCCCGGCGTGCGGCGCGGCGCTGCCGGCGGGCGCCGGCGAGTGCCCGGAGTGCGGCCTCGGCCTGTCGGGCCCCGAGCCGGTCGAGTGAACGCATGGACGCCTTGCGTCGGAGGCTTCGTGTGTTCTGGTCCGGTCCCGGCGGGGGCCGCGAGGTCCTCTCGATCAGCTATCCGCTGATCCTCAGCCAGATGTCGTTCACGATCGGCGCGTTCTGCGATCGGTTGTTCCTCACGTGGTACTCCCAGGAAGCCGTGGCGGGATCGGTGACCGCACTCTTCGCCACCTGGACGTTCATGGGCCTGTGCCTGGGGACGGGCGAGTACGCGACCACCTTCGTGGCCCAGTACTTCGGCGCGCGCCGCGACGAGCGCATCGGGCCCGTGATCTGGCAGGGCATCTACTTCTCGGCCTTGTGCGGCCTCGTGATCGCCGCCTTGAGCCCGCTCGCCGAGCCGGTCTTCGCCCTCACGGGTCACGCGCCCCTGGTGCGGGCGTACGAGACCGAGTACGCGCGCATCGTGATGCTGGGCGCGTTCCCGATCGTGCTGATGGGGACGCTCTCCACGTTCTTCGCCGGGCGCGGCGAGACGCGCGTGATCCTGCTCGTGAACATCGCCCTCACGTTCGTCGACGCGCTGCTCAACTACGCGTGGATCTTCGGCCACTGGGGCTTCCCGCGCGCGGGCGTGGCCGGCGCCGCCTGGTCCACGGTGCTGTGCCAGGGGCTGGGCGCCGCCGTCTACATGTGGATCATCCTCAAGAGGGAGAACCGGCTGCGCTTCCGGACCCTCGCGGGCTGGCGCTTCGAGTGGTCGTTGTTCGCGCGGCTGATCCGCTTCGGCCTGCCCTCGGGCCTGCAGTACTCCCTGGAGATCGGCGCGTTCTCGCTGTTCATGATCATCGTGGGCCGCATCGGCACGGCGGAGCTCGCGGCGAGCGGCATCGCCTTCAACCTCAACATGATCGTCTTCATGCCCATGATCGGCCTCGGCATCGGCGTCTCCTCGATCGTCGGCCGCTACCTCGGCTCCGAGCAGCCCGAGATCGCCGAGCGCAGCACCTGGAGCGCCTTCGCCTTGAGCCTCGTGTACATGGCGGCCTGCGGCGCCGTCTACCTGCTGGTGCCCAACCTGCTGCTGGCGCCGTACGCGTCCCACGCCGGCGCCGAGTTCGCGCGCGTCCAGGAGATCGGTGTGGTGCTGCTGCGCTTCATCGCGCTCTACTCGATCTTCGACATGTTCAACGTCATCTTCGCTGCCGGCTTGAAGGGAGCCGGCGACACGCGTTATCCCCTCGCGATCACCGTGATCCTGTCGTGGGTCGCGATGCTGATCCCGGCCTGGCTGCTCTGCGTCCAGGGCCGCTACGGGGTCTACGTCGCGTGGTCCACCGCGAGCGCCTACGTCGTGCTGCTCGGGCTGCTGATGATCCGGCGCTTCCGCAAGGGCGGCTGGAAGTCGCTGCGGGTGATCGAGCCCCACGTGGTGCCGGAGCTCGACACCGCGACGCCGGTCGAGGCGGCCTGACGTGGAGAGCCTCGCCCTCAAGGCCTTCCTGACGCTGTTCGTGGTCATGGATCCGATCGGCCTGGTGCCCGTCTTCCTGGCCCTCGCCGGCAGCCGCTCCCACGGCGATCAGTGCCGCATCGCGCGCAAGGCAGTGTTCGTGGCCGGCGGCCTGCTCGCGTCCTTCGGCATCGCGGGCGAATGGCTGTTGCGGAACCTCGGTATCAGCATGGACGCCTTCCGCGTCTCGGGCGGCATCCTGCTGTTCCTGATCGCCCTCGACATGGTGCTCGCCCAGCACGAGCGCGAGACGAAGGAAGAGGAGGAGGAGTCGCGGGGCCGCTCCGACATCAGCGTGTTCCCGCTGGCGATCCCCATGATCGCGGGGCCGGGCACCCTCGCGAGCATCATGATCCTCGTGGCGGAATCGCGGCCCTACCCGCTGGGGCTGCCGATGATCCTTGGGATCGCCGCCGTGGTCCTGGCGCTGGGCTACGTGGCGCTGCGCGCCGCGGCGCCGCTCGGGAAGCTGCTGGGCCGAACCGGGGTCAACGTGGTGACGCGCGTGCTGGGCGTGTTGTTGGCCGCGCTCGCCGTCCAGTACGTGGCGGACGGCGCGCGCAGCCTTCTCGGGTAGGAACGCCTAGGCGGGGTAGCGGGCCATGACGCGGTGGACCTGCTTCGTCAGGGCCGTGGCGTGCTCGAGGGACCGCAGCCACATGTTGCGTCCGAACATGACGCCGGTGGCGCCGTTGTCCATGTACAGCTTGACCTTGCGCACGACGGCCGCGTCGTCGTCGTTCTTCTCTCCGCCGGAGAACAGCACCAGGACCTTGCCGGCGGAGCGCACGACCCGGCGCAGGCGCTCGGCGTTGTTCTCGCGCAGCGACGCGTACGGCTCGGGGCAGCCGGCGGTCTTGTCGTCGGGCTCGTGGAGCTTCACGATGTCGGCCCCGAGCTCGAGGGCCACGCGCGCCGCGTAGTCCTGGGCGTACAGCGTGCCCTTGCCGCCCTTCGCGTCGATCTCGCGTCCGCGCGGGTAGGACCAGAGCACGAGGGGCATGCCGAGCCGCTCGCATTCCTGGCGCACCTTCGCGTACTCGCGGATCTCGTGGTCCTGGCGTGGCGAGCCCACGTAGACCGTGTAGCCAACCGCGTCGGCCCCCAGGCGCACGGCGTCCTCGACGCTCGCGGCCAGGGGCGAGACCGCCTCGGCGTCGTCCGCGATGTTCGTCTTGCCGTTCAGCTTGAGGATGAGGGGGACCTGGCCGCAGTACTCGTGGATGTACTTGTCGGCGAGGCCGAAGCCCAGGGCGATCGCGGAGTAGTTGCCGGCGATCGCGAGCTGGAACTGGAAGTTCGTGTCGAGGGCCGCCGGGTTCGGGAAGAAGTCGGTGGGCCCGTGCTCGAGGCCCTGGTCGAGGGGAAGCACGAGCAGGCTCCCGTTCCGCGGGCCATGGCCGTAGAGCAGGCGCCACAGGCGCACGCGTTTCCCGTGGGAAACGGCCAGGTTCCGGAGGTTGGGACGGGTCCCGAGGGCCTTCGTGGCGGTCCGGCGGGTAGGGGATTGACTCTTTCGTTTCATTTCGATAGCCTTCACACGCTTTCTTTTATCTCCGAGTCACCTTTGTGTCAATCGAAAGTCGAGACGGGGGACCGGCACACACCATGAAGACGCCGGGCGTCGAATCCAAGATCGCCGCAGCCGAACTGGATCAGAAGCTGACCGGTTCCGTCGAGGACTGGTTCCGCTACGTGGCACTCCAGGGAGGCGAGATCGGAGCCCTGCTGAGCGCGGCCGGCGAGGAGCAAACCCGCCGCGGCTACCGCCACACGCTGCGCGAGATCGCCCAGCAGCCGCTCACCTGGCTCGAGACCGCCGCCAACCTCGTCGAGCGCGTGGGCATGCTCGAGACGGAGCTCGCGAGGCTGCGGGCGCGGCCCGGCGCGGCCCTCGTCCTGACGGGCTCGGGCAGCTCGGTCTACGCCGGGGAGTGCCTGGCGCCCGCGCTGCAGGCGGCCCTGCGCCTGCCGGTGCAAGCGGTTTCCGCCGGCGCGCTGCTCACGGACCCCGCGGGCTGCCTGCCGCCGTCGGGGGAGGGCCTGCTCGTGTCCTTCGCCCGCTCCGGGAACAGCCCCGAGAGCTGCGGCGTCCTCGACTCCGTGCGCGAGCTGTCGCCGGCGATGCGTCACCTGATCCTCACCTGCAACGGCCAGGGACGCCTCGCGACCGGCAGCCTCGGGGACGCCCGAGTGTCGAGCATCGTCCTCGACGACAAGACCCACGACCGCAGCCTGGTGATGACCAGCAGCTTCACGAACATGGCCCTCGCCGGCCGGCTGCTCGGCCAGACGGCCGATCCGGCTGGCTATCGGCGCCGGGCCCGCGACCTTGCGTTTCTTGGCGTCGAGCTCCTGAGCGTCCACGGCGACGCCCTGGCGCGCATCGCCCGCAGCGGCTTCCGCTCGGCGGCCTACCTCGGCAGCGACAGCCGCTTCGGCTCGGCCCGGGAGGCCTCGCTGAAGATGCTCGAGATGACGGATGGCCGCGTGCGCACGTTCCCGGAGTCGTACCTCGGCCTCCGGCACGGGCCGATGTGCGCGATCGACGCGCAGGCCCTCGTCGTCTGCTTCCTCTCGAGCGACCCGCTGCGGCGCGCCTACGAGACGGACCTGATCCAGGAGCTGAACCGCAAGAAGCTCGGCGCCGGCAAGATCGTGCTCGGCCAGGGCGTGCCGGCCGGTCTCGCGACCGAGGGCGATCTCGTGATCGACCTCGAGACGGCGCCCGTTTCCGACGACGACGCGCCCCTGCTCGACGTGATGCTGGGCCAGATCCTCGCGTTCTTCCGCTGCCTCCACGAGGGGCTGCGTCCCGACCTTCCCTCCGCCGACGGTGTGATCAACCGCGTGGTGGAGGACTTCGCGATCCACCGCCGGAGCTGAGGGCCTCGGCGATGAAACGCGTCCTCGTCGCCGGCGAGATCAACGTCGACCTGATCCTCCAGGGCTACCGCGCGTTCCCGACGCCCGGCAAGGAAGTCCTCGTCGACGACTTCGTGATGACCCTCGGCAGCGCCTCGGCGATCTGCGCGGTGGGCATCGCGCGCCTCGGCACGCCCGTCGCCTTCGCGGGGAAGGTCGGCGCCGACGTCTGGGGCCGCTACTGCGTCGACTCGATGGCGGCCGCCGGCATCGACATGTCCCTCGTGGTCGGCGATCCGGACCTGAAGACGGGCGTGACGGTCTCTATCACCTCGACGCGGGACCGCGCCCTCGTGTCCTACCTGGGATCGATCATGGCGCTGCGCGGCCCCGACGTGACGGACGCCATGCTTCGCGACTTCGACCATCTCCACGTGTCGTCGTATTTCCTCCAGGAGAACCTGCGGCCGACGGTCCACGCGCTGTTCGCGCGGGCGAAGGCCCTGGGCCTCAGCACCTCGCTCGACCCGGGCTTCGATCCGTCCGAGACCTGGGGGCGCGACCTCGTCGACACGCTGCGCGCCGTCGACCTCTTCTTTCCCAACGAGGTCGAGCTCAAGGGCATCACGGGCGGCGCGTCGATCCCCGAGGGCCTGAAGGCCCTCGAGAACGGCCACACGCGCGTCGTGGCCAAGCTCGGGGCCCAGGGCTGCCTCACGAAGGACGGCGACCGCTTCCTGGAAGCGAAGGCGTTCCCGGTGGAGCCCGTGGACACCACGGGTGCGGGCGACTCCTTCGACGCGGGCTTCATCCACGCCTGGCTCCAGGGCCGGCCGCTCCTCGAGTGCCTGCGCTGGGGCTCCGCCTGCGGCAGCCTCTCCACCCGGGCCCTCGGCGGCACGGGACGCCAGGCCGACAGCGCCGAAGTCGAGCGCCTTCTCGACTCGGCGCCTTGATCACCGTCGGCGGCTTCAACAGCTCCCTCGACAAGGCTCTCGACCTCGAGATCCTGGAGCCGGGGACCGTCAACCGGGCGCGCGACGCGCGGCCCTATCCCGGCGGCAAGGGGCTCCACGTGGCCGCGACCGTCGCCGCCCTGGGCGAGCCGGTGTGCCTCGTGGGCCTCATCGACGCGGCCAACCGCCGCCTCTTCGAGGACCGGCTCGGAGCGCGCGGCGTCGAGTTCCACGGCGTCGAGAGCGCCGATCCGATCCGCACCTGCCTCGCGATCCAGGAGCGCGGCACCGGCCGCGTCACCGAGATCCTGGAGCCGGGCCCGCAGCTCGACGCCGACACGCGCGGCGAGCTCCAGGCGCGCTTCCTCTCCATGGCCGCGGAGTCGACGCTGGCGACGCTCTCCGGCAGCCTCCCGGGCGGCTTCGCCGACGACACCTACGCGGCCCTGGTGTCCGCCCTGCGCGACGCCGGCGTCCGTTGTCTCGTCGACGCGAGCGGCGGCCTGCTGCGCGCGGCCGTCGGCGCGCGGCCGTTCCTGATCAAGCCCAACCGCGACGAGATCGAGGCCGTGACCGGCGCCACCGTGGCGGATCCGGAAGCGGCCCTCGCCGCCTCGCGGACGCTCGCGGCGGGCGGGATCGGGGTCGTGATCGTGTCGCTCGGCGCGGCGGGCGCGGTGATGTCCGACGGCGTCCAGGCCTGGCACGCGTGGGTGCCGGCCCTCGACGTGCGCAACCCGGTCGGCTCCGGCGACTGCCTGCTCGGCGGCGTCGCGGTGGGCCTCGCGCGAGGCCTCGACCTCGAGGATGTCGTGCGGCTCGGTGTAGCCTGTGGCACGGCGAACGCGCTCAGCGACGAGACGGGCTGGGTCAGGCCCGAGGACATCGACGCGGTGCTGCCGCGGGTTCGCTGTCACGGAGTGGCGTAGCACCAACGGAGGCCCGATGGAGCTCGAGAGCGTCAGCGTGCGCGCGGATTTTCAAGGACACGGACGGCGCGTCAGTTCCGTGGCGTTCAGCCCCGACGGGCGCTTCGCCCTCTCGGGGAGCCTCGACCGGACCTTGCGCCTGTGGGACGTCGCCACGGGCCAGGCCGTGCGGGCCTTCGAGGGGCACAAGAGCGACGTCAACGCCGTCGCCTTCGCCGGCGGAGGGAGATCGATCCTGTCGGCGGCCGGCGAGGTGATCGGCGGCGAGAAGGTGCTGCGGCTCTGGGACACCGCGAGCGGCTCGACCCTCCGCGACTTCGAGGGCCACGACGCCGAGGTGAGCGCGATCGCCGTCCACGAGGGCCGCGGGCTCGTGGCCTCGGGGAGCGCCGACGCGAGCGTCCGGCTCTGGAGCCTGGCCACGGGCCAGTGCTCGCAGACCCTCAAGGGACACGGCGGCTGGATCCGCTCGGTCAGCTTCACGCCCGACGGCTCGCGCGTGCTCTCGGGAAGCCTCGACAAGAGCGTGAAGGTGTGGGACGTGGCGAGCGGCGAGTGCCTGCGGACCCTCGAAGGCCACACGGAGAACGTGTACTCCGTCGTCGCCCTGCCCGACGGCCGCCGCGCGCTCTCGGGCTCGCGCGACCGGGCGATGCGGCTGTGGAACCTCGAGACCGGCGTGTGCCTCAAGGTGATCCAGGGCCACGCCGACGTCGTGCGCTCGGTGGCCATCGGCAAGGATCCGCGCTGGGCCCTGTCGGGCAGCGAGGACAAGAGCGTCCAGATCTGGGACCTCGAGGCGGGGCGCAGCGTGTGGTCCGCCACGGCCAGCGGCCTCGTTCTGGCCGTCGCCTTCTCCGCCGACTCGCGCTTCGCCCTCGCCGCGACCTACGACCGGCACGTGCTCCTGTACGAGGTGAAGTGGCGTTGAGGGGACGCTATCGGTGGTGGATCGGCGGGCTGCTCTTCGCGTCCACGGTCATCAACTACCTCGACCGTCAGACGCTGAGCGTGCTGGCGCCGCATCTCAAGACCGAGTTCCACTGGTCGAACGAGACGTTCGCCCTCGTCATCATCGCGTTCCGCCTCGCCTACACCCTGTTCCAGGCCCTCTCGGGACGCTGGCTGGACCGCTTCGGCACCCGCAACGCCTTGTCGATCTCGGTGCTGTGGTACTCGACGGCGGCCATGCTCACGTCGCTCGCCGTGGGCTTCCGCAGCTTCTGCGGGTTCCGCTTCCTGCTGGGGGCGGGGGAGGCCGGGAACTGGCCGGGCGCCACGAAAGCCGTCTCCGAGTGGTTCCCGCGCTCCGAGCGGGGCTGGGCCGTGGCCCTCTTCGACAGCGGCTCGTCCGTCGGCGCGGCGATCGCGGCGCCCCTCGTCCCCTTCCTCTATTTGTACTTCGGCGATTGGCGGCCGGCGTTCCTGATCACCGGCGCGCTCGGCTTCCTCTGGCTGATCGCGTGGCGCCACAGTTACTACCCACCCGAGACGCACCCGCGGATCACGGCCGAGGAGCGCCGCATGATCCTCGAGGACCGGGCCGCGGAAGCGGGCGTCAGCCAGGAGCCCGGCGGTCCCGAGGTGCCCGCGGGCGTGTTGCTGAGGCTGCGCCAGACCTGGGGCGCCATCGCCAGCCGCGGGCTCACGGATCCGGTGTGGTTCATGATCACGGACTGGTTCGCCGTCTACCTCGTGAGCAAGGGCTTCAAGATCGAGGAGACGGCCATGGGCTTCTGGGTCCCGTTCCTGGCGGCCGACCTCGGCAACTTCTTCGGCGGCGGCTTCTCGAGCTGGCTGATCGCCCGCGGCTGGAGCGTCGGGCGCGCGCGGCGCACGCTGATCGTGGCGGGCGGCTTCGGCGTCCTCGCATTGATCCCGGCGGCGTTCATGCACAGCCTGCTGCCCCTCGTCAGCTGCTTCGCGATCGCGACGTTCTCCTACGCGGTCATGTCCACCATGGCCTTGTCACTGCCCGCGGACCTCTACGAGCCCCGCGCGGTGGGCTCGGTCGCGGGCTGGTCGGGCGCCGCGGCGGGCGCGGGCACCTTGGTCTCGACCTACCTGATCGGCGTCGTGGCCGATCGCTTCTCGTTCCAGCCCATCCTCATCACGGCCAGTCTCGTGCCGCTGGGTGCGGCGATCCTGGTCGTCTGGCTGGTGCGCAACACCGACGCCTCGGGGCGCGGCGTCCTCAAGACCATCTAGGAGCGCCATGGCATCGAGCCGCACGCGTCGCCTGGTCGTACTGGCGCCCGAGACGCTCTTCGAGTCCTTCTTTCCGGAGGCTCTGCAAGCGCGCCTGGGGCGCTCCTGGCGCTGGACCCGCCTCGCGGGACAGCGCCTCACGCCCGCGCTGCGGGCGGCCCTTGCCGACGCCGAGGCCTTGATCACCACCTGGGACAGCCCGAGGTCCTTCGGCGAGGAGCTCCTCGACCTGGCTCCGAAGCTGCGCGTGATCGGCCATTGCGGCGGCGAGGTGAGGGCCCGCTTCGCGCGGCGCCTGTTCGAGCGCCTCACGATCGTGAACGCGCCGGGTCCGATGGCCGGCTTCGTGGCCGAGCTGGCGGTCGCGATGCTGCTGCACGCCGCCCGCAACCTGGACGGTCACAGGGCTTCGCTGCGACGCCGCTCGAACGCCGTCTACGGCCGCATCCACCGCGAAGGCGCGGGCGACGAGACGATCGTGGGCCGGCCCGTCGCGTTGTTCGGTTTCGGCCGCATCGGCCGGCGCATCGCCGAGATGCTGCGGCCCTTCGACGTGGACCTGCGCGTCCACGATCCCTACGCGTCCGCAGCGGCGATCCGCAGCGTGGGCGGACGCCCCTGCGGCTTCGACGCCGTCCTGGAGACCCGCTTTCTCGTGGTGGCGGCGGCGCTCACGCCCGAGACCCGGCTGATCCTGGGTCGTCGTGCGCTGCGCGCGATGCCCGACGGCGCGACGCTGGTGAACGTGGCCCGCGGCGGCCTCGTGGATCTCGAGGCGCTGACGCGCGAGGTGGGCAGCGGAAGGCTCCGTTGCGCGCTCGACGTGACCGACCCCGCCGAGCCCCTGCCCCTCGGCCACCCGCTGCGACGCCTGCGCGGGGCGCTGCTGACGCCTCACGTCGGCGCCGCCCAGCTCGAGGTGCGCCATCGCATGGCGGCGTCGGTGATCGAGGATCTCGAGCGCTTCCGGCGCGGCACGGCGCCCCGCAACCGGGTGACCCCGAAGATGCTGGAGCGAATGACATGAAGGTCAGCTTCTCGACCCTGGCCTGCCCCTCCTGGAGCCTCGCGCGGATCGTCGACGGGGCGGGCCGCTTCGGCTACGACGGCATCGAGCTGCGCTTCGTCGAGGGAGACGACGCGCTCTGGTCTCGCGCCGAGCTCACGGGAAGCGGTCTCGTCGAGACCCGCGCGCGGCTCCGCGACGCCGGCCTCGAGATCGCGTGCGTCGACTCGCGCAATTTCTTCCACCATCCCCCGGGCCCTGAGCGGACGAAGGCGCTCGACGAGGCGCGGCGCTATCTCGAGCTCGCGGCGCGTCTCGGCGCCGGGGGGATCCGCGTGTTCGGCGACCGCATCCAGGAGGGACAGGACCGCGACTCGACGCGCCGCCTCATCGCTTCGGCCCTCGAGGAGCTCGGCCCCGTCGCCGGAGCCCACGGCGTCGAGGTGTGGCTCGAGTCCCACGGCGACTTCGCGCGCTCGGAGGACATGCTGGCCGTCCTGGAGCTCGTCACGTCGCCCCACGTCCAGATGATCTGGGATCCCTCGAACGCGTTCGAGGTGGGCGAGGAGCCGGCCGACGGTTGGAGCCGGCAGTCGGCACGCATCCGCCACGTCCACCTCAAGGACGTTCGCAGGCCCGGGCCCGAGGGGGCGCCCAACAACCGTGCCTGGGTTCCGGCGCTTCCGGGTGACGGCGACTTCCGGCCCGAGCGCGTGCTCCACGCCCTCGCCGGCGCGCGCTACGCAGGCTGGGTGTCGTTCGAGTGGGAGAAGAAGTGGTACCCCACGATCGAGGATCCCGAGGTGGCGCTCCCGTTCTTCGCGAAGTGGCTCGCGGACGAGCTGCGCGGCTCGACCGCCGCGGCCTCCACGATCCCCGCGGGTCGTGCCGCGATCGACGTGCGCCCCGACCGGAAGGGCGTCGGCGCCGCGGCGGCGGCTCGCGTGGCCGAGCGACTGCGGGCACTCGTGGAGCGGGACGGCCGCGCGGCCGCGATCTTCGCCTCGGCGCCGTCCCAGAACGAGTTCCTGGCGGCGCTACGCGCGGACGCCTCGATCCCCTGGCCGAAGATCACGGCCTTCCACCTGGACGAGTTCGTCGGCGTCGACGAGTCGCACCCGAGATCCTTCCGGCGCTTCCTGAAGGAGCGGCTCTTCGACCACGTGCCGGTGCGGGCTTTCCACGGCCTCGACGGAACGGCCGCCGAGCCGGAGGCCGAGTGCGTGCGCTACGCCGCGCTCCTCGAGGCCGAGGCTCCGGGCCTCGCGATCCTGGGCATCGGCGAGAACGGCCACCTGGCGTTCATCGATCCGCCCGAGTGCGACTTCTTCGAGGCGCGTCCCGTGCGCGTCGTGACCCTCGACGCCGCCTGCCGCCAGCAGCAGGTCAACGAAGGAGCCTTCGCAACCCTCGACGACGTGCCGCGCCAGGCCCTGTCCCTCACGATCCCGACGCTCATGGAAACGCCCCAGGCCGTCGCGATCGTTCCCGGTCCCGCGAAGGCGGCGGCGGTCCACGCGGCCTTCGACGGCCCCGTCACCCGCGCCTGCCCGGCCTCGGTGCTGAGGCGCCATCCCGACGCGACCGTGTTCCTCGACCGGGACTCGGCCGCGACCCTGGAGCTCTCCCGATGAGACTGCCGCTCCTCGCCGCCCTCCTCGCCGTCGGCGTCACGGGACCCGCCTGTTCCGGCACCGGCGCTCCCGCGAAACCGGAGCGCGTGAAGATCGGCTTCCTCGTGAAGCAGCCCGAGGAGCCGTGGTTCCAGAACGAGTGGAGGTTCGCCTCGAAGGCCGCCGCCGGCCTCGGCTTCGACCTCGTGAAGATCGGCGCCGTGGACGGCGAGCGCGTGCTCACCGCCATCGACAGCCTGTCGGCCCAGGGCGCCCAGGGCTTCGTGATCTGCACGCCCGACGTGCGGCTCGGTCCGGCGATCGTCGCGAAGGCACGCACTCATGGCCTCAAGGTCATGAGCGTCGACGACCAGTTCGTGGGCGCCGACGGCAAGTTCATGGACGTGCCGCACATGGGTATCTCGGCCCGCGAGATCGGTCGCGTGGTGGGAAGGGCGCTCCACGAAGAGATGACGCGGCGCGGCTTCAGGACCGCCGAGACCGGGCTGTGCCTGCCCACGCGCGACGAGCTCGACACGGCCCGCGAGCGCACCGAGGGCGTCGTCGAGGCGCTGGTGGCGGCGGGCTTCCCGGCCGACCGCGTCTACAAGGCGCCGCAGAAGACCACGGACGTTCCCGGCGGCATGGACGCCGGCAACATCGTGCTCACGCAGCATGCGGACGTGAAGAAGTGGCTGGTGGCCGGCATGAACGACGAGGCCGTGCTGGGCGGGGTGCGGGCGATCGAGGGCCGCGGCCTGAAGCCGGCCGACATCGTCGGCATCGGGATCGGCGGCGACGTCGCGCGCGTCGAGTTCGAGCGCGGCCAGCCCACCGGCCTCTACGCCACGGTGCTGATCAGCCCGAGGCGCCACGGCTACGAGACGTCGGAGCTGATGTTCAAGTGGATTCGCGACGGTGTCGCGCCGCCCGCCGCGACCTACACGACCGGCCTGCTCATGACCCGCGACACCTTCAAGGCCGTCATGCAGGAGCAGGGCCTCACGGAATGAGCGAGGCGTACCTCCGCTTCGAGGCCGTGAGCCGCAGCTTCCCGGGCGTGCGCGCGCTGGACGGCGTGAGCTTCGGCGTCGGCGAGGGCCGCGTCCACGCGCTGCTCGGCGAGAACGGCGCCGGCAAGAGCACGCTGCTCAAGATCCTGGGCGGGGCGCTGCGGCCCGATGCCGGCAGCATCCGGCTCGGCGGGCAGCCGCAGGCCTTCCACGGCAGCCTGGACGCGATCCGCGCCGGCGTCGCCGTGATCCACCAGGAGCTGCAGCTCGTGCCGCAGCTCAGCGTGGCCGAGAACGTGTTTCTCGGACGCTTGCCGACGCGGGCCGGCCTCGTCGACTGGCGGCGCCTCGCAGCGGCGACCCGTTCGCAGCTCGAGGTCCTCGGCGCCGCCATCGACCCGTTCGCACCGGTGGCGGCGCTGCCCATCGCGCTGCGCCAGCTCGTGGAGATCGCGAAGGCGCTGGCGCGCGACGCGAAGGTGATCGCCTTCGACGAGCCGACGAGCAGCCTGAGCCACCGGGAGGTCGAGGCGCTGTTCGGCCTGATCCGCGGTCTCGCCGCGCGCGGCCGCGTCGTCCTCTACGTCTCGCATCGCATGGAGGAGGTCCGCGCGATCTGCGACGAGGCCAGTGTGCTGCGCGACGGCCGGCTCGTCGAGACCGTCCCGGAGCTCGCGGCGGTCGAGACCGGCACGCTCGTGAACCGGATGGTAGGCCGCGCGATCACGGACATGTACGACTACCGGTCGCGGACGGCCGGCGCAGCAGTGCTCGAGGTCGAGGCCGTCGAGGGCCCCGGCCTGCGAGGGCCGGCGTCGCTGAGAGTGGCCGCGGGCGAGATCGTGGCGCTCTTCGGCCTGATGGGGGCCGGCCGGAGCGAGCTCCTGCGGCTGCTCTACGGAGCGGTCCCCCGGCGCGCGGGCCGCGTTCGGGTGGCCGGCGCCGAGTCCCGGCTCCGCTCGCCGCGCGAGGCGCTCGGCGCCGGGCTCGTGCTGTGCCCCGAGGACCGCCGCCGCGAGGGGCTCGTTCCTGGCGCCTCGATTCGCGAGAACCTGTGCGTGTCGCCGGGCCGGCCGTTCTGGATCGATGGCCGGGCCGAAGAGGCGAAGGCGCGCGGCGCCTTCGAGCGCCTCGGCATCCGGGCGGCGTCGCTCGACCAGGCCGTGCTGAGCCTGTCGGGCGGCAACCAGCAGAAGGTGGTGATCGGCCGCGGCCTCGGCGAGTCCCCGAAGGTGCTGCTGCTCGACGAGCCGACGCGCGGCATCGACGTCGGCGCGCGCAGCGAGATCTACGCGCTGCTGCAAGGGCTGTCGGCCACCGGCGTCGGCATCCTGCTCGCCACGAGCGAGCTGCCCGAGGCCCTCGGCATCGCGGACCGCGTGCTGGTGATGCGCGAGGGCCGGCTCGTCTCGGACCAGCCGCGTGGGAGCGCGACGGAGGCCTCGGTGCTGGCGGCGGCGCTGCCCGGAGAGCCCCTGGAACAGGCGGTATGAGCCGGCTGCGTCTCGACGGCATGCTCGTCGTGCTGGCGGCGGCCGTGGCGGCGGCCGCGCTGTTCGTCGACAACTTCCTGTCCTGGAACAACCTCGTGCTGTCCCTCGGGCTCTCGGTCACGAGCGTCGGCATCGTCGCCTGCACGATGCTCTTCTGCCTCGCGGCCGGCGACTTCGACCTGTCGGTGGGCTCGG
>CADEEV010000041.1:4054-25936 GCA_902826455.1 uncultured Acidobacteriota bacterium | reverse complement strand
GGCGCCGGCCCGGATGCCAGCGCCGCGCGCGGTGGCAGATGCGGCCATGCGGGGCGATCTCGCGGGCGTCACGGCGGCCACGGTCACGAACGCGACCGGCAGCGCCCTCGTGGGCTTCGCGTGCGGGATCGCGGCGGGCGCCGTGGTGGGCCTCGTGAACGGCCTCGTCGTGGCGCGCCTCGGCATCAACGCGCTGATCGCGACGCTCGCGACCATGCAGATCGTGCGGGGCGTGGGTCTCATGGTCTCGGGAGGCTCGGCGGTGGGCGTGTCCCACGAGAGCTTCTACGGACTCGGCAACACCTCGTTCCTGCTGCCCATGCCGGTGTGGATCCTCGCCGCGAGCCTGGCCGTGTTCGGCGTGCTGCTGCACCAGACGCGCTTCGGCCGCAACACCCTGGCCATCGGCGGGAATGCCGAGGCCGCGCGCCTCGCCGGCATCGACGTGGTCGGCACGAAGGTGGTGATCTTCACCCTGCAGGGCGCCATGGCCGGCCTGGCCGGCGTCGTCTCGGCGTCGCAGATGACGAGCGGCCAGCCGAACACGGCCCAGGGTCTCGAGCTGCGCGTGATCGCGGCCTGCGTCCTGGGGGGCGTGTCGCTCTCGGGAGGCGTCGGCTCGATCCGCAGCGTGATCGTCGGCATGCTGATCCTGGGCGTCGCCCAGAACGTGATGGACCTGCTGAACGTCCCGACGTTCTACCAGTACGTCGCGAGCGGCGCCATTCTCCTGGCCGCCGTCGTGCTCGACCGCGTGAAGCGCGGCGGATCGCGCCCGTGAGCCTGCCTTCCGGTCCGCACCGCCGCCACAACCCGTTGCTCGACGAGTGGGTGCTCGTGTCGCCCCAGCGCCTCGAGCGTCCCTGGCAGGGCCAGGTGGAGAGCGTCGCCTCCGAGGCGATGCCCGCCTACGATGCCGGCTGCTATCTCTGCCCGGGCAACGGGCGGGCCGGCGGACGGACGAACCCCGCGTACGCCGCGACGTTCGCCTTCGACAACGACTTCGCCGCCCTCGGGCCGACGGAGTCGGAAGGCGGCATCGACGACGGCCTGTTCGTCGCCAGGCCGGAGGCCGGCGCGTGTCGCGTGCTGTGCTACTCGCCGCGCCACGACGCGAGCCTCGCGACCCTGGACGTTCCCGCGATCCGCGGTGTCGTCGACGCCTGGGCGGAGGAGAGCGAGGCGTTGCGTCGCCTGCCCTTCGTGGGCCACGTGCAGGTGTTCGAGAACCGCGGGGCCCTGATGGGCAACAGCAACCGCCATCCCCACGGGCAGGTCTGGGCGACGCGTCACGTTCCGAGCCTCGCGGCGCGCCGCGTCCGGTCGCAGCAGGCGCATTTCGCGGCGACGGGCGAGGACCTGCTCGGGAGCTACGTGGCGCGTGAGCTGGAGAAGCGCGAGCGCGTCGTCGCGACGACACCGGACTGGGTGCTCCTCGTGCCGTTCTGGGCCGTCTGGCCCTTCGAGACGCTCCTCGTCCCGAGGCGACGCGTGACCCGGCTCGCGCAGCTCGAGCCCGGCGAGCGCGACTCTCTCGCGGGCCTGGTCAACGAGCTCCATCGTCGCTACGACGGCTTGTTCCGGACGCCGTTCCCGTACTCGATGGCCTGGCACGAGGAGCCGGTCGGCGGCTCCGGCGCGGGGCTGCGCCTCCACGCGTCCTACTTCCCGCCGCTCCTGCGCTCGGCCAGCGTGAAGAAGTTCCTGGTCGGCTACGAGATGGCGGGGGAACCCCAGCGCGACCTGACGCCCGAGAGCGCCGCCGAGCGTCTGCGCGCCGTGACCCTCGCGTGACGCCGGCCGCGACGGTCGAAGGCGCGTTCGCACGGCGCTTCGGCCGCCCGCCGGTCTTCGTGGTGCGCGCGCCCGGCCGCGTCAACCTGATCGGCGAGCACACGGACTACAACGCCGGCTTCGTGCTGCCCATGGCCATCGACCGCTGGGTCACGATCGCCCTCGCGCCTCGGGCGGCACGCACCGTGAGCGTCGCCTCGCTGGAGTTCGAGGAGTCGACGGAATTCGGCCTGGCCGACCTCGGCCCGCGCGGCTCCGGCTGGGCGCACTACGTGAAGGGCACCGCCTGGGCGT
The DNA here is from genome assembly GCA_902826455.1 of uncultured Acidobacteriota bacterium. Taxonomy (GTDB): domain Bacteria; phylum Acidobacteriota; class Vicinamibacteria; order Fen-336; family Fen-336; genus CADEEV01. Next base: position 23,848 of record CADEEV010000041.1, on the reverse strand, counting down.
TGACCGAGGCCGGCCACACGCTCTCGGGCTGGGAGGGCGTGCTGTCGGGCGACGTGCCGATGGGCGCCGGCTTGTCGTCGTCGGCCGCGTTCGAGATGGCGGTCGCGCGCGCCTTTGCGTCCGTCTCGGGCATCGCCTGGGACCCCGTGGCCATGGCCCTCGCGGCCCAGCGCGCCGAGAACGCGTGGGTGGGTGTCGGCTGCGGGATCATGGATCAGCTGATCTCCGGCTGCGGCCGGGCCGGCCACGCGATGCTCCTCGACTGCCGGTCCCTCGAGGGCCGTGCGGTGCCGCTGCCCACCGGCAGTGTCGTCGCCGTGCTCGACACGGCCACGCGGCGCGCCCTCGCGCATTCCGGCTACAACGAGCGCCGCGGCGAGTGCGAGGCCGCGGCCGCCGCGTTCGGCGTCGCGGCTCTCCGCGACGTGAGCGTCCAGGAGCTGCCCGCGCTCGTGGCGCGCGTCGGGCCGGTCGTGGCGCGCCGGGCTCGTCACGTGGTCACCGAGAACCAGCGCACCCTGGACGCCGCGGCGGCCCTCGAGGGCGGCGATCCGGAAGCCATGGGCGCCTTGATGGACGCGAGCCACGCGAGCCTGCGCGACGATTTCGAGGTCTCGACGCCCGCCATCGACGCCATGGTCACGGCGGCCCGGGAGACCGCGGGCTGCTTCGGAGCCCGCATGACCGGCGGCGGCTTCGGAGGCTGCGTGGTGGCCCTGCTGGAGGCGCGTGCCGTCGAGGAGTTCCAGAAGGGCGTCGCCGCGCGCTATCGAAGCGAGACCGGTCTCGAGCCGCGGCTGTACGTGTGCCGCGCCACGGACGGCGCCGAGGTCCTCTAGCCCGGCAGCAGCTCGAACGCGATCTCGAAGCGACGGTGCTGCAATGGTTCGAGCCAGGCTGCGGCAGCTCCCGCGACGAGGTCGGCGAGGGAATCGGCCGCGCCGGTCGTGGGTTCGAGCGCGAGCTGCTCGTGGCCGCGCCACCCGCCCCGGCTGATCCAGAGCCCGAGCGCCGCGACGTCCTGCGGGTCGAACGAGAGCCGCAGCGTCCCGTCGCTCTTGCGCAGGCCGACGCTCGCCCGGCCGGGGCGCGCCGCCGTCGCGAAGAGCTTCGCGTAGGTGCCGGGTCCGCCGAGGTCGAGGCGATCGAGGCGGACGCCGGCGCGCGGCCGGGGGAAGCGCCACGTGTCTCCGGGCTCGCCCGCGAGGCCATGAGCCTTCAGCAGCCGGAAGGCGGGAGAGAGCCCGGCGATCTCGAGCCGGTCGCCGGGATCCATGGCGAGCAGCGGGTGGAAGGCCCAGAGGTAGGGCTGGCGGCGCCGGGAACGGTTGACGAGGACGTACGCGAGCCGCACCGTCGAGCCCTCGACGCTCACGGTGCGCTCGATGCCCAGGGGAGACAGCGGAAGCGTCAGGGTCGTGCGCAGGGTCTTCGTCTTCCAGGCGCGGGCATCGACGCGCCAGGCCCGGTTCCAGGCCTCGCCGTGATCGGGCACGGCGCGTCCCAGCACGCGGCACGCCGCGACGGTGGGGAAGCACTCGTCGGCGCCCGCGAGGGGGCTGTCGGAGAAGCGGTCGCCGCTCCGGTTCCGGAACAGCCGCAGCCGGCGGCCCGCGTGCCCCATCCACTCGCGACCCGTGGCCAGGCTGCGCAACGAGACGATCTTGGCGCCGAGGGCGGGGATCACGCCCACGGCGACGGTCTCGGAGCGCAGCTCGTAGACCGTGAAGCCCTGGCGCTCGACGCGGCGCGCGACGCTCACAAGCGCTTCAGCTCCTCCGCGGCGGCCAGGTGGTTGACGTCGAGGGCCAGCACCTCGGCGAACGCCTCCCGGGCGCGACCCGGCTCCGACAGCCCGAGCCGGGCAAGCCCCTCGAGGAAGAGGCACTCGATGCGATGCCGGCGCTCGAGGTCGTCCTCGAACAGCAGGAAGTTCGGCAGGGACGTGGCGAAGTAGTCGATCTTCGGCACCTCGCGCAGGCGCGCCTCGGCCTGCTCGAGGAGCGCATGGAGCGCGGTGTCGGCGTCCTCCGCGCGGCGGAGCCGGCGCAGCGCCAGGCCGCGGTAGTAGACGGCTGGTGTCGCGGGAGCGACCGGCTCCGCGGCCCGTTCGAAGCGCCGGCGGGCGTCTCCGGCGTCGCCCAGCGCTTCCTGGGCCAGACCCGCCAGGACGTGCACCTGGGTTTCCGGCGTCAGGAGGTGCTTGCCTTCGCCGAGGTTCCGCGGATAGCTGCGGGCGGCGTCGGCATGGGCGAGCGCTTCGCGAGCGGCGCCTTTCTCGAGGGCCAGGCGCCCGAGCAGGACGTGCGCGGCGACCCAGGCGCCCGAGACCTGGCCTTCGCCGCCTTCCCACGGGTGGAAGCGTCGCGTCGTCAGGGTCTCGAGGGCGCGCGCCGGCGCGCCGGTGCGCAGCTGGAGCAGCACGCGCTCGAGGGACAGGTCGTCGCGGCGCGTCACGAGGTCGAGCCGGCTCTCGAGGCCCGCCAGGCGCACGGCCGGGGCCACGCCGAGGCGCTTCTGGAGCTGGTCGTGCTCGTACAGGAGCCGTGCGTCCCCCGGGTTCGCGGCGCGCGCTCGGGCGTAGCACGCGAGGCCGCGCTCGCCGTCGCCCTGCACGTTGAAGGCGGCCATGCCCAGGTTGCGCCACGCCACGGAATGCCCGGCGTCGAGGGCGACCGCGGCTTCCCAGGCCCGGATCGCCTCGTCGCGCCGTCCGCGATCGTAGAGCAGCAGGCCGAGATAGTAGGGCGCGCGCGCATCGGCGGAGCTCGCGGCCCGCGCCCGCTCGAGGATGCGCATCTCCTCGAGCCGCGAGGGGAACACGTATTCGGTCCGCGCGGCCGCCGCGCGGGCCCGCAAGGCCTTCGCGTCGGCCTCGTTCCCCTGGTGGGCCGCGAAGTCCCCCAGGGCGTAGAGGACCATGGCGCTCGCGCCGGCCACGGGCTCGAGCAGCTCGCGGGCCTCGTCGTACAGGCCGGCGTACGCGTAGTCGAACGCGATGTCGAGGTAGAGGCCCGCGCTGCCCCGCGTGAACTCCAGGGCGCCGGCACCCAGGCGATCGGCCTCGTGCGCGTCGCCGTGAGAGCGCTCGATGAGCGCGCGCTCGTGCCACGCGCCGAGGTCCAGGCGGTCCAGGGCCCAGGTCTCCATCACGAAGGCCTCGGCCGCGCCCGGCGTCCCGAGACGACGCAGCAGCGCCGTCTTCAGGTGCCGCGCCTTGAGATGGCGCGTGTCGAAGGCGAGCGCTTCGTCGACGGCGGCGAGGGCAGAGGCGAAGCGCCCGCGGCGACAGGCCAGGGCGGCGAGGGCGTAGTGGGCGGGTCCGCGCCAGGCCCCGTCCCACGCCGCCTTCGCGAAGGCGTCCGCGGCCTCGGCGTCACGGCCCTGGAAATCGAGGGCGAGGCCGAGAGCGTAGAAGGCCTCGCCGTCGCGCGGGTTCGGGTTGCGCCGCGTCAGCGTCGCGATCGCGGCGCGGAAGTGGCGCTCGGCGTCGGCGGAGAGTCCCTTGTGCAGGGCCAAGAGGCCGAGCGCGTTGTGGCTGCGCGCGTCGCCAGGATCGCGGCGCAACGCCTCGTCCCAGTACGGCGCGGGGTTGCGGGTGGCGTGCCGGTACTGGCCGAGGTGCAGACCCGTGAGGTAGAGCTCCTCGACGCTCGCGATCGCCTCGGGCGCGAGCGGCTCCGTCGCGAGCACTGGCTCGGGCTGCTCGGGGCGCGCCGCGATCTCGCAGCTCACCAGCAGCTCCCCCGCGGCCGAGTGCAGGAAGAGCCGGATCGGGCGACGGACATCGGCCGCGACCACCTCGGCCGTCAGGGGCGCATCGGGAGCCAGGTCGAGAGTGCGCTCGAACAGCACGCGGCCGTGGGACACGAGGCGCACGCTCGCGCCCGCGACCGGTTCCGTGACGGCGGCGCCGATGCGAAAGCCGCCGGGACTCGCGTCGAGGCTGAGCGCGCCCCGCAGCGTCGCGTTCTTCGGCGGGCCGATGCGCTGGATCGGGTACCAGTGCTGCTTGAAGGTGCGGGTCTCGTAGGGCCGGAGCCAGGAGAAGTCCGGCTGGTTGTCGGTGAAGACCCCGGCCATCAGCTCGATGTACGGCCCGTCGGCGTCGGTCAGCTCCCGATCCCAGGCCTGCCCGAACTCGGCCGCGCCCCAGGTCCACAGCTTCTTGCCAGGGGCGATGCGGCGATCGGCCACGTGGACCAGGCCGGCCTGGCGCGCGTGGTCGTAGCCGCCGAAGAAGTCGTAGCCGGAATCGAGCACCATGTAGGACGTCGGCACCGGGATGTTGCGGTACCACGTGAGGTCGACGCCGCGCGTGTAGTCGACGCCGTAGTAGTGGCCGCGGGCGATGGGGAAGCGGCTCGTGGCGCGCTTCGCGTGATCGCCCACCCAGTCGACGTCCGGCGGGAAGAACGCCTGGTAGTCGTCGTGGACGGCGACGGCCACGTTCGCCCACCACAGGAACGTCTGCGGGACCGCCGTCCGGTTGTACAGCCGGACCTCGGCCTCGAGCAGCGCGCGTCCCGGGTGCAGCCGGATGCCGACCATGCCCTTCATCCGGCCCATGGGCTCGTGCTCGCTCAACCACACGACCCGGCTCCCGTCGGCGCACTCCTCGATCGCGTGCTCGACCGGCATGAACGTGGACGGGCGATGGTGCTGCGGCCAGTTGAACTCGATGCCCCCGGAGATCCACGGCCCGAGCAGCCCGACCAGCGCGGGCCTGATCACGTTCTGCCGGTAGACGAGGTCGTAGCCGTTGGTCTTGTCGCGCACGGCGTGCACGCGGCCGCCCAACTCCGGGAGGATCATCACCTCGAGGTAGCGGTTCTCCAGGTAGATCGCGGTGTAGGTCCGGTCGACGCGGACGTCCGAGACCGCGTCGGTGACGGGATTCGGGTACACCCGGCCGCTGCTGCCCTGGTAGACGCGCTTGTCCAGGAACATCGGGTTGGGATCGGGGACGGGCGCGGGGTAGGTGGGGATCACCACCGCCGCTTCCCAGGCGCGGACCTCGTCGTTGGGGCGTTTCATGTTCTTTGCTTGTTAAGGCTTGCGATTTTACTTTCGTTTATCAGTCTTATGTTGCGCTTTGACTCCGTCATTGTCTAGAATCCGCTCGGCTTTCACTCCCGGAGGACGATGAGAACAGCGGTCCTGGGTCTTCTGCTCCTCGTGCCGGTCTCCGTCGCGGCGCAACCCGCGCCCGCGCCGGCGGCGACGCCGTCCCCTGCGGTGCGGGTCTGGGCCGGCACGATCGACCTGCCGACCTACGAAGAAGGGCTGCCGGACGTCAACCCGCCTTTCGACGTCTTCCAGACGCGGCGCTTCAACTATCCCTACACGCTGCGGGAGAACCTGAGCGAGACCCGCAAGCCCCAGCGCTGGCGCACGCTGAACCTCGAGAACGAGCACCTCAAGGTCGTGGTGCTGCCCGACCTCGGCGGCCATCTTTATTCTTGTATCGACAAGGCTACCGGCCAGGACATGTTCTACGCCCAGACCGCGATCAAGAAGGCCAAGGTCGCGTACCGCGGGGCCTGGACGGCCCTCGGGATCGAGTTCAACTTCCCGGTCTCCCACAACTGGGTGACGGTGTCGCCGGTAGACTTCGCGACGGGCCACGATCCCGACGGCAGCGCCACGATCACGGTGGGGAACGTGGACCGCGTCTACGGCATGCAGTGGCGCGTGACGCTGCGGCTGCGGCCGGGCCGCGCGGCCCTCGAGCAGGACGTCGCTCTCTACAACCGCAGCGACGTGCGGCACCGCTTCTACTGGTGGAACAACGCCGGCGTGCGGGTGTTCGACGACAGCCTGATCCAGTACCCGATGCGCTTCACGGCGGGCCACGGCTTCCGCGACGTCGACACCTGGCCGGTGAACCAGGCCGGCGTCGACCTCAGCGTCGTCGGGCATCATCTCTATGGGCCGGTCTCGGAGTTCTCCCATGGCAGCCGCGAGGGCTTCATGGGCGTCTACCATCCGAAGACGGCCTCGGGCGTCGTGCACTACGCGTCGCCCCTCGACGCGCCCACCAAGAAGATCTGGTCCTGGAGCGCCGACGCCGACGGCCTCGACTGGAGGAAGGCGCTCTCCGACGACGACAGCGCCTACGTGGAGGTCCAGGCCGGGCTGTTCCGCAACCAGGAGACCTACGCGTTCCTCGAGCCGCAGGAGTCGATCCGCTTCCGCGAGTACTGGCTGCCCGTGCGCAGGATCGGCGGCATCACGCGGGCGAACGCCGAGGCCGTGGCGCAGCTCACGCGCACGGCCGCGGCCGACGGCACGGTCGACCTGAAGCTGGGCGTGAACGTGGCCCAGGGGGTGGCGGCGGGCGCCGTCGTCCTGAAGGACGGCGACAAGATCCTGCGGCGCGTCCCGCTCACGCTCACGCCGGCCGGCGCCTTCGAGCGCACGTTCTCCGGGCTGCCGGCGGGCCCGAAGTACAGCGTCGAGGTGAAGAACGGCGCCGGCCGCACGCTGCTCGCCCACACCGAGGACGCCTTCGACATGCTGCCGGCCTCCGAGATCAAGCTGGGGCCGCAGGCGGGCCATGCGTTCCCGGCGCCGGCGAAGCGCAGCGACAGCGACCTCGTGGCGATCGGAGCCGACCAGGAGCTGAACGGCAAGCGCCTCGCGGCCTGGGACACGTACCAGGGCGGGTTGCAGCGCTTCCCGGACAGCTACGAGCTGTTGAAGGCCGCAGGCCGCGTCGCCGTGGACCTGGGCCGGACGCCGCAAGCGATCGGCTATCTCGAGCGCGCGCTGGCGCGAGCCACGACCGATGCCGAGGTCGGGTACTACCTCGGCATCGCCCGCGCCAGCCTCGGCCAGACCCTGGGAGCCCGCACGGCCCTCGAAGCCGCCCAGCAGTTCCGCGAGTGGAAGGCGCCGGCGCTCGCGGCGCTGGCCCGCCTCGAGTCGCGCGAAGGCGATGCGACGCGGGCCCTGGCCCTCGTCCGCGAGGCCGCGGCCGCGGCTCCCGACGCCGCCCGCATCGGCGGCCTCGAGGTGACGCTGCTGCGGCACGCGAAGCGCACGGCCGAAGCCCAGCGCCGGCTCGCCGCCTGGCGCGCGGTCGACCCCACGAGCGCGCTGCTGCGCTACGAGGCTGTCCGCCTCGGAACGCCGGACGCGGCGCTCCTGCGCCATCTCGGCGCCGATCCCGACCGCGTGCTCGGCCTGGCGGTCGAGTACATGAGCCTCGGCTTCTGGGCCGACGCCCAGGACGTCCTCGACCGGCCGTACCCGAAAGCCGGGGGCCTCGAGATCGAGCCCGGCAACGTCGCCCCTCAGGAGCAGCCCGAGGTCGTGTACTACCGAGGCTACGTGCGCGAGAAGCAGGGCGGCTCGCCGGCGGCCGACTTCGCCGCGGCCTCGAAGCTCTCGACCCGCTACGTCTTCCCGAGCCGGCCGGAGTCGGTGACGGTGCTGACGCGGGCCCTCGCGGTGAACCCCGACGACGCGACGGCGCACTTCCTGCTCGGCTCGCTGCGCCTCGCGAGCGGCGACGCCGACGCGGCCGTGGCCGAGTGGCAGCAGGCGCGCAGGCTCGACCCGAAGCTCCCGGTGCTGCACCGGAACCTGGGCCGGACCTTGTTCCAGATGAAGAACGACCCGGCGGCGGGCCTCGCCGTCTTCCTCGAAGGCCTCGGGGCCGATCCGACGAACGTGGACCTGTACAACGGCGCCGACCAGTGCCTGAGCTTGCTGGGCCGGCCGGCGACGGAGCGCGTCGCGGCGCTCGAGCGCTTCCCGGATCGCGCCGGCATGCCGGCCGACCTGCTGCAGCGCCTGGCCCTGGGCCTGGCGGAAGTGGGGCGGCCCGCCGACGGTGCCAAGGTCCTGGCCGGACGGTTCTTCGCCCGCGAGGAGTACGGCACGAACGTGCGCCAGGTGTTCCTCGAGACGCGGCTTCACGAGGCGCTGGCCCTGGCCCGCGCCGGCAAGCGGGCGGAGCTGGCCCAGCTGATCCTGGCCCTCGACAGCGAGGTGCCCGGCTACTCCTTCACGAAGTCCGGCCTCACGCCGTTCGTGCAGTCGCCCCGGGTCCAGTACGAGCTCGGCGAGCTGATGGACATGGTCGGCGACGACGCCGCGGCGCGCGCCCACTGGAAGAAGGCCACCGAGGGGCGCGAGTCGTTCTTCCGCGGCGCGCCGTTCTCGTACCTGGCGGCGAAGCGCCTCGGCGGCGCCGCCGAGAAGGAGTGGCGGGCGAAGCTCGAGCCCGCCCTCGTCGACAGCCAGGACGTCCTCGATCGCGGCACCAGCTTCCCCGGGACGATCGTCTACTCCCGCGGCATGCTGCTGCGGGCCCTGGGCCGCGACGACGAGGCGAAGGAGCAGTTCCGCCAGGCCCTGGTGCTGCCCGATCAGCTGCTCTCCCATTTCCTGAGCCGGCGCGCCCTCGAGGGCGCGAGACCCTTCTAGGAGCCATGCATACCATCAGCGCCGTCGACTACGGCGTCATCGCCCTCTACATGGCGCTGATGCTGGGCATCGGGTTCTACGCGGCGCGCTTCAACAAGAACGCCTCGGACTACTTCCGGGGCGGCAACCGCATCCCGTGGATGGTGGCGGGCCTCAGCTCCTTCATGAGCGGCTTCAGCGCGTGGACGTTCACGGGCGCCGCGGGCCTCGCGTACCAGAAGGGGATCATCGTGATCCTCATGTACCTGGGGAACGCCGCGACGTTCCTGCTCGGATACTGGATCTTCGCGCTGCGCTGGCGCCGCAGCCGGATCTCGACCGTCATGGAGTACCTGGTCGAGCGTTTCGACGAGCGCACGCGCCAGGCGTTCTCGTGGACGAGCGTGTTCTTCCAGCTCTTCACCGGCGCCACGATGCTCTACGGCCTCGGGCTGTTCGTGTCGTCGACCTGCGGCCTGCCCCTCGCCTGGACGATCTTCGCCTCGGGCATCGTCATCCTGGCCTACTGCGTCGTGGGCGGCCTGTGGGCCGTGGTCATCACGGACTTCCTGCAGGCCGCGATCCTGATGCCGTTCACAATCGTGATGCTGGTCGCGTCGCTCGGGAAGGTGGGCGGCGTCACGGGCCTCGTCGCCTCGCTGCCCCCGGAGATGAAGGACCTCTCGTTGCGCTCGGGGGAGTTCGACTGGGGCTACGTCGCGTGCTGGACCGTCATGGTGAGCTTCGGCTACAACACCGCGGCCATGGCGCAGCGCTACTTCTGCGTCGACGACGAGCGCTCGGCGAAGAAGGTCGCGTTGCTGTGCTTCTGGCTGTTCGTGATCGGCGCGTTCATCTGGTTCATCCCGGCCCTCGCCATGCGCGTGCTCTACCCGGACATCGCCGGCGTGTTCCCGGGCCGCGCCAATCCCCACGAGGCTTCGTACGCCCTCGCGGCCCTGACGCTGCTGCCGACGGGACTGGTCGGCATCATGCTCGCCGCCATGTTCAGCGCCACGATGTCGAGCCTCTCGGGGCTCTTCAACATGCACGCCGCCGTGATCTCGAAGGACATCTACCAGACGCTGTTCGCGCGCAAGGCCGGCGAGAAGGAGCTGCTCGTCGCCGGCTGGGTCGCCACCTTCGGCGTCGGGGCCGTGATGACGGGCCTGGCCATGGCCATGGCGGCGCGAGGCTCGAGCATCTTCGGCGTCATGCTCAAGTTCAACACGATCATTTCCCTCGCGTATGGGCCGCCCGCGTTGCTGGGCCTGGTGGTGAAGAAGACGCCGGCCTGGTCCGGGCTGCTGACGTTCTTCGTCGGCCTCGGCCTCGGCTGCTACGGCGGCTTCGTGGCGGGCTGGGAGCTCAAGCAGCAGTGCCTCATCATCCTGCCCATCTCGTTCGCCGTGTTCTACGCGAGCTCGTTCTTCGACAGCGGCGACCCGGCCCAGGAAGCACGGCGCGAGGGCCTGTTCCTGCGCCTCGCGACGCCCGTGAACATCGACGAGGAGCTGGGCAAGACGGGCGATCCCACGGCCGCGGTGTTCCGCTTCCTGAGCCTGTCGACGGCCGGAGTCGGCGTCCTGAGCCTGCTACTGGTGTTCAGCGCGCAGCCCGGCCAGCGCTGGGAGGTCGTGTTCTATTCGGCGATCACGCTGCTGCTGGCCGCCCTGCTCACGCGGGTGCGCGGCCGCAAGGAGGCGCATTGAAGAAGTGGCTGGCCGTGCTGGCGCTGTGCGCCGCGTCGCGGGCGGAGGCCGGTGTCTCCCGGGTGTGGGCCGTGAACGACGGCGAGAAGATCGAGCGCGACGACCTCGCGAGCCCGCTCGCCGCGGGCAACTCGGCCTGGGACGGCAAGCGCATCCGCGTGTTCGGCGCGCGCAACGAGATCGTGGCGTTCCAGGTGGTTGTGGAGGCGGACGCGAAGGGCATCGCGGCCCTGGGCGTCTCGCTTCCCGAGCTGAGCCTGGGTACGAGCCGCATCGTGTACGCGGCACCGGCAGCGGATCCCACCGATACCGTGGGCCGGCCGATCCAGGTCTCGACCGAGAACTACCTGAACGTCACCGAGACCACGAAGGCGGAGTGGGCGTGGAAGCCCGGCAGCCCCGCGGCGCCGAAGGACACGCTGGGCTGGAAGCCCGTGCAGCTCGTGCCGGAGAACGCGAAAGCCGGCCGCGGCGGCCTGCCGATCGCGGTGGCCGCGAAGCAGAACCAGGCGCTTTGGATCGAGATCGACACGGGCCGCGAGCGGCCGGCCGGTGTCTACAAGGGCACGCTGACCGTGACCGCCGATGGCGCGAAGACGGCGCTGCCGGTCGAGCTCGAGGTTCTCGACTTCGCGCTCTCCGACACCAATACCCTCGACGCGATGGTGTACTACGAGCCCGACCAGCCGGAGCTCTACCAGGGCCGCAACCTGGACCCGGCCTACGACCGCTTCGCGCATCGCCAGCGTATCGAGTTCGTCCACGGATACAACGAGGCCTCGGTGCGCGCCCACATCGGCCGCTTCGACGGCAGCGACTTCACGAAGGCGAAGGGCTACGAGGGCCCGGGCGAAGGCGTCGGCAACCGCATCGTGCCGGCGTCGTTCTACGGCACCGGGCCCGGCTGGGACGAGCGCGCGTCCGCCTGGAGGAAAGCCGACGCCTGGATGACGTTCCTCGGCGCGACGCTCCCGAACGCCCGTACCTTCCTCTACATGCCCGACGAGCCGTATCCCCGGCAGTATCCCGAGGTCGTGAAGCTGGCCGACAACGTCCACTCGAACCCGGGCCCGGGCGGCAAGCTGCCGGTGTTCGTGACCAAGCACTGGGTGCCCGAGCTCGACTCGGCCATCGACATCTGGTGCGCGGGCCCGCAGCTCTTCGACGTGGAGCGCGCGGCGAAGGAGCGTGCCCGCGGCCGGAAGTACTGGACCTACAACGGCGGCCGTCCGAACGGGCCGACGTTCGTGGTCGACGCGCCGGCTACGGACCCGCGCGTGATCGGCTGGGCCGCGTTCAAGGAAGGCATCGAGCTGTATTTCTACTGGCACGGCGTGCACTGGAAGCACAACAGCCAGAAGCAGGGCGAGCGCAAGCAGAACGTGTGGCTGAACCCGATCACGTTCGACAACCGCGGCCAGCCCAACAAGCCGATCGACGACCAGGGCTACCTCAACGGCGACGGCGTGCTGCTGTTCCCCGGCGAGGACAGGATCCATCCGGACCAGGACCGCGGCATCCCCGGGCCCGTGTCGTCGATCCAGCTCGCGAACCTGCGGCGCGGTCTGCAGGATCACCAGTACCTGACGATCGCCCGCGAGCGGGGCCTCGGCGCCCTCGTCGACAAGAGCCTCGCGGCGATCGTGCCGAGGGTGTTCTCCGAGGCCGGAGCGACGGTGGGCTTCGCCGAGACCGGCGACGCCTTCGAGGCCGCGCGCCTCGAGCTGGGCCGGGCGATCGCGGGGGCGAAGAAGTGAGGCGCCTGCTGTACGTGCTCGCCGTTGCGCTCGCCTTCGACGCGGCGGCCGTCGAGCGGCCGCGCATGCTGCTCGCGAAGGACGATGCGTTCACCGGTCTCGCCGCCTTGAAGGCGCGCTATGCCGCGGGCGCACGTCCGTCGGACGACATGGCCGGCCACGCCCTCAGCTACGTGCTCACGGGCGATGCCGCGTTTGCGAAGCAAGCGGTGGGGGAGCTGCGTCTGGGCATCCCCAAGCCGCCCAAGAACTCCAGCGCGTACATCGAGTACCTGAAGGTCGGGCTGACGTTCGACTGGGTCTACGACAGCCCCGAGTTCGACGCCGCGCTCAAGGACCAGGTCGCGGCGCAGCTCCTGTCCGGGGCGAAGCGCCAGCTCGGGCTGCAGTCCATGGCCGACCCAAGCCAGGCCTCGTACCACAACCACAGCGTCCGCGAGCTGGCGCTCGCGGTGTTCTCGCTCGCGGCCATCGAGGGCCATCCTTCGGTCGAGGCCGAAGCGGCGCCGCTGCGCGTGCAGGCCCGGAAGGCCCTCGACAACATCCTCGAGACGACCGAGCTCGTGAACCCCGACGGGGCGTACCACGAGTCGACCGACTACATGCGCATCACCTGGGCGCCGCTGGCACTCATGGCCGAGCTGCGCCGCACCACGACCGGCGAGGATCCGGCGCGGCGCTTCGGCGTGTTCCGCAACATGGGCACGACGTACCTCTACAAGACGCTGCCCGACGGCTCCATGGCCCGCGACGACGACGACGAGTTCCCGCACCTCGATCCCGTCGACAACGTCGTGCTCGGCTACGCCGTGCACCGCTTCAAGGACCCGTTCGCGGCCTGGGTGATGCAGCAGCGCGCCTGGATCCCGGCGGAATGGCGCATCCCGGTGCTGCAGTTCCTGTGGGCCGACCCCACGGTCGTGCCGCGCGACCCCGCGAGCGCCTCGGCCGCCGAGCTGCCGCGCGAGAAGCTGTTCCGCGGGGTGGGCCACCTGTTCCTGCGCGACGGCTGGGGACCCGATGCGACGTGGATCGCGTTCTCCTCGGGGCCGTACTTCGCGAAGCACGACCACCTCGACACGAACCAGTTCACGATCTACCACAAGGGCTATCTCGCCATCGACAGCGGCGCCGACTACACGGACACCGAGAGCCCGCACTACCTCAACTACTACCGCCGCACGATCGCCCACAACACGATGCTCGTGTACCAGCCGGGCGAGAGGTTCTTCTGGAGCGAGAACGTCTGGCAGGCCGCGAACGACGGCGGCCAGCGCATGGACTCGTCGCGCTTCTGGAACTCGGTACGGAGCCGGGAGGACTGGGGCAAGACGCGCGACCTGTGGGACCGCGGCCGCATCGAGACCTTCGAGCCGGTGCCGGGACGCTACACGTACGTGAAGGCCGACGGCACCAGGGCCTATCAGCCGAGCAAGGTCGAGAGCTTCGTCCGCGAGCTCGGCTGGCTGCCGACGTCGCGGGTGCTCTTCGTGCTCGACCGCGTGCGCAGCAAGGACGCCTCGTACCGCAAGGCGTCGCTGCTCCACGGCACCCACAAGCCGATCGTGGAGGGCGCCGGCAAGGACATCGGCCAGGGCGGCACGAACTTCGCGAACGCGGATCTCGTCACGTTCGAGGACGGCGGCGGGCGGCTCCGCGTCCATCAGCTGCTTCCGCTGAACCGCGACGTGATCGTGCGGGGCGGCCCGGGCTTCGAGTTCTGGACGCCAGGCGACGAGTACGGCGGCGCCTGGGGCTCGGGCAAGAACTGGCCCCTCGATCCGCCCGAGGGCGGCCCGCTCCCCACGGACCCCTACCTCAAGAGGATGTGGCTGACGTTCTGGGGCGGGGACATGCAGAAGCTGTCGCCTTCGAACCGGAAGGCCGTGGTGCCCGGTTCGTGGCGCCTCGAGCTCTCGCCGGCCGCCCCCGCGCAGGACGACGTGTTCCTGCAGGCCCTCGAGATCGGCGACAAGGGCGGCACGCCCCTCGAGCTCGCGGGGATGCGCGGCTACAACCTGGCCGGGGCCGCCGTGGCCGGAGACGCCGCCGTGCTGTTCACGACCACGAGCGGGGCGTTCGAGCGCGGGGAGGCGACGCTGCCGAACCTGTCGACGCGTTTCCTGCTGCTCGCGGGCCTCACGCCGGGAGCGATCTACGAGCTGCAGCTCACCTCGGGCTTCGCACCCGGCTCGCCGACCTGGACCCGCACGGCCGTCGCGAGCGACGGCGGCGTGATCGAGGCCCCGTGGGGCGACACCCAGAAAGACGGCCGGCTCCGCGTCGAGCGCGTGAGCGGCCCAAGGAGCGTGCGATGAGAGTCGACAGAATCGCCGGACTCGCCCTGGTCGCGGCCGGTGCCGCGGGCTTCGCCGTCGCCGGGGAGCGCGTGCGGCCCCCGATGCCGAAGATCACCGCGCCGGTCATGTTCGATACCCCGGAAGCCGACAAGATCCTGAGCGCCATGCAGGTGTTCCCGCCCGACAACGCCTGGAACCAGGACATCTCGAAGCTGCCCGTGCACGCCAACTCGAAGGCGATAGTCGCGGGCATCGGGGCGGACAAGCCGCTCGGCTTCAACCTCGACATGGGCTTCATCCTGGTGCCGCCCGACCAGAAGCGCGTGGACGTGAAGCTGCTCGACTACCCGGCGGAGTCCGAGCCCGGGCCGTACCCGGTGCCCGACAACGCGCCCATCGAGAACTGGCCGCTCACGCGCAACGAGGACGTGAAGTCGCTGCCGAAGCCCGGCCAGACCCTCGAGGACATCCAGCGCAACGGCACGGGGGACCGCCACATCATCATCGTCGACCCCGTGAACGGCTTCCTGAGCGAGTTCTGGCAGGCGAAGAAGACCGACGCCGGCTGGCAGGCCTCGAACGCCGCGGTCTTCAACCTCAAGACGGGCGCGCTGCGCCCGGAGCGCTGGACCTCGGGCGACGCCGCGGGCCTGCCGATCTTCCCGGCCGTGGTGCGCTTCGACGAGTGCGAGCGCGGCATGGTCGAGCACGCGATGCGCTTCACCGTGCGCCGCTCGCGCCGCGGTTACGTCCTGCCGGCGACGCACTGGGCGAGCCCGCACAAGGATCCCAACTACCCGCGCATGGGCGAGCGCTTCCGTTTGCGCCAGGACTTCGACGTGACGGCTTTCCCGCCCCACGCCCAGGCCGTCCTCAAGGGCCTCAAGAAGTACGGCATGTTCGTGGCCGACAACGGCAGCGAGTGGCTGATGTCGATCGCTCCCGACCGGCGGCTCCAGGGTCTCGAGAGCCTCACGAAGGTGAAGGGCTCGGACTTCGAGGTCGTCGAGACCGGCGCGCGCTCGGTCGAAGACAAGTAGCTCGTTCGATGAAGGTCTGCCACATCGGCTGCGGCGAGCACGCCGCCGGCTTCCACGGGCCCGCGCAGGCCCGATACGCCGCGGGCCATGCCGGCTTCGAGCTCGCGGCCTGCTGCGATCTCGATGCGGCCCGGGCCGATCGGCACCGGCAGCAGTTCGGCTTCGCCCGCAGCTATTCGGACGTGGGGGCGATGCTGTCCGCGGAGCGGCCCGACGCCGTGGTGCTGGTGGTGCCGGAGCCCTTCACCTGCGCGGTCGCGTGCGACGTGCTCTCGCGCGGCTTGCCGCTGCTGCTCGAGAAGCCGCCGGGGCGGAACCTCGAGGAGCTCGACCGCATCCGCGAGGCGGCAGGCGCGATTCCGCACCAGGTCGCCCTCAACCGCCGTTACGCGCCGCTCGTCCGCGAGGCGCGGCGGCGCCTCGACACGCGGGGCGGTCCCGAGGCCCTGCAGCACATCCAGTACGAGATGACGCGCGTCGACCGCCGCGATCCGGATTTCTCCGCCACGGCGATCCACGGCATCGACGCGGTGCGCTACCTGGCCGGCGCCGACTACGCCCAGGTGCGCTTCCGCTACCGCGAGTTCCCCGAGCTCGGCCCCGGCGTCGCGAACATCTTCCTCGACGCCGTGATGACCTCCGGCGCCACGGCGCAGCTCTCGTTCTGCCCGGTCGCGGGCGTCGTGGTAGAGCGCGTGACCCTGCATCTCAAGGACGAGAGCTTCTACCTGCGCATCCCGATGTGGAACGCCTACGACAGCCCCGGGCGGCTCGAGCACGTCCAGAAGGGCCGGCTCGCGGCCGAGGTCCTGGGCGACGCCGCGGCGCCGTCGTTCGTCCTGGGCGGCTTCGATGCCGAGACCGAGGCGTTCTTCGACGCTCTCGCCGCCGGACGGGCGCCGTCCCCCAGCCTGCGCGAAGCGCGCCAGTCCGTGGCCGTCGCCGAACAGATCCAGCACCGCGTGAAGGAGTGGAGCGCATGAGAGTTCAGAGCGCCGCAGCGGCGGCCGTCCTCGGCATCGGCCTGTTCGCCTTCGCGGGCGAGCCCGGGCCGGCGCCGCGTCTCGACAAGTGGCGCGTGGTCGGACCGGGCGGCGGCGGCACCATGCGCCGACCCTCGGTCAGCCCCCACGATCCGCGCGTCGTGGTCGAGGGCTGCGACATGACCGGCTCGTACCTCACCCGGGACGGCGGGACGAGCTGGCGCATGTTCCACCTCGGCTGGGTGATCGAGCAGTACACCTTCGACCCCAGCGACCCGAACGTGATCTACGCCTCGAGCGGCGCCCTCTGGCGCAGCGAGGACGCGGGCGTCACCTGGGGGCTCGTGTTCCCCGATCCCGCGAAGAACACGGTCGAGGTCGGCCTCGGCGACCACGCGGACATCGCGTTCACCACCGACGACGCGCTCTACCCGAGCGGCCAGGACGTCGCGATCCACGCGGTCGCGGTGGATCCCGCCGACAACCGGCGCCTGTTCATCGCGATGAGCTCCAACCAGCCGGGGCCGCCTGGCGCGCATCCGCAGAGCACGTCCGTGGTCCTCGCGTCGTCGGACCGTGGCAAGACCTGGACGCGGGCCACCGAGCTCGCGGTCGAGCGGGTGTTCGCGATCCGGGTCGAGCCGAAGGGCGTCGTGCGCGTGGCGGCGGAGTCGGGCACGTACGAAGGCAGCGGCGGCACCTGGCAGCACTTCGACCACCCGGGCGCCGAGCTGTTCACGTCGGCCGGCTTCGGTCACGATGCCGCGAGCGGCAGGACCTTGATCTACGCGACCGCGACGCTCGTGAAGGACGGGGGCGGCGTCGTCGTCTCGGAGGATGGTGGACGCACCTGGCGCCAGGGCGTCGCGGGCCTCACGCCGCTGTTCGGCGACGTCGCCAAGGGCGAGGCCTGGGGTGGCGCGCGGCGCTCGCGCACGAGCCTCGGTCCCATCGCCGTGTCCTCAGGCCACGGCCTCGTCGCGTACGTCGGCCTGCGTGGCCTGAAGCAGGCGGATGGCGCGTCCTTCAACGGCATCGCGAAGACGACCGACGGCGGGAGGAGCTGGGAGGTGGTCCACGCCGAAGCGGATGCGCCGTCCACGAACCTGACGGGCTCCTGGATCGAGGAACGCGCCGTCGAGGACGGTCACTCGGTCTGGTTCGACGCGCCGTACGACCTGGCCGTGGCGCCGGGCGATCCGAACGTGGCCTACGCGACCGACCTGTTCCGCACCTACGGCACGAGCGACGGTGGCAAGACGTGGCAGCAGTTCAACTCGGCCCGTCGCGGCCCCGACGCCTGGACCAGCCGCGGTCTCGACGTCACCACGGCCTACGGCGTCCACTGGGACCCCTTCGACCTGAAGCGCGTGTTCATCACCTACACGGACATCGGTCTGTTCCGCAGCGAGGACGGCGGCGACACCTGGATCGGCTCGACGAAGGGGATCCCGGCGAAGTGGCGGAACACCACGTACTGGATGACCTTCGATCCCGAGGTGAAGGGTCTCGTGTGGGGCGCCTTCAGCGGCACCCACGACCTGCCGCGGCCGAAGATGTGGCGCCGCTCCGATCCGGCGCGCTACCAGGGCGGCGTCGGAATCTCGACCGACGGCGGTCGCACCTGGACGCCGTCGAGCACGGGCATGCTCGAGTCGGCGATCACCCACGTGCTGCTCGATCCCACGAGCCCGAAGGGTCGGCGCACGCTGTACGCGACCGCCTACGGCCGCGGGGTCTACAAGTCGACCGACAACGGCAAGACCTGGGCCCTCAAGAACCAGGGGATCGAGGGCGCGCAGCCCTTCGCGTGGCGCCTGACGCGCGTGACGGACGGCACGCTCTACGCCGTCGTGGCGCGCCGCAGCGAGCAGGGGAGGATCGGCGACGCCCAGGACGGCGCGCTGTACCGCTCCACCGACGGTGCCGAGCACTGGACGAGGATGGCGCTGCCCGCGGGCACCAACGGGCCCAACGCGATCACCGTGGATCCGCGTGACCCGAGGCGGCTGTATCTCTCGGCCTGGGGTGTGGCGACGCCGGGCGGCGATACCGGCGGCGGGATCTTCCTGTCGACGGACGCGGGGGCTTCGTGGCGCAATCTCCTGCCGCGCTCGCAGCACGTGTACGACGTGACGATCGACCCGAAGGACCCGAAGCTGCTGTACGCCTCCGGCTTCGATCAGGCGGCCTGGCGCTCGAACGACGCCGGCGAGACCTGGGCGCGCCTCAAGGGCTTCAACTTCAAGTGGGCGCATCGCGTGATCCCCGACGCGGCCGACGCGAGCCGCGTGTACGTCGTGACGTATGGCGGAAGCGTCTGGCTCGGGCCCGCGGCGGGCGATCCGAGCTCTCGTGAGGACATGGCCGTGGGACCCCGGAGGGTCGAATGAGAACCCTGGTCGCGTCGTTCCTGCTGGCGGCGTCGCTGCCCGCCCTCGCACAGAGCCGTGTCGAACGCCTCGTGGAGGCGAACATCGCCGCCGTTCACGCCTTCCAGGTGAAGCTCGCGAAGGCGGCGGGCAAGGGCGATCCCGCCTGCTGGAGCGCCGGCACCCTCACGGACGCGGCCCTCGACGCGATCGAGGCGCACCAGACGGCGCTGCTCAAGGCCGACCCCGCCCAGGTGAAAGCGTGGCTCGCGAGCGAGCCCTCCAGCTTCGATCCTGCGAAGGACCTCGAGCCGCTGCTGAAGACCGGGCTCGCGCAGGCCGACAGCCTGCCCGTGAGCGTCTACACGAAGTACCTGCTCGCCCAGGACATCGACCGGCCGCGCGCGCACCTGCGGGCCGTGGCCAACCTGTACCAGACCGTGCTCGAGGTGGAGCGCGACGGCGACCGCCTCCAGGAGCTCGACAAGTTCTACATCGCGCTCGGCCTGCCCGTGTACGTCGGCCAGTTCGGCCTGGCTGGCTCCGACGCCGACCTGCTCGCCGTGGGGAAGCAGCTCGCGGGCCAGGCCTGCGAGTCGCCAGTCGGCCTCACGGCCGAGGAATGGCAGATCGCGGGCCGCAAGATCTGGAACTGGGGCGAGAAGAACATGCACCGCCGCGACGCGCGGGTGCTGGCCGACGAGCTGCTCACGGAGGCCGACGTGGCGCCGCTGGTGCCGAAGATGCGGGCCTTGAAGCCGCAGCGCGTCGCGATCCTCGGGCACTCCTTCACGATGGACCTGCACTGGTCCTCGCCGTCCAGCTTCGTGCCGACGGTGACGGCCATGTTCGCGCGCGAGAACCCGAAGGTGGAGTTCCGGCAGTTCGAGGGCGGCGGCATGACCTCGAGCCGCGCCTACAAGAACTTCTACAAGGACGTCCTGGCATGGAAGCCCGACGTCGTGCTCTTCGTCCTCATCAACCGGACCGACGAGGACCTCGCGGCGTTCCGGGCTCTTGGCGAGGGCCTCGTCAAGAACGGAGCTACGGTCTACACCTTCGACGACGTCCACGATCCCGATACGACCGACCCGGCGAAGCTCGCCAAGGAGAAGGAGATCGCCAAGGCCGCGGGCATGACGACGGTCGAGATCGGTTCGCTGCTCGCGAAAGCCCCCGGTCGCGACCACTTCTTCTGCCTCGACAAGATCCACA
>CADEEV010000041.1:0-4044 GCA_902826455.1 uncultured Acidobacteriota bacterium | reverse complement strand
GGGCTCCTAGACGGGACATCCGCATCTTCGCCACGCGCCTCGGGATGGCGGGAGCGGCGGCCGAGCAGGCGGCGGCCGCGCTGCGCGAGACGATCGCGCGCGCCGGCCGCGCCAACGTCATCGCCGCGACGGGAGCCTCGCAGTTCGAGTTCCTCGAGGCCCTGGTCGCGAAGCCCGGCATCGACTGGGGCCGCACCGTGTTCTTCCATCTCGACGAATACGTCGGGCTTCCCGAGACGCACCCGGCGAGCTTCAGGCGCTACCTGCGCGAGCGCATCGTGGCCCGCGTCCATCCGGGCGCCTTCCACTTCGTGAACGGCGACGCCGCCGACCCCGTGGCCGAGTGCGCGCGGGTGGGAGAGCTGATCAAGCTGCACCCCATCGACGTGGCGTTCGTGGGCATCGGCGAGAACGGCCACCTGGCCTTCAACGATCCGCCCGCCGACTTCGAGACGGGGACCCCGTATCTCGTCGTGACCCTGGACGAGGCGTGCCGCCGGCAGCAGATGGGGGAGGGCTGGTTCGCGACCCTCGCCGACGTACCCGCCCAGGCCATCTCGATGTCGGTGAAACAGATCCTGAAGTCGCGCGAGATCCTCTGCATCGTGCCGGACACGCGCAAGGCCCAGGCCGTGCACGATTGCCTCGACGGCGGGGTCACGCCGCAGCACCCGGCGTCGATCCTGCAGGAGCACCCGCGCACGACGATGTACCTCGATGCCGCTTCCGCGGCGCTGCTCCAGAAGCGGAAATGACGGGCGACGTCTTCGTACCGGACGGGATGGCGCTGCCCCAGGCCCTCGAGCGCACCACGCACCTCGGCGTCGTGGCCCACGCCGACGACCTCGAGATCCTCGCGTACGCCGGGATCCTCGCGTGCTTCCGGCGCGAGGACCGCTGGTTCACCGGCGTCGTCCTGACCGACGGCGGCGGCTCGTCGCGCTCCGAGGCGTACGCGGCCGTGAGCGACGCCGACTTCCTGAAGATCCGCGTGGCGGAACAGCGCAAGGCCGCCGTGATCGGGGAGTACGCGGCCGTGATCCAGCTCGGGCGCAGCAGCGCCGACGCCAAGGGCCCGGGACGGGCCGCGATCGTGGACGGGCTGGTCGACGTGCTGCGGAACACGAAGCCCGCGACCGTCTACACCCACAACCCGGCGGATCGCCACGACACCCACGTGGCCACGGCGCTGGCGACGATCGAGGCCTGCCGGAGACTGCCGGCCGCCGCTCGACCCGCGCGTCTCCTGGGGGGCGAGGTGTGGCGCGACCTGGACTGGCTCGCGGACCCCGACAAGGTCGCGGAGGACGTCTCGGGACGCGATCACCTGGCGAGCGCGCTGATCGGCGTCTACGACTCGCAGATCGCGGGAGCGAAGCGCTACGATCTCGCCGTCATGGGCCGGCGCCGGGCCCATGCGACCTATCATCGCTCGCATGCCCTGGATGCCAGCCCGATGCTGAGCTTCGCGATGGACCTGACGCCTCTCGTGACGGACCCGGGCCTGGACGTGTTCGCCCACGTGGACGCCTGCATCGGGCGCTTCCGGGACGAGGTGAAGGAGCGGCTGGAGCGGTCGAGCGGAGGGAACCCGTGAGCGGGCAACTGGCGGGACGCAGCGCGGTAGTGGTCGGCGCGACGTCGGGCATCGGGCGCGCCCTGGCCCTGGGCCTCGCGGAGGCGGGCGCCGACGTGGCGCCGACCGGGCGGCGGGCGGAGCGCATCGACGAGGTGGCCGCCGCCATCGAAGCGAAGGGCCGCAAGTCCCTGCGCGTCGCGGCCGACGTCGGGGAGCGGGCGTCGCTGGAGAGCCTGCTTGCCGAGGCCGTGAAGGCATTCGGCAAGGTGGACATCCTGGTCAACTGCGCCGGCCGCACCGGGCGGGTGCCGACCCTCGACGTCACGGATGCGCAGTGGAACGAGATCTTCGAGACGAACCTGACCGGCATGCTGCGCTCCTGCCAGGTCTTCGGCCGCCACATGCTCGGACGTGGCTATGGGCGCATCGTGAACATCGCGTCGCTCTCGTCGTTCGTGGCGCTTCACGAGGTCGCGGCCTACAACGCCAGCAAGGCGGGGGTTGCGGCGCTCACGAAGACACTGGCGGTGGAGTGGGCCCCGAAGGGCGTGTGCGTGAACGCGATCGCGCCGGGCGTCTTCCGCACGGAGCTCAACCAGAAGCTGCTCGACGGCACGCCGCGCGGGCAGGAGTTCCTGATGCGCACGCCGATGCGGCGCTTCGGCAAGGTCGAGGAGCTGCAGGGCGCCGCGACCTTCCTGGCATCCGAGGCGGCGAGCTTCGTGACGGGCACGGTGCTGGTGGTGGACGGCGGCTTCCTGGCGAGCGGGGTGAATCAATGAAGATCGTGGCGGTCGAGGCTCGGGACATCCGGTTTCCCACGGCGCGCTCGGGGGACGGCTCCGACGCGATGAACGCCGGCGACTACTCGGCCACCTACGTCACGCTGCGCACCGACCGGCCCGGCCTCGAGGGCCACGGCCTGACCTTCACCAACGGCCGCGGCAACGAGCTGTGCTGCGGGGCGGTGAAGGCGCTCTCGCATCACCTGGTGGGCCGCAGCCTCGAGTCGATCACCGGCGACATGCGCACGTTCTTCCGGTCGCTCACGCAGGACGTGCAGCTGCGCTGGCTCGGACCGGAGAAGGGCATCCTGCACATGTCGACCGGCGCGATCCTCAACGCCGTGTGGGACCTGTGGGCGAAGGAGCAGGCCAAGCCGGTCTGGAAGCTCGTCGTCGACCTGAGCCCGGAGCAGATCGTGTCGTGCATCGACTTCAGCTACATCACGGATGCCCTCACGCCCGAGGAGGCCCTCGCGATCCTGAAGACGCAGGTGCCGACGAAGGCCGCGCGCGAGGCCGAGATGCGCGAGACCGGCTATCCCGCCTACACGACCTCGACCGGCTGGATCGGCTATCCCGACGAGAAGGTGCGCCGGCTGTGCCAGGAGGCGCTCGCCCAGGGCTTCACCCACTTCAAGATGAAGGTCGGCCTCGATCTCGACGCGAACATGCGACGGGCCCAGCTCATGAAGAACGAGATCGGGCCCTCGGGCGTGCTGATGATGGACGCGAACCAGTGCTGGGACGTGGGGGAGTCGATCCGCCAGATGAAGGCCCTCGCGCGCTTCGATCCGTGGTGGATCGAGGAGCCCACGAACCCCGACGACGTGCTGGGCCACGCCGCGATCGCGAAGGCCGTGGCGCCGATCGGCGTCGCCACCGGAGAGGCCTGCCAGAACCGCGTCGTCTTCAAGCAGCTCCTGCAGGCGAACGCGATCACGTTCTGCCAGGTCGACTCCTGCCGCATGGGCGGCCTCAACGAGGTGCTGTCGGTGCTGCTGATGGCCGCCAAGTTCGGCGTCTCGGTCTGCCCCCACGCCGGCGGCGTCGGCCTGTGCGAGTACGTCCAGCACATCGCCCTCATCGACTACATCGCCGTGAGCGCGTCCCTCGAGAACCGCGTGCTGGAGTTCGTCGACCACCTCCACGAGCACTTCGAGGACCCCGTGCGGATCCGCAAGGCGCGCTACCTCGCCCCCGAGAAGCCGGGCTACAGCATCACGATCAAGCCCGCGTCGCTCGACGAGTTCGAGTTCCCGAAGGGGGCCGCGTGGGCGCGCTGAGGACGGCCCTCGCCGGGCTCGTCCTCGCGGCGCTCTCGGCGAACGCCTGGGCGGCAGGCAGTCCCGTGAGGGCCTGGCAGGGTACCGAGACGATCCCGACCTACGAGGAAGGGTTGCCCGACACGAACCCGCCCTTCGACCTGTTCGTGAGCGGGCGCTTCAACTACCCGTACACGATGCGGGAGAACCTCACCGACAAGCGGGCCGACAAGACCTGGCGCACGCTCAACCTCGAGAACGAGTACCTCAAGGTGTCGGTGCTGCCCGATCTCGGCGGCCGGCTCTGGCGCTGCATCGACAAGGTGAACGGCCAGCCGATGTTCTACGCGAACCCGTCGCTCAAGTTCGCGCAGGTCGCGTATCGAGGCTCGTGGGCCACCTTCGGGATCGAGTTCAA
>CADEEV010000040.1:41107-42472 GCA_902826455.1 uncultured Acidobacteriota bacterium | reverse complement strand
ATGATGAAGTACCGGACATACACAGGCTTCTCAGATCGCTGCCTCTTATCGAGGACGACCTCTACCTCGGGATGCAGGCACTAACCCTGGCGACGGTGGACCAGCTAATCCGTCAACTCGAAGACGAGCTTCACGGCGCCTACGTACTGACGGACAAGGTAGACACAGGCCAATTCATCCTCGTCTCTGGAATCAGCCAGATGTGGGTGTTTGCGCTCTACGAGCTACTCCGCACTTGGCGTCAACGCACGAACGATGTGCTTAGGTTTGTGTCCAGCTTGGCCTCAGTTCTCGCTGCCGAGCGTGACGCACACGTGGCCCTGAAACGCAAAGAGATCTTGGCCTCCGGCTCCGATGCCGAAGAGATCGACGCATGGCACTGGCCTGCCTACGAGCGGGCAGCGGCCGATGGCAGCTACGCCGCCGAGCTGGCAATGGCTCTCGACCGGTCCGAGCTTGCCTACCGCCGGCTCGAGGCGCTACGGATGAACCTCGCGAAGCACGAAGTCCCCCGCCGGACCGGAACCTTCGGGACGGCGCCGGGCTACGGCCGGATGGGAACGGACGGTTCCATTCGGTGGCAGGTGGACCTCGGAGACAAGGAGGTCGACGCTATCACCCGTCGGCAGATCGCTAGCAGTCTTTCGGACTTGGACACCGACGCGCCCCTCGTCTTCCTGCCAGAGCTCGCGCGGAAGGCAGCGGCAAAGCTGCCAAAGACAGGCTACTATCGTCTCAAGTTCGTTAGGCTCGTACTAGACAACGGAGACCAACATCCTGCCGTGATTGTGCTCGACAGACAGATCGTCGAAGCCGATGGATTGCCCAACCTGCCGTTCGACATTCGCCGAGTCGTAGACTGCATCCAGGACGAGTCACGTCTTATAGATCACTCAGCTCCGAGAGCCATGGAGACGCCGAAGGATGAGCCGGCTTCCCGCCTTCGAGCGCCTGCTTCTAGGCGCAGGGTCCGTTCGCGGCCTACTAAAGGACGTCCACGAACCCGGAAATAGAAAAGGGTGAAGTGCCCTCCAGGGTCGCCAACTCCCGATCAAAGCTCCTTGAGCTTCTTGCCGACCAAGCCCACATGCGGGGCCTTCGTCCCTGGCTGAAGAATCGCCACTGTTCGTCCGAATCCCCGCGCGGGGAAACCTGCACAGAGCACGCGTCCGAGAGCGAGATCGAGAACCCGCCGTTGGGATCTCCACTGATGCTTTCAACGAATGCCGGACAGTGCTCACTCACGAAGGCAGAGATGCCGCTGTCGATGCGACCCTCGGGCCTCAGGTCAGACGCGCTGACGACGCCTTCCGGCCACGTGATCCGCCACGCGCACTGGACGTGCAGCGCGCACTCGCCCACTTC
>CADEEV010000040.1:0-41097 GCA_902826455.1 uncultured Acidobacteriota bacterium | reverse complement strand
ATGCGGCGCGAGACAAACTGAAGCCACAACAGGCCCGCTGCACGCCCGCAGCCCCACAAAGGCTTCCCGAGAATGCACGCGAGATGCCCCGCGACGCGGTCACCGAGAGAGGCCCTCAAGCCTGGGTGCGCAGGTCTTCCTTCAGATGGTCCATCGTCCGCCAGCACATGGCGAGGATCGACCACGTCGTGTTCTGCGTGCCGCCCGAGACGAAGGGCGCGGCGTCGGCCATGTAGACGTTGGGCACGTCGTGAAGGCGGCAGAAGCGGTCGGTGACCGAGGCCTTCGGGTCGTCGCCCATGCGCGCGGTGCCGATCTCGTGGATCGACCAGCCGGGCGGCAGCATGGTCGGGTCGATCTTGATGTTCTCGGCGCCGGCCGCCCGCAGCATCTCGTCGGCGGTGTCGGCCATGTCCCTCGCCATCCTGATCTCGTTGTCGCTGAACCGGTACGTGAAGCGCAGCACCGGGATGCCCCAGGCGTCCTTGACCTCGGCGTCGAGCGCGACGCGGTTCTCCTTGCGCGGCAGCACCTCGCCGAAGCCGCCGATCGCGAACTGGGCGGGGTAGTACTTCCGCACCGACGACTTGAAGGCCTTGCCGAAGCCCGGCAGGTCCTGGGCGTGGCCCGGGAACTCGTACGAGGCGCTGCCGCCCTGGAAGTGATAGCCGCGGATGAAGTCCGGGTGCTTGTCCGTCACGTTCCGGAAGCGCGGGATGTAGGGGCCCGTCGGGCGGCCGTCGTCCAGGGTCGGCTCGGTGCCGATGCGCGTGGGGATGAAGCCGCTCCCCCGCGGCCCCATGTGGTGCTCGCTCAGGTAGCAGCCGAGCAGGCCCGTCGAGTTGCCCATGCCGTCGGGGTGGCGCGCCGACTTCGAGTTGAGCAGGATGCGGGTGCTGTCGAGGCAGCCCGCCCCCAGCACCACGACCTTGGCCTTGAAGTCCATCACCTCGTGGGTGTTCGCGTCGATCACTCGGACGCCACCGGCGCGGCCGGTCGCCGGGTCGAGGAACACCTCGGCCGCGACCGAGTACGGACGCAGCGTGAGGTTGCCGCTGTCGCGCGCCGGGAAGATCAGCGCCGTGGGCGAATGGAAGGTCGCGCCGATGTCGCAGCCGCGCGAGCAGCGCCCGCGGCCGAGGCAGCGGGCGCGGTACTTGTTGCCCAGCACGCCGTCCGTGGTGACGCCCGCCCGGCCCGGGATGTAGCGGCGCCCCAGCTTCGTGACCGCGTCCCGGAAGTGCACCTCGACGCAGTTGAGCTTGTGGGCGCGCTGGTAGATGCCGTCCGGCACCTGGTCCAGGCCTTCCTTCGTCCCCGATACGCCGAGCAGGACGTCCACCTTGTCGTAGTACGGCTTCAGCTCCTCGTAGCCGAAGGGCCAGTCGACGTCGAAGCCGTCGCGGCTCGCGGCCTGGAACTGGAGCGGGCCGTAGCGGATCGCGACGCGGCCCCAGAAATTCGTCTTGCCGCCCAGCACTCGCGCCCGCACCCACGAGTACGGCGTGCCGGTGGTCGGGTGCTGCTTCTCGTCGACCACCCAGTTGCGGGTGAACGTGTTGCCCGCGTACGACGCGAGCTTCTTGTGCTTCGCGAACGCCGGGTCGTTCCCGTACGGGCGGTCGAGGAAGTTGTACTCGGCGGCGGCGATCGCGCGCTGGTCGGGGGGAAGCCGGTGACGGCGCGGAGACGCGTACGGCCACTCCATCGTCCGGTATTCCTTCCGGTGGTCCACCATGCGCCCGGCCTCGAGGACGAGCACCTTCACGCCCGCCATGGCGAGCTGGTACGCCGCCATGCCGCCGGCGGCGCCGCTGCCCACGACGATCGCGTCCCAGGGGCCCGAGGCGGGCGTGATGGAGGCGGCGAGGCGGCGGGATTCGTCGAGCACCGCGGCGAGGTCGAGGTCGAGCGTCGGATCCGCGGGCATCTCAGGCCTTCGCCTTCCGCCCGCAGTGCGGGCAATCCGTGCCGTCCTCGGTGCCGCAGCCCACGAACTCGGCCAGGAGCGTGTTGCCCTTGTAGCGGAGGTCCTGGTGGATGCCGATCTCGGACGTGTAGTAGCCGTGGATCGTGGCCTGCTTGGTGTCGGCGAAGAAGGTCTCGAGGGGCTGCCGGCCGAGCGGTTGCCGCACCTCGCCCCAGAGCGTGTCCACCCGCGGCTTCGGCTGCTCGTTGCGCGGGGTCTCGAGACCCGCGTCGCCTCTCGGCTTGACGGTCTCGTAACGGCTGACGTCGGTGAGCAGCGCCGTCATCTGCTCTTCCGAGAGCTTGACCAGCGGCGCCCCGTACCGCGTCACGGCTTCGGCATCGAGCGCGGCCAGCCCCGCGAGCCATCGCGATCGCATCGGCTCGTCGGCTTCGCCCAGGAGCAGGTCGATGTAGTCCGCGACCCGCGCCTCGCTCGCGCCCGGAGAGCGCTCGTCGCGCGGGATGATCGCCTCGACCAGGGCGTCCACGGCCTGGTACTGGGCTTGCGTCAGCACCTTCAGCTTCGGGGGCGCCTTCCGGGCCTGGATGTCCGCGAACTCGGCGAGGGCGTCGTCGGACAGCCAGGGCAGAAGGGCGGCGGTGCCGATCGCCTTGAGCGCCGTACGCCGTGTGACGACCGGCATCTTCATGCGCGCACCTCTCGCCGGCGATTCTAGTTGACGACGGCCCGCGAAGGGTCAGGAAAGCGTGAGAAGAAGCTCGTCCAGCTGCGCGAACGTCTCGACCATCGCGTCCGCCGCCCCGGTGCCGGCCGCGTCCAGAGCTTCCTTCGAGGGATAGAGCTCGTGCAGGACCAGCAGCGTCTTGCCGCCCTTGTCCTCGAAGGTCACCGTCGTGACGGAACCCCCGTCGCTTTCCTCGTTGGTCCAGGCGAGGCGCGAGGGCGGTGTCACCTCGAGGTACGTGCCGAAGAACGCCATGCCATCGGGTTCGAACGCCAGACGGTACTTGCCCCCGACACGAACATCCATCTCGCAGGAGCGCAGGGACATGCCCATCGACCTCGGCACCCACCATTGCTTGAACAGCTCGGGCCGGGTCCACGCCTCGAACACGATGCGCGCCGGGCCGTCGACGGTTCGCGTCACGACCACCTCGCGCTCGGACTTCCTCTCCACCGTCGTCGGGTTCTTCATGGGGTCAGGCTCGCTTTCCTTTCTTCCGTCCATGGGCCTTCTCTTTGCGCGTCAGTTCTGCGACGACCTTGTCCAGCGCGTCGAAACGTGCGTCCCAGAGCCGGTGATATCTCTCGATCCAGGCCGCCTCTTCCTCGAGGCGGCACTCGCCGAGCTTGCAGGTGCGCACGCGCCCGACCTTCTCCGTGGTGACGAGCCCTGCCTGCTCCAGGATGCCGACGTGCTTCTTCATGCCCGTGAGGGTCATGTCGAACTTGTCGGCGAGCTCCGTGATCGAGGCGTCGGCGCGTCCGAGCTGCTCCAGGACGCCGCGCCGGGTGACGTCCGAGAGTGCCGCGAACGAGGCGTCGAAGTGGGCTTGGCTATACTGAACCATATGGTTCAGTATAGGACACGCGGATCGGCGGACGCAAGGAAAAAGCGCCGCGTTCCTGAGGGGAGTCCTTAGAGGCCCAGGAACGCCGTCGTCTTCTGGAGTGCCTCGTCCAACGCCTGGCGAAACGCGCCGTCCTTCGGCCGCGGGCCAGCGAAGCCCAGCTGATGCTTCAACCGGCCGTCGACCACCTTCAGGTTGACCCAGCCGGGCACGTCGTCGCCCCAGAGGACCGGCATCGCGTAGTGCCCCATGCGCCGCTTGTCGGCCGGCACGTAGGCCTCGAACTTGTACTCCCAGCCCCAGAACAGCTGGAAGCGTCGCCGGTCCCAGACCACGGGATCGAAGGGCGCCAGGAATCTCAGGCGATCGTCCACGGCGTAGCGCCGGGACGCGGGGTTCTCGCCTTGCGGCCAGAACCAGACGCGGCCGTCCACTTCGGCGTGGGCGTAGCGCGCCAGGGCCTGATCCTGAACCTGCCGGATCTCGGCGGCCATGTGGGGCACGCCGTCGCGGAGCAGCCGGCCCAGATAGACGAGGCTTCCCGCGGGAAGCGGGGCGTAGAGCTGCACCACCGTGTCCAGGAGCTGGCCGGCGCGCTCGAGCCGCGCCTCGGGGCTGTCGTCGCGCGGCGGATGCTCGATCGGCTGGTAGATGCGCGTGCCGGCCTCGCGCCGCGCGACCCGCAGCAGCCCGTGATGGTGCAGCCGCTCCAGCATCTGGGTGCTGGCGCTGAGCGCCCCGCCCCAGCGCTGGATGCGGCCATGGTCGAAGCGGGTCTGCACGTCCCGGGGATGGATGCGCCCACGCTCGCGTGCGAACGCCAGGACTTCTTCCGCGCGAGCTCGGGTCTTCGCGTCCCACGAGTCCGGCATCTGCCGCGCGTGCAGCATCGCCACGGTCTCTCGAGGCAGGAACCCGTAGTTCACGAAGACGGCTTCCTCGACGGCCAGGCGCGGATAGCGGCGCTCGAGCTCTCCGGCGCGATAGTCGCGAACACGGTGCGCGAGGATCAGGTCTTGAGCACGAGCCGGGGCGCGCATCGGGTCCGCCTGCAGGAACCCGAGCCGCGCGATCGCGCGCCGCAGCGTCGTCGGCGGGAAGAGGCTGCGGGCGATCGCATAGCGCCGCAGTTGAGCGAGATCGAGGGACTTGCGACGGCTCACGAGTGTTGTTGAGCTTACGGGGGTGTCGCGGCGTTCGACAAGTGGCCCTTGCAGGATCGTCGCGAGCCCGCCATCATGCCTCGAGTGCGTCACAGCGTCCTCCTTCTCCTGCTTCTGGCCAGCGCCACGGGCGCGTGTGCCCGAAGCGCCGAGCCCGAGCCCCTTCGCGAGCCGGGCGCCGTCGCGACTCCCCCGCCGCGGCCCACCGCGCCGCCCGCGCCCGACCGCAGCGCGTTCGTGGCCGAGGTCGACGCGCTGGCCGCCGACGCCCTGGCCCGGGGCCCGATCGCCGGCCTCTCGATCGCGGTCGTCGAGCGCGGTCGACCGGTCGTGGCGCGCGGCTACGGGTTCACGGACCTCTCGGCCGGGACGCTGGCCGCGGCCGAGACGTCGTACCCGATCGCGTCGGTCAGCAAGCTGTTCACGGCCGCCGCGATCCTGCGCCTGGCCGACAAGGGCCAGCTCAGCCTCGACGATCCGCTGAGCCGCTTCTTTCCCGACGCCCGGCAGAAGATCGGCGCGCTCACCCTGCGTCACCTGCTCGACCACACCTCGGGGCTGACGAAGGGCGGGCCGGCCCCGCGCGAGGCCGCGACGAGCGTCCTGCGTCGCGGCGGCACCGCCCGCGACCAGGGCCTGACCTGGAACTACAGCAACTACAACTTCTCGCTGCTGGGGCTCGTGCTCGAGCAGGTCACCGGCCGCGACTACGCCGCGTACGTCCACGAGGAGTTCGTGGCTCCGCTCGGGCTCACGGGCACCGGCTACTGCGAGGACGGCGCGGCGATCCCGGGACGCGGCCGCGACTACCTCTCGGGCGCGCGGCTGCCGATCGCGACCGACTACTGGCAGAAGCCCCACTTCTTCGCCGCCGGCGGGTTGTGCTCGACGGTGCTGGATCTCGTGCGCTTCCAGAAGGCCCTCGACGAGGGGCGCCTGCTCAGTCCCGCGTCGCTCCAGGCGATGCGCACGCCGACCGTGCTGCCCGGAGCCCTCGAGGCGGACTACGGCCTCGGCACCCGCATGGGCAACACCGGCACGCATCGCAAGCTCGGCCACACGGGAGGCGGCCAGGGCAACAAGGCCGTGCTCGCCCGCTATCCCGACGACGACGTGACGATCGTCGTGCTGCTCAACACCGAGCGGGCCGGCGGCATCGTGACGGCGAACGGCCTCGAGGAGCAGGTCGCCCAGCGCCTGTTCGGTCCGCGGGTCGCGGGCGCGCCCGACGAGAACCTGCGCACGTACGCGGGCGAGTACCGGGACGCGGGTGGCGTCGTGCACGTAGCGGCGGTGTCCGACGGCCTCACGGTGCGGCCGGGCCTGCGGCACCGGACGGCGTCGCAGTACCTCGCGGCCGGCAAGGGGACGTTCGTGGCCGCCGAGGACCCGACGGTGGAGCTGCGCTTTCGCGACCACGACTCCCAGGTGCTCGGCTACGCGCGCTACCGGAACGGCTGGTTCACGGGCGTCGCGGTGCGCGCGCCCGAAGGCCTTCCGTCGCGCAGCGCGCCGGTCCGCGGCCGCTGAGCGCCGCTTTTGCGAAGTCGCCGCAAGTCCTGTAGAAAGAAAGGGCTGACCCCATGCCCCTCTACCATCGCCTCGGCCAGGTTCCCCGCAAGCGCCACACCGTGTTCCGCCGCGCCGACGGCGGCCTGCACTCCGAGGAGCTGATCGGCAACAAGGGGTTCTCGGGCCTCTCGTCGCTGATGTACCACCTGCGGCCGCCGACGACGGTGCGCGAGGTGCGCGCCTTGCGGCCCCTGGCTCTCGAGGCCGAGTCCGAAGGCGCCTTGCGCCACCGGCACTTCCGCACGCATCGCCTGCAGCCGGGCGGCTGCGCGGTCGAGGGCCGGCTGCCGCTGTTGTTCAACGCCGACGTCACGCTGTCGATCGCGGCACCGCGAGCCGGCGAGCACCCGCTGTTCCGCAACGGCATCGCGGACGAGATCGTCTTCGTGACCGAGGGCAGCGGCCGTCTCGAGTCGGTCTTCGGCAGCCTGCCGGTACGGCAGGGCGACTACGTCGTGATCCCGCGCGGCGTCCTCCACCGTTTCGTCCTCGAGGCGCCGGGCCGTTTCCTCGTGATCGAGAGCGGCAGCGACGTGCGCACGCCGAAGCGCTACCGCAACGAGCACGGCCAGCTCACCGAGATGGCGCCGTACTCCGAGCGCGACATCCGTCGGCCGGAGGCCCTGGCGCCGCGCGACGAGACGGGCGACGTGTCGGTGCTGGTGAAGAACGCCCGCGGCCTGAGCGAGCTCGTCCTCGACCATCATCCCTTCGACGTCGTGGGCTGGGACGGCTTCTACTATCCCTGGGCGTTCAGCATCCACGACTTCGAGCCGCGGGTGGGCCGCGTGCACCTGCCGCCGCCCGTGCACCAGACCTTCGAGGCCGACGCGTTCGTGGTGTGCTCCTTTTGCCCACGGCCCTTCGACTTCGATCCCGAGGCAGTGCCGGCGCCCTACAGCCACTCGAACGCCATGTCGGACGAGGTGCTGTACTACGCGAACTCCGAGTTCATGAGCCGCAAGGGCATCGAGTACGGCTCGATCACCCTGCACCCCGACGGCATCCCCCACGGGCCGCAGCCCGGGAAGACCGAGGAGTCGCTGGGCGCCAAGTGGACGAACGAGCTGGCGGTCATGGTCGACACCTTCCGCCCGCTGCGCGTGACCCGCCAGGCGACCGCGGTCGAGGACGAGCCGTACACGCTGTCGTGGACCCAGGCGTGACCAGGCCGGCCACGGCCCTCGGGCCGTTGCTCGAGGGCGTCGTCGACTACGCGGGCCTGTTTCCGCCGGCGGCGCTGGACATGGCCGGGGCCGTCGCCGAGTACGACGCGCGCCGGCGCGGCCCCGACGCCTGGATGCTGGGACGCTTCGTCCTGCCGGCGGCACGACTCGACGAGCTCGCGGCCGCCGCAGCGCCGCTCTGGGCGCGGGACGAGACGCCGTGGCGTCTCAGCGCGCTCCTGGGGCCCGACATCGCGGCCGACGCCGCGCGGGTGAGCGCCTTCAACGACGGGCACGGACCCCGGGCGCTGGTCGACGCCGTCGAGCTGAAAGCGACGACGCCGGAGGCCGTGGGCCCGGCGCTCGCCGCCGCGCCTGCGGGCATCGCCGCGTACGTCGAGGTTCCGCTCGACGCGTCCCTCGACGCGCTGCTCGACGTCGTGAAGGCTCACGGCGGCCGCGCCAAGATCCGGACCGGCGGCACGACCGCGACGGCCTTCCCCCAGCCGCAGGACGTGGAGCGCTTCCTGGCCGGCTGCGTGCGCCGCGGCCTCCCCTTCAAGGCCACGGCGGGCCTGCACCATCCAGTGCGGGGCGAGCAATCGCTCACCTACGACGCGAACGCCCCACGCGGCGTCATGCACGGCTTCCTCAACGTTCTCGGCGCGACCGCGCTGTTGCGGTCGGGGCTCGGCTCGGCCCAGGCGCTGGATCTGCTGCAGGAGCAAGACCCCGCCGCGTTCCGGGTCGAGGCCGGCGCGTTCGTGGTCCGCGGCCATCGCCTCGGGGCGCCGGCGCTGCGCGCGGCCCGCGGCTTGCTCGCCGGCTTCGGCTCGTGCTCGTTCGCCGAGCCGGTCGCCGACCTGCGCAGCCTGGGCCTCCTGCAATGACCCTGGACGCCACCCACGAGCCGACACTCGCGAGCTGGGTGGAGTCCTCCCGCGCGCCCGGAACCGATTTCCCCATCCAGAACCTGCCGCTCGGCGTCTTTCGCCGGTCGCCGGGCGAGCCGGCCCGCGTCGGCTGCGCGATCGGCGCCGACGTGCTCGACCTCTCGGCCAGCGTCGCGCTCGGGCTGCTCGGCGGCCTGCCGCCCGCGGTCGTCGAGGCGGCCCGCGCCGCGAGCCTCAACGCCTACATGGCGCTGCCCGCCGCGTCGCGCGGGACGCTGCGCGCGCGGCTCTCGGAGCTCCTGCGTACCGGCGGGAGCGCCCAGGGCCACGCCGGAGCCGTGCTGATTCCGCAGGGCCAGGTCGCGATGGCGTTGCCGGCGGAGGTCGGCGACTACACCGACTTCTACGCCTCGGTGCACCACGCGACGAACGTCGGACGTCTGTTCCGGCCCGAGAGCCCGCTGCTCCCGAACTACAAGCACGTGCCGATCGGGTACCACGGCCGCGCGTCGTCGCTCGTGCCGAGCGGGACCGCGATCCGCCGGCCCTCGGGCCAGACCGAGCCCAAGGCCGAAGGGGACGCGCCGGCCTTCGGGCCGTCCCGCCGGCTCGACTACGAGCTCGAGGGCGGCCTGTTCCTCGGGCCCGGCAATGCCCTCGGAACGCCCGTGCCGATCGGCGAGGCCGGCACCCACATCGCCGGCCTGTGCCTCGTGAACGACTGGTCGGCTCGCGACCTCCAGAAGTGGGAGTACCAGCCCCTCGGCCCGTTCCTGGCGAAGAGCTTCGCGACCACGGTGAGCCCGTGGCTGGTGACCGTCGAGGCCCTGGCTCCGTTCCGGGCCCCGGCCTCGCCGCGACCGGCGGGCGATCCCGCGCCGCTGCCGTACCTGCGCGCGAGCGAGGACCAGGCCCACGGCGCGTTCGACGTGGAGCTCGCCGTCTGGCTGCGCACTGAGCGCATGCGTGAGCGGGGCGAGCCCGCCTTCCAGCTCTCGTCGAGCTACCTCCGGGATCTCTACTGGACGCCGGCCCAGCTCGTGGCCCACCATGCGAGCAACGGCTGCAACCTGCGGCCCGGCGACCTGCTCGCGACCGGCACGGTGTCGGGTCCCGAGCCCGGGAACAGGGGCTGCCTGCTCGAGCTGACGAACGGCGGGCGCGACGCGGTGCGGCTGCCGTCGGGCGAGGAGCGCCGGTTCCTCGAGGACGGGGACGAGATCACGCTCACGGGCCGGGCCAGGCGCGAGGGCTTCGTGCCGATCGGCTTCGGTGCGTGCCGTGGCACGATCCTTTCTGCGAAGGAGTAGCGGATGTCGAAGGTCGAATCGCTGGGAATCAAGGGCCTGGAGTCGGTGCACTACTACGTCCACGACCTCGCGCGCAGCCGGCGCTTCTACACGGGCGTCATGGACTTCGCCGAGGTCGGCGGCAGCTCGGCCGAGCTGTCCAAGGCCGGGCGGGAGAAGTCCGTGGCGTTCAAGGCGGGCCAGTGCGTCGTCGTGTGCATCGCCCCCGAGGGCGAGGGCGGGCGCGCCTGGCGCTACCTGCAGAAGCACCCCGACGGCATCGGCACCCTGAACTTCGCGGTCGAGGACGTCGAGCGGACGTTCGCGCTGCTCGAGCGGCGCGGCGGCACGCCGATCGACGAGGTCACGACCGTCGAGGGCGACGGCGGCCGGATCCGCTTCTTCTCGATCGCGACGCCCTTCGGCGACACCACGTTCCGCTTCCTCCAGCGCGACGGCTTCGAGGCCCTCTACCCCGGCTTCGAGCCGGCGGCGAGCGTGCCGCCCGTGAGCAACCGCCACGGCTTCCGCGGCTTCGACCACGCCACCTCGAACTTCCAGACGATGAGCCCGGCGATCCTCTGGCTCGAGCACGTGATGGGCTTCGAGCGCTACTGGGAGATCGAGTTCCACACGACCGACGTGACGCCCGACCGCTCCCACGGCTCCGGGCTGCGCTCGATCGTGATGTGGGACCCGGTCTCGGGCATGAAGTTCGCGAACAACGAGCCGTGGCGGCCGTTCTTCAAGCAGTCCCAGATCAACATCTTCAACGAGCAGCACCGCGGCGACGGCGTCCAGCACCTCGCGATCGGCACCGCCGACATCATCGGCTGCGTGCGCGGCCTGCGGGCCGCGGGCCTCCAGTTCATGCCGACCCCCGGCACCTACTACGACGCGCTGCCCCAGCGCATCCGCGAGATGGGCCTCGAGAGGATCGACGAGGACCTCGCGGTGCTGCGGGAGCTCGAGATCCTCGTCGACGGCGACAAGGGCGCCTACCTGCTCCAGATCTTCCTGAAGGAGGCGGCCGGCCTCTACAACGATCCCAGCGCCGGGCCGTTCTTCTACGAGATCATCCAGCGCAAGGGCGACCAGGGCTTCGGCGCCGGGAACTTCCGGGCCCTGTTCGAATCGATCGAGCGCCAGCAGGCGGGAGCCGCGCGCTAGCCCCGGTCGTCTCCGGTTGACACCCCGCGAAGGGCGGGCGCAGAATCCCGCCACAGATCCCCTTCGTTGCCGGTCGTCAGCCGTCCGCCCCTAGCGTACAATCGGCCAACTCATCCCTCGTTCGGGCAGTGACAGGAGGCAGCATGACCGGTTCGATCTTGCGTCGCGGGCTCGCGCCCGCAGTCGCGTTGTGTGTGGCGGCGTGCGGTGCCGGCGATCGCGCGACACCGTCCTCTCCCTCGGCCGTCCAGAGCACGCGGACTCCCGACACCCGGACGCCCGGCGTCGGCGTCGCGCTGCCGGCCGAGAGCTCCGGGACCAAGCCCGTGGGCTTCGACTCCTCGATCCGCGTGAACCCGAAGCCCGACGAGGACGGGATCATCCGCGGCAACTCGCCCCTCGAGGTCGAGATCGACGTCTGCCAGTCGAAGCAGGGCGAGGGCGCGCCGCTCACGTACCTGCTCGATTGGAACTTCGACAGCTTCGCGGACGCCGCGGCGACCGGAGACGACTGCGTGTTCACCCACCGCTTCGCCGTGCCCGTCGGCGCGACCGGTGCCGCGCGCTCGCTCCGCGCCAACGTGTGCGTGGTGAGCGGCAACCCGAACGTCAAGGGGCCCGACACGTACTTCTCGTGCCGCGCGCTGCGCTTCGAGCTCGTGCCGGAGAAGGAGAAGGTCCTCCGGATCCTCGACGACAGCCTCTGCGTCCACAGCGCGTGCGCGAGCGGCTCGGTGCTGGCTCCGGGTTGCAGCCCGTGCGTCGCCGACATCTGCGCGGTCGATCCGTTCTGCTGCGACACCGCGTGGGACGGCATCTGCGTCAACGAGGTGAAGTCGGTCTGCAACTACGACGCCTGCGTGCAGGGACAGAACCTGACCTACGTCACGGAGGGTCTCGCGTCGCAGCGCCGCCCCTAGCGGCCGGGCCGCGCGATCCGCACGAGAGGGCCCCGGCGACGGGGCCCTTTCCTATTTCCGGCCCTGGGCGATCTCGTCCACCTCTTCGCGGGCGTCGATCTCGTCGCGGATGAACTCGAGGCGCGACGAGAGCTCCGGCAACGCGAGGTCCCCGGCGGCGCCGCGGGACAGGTCGAGACGCAACTGCTTCAGCTGGTGCTCCGCGAGGTCCTTGCGGACGCGCAGGCGTTCGAGGACGCGGACGGCCTTGCCGATCGCCTCTTCCCGGCCCTGGAGCACCACGAGCTGCCGCTCGAAGAGACGGCGATCCTGGTCCGAGTCGGCCCGCTCGATGCGGCTCTGCGCCTCGGAGACCGCCGTGGCCACGGACGCGCGCTCGCTCGGGGAGGTCTGTTCCTCCAGGTCGGCCATCCGCGCCACCAGCTCGTCGGTGCGCTTGACGATCGCCTCGACCTCGTCGAGCAGCGGCTTCGTGTCCTTGCCGCCGCGCTGCTGGATGAGCGCGCGCACGCGGCCGGCCTCCTGCGCCAGCGGTGACACGGGCAGGGCCAGCACAGGGGCGGGCTTCTCCGGCAGCGGCAGCGGGCCCGCCGGTCCTGGTTCGAGGGGCTGTTGGCTGCGCTTGTAGAGCTGCCACGCGGCCGGTGCCGTGCGCAGGGCCTGGGCCGCGATCACGACGCCCCAGATCCAGATCCAGGACGGGATCTGGTGCTGGACCGCGACCATGATGGCGGCGGTGATGAAGAAGCCGGTGAAGTGCCCGCCCAGGCCGCGCAGCAGCCGCCAGCGCGCGGCATCGCGCGGGTCGCCGGAGCTCGGCACCTCGAGGCGGTAGATGCGGCTCTGGTAGAGGGGCTGCCACTGCTCCTCGCCCTCGCGCCGCACCATCTCGAGGCCGCTCAGGTTGCCCCGGCGCAGCGCCTTGACCAGCTTCGCCTCTTCGTAGACCTTCACGTCGTTGTCGCCGCTCTGGACGTAGTACGGCCCGCTCTGCGCGGGCGAAGGCAACGGCGGCAAGCCCGGCAACCCAGGCAGCGGCAGCCCGGGGACCGAGGGCGGCGCCGAGGGTCGCGGCGCCATCGGGGCGGGGAACGAGCCGGCGCGCGACCGTCCCGCCAACGCCGCGACCTCGGAGGCGAGCTCGTCCGTGCTCGCGAAGCGTCGGGCGGGATCCTTCTGGAGGCAGCGCGTGACGAGCGCCTCGAGCTCCGCCGGAGATTCCGGCCGCACGTCGCGCAGCGGCGGAGCCTCGCGCTCGATCACGGCCGCCAGCACCTGCGCCGGCGTGTCGCGCCGGAACGTGGGCCGGCCGGCGGCCATCTCCCAGAGCACGAGGCCCGAGGAGAACTGGTCGGACCGATGGTCGACGGCCTTGCCGCTCGCCTGCTCGGGCGACATGTACTCGAGGGTGCCGAGCAGGGTCCCGACGCGGGTCTCGTGGCGCGACACCGTGTTGCCGTCCTCGATGTCGGCGAGCGGCGCCGTCGCGAGCTTCGCGAGGCCGAAGTCCAGGATCTTCAGGGTGCCCTCGGGCGTCACCATGAGGTTCTCGGGCTTCAGGTCGCGGTGCAGGATGCCCGTCCGGTGGGCCTTGGCGAGGCCGTCGGTGAGCTGGGCGCCGAACTGCAGCAGCTGGTCGATCGAGAGCGGCCCGCGGTTGAGCCGGCGTCGCAGCGTCTCCCCCGCCACGTCCTCCATGACGATGTAGGCCTCGCCCGAGCCGCCCGCCGGCTCGACGATGTCGTGGATCTGGACGATGTTCGGATGGTTGAGCGCCGAGACCGCCCGCGCCTCGCGCTTGAAGCGCGGCAGGAGCTCCGGCGCCGCGCCGGGCTTGAGGAACTTGAGGGCCACGGTGCGGCCCAGGCGGGTGTCGCGCGCCCGGAAGACGTCGCCCATCCCGCCGGAGCCCAGGCGCTCGATCAGCTCGAAGGAGCCGATGCGATCGCCGGGCTTCAACGCCTCGTCCATGAGCGCCGAGCGTAGCACGTCCGAAGAGCCGTACAGCCGGCTGAACGCGTCGTTTGCGCAGCGCTCGGCCTTCGACTCCAATGCGCGCGGGGCTTCGAGGGAAGGACCCGGCATGCGCCGAGCATCGATCGCGTTCTTGTGTATCTGCCTGCTGGCGTCGCTCGCCGCGGCGGGTGACGCGCCTCCCGACTTCTCCGGCTACTGGCAGCTCGACCCGGCGGCGAGCCAGGTGGCCCCGACCACGGAGATGGCCTGGCTCCGGGTCGAGCACGCGGGCTCGACGCTGGTCGCGACCTTGCGCGTGTTCCCCACCGGTCAGGCCGAGGAGAACTAGACGTTCGTCTACACGATAGGGACGCGGGGCGCCACGAACACGATGCGCGGCGCCCCGATGGATGTTCGGGAACGACCCGTTGAAGCTCCACGACCGCTGGACGCTCTCGGCCGACGGCGCGACGCTCACGCTGCGCGAGGTGAGCCAGAACAAGGACGATCCGGAGCGGACGTCGGTCTTCGTGATGAGGCGCCGCGGCGAAGCGGACTGGCCCCCCGACCGCTCCACGGAGCCGGCCGAGACCCAGTACCGGAACATCCAGGTCCTGAAGGGACTGCCGGCCTCGCAGCTCCCGGGCGTCATGCGCTCGTTCGCGCGCGGCCTCGGGGTCCAGTGCAGCGAAGCTCGCGGCGCGCCGGATGCTCGAGCTCACCGCGCGCTGGAACTCCGAGGCCCCTCCGCCGCTCGCCGCCGTGAGTTGCTGGACGTGCCACCGCGGCGCGCTCACGCCCGAGAAGTGATCCCGCGCTATCCTGCGTGGCGATGAAGCTGCCGGCCGTCGCCCTCCTCGTCCTTTCTGTCTGCGCTGCGGCCGAGACCGGCGCCGAGACCGGCTTCCTGAACCGCGAGATCCGCATCGGCTCGGCGACGGAGCGCTACGTCGTCTACGTCCCGCGCTCCTGGCGGCCCGAGACCGCGCGCCTGTGGCCCGTGCTCCTCTACCTCCACAGCTACGGCGAGTCCGGCGACGACGGCCAGGCCCCGATCGCGAACGCCCTCGCCACGGCGATCTCGCTGCATCCGGACCGCTTCCCGTTCGTCGTCGTGTTCCCGCAGAACCCCTGGAAGCACACCTGGCTCGAGACGGAGCGGGCGGACGCGGCGCTCGCGATGCTCGACTCCGCCAGCCGCGAGTTCGCCGGCGACAAGGCCCGCACGTACCTCGCGGGCTTTTCCATGGGCGGCTTCGGCGCG
This sequence comes from uncultured Acidobacteriota bacterium, assembly GCA_902826455.1. Classification (GTDB taxonomy): domain Bacteria; phylum Acidobacteriota; class Vicinamibacteria; order Fen-336; family Fen-336; genus CADEEV01. The sequence goes on along the minus strand of CADEEV010000040.1, from coordinate 26,200 downwards.
TGGTACCTGGCGTCGCGCTACCCGGGCCGCTTCGCTGCGATCGCGGCGCTCTCGGGTGGCGTCCGGGCCTCCTGGACACCTCCGGACAGCCAGGCACCCGAGGCCTACGATCGCGTGGCGAGAGCCCTGGCCAAGACGCCGGTCTGGATCTCCCACGGCGATGCCGACGGCACGGTATCGGTCGACGAGGCGCGCGCGCTGTACGAGGCGCTGGAGCGCGCCGGCGGCCGCGTCCGCTACACGGAGTATCAGGAGGTCGGCCACACGCCGATGCCGACGCTGATGCGCGCCGACTTCCCGAGCTGGCTCCTCGAGCACCGCCTCGGCACGGCCCTGCCAGCACTCGCGGAACGCGAGCGCGTGCCGCTGCTGCCTCCGGCGGCCGCGTCCGACACGGCCGGCCTCGCCGCTTACGTCGGCCGCTACGAGTACCGGATGAGCGCGGGCGGCGGGCCGTACTGGCTGCAGGTCGCCCGCGACGGCGACCAGCTCGTCGTGCAAGGCGCCGACTGGTCGTCCGCCGCCGTCCTGCGGCCGCTCGGCAACGAGACCTTCCGCTGCGAGTGGGAGGAGCTGCTGGAGATCACGTTCGAGCGCGGCGCGGACGGCGCGGTCGGGGCCCTGCGCTTCCGCGACGAGCGCCACGAGGAGCGCTACACGCGGGTGCCCTAGCGCTTGTCGAGGGCGAGCGTCCCGCCCTTCACGACCACGACCGGGCGGGTCACGGCGGCGATGTCGGCGAGCGGGTCGCCCGAGACGGCCACGAGGTCGGCGAAGGCCCCCTTGCGGACGACGCCGATGCGGCCGGGCAGCCCCAGCAGGTCGGCGCTGCGCGAGGTCGCGGAGCGCAAGGCCTCGAGCGGCGTCATGCCCGCCCGCACCATGGCCACGAGCTCCTGGGAGTTGGTGCCCGGCAGCTCGAACGTGTCGGAGCCCATGACGATCTTCACGGGGGTGCGCAGCGCCGCCCGGAACGCCTCGCTGTGACGGTCCACGGTGCTCTTGAGCTTGCGCAGGGTCTCGGGCGACGACGTCGGGAAGATGCGGGCGTCCCGCCACAGCTCGTAGACGAGCAGCGTCGGCACGTAGGCGACGCCCTTGTCGGCCATGAGCCGGAACGTCGCCTCGCCCAGGTACAGGCCGTGCTCGATGGAGTCGGCGCCGGCCGCGATCGCGCGGCGGCCGTTCTCGTCCGAGTAGGTGTGGGCCGCGACCTTGAGGCCGCCCGCGTGGGCCTCGTCCACGAGGGCGTCCAGCTCCTCGTCGCTGTAGGTGCGCGCTCCCGAGAGCACGTCGCTCTCGGCCTGCCTCTTCTCGAAGCTCTCCATGTAGATCTTGATGACGTCGGCGCCCTCGCGCACGAGGGTCCGTACCTGCCGGCGCACCTCGACGGGCCCGTCCGCCTCGTAGGAGATCCGGGGCAGCTTCGCGGCCGGCTGGAAGCCGACGAGGCCGTAGGCGCCCGTGGCCGTGACCGGCTGGATCGCCGCCAGGATCCGTGGCCCGGGCACGCTGCCCCTCGCGATCGCGTCGCGCAGGGCCACGTCGGCGAGGCCGGCGCCCTCGTTGCCGAGGTCGCGGATCGTCGTGATCCCCGACTCCAGGGTGAGACGGGCGTTGACCGTGGCCTCGATCGCGCGCCGCTCCGGCGTCTCGCGCAGGATCTGGTCCTCGTAGCTCCCGGGATGCAAGGCGACGTGGGTGTGGGCGTCGATGATGCCCGGCAGCACGGTGTAGGCGCCGAGGTCCACGACCGTGGCGCCGGCGGGCACCGGCAGCCCCGGACCGACGTCGAGGATCGTGCCGTCCCGGACCACGACGCCGATGCCGGCCGCCAGCGTTGCCGAGACGCCGTCGAACAGGCGCCCGCACTTGAAGTACGTGACGTCGCCGGGCGCCGCCGTGGCCGCGGCCGCCCACGCGAACGCCGCCAGCCACACGACCGCCCGACGCCGCGCGCTCATGCGGGCGTCAGCGCTGCTTCTTGAGCTTGAACGAGAGGCGCGCGCCGTCGCGACGGGTCGGGATCCCGAGCACCTTCGCGTTCGCCTCGAAGGCGGCGAGGTCCTTCGGGGACAGGTACGCGCGGGTGCCGGTGACCTGCTCGAGCAGGTTGTCGTACTGCAGCATGATCGCGAAGCTCACGAGGAGCTCGGCGGGCGTGAAGTTGCAGTGCTCGAAGCGCTCGATCGTGATGGGCAGGTGGCGCGCGATGAGCGCCCCGGAAGCCAGCGTCTTGAAGGCGTACAGCGGCTCGTGGACGTAGGGCACCTGCTGGTCCTTGCGGGTGTGCAGGGTGATGAGGGGCCGCTCGAGCACGCCGCTCGTCTGGTACTGCGCGTTCATGGCCGCGAGGGCCACCGGGTCGGCGGCGATGCGCGGCACCAGGCTGTTGAGGGCGGCGTCGTTGTTCGAGCCGGTGTAGACCCGCGTCATGTTGTCGAACGGGAAGCCGCCCAGGGTCGCCGCCGCGTCGTTCAGGTTGACGACGCCGTAGCGCAGCATGTCGCGCACGGACACCTTCAGGCTGTTGACGTAGTCGTTCTCGTCGAAGGGCAGGTGCGCGACGGTCGCCCACTGCTCGAGACGCAGGCGCCGCCCCGGGTGGAAGACGTAGGGCTCGACCACCGTGTCGTAGTAGTTCGGCCAGTCCGCCACGAGGGCCGCCGTCGGGTGGAACGGGTCGCCGGGGATCAACCCCGGGTAGTAGGCCTGGAACGTCGCGCGCCCGTCGCCGAAGTAGTTGATCTGCAGCGGGAAGTCGCCGATCGGCCCGCACGCCGCGAGGCCCGCGTCGAAGACGTCGGGCGACTGCTCCACCGACAGCGCCGTGATGATGCCGCCCTCCGACGCCCCCACGATGTAGACCTTCTGGGGCGCGCCCTTCTGGGCCGCGTAGATGTCCACGAGGTCGCGGACGTCGTCCTGGCCCTGGACGATCGCGAGGCCGGTCTTGCTGTAGCTGTTGGTCGCGAAGCCGAAGCCCAGGTAGTTGATGACCTCCGGGATGCAGAACGTGCCGATGCAGAGCTGGTCCTCGGGGATCGAGACCGGCGTCCCGGCGTCCTGGAAGCCGTGGGCCCACACGACGAGGATGCCGTTGTACTGCTCCGGCGGCGGCATGCAGATGCGGTAGATCGAGCCGCTGGCCTGGACGCCGTCGGCGTCGCAGATGGACTCGGCCGCCGCCTGCACCGGAGCGAGGCACAAGGCGAAGAAGAGGGCGAGGACGAAGCGCTTCATGGGCGACTCCTTGGGATCGGGACCGGTTCGTGGATGCACCCTTCTAGCACAGAGGCGGCGCTCGTGTCGCGAGGAAAACGCCCTTGCCCCGCGCCGGCTCCCGCGTCGATACTGTGCGCATCCTGCTAGGTGGAGGTGACGGAATGCGGACGCCCTGGCGCGTCGCCGCGCTCGCGTGCGTGCTCGTCTCGATCGCAGCCCTCGGGCAGGGTGAAGAGCGCCCGTGGCTCGAGGTGCGGAGCCCGCGCTTCACGGTCGTCTCGCAGTCGGGCGAGAAGTCCGCCCGCGACATGGCCTGGCAGTTCGAGCAGGTGCATTCCGTGTTCGCGAAGGCGTATCCCTGGGCGCGCCTCGAGTCGGGACGCCCCTTCGTCGTGCTCGTCGTGCGCAACGAGGCCGCGCTGCGGGAGCTCTCGCCGGCGTTCTGGGCCGGCTACAAGATCCATCCGGGCGCCGCCTTCGTGAGCGCCGCAGGGCGCGACTTCGTCGGGATCCGCAACGACCTCGGCGGACCGACGCCCAACGGGGAGAATCCATACACGACCGCGTACCACGGCTACGTGAGCATCGTTCTCGACGCGAGCTTTCCGGGCGTCCTGCCGTTGTGGTTCCACAAGGGCATGCAGGGGTTCTTCGGCAACACCCTCGTCCGCGACAAGGACGTGCACGTCGGGCGGCTCATCAACAGCTACCTGGAGCGACTCAACACCACGGCCCGCTTCTCGATCCCGGAGCTCGTCGGCGTCGACCGCGACTCCCCGATCTATCGGGGCGAGACGTCTCGCTTCCTGTTCGACGCCGAGTCCTGGCTGTTCGTCCACTACCTCTTTTTCGGCGAGAACGGCACGCTGCTACCGAAGCTCAACCGGTACGCGAGCCTGCTTCGCAACGGCACGCCCGGGCCCGAGGCGTTCAAGGCGGCCTTCGAGGACGTGGATGCCCTTGAAAAGGGACTGAACGCGTACGTCACGCGCCGCCTGTATCGCTACACGCAGCTCGACCTCGACGTGAACGTCGACCGCGCGACGTTCCGGACGCGGCCGATGCCACCCTCAGAAGTGGCGGCCCTGAAGGCCGCGTACGTCCTCGCGATGCGGGAGCCCGCGGCCTCGGCCCACGCGCTCGCCCAGCAGGCGCTCAAGGCCAACCCCGACGAACCCCTGGCCTACGAGGTCCTGGGGCTGATCGCGGACGCCGAGGACCGCGACGCGGACGCCGCGGACGCCTACGGGAAGGCGATGGATCGCGGCTCCCAGGGCTACTACGCCCACTACCGGCTGGCCCAGCTCCTCTGGAAGCCCGACAACGACTCGGCCACGCTCGCGCGGATGGCCGCCGCTCTGGAGAAGGCGACCCGGATCAACCCCGACAGTCCCTGGGCGCAGTCGTACCTGGCCGAGGTGCGAGTACGGCTCGACGACCCGGCCGGCGCCCGCGAGCCGGCCCGCAAGGCCGTCGCCCTCGCTCCCGGCGAGCCCTCCCATCGCCGGACCCTGGCCCGGGTGCTCGGAGAGCTCGGGCAGCTCGACGACGCCACCGCCGAGGCCGGCCGTTCGCTCGCTCTCGCGAAGACCGACGAGCAGAAGCGCCAGGGACGCGAGATGCTTTCCTGGCTCGCCAGCAAGAAGCTGGCGCCGGTCATGAAGAGCGCCACGCCCTCGACGGCGGCGCTGGTGGCGACGACCACTGAAGCCGCCCGGACGAAGGTGCAGGTCCTCGACGAGGACACCCACCCTTGCGCCACCGACGACGCCCGGCTGTGCGCCTGGTGGCTCGCGGAATCCGAGAAGGCTTGCGGCGCCGGCTCCCTCGAGGCGTGCAGCTCCGCGGGCTGGGCCTACACGGGCGGCCGCACCGCCCCGCGCGATCCCGTGAAGGCGGCGCCGCTCCTCGAGAAGGCCTGCACGGGCGGACTGCAGCCCGCCTGCGTGAACCTGGCCGTGGTGCTGGCCAACCGCAAGGCGCCCGACGACATGAAGCGCGCCATGGAGCTCGCGACCGGGGCCTGCGCGGCCGGCGTCGAGGCGGCCTGCGACCTGAAGGCACAGCTCAAGATCCGTCAACGCTAGTAGCATCGAAGCCGTGATCGTCCGCGGCTTCGTCCTGCAGCCGACCTATCGGGTCGAGGCGCACCGGCCAGTGGTCCACGTCCACGGCCGGCTCGAGGACGGACGCACGTTCCTCGTCCGCGAGCATCGCGAGACGCCGCACTTCTACGTCGAGGCGGAGGATGGCCCGAAGGCGCAGGGCCTCGGGGCGCGGGTCGCGGCCACGGATCAGGTCACGCTCACGGGGCGCGCGGTCGCCCGCGTGGACGTGGCGACCCCGTCCGACGCGCCGCCACTGCGCGATGCTCTGACCGCCGCCGGAATCCCGACGTACGAGGCGGACGTGCGCTTCGCGATGCGCTACCTCATCGACCGCGGCATCCGGGGCTCGCTGGAGATCGACGGCGAGGCGCGGGAGCTCCCGGGGCTCGGTGTCGTCTTCGACGACCCCGACGTTCGGTCCGCCGACTGGAGCCCGAAGCTCACCGTGCTGTCCCTGGACATCGAGACCGATCCGACCGCGCGCCGCCTGCTCTCGATCGCCCTGCACGGGTGCGGGGCGTCCGAAGTGCTGCTCCTGACTCCGGACGGCTGGAGCTGCCCCGACGGCGCGCTCCCCTTCGCGACCGAGAGGGAGCTCTTGGCGGCGTTCGCCCGGCGCGTGCGCGCCCTCGACCCCGACGTCCTCACGGGCTGGAACGTCGTCGACTTCGACCTCGCCGTGCTGGCCCGCCTCGCCGAGCGGCACCACGTCGGCCTCGAGCTCGGGCGTGGCCCGGGCACGTTGAGGTTGCGCGCGTCGGGATACGAGCGTGGCGCCACCCAGGCCACGATCCCGGGGCGCATCGTGCTCGACGGGATCCTGCTGCTGCGCAGCTCCTTCATCCGCATGACCGACTACGGCCTCGACGCGGTGGCGCGAGAGGTCCTGGGAGAAGGCAAGACGGTCGTCGCCGAGAACAAGGCCGCGGAGATCCTGCGGCTGTTCAAGGACGAGCGGGAGCGCTTCGTCGCGTACAACCGCACCGACGCGCGGCTGGCTCTCGAGATCCTCGAGAAGAAGAGCCTGGTCGAGCTGACCGTGGAGCGCAGCCGGCTCACGGGACTGCCCCTCGATCGCGTGTCGGGCTCGATCGCGGCGTTCGACTCCCTCTATCTTTCACGCCTGGGCCCACGCCGGATCGTGGCGCCCAGCGTCCGGGCGGCGCCCGACGCCGAGCCCCAGGAAGGCGGCCACGTCCTCGACTCGCTGCCGGGGCTCTACGCGAACGTCGTCGTGCTCGACTTCAAGAGCCTCTATCCCAGCCTCATCCGCACCTTCGAGATCGATCCCGTGAACCTGGTGCGGCCGGAGGCGGGAGAGTCCGACCCGGATCCCATCCTGGCGCCGAACGGCGCGTCCTTCCGGCGCGGCAAGGCGATCCTCGGCGCGATCCTCGACGAGCTCCTGCCCCAGCGCGAGGCGGCGCGGCGCGCGGGCGACGAGGTCAAGAGCTACGCGATCAAGATCCTGATGAACTCCCTCTATGGCGTGCTCGGCACCTCCGCCTGCCGCTTCTACGACCCGCGCCTCGCGAACGCGATCACGGGCTTCGGCCGCGAGACGCTGCTGTGGTGCAAGGCGCGCATCGAGGCCGGCGGGCACCGGGTGCTGTACGGCGACACCGACAGCCTGTTCGTCGAGTCGGGCCTCGACGACGTGGCCGCCGCGCGGGCCTTCGGCACGGAGCTCGCCGAGCGCCTCGAGGCCGAGCTCGCGGTCCACGTCCGCGAGCGCTGGCGCGTCGAGAGCCGGCTCGACCCGGTCTTCGACCGCCTCTACCTCCGGCTCTGCCTTCCGGCCATGCGCCACGATGCCGCGGGCGCCCGCAAGCGCTACGCCGGGCTCGTGGATGCGCCGGGCGGGAGCCGCGTCGTCTTCACCGGCATGGAAGCCGTGCGCAGCGACTGGACCGAGCTCGCGAAGCAGGTCCAGCGCGAGCTCTATGGCCGGCTCTTCTCGGACCGGCCCGTCGAGAGCTACCTGACGGACGTCGTGGCGCGCCTGCGCGCGGGAGAGCTCGACGACCGGCTCGTGTACCGCAAGGCGCTTCGCAAGCCGCCGAGCGCCTACACGGCGAACACGCCGCCCCACGTCAGCGTCGCGCGCCAGCGCGGGCAGGAGCGCGGCCGCGTCGCCTACGTCATCACGACAGCCGGGCCGCAGCCCGCGGAGAAGCGGCGCGATCCCCTCGACTACGAGCACTACGTGGAGAAGCAGGTGGGAGCGGTGGCCGAGCCGGTCCTGACCCTGCTCGGCCTCGACCTCGACCGGCTGCTGGGCCGGCAGCTGCGCCTGTTCTAGGGAACGCGCTTCCAGACCGACAAGGGCACGGTGCCGTCCGGCGCCGGCGGCACGCGATAGCTGAGCTCGCCGTCCTTCAGCTCGTACGGCCGCGTCTGCTTCGCGCCGTTCCAGTTCGGAAAGCTCGCCGCCTCGATCTCGAACGTGATCGTGTGGGCGGCCTCGTCCACGACGTAGCGGCCGAAGTGCGCGCTCATGCCCAGGGACGCCGCCTCGTACTCGGCCGGCGTTCCCTGCTTCTTGCTCGCGGACGCGAACGGCTTGCGGTCGGAGCGGTAGATCTGGAGCGCGTAGCGACCGTCGGGGAACAGCACCAGGAGCCCCTGCGGGCTCGGCCCGTAGGCCGGCACCCGCGTGCCGTCGGTCCTGAGATCGTCGGCCGCGGCGAGCGCGTAGGTCCCGGCGAGGGGCGCCGGTGCGGCGGCCAGGAGCAACGCCAGCAGGACTCCGGTCATGACATCTCTCCTGCCCTCGCGATCGCGTCGGCGATGAGCCGACGATCGAGCTCGGAGAGCTCCACGAAACGCACGCCGACGCCGTCCTGCGTGGTGCGGGCGACCTCGGCGGCGAGCATCACGTCCCCGCCCGGGAGCTGGAAGCGCAGCGCGAGGCGCGTGCCCAGCGCCACCGGAGTCGCGGACTGGATGAAGGCGCCCGTCGCGCTCAGGTCGCGCATCTGGGGACGGATCGGGTCGGGCTGCGGACCCTCGCACTCGACCTCGCACCCGAAGGCCACGCGCTGCGCCGCCCTGCGCTCGCTCCGCATCTCGCGCGCGAGTCTAACCGCACTCCTCCGCGCGTTGTAGAGGTCCGGGCGACGTGACATAGTCGGCCGGTCCGCGATCCAAGCCTTCCCGCGGACATCCACATGAACGCTGCCGAGACCCTCAGAATCTTCAAGGCCAGCCCGTGGGCCTCCGTCGCGGAGATCGACGCCTTCGCCCTGGCCGCCTCGGAGCTGGAGAGCGCCGACATCCTGCGTCTCCTGCAGATGCTGACGGTCTCCGGGGCGCCGTCGCAGCCCGGCCACGACGCGCGCGTCCACGCCTTCGAGCGCCTGGCCGAGCGCTTCCCCGACAAGCGCCTGTTCCCCCACTTCGTCTCGGCGCTGCGCGGCGCCGATCCCGCCCTGCGTGCCGCGATCGCCCTGCTGCTGCCGCGCATGAACAGCATCCTCGACCACCCGGCCCTGTGCGCGCTCATGCGCAGCCCGGACCCGAACCTGCGCGCGACGGCGGCCAGCGTCCTGAGCGAGGTCGGCGCCAAGACCGCTTTCGAGCTGCTCTCGGAGATGGTGCGCGAGCCCGGCCTCGAGAGCCGGCGGGAGATCGTCGAGGTCCTGGTGGCGATCGGCGAGCACCGCGCCGTGGCGGCCCTCGGAGCCGCCCTCGCCTTCGGCACGCCTGAGGACAGGATCTTCACGATCGACCAGCTCGCCTCGGCCCGCTGCATGGCGCGGGACGCCCCCGCGGCGGCGCGCGCCGTCGCGTCCGCCGTGAGGGACTCGTCCGAGGCGGTGGCCGGCCACGCCGTCGCGACCCTGGCGTCGATCGCAAGCGAGGACGAGTACTTCGAGAGCGCCGCCCCGCTGTTCGCCTCGTCCCGTCCCGGCCTCGTCTCGGCGGCCGTCTCGGGACTGAGCAAGTTCGCGAGCGAGCGCGCGGTCGACATGCTGCAGGAGAAGCTGCGCGAGGGTCCCCAGCTCGTGCGCTTCGCGGCCATCGAGGCCCTCGAGTCCATCGGCACGCCCGACGTCCTGCGGCCGCTCGCCGAGACCCTCGGCCACGCCCAGATCACGGTGCGTCTCAAGGCCGCCGAGGCCCTCGCGCGCCTCAGCGCCGCCGGCAAGCTCGACCTGGCCCGCACCGTGGTGTGGCTGCTCCGCAGCAAGGACGCCGACATCCGGCGCCTCGCCGTCGAGCTCGCCCAGACGGTGCGCGATCCCCATGGAGAGCTCTGGCCCAAACTCCTCGGCTGCCTGCGCGACGAGGACTGGTGGGTGCGCGAGCGCCTGGCCGACGTGCTGATCGAGCTGGCGGGCGAGGCCCTGCTCGCCCACGTGCTGCCCTACCTGCAGGACCCGGCGCCCGTGATGCGGCAGTTCGCGGTCGACATGATCACGCGCCTCCACGTGCCCGACGCCCTGGGGGCGCTCCTGGTCACGGCCCTCAACGACGAGGACTGGTGGGTGCGCGAGCGCGCGGTGGACGCGATCGCGGCCCAGCGCGATCCGCGCTCGGTGCCCTACCTGGCCGACATCATGAGCCGCGAGGCCGAGCTGCGCATCGCCTGCCTGCAGGGCCTCGAGGTGCTCGGGCCGAGCGCTCTCGAGGCCGAGGAGAGCGTCGTCTCGCAGCTCGCGTCCGGAGACGAGGACGTGCAGGTCGCGGCGCTGCGCTGCCTCAAGGCCTTCGGCTCGACGCGCCACGCCGACACGATCCGCGCATCCCTCAAGGACCCGTCGTCCACCGTGCGCGCCCTGGCGCGCGACGTCCTCCAGGAGCTCCAGGCCCGCCTCGACGCTCCGGCCGGCCCGGCCGTCGACACGCTCTCGTTCCTCGACAAGCTGCTGGTGGCGGTGTCGCAGCGCAACTGCGACGACCTGATCCTGGCCCCGGGCCGCCAGCCCTACGTCACCCGCTACGGCTCCGTCGCGGTGCTCGCGAAGGACGTGCTGCGGGCCGAGGACGTGGCGGGCATGCTGCTGCGCCACCTCTCGCCGCAGCAGGTGCGCGGGGTACGCGCCGGCCGCGAGGCGGACTTCTCGTACGTGATCCCGGAGCACGACCTGCGCTTCCGCGTGAACGTCTTCGAGCAGCTCGGCGGCCTGGGCGCCGTGTTCCGGATCGTCCGGGGCACGATCCCGCGCATCGAGGACCTCGGCGTGCCGCCCGTGGTGCAGGGCCTCGCCGATCTCAAGAACGGCCTGGTGCTGGTGGGCGGCCCGACCGGCTCCGGCAAGTCGACGACGCTGGCCGCCATCATCAACGAGATCAACCGCACCTCGGCCCGCCACATCGTGACCTTCGAGGACCCGATCGAGGTCGTGCACCGCCGCGACCTCAGCATCGTCAACCAGCGCGAGATCCACACCCACACCGGCGAGCTCGACCAGGCCCTTCGCGGGACGCTGCGCCAGGACCCCGACGTCATCCTGATCGGCGAGATGCGCGACCTGCCGACGATCGCCTTCGCCGTGACGGCCGCCGAGACCGGCCACCTCGTCTTCGGGACGATCCACACCTCGTCGGCGGCGCTCACGGTCGACCGCCTCATCAACGCCTTCCCTCCGGGCCAGCACGACCAGGTCCGCACGATGATCGCGGGCAGCCTGAACGCCGTGATCTGCCAGTACCTGCTCCCGCGCCGCGACGCGCCTGGGCGCTGCCTGGCCGTCGAGGTGATGCTGAACAACGACGCGATCTCGAACCTGATCCGCAAGGGCAAGACGTTCCAGATCCCCTCGATCATGGCGACGTCGCGCGAGGCGGGCATGCAGCTCATGGACTCGGAGCTCGCGCGGCTGTGCGACGAGGGCAAGATCTCGGCCGAGGACGCCTACATGAAGGCCGTCAGCAAGAAGGACTTCGAGAGCCGCCTGGGCGGCGGGGCGCCGGCCTGAGATGGCCCGCATCGACTCGTTCCTGCGGGTGGTGGCCGATCAACAGGCGAGCGACCTGCACCTCCACGCCGGCAAGGTGCCGACGATCCGCCACAACGGCCAGCTGATCCGGCTCCCCTTCCGGACCCTGTCCGACGCGGAAGCGCGCCGCTTCGTGCTCGAGATCCTCACGCCCGAGCAGCGCGACACCCTCGAGACCGAGCGCCAGGTCGACTTCATGTACGCCCTCGAGGGCGTCGGGCGCTTCCGCGCGAGCGCCCTCGCCCAGAACGACGGCCTCGGCATCGTGCTGCGCTTCATCCCGGCCCGCATCCCGTCGCTGCGCGACCTGGCCTTCCCGCCGGCGGTCTCGCGCCTCACCCGGCTCGGCCAGGGCCTCGTCCTCATCACCGGCCCCACGGGCTCGGGCAAGACCACGACGCTCGCCGCGATCCTCCAGGAGATCAACCGCACGTCGAAGCGGCACATCATCACGATCGAGGACCCGATCGAGTACGTGCACCAGCCGGCCCAGAGCGTCGTCACCCAGCGCGAGGTCGGGCGCCACACCGAGAGCTTCGCCTCGGGCCTGCGGGCGGCCCTGCGCGAGGCGCCCCAGGTGGTCGTGGTCGGCGAGATGCGCGACCTCGAGACCATGCAGCTGGCGCTCTCGGCCGCGGAGACGGGCCTGCTGGTCTTCGGCACCCTGCACACGAACTCGGCGGCGAAGGCCGTCGACCGGATCGTCGACATGATTCCCGAGGACGCCCGCGAGGAGGTTCGCGGCCTGCTCTCGGTCGTGTTGAAGGCCGTGATCGCGCAGCACCTCTGCCTGCGCACCGGCGGCGAGGGGCGCATCGCCGCCCTCGAGATCCTGCTGCAGAATCACGCGGTGGCGAACCTGATCCGCGAGAACAAGACGTACCAGGTCGACGCGATGCTGCAGTCCTCGGCGCGCGACAGCCTCGGCTCCCAGAGCCTCGACGGCTCGCTACTCCGCCACATCGAGCAGGGCAGCATCACGCTCGAGGAAGCGCTGCGCGCGGCGAACCATCCCGACTCGCTGCGGCGTCAGGCCCTCGCCCTGCTCCAGAACCGGTGAGCGGCGATCCCAGGGCCACGGCGTCGCGGCTGCGGGCCCTTGCCCGCGTGCCCGCCGGGGATGCCGGGTATCGCGCGGCCTGTGTCGAGGCGATCGGCCTCGCCCAGGAGCTCGACACCGTGAGCCTGGAGGTCGAGAACCTGCTGGCGGCGTTCATCCGCGGCGGGCCGTCGACGCCCGACGAGGCCGACGCGTTCCTCGGACTGGCGGGGCTGTACGTCCGCAAGGGCTTCGGGGCCAACGCGATCGAGGCGGTCCAGAAGCTCCTGCAGTTCCGCCCCGACGACGCGGCGGCGGCCTCCATCCTCGCCGCGGCCGGGGGCGGCGCCGCGGCCCGGCGCGAGCCGGTCGCGCTGCCCACCCTGCCGCCCCTGCCGCAGATCCCACGCTCCCCGACCCGGCGCCTCGACCCCTCGCGCATTCCGTCGGCGGCGCCCGCCGCGAGCGCCGGGCCCCTCGCGAGCGGGATGCGTGTGGCTTCGCGCTACGAGCTCGTGGACGAGATCGGCCGCGGCGGCATGTCCGTCGTCTACCGCGCCCGCGACAGCGAGCTGGGCGAGGACGTCGCCCTCAAGTTCCTCACCGGCGCCTCCCTCGACGCCGAGGCCGACGCGCGCTTCAAGCAGGAGCTCAAGCTGTCGCGCCAGCTCGTGCACCCGAACATCGTGAGGCTCTACGACATCGGCCAGCACCACGAGCTGCGCTTCATCAGCATGGAGCTGCTCTCGGGCATGGACATCGCCCGCGTGCTGCGCTCGGGCCCGCTGCCGCCCAGCCTCGCGATCGACCACCTCATGGAGTGCTGCACCGGCCTGCAGGAGGCCCACGACCGCGGCATCGTCCACCGCGACATCAAGCCCGCCAACCTGTTCGTCACGAGCGCCGGCGAGCTAAAGATCATGGACTTCGGCATCGCCAAGCTCCAGAAGGCCGGCGGCCCCGCCCTCACCTCGGCCGACCTCCTGGCCGGCACGCCGGCCTACCTGGCGCCCGAGCAGATCCGCGGCTTCAGCGAGGTGACGCCGGCGGCCGACCTCTACTCCCTCGGGATCGTGGCCTACGAGATGCTCACGGGCACGCTGCCCTTCTCCCACCCCGAGTCCATCGCCTTGCTGATGATGCACATCCAGGCGACGCCGCCGCCCTTGCGCGACCACGACCCCGCGGTGCCCGTCGAGCTCCAGGCGATCGTCCTGAAGCTCCTCGAAAAGGTCCCCGCGCAGCGCTTCGCCTCGTGCCGCGAGCTGGCCCGGGTGCTGGGCGAGGTCCGCCGCACTTTGTAGCCTCCGCGGCTTGCAAGTCGTGCGGCGCTTCCGTACCGTTGCAGGGCGTGACGACACCCATCAACATCGTCCGGACGCCCTGGGTGCTGCGCTCCCTGATCGACGGCGGCAGCCGCGTCTGGAACGTCTCGATCAACCAGCTCCCGTTCCGGGTGGGACGTCGCTCGGGCCTCGAACTCACGCTGCCCAGCACGTCGGTCTCGACCGAGCACGCCGAGTTCTACGAGATGGACGGCGAGCTCCACGTCCGGGACCTGTCGAGCACCAACGGCACCTACGTGAACCGGCGGCGCATCACGGACGAGGCGCTGCGCGACGGCGACATCATCCACTTCGCGGACTTCGAGTTCCGTCTCGAAGAGGCGCTCTCGTCCCACCGCAAGACGACCGCGGTGATGCGCGAGGTCTCGCTCCCGGAGCAGTTCGTGAAGGGCACCCGGGAGATGGACGAGCTGATCCGCGATCAGCTCGTGACCATGCACTTCCAGGCCATCTCGCTCATGGCCACGGGCGAGGCGATCGCCTACGAGGCCCTTGGCCGGGGCCGGCACCCGCTGCTCCCCGTGGGGCCCCAGGCGCTGCTCCATATCGCCGACAGCATCGGCCAGGCGCCGCTGCTCAGCCAGATCTTCCGCCGGCGCGCCGTCGAGATCGCGAGCGTGCACCCCTCGATCGGCAGCCTGTTCCTCAACACCCATCCGCGGGAGCTGGCCCTGCCGAGCCTGGTCGAGTCCCTCACGGACCTGCGCGAGATCGCCCCCGACGCCCAGCTCGCGATCGAGGTCCACGAGTCGACGATCGTGGACTCGGCCGGCATCCGCGAGTTCCGCTCGCAGCTCAAGAAGCTCAACATCAGCCTCGCCTACGACGACTTCGGCGCCGGCCAGGCCCGCCTCCTCGAGCTCGCCGAGGTGCCGCCCGAGTACCTGAAGTTCGACAGCCGCTTCGTGAGCGGCATCGCCGAGGCCCCCGAGTCGAAGCAGCGCATGGTCCGCTCCCTCGTGACGCTGGCCCGCGAGCTCGGCGCCCGGGGCATCGCCGAGGGCATCGAGACCGAGGCCGACGCGAAGGTCTGCGCGCAGCTCGGCTTCGAGCTCGCCCAGGGCTACTTCTTCCACCGCCCCGTTCCGGCCACCGAGCTCTAGGCTCCTGAGCGGTCCGCTCCTCCAGAGACTCCCGCCCGGGGGCGAGACCGGGAGCGACGCGCTGCTGGGCGGCTTCCTCGACTACGTCACGAGCCGCGGCCTCGAGCTCTACGCCGCGCAGGAGGAGGCGATCCTCGAGCTGTTCGAGGACAAGAACGTCATCCTCAACACCCCGACGGGCTCGGGCAAGTCCCTCGTGGCCTCGGCGCTGCACTTCGCCTCGATGGCGCAGCGCCGCCGCTCGGTCTACACCTGCCCGATCAAGGCCCTCGTCAACGAGAAGTGGATGGCCCTGTGCCGCGAGTTCGGCCCGGAGAACGTGGGGCTCTCGACGGGCGACGCGACCGTGAACCACGACGCGCCGATCCTCTGCTGCACGGCCGAGGTGCTCGCGAACATGGCCCTGCGCGACGGAGCCGACGCCGACGTCGACGACGTGGTCATGGACGAGTTCCACTGGTACGCCGACCGCGACCGCGGCGTCGCCTGGCAGGTGCCGCTGCTGACGCTCACGCGCAGCCGCTTCCTCCTCATGTCGGCGACCCTCGGCGACGTCGCGTACTTCGAGGAGGGCCTGACGCGGCTCAACGGCCTCCCCACCGCGACCGTGAAGGCCACGGACCGCCCGGTGCCCCTCGACTTCGCCTACTCGCAGATCCCGATCGCCCAGATGCTCGAGACCCTCGTCGGCGACGGCAAGGCGCCGGTCTACGTCGTGAGCTTCACCCAGAAGGACGCCGCGGACAGCGCCCAGGACTTCACGAGCCTCAACCTCGCGACGCGCGAGGAGAAGAACGCCGTGGCCCAGGCGATCGAGGGCTTCCGCTTCTCGAGCCCGTACGGCCCGACCTTGCGCAAGTGGCTGAAGCAGGGCATCGGCGTGCACCACGCGGGGCTGCTGCCGAAGTACCGCGTGCTCGTGGAGCAGCTCGCCCAGAAGGGCCTGCTCAAGGTCATCTGCGGCACCGACACGCTGGGCGTCGGCATCAACGTGCCGATCCGCACGGTGCTGTTCAGCCGGCTCTGCAAGTTCGACGGCCAGAAGACCGCGATCCTCTCCGCCCGCGACTTCCACCAGATCTCGGGACGGGCCGGCCGCAAGGGCTTCGACGACCAGGGCTACGTGGTGGCCCAGGCCCCCGAGCACTTCATCGAGAACCTGAAGCTCGACGAGAAGGCGAAGGAGGGCAAGAAGGTCGTGAAGCGCAAGCCCCCCGAGCGCAACTTTGCCAACTGGGACCTCAACACGTTCAAGCGCCTCATGACGGCGCCGCCCGAGCGCCTCACCTCGCGCTTCGACGTGAGCCACGGCATGCTGCTGAACGTCCTGTCGCGCAAGGCCGACGGCTGCCGCGCGATGCAGCACCTGATCCACGACAGCCACGAGACGGAGCACGCGAAGGCGGGCCACTTCAAGCGCGCCTGGCAGCTGTTCCGCTCCCTCGTGGCCCGCGGCATCGTCGAGATCGTGCCCCGCAGCGCCGAAGGCTCCCGGGTCCGGGTCAACGTCGACCTCCAGGAAGACTTCTCGATGAACCACGCGCTCTCGCTCTACCTGCTCGAGACGCTGCCGCTGCTCGACCCCGAGGCCGAGAGCCACGCCCTCGACGTGCTGACGCTGGTCGAGAGCATCCTGGAGAACCCCGAGGCGATCCTGCGCCGCCAGCTCGACAAGCTGAAGGACCGCAAGGTCGCCGAGATGAAGTCCGAGGGCGTCGAGTACGACCAGCGCATGGCGGAGCTCGAGAAGATGGAGCATCCCAAGCCGCTGCGCGACTTCGTCTACAACACGTTCAACGCCTTCGCCGACCGCCATCCCTGGGTCGGCGAGGAGGCGATCCGGCCCAAGTCGATCGCCCGCGAGATGTTCGAGGGCTTCCGTTCGTTCTCCGACTACGTGCAGGAGTACGACCTCGAGCGCAGCGAAGGCCTGCTGCTCCGCCACCTCAACAGCACGTACAAGGTCCTCAGCCAGAACGTGCCCGACGGCTTCAAGAGCGACGCCGTGCTCGAGACCGAGCTCTACCTGCGCGACATGCTGCGGCAGGTGGACTCGAGCCTGCTCGAGGAATGGGAACGGATGAAGGACCCGAGCTACGTCCCGCTCGCGGGCCCGGAGCTCCGACCGGCGCGGCCGGAGCTACCCGAGGACGTCACCCGGGACACCAAGGCCTTCACGGCCATGGTCCGGACGCGCGTGTTCGCGTTCCTGCGGGCCTGGTCGATCGGCGACGACGAGGCGGCGCTGGCCCTGTTCGATTCGGCCAGCGACGCCGACGGTGCGGCCTGGACGCCGGCCCGGCTCAAAACCGCGCGCGAGGCCCACAAGGCGCTGCACCCGGCCGGCATCCGCCTCGACCCCGAGGCCCGCAACATCCGCCACACCCACGTGGAGCCGGCTCCGCCCGACGCGCCGGGAACGTGGCGTGTCGAGCAGATGCTGATCGACGCCGAGGGCGACAACGACTGGGTCGCGCAGTTCACTGTCGATCTGCTCGCGTCCCGGGCCACGAGCGACGCGATGCTGCGGCTCGACCGCCTCGGCCCGCTCGCCTAGCTCGAGCTAGACCGGCGGCTGTCCGCAGAAATAGAGGCCCACGTCGCCGCCGAAGTTGATGCCGATGTAGTTCGCCGGGCCGCCGCACAGCTGGGCGGCTTCGGCCTCGCTGCACGCGGCCGCGTAGGGGCCCGACTCGATCTCGGCCTGCCCGCTGCAGTCGCCGACGCCCTCGAAGACCGCCACCGCGTCGTACGGACCGGCGCCGCCTTCCCAGCCGAACGTGCCGCCTTGATAGGCGTAGCAACCCTCCGGCACGGCGAAGGCCCCGGCACAGACGCCCTGGGGCCGCGGCTGCAGCGCGACACGGATCGTCCGGCAGGAGAAGTAGGTGCTGCCGTTGTGGACGCCGGGATCGCCGTTCGTGACGCACACGTTCGATTCCAGCACGACGTCCTTCGTCGCGTCCTTGGGCGCCCGATACGTGTGCTTCTGGACGCAGTCGTCGCCGGTGCCCGCGACGTCG
The DNA here is from genome assembly GCA_902826455.1 of uncultured Acidobacteriota bacterium. Lineage (GTDB taxonomy): Bacteria > Acidobacteriota > Vicinamibacteria > Fen-336 > Fen-336 > CADEEV01. Next base: position 8,411 of record CADEEV010000040.1, on the reverse strand, counting down.
GCGAGGTCGTTGAAGTCCCAGTCGAACAGGTAGTGAAGGGTCTTGCCGTCGTCCGCGGTCGAGCCGCAGAGGTCGACCTCGACCGTGACCGGCTCGCCTGCGCGGATGATCCCGTCCTCACCCGGTTTCGGGTCGAGCTTCATCGCGAGCTTGAAGCCCTCGGGGGCCAGGCCCTGGCTCGAGGCCATGACGTAGCCCGCTCCGGCGCCCACGACCACCGGGGCCGGCGCCACCGGGCTCTGCGGCGCCCCACCGTTGCCGCCGCACGAGGCGAGCACCACACCGAGCGCGATCGCGCGCCACCCGACCCACCGCTGCATCATCGAAACCCCCTGTTAACCTAGGAAAGGGCGGGCCTCTCGGCCCGCCCACACGGCTTCCGCCCCGTCTTCAGCGTCCCCAGTGCGTCGGGACAGCCGCCCTGGCATCGCCCAGGCCGAAACAGAAGTACAACCCCTGGCCGCCCGGGAAGGTCCCGTAGAGCTCCGCGTCCTCGTTCTCGCAGAGAGCCTGGGCCTCCGCGAGCGAGCAGGCGACAGCCACGTCCGTTCCGTTGAGGGGAGTGCCTCCGCAGGACGAGTCCTCGTAGCCGAGCACGAGCCCGTAGGGTCCGCTGCCGCCCGGCCACTCGACCGAGAGCGCGATGCCGCCCTCGATGACGGAGCTGAAGGCCTGACAGCCCTCGGCCAGCCCGGAGCTGCAGCTCGCGGGCTTGGGAAGGGCCACGCGCACCACGCGGCACGAGAAGTACGTGCTGCCGTCATGCACGCCGGGATCGCCGTTCGTGACGCACACGTTCGACTCGAGCACCAGGTCCTTCGTCGCGTCCTTCGGGACGCGGTAGGTGTGCTTCTGCACGCACGCGTCGCCCGTGCCGACGACCTCCGCGAGGTCGTTGAAGTCCCAGTCGTACAGGAAGTGCAGCGTCTTGCCCGCATCGGGCGTCGAGCCGCACAGATCCACCTCGACCGTCACCGGCGATCCCTCACGGATGATCCCGTCCAGGCCCGGCTTCGGGTCGACCTTCATCGCGAGCTTGAACCCTTCCGGCGCCAGGCCCCGGCTCGACTCCATCACGATCCCTCGGTCCGCGCCCTGTGTCACCGGCGCGGGCGCGGCCGGGCTCTGCGGCGAGCCCCCGGAACCGCTGCACGACGCCAGCACGACGCCGACCGAAAGGACACCCCAATAGCGCCACCCCGTCTGCTTCATCGGGAGACCTCCTGAAAAGCGAGTGGCCGATGGTGGCACAACTTCCGACCCGGGAACAACGGGGGAACAAGGAGGGGGCCGGCGACGTTAGCGTCACCTGGAGGTATGCATGCGAACCCGGCGCCGTGAGTTCCTGGGCGCGGTCGTGGCCGCGTGGGCCGCGCCATCCGCCTGGGCCCGTCCGAACCCGGCCCCTGCGGCGAGCCGCCGCATCAAGGCCGTGCTCTTCGACGGCTTCCCCGTCATCGATCCGCGGCCCGTGGCGAAGCGCGCCGAGGAGCTCTTCCCGGGGTCGGGAACGGCCCTGATGGACGCGTGGCGGACGCGGCAGTTCGAGTACGCGTGGCTGCGGACGCTCTCGGGCAGCTACGTCGACTTCGGCCGCGTGACCGAGGATGCCCTGGTGTTCGCGGCCCGGCAGCAGAGGCTCGAGCTCACCGCCGAGAAGAAGGCGGCTCTCCTCCATGCGTTCCTCGAGCTCGGCGCCTGGCCGGACGCACCGGCAGCGTTGGCGAGGTTGCGCACGGCGGGGCTGCGGCTCGCGTTCCTTTCCAACCTCACCTCGGCGATGCTCGACGCCGCCGTGGCGAACGCGAGGCTCGCCGGCGTGTTCGAGCCGCACCTCAGCACCGATCGGGTCGGCGCCTTCAAGCCCGATCCCCGCGCGTACCGCATGGGCCTCGATGCCTTCGGCCTGGCGCGGGAGGAGATGGTGTTCGTGGCTTCGGCCGGTTGGGATGCCGCCGGCGCCCGGCAGTTCGGCTATCCCACGTTCTGGGTGAACCGTACCGGGCAAGCGGTCGAGGAGCTCGGCGCGACGCCCGACGGCATCGGGCCGGACCTGTCCTCGCTCGTGGAGTTCGTCGAGAGGATCGAAACGGCCTCCTGACGCCCGACCAGGGGGGATCGGGCGCCAGGAGCACGACAAGGCAGGTACGACCAAGGAGGGAGCTGTTCTCTAGACCACCGGATCGCAGAGGAAGAAGTTTCGATGGATCTCGAGGACGAAGTCGGCGCCGCCGCACTGGCGCTTCGCCTCGCTCGCGCTGGGCGCGAACACCAGGGGGCCGAGATCGTCCATGGCGGCGAGCGTGCACGTCGCATCGCTGAAGAGAGGGGGGTCGATCGGACCCTTGCCGCCCGGCCAGAAGAACGACGCGTCCTCGCCGTCGATCTCGTAACAGCCCGCGGCCGCGTCCGGGAAGTGCGGAAGCGCGATCTTGACCGATCGGCAGGAGAAGTACGTCCCCGGCCGGTGAGCCGACGGGTCGGCGTTGGCGAAGCAGAAGTTGGCGCCCACGACCAGGTCCTGCGCGGCGTCGCGCGGGATGCGGTAGGTGTGGGTCTGGTGGCAGCTCTCGCTCCTTCCGATCACGTCCGGGACGTGATCGAAGTCGAAGTCGAAGAGGAACCAGGGACGGCCGCCCTCGTTGACGGTCGAGCCGCACAGGTCGAAGTCGACCGTGATGGGCGACTCGGCGCGGATCACTCCGTCCTCGCCGGCCTTCGGGTTGGTGTGGGACACCAGCTGGAAGCCCGCCGGCGCGAGTCCTTGGCTCGACTCCATCACGATGTCCCCGGGCAATCCGCCGTCCGGGATCGACGGCGCCGTCGGGGACGACGGCACCTTGCGGTCGTAGCCGCCGCAGGCGGCGATGCCGAGGACGGTGACGAGCACGGCGACACGAACGATCAGGGATTTCATCACTCCGCCTCCGGACCGCACTGGAAGATTGTTCCGTCGCCGATGTGGAACGGCGTCTCCACGACCACCTGGCCACAGAGCTGCCGCGCGTCGACCGCTGTCGGAGCGACGACGTAGGACTGGTCCTCGAGAGCCTCGCCCGGAGGCTGGCAGGCGGGGTTGTCGAAGAGGACGACCTCGTTCGTCGGGCCCGTGCCCCCCGGCCAGGAGAACCAGAAGGGATTGGCGAAGTAGCACCCCGCGGCCGCGCCCTTGAAGTCCGGCAGGCCGATCCGCACGGAACGGCAGGAAAAGTACGTCCCCTTGAGCCCCTTCGACGGGTCCGCATTCGTGAAGCAGAAGTTGGCACCTTGGATGGCGTCGCGCGTCGCGTCCACCGGGATCCGATACGTGTGGGTCTGGCGGCAGGACTCGGTCTTGCCGATGACGTCCGGGACGTGGTTGAAGTCGAAGTCGAACAGGAACCACGGATGGCCGCCGTCGTCGACCGTCGAGTCGCACAGGTCGAACGTCACCGTGACCGGCGAGCCCTCGCGGATCACGCCGTCCTCACCCGCCTTGGGATCGACGTGGGACACCATCTTGAAGCCGGCCGGCGCGAGGCCGTTGCTCGACTCCATGGCGAAGTCCAGGTCCGAGCGGGCGCCCGAAGGCCCGATCGGCGCGGTCGGCAGCTGCGGATCGGCGCCGCCCGACCCCCCGCAGGCCGCCGCCGCCACGGCGAGGCCCGCCACGAACGTCCGGATACAGCCTGAAATCCTCAAGTCCAACCTCCAGAACTCCCCCGTCGTTGGGGAGATCGGAATCGAGGTTGGGAATCCGACAGCTAGGGCATGAACACGGCGTGCCCGATCACCTCGAGCAGCGCCTCCGGCCGCGCGTACTGGACGTAGTGACCGGTGTCGGGGAGCGACAGGAGGGTAGCGCCCCGGATGTCCCGGGCCAGGCGCGGGCCGTCGCTGCCCGCCCGCGCGTCGTCGGCGCCGTACACGAGGTACACGGGCTTGCGGATCTCGCGGTAGTGCGGGGCCAGCGCGCGCAAGGCCGGCTCGAGCTCGACGCGCTCTCGGGACAGCGTGGTCGTGACGGTCGGCCGCGTCCACAGGCGCGTGCGCTCGGCCACGAAGCCCGGTGGGATGGCGCCGGAGTTGGGACCGAACGCCGCGCGCACGCCCGCGTCGATCTTCGCCTCGCCCACGGTCGGGGCCAGGGCCGCGGCGAGCCCGGGCCCGAGCCACGGCAGCGCCAGCAGGCGATACAACGGCTCGACGGGCGCCGGCGGGTACGCGCGCGACGCCACCACGACGATCGCGCGGACCTCTGCGGGGTCGCCGAGCGCCAGGGCCACGGCGGTCATGCCGCCGAACGAATGGCCGACCACCACGACGTCCTGGAGCCTCAAGGCCCGGATCACGCCGAGCGCCACGGCCGCGTTGGCCTGCGGCGTGTGCGGGACCTCGACTCCCCCGCTGTAGCCGTGGCCCGGCCGGTCGATCGCGGTCACGCGGAAGCGCTCGGCGAGGCGCGCGAGCACGGGCTCCCAGTCCTCGATGGAGCCCGGCGAGCCGTGGAGCAGCAGCACGTCCGGACCCTGGCCCTGCTGCACGTAGCGGATCGGAACGCCGTCGACCACGACGTGGACGCCCGGCACGCCCGGCGGCAGGGTCGTGTCCGGCCTCTGCAGCGCTCCGAGCGCGGAGAGACCGACACCGGTGACGAGGGCGAGGACGAGGAGCGCGCCGAGGGCGCGTGCGACGAGCCGCTTCATGGGCCGACCATTCTAGCGAGGGTTGCTGTGGTGCCGGCAAGTTGATTCAATGCGCACGTACCGATGTCCGCGCCCTCGACGATCCCTTCGACCGAGCTCTCGCACCTGCCGACGCGCACCGGCCCCGCCCGCTCCCGTCCCGGTCGCGGGCCACGCCTCCTGACCGAGGACCAGGTCGTCGAGAGCCCGGAGTCCCGCGTGCGCTACCGCGTCGAGCGCCTGCTCGGCGAGGGCGGCTTCGGCCAGGTCTACCTGGCGCGGCGCGTCACCCGTTCGACGCGCATGCCGCCACTCCTGTGCATCAAGGCGAGCGTCCGGATCGACGGCTGGCTCCGGGAGGCGTACTTCGGGCAGGTGCTGGACGATCATCCCCGCGCGATCCGCGTGTACGACACGTTCGTCCTGCTGCAGCCCGACGGCCGGCCGCTCTACTGCCTCGCCATCGAGTACGCCCGCCACGGCGACCTGCGCGCGTTCCTGCACCGCAGCGGCAAGGCCCTGCCGGAGCTGACGGCCCGCCGCGAAATCGCGGGCGTTCTCGAGGTGCTCGGCAAGCTCCACCGCGGCCAGCAGCTCCACCGCGACCTGACGCCGCTCAACGTCTTCGTCTGCGAGGGCGGCCGGCTCAAGCTCGGCGACTTCGGGCTGGTGCGGCCGCAGAGCGACAAGCGCGGCGCCAGCGCCCGCACCCTGAACCCCTTCAACGCGCCGAGCGACATCGTGGCCGGCGGCATCCCCAAGTGGCAGGCCCGCGACGACGTCTACCAGGTCGGCCAGCTCCTCGGCATGCTGGTGCGCGGCGACGCGCGCACGCGCGTGAGGACCGGCGAGATCCGCCATCTCGGCTGCAGCGATCACCTGAAGGAGATCCTGGTGCGCTGCATCGGCGAGCGCCGCAAGCGCTACGAGGCGGCGGACGAGCTCATCGAGGCCCTGCGCAAGCGCCCGGCGGTGCTCCGCACCGGCGCCTTGAAGACGCTGAAGGGAGCCCACGTCGCCTTCACGGGGATCCTGAGCGTGCCGCGCGCCGACGCCATGAAGGCCGCGCGCAAGGCCGGCGCGACCGTCCACGGCGCCCCGTCGATCCAGACCACGGTCGTCGTGCGGGGCAAGCCCAACCCGCTGCAGCTCGCCGGCCGCGACGCGGGCCGCAAGCTCATGGAGATCAAGCGGCTCCGCGAGAAGGGCTACCGCATCACGCTGCTCGACGAGACCCAGTTCTGGAAGCTCGTCGGACGCCGGCCGAAGCCGAAGCGCTAGTCGGCGCTGCGCCCCAGCCAGGCCTCGATCGACGGCAGCGCCGCGCTGCGCACCCGGATGTTGTCCGTGACCACGGCGCACACGCGCTCGGTCTCGCCCCGTGACTTCGCGTCGAGGTGCGCCGCCGCGTAGGCCCGCAGCTTCGTGACCATCGCGGGGTTCTCCGAGGCCTCGGCGAGCCGCGCGTAGTAGCGGCTCTCGGAGGTGGGATCCACCTTCGCGTTCACCGCCTGCATGTGGGCCACGGCGAAGTCGAAGGCCAGGTCGGGGTGCCTCTTCGCCACCTGGGAGATCATCTCGGCGCTGTTCGTGGCGCCCGGCTCCGGGGTCAGGGCCAGATCCAGGGCGCGGCGCGCGAGGCCCTCGTCGGCGGTGGACGAGAGCAGCGCGTACAGGCGGTCCTTGATGAGCGGCGTCTTCTCGGCGAACGCCGCCGCGTGCAGGCGATCCCACGTCGCCGCGTCGGCGTTGAGCGCCACGACGCCCAGGATCGTCTTGCGGAGCGAGCCCGGCATCGCGGCCGGGTCCGTGGCCTCGGCCGCGTAGCGGCGCTGCGCTTCGTCGACGACGCCGCGCTCCCCGAGGGCGCCCAGGGTCGCGATCAGGTCGTTGCGCAGGATGGCCTGCTGGGCCGCCTCGCCGTCGCGGGGCGTCCAGCCGAGCGTGGCGAACACGGGCGCGAGCCGCGCGATCGCGAACTTCCGAAACGCCTCGCGGCCCGGTCCGTCCTCGCGGGCGAGGCCGTCCACTTCCGCGAAGATCGCCGCGAAGCGGCCCCAGACCTGCGGGTCGGCGTCGAGCGGCGTCGCGCGCGCGAGGTCCAGCACGTCGGACGCGGGCTGCAGTCCGGCACGGCCCAGGGCCCAGCTGTCCGCCACGACACCGAGCTGGTCGAGCGCCGGCACGGCCGCGAACCCCGACACGAGCCGGGCGAACTGCGCGGGCGCGTAGCGCGTGCGGTAGTAGCCGCTCTGGCCCGCGTTCACGATCACGGGCTCGCAGCCCGGCACGGTCACCTCGACCTTGCCGCCGTCGACGAGGGTCCGCACCGCGGCCCCCGAGCCCTTCAGGATCACCGGCACGCGCCACGCGAGGGGCTTGCGGTTCGGCTGGTCCTTGCTGAACTCGCCCTGCACGAGGGAGACCCGGCTCGCGCCGCCGCTGCAGGTCACGTCGCCGACCGTGATCATCGGCACGCCGGGCTGCAGCGTGAACTGGTGCGCGATGTCGGTGATCGGCTGGCCAGCCGCGGCCTCGACGCTGCGCCAGAGGTCGTCGGACACCGTGTTGCCGTAGCTGTGACGATCGATGTAGTTGCGGACGCCGGTGCGCCAGGCCTCGGCGCCCACGTAGCCCTCGAGCATGCGGATCACGGCCTCGCCCTTCTCGTACGTGATCGCGTCGAAGGCCTGGCTCGCCTGCTCCACCGTCTCGATGCGCTGCACCACCGGGTGCGTGGTCGAGAGCGCGTCGCGCTCCATGGCCTTCTCGCGGTCCTTCACGGTGCTCATCACCGTGTTCCACTCCGGCCGCAGCTTCTGCGTGGTGCGGCCGGCCATCCACGACGCCCAGCCCTCGTTCAGCCACAGGTCGTCCCACCAGCTCATCGTCACCAGATCGCCGAACCACTGGTGCGCGATTTCGTGCGCGGCGATCGAGAAGATGCCCTGCTTGTCGGATTGAGTGGAGATGCTCGGGTCGATCAGCATCGCGTATTCGAACGTGTAGATGGCGCCCCAGTTCTCCATGGCCGCGAAGAACTGGCTGCGGCCGGGCGAGGCGATATTGTCCAGCTTGGGCAGCGGATACGGCGTGCCGAAGTAATCGTTGTACTCGCGCAGCACGCGCACGGACGAGTCGAGCGCAAACTTTGCCTGATCTGCCTTGCCCTTCTGCGTGACGACGCCGAGCTCGGTCGCGCCGAGCTTCGCGGTGGCACGATCGAATTCGCCGAGCCCGAAGAACAGCAGGTAGGTCGACATCTTCGGCGTCTGCTGGAAGCGCACGCGCGCCCGGCCGTTCTCGATATCGACTCGCTCGGCGACCGGCATGTTGCTGACGGCCATCTGGTTCTGCGGCACGACCGCTGCGAGCGAGAACGTCGCCTTGTGCGCGGGCTCATCCCAGCTCGGAATCATGCGACGCGCGTCCGGCGCTTCGAACTGCGTGTACAGCGCGCGCCTCTGGCCGGCGGCCGTGTCGTAGTCGATCGCGAACAGTCCGCTCGCCTGCGTAACGATCTTGCCGGTGTACTCGATCGCGAGCGAGTACTTGCCGGCGGGAATCGACTTGCCGAAAGCGAATATCGCCGTCTGCGCCGTTTCGTCCAGCATGATCTTCGGATCGGTTGCGACGAGCTTGCCCTGTCCGTCCGCGACCCGCACTGCTGAGAATTTCAGGTCGACTGCGTTGAGCGTGATGCTCTCGACCGGCGCGAGCACCTCGACGGCGATCGTAACGTTGCCG
>CADEEV010000039.1 GCA_902826455.1 uncultured Acidobacteriota bacterium | reverse complement strand
GAGGGCGCGGACGGTGTCCGGCCGCGGCGCGAGGGAGAACGGCGTCTTCGGCCTGCTGCTCGAGCCCGACGGCCGCGGCGCCGAGCAGCTCTGGGTGAGCTCGGTCAAGAACGGCGTGGGTGTGCTCCAGGGAGGGCGCTGGCGCTACTTCGACCAGCCCTCGGGCACGCTGCCGGCGGAGGGGGCGCGCGGCGTCTGGCGCGTGGCGGGCCCGGAGGGATCGCCGTGGCGTCTCATGGCCCTTGCCGGGGGCGAGGTGTTACGGATCGCCGACGACTTCGCCCAGACACGTTTGCCGACGCCGTGGCCGAAGCGTCCCGACACCGCGGTCCTCTACGTGCTGTCGCGGTCGCTCGAGGTAGTGCCCGAGCTCTGGTTCGCGACCCTGCACGCCGGGATGCACCGGTTGCGGCAGGGCGCGTGGACGTCGTACCCGGGCGACGATGCCGCCTCGCCCTGGATGGTCGTGCACCTCGCCGAGCAGAAGGACGCCCTGGGCCGCTCCTGGCTGTGGGCGGCGACCGACCGCGGTCTGGCTCGCTTCGACGGCGCCCGCTGGCAGCTGCTGCCCGGGGGCTCCGGGCCGCCCGGCGACGGCTATCGTCACGTCAGCATCTTCGAGGAGGGCGGCCGTCCCGTGATGTGGGCGAGCACCAACCGCCACGGCGTCGTGCGCCTCGACGTGAGCGACCCCCTCGCCCCGGAGCCGATCTACGACGGGCGCGTGCCCGCGCCGCCCGATCCGACCGTGTACAGCGTCGTGCGCGACAGCGTGGGCCGCACCTACGTCTGCACGAACAACGGCGTGCAGCAGCTGACCCCGGGACCCGACGGGCGCTACGCGGAGCGCGTGTTCCGCCGCCGCGACGGCCTCGTGAACGACGAGTGCAACACGAACGGCCAGTTCGTCGACGGCAGCGACCGCTATTGGGTGAGCACCCTCGGCGGCCTGAGCGTGTTCGACCCGCGGCTCGAGACGACGACGACCGCCACGCGGCCCAAGCCACTCCACGTCACGGCGGTGCGCGTCGACGGCGTGCGGCGGGATCCTGGGACCGACATCGAGCTCGCCGCGGGCGCGCGCGAGGTGCGCATCGACTTCGCCCTGCTCTCGGGACTGCGGGAACCCGAGTCGACCTACAGGACGCAGCTCCAGGGCTTCGAGCCCGCGCCGGGAGCCTTCAACCACGAGCACGGCCGCAGCTTCACCGGCCTCGCGCCCGGCACGTACACCCTCGTGATCGAAGCCCGCGACTGGGCCGGCACGCCCGCCGCGCCCCAGGCCGTGACGCTGCGCGTGCGCCCGCACCCGTGGCAGCGGAGCGACGTGCGCGCGGGCGCCGTGGCCCTCACCGCGCTCGCGGCGGTCGGGCTCGTCCGGCTCAACAATCGGCGTCTGCGCGCGCAGCAGCGGGATCTCGAATCCCAGATCGTGCATCGCACGGCCGAGCTCCACGCCGCGAACGCCCAGCTCACCGAGCTCTCGTACGCCGACCCGCTCACCGGCCTCGCCAACAGGCGTCGGCTGATGGAGGCGATCGCCGACGCCTTCGGGCGGGCGATCGAGCAGGAGCGGCCCATCGGCATCGTGGTCGCGGACGTCGACCGCTTCAAGCAGTACAACGACCGTCACGGCCATCTCGCCGGCGACGCGGCGCTGCGCGCCGTCGGCCAGGCCCTCGAGTCCGCGAAGCGCAAGCAGGACCTGGTGGCGCGCTACGGCGGGGAGGAGTTCGCCTGCCTCCTGATCGACGCGGACGGCGACGTGGTGGCCCGCGTCGCCGAGCGCATGCGCGCCCTGGTGGAGGCCCTGCCGCCCCGCGCCCTGGGCAACGACCACGACACGATCACCCTGAGCGCGGGCATCGTGAGCCGCGTGCCGGCCCGGGGCGAGAGCCCCGACGACCTGCTGCGCGACGCCGACGCCGCGCTCTACCGCGCGAAGAGCGACGGCCGCAACTGCGTCAGGCGCGCCTGAGGGCCGGTCCCTCTTCGGGCGCGAGGTCGACGACGAACAGCGCCGGCTCGAGGCCGTTCTCCTTGAGGACGGGAAGCGCCACGTTGTAGACGGGCACACCGCCGCGCGTCCGGCCCTCGAGCGTGCCCTTGTGCGCATGGCCGTGGAACGCCAGGTTCGCATGGTAGCGGTCGAGGGGCTCCTCGAGCCGGCTCGAGCCGAGGAACGGGTGGATCTCCGTGGGCTCGCCCGCGACCGTGGCCGCGACCGGCGCATAGTGCATGAGGGCGATGCGGCGGCGCGTCTGCAGGGACGACAGGGCGCGCTCCAGCTTCAGGCTCTCGCGGTTCGCCTCCTCGACGAAGGCCTTCAGGACCGGCTCGCCCCAGGCGGCCAGGCTCCACTCTCCGAAGCCGCCGCCGAAGCCCTTCACGCCCGCGAACCCGAAGTCTCCCGATTCCCAGGTCTCGCCGTCGAGGACGTGGACGCCGCCCTCCTCGAGCACGTGGGTGAGCGCGTCGACCTCGTTCGACTCGAAGTCGTGGTTGCCGAGGACGGCCACGACGGGCAGGTGACCCGCGGCCTTCAGCTCGCGGAGCAGCAGGCGGCCCTCGTCGGGATGGCCCTTCTGTGTCAGATCGCCGCAGAGCAGGAGCACGTCGGCCTCGCGCGCGGCCTCGGCGAAGAGCGGCTGCAGCAGGCCGGCCATGCTGGGCTTGCCGCAGTGCACGTCGCCGACGGCCGCGATGCGCACTAGAGCTCGCTCTCGGCGTCCGGGCCCGGGGGCGGCGGATCGGCCGCGTTCCACTCGGCGATCTCGGCCGCGCTCAGGGAGCCGTCGGGGCCGAGGCGCGCGTCGCGCAGGCCCCAGCGATCGGTGTCGATCCGGTACTGCTTGCGCGAGAGCAGGACGCCGCGGCACAGCAGCCGCTCTGCGGGGTCGGGGTCGCGCTCGAAGACGTGCTGGGCGAGGCGCAGGGCCAGGTCGTCGGGGACGGCGTGAGCGCTCGGGTAGATGTACTCGAAGAGCACGAGGTGGGCGAGCAGCACGCGCGCGTCCGGTCCGAAGCGTCGCACGAGGCGCTCCCAGTCGAGCCGCCGCCCCTGGCGCAGGAACATGTGCGCGACGTCCGCGCCGTCGAAGCGGTACTTCTCCATGACGAAGGCCTTCGACCAGACCATCTCCTCGGGCGGGATGAGCTGGACCGGCAGGCCGAGCACCAGCGCCGGCTGGGCGTGGGCGAACCACTCGTCGTCCACCATCGCGACGCCGTTGCCGGCGCCGTGGATGACGTCGATGACGCGGTCGTCGCGCTCGGCCTTCGCGAGCCAGTGCTCGAACGCCACGTGGGTCCTCCATCCGAGGCTCTCGAGATCGGCGAGGACGCGGTCACGGTCCCGGCGGCAGACGAAGAGATCGAGGTCCTTGGTCGGTCGCGCGATCTCCGTGTAGTGGGTGAACGCGTAGGTGCCGCCCACCAGGAACGGAGCCGAGCGCTCGCGCAGTCCCTGCAGGGCGGCGCGATAGGCTGCGGCCTGCGGCGAGATCCGGCTGCGGGCCGGCATGTCTAGATTCGCCATCGCCGTTCTACAAACGTCCCGGCCCGGCCCTCCGTGGCGAGGCGAGTCATCCGAGCCTCCGTTCGCCGCGAAGCCGCGGCGTCCCGATCAGTTGCAACCGATGTGCCATAGTTCGAGGATGATGCGCCGCGGCGGATGGCTTCTGGCGTTCGCCCTCCCCCTGATGCTCGCGGGCTGCCACGCGTCCCCGCGCCGGGCGGTCGTGCTCGTGACGATCGACACCCTGCGCGCCGACCACGTGGGGGCGACGCGCGACGGCGTGGCCCTGACGCCGGGCCTCGACGCGTTCGCGCGCGACGCGCTGCGTTACACCGACGTGCTGGCGAACGCGTCCCTGACCGTGCCGTCCCATGCCGCCCTGCTCACCGGAGTCCAGCCGTTCCGCGGCGGACCGCTCAGCAACACCGACGAGCTCCCGCGCGGGACGCCGACGCTGGCCGAGGCCCTGAAGGCGCGCGGCTTCGCGACGGCGGCCGTCGTCAGCTCGATCGCCCTGCGGCCCGAGGCGGGCCTCGGGCGCGGCTTCGACCTCTACGAGAGCGCGCTGAACGCGGTCGCGGTCAGCGTCCAGGGCAACCGGATCAAGACCCCGGACGAGACCACGCGCGTCGCCCTCGAGTGGCTGAAGGGGCACACCTCGGGCCCGTTCTTCCTCTGGGTGCACTACTTCCCTCCCCACGGGCCCTACCGGCCGAAGGAGGAGTTCCTGGCCGGCCTTAGGCCGCCCACGCCCGACGCCGGGCGACGCCTGCGGGTGAGCTCGCGCAACTACGAGCGCAACGCGATCCCGGCGTATCAGCGCTTCGGCGACGAGGTCGACCCCGAGGACTATCGCCGGCGCTACGCGGCCTCCGTGCGCGAGGTGGACAGCCACGTCGGCCGGCTGCTCGACGCGCTGCGCGACGCCGGGGTCTACGACGCCGCCACGATCGTCGTCACCTCGGATCACGGGGAGAGCCTGGGCGAGCACGGCTGGTACTTCGCCCATGGCAACCTCGTGTACGACGAGCAGGTCCACGTCCCGCTGTTGATCAAGCCGTGCGGCGCGGCCCGCGGCGCCGGACGCAGCGTGACCCTGCCGGTCGAGGGGGTCGACGTCCCGGCGACCGTGCTCGCGACCCTCGGCCTCGACGGGGTGCTGCCGGGCGACGGGCGGGTCGTGCTTCCCGGGATCGCGGGCGACCTGGCGCGGCCCCGCTTCACGCTCTCGGGCAGCGCCGAGCTGCGCGCGATCGTGAAAGGCAAGGCGAAGCTGGTCCTGCGCTCGGAGCCGGGAACGACGACGATCGAGCCCGAGTATCCGCAGCGTGCGCTCTTCGATCTCGCTGCCGATCCCGGAGAGCTCCAGGATCGATCGGCGCTGGATCCCGACACGGCCCGACGGCTGCGGGCCCTGCTCAATGCCCGGTACCACGGGGCGCGCCCCTCTACGGCCGCGCCGCTGGTCGACGAAGAGGCGCTGCAGACCCTCGGCTACATCCGCTGAAGCTTCGATGGACAGGGAGGCCTCGCTCTGCTTCAATAGGCGAACAAAAGGCGAAAACAGTTGTACGCCGAGCTCCATGCCGCTTCCGCCTTCTCCTTCCTGCGCGCGTCGTCCGTGCCCGAGGACCTCGTCGAGCGCGCGGCGCACCTGGGCTACCCGGCCGTCGCGCTCGTGGACCGCGACGGCCTCTCGGGAGCCCCGCGCTTCTTCAAGGCGGCGCAGAAGGCCGGGCTGAGGCCGATCGTCGGGGCCGAGCTCAGCCTGCGCGGGGGGGGCGCGCTGCCGCTGCTCGTCGAGAGCCGCGAGGGTTACCGCAATCTCTGCCGGCTGATCACGCGCATGAAGGCCGGGGTCGCGAAGGGTACCGGCGTCCTCGACCTCGAGTCGCTCGAGGGGGCTGTCTCCGGGCTCGTGGCCCTCGCGGGGACCGAGGCGCTCGGGCATCCCGTGGACAGCGACCGGCTGGCGCGGGTGCTGGCGGCGTTCGGAGCGAAGAACGTCGCGGTCGAGGTGCAGCGGCACCGGCGGCGCGAGCAGGAGGCGGCGAACCAGGGGCTCTACGACATGGCCGCGAGCCTGGGGCTTCCGGCCGTCGCGACGAACGGCGTGCGTCACGCGACGTCCCCGGGCCGCGCGCTCCTGGACGTGCTCACCTGCATCCGCGAGAAGCGCACGCTGACGACGGCCGGCCGGCTGCTGGCCGAGAACGCCGAGCGCCACCTCAAGACCCCGGAGGCCATGGAGGCGCTGTTCCGCGACCGGCCCGCGCTCGTCCGCAACGGCGAGGCCCTGGCCGAGCGGCTGCAGTTCACCCTCGCCGATCTCGGCTACCGGTTCCCCGAGTACCCGGTGCCCGGCGGCGGGGCGATGCAGCCGTACCTCGAGGCCATGGCCTTCGAGGGCGCACGCAGCCGCTACCGTCCGCTCCACGAGAAGGCGCGCCGGCAGATCGAGCGCGAGCTGGCCCTCATCGGCAAGCTCGAGCTCGCGGGCTACTTCCTCATCGTCTGGGACATCGTGAACTTCTGCCGCCGCGAGGACATCCTGGTCCAGGGCCGCGGCTCGGCCGCCAACAGCGCCGTCTGCTACAGCCTCGGCATCACGGCCATCGACCCCGTGGGCATGGAGCTCCTGTTCGAGCGCTTCCTGTCCGAGGAGCGCGGCGAGTGGCCCGACATCGACCTCGACCTGCCCAGTGGCGACAAGCGCGAGCGCGTGATCCAGTACGTCTACAAGCGCTACGGCGAGCGTGGCGCGGCCATGACCGCGAACGTCATCACCTACAGGGACAAGAGCGCGTCGCGCGAGATCGGCAAGGCGTTGGGGATCCCTGTCGAGGAGATCGACCGGCTCTCGAAGTACATGCGGCGCTTCGAGTTCGTGGACCCCGACGACACCCTCGAGACGCGCCTCAGGGAGGCCGGCCTCGACAGGGACGACCCGCGCATCGCGCTGTTCGCGCGGCTGTGGGGCGAGATCCAGGACCTGCCGCGCCATCTGGGCCAGCACTCGGGCGGCATGGTGATCGCCCAGGGCGCCCTCGATGCCGTGGTGCCTCTCGAGCCCGCGTCGATGCCGGGCCGCGTCATCGTGCAGTGGGACAAGGAGGACTGTGCCGACCTCGGCATCATCAAGGTCGACCTGCTGGGCCTCGGCATGCTGGCGGCTCTCGAGGACTGCCTCGCGATGCTCGCGCGCCAGGGCACGACCGTGGACCTCGCGCACCTGCCCCAGGACGACCCGAAGGTCTACGCGATGCTGCAGAAGGCCGACACCGTGGGCCTGTTCCAGGTCGAGAGCCGCGCCCAGATGGCGACCCTGCCGCGGCTCAAGCCCGTGAAGTTCTACGACCTCGTGGTCGAGGTCGCGATCATCCGGCCCGGGCCCATCGTTGGAAAGATGGTGCATCCGTACCTCGACCGGCGCGCGGGCCGCGAGCCCGTGAGCTACGCCCATCCGTCCCTCGAGCCGATCCTGAAGCGCACCATGGGCGTGCCGCTGTTCCAGGAGCAGCTCCTGCGCATGGCCATGACCGTCGCGAACTTCACCGGCGGCGAGGCCGAGGAGCTGCGGCGCGCCATGGGCTTCAAGCGCTCGCAGAAGCGCATGCGCGACATCGAGGGCCGGCTGCGTGCCGGCATGACGAAGAACGGCATCACCGGCGCCGCCCAGGACCAGATCGTGCTCTCGATCTCCTCCTTCGCGCTCTACGGCTTCCCCGAGTCCCACGCCGCGAGCTTCGCGCTCATCGCCTACGCGAGCGCCTGGCTCAAGGCCTACCACCCGGCGGCCTTCGTGGCGGCCCTGCTCAACAACCAGCCCATGGGTTTCTACCATCCCGCGACGCTCGTGAAGGACGCCCAGCGCCACGGCGTGCACTTCCGGCCCGTGGACGTGACCGAGAGCGACTGGCCGGCGTTGCTGCTGCCCGGGGAGGGCGTGCGCCTGGGGCTCGGCTGCGTCGCGGGGCTGCGCAAGGACGCGGGGGACCGGATCCTCGAGGCCCGGGCGGCCGCCGCCTTCGCGTCGCTCCAGGACTTCACCGACCGCAGCGGCCTGCGCAAGGACGAGCTGCGGCGCCTGGCCGAGGTCGGGGCCCTCAACGCCTTCGGCCTCACGCGGCGCAGCGCCCTGTGGCAGGCCGAGCGCGCGGCGCGGCCGCGCGGTCCGCTGTTCCGCGACGCTCCCGATCCCGTCGAGGCGTCGCCGCTGCCCGAGATGACGTTCACCGAGCGCCTCACCCACGATCTCGTCGGCACGGGGCTCACCGCGGGCCCGCACCCCATGGTGCTCTACCGCGCGGCCCTCGCGGCCCGCGGCGTGCGCCGGGCCGTCGAGCTCGCGCGGCTCGAGGACGGCCAGCGCGTCACGATCGCGGGGGCCGTGATCTGCCGGCAGCGTCCCGGGACGGCCAAGGGCTTCCTGTTCCTCACCCTCGAGGACGAGACCGGCCTCGCCAACGTCACCGTGCGGCCCGACCTGTTCTTCGAGGAGAAGACGGTGCTCGTCACCACGGGCCTGCTCGAGGTCGAGGGCATCCTGCAGAACCGCGATGGCACGTCGGTGCGGGCGCTCGCCGTGCGTCCCCTGGGCCAGGCGCCGATCGCCATGTCCCGCAACTTCCACTGAGCGGCGGTCTAGAGCGGGCCGCCTCCGGGGTCGAGGCGCTGGCTCGGCCCGCCCTCGGCCTCGTGGACCGCGTGATGGCGGCCCCCTTCCTTCGCCGCGTAGAGCAGCCGGTCCGCCCGCTCGAGCGCGTCGTGGAAGTCGCTTCCCGGCGCGGGCCTCAAGGTCACGG
Source organism: uncultured Acidobacteriota bacterium (assembly GCA_902826455.1). Taxonomy (GTDB): domain Bacteria; phylum Acidobacteriota; class Vicinamibacteria; order Fen-336; family Fen-336; genus CADEEV01. The sequence goes on along the minus strand of CADEEV010000039.1, from coordinate 34,256 downwards.
CGCCGAGGCTCACCGTCACGTAGGGAGCGACGGCGGAGTCGGCGTGCTCGATCTGCAGGGCGTCGACCGCCGCCAGCACCTCGCGGAGCATGGCGCGCACGCCGGCGGGCTCGGTCTCGGAGAGCACGAGGGCGAACTCCTCGCCGCCGTAGCGCGCGACGAGGTCCGTCGGCCGACGGCAGCGCGACGCCACGGCCTGGGCCACGGCGTGGAGGCAGGCGTCGCCTCGGGCATGGCCATAGCGGTCGTTGAAGCGCTTGAAGAAGTCGACGTCCAGGAGCGCGATCGACACGCGGTGGCCGCCGCGCTGGGCCCGCCGCCACTCGTCCGCGAGCACGGCGTCGAAGCGGCGCCGGTTGGCCACGTCGGTGAGCGCGTCCATCGACGCGAGCTCCTCGAGCTTGTCCCGCGAGGCCGCGAGCTCGCGGGTGCGCTCGGCCACCATGCCCTCGAGCTGGCGCGTGCGGGCCGAGAGCGTGCGCAGCCGCAAGCGCACGCCGCCCCAGGCGAGGGCGGCGGCCGCGAGCGCATAGGCTCCAAAGGCCCACAGCGTCAGCCAGGGCGCCGGCCGGATCACGAAGGGCAGCTCCGCCGGCCCCGACACGTTGCCGCGCGCGTCGCGCCCCCACACGCGCAGCGCGTAGGCCCCGGCCCCGAGGTTCGTGTACTCCTTCACGGCGCTCGCGGTCCACTCGAGCGGCTCCGGGTCGAAGCCCGCGAGCTGGTAGCGATAGCGGATCCGCGACTCGCCGGCGTAGGCGAGCAAGGCCGCCTCGAAGGACAGGTTGCGATCCGAATGGGCGAGGGACTCGCCGGCGCGCAGCGGCCGTCCGTGGCTGCCGAGGACGGCCGACTCGATCCGCAGCGGCTTCGGCGCGCGGTCGGGCGTCTCGCGCCCGGGATCGAACTGGCCGAGGCCGCGGGCGGTTCCCACCCAGACCCGGCCGGCGTCGTCCACGAGCGACGCGCCCTGCTGGCAGTCGCCGCTCGGCAGCCCGTCCTCGGTCGTGAAGACGTCGACGTCGAACGGGGCCGGGTTCTCGGCCGTGGGCGTCCGGGGTCCGAGCCGGGCGACGCCGCGGGTGGTGAACAGGTAGATGCGGCGCGCACGGTCCTGGGCGACGCCCAGCACGGTGTCGGAGGGCAGGCCGGGAAGGCTCGCCATCGTGAACGTCTGCCAGCGATCCTCGCGCACGTCGAGGCGCCGCCGCGACGCGCCGCCTCCGTAGGTCGCGGCCCACAGCCAGCGCGTCCCGGAGGCGTCGGTCGTGGCCGCCAGGATCGGGGTGTTGTCGGTGGCGAGCCCCTGGCCCGGGACCGGCACCCAGCGTTCGCCCTCGAGACGCGCCACCCCCCGCGTGGTCGCGGCCCAGAGCGTGCGCGACCCGTCGGCTCCGGTCGTCTCGAGCACCTGCGTCACGATCTCGCTCGGCAACCCGTCCTGCGCGCGATAGTGGGTCCAGCGGCCGCTCTCGAGGCGGCCGATGCCGCCTTCGGTCGCGAGCCAGAGCACGCTCGCGCCGGCCGCGGAGCGCGTCTCGAGCAGACGGTAGACGCGCTCGTTCGGGAGCACGGACCTGTCGAACACGGTCCAGCGGCCGCCCTCGAGCTTGCCGAGGCCGCCGCCGAAGGATGCGACCCAGAGCGCCCGCGCGTCGCCGGCGCGGGTCTCGAGCATCGAGAAGACGATCGCGTGGCGCAGCGGCGCGGGCAGCGGCACGCGCTCGCCCCCGGAGTCCGTGATGCGCACGACCTCGCCGTCGGACGTGCCCGCCCACACGGTCCGCGAGCCGTCGTCGCCACGCGTGGCGAGGGCGGCGGTCACCGAGCCCGTGGGCATGCCGTTCGTGGCGTCGAAGGCGACCCACGGGTTCGGCGAGAGCCGCACCACGCCGCCGCCCCAGGTCCCCAGCCAGAGCGTCTTGAGCCCGTTCGAGGCCGTGGTCTCGAGCACCTTCCAGACGATGCGGATCGGCAGGCCGCTGCGCTCGTCGTAGAGCGTGAAGCGTCCGTGCTCGAAGCGCAGCAGGCCGCCTTCGGTGCCGATCCACAGCGCCGGCGAGCCGTCGGCCGCCGTGCTGGGCGTCAGCACCTCGACGTTGCTGGGCAGACCCGAGGCCGTGTCGAGGTGGCTCCAGGCGCCGGCCTCGAAGACCCCCATGCCCGCGCCGTAGGAGGTGATCCAGAGCGCGGGCCCGCCGTGGAGGCCGGCGCTCTCGACGATGTCGCCGATGCGGTGGCCGAGGAGCGGCGCCGGCCCGTCCACCGGCACGAAGCGCGAGCCGTCGAAGCGCGCGAGGCCCTGGGTCGTCCCGACCACGAGCTGGCGCGTACCATCGAGGAGCGTCGTCTCGCACAGGCCCTCGGTGTCGAGGCTGGGCAGCCCCGAGCCGGCCCCGTACACGGTGAGGCGTCCGTCGCGAAGACGGGCCACGCCGCCCTCGGTCGCGATCCACAGGCCGTCCGCGGTCTCGAGAAGGCCGCGGACGCGATTGCTCGGCAGTCCCTTGGACGCGCTCGTGATCGTCCAGATGCCGTCGCGCAGGTGGGCGAGGCCGCCGTCGAAGGTCCCGAACCAGAGCCCGCCGTCGCGGGCCCGCCGCAGCACCCGCGGGTAGTTGGTGCGCATCGAGCGCGGCAGCGGGACCACGCGCCAGCTGCGGCCGTCGAAGCGCGCGGCGCCGTCCTGGGTGGCGGCCCAGACGTAGCCCTCGGCATCGGCGACGAGGTCCACGATCGTGTGCTGCGGCAGGCCCGCGTGCTCGTCGAACACGGTCCAGGGAAGGCGGCCGAAGGGCGCGGGCGCGACGGCGATGGACACGCTGCCGGCGCCGGCCGGCCCCGCGAGCGCCAGGAGGAGTGCGAGCTGGAGGGCGGTCGCGCCGGGCATGCCCTAGTCCAGCGGGCGCTGCGCGGGCAGGATGATCCTGGGGATCTCGACGTCCGGTCCGGCCTTCTCGAGGAACGAGAGCAGGCCCCGGGCCAGGAGCGCCGCGTAGTCCATGGCCATCTCGAAGTTGTCCTCGAACACGTCGATCAGCGACTCGACGGTGCCGTGCAGGGCCGTGACCGGCGTGAGGGTCGTGGCCGCGAACCAGTGGGGCACCTCGGCGACCGCCTCCATCGCCGCCACCGCCTGGCCCGGACCCGCCTGGAAGCTGTGGCCGTAGCGGGCGGACACGCAGCCCACCTCGCCCTCGACGATCAGCAGCACGTAGTGCGCGGGGTCGCCTTCGGCCCAGAGCGGCACGCTCGGCCGGAACTGGACCTCGGTGAGGCCGCGCGACAGCTCCGCGAGGGCGTTGATGCTGCTGCGCGCGAAGGGCGTGATCTGGCGGAGGAAGAAGATGCGCTCCACGAGGTCGAGCTCGCCGCTCGCGAGACGCGTGAAGGGAAGCGCGATCGGGCGCCTCGGGGAGCCGAGGTGCTGCTCGACCTCCACGACCCACTGGGACAGGTAGCGCAGGATCTGGTGGACGATCACGAAGTGGTCCTCGCAGACCTCCAGGAGCGCGTCGGAATCGAGCTCGAGGGCGTAGGTGTCGGTCTCGGCGACGCCCTGGTAGCCGTGGGCGTCGCGGGCCAGCACGGGCAAGGCGCCCAGGGGCGTTCCGGGCACGCCGCCGGCGATCGCCGCGCCGTTGCGGGACGCGGTGATGTGGCCGTCGAGGACGATCTGGATCCGCGTCACCGCCTCGCCTTCGCGCTGGACGATCGCGCCCTTCGGGAACTGCCGCTCGCGCAGCACGTCGGCGATCGCGGCGAGGGCCTCGATCGGCAGCTGGCTGAACGCCGGCATCTTCTTCAGGTAGAGGATCCGCTCGAGCGGACCGATCATCCCGCCGGGCTCAGGCAAGGGCGCGCCTCCGTGGCTGGTCGAGGAGCACCAGGGCCCGCTCGAGGACGCGGGTCGCGAAGAAGCCGCGCTGCTCCTTGAGCAGGGCCTCGAGGCGCGGGCGGAAGCTCGTGAGGCCGAGCTCGGCGATGTGATGGGCGGCGAGGCAGCACAGCGACTCGCTGGCCTCCTCGAGCATCATGCCGAGCAGGATCTCGTAGTCGAGGATCGGGACGCGGTAGAAGGGCGCCGCGGCCCCGAGGCGCTGCGCGTCGCCCGTGTCGTCCTGGAGGGCCAGCACCGCGTCGCGCACGGGCGGCTCGAGCAGGTTCTCGAGGAGCTCGCGGCTGCTGGCGCGGATCTTCGGGCTCGCGCTGTTCCGGCCCCGGTAGATGCTGCGCAGGTCCTCGTGGCGGAACTGCAGGCCCAGCAGCCGGAACAGGCGCTCGACGGCGTTCGCGCGCTTGTCGTGGACGAGGGCCAGCAGCAGGCTCTGGGTCGGCGTCGCGCGCTCGGGCAGCGCCCGGACCCCGGCCTCGAGGATCGTCTGCCAGTGCACGAGCCGGTAGGCCGCCTCGAGGGTGGCCGCCGTGGCGTCCTTCAGGACGCGCGCGTCCATCCTCACCTCGGGATGGTCCGTGTGGATGCGCCCGAGACCCCGCAGGACCTTGAAGCGCACCATGCCGTCGGGCTCGTCCGCCAGGTGCGCGAGCAGCACCGGGACCGCGTCCTCGGGCGGAAACTGGCTGATCGTGCGCGGCACGTGGCGCCGGATCTCCTGGGGCAGCGCGCGATCGGCGAGGGCCTCGGCGAGGTAGGCGAGGGCCGCCGGGCCGTGAGCCCGCAACGCGGCGCGGGCATGGCGCCTCACTTCGCGTCGCGCGAGCATCGGGAGCAGCGCCGCGTGGAAGCGCTCGTCGGGCATCGTGGTCATCGCCTGCGCGACCTCGATCAGTACCTCGGCCTCGGGCGCCTCGGACAGCTCGAGGAGCGTTTCTGCGAAGACGTGGCCGGGCTGGAGGCGGATCGCGCGGGCCAGCGCGACGCCGGCCTCGGGCGACTGCGTGTCGGTGAGCGCGTCGATGTCGGCCTGGGCGTCGTCGGAGACGAGACCGGCGGAGACGAGACCCACGAGGGCCGCGGCGCGCACGCGCGGGCTCGGGTCCTCGCGCGCCTTGCGCAGGACGTCGGCGTCGATCGCGACCACCAGGCGGGCGCGCAGGGCGCCGGCGCGGATCTCGGGGTCGGGATGGGTCAGCAGGCGGTCGGCGACCGGCAGGTAGTCGGTGCGCTTCGCGGCGATGAACAGGTCGAAGGCATGGAGTACCACCGCCCGCGAGGGGTGGTAGAGGATGAGCGCCGGGATGAGGCGCGCCTTGCCCTGCTCGTGGAGCAGGTCGAGAGCGCCCAGGACCTCGGCGTCGTCGCTGCTGTTGAGGGCGGCGAAGAGCGCCTCGAGGGAGTCGAGGTCCAGGGTCGGTACGTCGAGGCTCGTGGAGATCGAGCCCTCGCGGAGCGCCGCCCGGAACAGGTCGAGGTAGTTGGCCTTGAGGTCCGCCGCCGTCACGATCCACAGCACCGAGAGCACGAGCAGCGTGATCGAGAGGAAGGCGCCCTGGGGGATGAAGGCGACGGGCGTGAGGATCAGCAGCGAGGCGAGGGCCTGGCCGCCGCGCTGGCCGGCGACGTCGATGAACGGCTTCGCCCGCGCGCGGATGGCGTCGGGCAGGGGCAGGAAGAGCAGCTCGCTCGCGGTGCGGTGGAGCGAGTAGCGCAAGGCGCCGTCCGCGGTCTTGAGCCAGAGGGCCGCCACCAGGCTGCCCGTCACCAGGAATCCCGCGGAGCCCAGGATCAGGAAGGCCGGCAGCACGATCAGGGCGCGGTGGACGCCGAGCCGCCCCAGGAGCCATCCCACGAGGCCCACCTGGACCGCGAGCGAGAGCGCGTTCAGCAGCAGGTAGACGCCGCCGAAGAAGCTGCCGAGGGCGTCGCCCGGGACGTACTTGACGACGGCGCTCTTGAACATGAAGTCGGCCAGCGTGACGGCCATGGTCGACGACAGCACCAGGCCGGCCAGGGGGCGGGCATAGGGGTGGCGCAGGATCAGGTTGTAGGCGGCCGACACCGAGAAGGCCGGGGTCGCGGCGCCCATGGGAGCGCCGTCGGTCACGGGCCGCGGCAGGAGCATCGGCCCGGCGGCCGCGAGCAGCAGGAAACAGGCGCTCGCCAGGATCAGGTGGCGTGCCGGCAGCGCCGCCGCCAGGAGGCCGGCGATGCCGGCGCCCACGATCGCCCCGAGCACGCTGCCGACGCCGATGAAGCGGTAGAGCCGCTTCGCCTGGGTGAGGGTGTACACCTCGGAGAGCACGCTGTAGAACTGGACGCTCGCCACGGTCCCGAACAGGCCGCACCAGATGTACAGCGTGTACAGGAGCCAGCGGCCCCGGCGCACCTCGCTCAGCTCCCACAGCCCGAAGTTCGCGAGGGCGGCGCCGGCCAGGAGCAGGGCCAGCGTGGCGCGGCTCGAGAGGCCGGCCACCCGCCGCGACCGGATGCGCGACGTGGCGAAGGCGATGCCTGCGATCGCGAGGTACATGATCGGCAGGCGGTTGGTGGGAATGCGGGCGAGGAACAGCGCGTCGCGCGCCGTCTCCAGCAGGGTGTGGCCTGCGAGGATGGCGAGGATCGTCAAGAACGCCGCCGCGGCGCCGCGCCGCTCCTCGGGGCGCACGTCTCCCAACGTCGACAACATTGAGGATCGATCTTACTTCCAGACGAGCCGCCCGAGGCCTCCGCCGTGCCCCGGAACGCGCGGTGTAGAATCCACGCGATGGCGGCCTCGCGGAAGCGCCCGGCGCAGGCCGAGGCGGAGATCGACGCCTCGCCCGGCCGCTACATCGCCCGCGTCAGCCTCGCCACCGGCCACGAGATCCGCGGCCCGATCGACCCCGACGAGCTGCTGGTCCACGCCCATCGCGACCGGCACCCCGTCGAGGTGGCGGCCCAGTACGTCGCGAACCAGGTCGTCGGCCTCACGGGCCGCGAGGCGGTCGTGCGGCGCGGCCTGCGAGCCGTCAACTCCCTGGGCCGCTGGATCGCGAGCGGGGTCTCGGCCGCGTCCGGCAGCGCGGCGGCGGGGCAGCGGGCGAAAAGCCTGATCGGCGTCGTGGACCGCTCCTTCGCCTTCCGCTTCCGCGAGCCGACCCACCTCGGCGAGCGCCAGGTGCGCGAGCGCGTCGCGCGCCTGCAGCGCGAGGCGGCGCGGCGGCTGAAGGAGCGCGGCCGGAGCCCGGCCCTGCGCGTGCTCCTGACCGGCGCCACGGGCTTCGTCGGCAAGGAGATCCTGAGCCAGGCGGCCGGCGATCGCCGGATCGTCGAGATCGTCGCGGTGGTGCGGTCCGAGACGCTGCGCGACCCGAAGACCCGCGAGGTCGTGAAGGTGCTGGCTCCGGCCGAGCGCGGCGCCCTGCTGCTGAAGCGTCTCGGTATCAAGGGGAGCCGGGCGCGCAAGTTCCGCTTCGTGGCGGGAGACATCGAGGCGAGCGGCCTCGGCATCGCGGCGGCCGAGCAGGAGCGCCTGCGGCGGACCCTCACCCACGTCGTGCACTGCGCCGCGAGCGTCTCCTTCGACGATCCCTACGAGACCTCGTTCCGCGCCAACGTCGTCGGCTGCCTGAACGCCCTGCGCTTCTCCCTGTCGGTCCAGGAGGCGCCGGGCTCGGCGTTCGTCCAGCACGTGGCGATCGAGACCTCGTACATTCACGGCCGCAAGAAGCGCTTCGTCGCCCAGGAGAGCGCCCTCGTCTTCCCGCGCCACTTCTACAACAACTTCTACGAGCTCACGAAGGCGATGGCGTCGATCGAGACCGACCGCTTCCTCGTCGAGCGCGGGCTGCGCGTCGCCCAGCTCCTGCCCTCGATCGTGATCGGCGACGCCGCCACGGGCAACAACCGGGGCGACACGAAGGTCGTGAACGCGCCGATCAACGCCTTCGGCCGCGCCAAGGAGGCGGTCGAGCGCGCCAGCGGCGACGTGCTGGGGATGCCCAAGGCGCGCGCCATCGCCGCCGTGGCCTGCGTGTTCCCGGGCGATCCCACGGCGGAGATGAACCTCGTGCCGGTCGACAGGGTGGCGGCCGGGATCCTCGCGGCCCTGACCGTGCCCGAGTCGATCGGCGTCCGCATCCACCTCGCCACGGACAACCGCATCCGCTCGGAGGACATGCTCCGGATCATCCGGGAGGAGCTCGGCGTGCGCGTGCGCCTCGCCGATCCCACGCTCTACCGCAACCTCACCATGCCCCTCGTGAAGGCGGTGCTGGAGCGCGTGGGGGAGCCGAAGCTCGGCGCCGCCCTGGAGCGCCTGTCCACGATCTTCGGCAGCTACGGCGAGTGGGGCCAGCCGGTCCACGAGGTCGGCAACGACGTGCGGCTGCTCGGTCTCGCCTTGCGGCGACCCGACACGCGTCACGCCTTCCGCATGCTGTGCCGGCACAATCGCTTCGTGCAGCGCTACGGCCAGGTCCGCGACGCCGACGCCGTGGCGCGGCGCGAAGAGGTCTGGGCCGCGGCGCTCTCGGACATCGAGTACGCGACCGGCCGGCAGGTGGCCGCGATCCCGGCCGGCGAGTTCCGCGAGCTCGTGGCCGAGGCGATCGATCTCAAGACTTTCGAGCCGCGGGGTCCGCGGTCCAAGCGAGGAGCACGCCCATGAGCGAGGAAGAGTCGATGTTCGAGAGGCTGAAGGCCCGAGGCGAGGAGGTGTTCCAGCAGGTCTCGAGCGAGCTCATGGCGAACCCTCGCTTCATGAGCGCGGTGCAGTCGGCGTGGAAGGGCAAGGAGAAGCTCGACGAGGCCGCGGGACGCGCCTTGAAGGCGATGAACGTCCCGACGCGCACCGAGTTCAAGAAAGCGGTGCGCCGCATCGAAGCCCTCGAGGCCGAGCTGTCGGAGGCCAAGGCGAAGATGAAGGCGGCCGCGAAGAAGTCGGCCAAGAAGGCCCGGAAGAAGGCCTGACGCGTGTCGCGCCTCGCCATCACGGGCACGTCGTCGCTTCTCGGCTCGCGGCTGCTGCGGCGGGCGGTCGAGGCGCGGGGCGGGGACGCCGTGCTGGCCCTCGACATCGCGGCGCCGCCGGCGACCCTGGACGTGAGGCACCGGGAGCTCGATCTCACGGAGCCGGCGGCCGACGAGCGGCTGTTGAAGATCCTGAAGGAGGAGTCGGTCACGACCCTCGTCCACGCCGCGTTCTTCACGACGCCCCGGCGCGACCGCAGCCACTCCCACGAGCTCGAGTCGATCGGGACGCTGGCGGTCATGGCCGCCGCCGCGGCCGCGGGCGTCGAGCACGTGGTGATGCGCTCCTTCACCGCGGTGTACGGAGCGCGCGGCCAGAACCCGAGCTTCCTCACCGAGGACCGTCCCCTCGAGGCCGGGGCGCGCCTCGCCTGGGTACGCGACAAGCTCGAGGCCGAGCAGCACGCGAGCGCCTTCGCCCGCCGCTATCCGGATCTCGTGGTCACGATCCTGCGCGTCGCACCGCTCTTCGGCCCGGGCGTCCGCACCTTCTACACACGGCTCTTCGACAAGCGCGTCGTGCCGACGCTGCTCGGGTTCGACCCGCTGGTGCAGCTCCTGCACCCGGACGACGCCCTCGACGCTTTCGAAGCGGCGCTGGCGCGACCGCGCGCCGGGGCGTTCAACGTCGTGCCGCGGGCGTCCATCCCGCTCGTGGCCGCACTGCACCTGGCGGAGAAGGTGCCGGTGCCGATCCCGCATCCGATCGCCTACGCCGCCTCCGACGCGCTGTGGGCCGCCGGCCTCGTCGAAGCGCCGGGCGCGTTCCTCGACTACGCACGCTACCCGTGCGTCGCGGACGGCGAGAAGGCCCGGCGCGAGCTCGGGTTCACGGCGCGCTACAGCAGCCGCGACGCGCTTCTCGCCTATCTCAGGTACCGGCACCCGGAGGGCGTCGCGGCCGTGGCCGAGGCCCGCGCGTGAGCCCGGTGGCGAAGGTGCTTCCCATGCGGCGCCCCACGTCGGAGGCCGACGCCCTGCGCGACCGGGTGCGGGCTCTCGAGGACGCGCTGCGGCGCGCGGAGGCCGCGGGCCGGGAGACGGCTCGCGAGGGGCTGCCGGTCGCGGTGGCCCGCCTTCTCCAGGAAGGCCTGGCCGGCGTGCGCTGGGACAGCCTCGCGCGCGCCCTGTCGGCCGCGTACTTCTCGTGGCACTCCGAGGAGGTCGACGAGTTCGGCTTCGACCGCAAGTTCACCGAGACGGTGCGCCCGTTCTTCGAGTTCCTCTATACCGTGTGGTGGCGCGTCGAGGCCACCGGCGTCGAGAACGTGCCGGCGACGGGGGCCGGGCTGATCGTCGCGAACCACTCCGGCGTCCTGCCCTACGACGGCCTGATGATCAACGTGGCCGTGCGCCACGAGCACCCGGCGCGTCGCGAGTGCCGGATGCTCGCCCTCGACATGTTCGCGCTGCTGCCGTTCCTCGCGCCGTGGCTCAGCAAGAGCGGCGCCGTGCGCGCCAACCCCGAGAACGGCGAGCGGCTGCTGCGCTCGGGGGAGCTCGTGGGCGTGTTCCCCGAGGGGGTCAAGGGCGTCGGCAAGCGTTTCAAGGACCGGTACCGGCTCGCGCGCTTCGGGCGCGGCGGCTTCGTGCGTCTCGCGCTGCGCACCGGCGCCCCCATCGTGCCGTGCGCGGTCGTGGGCGGCGAGGAGATCCACCCGGTCGTGGCAAAGGCCGACTGGCTCGGCCGTCCCCTCGGCCTGCCGTACTTTCCCATCACGCCGACGTTCCCGCTGCTCGGCCCTCTGGGCCTCGTGCCGTTGCCGACGAAGTGGAGCCTCGACTTCGCGGACCCGGTCGCGACCGACGGCTACGGTGCCGAGGCGGCCGAGGATCCCATCCTCGTCAATCGACTCTCGGAACAGGTGCGCGCCACCGTCCAGCGCATGATCGACGGCCGCCTGGCCCGCCGTCGCTCGATCTGGTTCGGCTGACGCCTCTCTCTAAGGACACCGATGAAGACTGCATGGATCGCCGTTGCCGCAAGCCTCGCCCTCGCTCTCGCCCGGGACGCGAGCGCCGCGCCCGCTTCCGCCCAGGACCTCGCCGCCTTGAAGCTCGTGAACCAGGCGTTCGCCGACGCCCTCAGCGCCGGCGACGCCTCGAAGCTCGGCGACCTCTACACGGAGGACGCGCTGCTGATGCCGCCCAACGCGCCCCCGACGCGAGGCCGGGCCGCGGCGGTCGCGTATTTCGAGAACCTGCTGAAGGCCGGCAAGGTCACGCTCCAGGTGCGCTCGGGAACGGCGGGCGCCGACGGCGACCTGGGCTACGACGCCGGGCAGTACGCCTTCGAGCTGGCGCCGGCCCAGGGCTCGCCCAACCGCGACGATGGCAAGTACCTGCTCGTGCTGCGGCGCGGCAAGGACGCGCGCTGGCGCATCGCGGTCGACACCTGGAGCAGCGACCTGGCGGCGCGCTAGGGGAACGGCCTACTTCCGGCGGCGCTGCAGCGAGTCGATCTTGCGGGAGAGAGCCTCGACCGTGCGGGTGAGGTTCGCGATCTCGCGGCGGCTCGGGATGTTGAGGGAGGCCAGGGCCTGCTGCACCAGCTGGGAGGCGCGCTTGCCGGCGGCGCTGCCTTCCTTCTGGACGCGCGCCTGCACGGTCTTCAGCTGGGCGTCCAGGGCCTTGCCCGCCCGCTTGCGCTCGCGAGCGAAGCGCTTCTTGAGGTCGGCGAGCACCCGGGCCGCTTCCGTGCCGTGGATCGTGTTCTTCTTGAGAAGCTGCCGGACCTGGGCCTCGGCCTGCTTCTCGGCGTCGACCACGGCGGCGACCGCCTGCTGCCACGCGTCCCGCGCGACCTCGGCCGCGTTGCGGGTCGCGGGCTGGGTACGGCCCTTCTTCGCCTTCTTCTTGCTCGCCATCAGCGGCTCCTTTTCTTCTTCGTCTTCGGTCGCGCGGCCGGCGATGCGCCGGGCGCGGCCAGGTAGGTTTCGAGGGTCAACAACCGTTCTTTGAGCGTCGCCAGGGACGGGTTCAGGCCGGCTTCCTTCTCGGTGCGTTCGACGAGCCCCTGGAGCGCCTGCTCCAGGCCGCGCTGGGCCTCGGCCACGACTCCCTGCAGCGTGCGGGCGATCTCGAGGCGCAGGCCGAGGGCGTCCTCGAGGGACAGCTTCTGCCGGCTCAGCAGGCCCGCCACGATGCGCTCGGCCTCCTCGCGCGCCCTCACGGCGATCGTCGGCGCGGGCGCCGACGGCGTCGGGCTGGCGGTGAAGCGGACAAGGCGCGTCAGGACCTGCCGGGGAATGCTGGCGGTCCGGTCCTTGACGGTCTCGAGGACCACCTGCGCCAGCACCAAATTCGTGATGTCCTCGCCGCTCGACTGGTCCTGGACGACGATCTCCTCGCCCTTGCCCACGCGGACCGCGAGGTCCTCGAGGGTGACGTGACGCCGGCCGGCCGGGTCATACAGCTTCCGATTGGCGTAGCGCTTGATGGTGCCCGGGGCGTCCTTCGTCACCAGCCCAAGATAACGCGATGCGTTATCCGAGTCAATAAAAAATAACGCGGTGCGTTAGTTGGAGCGGGCGCCCAGGTCGAGGCCGAGGGGAATGTCCTCGCCGCGGCGCTCCCGGCGCAGCGCCCGAGCGATGAAGACGGCGCCCAGCACGGAGCCGAAGCAGATCGCGATCCCGGCGCAGATCGCGGCGAAGCCGAGGGACGAGAGCAGCACCCCGGCCAGGTCGAAGACCGGCTTCTCGACCTTCACCCAGGTGATGGTTTCGGTGACCGCGCGGATCAAGGCTTCCTCTTCGTCCCCTTCCTCACGACTGTAGGGGGAGGCTGGTTCCGGGTCAACTGCCGCGAGGTGCCGCGGTTCAGGCCCTCGAGGTACTTGCGCACGCCCTCGAAGAGGCTCTGGGCGATCTGCTGCCGCCGGTCCTGCGACTTCAGCAGCTTCTCCTCCTCGGGGTTCGAGACGAAGGCGATCTCCGCGAGGATGCTCGGCATGTTGGCGCCGATCAGCACGTAGAACGGCGCCGTGCGCACGCCGCGATTCTGCATGTCCGGGTAGCCCGGCCGCAGGTGCTCGATCATCGACTCCTGGATCGAGCTCGCGAAGTCGCGGCTCTCGTCGATCTTGCTGTTGAGCGTGATCGCCTTCACCAGGCCCTGCAGGTCCTTCATGGTCGCCGCCGAGATCGCGTTCTCGCGGGCCGCCACCTCCTCCGCGTGGGGATCGACCGCGAAGTTCAGGAAGTAGGTCTCGATGCCGCGGGCCTTCGGGCTGCGGCTGCTGTTGGCGTGGACCGAGAGGAACAGGTCGGCGCCCTTGGCGTTCGCGATGGCCGTGCGCTCCTCGAGGGGGATGAACACGTCGGTGTCGCGCGTCATCACGACCTCGGCGCCGAGCTGGGACTTCACGAGGCGCGAGAGGCGCAGGGCGACGTCGAGGACGAGATCCTTCTCCTGGAGGCCGTTGCGTCCGATGCTGCCGGGATCGTGGCCGCCGTGGCCCGCGTCGATCACGATACGGCGCGCGCTCAGCCCGAGCTGCCGGGCCAGGCTGTACGAGCCCGAGCGGTTCGTCTGGGGAAGCTGCGGCGCGGCCGTGGGGGAGGGCGACGGCGTCGGCAGCGGCCGGTTGCCCGCCACCAGGGTCGGCGGGGGCGGCGTCGGGGTGGGACTGGGGAGCGCCGTGGGCGTCGGGGTCGGGGACGGCGAGGGAGACGCGCGGGGCGTCGGCGTCGCGCGCGGCGTGGGAGTGGGCGCAGGCGTCGGGCTGGGGCTCGGCGCCGGGCTCGCGGCGCGCTGCTCGGCCGCGAGGCGCTCCTCCACCGCGCGCTCGATGCCCTCGGCGGAGTCGACGTCCTCGATCTCGGAGATCACCGGGGGCTTGCCGGGGGGGCCCGGGCCGGGCCCGGGCGCCGGCGGCGTGCTGCTCGCATCGGCGGTGACGGCGGGCCTCGGCGCGGCCGAGGGGTTGCCGCGCACGTCGATCACGAGGCGCGTCGGATCCTGGAGGAAGAACACCTGGTGGTCCTTGACGTCCTTGAAGTCCAGGACGACGCGGACCACGTTGTCCTTGTTCTGGCCGATGCGGACCTGCTCGAGCAGGCCGTCGCCGACGGGAAAGACGCGGTTGGTGAGATTCGGCTGCAGGCGCGTGCCGACGAGGTCCACCCAGAGGCGCTCGGGGTTGTGGACGCGGTCCTGGCGCAGCGTCACTTCCTTCTCGAGGTCGACCACCACGCGCGTCGAGGAGTCGCCGCTCCACGAGCGCAGGTTGAAGACGGGTACCAGGCCGCGCGGCGGCGGGGGAGGCAGGGCCGCGGCCTTCTCCGGGGCGCTCTTCTTGAGGGCGGCCTTCACGGCGGCGGCGCGCGAGGCGTCGGGGAACGTCCCCAGGTAGAGCTTCGCGGCCTCCTCGATGCGCTTGCGGTCGCGGCTCGCGGCCGCGATCTCGTAGGCCGAGTACAGCGCCTTCTCGCCCAGGCTGCTCGACGGGTACTCCTCGACCAGCATGCGGTAGGACTTGACGGCGTCGTCGGTGAAGCGCGGGGTCTTGAAGCGCACCGCCATGTCGCGGTACAGGTCGCCGACGGCCAGCAGCGAGTCGTCGCAGTAGGGACTCTGGGGATACCTGGAGACGAGGGTCCGGTAGCGCAGCACGATCTTGTCCCACTCGGCGCGCTTCGACTGCAGCGTCTTCGACGCGTTCAAGCGGCCGTGGGCCGCCTTGGCGTCGGTGAACATCGTGCGGTCGGGCCGGCCGCTGGCGGCGAACAGCGACGGCGCGCCTGCGCAGACACCGAGGGCGCCGAACAGGAGTAGGCGGCCCAGGGATCTCGCGAGGCGGTCCTTCACTTCTGCCAGGTGTCGACCGTTTCGTAGTAGTCGGGAGGCACCAGGATGTCGCGGGCCTTGCTGCCGTCGGCGGCGCCGACGATGCCGTCGCGCTCCATCATGTCCACGAGGCGGCCCGCCCGGGAGAAGCCGATGCGGAAGCGCCGCTGCAGCATGCTCGTGGAGGCCTGGCCGCTCTGCACCACGAAGCGGACCGCCTCGTCGAACAGGTCGTCGCGGTCCTCCACCTCGGAGGTCTCGGCCTTGCGCTCCTCCTTGCCGACGGTCTCGTCGTAGATGGGCTTGTCCACCTTGCGCAGGTACGAGGTGAGCCGCGCGATCTCCTTCTCGCTCACGTAGGCGCCGTGGATGCGCGTGAGGCGCGAGGAGCCCGGCGGCAGGAACAGCATGTCGCCCTTGCCGAGCAGCCGCTCGGCGCCGATGGCGTCGAGGATCGTGCGGCTGTCGACGCGGGCCGAGACCTTGAACGAGATGCGCGACGGGAAGTTCGCCTTGATGAGGCCCGTCAGCACGTCGACCGACGGACGCTGCGTCGCGAGGATCAGGTGGATGCCCACGGCGCGGGCCATCTGGGCGAGGCGGGTGATCGACTCCTCGACCTCGCGGGAGCTCACCATCATCAGGTCGGCGAGCTCGTCGATGATGATCACGATGTAGTGGAGCGGCCGCACCTCCTCGCCGTCCGGCCCGACCGCCTGGGACGACTTCTCGGCGCGGATGATGTTGTTGAACTGGTCGATGTTGCGCACGCCCTCGGAGGCGAGCTTGCGGATCCGCTTCTCCATCTCGCCCACGGCCCACTTGAGGACGTTCGCGGCGATCTTCGGGTCGGTGACGACCGGCGTGAGCAGGTGCGGGATGTCCTCGTAGACGCCGAGCTCGAGGCGCTTCGGGTCGATCAGGATCAGGCGCACCTCGTCGGGCGTCGACTTGAACAGCAGGCTCGCGATCATGCAGTTGAGGCCGACGCTCTTGCCCTGGCCCGTGGCGCCGGCGATGAGCAGGTGCGGCATCTGGGCGAGGTCGGTGATGTAGGTGTCGCCCTCCGCCGTCTTGCCGAGGGCCATGGTGAGGCGCGACGGCGCCTTCTGGAAGCCCTCGGACTCGACGATCTCGCGCAGGGAGATCGTCTCGCGCACGGCGTTCGGGATCTCGATGCCGACCGTGCCGCGGCCGCTCATGCGGTCGATGCGGATCGACTCGGCCTGCAGTCCCAGCGCCAGGTCGTCGGCGAGGCCCACGATCTTCGAGTACTTGACGCCGGCGTCGGGCTTGAACTCGTAGGTCGTGACCACGGGGCCCGGGTTGATGTCCTTCACCTGGCCCATGACGCCGAACTCGGTGCACTTCGTCTGCAGCACGCGGGCGCGCTCGTAGAGCGCTTCCTGGGCCTCGCCGTCGCCGGCCTTGATCTCGTCGAGGATCGAGCTCGCGGGGAGCGTGAAGTTGCCGCGCACCGCCGGCGCGGCCGGCTTCACGGGGGCCGCCTTCTTCGCGACCTTCATGGCGCGCGGCACGGGCAGCGTGTCGGGGTCGTCGGCCTCGTCGAGGTCGTCGTCCGCCTCGTCCAGGTCCTCGTCCTCGTCGGCCGGAGCGGCCGCGAAGGGCAGCGGCCGCTGCTTCGGCGCGGGGGCGCTCCCGCCGGCAACGGGCGCGCCGAGCGGCAGATCCTCGAGGTCGGGGATGTCGTCCTCGCCCACGATCCTCTTGCGCACCTTCGGCTGCGCGGCGTCGCCGTCCTTCTGGGTCTGGGCGGCGTGCTTGCGGATCACCTCGCGGCGCATCTTCTCCTTGCGTCGCGTCTCGAGGTGATGCGCCCAGGCGGTGCGGAGCGCCTGCAGGCGCGTGCCGAGGATGGCGCCGGCCGCCGCCAGGAAGGCCGCGAAGGAGAACTGGGTGGCGAGGATCAGGGACACGAAGAGGATCGTCGCGACGACGATGTAGGCGCCGGTGCGGTTGAAGCTCGACGTCAGCAGCGCGGCGAGGGCTTCGCCCACGGCGCCGCCGGCGCGGACGCTCTCGCCTTCGAGGGTGACGAGGCCGAAGGTCAGGGACAGCAGCGACGACAGCGAGAGGAGCAGCAGCGTGAGACCCGTGGCCTTGGTGTACGGCGCCTCGATGGGCTTGCACCAGAACAGCTTCCATCCCGTGATCCCGAGGATCATCGGGATCAGCAGGGCCGCCATGCCGAAGAGCTGGGGGATCAGCAGCTCCGCGAGGAACGCGCCCACGGGGCCGATGAAGTTGCCCGCCGGGCCGCCGGCGCCGGCCTTGAAGAACGGCACCGGGTCGCGGGGCGTGTAGGTCGCGAGGCTGATGAGCAGCATCAGGGACAGGGCGAAGGCGACGAGGCCCAGGAACTCGGCGATGCGGGTCGATCGGGGGTTGGCGCTTGCCATCAAATCTCCATCACGACGGGAATGACCATGGGACGCCGCTGGGTGCGCTTGCGGAAGAAGCGCCGCAGCTCCTGGCGCAGCCGCTCGCGGGTCAGGGAGGGATCGAAGCGCTCCTCGCGGGAGTGCTTCTCGATGCTCTCGACCACGAAGCGGCCGGCCTCCTCGAGGAGCTCGGACTGGCCTTCGGCGTCGACGAAGCCGCGCGTCACGATCTCCGGGGCCTGGGTGGCGCGGCCGGTCTGCTTGTCGAGGACCACGACGGGGACCACGATGCCGTCGGCCGAGAGGTGGCGCCGGTCGCGCAGCACCACGTCCTCGATGCCCTCGCCGCCCGAGCGATCGAGGAGGACCCGGCCCGCCGCGACGCGGGCCAGCTTGCGGGCGCCGTGGGCGCCGAGGGCGAGCACGTCGCCGTCCTCGGCCAGCAGCACCCGGTCGGCCGGCAGCGAGGCTTCGGCCGCGAGCCGCGCGTGCTGCGCCAGCATGCGGTACTCGCCGTGGATCGGCACGAGGTACTTCGGCTGGACCAGCCGCAGGAGCTCCAGCAGGTCGTCGCGCTGACCGTGGCCCGAGACGTGGACGCGGGCCGTGCCCGGGTGCACGACGTCGCAGCCGCGGCGCATCAGGTTGCCGATGAGCCTCGACACGACCCGTTCGTTGCCCGGGATCACGCGGGACGACAGCACGACGGTATCGCCGGGACCGACCGCCACGTCGCGGTGCTCGTCGAGGCTGATCATCGAGAGCGCCGAGAGCGGCTCGCCCTGGCTGCCCGAGACGAACAGGCAGAGCGAGCCGGGGTCGCGCTCGGCCGAGTACGAGGCCGGCACGACCTCCGACTCCGGGATCCGGAGCAGGCCGAGGTCGCGGGCCACCTCGGTGTTGTCGACGATGCGGCGGCCCACGAAGCTCACGCGCCGGCCCCGGCGCCGCGCCACGTCGGAGACGCGCTGCATCCGGGGGATCGAGGTCGCGAAGCACGACACGAGGACGCGGCCGCGGGTGCGCTCGAAGACGTCCTCGAAGGCCGGCACCACGTCGTCCTCGCAGCCGGCGCTGCCGCGCTGCTCCACGTTGGTGCTGTCCGAGAGCAGGGCGAGCACGCCGCGCCGGCCCCATTCCGCGAGTGCCGCCACGTCGGTGCGCTCCTCGGGTGGCGCGTTCGCGTCGATCTTGAAGTCGCCGCTGGCGAGCACGACGCCGACGGGCGTTTCGATGGCGAGGGCCAGGCTGTCGGACACGCTGTGGGCCACGCGGATCGGGTGGACGCGGAAGGGCCCGAGCTCCTCGGCGTGGCCGGGCCGCAGCGCGCGCAGGTCGGCGCTGGCGTGACGCTCGCGCAGGCGCTCGCGGGCGAAGCCGAGCGTCAGCGGGCTGCCGTAGACGGGCGCGGGCGCCGCGGCGAGCGCGAAGGAGAGGGCCCCGATGTGATCTTCGTGGCCATGGGTGAGGAGGATGCCGTGGAGCGTGCCCGGGCTGTCGTTCAGGTACGCGAAGTCGGGGACGATCGAGTCGACGCCCGGCAGCTCCGCGCTCGCGAACATCACGCCCGCGTCGACGAGCAGCCGGTGCCCGGACCACTCGAGCACCATGGCGTTGAGGCCGAACTCTCCCAGCCCGCCGAGCGGAATGAGACGGACGGATTGGTCGTCGCTCAGAGGCTCCATGGCTCCCGGGTCGGGGTGTTCAGCGTTCCGACAGGACGGACGATAGGGCGGCGAACTCCACCACGGATAGCGTCTCGGCGCGCCTCGACCCCGCGATCTTGAGTAACCTCAAGTTCTCCTTGAGGTTAGGATAGCTATCTTGCAGGTTGTTTTCAAGGGTGCGGCGCCTGCGCGCGAAGGATCGCTGGATCAGCAACTCAAAGGCTTCCGGGTCAGACACTTCCGCCCGGGGGACCGGCAGGAACCGGATGCGCAGGACGGCGGAGGAGACCTTGGGCGGGGGAGCGAAGTCCTCGGGCCCGAGGCGCAGCACGATCTCGACGTCGGCGTGGAGCGCGAACATCACGGAGAGGATCCCGTACTCCTTCGAGCCCGGCGGCGACGCGATGCGCTCCGCGACTTCCTCCTGGACCATCGCGTGGGCGTCCGTGAGGTGCCCGCGCAGCTCGAGGATCCGGCGCAAGAGCGGGCTCGAGATGTAGTACGGCAAGTTGGCCGCGAAGCGGCTGCCGGCCGGCACGAGCGAGCGCAGGTCTTCGGTCAGCGCGTCGCCGTGAACGAGGCGCACGTTGGGCGGAGCGCGCCGCCCGAGCTCGCGGGCCAGGGCCGAGTCGGTCTCGATCGCCACCACTTCGCGGGCGTGCGCGGCGAGCGCCAGCGTCAGCGCGCCACGGCCCGGGCCGATCTCGAGGAACGTCTGCTCGGGCCGCGGACCGATCGCCCTCACGAGCTGCTCGACGGCGTGGGACTTGAGGAAGTGCTGGCCGAGCTTGCGGGGCATCGCGAGCAGAGTATCAGCGCTTCGCCGCGGCCGTCTCCGGCTATTCGGCGCGCAGGGTGATCGCGGCGTCCGTGCGCGTCGCGCGCCAGGCCGGAACGAGGGCGGCGCCGGCCGCCGACGCCGCGAGCAGCGCCGACACGGCGGCGAACGTGGCCGGATCGTGGGGCGGCACGCCGTAGAGCAGCGAGCTCAACAGGCGACCGGCCGCACCCGCCGCCAGCAGCCCGCATGCGAGACCGGCGGCCACCGGGCCGAAGGCCTGGCGCAGCACCATGCGGCGGATCTCCCGGGAGGCCGCGCCCAGCGCCATGCGGATGCCGATCTCGCGACGCCGCTGTCGGACCAGGACGCCCAGCGCGCCGTACAGCCCGCCCAGGGCGAGGAGCAGCGCCGACGCGGCGAAGGCGCCGAGCAGGCTCGTGGCGAAGCTGCGCAGGCCCAGCGACGCGCCCACGATCTCGCCGTAGGGCCTCACGCGCGTGACCGGTTGGGCGGGATCCGTTTCGCGCAGCACGGTGCGGACCGCCGGCGCCATCGCGCCGGGCGCGCCGCTCGTCCGCACCAGGAGCGTCATCGTCGACTCCGCCCAGGCCCACTGCGCCGCGGGCACGTACACCTGATACCCGGAGGCGCTGTCGAGTCCGCGATGGCGCGTGTCGGCCACGACGCCGACGATGCGGCGGGCCTCCGCGTCGGGCGGGCCCAGGCGGATCTCCCGGCCGACCGGGTCCTCGCCAGGGAACAGGTCTGCGGCGGCGCCCGCGTTCAGCACGGCCACGCGCGGCGCCGCCTGCGCGTCGCCGGCGTCGAAGCCGCGGCCGCGGAGCACCGGGATGCGGAGCGTCTCGAAGAAGCCGGGCAGCACGGCGAAGCGGTCGGCCTCGGGATCCTCCTCGGGACGCGCCGCGGGACGGTCGGCACGGTGGAGCGTCATGGAGTCGTGACCGCCGCCCAACGGCAGCGTCGACACGCCCGAGGCGCCGACCACTCCCGGAAGCCGGCGCAGCTCGCCCAGGACGCCCTCGTAGAAGCGCGAGACGCGCCCGATCTCCACGGCCGGCTCGTCGTCGGCGTAGCGCGGACCGCTGACGTCGACGCGCAGCGTGAGGACGCGCGCCGAGTCGAAGCCCGTGGGCACCGCCAGCAGGCCCGTCACGCTCCGGAGCAGCAGCCCGGCCCCGACCAGCAGCACCACGGCCATCGCCACGTTGCTCGCGACCAGCGACGCCCGCAGGGTCCAGGCTCGCGACTCGGGGGTGTGACGAGAGGCGCCGTGGAGCCGCTTCCCGAGATCCTGGCTCGCGAGATGCCGCAGCGGCACGAGGCCGAAGATCATGCAGCTGAGCGCCGAGAACCCCGCGGCGGCGGCGACGGCGCGGCCGTCGAGAGCGACGCTCGCGAGTCGGGGCAGCTGCGCGGGGCCCGTCGCGGCGATCGCCTCGAGCAGGGCCCAGGCCGGCAGCAGCCCGGCGACGCCGCCCGCCGCGGCCAGCAGGGCGGACTCGGTCAGGAGCTGCCGCGCGAGGCGTCCCCGCGTCACGCCCAGGGCGGTGCGCACCGCGAGCTCGTGGCCGCGCTCGCTCGCCCGCAGCAACAGCAGGTTCGCGACGTTGGCGCACGCGGCGAGCAGCAGCAGCGCGACGCCGGCCGAGAGGGCGGCGAGCGCCGGCCGCACGGGGCCGAGGAAGAAGTCGTCGAGGGTCGTCACGCGCGCCGAGGGGGCGTCGTAGTCGGCCGGATGCTCGCGCGCGAGCTGCGTGAGAGCGGCCGCGACGTCGCGCTGCGCCTGGTCTTCCGACAGGCCCGGACGGAGGCGTCCGAACGCGCGAAGGTGGCGGCAGGTACGGCACGCGAAGGAGGCCGACGGGTCGTAGCCGAGGGGCGTCCACAGCTCGGCGTCGTCGAAGAGGCGCCGGGCCACGAGATCCTCGAAGCCCGCCGGCATGACGCCGAGGACCGTGACGGGAGCGCCGCTCACGTCGATGAGCCTCCCGATCACGCCGGGATCCCCGCCGAAGCGCCGTCGCCAGAGGCGGTCGGAGAGCACCGCGACACGCCGGGCCTCCCCGGGCCGATCCTCGGAGGCTCCGAAGGCGCGCCCGAGGGCCGGCCGTACGCCGATCAGGTCGAAATAGGACGCCGAGACGCGCATGGCGCTCGCGCGCTCGGCGTCGCGCCCGTCGCCGGCGAGCGTCGCGTACGACTGGGTCGCGGCGGCCAGCGAGGAGAAGGCCTGGACACGGTCGCGGAGGTCCACGAAGGTTGCGTAGCCGAGGTTCCCCGGGAGGCTCCCGGCGCCGCCCTCTTGCACGACGACGAGACGCCCCGCGTCGGCGTACGGAAGCGGCGCCAGCAGCACCGCGTCGAGCACCGCGAACATCGCGACGTTGAGACCGATGCCGAGGCCGAGGGTGGCGACGGCGAGCAGGCTGACGACGGGGCGAGCACGCAGGGCGCGCAGGCCGACACGGGCGTCGCGCTGGAAGACGTCCCACTGCTCGGCCGGCGCCAGGCGCAGCATGTCCAGGAGCGTGGCGAGCCACAGCGCCACGAGCCCGCCGCCGCCTCTCGCGCGGCGCTCGTCGCGGAAGGCGGCCTCCATGTCGGCGCCGTAGCCGCTGCGGAACTCCGCCGGCAGCAGGCGCAGCAGGGCGCGGAACAGGCGCTCGTGCACCGGCTCAGGCCTTCTGCAGCGCGAGCTTGGCGCGCGCCTGCAGGACGGCTTCCTCGAGCCGGTCGGCCTCCGCCAGGGCGACGGCGCGGCCCCGCGGCGTCAGCCGGTAGTAGCGGCG
This sequence comes from uncultured Acidobacteriota bacterium, assembly GCA_902826455.1. Taxonomy (GTDB): domain Bacteria; phylum Acidobacteriota; class Vicinamibacteria; order Fen-336; family Fen-336; genus CADEEV01. The sequence goes on along the minus strand of CADEEV010000039.1, from coordinate 11,895 downwards.
CCGCTCGTCGTCGAGGGCCGGCCCGGGCCGGCTGCTGCTCTCCGCCACCAGCATGTCGTCGAGCAGCCGTTTCAGGATCGGGTAGAGCGTGCCGGTCCGCAGCACCACCTTGCCCTCCGTGCGGCGCTCCACCTCCTTCACGATGGCGTAGCCGTGCTTCTCGCCGTCCGCGAGCGCCACGAGGACCTGGAAGCAGGGCGGCGTGAGGGGCAGGTGTCGCGTGGCGTCGAAGCGCATGCGTCACACTATATTGGTACGCTACATAGTGTCAAGGGCGCCAAGCCAGTGGCGTCGTTGCCGCCGATCGTTGTTGCTGCTAGTGTCGGAGGCCGATGCCGAGCCCGCTCCACATCGCCTTCGCCGCCTCGGAGATGGTCCCGTACATGAAGACCGGCGGCCTCGGCGACGTGGTGGGCGCCCTGCCGAAGGCGCTCGTGAGGCTCGGGCACCGGGTCACGGCGTTCCTGCCCCGCTACGGTCCGATCGCGTTCCCGCCGGGACAGTTCCTGGGCTCCGTCCACGTGCCGGTCGACTCGGTCCACCGCAGCGCCGGCTTCTACCGCGTGACGACCGCGGACGGCGTCGACGTGGTCTTCGTCGAGCACCCGAGCTTCTTCGAGCGGCCCTTCCCGTACGGCGAGGGCAACGCCGACTACGGCGACAACCGGCTGCGCTTCGCGTTCTTCGCGCGGGCGGTGTGCGAGTTCTTCCGGAGCCGCGGCGAGCGCCCGGACGTCTTCCACGCCCACGACTGGCAGGCCGGGCTGCTGCCCGTCTACCTGAAGGCGTTCTACTGGGACGACCCGACGTTGTACCGCTCGCCGTCGGTCTTCACCATCCACAACGTGGCCTACCAGGGCGTCTTCGGCCTCGACACGATCGGCGCGATCGGGCTTCCCTGGAACCTCGGCACGCCCGACGCCCTCGAGTACCACGGCGGCGTGAGCTACATGAAGGGCGGCGTGATGTTCGCGGAGAACGTCACGACGGTATCGCCCCAGTACGCCCGGGAAATCCAGAGCCCCGAGATGGGGTACTCGATGGACGGCCCGCTCCGGGCGCGCGGCGGGGACCTGCTCGGGATCCTGAACGGCGTCGACTACGACGAGTGGGATCCTTCGGTCGATCCCCACGTCGCGAAGAACTACACGGCCGACGACCTGGGCGGTAAGGCCGCCTGCAAGGCCGATCTGCTGCGCAGCATGGGCCTGCCCGAGTTCCCCGACCTGCCGCTCGTCGGGATCACCTCGCGGCTCGTGCACCAGAAGGGCTTCGACATCGTGACCGGGGCCTGGTTCGACCTCCTGCAGCGCCCGATGCGCCTCGTCCTCCTCGGCTCCGGGGAGCGGGAGGTGGAGGACGGCTTCCGGGCCCTGGCGGCCCGCGCCCCCGACCGCATCGCCGTCCGCCTCGGCTACGACGCGGCGCTCGCCCACAAGATCGAGGCGGGCGCCGACATGTTCCTGATGCCGTCGCGCTTCGAGCCCTGCGGCCTCACGCAGATGTACAGCCTGCGCTACGGCACCGTGCCGATCGTGCGCTCGACCGGCGGCCTCGTGGACACGGTCGAGCCCTGGGATGCCGCCGCCGGCACCGGCACGGGCTTCCGTTTCGACACGGCCGACGGCACCGCAGTGCTGTGGGCGCTCGATCAGGCCTTGGCCGCGTTCAAGGACAAGAAGGGTTGGCGCACGCTCCAGGCCAACGGGATGGCGCGCGACTTCTCCTGGGAGCGCTCGGCACGCGCCTACGAGGACGTCTACCGTCGCGCGATGGCGAAGGCGTAGTCACCAAGGAGCGAAGAAGGCTTGGCCAACAACGTGCAGATCCTCACCGACCAGAACTGGGACGCCGACGTCCTGAAGTCGTCCGTGCCCGTGCTCGTGGACTTCTGGGCCGACTGGTGCGTGCCGTGCAAGACGCTGCTGCCCACGGTCGAGGCCCTCGCGGCCCAGTACGAGGGCCGCCTCAGGGTCGGCAAGTTCAACGTCGAGGAGAACCCCGACGTGCCCTTCAAGTACAACATCACGACGCTGCCGACGCTGCTGGTGCTGAAGAACGGCCAGGTCGCCGAGCAACGCATCGGCCTCATCTCGAAGGACAAGCTCACGGCGCTCCTCGAGCCGCTGCTCAAGTAGCGGTCAGTCGATCTCGATCAGGCTGTCTCGGCGGGCCGGCGAGGACGGATCCGGGTTCACGGTCTCGGCCACGGGCGGCGCCGTGAGGCTCGGTGCTTCGGCTGCCGCCTTGGCGGGTTCGGTTGACAGCGCCTCGCGCGCGGCCGCGTCCAGCTCCGCGACGGTCGGGATGACGCCGCGGGCGTGCAGCCGCACCCAGTGGCGCAGCAGGCCGTCGACGTAGACGTACTTCTTCTTGACCATGCGGATCGCGTCGACGCCCACGAGCCACTGGAGGTAGTCGCGCACGGCGCCGGGCGTGCGGCCGAGGCGCGGCACCAGCGCCGTTAGGTTCAGGCCTTCCTCGTGGGCGATGACCGCGAGCGCCGCCTTGCAGATGCCGTAGCCGCGGCTGCGCAGGAGCAGCGACTCGTAGGTCTGACGGCACGCCGTCTCGAGCCGGCCCCCGAGGGCCATCTCGCGCGACCAGGCGGCCGCTGCGCCGCCGCCCTCGCGCCGCATCGACTCCGTGAGGATCGCCACGTAGCGGGGCCAGCCGAAGCTCGCGCGGACGAGATCGTTCGCGTGCTCGCCGGGAACGTCGGCGGGAACGAGCGGGCGGGCCGCCAGTGTCTCGAGGGTCCAGAGCTTGCGGGCGGCGCTCGGGAACGACGTCGCGAGGATCGTGCCGCGGCGGCGCGCCGCGAGGGCTCCGGCGAAGGGATCGTGGACGTGGCGCAGGCCGGGGAAGTAGGCGAGCGAGCGGATCTCCGTGGCTTCGTCGATCAACAGCACGACCGGGCGCCCGTCGGCTTCGTCCAGGGAGGCCCACAGCCGGAAGAGCGCGGTCACGGCCTCGGCGCCATGGAGGCGACCCGAGCCGGCCAGACGATGGATCTCCGTGGCGAGCGGCAGCCGCCGGCCGAGGCCCTCGGCAGGGATCGCACGGAGCGCGGCGACGACGAAGCGCTCCGGCGTCGAGGCGGCCCCCATCAGGTCGAGATAGACGGGCACCGCGCCCTGCGCCGAGAGATGCGCGGCGAGGCCGCGCAGCAGCGTCGTCTTGCCCGCGCCCGGCGGCCCGGTCAGGACGAGCGGCGGGCCCGACACGGCGCGGGTCCGAAGGACGCTCTCGAGGTCGGGGCGTGAGAAGGCGCTCAAGGCCCGCTACTGCCGCGGCGGCAGCATCGGGAGGCGGACGCCTCGCTCGTGGGCGACGTCGATGGCGCGCTCGTAGCCCGCGTCGGCGTGGCGCACGACGCCCATGCCGGGATCCGACGTGAGGACGCGCTCGAGGCGGGCGGCCGCCTTGGCGCTGCCGTCGGCCACGATCACCATCCCGGCGTGGATCGAGTAGCCCATGCCGACGCCGCCGCCGTGGTGCACCGAAACCCAGGTGGCGCCGCCGACGGAGTTCACGAGCGCGTTCAGGATCGGCCAGTCGGCCACGGCGTCGGAGCCGTCCTTCATGGCCTCGGTCTCGCGGTTCGGGGACGCGACGGAGCCGGCGTCAAGGTGGTCGCGGCCGATCACGATCGGCGCCGACACGCGGCCCGTCCCCACGAGCTCGTTGAACACCGCGCCCATCTTCGCGCGCTCGCCGTAGCCGAGCCAGCAGATGCGCGCCGGCAGGCCCTGGGACTTCACGCGCTCGCGGGCCAGGGTGATCCAGCGGTGGAGCGCCTTGTCGTGGGGGAAGGTCTCGAGCACGGCCTCGTCCGTCACCGCGAGGTCCTTCGGGTCGCCCGACAGCACGGCCCAGCGGAAGGGGCCCTTGCCCTCGCAGAACAGCGGCCGGATGTACGCGGGCACGAAGCCGGGGAAGTCGAAGGCGTCGGCCACGCCGGCCTTCTGAGCCTCCGCGCGGATGTTGTTGCCGTAGTCGAACACCACGGCGCCGAGGCGCTTGAGATCGAGCATGGCCCGCACGTGCTCGCCCATGCTGCGCCGGGCCTCGGCCATGTAGCGCGCCGCGTCCGACGCGCGCAGCGCGAGCGCGGCGTCGTAGCTCATGCCGTTGGGCACGTAGCCGTTCAGGGGATCGTGGGCGCTCGTCTGGTCCGTGACGAGATCGGGCACCAGGCCGCGGCGCGCCATCTCGGGGAGCACGTCGGCGGCGTTGCCCAGCAGGCCGATCGAGAGGCCGCGGCCCGCCGCCTGCGCCTCGCGCGCCTGGCCGAGGGCCGCGTCGAGGCTCGTCGCCATGACGTCGAGGTAGCGCGTCTCGAGCCGCCGCTGGATGCGGTGCCGGTCGATCTCGACCGCGATCATGACGCCGTCGTTCATGGTGGCCGCGAGGGGCTGCGCGCCGCCCATGCCGCCGAGGCCGGCCGTGACGACGAGGCGGCCCTGGAGGCTGCCGCCGAAGTGCTGGCGTGCGGCCTCGGCGAAGGTCTCGTAGGTGCCTTGCAGGATGCCCTGGGTCCCGATGTAGATCCAGGAGCCGGCGGTCATCTGGCCGTACATCATGAGGCCCTTGCGATCGAGCTCGTAGAAGTGATCCCAGTTCGCCCATGCGGGCACGAGCATCGAGTTCGAGATCAGCACGCGCGGCGCGTCCTCGTGGGTGCGGAACACGGCGACGGGCTTGCCGGACTGCACCAGTAGCGTCTCGTCGTTGCCGAGGGTCCGCAGGCTGGCCACGATCGCGTCGAAGCACTCCCAGTTGCGCGCCGCCTTGCCGATGCCGCCGTAGACCACGAGGTCGTCGGGACGCTCGGCGACCTCCGGGTCCAGGTTGTTCATCAGCATGCGCAACGCGGCCTCCTGCAGCCACGACTTGCAGGAGATCGCCGTGCCCCGGGGGGCGCGCACGGTACGCGCCGCGCTCGCGACCGTCACATCAGGTACCGCTGGGAGTCCGTCCGGTCGTCGCTCGCGAGATCGTAGGCGTTGCCCTTCGCGCCCTGGATGACGCGGAGCTTGCCGCGCGTGCGGGGCGCGTCGGCGGCGCGGCGCCGGCCGCGCAGCCGGTCGAGGCCCGCGAACCCGAGCAGCACGAGGGCGATCAGGCCGACGTACACGGCCCACGAGCGCTGCCCCAGGGACACGCCGATCAGGGAGCCGATGCCGATCGCGGTCGCGAGGATCGCGAGTCCCGGCGCCCACTCGGACCGGCGCGTGGTCAGGAAGCGGCCCATCAGGGCTCCTTTCGAGTCACTCGAGCGTACCGCAGATTGCCGCCGCGTCCTCGACGATCCGGCCCGCGCCCACGAGGTCGGCGACGCGCGCGATCTCTGGCGCCAGCAGGCGATCCGTGTCGTAGGCGGGCACGACGCGGCGGATCCCGGCCACGACGGCCTCGAGGGGCGCCGAGGTGCGCAGCGGGCGGTGGAACTCCAGGGCCTGGCTGGCGGCGATCGCCTCGATCGCGAGGATCTGCCGCACGTTGGCCACCACCTGCGCCGCCTTGCGGGCCGCCGTCACGCCCATCGAAACGTGGTCTTCCTTGTTGGCCGACGTGGGGATCGAGTCGACGCTCGCGGGGTGGGCGAGGGACTTGTTCTCCGACGCGAGGGCGGCCGCCACGACCTGGGCGATCATCAGCCCCGACTGGAGCCCGCCCTGCGGCGTCAGGAACGCCGGCAGGTCGCTCAGCTGCGGGTTCACGAGGCGCTCGATGCGCCGCTCGCTGATCGCGCCGATCTCGGCCACGGCGATCGACAGGAGGTCGGCCGCGATCGCCACCGGCTCGCCGTGGAAGTTGCCGCCCGAGAGCAGCTCGCCGCTCTCGGCGAACACCATCGGGTTGTCGGTGCCGCTGTTCATCTCGATGCCGATCGTGCGGCCCACGAAGCCGAGGGCGTCGCGGGCGGCGCCGTGGACCTGGGGCATGCAGCGCAGGCTGTAGGCATCCTGGACCTTGCCGCAGTCGCGATGGGAGTCGCGCAGCGGGCTCTCGGCGAGCAGCCGTCTCAGGTTGCTGGCCGAAGCGGTCTGGCCGGGGTGCGGCCGCGCTGCGTGGATGCGGGCGTCGAACGCCACGTCGGTGCCCTTGAGCGCGTCGAGGGTGAGGGCGCCGATCACGTCGGCCGAGCGCGCCAGGCGCCAGGCCTCGGCGAGCGCGAGGCCGCCCACGGCCGTCATGAGCTGCGTGCCGTTGATCAGGGCCAGGCCCTCCTTCGCCTGCAGCTCCACGGGACGCAGGCCGGCCGCCTCGAGGGCCGCGGCGGAGTCGAGCTCCCGTCCCTCGAAGACGCAACGGCCTTCGCCCACGAGGGCGACGGCCAGGTGGGCGAGGGGCGCGAGATCGCCGCTGGCGCCGACCGAGCCTTGCGCCGGCACCACGGGATGGACGCCGCGATTGAGCATGGCCAGGAGCAGGTCGAGTGTCTCCGGCCGGCAGCCGCTGAAGCCCTTGGCGAGCACGTTCGCGCGGAGCAGCATCAGGCCGCGGGTCTCGGCCTCGCCCAGCGCCGGGCCGACGCCGGCGGCATGGGAGCGCACGAGGTTGAGCTGCAGGTCCTTCAGGCGCCCGGCCGGGATCACCACGTCGGAGAAGTTGCCGAAGCCGGTGTTGACGCCGTACACGACCCGGCCCGAAGCCACCGTCTCGTCCACCACGCGCCGGGCCGCGGCGACTGCGGCGCGCGCGCCCTCGGTGAGGGCCACCGTCCGGCGCCGTCGTGTGACGTCCTCCAGGCCCTCGAGATCGAGGCTCTGGCCGTCGAGAGCGAGAGGGGAGTCGGAGGGCGTCATGAGCGGCCCGGAAATATATCACCTTGCGGCTCCTGGGGACGGCGGCTAGAATGCCCCGTTTCGACGAGGGCCAAGAGAAGCACATGCCGAACATCGTCATCGCGGGAGCCCAGTGGGGCGACGAGGGGAAGGGGAAGATCGTCGACCTCCTCTCCGAGCGCTTCCAGGTCGTGGCCCGCTACAACGGCGGCCACAACGCCGGCCACACCGTCATCATCGAGGACGAGAAGTTCGTCCTGCACCTGATCCCCTCGGGCATCCTGCACCCCGGCATCCTGTGCGTGATGGGTCACGGCATGGTGATCGATCCCTGGGCCCTCGAGAAGGAGATCGCGGGGCTCGTCGAGCGCGACGTCGAGATCGAGGACAACCTCGTGATCTCCGACCGCGCGCACCTGATCCTGCCGCACCACCGGGTCCTCGAGTCGCTGGCCGAGGCGGCCCGCGGCGAGAACAAGATCGGCACCACGCAGCGCGGCATCGGGCCCGCGTACGAGGACAAGGCGGGACGCCGCGGCATCCGCATGTCCGACCTGCTGAACAAGGACACGCTGCCGGGCAAGCTGGCCGAGGCGCGGCGCCACTTCGAGACGATCTGCCGCGGCTCGAACCACACGCCCGAGCTGGACTGGGATCAGCTCCTGCAGGACCTGCTGGCCTTCGGCGAGCGCCTCCGGCCGCGCATCGCCGACACGTCCCTGGTGCTGCAGCGCTCCATGGCTCGCGGCTACTCGGTGCTGTTCGAGGGCGCCCAGGCGACGCTCCTCGACATCGACCTCGGAACCTACCCCTACGTCACTTCGTCCTCCGCCACGGCCGGCGGCGCCGTCACCGGCCTGGGCATCTCGCCCACGCGGGTCGACGGCATCCTCGGCATCGCGAAGGCCTACACCACGCGGGTCGGCGCGGGTCCGCTGCCGTCCGAGATCGGCGGCAGCCTCGAGGAGGAGATCCGCAAGCGCGGCGCCGAGTTCGGGGCGTCCACCGGGCGGCCGCGTCGCTGCGGCTGGTTCGACGCGGTCGTCACCCGCTATTCGACCCTGGTCAACGGCTTCGACTCGATCGCCCTCACGAAGCTCGACGTCTTCGACCCGCTGGCCGAGATCCAGGTCTGCACCGGCTACAAGTACAAGGGCGAGGTGCTGACGGATTTCCCCGCGGACCTTGCCGTCGCCGAGGCCTGCGAGCCCGTATACGAGACGATGCCGGGCTGGGTGGAGCCCACGGCCGGCGTGCGCGACTACGCGCTGCTGCCCCAGGGCGCCCAGGACTACATCGCGCGCCTCTCGGATCTCGTGGGCTGCGAGATCGGCATCGTGTCCACGGGCCCCGACCGCCTCGACACGATCCTGCGCCGCTCGAGCGCCGTCGCCGCCTGGTTCGAATAGCGCGCCGGCGGATGCGAGCAGCCCTCGCGACGGTCGGCGTGCTGTGCGCCGCCGCTGCCGCGGGGGCGGTCGAGATCCCACGCCTCGTCACCCGCGACGGGCGCCACGCGCTCTTCGTCGACGGCGCGCCGTTCCTGGTCCTCGGCGCGCAGGTGAACAACTCCAGCGCCTGGCCGGCGGCGTTGCCCCAGGTCTGGCCCGCGGTCGAACAGATGCAGGCGAACACGGTGTCGGTGCCGATCGCCTGGGAGCAGATCGAGCCCGTCGAGGGGCGCTTCGACTTCTCCTTCCTCGACACCCTGCTGCAGCAGGCGCGGCAGCGCGAGCTGCGCCTGATCCTGCTGTGGTTCGCGACCTGGAAGAACAACGGCCCGGCCTACGCTCCGGAGTGGGTGAAGCTCGACGACGCCCGCTTCCCGCGTGTCGTCACGAAGGACGGCGCGCGGCTCAACTCTCTGTCGCCCCACGCCCCGGCGACGCTCGACGCGGACCGCAAGGCCTTCGTCGCTTTCCTGCGCCACCTCCGTGAGGTCGATGTCCAGCGGACCGTCATCGCCATCCAGGTCCAGAACGAGCCCGGCACCTACGGCAGCGTCCGCGACTACTCGCCGAGGGCGGAGGCGCTGTTCAATCAGACGGTGCCGGCAGCCCTGCTCGCGAAGCTCGGCAAGCCAGCGGGCAACTGGACGCAGGTCTTCGGCGCCGATGCGGAGGAGTTCTTCCACGCCTGGTCGGTGGCGCACTTCATCGGCCAGGTCGCGGCGGCGGGCAAGGCCGAGTACGCGCTGCCCCTGTACGTGAACGCTGCGCTGCGCGATCCGTTCACTCCCGGCAAGCCCGGCCAGTACGCGAGCGGTGGCCCGACCGACAACGTCCTCGACGTCTACCGTGCGGCGGCACCGGCGATCGACGTATTGGCTCCCGACATCTACATGCGCGAGTCGGCGAAGTACCTTCGCGTCCTCGATCTCTACGCGCGACCGGACAACCCGCTGTTCGTCGCCGAGACCGGCAACGATCGCGCGTACGCGCGCTATTTCTTCGAGGTCGTGGGCCGGCAGGCGATCGGCTTCGTGCCGTTCGGGATCGACTTCACGGGCTATTCCAACTTCCCGCTGGGTGCTCGCGCCACGGACGCGTCGATGGTGGAGCCGTTCGCCGCGAACTACCGCTTGCTGGCGCCGTTCGCGCGTGTGTGGGCGCGCCTCAGCTTCGAAGGCCGCGTCTGGGGCGCGGCGCAACCCGACGACGATGCCGACCGCCGGCTGGACCTCGGCCGCTGGATCGCCGACGTGAGCTGGAACAAGTGGCAGTTCGGCAGCAAGGAGTGGCTGCGCACGGTCGAGGCTCCGGCGCGCGAGTACCGCGACGGCGGGCTCGTGGTGGCGCAGCTCGGTCCCGACGAGTTCCTCGTGACCGGCCGCAACGTGCGCATCGCCTTCGAAGCCGGCCCGGTGCACGGCAAGGTGGGCGGCACCCAGTACGCGCGTGTCGAGGAGGGCCGCTACGACGCGGCCGGCGCCTGGGTCTTCGAGCGTGTCTGGAACGGCGACCAGACCGACTACGGGCTCAACTTCACGACGCGGCCGCAGCTGCTGCGCGTCAGGCTCGCGACCTACTAGGCGCCGGGGCTGGTGCGCTCGGTGGGGCTCGAACCCACAACCTCGGGCTTAAAAGGCCCTCGCTCTACCATTGAGCTACGAGCGCGCGTGAAGCGGAAATGGTAGCACGCGGCCCGGGCCGGCTCCCCCGCTAAGGCGTGGCGCCCTTCAGGAGCGCCGTGTTCCTCGCGACCGCCGCGGACACGAGCGCCGCCTGCTCCCGGGCCACCGGCCAGTCGCCCTTCTCCGCGGCCTCCGTGATCCCCGGCAGCGTCATCGCGGCGTAGGTGTAGCGCGGGGCGAAGAGCATGTGCTTGAACCACGGCCGGCCGGGGATGCCGGCGGGGGAGAGCCAGTTGCGCTCGAACTGCATCAGCGCCGCGTTGACCGCGTCGCGCGCCGGTGCGGAGAGCGTGCCGGCCTCCTGGGCCTCGGCGACGCGGGAGTTGAGCGCGGCGCCGGCGACCCGCAGCTCTTCCACGCGAAGGCTCAGGTCCGTGAGCTTCAGCTCGCGCGCGGCACCCTCGATCTCGGCGACATGCGTCACGAAGCCCTCCAGGGCCGCCGCGTAGGCCTCGGTGTCGAGCGGCAGCACCTCGGCGTTCGCGAGGCGCAGGGCCATCGAGCCCCAGAGCTGCTCCATGAGGACGTGATAGCGGAAGCCGGGGTCGCCGATCTGCGAGACCCAGTAGTGGTCGTCGTAGACGGAGTGGTAGACGCCGTACGGGCCGTCGAAGCCCATCTCCACGACCGGCAGGCCCACGAAGTTGAGGAACACCGTGTGGTCGGAGCCGCTGCCGATCTTCGTCCGCACGAGGTCCGCCTCCGGCGTGGGGCCGTCCTTGCTGCCGGCCTCGGGGCGCCGCCATGCCTCGAGCAGCGAGACGCCGGACGGATCGCGCAGGTCCCGCGTGATGTCGACGATCATCGGAGCCAGCGAGGCCTGCGCGCTGACGCTCAGGCTCGGGCCGGAGGCGGCCGAGTCGACGTTGAGGTAGGCGACGGCCTTCTTCTGGAGCTCGCTCGCGAACTCCTCGCCCCACTCGGTGGAGCCGGTGAGCGTCACCTCCTCGCCGTCCCAGCTGCCGAAGACCAGCGTGCGCCGCGGCCGCAGGCCGTCGCGGGCGAGCTGGCCGAGCGCCTTGGTCAGCTCGAGCATCGAGGCCGTGCCGCTCGACGGATCGACGCCGCCGAAGACCCACGCGTCGTGATGGTTGCCGAGCACCACCCATTCGTCGGGCCGCTCGGCGCCGCGGATGCGGCCTTCGACGACAAAGTTCGGCTGCACGTCGGTCTGCATGTCGATCTGCACCCGCAGGCGGGCCACGCCGCCGAGCCGGTAAGTGAGGGGCAGCGCGCCCGCCCACGCCGCCGGCGCCGCCGGGCCGCCGAGCGCTTCGAGAATCGGCTGGATGTCGCGGTGCGACATCGGCAGCGCCATCACTTTGGGGATCGACACCGCGTCGGCGGCGGGAATCCGCCGCGCGCCCTCGGTCGACGCCCAGCCAGGGGTCAGCGGATCTCCGGGGACGATGTAGTCGTAGGCGATGCCGCCGCGCTGCAAGTGGCTGGCCGGGCCCCACGGGCCCTTGGGGTAGACCTCGCCCTTGGCGTAGCCGTCCTCGGCCGGATCGGAGTAGACGATCATCGCCGCGGCGCCCTCACGCTCGGCGGTCAACGCCTTGAAGCCGCGGTAGCTGTACGGATTCGAGTAGCGGACGATGACGATCTTGCCGCGCGGGTCGATGCCGTTGGCGCGCAGCACGTCGTAGTCGGCGGGGTTGCCGCTGTTGGCGTAGACGACCGGGGCGGTGACGTCGCCCGAGGCCGAGAACGACGTCCAGGCGCCGCTCACGGCTGGCTGCGACGTGTCGGGATCGTCGGGGTAGGGATCCTCACGCAGCGTCGGCACGTAGCGCCGCGGCGCGGTCATCTCGACGTGGACGCGCCGAGGGTTCGACGACAGCACGTCGTAGCGGCGGATGGTGACGTCCTCCAGTCCCTGGCTGCGCCACTGGCTGGCGATGTACTCCGCGATTTCCTTCGTGCGCGGTGAGGTGGCTGGATGCGGCTCGCGAGTGAAGTAGCGAT
>CADEEV010000038.1 GCA_902826455.1 uncultured Acidobacteriota bacterium | reverse complement strand
GGCCAGTCACGACGTCGGGACGCTGCTGATGCCGGCTTACAGCCGTGCGGGCGCGGGGCCCACCGGCGTCGAGATCGCTTTCTACGCGGAGGACGTCGAGAGCGCCTACGCGCGGGCCGTGGATGCGGGCGCCGAACCCGTGGCCGCGCCGCGCCTGATGCCGTGGGGACAGACGGCCTCGTACGTGCGCAGCCCCGAAGGAACGTTCGTGGCCATCTGCAGTCCCCATGAAGCGTCCTCTCAAGTCGAGGGGATGGGCGGTCCACGAGAGCAAGACGCGCTACATCGCTGTCGCACTTGACGTCTGGTCGCGATCACGCCTGGAGCCCCTCGCCGAAGCCATGAGCCGATCGACGAACGTTCACTACGTCGGCCCCGAGGGCGCACGTCATGCAGCTCACTTCGGGATCGTCCGCTTCCCCGACAACGACGCGAGCCGTGCAATCCTTGCGTTGGTCGCTGTGGTACGCCGGCTTCCTTCAAAGGCCCGCCGTCTCTGGGAGGGAGCCCGACGACGCGAGTTCAACATCGGGATTGAGGCTGCCCACGAACCCCACGCGTTCGAGCTTTTCGTATCCCCTAGAGCTTTGAGAGCAGTGGCGGATCTGGGAGCGACGATCGCCGTCAAGGTCTACGCCCCCGAACAACAGCCTCGATTCGTCTCCCCGAGGACTGGGCGCTGAAGCCGATCTCGCCGGCCTGGCAGGCGGTGCTCCGCCACTTCGGAACGCCGGCGCGGCCTCGGGGGCCGGAAGGCGAGACGCTCTGGCTCGAACCCTCCGAATGGCCGCTCTGTCATGTGTGGATGCCCGCGAACGCGTCGTTGGTGGTGGCCTCCGACAAGGCCTCCGCGTTCCACTGGTGGTTGCAGGAACGCGCCGTCCCGAGCAGCGTCGGCTTCTTCCACTCCCGATGCATCGCCGATCCACGCGTCGTTGCGGTCGCCGGGCGAATGCTGCCTGCAGGCGCCTCCATCGTGTTTGTCGGAGACCTGGATACGCCGGCGCTCGTCCGATTTGCCGAGCTGAAGCGCATCGCTCCGTTCCGATCGCGGCTCCACTACGGCGGCATCGATAGTCGCTGGCTGGCGGCCATCGAGGCCAAGGTGCCGCGAGTGCGAATCCCTCTGGCAGCAGAGGAGCGCCGTGTTCTGCCTTCCCTCGAACGAGCGTTGCCGCTGGAGCGCCTCGTCGGCATCGAGGCGGCGCACCTCCTTCGATCCGGCTTCAAGATCGAGCTCGAGGGTGCCACGAACCCTCACCTCTATTCCGCGAGCCACCACCGATGGATTTTCAGGACCCTTCGCCAAGCCGCTCGCGGACGCTAGGCCGACCCACCTGACGAACGCTACCGGCCCTCGCCCACCCTGTCCGAGAATTCCAGGCATGGAACGCCTGCGATCGCGAATCCGGGGCTGGACGCTGTTCTTCATCGTCGGGCTGGTTCTGAGCGGCGCGACAGCACTGCCGATCGCGACGCAGATCGAGGTCGGCGCCCGGCTACTCGGCGACGACATGCGCGCGGGCGGTTTCCTGCCGCAGTTCGCGGGCTCGTGGCTGCGCACCCTGCGCGACGGGATCCGCGCGACGTCGGTCGACGCGCCCTTCATGTTCTACGGCACCGACTGGCTCGCCTTCGGCCACTTCATGATCGCCCTCGTGTTCGTGGGCGCGCTGCGCGACCCCGTTCGCAATCGCTGGCTCTTCGAGTTCGGGATGATCGCCTGCGCGCTGGTGCCGGCGTGGGCGCTGCTGTTCGGCGCGCTGCGCGGGATTCCGCTCTGGTGGCAGGCCGTCGATTCGGCCTTCGGCATCGTCGGCTTCGTGCCCGTCTGGCTGTGTCATCGGTGGAGCGGCGAGCTGATGCGCGCCGACAACGCGGGGCAGTCCAGCGGCTAGAATGGGCACGCTTTCACCGGAGGAGAATGGCGCCCCTCAGCCAGGACACGACGGCCGACAAGGTGCTGCGCTTCGCGATCGGCGCGGGCCTCGGTGTCCTCTTCGCGTGGAGCCTCGACATCCTTTGGATTGATGTTCCGGATCGCCAGGCCCTGAAGGCTACGGCGTCCTGTGCGCTGATCTTCGGCACCCTGTCGGTGGCCTTCGGCAATGCGTTCATCGAGGGGTTCGTTCGAGGCCGCTGGTGGCAGTGATGGCGCCCGACTTCGCGGCGGCCGATCCATGCGAGACCGCGGTCTCCCGCAGGCGACGGGGGAATAGACACGGTGCCTGAGGCCAAGAGAGGCGCGCAGTTCGATGGCGACGCCGGCCAGGCGTATCGCTGGCAGCAGGCGGCCCGCGAGTTCGTCCTCGCGGCGAACTACCTGGTCGACTGGTACGACCGGCCTCGGCAGTCCGGCCAGGCATCGGACATGGGTTGGCTGCACACCGGCAACACGGTCCCGATGATGGTGTTGTACGCGACCGCGGTCGAGAACCTCCTGAAGGCGGTGCTGGTCGCGAAGGGCGAGTCTCTCGTGGCGGACGGGCGGCTCAAGCCCCAGTTCGGACATCATCGGCTCCTCGAGTACGCGAGAGAGGCCGGCGTCGAGCCCTCGGCCGAGACCGAGCGGCTCCTGCAGCGCCTGAGCCACGTGCGGTACGCGGGGCGGTATCCGGCCTCTGCGGAAACGGGCGACGGCTCCGGCACCTGGACCCTCGACTACCCCGCCGACGTCGAGCGCGTGTGGTCCTTGCTGGAGCAGCTCGAATCCCTGCTCCAGTCCACGGGCGCGCGTTGCCTACCCCCGGCCGACCTCCGGGCTCGGTACCGTCCGACCGGGTACGATGTCGCCCCGCAGTCCTGAGACGGCGGCCGCGAGCCAGGACCCCGAGCTCCTGCGGCGCCTCCTGCGAGCGAAGGACCGGATGGACGCCGCGTCGAACGAGGCCTGGCCCGTGAAGAGGCTCGCAAGGGTCAGCGGCGTCTCCGAGGCCCACTTCGCGCGATCGTTCAAACAGGCCTTCGGGGTGCCACCCCACCGCTACCTGCTCACGCGGCGCATCGAGCGCGCGACGGCGCTCCTGCGGGACACCGACCTCCCCATCCTCGAAATCGCCTTCGACACGGGCTGGGAGAGCCTGGGCACGTTCGGCCGCACGTTCCGTGACGTCACCGGCGAGAGCCCGACCGCGATCCGGCAGCGCGCGCGGGATGCCGCCAGTGCCCTCGACCGCGTGCCCCCCTGCTTCCTGAGCGCCGCCCATCGCCCCGACCTCACGATCGCAGTTTCGGAGAAGCGGCGCCGAACCACGCCCGGCTATAAAAGGGGCCGGAGGAAGACGAGCCTATGAGCCAGGGTGTGGAAGTGGTCGGGCTGTACGTGAGGGACCAGGACGAGGCGCTCGCGTTCTACGTGGAGAAGGTCGGGTTTCGCGTACACACGGACGTGAAGAACGGGGACTACCGCTGGCTCACGGTGCAGCATCCGGACCAGCCGTCGTTCCAGCTCGGCCTGTTCACGCCGGGGCCGCCGGTGCACGACGCCGCGACGGCGCAGGCGTTGCGGGCGCTCGTGGCCAAGGGCGCGATGCCGCCGCTGGTGCTGGTCGTAGACGACTGCCGGGCCGCCTGCGAGGCCATGCGGGCGCGCGGCGTCGAGCTGACGCAGGAGCCGGTCGACCGCTTCGGCACGGTCGACGCCGGTTTCCGGGATCCGTCGGGCAACGGTTGGAAGGTCGTCGGGGCACGCAAGTCAGGAGGTCGCTCGTGAGCTACTGGATCAGGCAGTTCCATCGCTGGGTCTCGATCGCCTTCACGCTGGCCGTGATCGCGAACTTCGTCGCGATGGCCAAGTGGGGCACTCCGCCCGCGTGGATCACCTACTCGCCGCTGCTTCCGCTCGCGCTGCTCCTCTTCACCGGCCTGTACCTCTTCGTGCTGCCGTACGCGGTGCGGTGGCGTGGAGGCCGTTCCGCGGCCTGAATGCGCCTCGCCGTCTCGGGAACCCACGGCACCGGCAAGAGCACGCTGATCGCGCAGTTCCTCGAGCGCTTCCCCGACTACACCCACGAGCCGGAGGCCTTCGAGACCCTCGGTGACGATGTCGAGCTCACCGACTCCGGGGCTCCGACTGCCGAGTCGCTGCGCCGCCTGCTGAGCTACACCGTCGCCACCGTCCGGGCCGCATCGAGTAGGTTGAACGTGATCTTCGAGCGCAGTCCGGCGGACTACCTGGCGTATGCCGCCGCGAGTCGCGGCGCCTGGGGTGCCGAAGAAGTCAGGGACTTCATTCGAGGCCATACGGCGGACGTACGTTCCGCGATGCGGCAGCTCGACGTCGTCGCCTACGTGCCGCGCTCGTCCGAGGTGGCGGCTCGGCCTGGTGAGGACGCGCGCTTCCGTCGTCGCGTGGACGACAAGCTCCAGCGCATCCTGCTCGACGACGCGCGCGACGTCATCGGCTCCGGCCCCACGCCTCGCGTGATCGTCTTGCCCGCTTCACCCCAGGCTCGGATCGGAGCCTTGGAGCGCGTGGCGTTGGGGTAGAGTCCGTGACGATGACGAAGGAAGGCAACGAATGAAACGACATCTCCTGGCGGCTCTGCTTCTGGCGCCCGTAGCCGGCGCCGAGACCGCGTCCGACGCGGCCGTTCTCGCGCCCATCCACGCCCTGCTCGCGTCCTTCGAGGCCGGCGACGCGGCGGCGATGCTGCGGCAGGTCTTCCCCGACGGACGCGTGACGGCGACGGGTGCGCGCCAGAGCGGCACCGGCCTGCGGCAGCAGAGCTGGACGCAGTTCGCGGAGCGCATCAGGCCCGACAGTCCCTTCGAGGAGCGCCTCTCCGAGCCTCGGATCGATGTCGACGGCGACATCGCGATGGTGTGGGCCACGTTCGTCGTGCGGGTCAAGGGCCAGGTGACGAACTGCGGCGTCGACCACTTCGATCTCGTGCGCGACGGCGGCGCGTGGAAGGTGATGAACCTGACGTTCTCGTCGCGGACGACCGGTTGCCCGGCTCGATGACGGCGGTGACGACGGTCAGCCTGGCCACCGAGCGCCTCGTCCTGCGCGAGCCCGCGACCGCCGACGCCGCCTTCTTCGCGCGCCTGTTGAACGACGCCGACTGGCTGCGCTACATCGGCGACCGCGGCGTGCGCACCGAACAGGACGCGGTCGGCTACGTGGAGCAACGGCTCCTGCCGCCGTTCCGCGAGCATGGCTTCGGCCTCTTCGTGGTCGAGAGGAAGACGGACGGCGCCGCCCTCGGGATCTGTGGCCTCCTGAAGAGAGCGACCCTCGACGCGCCCGACCTGGGCTTCGCGTTCCTGCCCGAGCATCGCGGGTCGGGTTACGCGGCAGAGGCGGGCGCGGCCGTGCTCCAGGACGCCCGGACACGCCTCGGCCTGACGCACATCCTGGCGATCACCCATCCCGAGAACGAGGCCTCGGCGCGGGTGCTCGCCCGCCTCGGGATGGCGCACACGGGCACGACGGCCGGAGCCGCGGGCGAGGCGGCGCTGCGGCTGTTCGCATGGCGGGCGCCCGCGTGACGCGCCGCATCCAATGCCGTGACCTCAGCCGGGCGCGGAACGTCGGTGCGCGTCGGCCGTACATCACGGCATGAACCTCCTCCTGCTGGCGCTGCTCCTGTCCACTCCCGTGAAGATCGAGGGTCTGCCGTCGGCCGAGCTCCACCGCCCCACCGGCGCGGGTCCGTTTCCGACGGTCCTGCTCATCGAGGGCTGGTGGAAGGCCGGTCCGTGGGAGCCCACGGCCGCGGATCGCCTGGCCGCCGACGGCTACCTGGTCCTACGCGTGACGCCGGACCGGGGCGAGCGGCCGGCGGATCGCGACGCGATGCACGCGGTCATGACGGGCCCGCCGAGCGCGCGGACGCTTGCGGGCCTGCGGGCGGCCCGCGACTGGCTGATCGCCCGGGACGACGTCCGCGGGCGGCGCCTCGCCGTGGTCGGCGCCCGCATGGGCGGGCGCGACGCCCTCGCGTTCGCGGGCGAGAAGGGCGTCGCCGGCGCCGTGAGTTGGTACGGGGTTCCACCGGCGACACCGGCGGCGGGCTCGACCGCCCTCGCCTTCTTCGGGGGCCAGGACATGGGACCCTCCGTGGACGAGGCGCGCCGGTTCGAAGCCGCGGCCCGCGGCAGCGCCACCGAGGTGCGCATCTACCCGGAGGCCCAGCACGGCTTCGCCGACCCGAACAACTCGTGGGGCGGTTACGATGAAGCCGCCGATCGCGACTCGTGGGCGCGAGCCACGGCCTTCCTGAAGGCGCGGCTCCTACAGTGAGGAACGGACGATGAGACTGCTGAGCGCCGTCCTGGCCGTTGGTTTCGTGTGCTGCGGGGCGATCGCACACGCCGCCGAGGCTCCCGAGGATCTGGCGCAGACCGCCGCGGAGTCGTGGCTCAAGCTGACCGACGCCGGCAACTCGGAGGCGTCCTGGGATCAGGCCGCGTCGATGTTCAAGACGGCCTTGACGAAGGCCCAATGGGCGCAGGCCCTGGGCGCCGCGCGGCCGCCTCTCGGCAAGCTCGTCTCGCGCAAGCTGAAGTCGCGGCAGTACCTCGAGAAGCTGCCGGGGGCGCCCGACGGCCAGTACGTGATCCTCCAGTACGACTCCGTCTTCGAGAAGAAGGCGGCCGCGGTCGAGACCATAACGCCGACTCGCGATGCCGACGGCGTCTGGCGCGTGTCGGGCTACTTCGTGCGCTGAGGGGAGACATGACCTTGCTGATCGCCGCGTCGCTCGCGTTCCTCACCCTCGGCCAGGCGTCGCCGACCCTGCCCGCCGACTTCCTGGCGGCGCCGGAGATCCGTGAGGCGATCCGCAAGGCCCCCGAGGACACGATGGTCCCCGGGCTCTTCGCGGCGCCGCTCGCGATCCAGGCGGACCATCCGGTCATCGGCATCCGCCGGACGCGCGTCGGCCTGTCCGAGATCCACACCGACTCCTCGGACCTCTTCGTGGTCCTCGAAGGAAACGCGACGATCACCACGGGAGGTTCCCTCGTCGGAGCCAGGGAGATCGGCCCGGGCGAGATCCGCGGCACGGGCGTCACCGGTGGGAAGGCACGGGCGGTGCGCGCCGGCGACGTGGGTGTGGTGCCCGCGGGGGTCGTGCACTGGGTGAGCGCGATCGAGGGACCCGAGCTGGTCTACGTCGTCGCGAAGATCCCCGGCCTGAAGGCGCCGGCCGCGGGCTCGATGCCCGCCGAGGTGGGCGCGGGACGCGCCGCGTGGTTCGACATCGCCGTGAAGGACGTGCCGAGGGCCCGCGACTTCTACGCGGCGCTGTTCGGCTGGACCTACAAGGCCGTGATCGGGACGGATCTCGCGGCCGAGATCGTCTCGCGTGGCGAGTCGATCGGCACGATCCGCCGGGCCGACGGCGCCGTCAGCCCCTTCAACGGTGTGGTCTACGTCCAGGTCTCCGACCTGCCGGCCATGCTGGGCAAGGTGAAGGAGCTCGGGGGCACGGTGGTCGAGGGCTTCCCCTTCGACCTGCCGAACGACACCGGGGCCATCGGCGTGATCCTCGACCCTTCGGGCCACCCGCTGGGACTGTATTCGCGCAGCCGGCTGCCGCCGGCACGCTGAGCATGAAGCTCAGCGTCTTCTGCGGCATCAGCGTCGACGGTTTCCTCGCGCGGCGCGACGGCGCCCTCGACTTCCTTCCCGAGGAGCCGGAGGAACACGGTTACACCGACTTCATGGCGTCGGTCGACACGCTGCTCATCGGCCGGAAGACGTTCGAGATCGTGATGGGCTTCGAAGGCTGGGTCTACGGCGACAAGCGCGTCGTCGTGCTCAGCAGCGGACCGCTCGACCTCTCGGCTGCGAGGGCACGCGGCGGGAAGGTCGAGCACCTGGACGGCACGCCCGAGTCGATCGCTGCGCGCCTCGAGGCGAGCGGCGCCCGTCACGTCTACGTCGACGGCGGCGTGACGATCCAGGGCTTCCTGCGCGCGGGCCTGATCCAGCGCCTCATCGTCACGCGCGTGCCGGTGCTGATCGGCGACGGGCTGCCGCTGTTCGGCGCCTTGGCCCAGGACGTCCGGCTGGAGCACGTCGCGACCCGGACGTATCCCAGCGGTCTCGTGCAGACGGAGTACGCCGTCCCCGGAGCTCGACCCGCGTGAGCGTGATCCAGCACAACCCGCCCGGCGTCTTTCCCCCCTATCGCTGCTACGCCCACGCCGTCGAGGTCCGAGGGGACTCGCGGCTCTTGATCGTGAGCGGCCTCAACGGCTACGAGGCCGACGGCACGACGCTGCCCGAGTCCTTCGAGGACCAGGGCGAGCTCATCTGGCGGCACCTCGGCACGATCCTGCGCTCGGCCGGGATGGACTACGGCGACCTCGTGTCGATGCGCTTCTATCTCGCCGACCCGGAGCACGACGAGGCGAACGTCCAGCTCCGCATGAAGTACCTTGGCGCCCACAAGGTCGCGCTGACGGTCGTCTGCTGCCGGCTCCTCGATCCCCGGTGGAAGCTCGAGGTCGAGGCGATGGCGGCGAAGTAGCCGTCTTCCGGGGTAGAGTCCCTCACACGCTCCCCCAGGAGGACCCGATGCCCGAATCCAACCGCGACCGGGCCCTGCGCTGGATGCGCGAGGTCTGGAACGACCGGCGCGAGGCCACGATCGACGAGATGATCGCCCCCGACGGCGTGGGCCACATGGAAGGCGTCGTGACCCGCGGCCCCGACGGCTTCCGTGAGGCGCGCGCCGGGCTGCTCGGGGCGTTTCCCGACCTGCGGATCACCGTCATCGCGGCGGTCGCCGAGGGCGACAGCGTCGTGGTGCGCTGGAGCGTCGAGGCGACGCACCTGGGCGGTCACCTGGGCGTGCCGGCCACGAATCGGAAGGTGACCTTCCGCGGCATGACGTGGCTGCGCTTCGAGAACGGCCGCATCGTCGAGGGCTGGGACTCGTGGAACCTGGGAGGGCTGCTGGAGCAGCTGAAGGCCTCGTGAGCGCGGCGCTCGCGCTGACGCTCGCCCTCGCCGCCGCCACCGGCGCCGCCCCCACCTACCGCGAGCCGTTCCGGCCCCAGTTCCATTTCTCGCCGGCCGTGAACTGGACGAACGACCCCAACGGCCTCGTCTACTACGACGGCGAGTATCACCTCTTCTACCAGTACAACCCCTTCGGCGACACGTGGGGCCACATGAGCTGGGGCCACGCGGTCAGCACGGACCTCGTGCGCTGGCAGCACCTGCCGGTGGCGATCCCCGAGGTGGACGGCGTGATGGCGTTCTCGGGCAGCGCGGTCGTGGACTGGAAGAACACCAGCGGTTTCGGCGCCGGCGGCCGCACGCCCCTGGTGGCGGTCTACACCGGCTACCGCGAGGCCACGAAGAACCAGGCCCAGAACCTCGCCTACAGCAACGATCGCGGCCGCACCTGGACCCGCTACGCGGGGAATCCCGTGATCGACATCGGCTCCACCGAGTTCCGCGATCCGAAGGTGTTCTGGTACGCGCCGCAGCGGAAGTGGGTGATGGTCGTGTCGCTGGCCGCGGAGCACAAGCTGCGCTTCTACGCGTCGCCCGACCTGAAGCAGTGGACGGCGCTGAGCGAGTTCGGACCGGCCGGCGCGGTGGGCGGCGTCTGGGAGTGTCCCGATCTGTTCGAGCTTCCCGTCGACGGCAAGGCCGGCGACACGCGCTGGGTGCTGATCCTCAACCTGAACCCCGGCGCGATCGCCGGCGGCTCGGGGGTGCAGTACTTCGTGGGCCGCTTCGACGGCACGCGCTTCGTTCCCGATCCGGGCACGGCGGCGGCGGCCGGCAAGACCGGACTGGATGCGGCGCTGTGGGCCGACTACGGGAAGGACTTCTACGCGGCCGTGTCGTGGTCGGACGTGCCGGAGTCGGACGGCCGCCGGCTGTGGCTCGGCTGGATGAACAACTGGCTCTACGGCAACCAGATCCCGACGGCGCCCTGGCGCAGCGCCCAGAGCGTGCCGCGCGCGCTCGCCCTGCGCACGACCCGGGACGGCATCCGCCTGGCGCAGGAGCCCGTGGCGGAGCTCCGCGGGCTCCGGGGCGCGCCGCAGCGCATCGCGGCCCGGGCGATTTCCGCGGGCTCGTCGCCGATCGCCCTCCGGGGCAAGGCCCTCGAGATCGTCGCCGAGCTCGAGCTGGGCGGCGCCTCCGAGGCCGGTCTCAAGCTGCGCGTTGGCCGGGACGAGGAGACCGTCGTCGGGATCGACGCCCGCTCCGGTCGGCTCTTCGTCGATCGCACCCGCTCCGGCCAGGTCGCCTTCCAGCCCGACTTCACGGGCCGCCACGCGGCGCCGATCGCCATCGAGAACGGCCGTGTCCGGCTCCACGTCTTCGTCGATTGGTCCTCCGTCGAGGTCTTCGCCCAGGACGGCACGATCGCCTTGACGGACCAGGTCTTCCCCGCCGCCGACAGCGACGGCGTCGCGCTCTACGCCGTCGGCGGCGCCGCGCGCCTCGTCTCGCTCGAGGCGTGGCCCTTGAGCTCCATCTGGCCCGAGTCGAAGTAAGGTGGAGCTTTAGGGAGGATTCAATGCAAAAGATCACCCCCTGCCTCTGGTTCGACGGCAAGGTCGAAGAAGCCCTCAAGTTCTACACGTCCATCTTCAAGAAGGGGAAGGTCCGGTCCGTCAGCCACTACGGCGCGAGCGGGCCCGGCAAGAAGGGCTCGATCCTCACGGCCACCTTCGAGATCGCCGGGCAGGAATTCATGCTCCTCAACGGCGGTCCGCACTACACGCTCTCGCCGGCGGTCTCGTTCGTCGTGAACTGCAAGGACCAGAAGGACGTCGACTACTACTGGAAGAAGCTCCTGAAGGGCGGCAAGGCCGACCAGTGCGGCTGGCTCACCGACCGCTACGGCGTCTCGTGGCAGGTGGTCCCGGCGGTCCTGCAGAAGATGATCATGAGCAAGCACGAGGCGAAGCGCGATCGCGTCATGAAGGCCGTGCTGACGATGGTCAAGCTCGATCAGAAGGCGCTCGAGAAGGCCTACAAGGGCTGAGTGGTCCGCAAAGGCACCCCCTGGATCCTCGGAGCGCTCGCGATCCTGCTTCTCGGGATCCAGGCGGTGCCGGTCGAGCGCACGAACCCGGCGATCGAGGCCGATCTCGAGGCGCCCGCTCCCGTCGAGGCCATCCTGCGGCGCTCGTGCTACGACTGCCACTCGAACGAGACGCGCTGGCCGTGGTACGCCTACGTCGCGCCGGTCTCGTGGCTCGTGGCCCACGACGTGAACGAGGCCCGGGGGGACGTCAACTTCTCGAGCTGGGAGCTCATGAACGACAAGGACGAGGCCAACGCGAGGCACGAGACCTGGAAGGAGATCGACAAGGGCAAGATGCCGCTCCCCAAGTACGTCCGGCTCCATCCCGAGGCCCGGCTCTCTCCCGAGGACCTCGCCGTGCTGCGCGCGTGGTTCACCGCGGCGCCGTGATGCCGGGGCTGCGCTTCTCCGCCGTCATGAAGATCTTCCAGGGCAACCCCTACATCCACGTGAGCGCCGCCCGAGCGCGTGCGCTCAAGACCGGATGGCGCAAGCCGATGCCCGTGCTCGTGCGCATCGACGGCGAGCCGAGCCGGACGCCGTGGCGCATCAACCTGATGCCGATGGGCACCGGCGCCTTCTATCTCTACCTGCACGGCGACGTGCGGCGGGCGTCGAAGACGAAGGTCGGCGACAGGGTGGAGGTCGAGCTCGCCTTCGACACCGCCTACCGCAACGGCCCCATGCACCCGATGCCGGCGTGGTTCCGGGCTCCCCTCGCGAAGAACGCGGCCGCGAAGAAGGGCTGGGATGCGCTGATCCCGAGCCGGAAGAAGGAGATCCTCCGCTACTTCTCCTGGCTCAAGTCCCCCGAGGCCCGCGCCCGCAACGTGGCGCAGGCACTCCACGTCCTCGCGGGCAAGGGCGGCCGCTTCATGGCGAGGTCGTGGTGAGGGCCAGGCGCTGAGGAGGACCTTCCGGCGAAGCCAGGGCATGGCCGGCCCCGCCGGAAGGGTACGGCGATCGATCAGCGGTGCGTCGGCCGGAAGGCGTGGCGGTACACGTAGTCCGCGATCCTGCGGCCCTGCTTGATGCCCTCGGTCTTGTCGAACGACCAGTGGATGCCGAGGTAGATGCGGCTCTGGCCGTTCTCTTCCTCGGCCTCGGAGAACGAGCGGAACGTGCGCGGCAGCAGCGGCCGCACCTCGCCGTCGTTGCCGATCGTCATGCCGTTGAACTCGTCCGACGTGAACGTGAAGCGGACCCGGTCGCGGCCGAAGAAGTTGCGCAGCGTCTGGAAGAGCGCTCCGCCGAAGCCCGCGTGGCCCGACGGGTACGACGGGAACGGCGGCGTGAAGTTCGGACCCTGCAGGTTGCTGGCGGGCGCCCCGAGGGGTGAGAACGTCGCGTCCCCCACCGTCGCGTCGTTGCCGTCGCCCAGGCCGGACGGGCCCGTGCCGACGTCGGACTCCCGGATGCCCGTGACCGGGCGCCAGAACTTGTAGAAGAACTTCGACTCCCAGATCGCGGTGCCGGCATCGGCCATCGACACGTTGACGAGGGCATACAGCCGCGCCAGCTGGCTCACGTTGGTGATGTTCTTCGAGACCGTGGTCGCGAGCTGGTTGTAGAGGCGCGGCGGCGCGCACAGGCTGGGCGTGCCGTCGTAGGCCCAGAAGATGCCGGCCTGGGTCTGGTCTTCCGTGCGCTCGGTCGGCGTCGTGATGCCGTCGCCGCCGAGGCGTTGGACCTCGTCGTAGGCGAGCGCGTACGCGGGGCTTGTCATCGCCGGCGGCGGGGGAACCCGGAACTGGTTCGTCGTCTGCATCACGAAGCTCTTGACCTCGCCCCAGTGGGCGCCGAGCGCGACCGGAGACTGGCTGATCGGATCCTGACGCCAGATGCCGGGATCGGGATCAGGGATGTAGTCGGTGCCCATGCGCGGCTCGGGATGATTGGAGCCGTCACCGTCGCGCAGCGCCAGGATCTCGGCGGCGGCACGCCGGCCGGTGTCGAGCCCGCGCTCGAGCGAGCGCGCGCTGACGTGGATGCGGGCGAGATCCTCGGCGAGCAGGTCGTCGAAGAGCGGCGTCTGCGACGGGAACACCGCGATCAGTGTGTCGTGGGCCGCCTGGGCGATGGCCGCGTCCACCGAGGCCCCCGAGCGCGCACGAGGAATGCCCGTGTAGCTCTCGTAGCCGCCCTTGATGGAATTGACGGCGTCGAAGATCGCGATGTGCACGATCGCCATGGCTCGGGCGGAGCGTCCGGGCCCCAACTGCTCGCCGAACACCCGGTCTTCGCCGGGCTGCACGGGCGTGTGGTCACGGCCGCTGGCATCGACCGCGATCGTGTTCCAGAGCCGGAAGCGATCGGCGGCAGTGGGCCCGTGGGGCGTCGGATGGTGCTGCGTCTGGCCTTCGAGCTGCGGCGCCAGCGTGTGGTTCGGACCCAGGTACTGGTCGACGTCCTGGGGTATGTCCTGCGTGTGTGCAGGGGATGGAAAAGCGACGGCGAGCAGCGCCAGGAAGGGCACTGCCCTGAAGCGAGAGACGTGCATGGAGGGAACTCCCTACTGTACGGACGCGACAGACGGAGCAGGCAGACGTACCTCCCTACCCCGATCGATTCGCCACGAGGCGGGCCTCTGGTGCAGCGACCTTAGGCCCGTCTCCGCCTCGATCCTGTGACGAGGCACACAGGGAGACGATTGGCGCCGATCGCGAGACAATCGCCGCACGCGCTGAGCGACGAGGTGTCAATGGATCTGAAGCTGCTGTTCTCGACGTTCGGCCTCGTCTTCCTGGCGGAGCTCGGCGACAAGACCCAGCTTGCGACCATGAGCCTCGCCACCTCGGGCACATCGAAGCTCGCCGTGTTCCTCGGCTCGGCGCTGGCGCTGGTCGCGACGAGCGCGATCGCCGTGCTCGTCGGCGGCGAGCTGACGCGCTTCGTGCCCGAGATCTGGATCCATCGCATCGCCGGCGTCGGATTCCTCGTGATGGGCGTGCTGTTCCTCGTCGGCAAGGGCTAGCGAAGCGCGCGACTAGCGGCCGCGCGCCACGACGCCGAGGCCGGGACGATCCGGCAGCACCAGCTTGCCGTCCACGATCGTGGCCCCGTCGTAGGGGTCCTCGGCGATCAGCACGCTGCCGTCGAGGTCGGCGGCGTCCACCAGCGGCGAGAGGTGGGCCGCCGCGGTGATCGCGATCGACGACTCGATCATGCAGCCCAGCATCACCTTCATGCCGTGGGCGCGCGCAACCGCGATCATGCGGAGCGCCTCGCCCAGGCCGCCGCACTTCATCAGCTTGATGTTGATGCCGTCGAAGGCTCCGGCCAGGCGGGGGATGTCGGCCGCGTTGTGCACGCTCTCGTCCGCGTAGAAGGGCAGCGGGCTGTGCTTGCGAAGCGCCCGGATGTCCTCGAGGCGGTCGGCGGGCATCGGCTGCTCCACGAACTCGACGCCGAGCTTCGCCAGCCACGCGAGGCGCGACTCGGCGCCCTCCAGGGTCCAGCCTTCGTTCGCGTCGACGCGGAGCGGCTGGTCGGTCGTGTCGCGCACGGCCTCGAGCACCGCGCGATCGTCGTCGGACCCCATCTTCACCTTGAGCACGGCGTACGCCGACGCTTCCTTCACCTTCTGGACCACGACCTCGGGCGTGTCGAGGCCGATCGTGAAGGACGTGACGGGGGTCCGCGAGGGATCGAGCCCGAGCATCTCGTAGAGCGGGACGCCCATGCGCTGGGCCGCCAGGTCGTGAAGCGCCATGTCGACGGCCGCCTGGGCCGAGTGCTGGCCCGCCACCGCGGCGTCGGCCGCGGCGGTCGCGAAGCGCCGCGGGTCGCGCAGGCGCGGCGCCATGGCGTCCACCGCCTTCGCCGCCGACTCCCGGTCCTCGCCGTAGCGCAGGATCGGCGCCGCCTCCCCAAGGCCGAGGCGGCCCGCGTCCTCGATCTCGACGCGCAGGTTGCGCCGCTCGTCGGAGGCGCCCCGGGCGATCCGGAACGTGTGCTTGAGGCGCAGGTCCATCGGGACGTGGCTGACCTTCATGCGGGCGCGATTATACGGGGCTGATTGACCAGGTTCGCGGCCCAGCCCAAGATCGGCGCGTGATCCAGGAGCCCATGGCGCAGCTCGCGTACCTGGCGGCCGTGGCGGCCTTCGTGTTCCAGGTCGCCTCGTGGAAGCCCCTGGCGCCGCTCTTCGACAAGCTGCCGCCGCTGGTCTGGACGTACGTGCTGCCGATGCTCTCCACGACCGCCGGGATCCTGCCGGCCGACAGCCCGCTCTACCCCGCGATGACGCGCTACCTGCTGCCGGGCTGCCTCGTGCTGCTGCTCTTGTCCTCGGACCTGGCGTCGATCGCCAGGCTCGGGCGGATGGCCCTCCTCACGATGACCGCGGGCTGCCTGGGCATCGCGGTCGGCGCCTCGGTCGGCTACCTGGCGCTGCGTCCCTGGCTGCCGCCCGACGCCTGGAAGGCCGTCGGGGCCCTGGCCGCCACCTGGACCGGCGGCAGCGCCAACCTGCTCGCCGTCTCCACGACGCTGCAGTTCGATCCCGGCGTCATCATCATCGTGGACACCGTCGTGGGCTACTCCTGGATGGCGTTCCTCATCTGGCTCGCGTCGCGGCAGCGTCCCGTCGACGCCTGGACGGGCGCCGATCGCTCGGTCGTCGACGCGGTGAGCGCCCGGCTGGCGGACCGCGTGGCCCAGCGGGCCCGGGTCATCACGGTGCCGGACCTGACCCTGATGCTCGGCCTCGCGATCGTGCTGACGGCGGTGTGCCTGAAGCTGGGCCAGGTGCTCCCCCCGGTCGGCGAGGTCCTGAAGCCGTTCTCGTGGGCGATCATCCTCGTCACGAGCGCGTCGCTGCTGCTGTCTCTCACGCCCCTCGCGCGCCTCGAGGAGGCCGGCGCTTCCACCGTCGGCTACGCCGGCTTCTACCTGCTGCTCACGTCGGTCGGCGCCCAGGGCGACCTGCGCAAGGTCCTCGCGAACCCGGCCTTCATCGCGCTGGGCATCATCGCGATCGCGATCCATGCGCTCTTCCTGTTCGCGGCGGTGAAGCTCCTCAAGGCGCCGCTCTTCTTCTTCGGGGCCTCGAGCCAGGCGTGCCTCGGTGGCTACTCCTCGGCCCCGATCGTGGCCGACATCTACCAGCGCGGCACGGCGACGATCGGCCTGCTGCTGGCCGTCGTGGGCAACGTGCTCGGCACCTACCTCGGGCTGCTCGTGGCCCAGCTCCTCTCGGGGTTCGCCCGGTGAGCCTGCTGCTGGCGCTCGCGCTCCTGGCGCCGCCGGCCGACACGATCGTCGTGGGCGTCCTGGCCGATCCCGTGTCGCTCGTGCCCCACCGCGCCACGGATCTCGTGGGCGAGGCCGTCGTCGTCAACGCCTGCGACACCCTGGTCCGCTTCCGCCCCGGCGTCGGCCACGCCGACGCGAGCCTGGCGCTGACCTGGGCGACCTCGGACAACCATCGCTGGACCTTCACGCTCCGCCGCGGGGTCCGCTTCCACGACGGCGCGCCCTTCGACGCCGACGCGGTGGTCGCGAACATCGAGAACCTGCGCAAGGAGCGCGCGTTCCCCGGCCGCGCCGAGCGCCTCGGGAACCACGTCGTGGCCATCGACCTCGAGCAACCGAGCGCCGCCCTCCTCGCGACCCTGTCGCAGCCGTTCTTCGCGATGCAGAGCCCGCGAGCCCTGGCTTCCGGCGCGAGCCTGCCGGTCGGGACCGGCCCGTTCCGCGTCGAGGCCGCCGTGCCGGGCAGCGTGAGGCTGGTCGCGAACCCCCATCACTGGGGCGGCGCTCCGGCCAGCGCACGCGTGGCGTTCAAGCGCTTCGCGAGCGAGGCCGCGCTCGTGACCGCGTTGCGCGACGGCCAGGCCGACCTGAGCGCGGCGATCGGCCAGGACTACATCGCGGCGCTCCAGGCCGACGAGAGCGTGCAGCTCGACTCCCAGACGGGTCTCAACATCGCGTTCGTCTCGATCAACAACGAGCGCGAGCCGTGGAACCGCCCCGCGGTGCGGCAGGCGGCGGCCCGGGCCCTCGACCGCGACGCGCTGGTGCGCGAGTTGCTGCGGGGCCACGCCGAGCCCGCCCGCAACCCGCTGCCGCCGCGGCTCTGGGGCTACAGCGATCGCACGCGCGAGCTGTTCCTCGACCGACCCACGGCCCGGCGGCTGCTGGCCGAGGCCGGCTTCCCCGGCGGCTTCGACACCACGCTGCTCACGGTCAACTCGCCCCGCCCACCGTACATGCCCGACCCGGTGCGGCTGGCCCAGCGCATCGCGGAGGATCTCGCGGCCGTGGGGATCCGTTGCCGCACGACGCTCGCCGCGAGCTGGCCCGACTACGTGGCGCGGGGCAGCCAGGGCGACTACGAGCTCATGCTGCTCGGCTGGCAGGCCGACACCGCCGATCCCAACGACTTCCTGTCGGCGCTCCTGGGAGGCCCGGCGATCGGCACGACGAATCGGAGCCGCTACGCGAGCCCCGCGATGGACGCGCTGCTCAAGCGGGCCCAGCGGGCCACCGATCTCGAGGGGCGCGCGGCGGCCTATCGCGAGGCCCAGGCGCTCTTCCAGCGCGACATGCCCTTCGTGCCGCTGTACCACGTGGCGCTGTTCACCGCCCACCGCCGCGAGATCCACGGCCTGGCCCTGGGGCCGACCGGCCTGATGCGCCTCGAGCGCGTGGTGCGCGAGATCGAGCCGTAGCCGGCTTCAGTTCCGGACGATCCGGCGGAACCCCGAGAGCGTCCCGATGCCCGAGCGATCGTCGTCGGGGAACTTCGTCCCGGCGCGGCGCTGCCACATGAGCCGCATCGCGAGCTCCTCCCGGCCGCTGTAGAAGCCGTGATCGCGCGCGTACTTCTCCCAGTGCCCGCCGCTGTACATGAGGTCGCGGTTCGAGGTGCTGTGGTTGAGGCCGTAGGCGTGGCCGAGCTCGTGGACGAGAGTCGCGAGGAAGTAGTCGCGCAGGTCGCGGCTGGCCGGACGCTGGTGGAAGTACCAGAGCGCCTCGCAGTAGATGACCCGGCCGCCGCTGATCACGAGGCCCCGGCCGCTGTAGTCGACGAAGGCGTAGGTGTCGGCGTCGCAGTAGGGATCCTCGGGCTTGAGCTCGACCGTGAACCCCGGCCCGCTGGCGGTGCCGGCGGCGTCCACGTAGAACAGGTTCTGGCCGACGACGTCGTTGACGATCCCGGCGCCGTCCTCCAGGAGCCCGAACAGCGCCGCGTCGCCGCGGATCTCCGTCGTGGGCCGTAGCGCCATCGGCTGGCCCGGCGCGAGCCGGTAGAGCGGATCGTCGCCGCCCGGTTCGCCGTCGCCCACGTCGGTGCTCGTGTAGACGAGCCGCGACGTGAAGGCTTCGTCGAGGCCGTGGCTCCCCTGGCGCGGCCACAGCGTGAAGCGCACCTCGTCCGCCGTGCGCAGGTACGTCTCCCTGTCGAGGTAGGCCGGGTGGCGCGCCTCGACGACGCTGCGGAAGGCCGTGGCCGCGGCCAGGCGCAGCGTCCCCGCGCCGTCGGTCTGGTACGAGGCCGCGCCGATCGTCACTGCCGCGCCTGACACCGGGGCGCCCGTCTCGCCCGAGACGAAGGTCAGCGTCGCGCCGGCCGGAAGGCCCGTGGGCGGGGCCTGGCTGGGTGACGTCGGCGATCCGCCGCCTCCACCGCCGCACGCGGCCGCCAGAACCGAAGCGAGCACCAGGAGCCGGGAGGGTCGTGTCATTCGGCCACCTCCGTGCGCACGAGGTCCTCGAACGTCTCGCGGCGGCGGATCACGCGGGCCTGGCCGTTCTCGACCAGCACCTCGGCCGCCCGCGGCCGCATGTTGTAGTTGGACGCCATCGAGAAGCCGTAGGCGCCTGCGTCGCGCACGGCGACGAGCTCGCCCACGGCCACCGGCGGGAGGGCTCGCTCGCGGGCCAGGAAGTCGCCGCTCTCGCACACCGGCCCGACGACGTCGACGACGCCCGCAGCCCCGCCCCGATCCACGACCGGCTCGATCCGGTGGAAGGCCTCGTAGAGCGACGGGCGCAGCAGGTCGTTCATGCCGGCGTCCACGATCACGAAGCGGCGCGCGCCGTTGTCCTTGATCCCGATGACGCGGGCGAGGAGCACGCCGGCCCGCGCCACGATCGAGCGCCCCGGCTCGAGCAGCAGGCGCAGCGGGAGGCCCGCGACGGCCGGCAGCACGCGCGCCGCCAGGTCCGCGGGCGTCGCGGCGCCGGTGCCGTCGTAGTCGACGCCCAGGCCGCCGCCGATGTCGATCGTGTGGAGCGGGAAGCCGCGGCCGAGCAGGGACCGTGTCAGCGCGACGAGGGCCCCGGCCGCCTGCTCGAGCGCGCCCAGGTCCGTGACCTGGGAGCCGATGTGGCACTGCACGCCCGAGACCTCGACCCCGGGCAGCGCCCGCACGCGGTCGAGGATCGCGGGCGCCGCGTCGATCGCGACGCCGAACTTGTTCTCGCGCAGGCCGGTGGAGATGTAGGGATGCGAGCGCGGGTCGATGTCGGGGTTCACGCGCAGCGTGACGCGCGCCGTGAGCCCGAGCCCGGCCGCGATCGACGACAGCCGGCGGATCTCGTCCTCGCTCTCGGCGTTGAACTCGCCGATGCCGGCCTCGAGTCCGAGGCGGATCTCGGCGTCGGTCTTGCCGACCCCCGAGAACACGATGCGCTCGGGCGGGAAGCCGGCGCGCAGGGCCGCCTGCAGCTCGCCGCCCGACACGATGTCGGCGCCGGCGCCGCGCCCGGCCAGGAGGCGCAGCAGGCCCCCCGAGCTGTTGGCCTTGAGCGCGTAGCAGATCCGGTGGGGCACGGGCGCGAACGCCGCGGCGTAGGCGTCGTAGGCGCCGAGCAGCGCCGAACCGCTGTAGACGTAGAGGGGCGTGCCGTGGCGGTCGCCCAGCTCGACGAGCGAGACGCCGTCCCCGTGCAGCGTCCCCTGGCGGCGCTCGAACCCGCTCATACGGGCTTGCCCTTGCGCTCGCGCAGCATGCCGGCCACGAGTCCCGACAGGCCCAGCACGCCGACCAGGTTCGGGAAGATCTGCAGGCCGTTCATGAGGTCGCCCCAGGCCCACACCACGTTCACCTTCGAGGTCGCGCCGAAAACGATGAGGATGCAGTAGATCCAGCGGTACGGCAGCACGATGCGCGGCCCGAACAGGTCCTCGAGGAACTGCTCGCCGTAGTACGCCCAGCCGATGAGCGTCGTGTAGCCGAACAGGAACACGCAGAAGGCGACGATGAAGCCGCCCACCGCGGGGATCGCCGAGGAGAAGGCCTGGGCCACCACCGCGGTGCTCGTGAGGCCGTCGTTCCACACGCCGCTCACCAGGATCGTGAGGGCGCTGATCGAGGACGTGACGAAGGAGACGATGAACACCTCCATCACCGCGTTCAGGCCCTGCTGCAGCGGCTTGTCGCTCTGGGCCGTCCCGTAGGCCACGGCCGCGGTGCCGTAGCCGGCCTCGTTCGCGTAGATCCCCCGGGCGAGGCCGTAGCGCATCGCGACCATGATGCCGAGGCCCGCGACGCTGCCGGCGCCGGCGCGGAACGAGAAGGCCTCCTGGAAGACGAGAGCCAGGACCCCCGGCAGCTTCTCGACGTGCCAGAGGATGACGAACACGCCCCCGATCAGGTAGAGCGCCACCTTGAGCGGCGTCAGCTTCTCGGCGGCCCGGCCGATCGACTTGATGCCGCCGAGGATCACGAGGGCGGCGAGAACGGCGAGGACGAGGCCGGTGTAGAGCGGCCGGATGTGGAGCTCGCTCTCCATGACCACCGCGATCGAGTTGGGCTGCGTGAAGGGCGTCGTGGTGAGGGCCGCGACGCCGGCCACGAGGCCGTACACCCACGCGAGCCGCGGGCTCTTGAGGCCGTCGCGCAGGTAGAGGCTCGGACCCGCCACGACCGTGCCGTTCTCGACCCGCCGGAAGTGGATGCCGAGCACGGCCTCGGTCAGCTTCACGGTGGTCGCGAAGAAGCCGTAGGCCCAGATCCAGAACAGCGCGCCCGGTCCGCCCGAGACGATCGCGGTCGCGACGCCAGCGATGTTGCCGGTGCCGATCGACGCGCCGAGGGCGGTCATGAACGCCTGGAGCGGCGAGAGCGCGCCGTCGCCGCTCGTGGTCTTGCCGCTGAACATCGTGGCGGCGGCCTCGCGGAGACGGGTGATCTGCACGAACCGGTAGCGCAGCGTGAGGAACAGGCCGGCGCCCAGGAGCAGCGCCATGGTCCACCATCCCCAGACGAAATCGCTCGTGACGAGGATGGCTTGGCCCAGCGCTTCGAGCATGAGGCGCCATGCTACCATCGCGCCTCGAAGCGTGTCGGAGACCAAGCGCAGATCGATCGTCACGGGCGAGGACGTGACGGCCGTCCCCCAGGGCGGCGAGCTCGAGATCGCCGCGGGCGCGATCGTGACGCCGTGGGCGCGCGAGCTGGCGGCGCAGCGCGGCGTGCGCCTCGTGGAGTCGGCCGCCGGCCAGGCCTCGAAGCTCGTGGCGATCGGCGCCGACCACGGCGGCTTCCCGCTGAAGGAAGCCCTCAAGAAGGACCTCACCCGCATGGGCCGCGCGATCCGCGACGTCGGCACGTTCTCGACCGAGGCCGTCGACTATCCCGACATCGCCCTGGCCGTGGCCCAGGCCGTGAAGGACGGCAGCGTCCGCTTCGGGATCCTGGTGGACGGCGCCGGCATCGGCTCGTGCATGGCCGCGAACAAGGTGCCGGGCGTGCGCGCCGCGCTGTGCGTCGACGAGGCCGCGGCCCGCAACGCCCGCGAGCACAACGACGCCAACGTGCTGACCCTGGGCTCGAAGTTCGTGGACGCGGCGAAGGCGGCGGAGATCGTGGCGGCGTTCCTCGCCGCCGAGTGCACGGAGGAGCGCCACGCGCGCCGCGTGCGCAAGATCGTGGCGATCGAGGAGCACTACAGCAAGTGAGCGACAACGCCCTCGTCGAAGCCGTCGTCCGCGCGGTGCTCCAGCAGCTGCGCGCCCCCGAGGAGGCGCCCTGCGCCTGCCACGGCGCCACGGGCGGCTGCTGCCCCGACCGCTTCGGCCGCCTCGTCGGCCACGGCGCCGAGCGCTTCGGGCTGCAGGCCGGCAAGACCGCCTATCCCCGCGAGATCGCCCGCATGATCGACCACACGCTGCTCAAGCCGGACGCCACCCGCAGCCAGATCGAGACGCTGTGCGGCGAGGCCCGCGAGCACGGCTTCGCCACGGTCTGCGTGAACCCGACGTGGGTGCGGCTCTGCGCCGACCTGCTGCGCGGCTCCGAGACGCGCGTCTGCACCGTGGCCGGCTTCCCGCTCGGCGCGACGCCCGGGTCCGTCAAGGCCTTCGAGACGATCCGCGTGATCGAGGACGGCGCCCGCGAGGTCGACATGGTGATGAACGTCGGGGCCCTCAAGTCGGGCGACTACCGGCTCGTGGAGCGCGACGTGGCCGGCGTCGCGGACGCGTGCTGCGAGCGGGGCGTGCTCTCGAAGGTGATCATCGAGACGGCGCTGCTCACCGACGACGAGAAGGTGAAGGCCTGCGTGATCGTGAAGGCCGCCGGCGCCGACTTCGTGAAGACGTCGACCGGCTTCGCGTCGGGCGGCGCCACCGCGGCCGACGTGGCCCTGATGCGGCGCGTGGTGGGCCCGGAGATGGGCGTCAAGGCCGCCGGCGGCGTCAAGGACCTGAAGTCGGCCCAGGCCATGATCGAGGCCGGCGCCGACCGCATCGGCGCGAGCGTCGGGGTCAAGATCGTCCAGGAGAGCCGCGGCCAGAAGCCCGCGGCCGGGGGCCCCACCGGCTACTGATCGGGCGCGATGCGCCGCAGGTAGGACTCGGCCGTGCGCCGCGGCTCGAGACCCAGGAAGCGCGCGTACTCCTGGACGAACCCCCGCAGGTACACGAGCGCCGGCAGGTCGCGGTGCCGATCGGCCTCGATGTACTCCAGGAAGCGCACGCCGATCTTCGTGGCCCCGGCGATGTGCTGCAGCGGGATGCCGAGCTCCTCGCGCGCCTTGCGCAGGCTGGCGCCGGTGACGGGCTCGGGCAGCAGGCGCGGCGGGCCCGCGGGCACGGCCGGCACGGGTCGCGCCGGAGTCGCCGCGGCGGGCCGCGTCGGTGCCGGCTCTTCGGCCACGGGCGCCGCGGGCGGCGCGGCGAGGGCGGCGTCGTACTCCTGGCGCTTCACGGCGTCGCAGAGCACGTCGTACGCCTGCTGGACGCGGGTCCGCACCTCGCGCAGCTCGCCGGGCTCGAGCAGCGAGTAGGTCGCGACCGACTCCTCGCCGTACATGCCCGAGAAGAACTGATAGGCCTGCTCCACCTGCTCCGCGGTGGCGGCGGGCGTCAGGCCGAGGACGTCGTAGTGCGTGCCGTAGCCCATCGTCACCAGGGAAGGGTCAGGGTCTCGCCCTGCACCAGGCCCCGCACGAGGCGCGTGATGTCCTCGGCGGCGCGCGAGCGCGGCGCGTCGACCATGAACAGGCGGCGCTGGCGCACCGAGCGCCAGACGGCCTCGTCGTAGTGGACGAAGCCGGCGTAGGTGGTGCGCACGCCGAGGTGGCGGGCACAGGCGGCCACGAGCTGGTGGCCGATGCCGGCGTCCGCCGGCTCCCGCACCTGGTTGACGACGAACTGCGGCCGGAACGCCGCCATCTCGTTCTTGAGGATCTGCGCCTCGCCCGGGTGCTCGCGCTCGACGGTCGCGAGAAGGTCGAGGGGCGTGCGGATGCCGTGGGGGTTCTTCTGGTCGAGGGCCGCCTCGATGAGCTGGCGCACCTCGTCGTTCTGCACGGCGTTGCGGAAACGCCGGTACAGCGCGCTCTTGATGAAGCGGTAGGCGTTCTCGATCGAGGTCGGCTCAGGCACCACGGTCAGCAACCCCACGTCGGAGACCAGGAAGAAATCGATGATGTTGTACGACGTTCCGGCCCCCAGGTCGAGCAGCACCACGTCCACTTCCAGGGCGCGGATCCGGTTCAGGACCCGGACCTTCTGCGGGTACTTGATGTTCGCCGCCGCCAGGAAGTCGGAAGCCCCGCTGATGAGCCGCAGGAGCGGGATCCCCGTCTCGACCAGCACGTCCTCGATGCGCTCGGCGCGGCGCCGGATGAAGTCGCCGAGGGTCCGCTCGGGGGCCGCGAGGCCGAGGCACGTGTGGAGGTTGGCGCCGCCCAGGTCGGAGTCGACCAGGATCACGCGCTTGCCCATCTTGGCGAGCTGGTAGCCGAGGGACGCGGTGAGCAGCGACTTGCCGATGCCGCCCTTGCCCCCGCCGATCGACCAGATCTGGCGGCGCGGCCGCGCGGGAACCGGGGCGGGCGTCGTCATTTGAAGACGACGCTCTTGAGGACGCCGTCCAGCGTCGCGCGGACCGCCTGGGACTTCTTGAACAGCTTCGTGGGCGCGTAGCTGATCGCGCACAGCGAGTGCCCCTTCCCCACCACCGTGAGGTTGCGCTGGCGCCACTCCTTGGACCCGTCCACGGGCTCGTCGTACTTCACGACGAACGCGGAGTCGAGGAAGCGGAAGTCCTCGATCTCCCAGCTCAGGAAGTCGTACTCGTAGCGCACCTGCGGCACCATCTCCATGGCCGCGGCCAGCCGCTCGAGCATGCAGGTCACGTGGAGGCTGTCGTATCCGGCGTCGCCATCCTGGTACAGGAAGCGCACCAGGACGCCGTCGCCCCGCACCTGGAACGCCGCCGGGTTGCTCTCGAGGGGCTCGACCTTCCAGCCCGCGGGCGTGCGGAACGTGAAGCGGCCCGAGGGGTGCGCGTGCTCGGCCGGCAGGTCGACGGGCGGCAGCGTCTCGGCGGCCTGCGCGACCGACGCCGCGACCACGAGACCGAGCGCCGCCCACTTCACGGCCGGATCACCGTGCCGGACGTGCCGACGAGCGCGTCCAGGATCCGCTCGGGCGTCGTGAGGATCGCAGGCCTCCCGGTGGCCGCGGTGAACGCCGCGCCGGCCTCGAGCTTCGGCGCCATGCCGCCCTTCACGAACGTCGACGTCGCGAGCAGCGTGCGCGCCTCGCCCACGGTGAGCCGCCGCAGCGGCCGCTCGTCGGGCCGGCCGGAGTCGAACACGATCTCGGGCACGTTCGTGAACAGGATCAGCAGGTCGGCCCCGAGCAGCCGCCCCAGGAGCGAGCTCGCGCGGTCCTTGTCGATCGGGACCTCGACACTGCGCAGGCGTCCCCCGCCTTCACGGACGACGGGCACGGCGCCGCCGGCGATCGCCACGATCCCGGACTCGACGAGCAGCCGGATCGAGCGGATCTCGACGATCTCGTGGGGCGCGTGCTGGGGATCCTCGGAGTCCACCACCAACTGCACGAGGACCGAGGCGACGGAACGCTGGAGCCGCGCCTGGCGCAAGGCGTTGCCGAGCTCCTGCTGCAGTCGATAGCCCGCGTCGGGCGCGCCAGCCGCGTGGCTGATGACCAGGTCCCAACCCAGGGCGACGAGCCGGGCGAGGGCGACGGGCGCCCGGCCGAGGTCCCCGCTGAGGGCTGCGACGGCGATGGGCATCGGGAAGTGGAGGATACCAGAACCGGTGCGCGCCGAGAGGCGGGCGTATCATCGGAGCACGCGGGCCCCATGCGTGTTCATTGGATAGCGGCGATCGCCCTGGCGTCTTCCCTGGTTCTCCCGGCCTCCGGTCGGGAGTCGGCCGCGGCAGCCCCTTCGCGGACCAGGGTCGTCCTTCTCGGAACGGGAACCCCGGGACCGATTCCCGACCGCTCGGGACCGGCGACGGCGATCGTGGTGAACGACGTCGCGTACCTGGTGGACTTCGGCCCGGGAGTCGTCCGCCGAGCGAACGCCGCGTTCCTCGACAAGGGCATCAATGGCCTCGAGCCGACGGCGTTGCGGGTCGCCTTCGTCACCCACCTGCACTCGGATCACACCGTCGGCTACCCCGACCTGATCTTCACGCCGTGGACGATCGGCCGGCGCGTACCGCTCGAGGTCTACGGACCGAAGGGCCTCAAGGCGATGACCGAGCACATCCTCGAGGCGTACCGCGTGGACATCGAGACGCGGACGAACGCCGACGGCAACCAGCGCGCGTTCCCGCAGGGCCACGAGGTCCACGCCCACGAGATCGCGGCGGGCCCCATCTACAAGGACGCGAACGTGACCGTGACGGCGTTCGCCACGAAGCACGCCATGGAGAGCTACGGGTATCGATTCGACACGGCCGACCGCAGCATCGTCGTGTCCGGCGACACGAACCCCACGCAAGCGACCATCGATGCCTGCCACGGCTGCGACGTGTTGATCCACGAGGCGATCACCCCGGCCGCATTGGCCGCACGCCCGGAAGGGTTCCAGCGGTTCGCATCCAAGTTCCACACGACGACCACGCAGCTCTCCGAACTGGCAACGAAGGCTGGGCCGAAGCTGCTCGTCCTCTACCACTACAACAGCCTGTCCGCCGACGAGCTCAACGAGGAGATGCGCGCTCACTATCCGGGCCGGTTCGCCGTCGGCCGTGATCTCGACGTCTACTAGCAGGACCGATGGCGAACGAGACTGAAAACCCGGACCTGCGCGACCTCGTCGACGCGCTCGACCGCTCGATACCGAAGCAGGGCGCCAGCCTGAGGATTCCCGGAGACGCGGACGGGAACACGACCATTGGCAACCAACAGGGCTACCTGCGGCTCGGTGTCGAGCTCCTGAAGGCGGGCCTGCACCCTCAGGCGCTCGGCGACAGCCACGACATTCCCCACATACCCGCCGACGTGGCCTACCTGCTCGCCCCGGGCTCGAAGTCGCCGTTCGAGATGTGCGAGCTGGTCGACGACGTACCGCCTCTGCCTCCGCGGGCAGGAGCCCTGGGTGCGATCGGCCAGCTGCTGGCTGCCGTCTTGGCGGTGATCGCGGTCGGTCTGATCATCATCGGAGCCTTGGCCGTCTTCTCACGAATCTTCCATTGATCCGTCCTCGCCACTCTTCGGAAACACGGATATCCCGTGATCGACTGACGGAGGCCCGCGGCGGCTATACTCGGCCGCAACCGATCGGCGACGTCATGAGGAGGTGGACCGTGGCGCAACGGCAAGCACTCTGGACGGCGGCACTCGTGGGGCTGATGGCCGTCGGTTGCGGCGGCAAGCAAGCCGAGCAAGGCCAGGGCGCGACGCCCGCCAAGAAGAAGCCGGTCGTCGGCGTCACTCTTCTCACCCAGACCCACGACTTCTACAAAGAGCTCGAGAAGGGCATGAAGGACGAGGCCGACAAGCGCGGCCTCGAGCTCGTCGTCACGTCGTGCGAGATGGACCCGGCCAAGCAGGCGTCGCAGATCGAGGACTTCGTGGCGCAGAAGGTCGCGGCCATCCTCGCGGCGCCCTGCGACTCCGACGCGATCGGCGCGAACCTGGCCGGCGCCGAGGCCGCGGGCATTCCGGTCTTCACCGCCGACATCGCGGCCCACACCGGCAAGATCGTGTCCCACGTGGCAAGCGACAACGTCCAGGGCGGACGCCTCGCGGCCGCGGAGATCGCGAAGCTGCTCGGCGGCAAAGGCAAGATCCTGATCATCGACCACCCGATGGTCGCGTCGGTTCAGGACCGCATCAAGGGCTTCGAGGAAGAGCTCAAGAAGTCCCCGGGCATCACGATCGTCGCGCGGCCGTCGAGCGACGGGCAGCGCGCGAAGGCGATGGCCGCGATGGAAGACATGCTCCAGGCGCACCGCGATCTCAAGGGTGTCTTCGGCATCAACGACGACTCGGCGCTCGGCGCCCTCTCGGTGATCGACGCCGCCGGCCGCAAGGACATCGTGATCGTCGGCTTCGACGCGACGCCCGACGCCCAGGCCGCGATCAAGACCGGCGGTCCCCTCAAGGCCGACGTGATCCAGTACCCGTCGAAGATCGGGCACACGGTGATCGAGATGATCGCGCGCCACCTGGCCGGCGAGAAGGTGCCGCCCGTGGTCTCGGTCGAGGTCGGGCTCGTGGACCAGGCGACGCTCACCGCGAAGTGACCCTGCTCGCGGTCAAGGGGCTGAGCAAGGCGTTCCCCGGCGTCCGCGCGCTGGACGGCGTCGACTTCGAGCTGCGCCGCGGCGAGATCCACGCGCTCATCGGCGAGAACGGCGCTGGCAAGTCGACCCTGATCAAGATCCTCGCGGGAGCGCAGTCGCCCGACTCGGGATCGCTCCTGCTCGAGGGCGCGCCGCTGCCCGTGGGCGACCCGCTCGCCGCGCGCCGGGCCGGCGTCAGCATCGTCTACCAGGAGCTCACGCTCGTGCCGGAGCTCTCGGCGACCGAGAACATCTTCCTCGGCCGCGAGAACGCCGGGCCGTTCCTGCGCCGCGCCGAGATGACCCGCGTCGCGCAGGCGCAGCTCGACGCCCTCGGCGCCCAGGTGCGGGCCGACGCGCCGGTGCGAACCCTCAGCGTCGCGCAGCAGCAGATGGTGGAGATCGCCCGGGCCCTGCAAGGCGACTCGAAGCTGCTCATCCTCGACGAGCCCTCGGGCACGCTGTCGGGCCCCGAGGTCGAGGCCCTGTTCAAGGTGCTGCGAGGCCTGCGCGAGCGCGGCCTCGGCATCGTGTACGTGTCGCACCGGCTCGAGGAGATCTTCGCGCTGGCCGACCGCGTGACGGTGCTGCGGGACGGCAAGCTCGTGACCGTGAGCCCCGTCGCAGGTCTCGACCGGCCGCAGCTCATCCGGTGGATGGTGGGACGCGACCTGGCCGAGGAGTTTCCGCCGCGCACCGGCACGCCCGGCACCACGGTGCTCGAAGTGCGCGGTCTCGCGAGCCGGGGCTGGTTCACGGACGTCTCGTTCACCGTCCGCCAGGGCGAGATCGTGGGCCTCGCCGGGCTCGTGGGCGCCGGGCGCACGTCGGTGGCGCTCTCGATCTTCGGCGCGCTGCCGTCGACCGGCGCCATCACCCTCGACGGCAAGGCCGTGCGCTTCCACTCCCCCGCCGCGGCGATCGACGCCGGCCTCGGCTACGTGACGGAGGACCGCAAGGGGCGCGGCTTGTTCCCCGTGCTCGGCGCCGGCGAGAACATCGCGATCACGTACCTCCACGGCTTCACCCGCATGGGCCTGCTCCAGGTGGCGCGGCAGCGGGCCGCGGCGGCACAGGCGGCCAAGGACTTCGATCTGCGGTCCGCGGGCCTGGACCAGAGCGCCGGCACGCTGTCGGGCGGGAATCAGCAGAAGCTCCTGCTCGCGCGCTACCTGCTGCGGCCAAGGCGCCTGCTGATCCTCGACGAGCCCACGCGGGGTATCGACGTGGGGGCGAAGTCCGAGATCTACGCCCTCATGAACCGGCTCACGGCCGCGGGCCTGGCGATCCTGATGATCTCGTCGGAGCTGCCGGAGGTGCTCGCCATGTCCGATCGCATCGTCGTGATGCACGAGGGGCGCATGCGCGGGGAGCTGAGCCGGGCGCAGGCCACCGCCGATTCGGTCATGGAGCTCGCGACGGGCGGCAGGTCGGCGGCATGAAGAAGCTGCAGCGCTGGCTGTCGACCTACGGCATCTTCGTCGCGCTGGTCCTCGAGTGCGTGATCCTCGGGGTCTCGACCGACGCCTTCTTCTCCACCGGCAACCTGTCGAACGTCCTGCGGCAGAACGCCTTCACGGCGATCCTGGCGGCGGGCATGAGCTTCGCGATCCTCACGGGCGGCATCGACCTGTCGGTCGGATCCGTGGTGGGGCTCTCGGGCGTGCTGTGCGCCGACGTCCTGAACCGCGGGGGCGGCCTGGCCGCGGGCATCGGGGCGGGCCTGCTGGTGGGCGCGGTGGTCGGCGGCGTCAACGGCCTGGTCGTGACGCGCGTGGGCATTCCGCCGTTCGTCACGTCGCTCGCGATGATGCTGATCGTGCGCGGCGCCGCCTACAAGTACACCGACGCTCGCACGATCTCCGGCCTGCCGCCGGGCTTCGCGGCCCTCAGCCAGGGCCTCGGGCCGACGGTGGTGATGGTCGCGGTGTTCGCGCTCACGTGGCTGTTGCTGATGCGCACGCCCTTCGGGCGTCACGTCTACGCGACCGGCGGCAACCGCGAGGCCGCGTGGCTCGCCGGCATCCGCGTCGACGGCGTGCTGCTGCGGGTCTACGCGCTGTGCGGCACGTGCGCCGGCCTCGCCGGCGTGCTGGTCGCGTCGCGGCTCAACGCGGGCTACCCCAAGGCCGGCGAGTTCTACGAACTGGACGCGGTCACGGCCGTCGTCGTGGGCGGCACCAGCCTGTTCGGCGGCCGCGGCTCGATCTGGGGCACGCTGGCCGGAGCGTTCTTCATCGGCATCCTCAACAACGGGCTGAACCTCTTCCACGTGGAGCCCTACGACCAGCTGATCGCCAAGGGCCTCGTCCTCCTCGCCGCGGCGTCCCTCGATCGCTGGCGGCTGCAGGCCGCCTGAGGGCTCCAGGGTCTGGCCGAGGCCGCGGCCCCGTGATTTACTTCGTGATGATGGAGTTTTCATGATCTCGGCCCCAGAGGCCCTCGACCGACTGCGAGAGGGCAACCGCCGTTTCGTCGAGGACGCTCGCGACGGCTCCGTCGCGACCCCGGAGCGCCGCATCGAGCTCGCCGCCGGCCAGGCGCCCTTCGCGATCATCCTCGGCTGCTCCGACTCGCGCGTGCCGGCGGAGATGGTCTTCGACCAGGGCCTTGGCGACCTGTTCGTGATCCGCGTGGCCGGCAACATCGTGGCCTCGTCCCAGGTCGGCAGCGTCGAGTTCGCCGCCGCACGCTACGGCACGCCGCTCGTCGTCGTGCTCGGACACACCCAGTGCGGCGCGATCCTCGGCACCCTCGAGGAGCTGCAGCAGCCGTCGGACCGCCAGTCGGCGCTGCTCTACTCCATCGTGAGCCGCGTGCGACCCCACGTGGAGGCGCTCCTCGCGACCGAGCTGCGCCACGACCCGCCGGCGCTCGTGCGCCAGGCGGTGCGCGCGAACATCCAGGCGTCGGTCGACCACCTGAGCCACGGCTCCGCGATCATCGAGGAGCTCGTGGAGACCAAGGGCCTGCTCATCGTGGGCGCCGAGTACGACCTCGAGACCGGCCTCGTGGACTTCTTCGAGGCGCGGCCCTGGCCGCAGTGGAGACGCTGAACAACACCTGGAGGTGATCGTGGCCGCTCCCGCGC
This sequence comes from uncultured Acidobacteriota bacterium, assembly GCA_902826455.1. GTDB lineage: Bacteria > Acidobacteriota > Vicinamibacteria > Fen-336 > Fen-336 > CADEEV01. The sequence continues at coordinate 11,740 of CADEEV010000038.1, read as the reverse complement.
CCGTGAAGTCGTCGGTGACCGTCGCCGACGTGGAGAAGCTCGACGTGCGCGTCGGCACGATCGTGGCCGTCGAGGACGTCGAGACGTCGAAGAAGCTGCTGCGGCTGCGCGTCGACTTCGGCGACCATACGCGAACGATCCTCTCAGGCATGAAGCTCGAGCGCCCGGACCCGAAAGTGCTCGAGGGCCGCCAGGCGCTGTTCGTCGTGAACCTGGAGCCCAAGAAGATGGCGGGCGAGACGTCCCACGGGATGCTGTTCGACATCGGCTTCGCCGACGGCATCACGCCGGTGCTCGCCGTTCCCGAGGCGCCGGTCCCGAACGGAGTGCGGGCGGGCTAGGCGATGTCCGAGGCGAACCTCGACGCGGCGCGACGATACGTGGCGGCCCTCGCGTCGGGAGCCGGTCCCGGGACGATCGCCGCCTTCTACGCGCCCGACGTGGTGCAGGAGGAGTTCCCCAACCGCCTCCTTCCCAACGGCGCCCGCCGCGACCTCGCCGAGCTCAAGCGCGGCCGCGAGCGCGGTCTCGCGCTGATGCGCGCCGAGACGTACGCGATCGAGACGGCGGTCGCCCACGGGGACCACGTCGCCCTCGAGCTCGCCTGGACGGGCACCATCGGTGCGGACGCCGGGCCGTTCAAGGCGGGTCAGGTCCTGCGCGCGCGGTTCGCGATCTTCCTCCGGTTCCGGGGCGGCCTCATCGTGCGCCAGCACAACTACGACTGCTTCGAGGCCTGGTGATGCTGCTGGCCTTGCTGTGCCTGCTCGCCATCGCAGCGACCATCGCCTGGCAGCGCCACCGCTGGCACGCCCAGTGCCGGGCGGCGGCCGCCAAGATCCATGGCGAGCTGGCGGCGCTGTACGGCGGCGAGCAGCGCTTGCGCGTGGCGTCGGAGGCGGACTTCCCGGGCTTCGACCTCACCGCCCATCGGCAGATGCGGGAGGCGCTCGGCCCGCTGGGCTTCCGCCACCTGGGCTGCCTCGAGAACGTCACGGTCGGCGAGGTCTACCCGCAGAACCGCTCTCCGATGGACGTCTACGCCGACGAGACCGGCTCGATCGCCGCGTGCTTCTACCGGATCCCGCAGGCCGCGGTGCTCGACCTCGGGACCACGTTCGTCGACGGTCGCCAGCTCCTCACGAACACAGCCGAGTCCGACAAGCTCACACCCCCGCCCACCACCGCGCGGGAATCGCTTCCGGGCGACTCGAAACCGGAGGCGGTCCTGGCACGGCACCGCCAGCGGCTCGAGGAGCGGCTTCGGGCGGAACCCACGCTCGCGACGGTGCCGGCGCGATCCCTGGAGGACGTCCTCGAGCACTGCCGACGCTACGCCCACGACGCCGGCGAGCACCGCCGCTCGCTCGGGCTCATCACCGAGGCGGAGCTCCTGCGCCTGACGGCGCCCGGCCAGGAGCCGACGACCCGCCTGGTCTTCAAGTACTTCCGGGAACGGATGTCAGCCGGGACGGGGGCATGAAGCTCTACGGCGCGCTCGCGGAGTGGTGGCCCCTCCTGTCCTCTCCCGCCGACTACGAAGAGGAAGCGGCCTTTTACCAGCAGACGCTCCTCGCGGCGTGCGCCGTGGCGCCGACGACGCTCCTCGAGCTCGGCAGCGGCGGCGGCAACAACGCGTCGTTCCTCAAGAAGCGCTTCGCGATGACGCTCGTCGATCGCTCGGCCGGCATGCTCTCCGTGAGCCGCGGCTTGAACCCGGAGTGCGAGCATCGCGAGGGCGACATGCGCAGCGTCCGGCTCGGCCGGATGTTCGACGCCGTCTTCATCCACGACGCCATCTCCTACATGACGAGCGAGGCCGACCTGCGAGCGGCCATCGAGACGGCGTTCGTCCATTGCAAGCCCGGAGGCGCGGCCCTGTTCGCCCCCGATCACGTCCGGGAGACCTTCCGGCCATCCACGGACTGCGGCGGCCACGACGGCGCCGGTCGCGGCCTGCGCTATCTCGAGTGGAGCTTCGACCCGGACCCCTCCGACACGCGCTGCACGACCCACTATTCCTACCTGCTGCGCGAGCGCGACGGCTCCGTGAGCGTCGAGCACGACGCGTCCGAGGAGGGCCTGTTCGCCCGGGGCGACTGGCTTCGGATCCTCCGCGACGTCGGCTTCGAGGCGGGCGTCGTGCTCTTCGACCACTCGGACCTCGAGCCGGGCACCTACGAGCTGTTCGTGGGCGCACGAGCGCGATGAACGGCGCGGCGCGGGTCGTCTCGGTGAACGTCGGCCGGACGCGGACGGTCGAGTGGCAGGGACGGAAGGTGCGGACCGGGATCTGGAAAGCCTCGATCGAAGGGCGTGTCCGCACGGAGGGCGACCGCCTGGAAGGCGATCGTCACGCCGACGGTCGCATGCACGGCGGCTCCCGCAAGGCGATCTACGCGTATCCCTCCGAGCACTATGCGTACTGGCGCGAGCGGGAGCCCTCGCTGTCCCTCACGTGGGGCGCCTTCGGCGAGAACCTCAGCACCGAAGATCTGCTCGCGAGCGACGCGCGCGTCGGCGATCGATTGCGTATCGGCAGCGTGGAGCTGCGGGTAACGCTGCCGTGCCTGCCCTGCTACAAGCTCGGGATGCGCTTCGGGCGCGAGGACCTGGTGAAGGCCTTCGAAGGCAGCGGGCGCTTCGGCTTCTACCTCGCGATCGAGAAGGGCGGAGACGTCGGCGCCGGTGACGCGATCGAGCGAGTGTCGAGCGATCCGAACGCACCGACGATCGCAGAGCTCGTCGAGGCGCGCCTGAAGCGGAGCCGGAGTACGCTCGTGGCGGGGGCCGAGAGAGCTGGGAAGGACGCCGCGTCATGAACCTGTGGCTCGCAAGTCTCGTGCTCCTGGCGGCGACTGGGAGCACTCCCGTCGTCGGCCTTCCCTGTGAAGGTTGTGAGGCCGTCTTCGACGGCCTTCCAGCCAACCCTCCCGCGATCGCGCGGATCGCGCCTGCGGGTGAACCCGGCGAGGCCCTGCGTATCGAGGGCACGGTGCGGAACGCGAAGGGAGCCGCCGTGCCCGGCGTGGTCGTGTACGCCTATCAGACGGACGCCCGCGGCATCTACCCACGCGACGACACTGCGAAGACGGCGTCGGGAGCGCGTCACGGCCGGCTGCGCGGGTGGGCGAAGAGTGACGCACGGGGCCGCTACCGCTTCGACACGATCCGCCCTGCGGGATATCCAGACACGAACGTGCCGCAGCACGTCCACATGCACGTCATCGAACCGGGGCGCGGGACCTACTACCTCGAGGAGATGCTGTTCACCGACGACCCGCGGCTCACCGCGGAGCAACGCCGCCTGCAGGCGAACGGCCGCGGCGGCAGCGGCCTCGTCACGCCGCGCAAGGACGCCACGGGCGCGTGGCTCGTGACGCGCGACATCGTTCTCGGCCAGGCGGTCCCAGGGTACACGCCATGAATCGCATCGCCGCCGTCCTCAGCCTGCTCGTCGTCACGAGCGCCTCGAGCGAGAGCCCCCGAGTGAATCCCTACCAGCCGACGCCCTACGTGAAGATCCGGCATCCCGAGTGGACGAAGAACGCGACTCTCTACCAGGTCAACACGCGGCAGTTCACGCCCGAGGGAACCCTGAAAGCGGCCGAAGCGCAGCTCCCGCGTCTCAAGGAGCTGGGGGCGGACATCCTCTGGCTGATGCCGCTGCAACCGATCGGCGAGAAGAACCGCAAGGGCACCCTGGGCAGCCCGTATTCGATCAGGGACTACTACGGCGTCAACCCCGAGTTCGGGACGATGGCGGACGTGAAGCGCTTCGTCGCCGCGGCTCATGCCCTCGGCATGCACGTGATCCTCGACTGGGTCGCGAACCACACGGCCTGGGACTCGAACCTCGTGACCGAGCATCCCGAGTGGTACGAGAAGGACTGGAAGGGGAACTTCCGCCCGACGCCGTGGTGGGACTGGTCCGACATCGTCAACCTCGACTACAAGCAGGAAGGCCTGCGGCGCTACATGACCGCGGCCATGAAGCACTGGATCGTCGAGGCCGACCTCGACGGCTTCCGCTGCGACGTGGCCGGCTTCGTGCCCGTGGATTTCTGGAACAACGTGCGCCGCGAGCTCGACCAGGTGAAGCCGGTCTTCATGCTGGCCGAGTGGGAGTCGCGCGACCTGCACGCGGAGGCCTTCGACGCCACCTACGCGTGGAGCTGGAACGAGGCGGTGGCCGCGATCGCCCAGGGCCGCAAGAAGGACCTGAGCGGCCTGTTCGTCTACTACTCCTGGAACGAGAGCTCGTTCCCGCCCGACAGCCTGCGCATGACGTTCGTCAGCAACCACGACAAGAACGCCTGGGAGGGCACCGAGTTCGAGCAGTTCGGCCCGGCCCTCGACGCGGCCATCGTGCTCTCGGTGGTGGGCGAAGGCATCCCGCTCCTCTACAACGGCCAGGAAGCCGGCAACCCGCGGCGCCTCAAGTTCTTCGAGAAGGACCCGATCGCCTGGCGCGAGCATCCCGAGGGAGCCCTCTACAAGAAGCTCTTCGCGCTCAAGAAGGCCAACACGGCGCTCTGGAACGCCCACTGGGGCGCCACGATGATCGCGGTGCCCAACGACGCGCCCGAGGCGGTGCTGAGCTTCGTCCGGCGCAACGAGGCGAACGCGGTGTTCGCGGCGCTCAACTTCTCCGGCGCGGCGCGCTCGGTCGCGTTCCGCGACACGCTCTACCACGGCCGGTACGTGGACTTCGCGAGCGGCCAGCCCGTCGTCCTTGACGCCGCGACGCGTCTCGAGCTGCCGGCCTGGGGCTACCGGGTCTTCAGCCGGTAGCGCGTCAGCGAGCGACGCCCAGGGGCGTCGCGAGGGCGACGGCCAGCGCCGCCCGATCGAGGGGCTTGGGAATGCAGGCCTGGAACAGCGAGGCGCGCTGGCCCAGGGACTCGGCCGCCGCCAGGACGAAGAGCGGGATCGCGGCCGTGGCGGGGTTCTCGTGGAGGCGCTCCGCCACCTCCTCGGCGCGCAGCCGGGGCAGGATGCGGTCGAGCACGACGGCGACGGGATGCAGGCGCACCGCCGCCTCGACCGCCTCGACGCCGTCGGCGACCTCCTGGATCGAGTAGCCGAGCTCCTCGGCGACGCGCCGCACGTCGCGCCGCGTGCCCTCGTCGCTCGCCGCCACCAGCACCACCGACGGCCGCATCTGGGCCGCGGCGCCGAACAGCGGCAGCGTGAACGAGAACGTGGAGCCGTGCTCGAGGGCGCTCTCGGCCCACAGCCGGCCGCCGTGGGCCTTCACGATGCGCTCGCAGATGTAGAGGCCGAGCCCCGAGCCCTCGATGCCGGCGGTGCGCATGGTGCGCACGCGCGAGAACGGCCGGAACAGCCGCGCCAGGTCCCCGGGGGCGATCCCGAGGCCCTCGTCCTGGACGGCGACCGTGACGGTCTCGCCCTCGGTCGTCACGCGGAGCCGGATCGGGCCGCCGCCGGGCGAGTACTTGATCGCGTTGCCGACCAGGTTCTCGACGACCTCCGCCAGTCGGTCGCGGTCGCCCCAGGCCGGAAGCGGGTCGTCGGGCAGCTCGACGCGGATCGGATGCATCGGGTCGTCGGTCAGCCTCCGCAGCGACTCGCGCAGGACCTTGCCGAGGTCCACGAGCCCGAACTCGAACGGGAAGTGGCCCGTCTCGAGGCGCGTGGTCTTGAGCGTCTTCTCGACCAGGCTCGCCATGTGGGTGGCGGCGCGCACGATGGCGCGGGCCGACTCGATGCGCTCCTCGACCGGCGCGTCCGCGCGCCACTCGAGGACCTCGGCGTGGCCGAGCACGCCGGCGAGGGGTGCCCGGAAGTCGTGGGCCACGACGTTCACGACCTCGCTCTTCAGGCGGTCGAGCTCCACGAGCTTCGCGTTCGTCTGCTCGACCGCCTGGTAGAGCTCGGCGTTGCGCAGGATGATGCCGATCCCGTCGGCCAGCGTCTCGAGGGTCATGACCTGGCTGCGGCTGAAGCCGTTGGCCTTCTCGCTCTCGACGTTCAGCACCGCGCGGACGTCGTCGCCGGTGCGGATCGGGATCGCCACCTCGCTGCGGGTCGAGGCGAGCACCGCGACGTAGTCGGGATCCTGGGCCACGTCGCCCACGATCACGGTGCGCTTCTCGCGGATGGCGCGGCCCGTGATGCCGGTGTGGAGCGGGTAGCTCTCCTTCGTCAGGCGCGACGGCTCGGGGCCCGCGGCCGCCACCGTGTGCTCGATGCCGCCCTCGAAGTCGGGGATGCCGATCATGACCACCGAGAACTGGAAGGCCTCGTGGATGCGGCGCACGGCCGTCTCCAGGATGCGCTCGCGGGACAGGTTGCCCGCGATCTCGCGGATCACGTTGTTGACGAGGGCGAGCTGGTCGCTGCGCTCCCGCTCGGCGGCGAACGCCATGGAGTTGGCGACGGCGATCGAGAGCTGGCCGGCGAAGCGGTTCACGTAGTCGAGGTCGTCGTGGGTGAAGCGCGGGGCGCCCGGCCGCCGCGTCGCGTTCAGCACCCCGAACAGGGCGAGGCCGCCCTTCTCGCGATCGAAGTACGTGAGCGGGACGCAGAGGATGCGCGAGAGAGGATTGCCCTTGGGCACGAAGTCGCCCGAGTGGCCGACGTCGTTGACCATGGCCGGCACCCAGTCGCGGGCGACGCGGCCGGCGATGCCCTCGCCGAGCCTGAACACCGGCTCGGCGTAGGGCTCGATGGCGGGATCGCGGGTCCACGCGGCGAACAGCCGCAGCGCGCCTTCCGCCTCGGAGAAACGCAACACCGAGGCGTGGTCCGCGCGGATCAGGCGGCCGGCCTCCTCGGTGGCCTTCCCGAACAGGCGCTGCAGGTCCTTGAGCGCCGCCGTCTCGAGGCCGAGGTCGTAGAGCGTCGCCATCTGGCGCGCCAGGCGCTCGGTCTCGGCGACGCTCGCGGCGCGTTGGAGCGCGAGGGCCAGCTGGCCGGCCAGCGCCGTCAGGAGCGCGATCTCCTCCTCCGCGAACGGAGCGCCGTCCTTGCGGACGTTGAGCACGCCCTGGGACTGCTCCCCCGCGCCCACCGGCACGGCGAGATCGGCGGAGTCCGCCGCGCGCGGCGACTGCAGGGCGACACCGCCGCGCATGGCCCAGCGCAGGCGCTCCTGGTCCACGGCCGGGCCTTCGCCCGCCGAGCCCGCCCGCAGCTCGATGCGGTAGCCGTCGTCCTCGGCCGGGGCGTAGTAGCCGACGCTCGCGTAGCCGAGGCGCTTCTCGATCATCGACGTCGTGAGGTCGAGCAGCGCGCCGCGCGCCGTGGTGCCGGCCATGGCGCCCATCAGGGGCGGCAGGCCCTCGAGCCGCGACGCGTGGCGGACCTGCGCCTCGTAGATCTCGCGGCTGCGCAGGAACGTCGCCGCGGGCCCCGCGAAGACCGTCAGGAGCTGGACGTCGCTGTCGGTGAACCCGCCGGGCTTGTTGGCCGCGATCAGGATGCCGAGGGGCGACCCCTCGGAGAGCATGGGCACCAGCACGATCGATTCGGCGCCGGAGGCCTCGACGAGCTCGGGGATCAGCCGATGATCGCTGCGGGCGTGGTTGCTCACGTACGGGCGGCCGGTCTCGAAGCTCCACAGGCTGTGGTAGTTCGCATGCCGCAGCTTCCGGGTGACCGCGTCGGAGAGGCCGAAGGCGGGCACCGCGGCCTCGAGGGTGCGCAGCGCCGGGTCGTACAGCGCGAACAGGCAGATCGGCGCGCCGATCAGGCTCGCGAGACGCTCGGTGACCATCCGGAAGAAGGCCTCGGGCTCGGCGATCAGGGACCAGTCTCGGCCGATCTCGTGGAGGAACGCGAGGTCGCGGGCCCGGATGCGGGCCTCCTCGCGGCTGCGCACGAGCTCGTCGTGGAGCGAGCGGGTGCGCAGGAACGCCCGCACCTTGAGGACGAGCCCCGTGTGGTCCACCGGCTTCGTGATGAAGTCGTCGGCGCCGGCGTCGTAGCTGCGGCGTGCCGACGTGGGGTCGTTGTAGGCGGTCAGCATCAGCACCGGCAGGGCCGGCCCGTGGAGCTCGCGGATGCGCTCGCAGGTTTCGTAGCCCGTGAGGCCCGGCAGCCTCACGTCGAGCAGGACGAGGTCGCACGGCTGCGCCCCCAGGCTGTCGAGGGCCTCCTCGCCCGAGCCCGCGGTCGCCACCTCGTGGCCGTGGCGGGCCAGCAGCTCGAGCAGGATCTCGATGGCGAGCGGATCGTCGTCGACGACGAGGATGCGCGACATTCCGGTGTTGCGGCTATCTTAGATCACGCCCGACGCGCGCAGCGCAGTGATCTCCGTCGCCCCGAGGCCGAGGCGCTCGGCCAGCACCTCCTCGGTGTGCTCTCCCAGCAGCGGGGGCGGCCTGAGATCGCCGCGATCGGCGGCGTCGAGGTGGATGGGGCTCCCCACGTAGCGGCCGGGGCCCAGGGCCGGGTGCACGACGTCGAGGAGCAGGCCGCGAGCCGCGATCTGCGGGCTCTCGAGGGCCTCCGGGATGCTGCGGACGCGACCACAGGGCACGCCTGCGGCCTCGAACGCCGCCAGCCAGTCTGCCGCCGGCCGACCCCGCAGCAGGGGCGCCAGGAACTCGCGCAGCGCGGCGCTGTTGCGGACGCGGTCGGGGTTGGTCGCGAAGCGGGGGTCGCCCGCGAGCTCGGGACGGCCCAGGCAGCCGCAGAACGTGCGCCACAGGCCGTCGTTCCCGACGCCCACGATGACGTACCCGTCGGCGGCCTCGAAGGTCTCGTAGGGGACCAGGTTCGGGTGACGGTTCCCGAGGCGCGCGGGCGTGACGCCGGCCAGGAGCCAGGCGGTGTTGTGGTACGCCAGGGGCGCGATCAGGCTCTCGAGCAGCGACACGTCGACGCGCCCGCCCTCTCCGGTGCGCTCGCGGCGCACGAGGGCCAGCAGGATGCCCTGGAACGCGTTCATGCCCGAGAGCACGTCGACGAGCGAGGCGCCGGCCTTGAGCGGGCCGCTGTCGTCGGTGCCGGTGACGCTCATCAGGCCGCCCTCGCCCTGGATCACGGCGTCGTAGCCGGGCCGGCCGCCCAACGGGCCGTCGGGCCCGTAGCCCGAGATCGACGCGTAGACGAGGCGCGGGTTCCGGCGCCGCAGCTCCTCTTCGCGGAAGCCCAGGCCCTCGAGGGTGCCCGGCCGGAAGTTCTCGACGAGCACGTCGGCGTCCTCGACCAGGCGCCAGAGGATCTCGCGGCCGCGCTCGTGCTTCAGGTTCAGCGTGAGGCTGCGCTTGCCGCGGTTCACCGACAGGAAGTAGGTGCTCTCGCCCTTCACGAAGGGCGGGCCCCAGCGCCGCGTGTCGTCGCCCTTGCCGGGCTCCTCGATCTTGATCACGTCGGCGCCGGCGTCGGCCAGGGCCTGGGTGCAGTAGGGCCCCGCGAGGATCCGGGACAGGTCCACGACCCGGACGCCGTCGAGTGGGTTCAGGGCGCCGGGACCAGGTCGCCCTCGTCCACGACCACGTCGCCGTAGCGGCTGTAGAACTTGAGCTGGCGGCGGAAGCAGGTGCGCTTCTCGAGGTCGAAGCCGACGCAGGAGTCGATGGGCCGGCTGTACACGTGGATCGACACGCCCGGCTCCTTGCCCTGCAGGACCACCTGGTGGATCGTCTGCTCCTTGTCCACCACGTTCACGGGGCCGTCGGCGTAGCACTCCTGGACCTCGCGCCGGTCGAGGTCGAGCTCGGTGGCGCCCGCCAGGCAATCCATGCCCGAGACGTTCTGGTTCCCGCTCGCGTTGCAGCCCAGCCACTTGTAGTTGATGACCGCCAGGTTCCCCTGCTCGACGCTCATCCAGCCGAGCTGGCCGTTGTGGGTGTGGATCGGGGTGCGCTGGCCGGGCGACCAGCACAGCGCCATCACCTCGAACTGGTCGTCGCGGTAGATCAGGTTGCGCGTGTACATGTCGTTGCGGAAGTGGGTGTAGGGCTTGAGCGAGGCGCGGTCGACCGCGGTCTCCAGGCAGTACCCGAGGACGCGGTCCCGGGTGATGGGAGCGCTCTCGAAACCCTTCAGGGTGTCGACGAAGCTGCCGATGGAAACGGTCTTGCGGGCCACGACTTCAGTTTGTGCTTTCGGCCGCGTTCAAGTCAATGGCGCTTCGCCTAGAATGCCGGGCGTGAATCGCTCCTCGCGGCTTCCGGCGGCCGTCCTCGGCTTCGTCGTGCTCTGCGCCGGCGCCTGGCTCTCGACGGGCCCGCCGCGCATCACGCTCCTGAACGCGGCCCTGCGCATCGACTACCCGTGGCCGCGGGGCACCGGAGCCGCCATCTGCTGCCTCGGGGCCCTGGCCCTGGCCTGGGCCATCCCGCGCCCGACGCTTCGGCGCGTGGCCACGGTGCTGGCCCTGGGTCCGCTGCTGATCGCGATCCACCTGCTCGTCTGGAAGCTCGAGATCGCGACGCCGGCCCTCAGCTTCCGCGGCCTGTTCGGCACCACCACGATCGCGTGGCCCGAGGTCGCCCGCATCGACCTGCTCGCCGGGGCGATCGTCGTGGACGCGAAGAACGGCTCGCGGGTCACGATCGACACCACGGACTTCGCCGCCGATCAGCGGGCCTCGGTCGAGCGCACCCTCGCCCGCCACGTCGCGGAGCACGGCGGACCGGCGCCCCGAGTGATCGTCCCTCTCTAGCCGTATGATGCGCGCCTTGACTCCTCTACGCCGCGCTCTCGCCCTGCTGGCCACCGCGACGCTCGCCGCGTGCGTGCCGCTGCCCTCGACCCCGCATCCCCGGGCCCAGCCGAGCGCTCGCGAGCAGGCGGCCCTCGCGGTGCTGTCGCACCTCGCCTCGCTCCATCCCGACGCGGGGGTGTTCGTCGTGAGCGAGAAGGGCCAGGCGCCCACGGAGTTCGTCATGGACCAGCTCAGGCTGCGGCCGGGCGCGCCGTTTCTCACGGCCCCCGAGGCCAAGACGAAGTCCAGCGACAAGCACCCCGCCGTCGCCCTCGACGTGTGGAACTTCGACTGGTCGCGCGGCGACCAGCCGGTGGTCGAAGCGGGCTACACCCTCGAGAACGGCGACGCCACGACCTGCCGCTTCAACCTGACCCACGGCAGCGACCAGGCCGCGTTCCGGGTCCTGCACAACCCCATTCCCGGCTGCTCCCGCTAGGAGGATCCCCATGCGCGTGCCGACTCTGCTCCTCGCCGCGTTCCTGCTGGCCGCCGGTCCCGCCTCGGCCGCCGAGCCCGCCGCGAAGCCCAAGCCGTTCGTCGTCGAGTACTACTACAAGGTCGCCTGGGGCCATCAGGACGAATTCTGGCGGCTCTTCAAGAAGAACCACCTCCCGATCCTCAAGAAGGAGCGGGAGCTGGGGCGCATCGTCTCGATCGCGGCCGCGAAGCCCATGGATCACGGGACCGAGGACGGCCGGTGGGACTACCGCGTGACGATCACGTGGAAGGACATCCAGACGACCGACGACGACTTCGACTCGTCGACCCTCGCGAAGCAGCTCTACCCGGATCAGGCGACGTTCAAGAAGGAAGAACAACGCCGCTTCGAGATCCTGCTCGGCCACTGGGACGTGCCGACGCAGAACCTCGCTCTCGACTAGCCGGCGGCCAGGACTCGGCGGCGCGTGAAGAGCAAGGCCGGCTGTCTGTTCCTTCCGCTGGCGGCTCTCGCCGTCTTCGTCCCGTCGCTCGTCGCGATGCTCGTGTTCCGTTCGGCCGACGCCTCGGCGTTCGTCGGCCTGCGAGCGCTCCTGCTCTTCTCGGTCGGCGCTCCGG
>CADEEV010000037.1 GCA_902826455.1 uncultured Acidobacteriota bacterium | reverse complement strand
AAATGACTGCGGCCTCTCCTGAGTTGCCGGAATCGCCTGAATGTTTGGCGAGTAGGGCGCACCGATGTCTCGTCCCGCCGTCGTCAACTCTCCTTCGGGCGTCTCGACCGGCACCGGTCGACCCTCGGGCCCAAGCTCGTCCAATACCAGGCTGTTTACATGCTCGAATGTGGCCCAGACGAAGTACGGTGCCGAGACCGTCTTCTGCTTGATATGGAGCGCAAGAAGCCCCCACTGGTCACTGCTGCCTCGCGCCCCTGAGTCGACGTAACACGGATACCCGTCCTTCTTGTCGTAGTAACGGACCCTATTCACGTAGTACTGCTCCGGATCGTCTCGAGGTCCAAGGCGTCGCCATGCTGCCTTCACTTCGATGGTTCCCACGGGAAAGCTGACGTATTGAGTATCGTTCGAATCGTCAAGCACCTTTGCCGCCGGAGGCGATTCCAGCCGAGTTCGCACGTACTCTCCAGTTCGTCGCTTAGCCTCGCGAAGCGAGGCTTCTCCATACCAGCCCCGGGCGGCGACATAAACGTAGGCCGTACGATTGATCTTGGATTCGGTCAAGACCTGCTGGCCGGGGAACGGGGCCGTTAGGGACAGCGCCGAGCGGACATCCTGATGGCTCGGCTCATCGAGGTTGTTCCAGGGAATCCTGTTGTCCGGATTTCCATTGCCACACGGCCGTACCTCACCTGCGGTCGTGCCGCCAAATCTCCCCACGCGATCGGGGTCGTAGACATAGCGAGGCAGCTCGTCGTATCCGTACTGAGCATCGCGGTAGGAAAATGGCCGACCTATTCCAGGGTACGCCTCAACTCGGCTGCGGAATGTTTCCCAGATACGTGCTTCTGCCGGGTCATCCAAGTGTGCCCCGTTCGGCGTTTCTTTTCTTCCACTTGCCGCCGGCCAATTGAGCGCAATGAACCTGCGCCAGGCATACCACGCGGCCGGCTCGATACCTTGTTCGATCCTGACGTCTCGAAGCTCATTCGAATCCTGCAAGGGAGAATAGGAGAGGAAGTCGGAAGGCACTTGCGCTTCCCGCGCCCAATCGGTCTGCCACGGACGCATTGCCATTAGATGAGACGAGCACGTCGTCAACACGAGTGCCAGCGCACCGCGGCGGACTAGGCGATGCAAGCGCCGATCGGAGCATGCGCGTCTCACTTCAGGTGGGTAAAGCAACGCCCGAGTGCTTTCCGCTCACCGCAGATTCGTCAGGTCCAATGTTGAAGAGCAGCTAGCGAACGTTGACGATTCCAGCCAGGACCGAAAGGGCCAACGACAGTGCGAGAACGCACTGCCAACGCTTGCCAGGTTCTTCAAAGTCTCTTGCAATGAAATACAAACCCACGAAGGCTACGACCGGCGCACAGAACCAAGCGGTTGTCAGGATGAGCCACAAGGGGCCTTCACTGGACCACGAGGGAAGCACACTCCCTCCTAGCGCTCCAAACCACCAGAAAGCCGTACTCGGTAACGTGAGGGCAAGGCAATCTGCCAATCGGAAACCCTGAGACCGTGACCCTGGCTTACTCACCGACAGAGCGTCTCGACGTTGCAAGCAGGCCATTCACAGAAGCACCGGGCTCGAATTCTTCGCACGGCTCGCAAGCTAGAAGCCAAAGCACGAATCCCGACACATCTCCAGAACCTTGTCGACGGCATCGTTGCACTGATAGCCCGGACGGCCTTTCGGGCCAAGTGCATAAACGAGGTTCGGATTGAACTTGTCCTTGTCAATTTGCTTGCAGAGGCAATTCTCCATACACGGACTCTTGGATTCCAGTGTGCACTGGTAACCCGGCTTCGTGCCACCGTCAGGGTCAAAGGGCTTCTCGTCCGGATCAACGTGACCCATTCCAAAGGGCGGCACCACAGGACCAAAACTGTAAGACTGATCGCATTTCGGGGTGTACAAGAGGGCGTGAGGAATCGACTCGAGCTTCTTGCTACCGAGACGCATCGGCCGATGACACTGATACACCTGAAGGCCTTCTGGATCGGTGAAGACTGCCGGACTATTGCGGACATACTCAAAGAAATTCTTGCCCCCGAGGAAACCTATCGGGTCCTCGCTGAGAAACCTTCCTAACTTAGCGTCGTAGTAGCGCGCCCGGTAGTAGTAGAGGTTGGTTTCCGCGTCCCACTCTCGGCCTGTGAAGGCGTAGCCAGGGGTCGCACTGCCTTGGAGAGGAATACCCCACGGGTCATATTCGCGAGTGAGGGTGATCGCTGCGGCAGCGTTGGTCACCTGCGCCACGCTCCCTAGGTGATCAGCCAGGAAGTAGCTAGCGGCACCCGACTGGTCCCGACTACCAAGGGGATGATCGACTCCCGATCCATGCACGTAGTCGTACTTGCTCCCGTCCGAGAGCCTCTCTTCTAGAATGTTTGCGCCGTCGTATACGTAGCTGTGGGTCAGCGTCCCGACTGTCTTTTGAACTCGCTGCCCCATGCCGTTGTACGCGAAGGTGGCCAACGTTGCAGCGCCTTCGATGATTCTAACGAGTCGGTCCTCGGCGTCCCATTCGTAGCTCACTGCGCCGTTGGTACAGGTGGTGCCGCCCTTGCCACAAAGGTTGCCGTTGGCGTCGTAGACGAGGGTCTGGCTCGGACCGCTTACCGTGACTTGGTAGCTACTGGACCGCACATTGCCACTAGGGTCTGTGGCCACGACGGTAATTGTATGAAGGCCAATTCCGGCATCGACCATTCCGGCAAACTTGTTCTCGATGGTCACTGCCGCTGGACTCCCATCGATCGTTACCGATGCGGGTTCGCCGAGGAATCCAGCCACGGGAAGTCTGGCGCCACCTGTCTGTTGTGTTAGCTGATTTCGATTGTTGTACCCTGAAGTAACTGCAATTGCGTCGTAGGCTTCCATGGTTCTGTTGCCAGCAGCATCATAGGCGTAGCCAAAGTTCTTCAGGATTTGTTGAGTCGAAGCATTTCGCTGGACGGCGGTGGCGAGCTGATCGCCTTTGTCATACGCGAAGCTGTAGGTTTTCGCGGGCTCCGTACCTAGCTGTTGGAGCCACGTTTTGAGATTGCCTACCGTGTCGTAGCCATACTCAAACTGGGAGAGCGTCACACCGCCAATCGTCTGATGCTTGATCTGTTGTAGAGATTGATCTCCGAGATTGTCAGCGTAGGAATAGGTCGTGCTCTGACCGTTAGGAAAGGTTGTTGCGAGTGGCCTACTCGTGGCATTGATGTAGGTCGTCAGGAACGAGCCCATAGGGGAGGCTATCGCCGTAGAGCGACCCAGGGCGTCGTAGGTGGCCGCGGTCGAGAAAGTGGACAGCCCATGAGAGGTCACTCGCCCCAACTCGTCGTATGCATAGCTAACTGTGCTGTTGGCGAACGGGCCGCTAATCGATTGCACCTTGCCGGCGCCCAATCCTCCAGCAGCAGTGGCGGGGTAGTAGACGTAGCTCGTTGTGCCAACGCCATCAACCATCGACGACACTCGCTTGTAGGTGTTGTCGTAGGTTAGAGCGACCGTCGCCGTTGGGACCACTGTGTTGCTGTAGTCGATCTGGCCAAGGAGGTTGTCCCGGTAGTAGGTGTAAGTGGTGACTTGACCTCTTGGATCGGTGCGAGCGTGGAGACGGCTCGTCGCGCCTTCATATGTATAGCTCCAGGTCGCTCCGTCGGGCCGGATCTCTGACGTAACGCGGCCCTGAAGGTCTCGCACCCAGTTCGTCGCCTTGCCGTTGGCGTCGATGATCTTGTCCAAGCTGCCACAGTTGCACCACTGATAGTGTGTGGTCCTCCCAATCGCCTCCCGCACTGCTACTCGCCGCCGAAGCCCGTCATAGAACGTCTTAGTCCATCGTCCCAGGCGATCCCTGTGTTGCGCAGCGTCAAGGCGGTCGTAGACAGTCTGCTCATAGGTTCCATCTGGATACGTCCACTTGGTGGGCCTGTCGAGAACGTCGTAGTCCGTGGTGATGGTGTATCCTTCGGAGTCCGTCACTGTGCGCGGGCGACCATACCCATCGTAGGAAACGCTGGTCGTCGCTCCCTCCATCGGTCCCGACACACTCTGGAGGTACCCATCTGAGTCGTACGCGAAGGTGGTAGTGCGTTCCGCTAGCGTCAATCCGGACCTCGCGGGGCTTACCATCGTGAGCACTTGGCCCTGCGCGTTGTAGCTGTACGTGGTTGTCTGACCCGCAACATCCTGCTGAGTGAGCGGCCGATGCTGGGAGTTGTAAGTCGTAGATTGCAACAACTCAGTACTCTGGCCGCTAACCTGTCTGATTTCGAGCACATTGATTCCAGCGGAGTCGTAGCTGTAGATCCTGGCCCGGCCTAGAGGATCGCTTCGGCGGGTCACGTTTCCGAGCAAGTTGTGTTCATATCGAAAAATCTGAGACTCACCATTCGTGAGAACTCGCGCGATCGCGGTAGGTTCAGCGGAGCTACTCGACACGCCGTAGTTTGACTGCCCCGCATACGCGTACCAGACACGGTTTTCTAGCGGCGCCTTCTCACTGTGCTTGATCGGATCGACCATGCTGACGAGATCGTCAGGCAGCCAATGGAACATGTGCGCCTTGGAGGTGTCCTCCGGATGGAGCGACATGGCTCTCTTGTCCCAGTAGAACGTGTTGAACTTCGAGAGACCGGTGTTGTACAAGGCAACTCCCGTTGGCACTAGTGCCTCGGTATCTGAGACCGTGGACGTCGTCTGGTACACAACCTTCTCGCGCCCACCCATTGGATCCGTAGCCTCAACTGCGGGATCGAGACTGCTTCCTAGTAGAAGAGTCTTGAATGTGGTGGTGCCGTACGGCGTCGTCATGGCAATGATGGAACCGCTCGCGTCGTAGGAGAACCGAGACCTGATGCCAATGACGTCTGTAACCTGTACTAGTTGACCCACGCCGTCATATTCGAAAGTTGCGAATCGACCGAAGGGGTCCGTCACCTTTGTGATTCTTAGGGGGTCTGGGTTGTCGTAGGACAGGGTCGTCACCTGGCCGATGGCATCCGTGACTGCCACCAGGCGGAAGTTACTGTCGTACGTGAAATTGATGCTGTTGCCTTGAGGGTCGACGGCCGATGTCATGAAGATCTTGCGCGGGAACGTACTGGCTCCGTTGGGCTGCGCGAAGACCTCGATCGACCCATCCTTGAGGCGTCGCTCATAGCGGATCGGTGAGGATGAGGTCCGCGCCACGTACGCATGACTCGTGCGTTCAGGGTCGTAGGCTTGCGTTGCGGCGTCGTAACCAGAGTAGAGATCCTGGCTCCCACCTCTCAGGTAGACGCTGACATCGGCGCTTGCACTCGTCGGATCATCTACAACGTAGGACATCCAGTTGAACGTCCACCGCTGTCCAAGATTTGAATAGCTAAACACCTGGGGTTGAAACTCTTCCGAGTTGTTGTAGTCCACTCGAAAATGAACCGCGGCCCCACGAGGCGCAACATAGCCCAAGGGTGTGTCGAAGATGTTTAAGTTCGGGAGTTGCAGGTGAATTCTGTACTGCGCCATCGGACACGGCCCGCAGTCGCCAGAGGGACAAGGAGTTGTTGGATCGCCTTGACGGTAGTAAGGACCTGGCATTGGGTTCGAACAGTTGTTGCGAGGGATTTGGCCCTCATCATCGTCGACCGCCCGATACCCGGAAGCGAGTACTCCTGATGGAAGATAAAAGTATCCGCTGGTTTCAGCAAGCAACGTCTTCTTGCTGATACGCATGAGTTGGCCGCCCAGTGAGGGGTCGTCGAGAACGTAGTGATCGCCATCTTGCGCCACAATTGCTGAAAAGTGCTTGACGGAGAGGTGGACGATCGAAGGAACAACGATCTCTCCGTCGGAGCGGAACGCCATTTGGCCGGGAAGGCCAACCTCGGTCGATAGATGGTGAAGGTCGGTGAGGGACATGCCGTCTAACGTCCCGTGAAATGCTTGAAGGCGCTGGCTGCCCTGGTAGTTCACCCGCATACGCCGGAGAACTCGATCGAGAGCTACACGACCGGAGGGAACGCCCATCTCGTGGTGCTCCGTGAGCAAGGCTAGCTCCCACCGCGCTCGGTTCACTCTGGTGCCCGCCGAGCCTCCAATCGTTCGCCCCTCGACCTCTCCCAAGAGGCGCTCCAAGTCCTTCATGTGCCCGAGGGTCGCGTGCAGGCTTACGAGTTCGCCCAGCGCGGCATCCGCAACAGCCTTTGAAGCAGCGCCATCGCTATCCTTTGCACTAGCCCACGCTTCTTCCAATGACGCGATCGCTCTCGAGAGCGCCGTTTTTCTTCGATAGACACCGCCCACATTCCAGAGCAACGAAGCACGCCACTGCGATTTTGGATTCAGTTCAAGGAACTTGAGAAATGGCGAAACATCCTCGGTGTCGTTGCCATCGAGATACGCTTCGATTGCATTGGCTAAGGCCGCATCTTCCTCGGCGCGTGTTGGACCGGTGGCAACGAGCTGCTCTCCAAAGACGCGCGCTGTACTGATCTCGGCAGCCTTCGGTTCGGCCGAGAAGGTGGGCCGCAGTTCGGGCGCCTTTACCCGAGGTACGGTGCGGTTCACGTGAACATTCTGGGGAGTCAAGACTGGCTCAGGATCTCCGATGGATTCATTTTCCTGAGGAGGCGAGGCTGGCGACGATGCGGGAGGTCCTTCCGCCCGCACCGGAATAGATGTCACAGTTGTCGCTGCAAGCAAAACCTTAGTGATAAGGCGGAAGGGCCAAGCTCGCACCTGTATTCTTCGCACAGTTCGTCTCCTACCTCGTCTTATGGGACGGAAGAAATCAACGTGGCGCCGTTCGGAGCGGTCAGCGTGATCGTTGGCGGTGTATGGTCACTCGGATTGGCGCTCAGGCAGGTCGATCGGGCCTCGTCCAGTGGAAAGCAGTCCACGTTGTCGTTTACGGCGTCGCCGTCCGTATCTTGACGGAACGGATCTGATCCGTTGGCGCGCTCCACCGCATTCGACACACCGTCACCGTCGTTGTCGAGGTTGGTTGCATCCTGACCAGATGCCACTTGGGCTCCATCCAGAACGCCATCGCCATTCGTGTCCGGGTCGAGCGGGTCGGCGCCAAGGCGGAACTCTCGAAAGTTTGCCAGCCCGTCAGAATCGGAATCCTGGGTCATCCAGCCATTCGAGGCGAGCGCGAAGCTGGCAAGCTGCACTGCCGAGAGACTCGAGGTAAGACTTCCATCCCCAAGCTGGCCGTCCGCATTGAGGCCCCAAGCCCACACGCTCCCGTCGGCCCGCAAACCCAACGAATGCGAACTGCCAGCAGTGACGGAAGCAATCTGATCGAGGGTGATTACAGGCCAGGGCTCGAATTTGGACAAAGCATTGCCGGCCCCCAGTTGTCCAACATTTCCGAGACCGCTGGCCAGTACCTTGCCCGCCTCATTGAGGAAAAGGCTGTGGTAGCCTCCCGCCACGACCTGGACGGCCCCTGATCCTTTGCCCAGAGTTGGAGTGAGGGTGGCTCCCGCAGTGGGCCCCAAGCCGAGTTGCCCGTTTACAGCGTCTCCTACCCCCAGAGTCGTTCCGTCGGCCTTCGCATACAAGGTGAAGTACTGGCCCGCCGTCACGTTGCTCACGTTGGTCGCGCCGGCGACGGGATTGCTTCGCGCCGTTGTCGTGCCGTCGCCTAGCTGGCCGTACTGGTTGTTGCCCCACGACCAGACGGTTCCCGTCGCCAGACCGTCGCTCTTGAGCGCAGTAGAGAAGGTGGCGCCCTGCGAAATGGCCCGCACTCCGCTGAGCGCCGCGATTTGAGTCGGCGTCCCCGCTCCGCTCCATGCCCATACAGTGCCGTCAGTTTTAAGGGCTAGTTTGTCTCCGCTAACGCCGTCGACGTCGACTGCCGCTACGCCTGCCAGCCCCACGACCTGAGTCGCAGTCGTCGGACCTCCGATATCGCCCCAGTACCAAACCGTCCCATCAGCCTTTAGAGCCATGCTCGAATTGAGCCCGGCCGCGATCGCGACGACGCCGGTCAAACCAGTTACCTGGCCCGGTGTGTTGGTCGGCGTCGTGCTACGACCCAGTTGACCACGGAGATTGCTTCCCCAACTCCACACCGTGCCATCAACTTTCAGGGCCAGGGTGTGGCTGCCTCCGGCCACGAGAGCGCCCGTGATCCAGTAGTCCGCGCGACGTACCTCGCTGTCCGATAGACCGGCCTTGAAGGCCCGCGCCTTGAGGATCTGACCCGAGCTAATACTGAGTGCCGCGGCGTATAGGGACGACGTGGCTGTCGGCTGGGATCCGTCCGTCGTGTACCTGATCTGAGCCCCAGAGGTCGACGTAGCAAGCGTCACAGTTTGGGTCGTCGCATAGGTGCCACCCCCTGGCACGATCGTTGGCATCGCGACAGCGCCAGCGATTGCGATCGTGAAGTTGCCCGTGGCGACCGCACTCGGCGTCGTGTCAGCCTTAAATGCGATTGCCTTCAACGGCGTATCGCCATTGATTGCTATGGGAGCGACGAAGATCGGAGAGCTGGAAGTCGGCGTCGCTCCGTCCAACGTGTAGCGGATCAGCGCACCCGACGTGGCACTGCTTATGACCACTGTCTGGGGACTCGAGTAGGTCCCTGCCACAGGAGAGAAGGTGGGGGTGGCGACCGTACCCAGGCCGAGCGCATAAGACACCGTCAGCGTGTCGCTGTCGACAAACTGCGATCGGACACCGCGAACCTTAAGAGTCATCGATCGAGCGACCGAGACCGCACCCCCGGAGGCGATTGTCGAGTCTCCGGTTGTCGGCTCCAGCCCATTGGTCGTGTAGTACAGCGTCGCGGACGGAGTTGCCGTAGAGATCGTGACCGACTGCGCCGAACCATACGTGCCGCCAGCGACGTTGACCGTGGGAGTCGCCACCTTGAGAGTTAGCGTTGCAGTGTTAGTGCTGCTGTCTGCCCAGCCCGCGAGAAAGCCCTTCGCCTTCAAAGGCAGCGCGGTACTCGCCACGTTGAAGTTGGCCCCGCATGACAGCGTCGCGTCGCTGTTCGTAGGCTCGACACCATTCGTCGTATACCTCACCGTCATGCCCCCGGTCGGGCAGGTAACCGCGACGTTCTTCACATCGTTGTAGGTGCCGCTCGATGGTGTTAGCCCCGGGGCTGAGACGTTGAGAACGTACGCGCCGCTCGCTACGTTGCTGTTAGCCTTTCCGGCTGCGATGGCAATGGCCTTGAGCGTGGCGGTGGCCGATGGAAGGGCAACGGGCGCGGAGTAGAGAGTGGAGGAAGGTGTGGGATCGTTTCCGTCAGTCGTGTACCGAATCGCAGCCCCTGACGTCGTGCTGGCGATAGTGACGGTTTGCGGAGTGCTGTAGGAGTTTGGGACTGGGCTGAACGTGGGTGTCGCCGTCTTTGCTCCGAACGCAGCGGCTGAGATCTGTACCGGAGTGGCTCGGTCGACGTTCGTGCCGTCCCCGAGCTGACCGTAGGCATTGAGGCCCCATGCCCAGACGCTTCCGTCGGTGCCTACCGCCAGCGAGTGATATTTGCCTCCTGCCGTACGAGAGAGCCCTGACGCGCCCGTTGACTGTACTGGCGAGTTGCGAGTGGTTAGGGTCCCATCGCCCAATTGTGAGCCGTTGTTCAGTCCCCAGGCCCAAGCGCCTCCGTCAGTAAGGACCGCGAGCGAATGATCTTCACCCGCGCCGACCGACGAGGATGTCGTGAATGAGCCGGACTGCACTGGGCGATAGGAATTGACAAGCCCACCGTTCCCGAGCTGACCTGAGCCTGGGTGGCCCCACGCCCAGACCGAGCCATCGGCGCGTCGAACAAGCGCGTGAAGACCCTTTGCGGTGACACTCGTCACGCCAGTAAGGCCAGCTACCAGAACGGGCGTCAGCCTCTGAGTGATAGTTGTATCCCCTATCTCGCCCTCTCCGTTGTAGCCCCAGGCGTAGACCGTCCCGTCGCTTTTGAGCGCCAACGAGAAGTAGCTGCCCGCTGCGACTGCAACAATGCCCCCGAGGGTACCCGTGCCCGCCACACCCTTCACCTGAACGGGGACAGCACTCTGGGAAGTCGTGTTGTCGCCGAGCTGGCCATTGCTGTTTGAGCCCCACGCCCAAACAGAGCCGTCGCTCTTCACCGCTAGCGAATGGTTCTTGCCTGCGGCTATGGCCACTACTCCGCCAAGAGTTCCAACGTTGAGGGGTCCTCTGACCTGCGTTGGGGTCGAGCGGTCGGTGGTGGAGTTGTCTCCCAGCCTGCCTTCGCCGTTGTTGCCCCAGGCCCACACGGTGCCATCGGCCAGGACAGCTAGGGCGTGGTACTGGCCGGCGGCGATGTTTTGCACGGTCGTCAGGAAGCCGGTACCGGCGTTGTCCTTGACCTGAATGGGCGAGTTGCGGGACGTAGACGTGTTGTCCCCCAAGGCCCCGTAGCTATTGGAGCCCCATGACCAGACCGTGTTGTCGGCCTTGACGTAGAGCGAGAACTGTTCGCCCGCCGCTACGTTGGGCGCAGTCGTTGGAGTGGCAGCGACAGCTCCTGAGCTAAGGGTGTAGACCGCGGTCGCGACGTCGCTGTTCGTGCAGCCAGTCTTAGTAGCAAATGCCTTGAGCGTGTAGCTGCCGACGTAGACTGATCCGCCACTCGTCATTTGCACATCGGTGGTCGCAGGAGCCACGCCGTTGATCGTGTAGTAGAGCGTCGCGCCGGGCGTCGCCTCCGTGATGGCGTTGGTGGTCCCGGCGGCATAGCCCCCCGCCGAACGCTGGAACGTCGGGGTGGCGACCTTGACCGTGTACACGCCCGTTACGATCGAGGTCGGGTTAACGGTTGTGTAGTCAGGATGAAACGCAGCAGCCTTGATCGTCGTCGTCGCTGTTACGTCGATTGGTCCGGTGTAGATGGGCGAAGTGGCGCTTGGCGGAGCGCCATTCAGCGTGTACCGGATGGTCCCAAAGGTACCGGCGGCCGGAGAAATCGTCACGCTCGCCGAGCTGATGTGCGTCCCGGGCGCGGGGCTCAGCGTTGGCGCGACCTGGTTGCCGAAGTTCAGCGTGTAGGTGTTGCTGCTGACGATACTGTCGCTATAGCCGGCCTTGAACGCGCGAGCCTTCAGCGTGGTGGTCGTCGAAATGGCAACAGGCGTTGTGTAAAGCGTCGACGTCCCGTCAGGCTCGCTACCGTTAGTGGTGTAGCGGATGCTGGCACCGGAAGTGAGGCTGCTGAGCGTGATGCCGGTGCCGGGCGTGCCTGTCATTCCCGGCTGAGAAGCCCGTAGCGTGTAGACGAATGTCTCTAGGTTGCTTTGAGTCGCACCCACAATCGTTCGCGCTTTAACGGTCTTGGTTCCGGGTATCGTGAAGGGCGAGGAATAGACCGTGCCGGTCGTGGTGGGATCGCTGCCATCAATGGAGTAACGGATGGTGGCGCCGCCGCTGGCAGTAGCCAGGCTCACGGCAGTGTCGTTGGAAAGGATGTTCGCTGGGTCCGGACTGAAAGTCGGCGTGCCTGGCTTCCAGGCGAAGCCGGGCTCCGCAACCTTGGTGGGGAGAGCGCGAAGTACGTGAGTGCCGTCGCCAAGGGTCGCAGTGGTGTTGACGCCCCACGTCCAAACCGAGCCGTCGCTGCCGATCGCGAGCGCGTGACCCGCTAACGCCTTCCCAGCTCCGACAGCAAACACTGCGCTCGGCCCTGCGATGGCTGCGGGGCTTGCCCGGAAAGTTGCACCGGAACCGTCGCCAAGCTGACCGTTGGTGTTGGAGCCCCACGTCCAGACGGTTCCGTCAGAAGCCGTGGCTACCGATAAACGACCGCCCGCCGCGATGGCAATCACGCCCGAAACGTTAGCGACTGCAACCGGCGTGCTCCGATCGATCGCCGATGTGCCATCGCCGATCTGTCCGTAGTCGTTGCGGCCCCAAGCTACAACGGTGCCGTCTCCTCGAAGCGCGACGGTGTGGCCTTCTCCGCTAGCTACTTCGAACGCTCCCGTCAGTCCCTGAATGGAAACGGGAAGCAAGCGCTGCGTGGTTGTGCCGTCGCCAAGCTGGTAGAGGTTGTTCAGTCCCCATCCCCACCCGTGACCATCCGAATCGACCGCGATCGAGAAGCCTGGTCCAGCCGACACGCCCGTGATGCCCTGGAGAAAACTCGTCCCTGCGGCGTCCTTCACATGGACTGGTGCCAGTTCCTTGACGCTCGTTGTCCCGATTCCCATTTGGCCATTGGCATTAGCACCCCAGGCCCAGACCGACCCGTCGCTCTTGACTGCGACGCTGTGGTACTGGCCAGCAGCAATCGCCACCACTCCGGTCAGACCCGACACGGCCACGGGGCGGTTGCGGTCGGTGCTCGTTCCGTCGCCCAACTGACCGGAGGCATTCTGACCCCAGGCGTAAACCGTCCCGTCAGTGGCCAGCGCGAGCGCGTGATAGTTCCCTGCCGCCACGGACTTGATGTTTGAGAGGAAGCCCCCACCGGGAGGGTTGGGATTCACGACCTGGGTCGGAATCGTCCTCTCCGTGTTTGAGCCGTCACCCACCAGTCCGGCCGATCCCCACGCCCATACGGTTCCATCGGTTTTTCGGACGACCGTGAAGCCGAAGCCTGCTGCGGTGGCTCCCCGCGCGACTGTGAAGGTTGCGGTTCTGACGCCGCTCGACGTCACACCCGTTTTGAACGCCTTGGCCTTCAGCGTGAGCGTCCGATCGACGACGACCGCACCACCAGTCACCAACGTATCGGTCCCGACAGGATCGACTCCATTGGTCGTGTATCGGATGTCAGCACCGACGGTTGTCGTGACGACACTCACGCTTGGGCCGACGGCAAACGTGCCGCCATTCGGGTTCATGGTTGGTGTGCCGACCGTCACTGTGTACGTCTCGGTTCGCGTGGGGCTAACCGTCCAGTCCGGGTGCCACGCCTTCGCCTTAAGAGTCATGCTTATGTCCACGAGCACGGGCGTGGTGTAGACGGGCGAGGCTACCGTGGGGTCGTTGCCGTCCATCGTGTAGCGGATGGTTGCGCCTGCGATCGATGACATCGACACGAGGGCAAAGCCGTCGTACGTCCCTGTTCCGGGCGTCAGCGTCGGAGCTGTCAGCGTGCCGTAGTTGAAGATGTAGATGCTGGAGCCGACCGCGCTGTCGGTCCATCCGCTCTTTGCTGCGATCGCCTTGAGCGTGGTGCCCGTCGAAACAGCCACGGGCGCTGAATACAAGAGGGAGGCTGTCGTGGGGTTGGAGCCGTTGGTCGTGTAGTAGATCGCTGCCCCCGACGTCGCGGTCGAAATCGTGACGTTCTGTAGCGCGCCGAATGTTCCAGCAACAGGACTGAATGTCGGTGTGGCGGGGCGAAGAACGAAGGTCCCACGACTGGTGTCGCTCGGCGCTAGACCTGACGCCCAAGCGCGGCCCTTGAGGATTGTAGGCAGCGTGACGGCGACCGTACTTCCCCCGCCCAGCACGGCGTCCGTAGACATCGGGTCCAGAGGCGCGACCCCTTCGGTGTAGCGGATGGTAGCGGAGGGGGTACTGCTCGAGATCGACACGTTCTGAGTCGCTGCGTACGTGCCCGCTACCGGACTAAACGTCGGTGCCGCAGCCATCCATGTGTAGCCAGTACCGTTGGCCTGCTTTGGCGTGTTTCGCTGTACGACAGAGTTGTCACCAAGCTGGCCGCTCGTGTTAAGTCCCCACGCCCACGCCGTGCCAGGGCTTGCGCTCTTCACTGCAAGGCTATGCGCGCCGCCCGCCGCTATCGCCACAACGCTCGAGAGCGTTCCGGTGCCCGCAGTGTCTTTCACCTGCTGAGGCGTGAGTTGAGGTGTCGCGGTGGTATTGATGCCGATCTGGCCGTTGGCGTTCCGCCCCCAGGTCCATGCAGAGCTGTCTGACTTCGCGGCCAGGCTGTGCATTCCACCAGCGGCGATCATCACCACGCCGCCGAGCGTTCCGGTTCCGCCCGTTCCGACTACCTGAACTGGAGACGTTTGTTGCGTGGTCGAGTTGTTTCCGAGCTGGCCGTTGTCGTTGAGACCCCACGACCACACGGTTCCGTCGGCCTTGAGGGCGATGCTAAACGACGTACCTGCCGCCACTGCGGCCAAGCCGGTGAGCCCGCTGTCTTGGGTAGGCAAGTTCTGTGCGGCCCCAGAAGTCGTGCCGTTGCCGAGTTGCCCATTCCCGTTTCGACCCCAGCTCCAAAGGGTTCCGTCGTTGGCTACGGCAAGGCCATGGAATCCTCCGGCCGCGATCGCAATGACGCCGGAGAGCGGCCCGGCACCCGTCGCGTCAAGGACCTGTACCGGGGACGTTCGCATCGTGTTCGAGTTGTCTGCGAGTTGGCCCCAGTTGTTCTGACCCCAGGACCAAACGGTGCCGTCGTTTTCAAGGGCCAGAACGAAGTCCGGTCCTGCGGAGATACCGACAATGCCGGAGAGTCCGGGAACTTGGTAGGGTGTCGTTCGATCAGTGGTGCTGCCGTCGGCTAACTGACCCGCGACGTTGTCACCCCACGTGAAGACGGTTCCACTTCCATCAAGCGCCACGCTGAACTTGTCACCGGCAGAAACGGCGATGATTCCAGTGAGTGAGGACGTTTGGACGGGTACTAAGCTGTCGTTCGTGGTTCCGTCGCCGAGCTGCCCCTGGCTATTTCCACCCCAGGTCCACACGGTGCCGTCGCTCTTGACGATCACACTGTGGTCGGCGCCGCCTGCAAGAGTGTTTGCAAGGGTGAGCGGCGCGAAGCTTGCCGCACACAGGATGACGCCCAGCCATCGAAGCTTGTCCAAACGGCACCCCCCAAACGCGGCGTACGCCGTTTTCGAGACCGAGCGCACGTGCTGCAAATTGGGCGCGAGGATATATCAGCTCCCGTATTCTCGGTGAACATCATTCATGCGGAGCCTGTTACGGAAGTCGAAAGGTCCAGCGAGAATCTCACTCGGCAGCAGCATTGTCGAAGCGGCAGCGCGTCGTCCTCTCCGGATAGGACCGGTCGGTCTCGGCGTGGTGATGCGATCCGAGAGTCGGCACGAAAAGTCTAGGGCGATCGGGGAAGAGCGCTCACCGACATAGGCAACGAGTTTCGGATTCGCCATCACGAACGGGGGCAAGGTGGAGATCGAGAAAAGCGAGCATTCGGACTATCTGTTCCACCGTCTTCTGGCGCTCGTCGCGATGATCTTGAAGGGGCGCGGCGCCGCCTAGCGCAGTGCGCTCCGGTGATGTCCTCGATGCTATCCTCACCACGACCATGGACCAGACCATCGTCATCGAGGAGCTGCGCCGGGTCGCGACGGAGATGAATGCTGACCGTGTGAGCCGGAGCCAGTTCACCCAAAGGGGCAGGATCAGCAGCGCGGCGGTCGAGCAGGCGTTTGGCTCTTGGAACGAGGCGATCGTCGCCGCCGGGCTCAAGCCGTGGCCGCAGGGCGGGACGCCGAGGGACGAGGGCGTCCGTGCCGAACGCATCGCGACTCCACCCACAGAGGGCCAGGCGGGTCGCATTCCAGATGATGCGCTCCTGGACGACCTAGTACGCCTTGCAGCCGAGCTGGGCCGTCGCCCGTCAGGTAACCAAGTGGCTGCTAGGGGCAAATACAATCCGAGCGTCTATCAGCGCCGGTGGGGGTCGCTCGCCGCGGCGTACGGAGCGGCATTGAAGCGCAGGGATCGGCCCTAGGACGACGGACCTCCGGTGCCCCATGGCGATGCAACCATGAGGTCGGTGTCGACGCGCCAAAAACTCAAACAGTCTTTGTTCAAGCAGGGTCGCGCGGCGCTCGCGGCTGCCCGCCCCGGAGCCGCCGCCGGCTATCGCTGTCCCCTTTGCCTCGTGGACTTCCCCACCCCCGAGGCGTTGACCCTGGAGCACGCTCCACCTGAGTCCCTCGGAGGGCGGGAGCGCTGTCTGACTTGCGGTCCCTGCAATAGATTCGGCGGCCGCAAGCTTGAGCCAGCCCTGGCCGAGGCGCAACGGCAGTACGACTCCGACAAGGGGCTGGCGCCGTACCACGTCCGAGGCACTACGCGGCTGCGGCTCGCGGGGTGCCTGATCAACGTGCGCATGATCGCGGACAAAGAACAGAGCACCTTCATCATCCCGTATGAGATGAATCGCCCCGACGTCCATGAGGCGTTCAAGGATCAGCTGCTTGCGCTCGCCGGGGGCGGCAACGTCATCGACCAGAATGTGCAGGCCACAATCGACCTCAAGACTCCAGAGATTCCGCGCGATCTGGAGCGCTCCGCCATTCTTAAGACGGCCTACCTGATTGCCTTCTCGGAACTCGGTTACAGCTACGTTCTTGACCGCGCCTTCGACATCGTCCGAAGGCAGATTGCGCACCCTGAGGAACCCTTGATCGGCATGTTCGGCAACGGTGGCCCGCTCAATGCTACGGGGCCCATCGCTGAGGAGGGCCTTTGGTTCATTACCGAGCCGAGAGACCTTCCGGGAATCTACGTGCGCTTTGGGCACTTTGGCGCAGTCCTGCCCCTACCCGGTCACCTGACGTTCTATAGCGAATGGCGTGACCGGTTTCCTGGTGAGGGCAAGCCGCGTATTCGCGCAGCCCCTCCAAGCTGGGAGCGCCCGTCTCAACGTCTTGCTTGCGTGATGGACTACTGGAGCCATCGTCGCAGGCGTAACTTCAGGTGGCCCCGTCCACGCTAGGCACGCATGGCTTGACCGACCCCAGTGCATACCCTCATGCTGTCGCCAGGGGAACGACTGTCGCGCGACAGCGCTTCAGGAGGCCGCCCACGCCGCTCTCGGCACCTAGTTCGACCCCCAGCGAGCCGTGCCGGCGCCATGGGGCCGCTACGGACGAATAGCCGGAACCGCAAGCTACCGATTCAGATTGGAGCCGACGGTGGGACTTGAACCCACGACCTGCTGATTACGAATCAGCTGCTCTACCACTGAGCTACATCGGCGGTACGGGCCGCGTCGCGACGTCGACGGGACGGAAATACTAGCAGAAGGGCGCAGGGCCGACAACGCTCCCCACGGCTAGCGTACGGAACCCCTTTACGAGCCGGAACGCATCTGCTAGATTCCGCCCGCAAGCTTCCAAGACGCGACAGAGAAACGCCGGTCACGAGCCGAGGCAGGTGCAACACATGCCGACGCAGGACTTCCTGACGGCCCACTCGAGCATCCTCTCCTTTCTCGTCGTCGCCGTCGGCTTTCTCGCGTTCAACCTCGTGCTGTGGTGGGTGATCCGTCCCAGCCGCTTCAGCGAGGAGAAGAACACCACCTACGAGTGCGGCGAGAACCCCACGGGCTCCGCCTGGGTGCAGTTCAACATCCGCTTCTACGTGTTCGCCCTGATCTTCGTGGTGTTCGACGTCGAGGCCGTGTTCCTGCTGCCCTGGGCGGTCGTCTTCAAAAAGCTCGGGATGCTGGCATTCCTTGAAGGCCTCGTGTTCATCGGCATCCTCGCGGTGGCCCTCGCCTACGTCTGGCGCAAGGGCGACCTCGAGTGGGTGCGGGCCGAGGATCGCGCGTAGATGACCGCGATCACGGGCGTCGCGCAGGGCAAGTTCGACGAGAACGTGGTGTTCACCACGGTCGACAACCTGGTGAACTGGGCGCGCAAGTCGAGCCTGTGGCCCATGACCTTCGGCCTCGCCTGCTGCGCCATCGAGATGATGGCGACCGGCGGCACCCGCTACGACTGGAACCGCTTCGGCCTGATCCCGCGCGGGACACCGCGCCAGAGCGACCTCATGATCGTGGCCGGCACCGTCACGTTGAAGATGGCGACGCGCGTGAAGCGGCTCTACGAGCAGATGCCCGAGCCCAAGTACGTGATCTCCATGGGCTCCTGCGCCAACAACGGCGGGCCCTACTGGCGCTTCGGCTACCACGTCCTGAAGGGTGTCGACGAAGTGATCCCCGTGGACATCTACGTGCCCGGCTGTCCGCCGCGGCCCGAGGCGCTGCTCTACGGGGTGATGAAGCTGCAGGAGAAGATCCAGGAGGACCGGGTGTTCCGCCGCCGTGGCGAGACCCTCGGCAGCCTGGCCGGGGCGGCGATGGCCCCCGAGGCCACGCGCTAGGCCATGGAAGCCGCGGCGATCCACGAGCGGCTGGCCGCGAAGTTCGGCGCGAAGGTCCTCGCGTTCGAAGCCGCCGCCAAGCAGCCGTGGGTCGTGGTCGAGGCCGGCGCGATCGCCGAGGTGGCCGCGTTCTGCAAGGCCGATCCCGAGCTCGCCTTCGACAACCTGCTCTGCCAGTCGGCGGTCGACTACCCGAAGGAGACGCCGCCGCGCATGGAGATGGTCTACCACCTCCTCTCCTACAAGCACTCCCACCAGTTCGTCCTGAAGGCGCACCTGCCCCGCGAGAACCCCAGCCTGCCGACGGTCGAGGAGACCTGGGGCGTCGCGAACTGGCACGAGCGCGAGGCCTTCGACCTTTTCGGGATCGTCTTCGAGGGCCACAGCGACCTGCGGCGCATCCTGCTGCCGGACGACTGGACCGGCCACCCGCTGCGCAAGGACTGGGTGGACCCCGACTTCTACAACGGCATGCACGTGAAGCCGACGCAGCAGATGGCCGAGCGCTTCCAGGCCGGCGAGAAGATCGGCGTCGGCCCGTTCGACTTCACGCCGCCCAACAAGCACGTGCCCAATGGCTAGCCCCGCCGCCGTCGACAACTGGACCCAGGAGGCCATCGACCAGGACGAGATGGTCCTCAACATGGGGCCCCAGCACCCGTCGACCCACGGCGTGCTGCGCATCGAGCTGCGCACCGACGGCGAGGTGGTGAAGGCCGCGCGGCCCCACATCGGCTACCTGCACCGCTGCTTCGAGAAGCACAGCGAGAACGTCGACTTCCCCGGCGTCATCCCCTACACCGACCGCATGGACTACGTGGCGTCCATGGGCAACAGCCTCGGCTACGCCCTGGCGGTCGAGAAGCTCATGGGGATCGAGGTCAGCCCCTACGTCCAGACGATCCGCGTGATCATGGCCGAGCTGCAGCGCATCGCCTCCCACACGATCGCGGTCGGCACCTACGGCATGGACATCGGGGCCTTCACGCCTTTCCTTCATCTATTGCGGGACCGGGAGAAGATCCTCGACCTGTTCGAGTGGACCTGCGGCGCGCGGCTCCTCTACAACTACAACTGGATCGGCGGGCTCTCCCACGACGTGCCCGACGGCTTCGTGAAGGCTTGTCGCCAGTTCCTGCGCGAGTTCGAGGCCCGCACCTATCCCGAGCTCGTGGACCTGCTGATCGGCAACAAGATCTTCATCAAGCGCACCGCCGAGATCGGCGTGTGCCCGGTGGATCTCGCGATCAGCTACGACCTCACGGGGCCCAACCTGCGCGGCAGCGGTCCGGCCCGCGACCTGCGCAAGGACGAGCCCTACTGCGGGTACGAGAAGTACGACTTCGCCGTGCCGGTGGGCAAGGGCGAGCACGGCCCGCTGGGCTCGTGCTTCGACCGCAACTGGGTGCGCACGGCCGAGATGGCCGAGAGCGCCAAGATCCTGCACCAGGCCATCGACGCCCTCGAGAAGATGGAGAAGGCCGACGTGCGCGAGAAGGTGCCGAAGCGCGTCAAGCCCAACAAGGGCGAAGTCTACGCCCGCAGCGAGGCGCCCCGCGGGCAGCTCGGCTACTTCATCGTCGCCGACGGCACCGCGGTGAATCCCTACCGGGTGAAGGTGAAGAGCCCCTGCTTCACGGCGATGAGCATCTTCCACGTGCTGGCCCGCGGCATGTACATCGCCGACATCATCGCCCTCATCGGCTCGCTGGACGTCGTGCTCGGGGAGATCGACCGCTAGTGGATCTCACGGCCCAGCTGATCGGAGGCCTCGGCCTGCCGCCGTTCCTGGTCGCGGCGCTCGCGGGGATCCTGCCCGCGGTCCTGCTGATCACGTTCATGGCGC
This sequence comes from uncultured Acidobacteriota bacterium, assembly GCA_902826455.1. Lineage (GTDB taxonomy): Bacteria > Acidobacteriota > Vicinamibacteria > Fen-336 > Fen-336 > CADEEV01. The sequence continues at coordinate 24,190 of CADEEV010000037.1, read as the reverse complement.
TCGGGCCGATCGTCTACGTCTACGCCGAGACGAAGATCGCCGGCTTCATGCAGGACCGCATCGGCCCGAAGCGCGTCGGGCCCCACGGCATGCTGCAGACCGTGGCCGACGCCGTGAAGCTGCTCTTCAAGGAGGCGATCTTCCCGGCGAGCGCCGACAAGTTCCTGTTCACGCTGGCGCCGTGCCTGGTCGTGGTGGGCGCGTTCCTGTCCTTCGTCGTGATCCCGTTCGGGTCGCGCGTCCAGGGCGCCGACCTCAACATCGGCGTGTTCTACGTGGTCGCAGTCTCGAGCCTGTCGACCGTGGGCCTGATCATGGCGGGCTGGGCCTCGAACAACAAGTACGCGCTGTTCGGCGCGATGCGCTCGGCCGCGCAGATCGTCTCCTACGAGATCCCGGCGGTCATGAGCCTGGTGGTCGTGGTGATGATGGTCGGCAGCCTCTCCCTCAAGGACATCGTGGAGGCGCAGCAGGGCGGCCTGCCCTACTGGATCGTCTGGCGCTACTTCCCGCTGAACGTCATCCTGTTCCTGGTCTTCTTCACCGCGACGCTCGCCGAGTGCAACCGGGCGCCCTTCGACATCCCCGAGGCCGAGAGCGAGCTCGTGGCCGGCTTCCACACGGAGTACAGCGGCTTCTTCTTCGCCATGTTCTTCATGGCGGAGTACACCGAGATGGTCGTGCTCTCGGCCGTCGCCTCGGTGCTGTTCTTCGGCGGGCCGCTGGCGCCCCACATGGCGCTGCAGACGATCGGCGGCGTCGGCCTCGGACCGTTCTGGCTGATCGCGAAGGCCTGGACACTTGTGTTCGTGATGATGTGGCTGCGCTGGACGCTGCCGCGGCTGCGGGTCGACCAGCTCATGCACGTGGCCTGGAAGGTCCTGCTGCCGATCTCGCTCGCGCTCGTGGTGGTGATCGGCGGCCTCACCCTCGTCCTTCCCCGGGGCTTCCCGGTGGTGGACCGGATCGTGGGCTGGCCGATCGTCCTCGGCATCTTCGCCATGCTGGTCGTCGGCGTCCTGCGCGCGGTCCAGTGGAGCCGCCGCCGGATCCAGGAGATGGCCGCATGAAGCAGTGGCTGGTCGATCTCTGGGAGGGCTTCTTCACCGTCCTCGTGGGCATGCAGATCACGTGGCGCCACCTGTTCACGAAGAAGGTGACGCTCCACTACCCCGAAGAGCGCTGGCAGCTGCCGCCCAAGAGCCGCATGCGGCTCTTCATGAAGTACGAGGACTGCATCGGCTGCGGCCAGTGCGCCCGGGCCTGCCCCGTGCAGTGCATCTACATCAAGGCCGACAAGCGCGATCCCAAGGCGCCCGCGATCTTCGCGGCCAACGGCCAGGGCATCAAGCTCGACGTGACGGTCTTCGACATCGACATGTCGCTCTGCTGCTACTGCAACCTCTGCACGTACCCGTGCCCCACGGACTGCATCTACATGACGCCGGAGTACGAGTTCGCGAGCGACGACCTCACGAAGCACCTCTATCACTTCGCGAAACCCAACGCGAAGTTCCTCACGGTGAACCCGAAGCCGCCCGCTCCCAAGCCCCCGGCTCCGGCGGCCGCCGCCCCCGCAGCACCCGCCGCGGGCACGCCCCCCGCCCCGAAGGCGCCTCCTTCGGCTCCCCCGGCGCCCGAGACGCCGCCGGCACCGGCAGGGGCCTGATGCACTTCACGGCGTCGGACGGCGTCTTCCTCGCCTTTGCCGCGATCACGGTCGGCTCGGCCGTCGTGGTGACGCTGGCGCGCAGCCTGATCTACAGCGCCTTCGCGCTGCTCTTCACGTTCTTCGGCGTCGCTGGACTGTACCTGCTGCTCGGCGCCGACTTCATCGCGGCCTCGCAGCTCCTCATCTACGTGGGCGGCATCCTGGTGCTGCTGCTGTTCGGCGTGATGCTCACCCACAAGCTCTACGACCTCGACCTCAAGAGCGAGGTCACGCAGTTCGCGCCGGCCGCGATCGTGGCCGCCGGGCTGTTCGTGGTGCTCGCGGTGCTGGGCTTCCGGACGACGTGGAAGATCGGACCCGGGCGCGCGCCGTCCGCCACGACCGACGAGATCGGCCACCTGTTCATGGGCCAGTACCTGCTGCCCTTCGAGGCGGCCTCGGTGCTGCTGCTCGTGGCCCTGATCGGCGCCGCCATGATCGTGCGGAGGAAGAAGGAAGCATGATCGGGCTGCCCCACTACCTGCTGGTTTCCGCGGCCCTGTTCTGCCTCGGCGTCCTCGGGGTGCTGACACGGCGCAACGCGGTCAACGTGCTGATGGGCATCGAGCTCATCCTGAATTCGGCCAACCTGAACCTCGTCGCGTTCTCGCGCTACGGCTCGGGCAACCTGCAGGGCCAGATGTTCGCGATCTTCGTGATCGTGATCGCGGCCGCCGAGGCCGCCGTGGCCCTCGCCATCGTGCTGACGCTCTACCGCCTGCGCCGCACGCCGAACCTCGACCAGGCCGACATTCTCCGAGGGTGATGTGCCAGAGGTCCTGAAGAGCCTTCCGCGGTTCCTGCCCGAGATCGCCCTGACCGCGGCGCTGCTGCTCGTGGTGCTCGTGGACGCGACGGGCATCAAGGCGCGCAACGCCCTGTCCCGGCTCCTCACGGCGCTCGGCCTCGCGGCGGCCCTCGCCCTGAGCCTCGCCGATCACGGCGTGCCCTCCGAGACCTGGAGCGGCATGCTCGTGGCCGACCCCATGGGCAGCTTCTTCAAGGCGCTCCTCGTCGGGGCGTCCCTCGTGGTGGCCCTCGCGTTCACGTTCCGCAACTCCGCCGAGCTCCACGGCCTGGGCCAGGGCGAGTTCCACGCCCTGCTCCTCGCGGTCACGCTCTCGAACCTGCTGCTGGCCTCGGCGAACGACCTCGCGATGCTGTACCTCGCCCTCGAGATGGTGTCGATCACGTCCTACGTCATGGTCGCGTACTTCAAGGGCGACCGCATGTCGAACGAGGCCTCCCTCAAGTACGTGCTGTTCGGGGCCGTCTCGACGGGCGCCATGGTCTACGGGATGTCGCTGCTCTACGGGCTCACGGGCAGCACCAGCCTGCCGACGATCCGCGCCTTCCTCTCCGAGGGCCTGACCGACCAGAACCGCTTCGCGGTCTACCTCATCGCCTTGCTGATCTTCGCCGGCTTCGGCTTCAAGACCGCCGCGGTGCCGTTCCACTTCTGGTGCCCCGACGTCTACCAGGGGGCCCCGACGCCGGTGACGGCGTTCCTCTCGGTCGCGCCCAAGGCCGCGGGCTTCTCGATCATGCTGCGCTTCTTCTTCGGCGGCCTGTCGAGCCACGGCGCGACACCCTGGGACCTCTCGGGGCTCATCGACTGGACCTGGCTGCTGATGCTGATCTCGGTCCTGACCATGACCGTCGGCAACGTGGCGGCGCTCACCCAGACGAACATGAAGCGGCTGCTCGCGTACTCGTCGATCGCCCACGCGGGCTACGTGATGATGGGCGTCGTCGCGCTCTCCGAGAACGGCGCGCGCGCGCTCATGATCTACCTGCTCGCCTACGTCGTCATGAACCTGGGGGCGTTCCTGGTGGTGACGCTCGTCCACAAGCAGGACGGCACCTTCGACCTGCGCGACTACGCGGGGCTCTCGAAGCGCGCCCCGGGCCTGACCTTCGCCATGGCGATCTTCCTGTTCTCGCTCATGGGCATCCCGCCCCTCGTGGGCTTCATGGGCAAGTTCTACGTGTTCGCGGCGGTGATCGAGCGCGGGCCGTCGTACTGGGCCTACGGCACGATCGGGGCCGTGAACGCGGCGATCGGCGCCTACTACTACGCGCGCGTGCTGAAGACGATGATCATCGACGAGCCCCACGTCGAGAAGCCGGCCTTCCGGCTGCCGACGGCCGACCTCGCCTGGATCGCCGCGCTCGCCGCGGCCAACATCCTGCCGCTGCTCTTCTGGAGCCGGGTCGAGGCCTGGGCCCGGGCGTCCCTCTCGATCTACGCCGGGCTCTAGACCGCCGCTTCGGGCCGCGGCGTCTTCCGTAGTACAACTGACCGCTCATGAACGGTGAAGGGACGCGGCCCGGCCGCCTGCGACGCGCGGCCGTGCGGCTCCTCGGGACCCGGACGCGCTGGTCGCGCGGCGGGCGCGGGGCCGCGCTGGTCGCGATCTTCGGCCTGGCCTTCGCGGTGCGCAGCCTGCACGGAGCGGACATCCGGGCGCTGGCGGAGACGGGAGACACGCCGGCGGTCCGCATGGCCCACCGCTACGACGCCCAGGCCCGCGGCATCCTCGAGGGCCAGGGCATCCTCTACCCCCGCGACCCCGATCCCCACGACACGGGCCCGATCGCCCGGCCGCCCGGCTACGCCCTGTTCCTGGCCGCCGTCTACACGAGCTTCGGCCGCGACGCCTCGCGCTGGCAGCGCGCCCAGAACCTCCTCGACTCCCTGGCGCCCGTGCTGCTGTTCCTGCTCGGCGAAGCGCTGTTCGGGCCGGCCGTCGGCTTCGCCTCGGGCCTGGTCCTCGCCGTGACCCCGCACTTCGCCTACTACTCGAACGTGATGCTGCCCGACGAGCCCTGCGTCGCCCTCGTGCTGCTCGGCGTGCTGTGCGTCGTGAAGGGGCGCGGCCGCGCCCCCCTGTACTGGCACGCCCTGGCGGGGCTCGCGCTCGGCCTCTCCACGTGGCTGCGGCCCAACACCCTCGCCCTCGCCGCGTTCCTGGGCCTCGGTCTCCTGGCCCTCGAGCCCCGGGCCGTGGCGAGGAAGCGCGCCCTGGTGCTCGCGGGCACGGCGGCGGCCGTCGTGGCGCCCATCACGCTGCGCAACTACCTCGTCTACGGCGCCTTCGTGCCCGTCAGCACCAACATGGGCATCGTGCTGTGGGAGGGCATCGCCGACGCCGGCGGCGCGCGCTTCGGCGCGTTCCCCGCCGACCGCGAGGTGGCGCGGGACGAGGCGCGCCTGTTCGGCGAGCCGCGCTATCGCGAGTGGTGGGCTTCGCCCGACGGCATCGCCCGCGACCGCTTCCGCGTGAGGCGCAGCCTGGCCGTGATCCGCGAGAACCCGGGCTGGTTCGCCCGCGCCATGCTCGCGCGCATGGGGCAGATGCTCGACTACGCCGACAACGCCCCCGGCTTCGTCGCGCCGACGAGCCCTGTGCGCGGCCTCGTCCACGCCGCGCAGGTGGGCCTTACCGGCACGCTGCTGCTGGCCGTGGCCGCCGGCGTCGGCCTGCTCGGCCTGCTCTCGCCGCGGCGCGCGCTGCTCCTCGGCATCGTGCCGTTCGCGTACCTGGTGCTGCAGGCCCCGATGCACCTCGAGTTCCGCGTGACGCTGCCGATGCACGCGCTGCTGGCCTTGTTCGCCGGCGCCAGTATCGTGGCCCTGGCCTCCCTCGCGGGCGCGCCGCTGCGGCGGACGGCGTGAGGACACGCGCGCTCGCCCTCGCCGCGCTCCTCGCGGCGGGCTGCAAGGGACCGGCCGGCGCGCCCGTCGATCTGCTGCGCGCCGAGACCGCGCTCCTGGAGGCCAGCGTTCCCCAGGGCGACAAGGCCTGGGTCGCGCAGCAGGCCGGCAAGCGCGTGCGTCTCGCCGACGTCGTGCGCGAGACGTTCCCGGTGACGCCGCCGGCCCGGCTCCGGTTCCGCGCGACCGTGCCCCGCGACGGCCGGCTGAGCTTCGCCTGCGGGATCGCCCTCGAGGCCCAGGACGGGCCGCCGGTGGAGTTCAGCGTCGGCATCGGCGCCGAGCGGGTCTGGTCCCGGACCCTCGACCCCGCCGGTCAGCCGGCGCACAAGCGCTGGGTGCCGGGGAGTGTCGACCTCGGGCGCTGGGCGGGCCAGAGCGTCGAGATCGTGCTCGAGACCCGCAGCAGCGGCGATCCGAAGCCGCGCCGCCGCGTGTACTGGGCGAGCCCGGCGATCGCGGCGCCCGCCGCGAAGGCGCCGCTCGTCGTGCTGTTCCTCACGGACACCCTGCGCGCCGACCACACGACGGTCTACGGCTACCCGAAGCCCACGACGCCGCAGCTCGCCGCCTTCGCGAAGGACGCGGTGGTGTTCGAGCACGCGATCGCCCAGGCCTCCTGGACGAAGCCCTCGGTGGCGTCGATCTTCACCTCGCTCCTGCCGGGGCGGCACCGCGTCGTCCAGCTCCGGGACCCCCTCGACTCGAGCCTCACGACGATCGCCGAGATGCTCTCGGGCAAGGGCTTCGCGACCGGCGCCTCCGTGGGCAACTCCGTGATCTACCTGCCGGGCCACAACTTCGACCAGGGCTTCGCGACCTTCGGGGGCGTCCACGGCGAGGACGACAAGCCCTCGAAGGACCCGAAGGCCGTCGACGTGGTGGACGGCGCGCTGCAGTGGCTCGACGCGCGGGCCGGGTTCCCGTCCTTCCTGTACGTGCACACCATGGATCCCCACGTGCCGTACTCGCCCCCGGCGCCCTTCGACCGCATGTTCGAGCCCCCGCCGCTGCCCGACCGCCCGGCCGCCGACCCCCGCACCGACTACCGAGAGCCGGCCGACCTCCCGCGCATCGTCGCGCAGTACGACGGCGACGTGGCCTACAACGACCAGCAGTTCGGGAGGCTGATCGCGGAGCTCAAGAAGCGCGGCGTCTACGACGACGCCCTCGTGATCTTCGTGGCGGACCACGGCGAGGAGTTCCAGGACCACGGCCAGTGGTTCCACGGCCGCAGCGTGTTCGACGAGCTCGTGAGGATCCCGCTCGTCGTGAAGTTCCCGAAGGGCGCCCACGCGGGGCAGCGCGTCTCCCAGCAGGTGCAGGAGGTGGACCTGCTGCCGACGATCCTCGAGAGCGTGGGGCTGCCAGTGCCGGCGCCGCCCGCCCTCGCCGGCCACCCGCTGCAGAGCGTCGTGGACCGCGGCGCCTCCGAGCCCCCGGCGATCTCCGAGATCAGCCACCGCGGCATCGTGGCCCTCGGCGTGCGCACCTCGCGGGACAAGTACGTGCAGCGCTTCAGCCCCGAGGAGGACGAGCTCTACTTCGACCTGGCGGCCGATCCCCTCGAGAAGACGAGCCGGCTCGAGCAGGCCGGCGAGCGCGTGCGGCTGCTGCGGGCCACCCTCGACGCCGCGATGACCCGCAACCCGTTCCGCCACAACCTGCGCTTCGCCGGGCCCGGCCGCTACGACGTGACGGTGCGGACGCGCGGCTGGATCGATCGCGTGGACGCGGCGGGCTTCGGCCTCGAGGACCGCCACGAGAGCGTCGAGAACGGCCGGCGTCTGCTGCTGCGGCTCAAGCTGGCCGCCGGCCAGTCCCGCGACGTCACGTTCAGCGTGCGTCCCAACGGGGTTCCGGTGCTGCTCGAGGGCACGCGCGACGGGCGGCCGCTGAAGCCCGCGGAGGTGTTCGTCGGACCCCGGGGCGAGCATCCCGCCGCGTTCCCCTACCCCCTGCCCCAGACCGAGACGGAGAACGAGCACGCCTCCGACGCCTTCACGGCCCCGGACACCAAGGGGCCCGGCCTGCTCGTCTGGCTGACCCCCGACGCGGGCCGGCAGTTCCTCGAGTTCGACCGCGCCACGTGCGAGAACCTGAAGGCGCTGGGCTACGTCGGGCAGTGCGACGCAGGACCGGCCCCGGGGCGTTAGCTGGTACGATCTGATTTCCCAATGGGCACGCTGATCATCACCGGAGGCGCGGGTTTCATCGGCTCGAACTTCGTGCACCTGGCCCTCGCGGAGACGGCCGACCGCGTGGTGGTGGCCGACAGCCTGACCTACGCCGGCAACCTCGAGAGCCTCGCCGAGCTCGAGAGCCACCCGCGCTTCGCCTTCGCCCGCGTCGACATCGCCGAGCGCGACGCCGTGCGGGCGCTGTTCAAGGAGCACCGGCCCACGGCCGTCGTGAACTTCGCGGCCGAGAGCCACGTGGACCGCTCGATCGACGACCCGGCAGCCTTCCTGCGCACCAACGTGGGCGGCACGTTCGAGCTGCTGGAAGCCACGCGCCACCACCTGCAGGGCCTCGACCCCGCGGCGCGGGCGGCGTTCCGCTTCCTCCACGTCTCGACCGACGAGGTCTACGGCAGCCTCGGGGCCTCGGGCGCGTTCTCCGAGACGACGGCCTACGCCCCCAACTCGCCCTACGCGGCGTCGAAGGCCGGCGCGGACCACTTCGTGCGCGCGTGGCGCGAGACCTACGGGCTGCCGACGCTGCTCACGAACTGCTCGAACAACTACGGCCCGTACCAGTTCCCCGAGAAGCTGATCCCGCTCATGATCCTGAACGCGGCCGAGGCCAAGCCGCTGCCGATCTACGGCGACGGCGGCAACGTCCGCGACTGGCTCTACGTCGAGGACCACTGCCGCGCCCTGCTGCTCGTCCTGCAGCGCGGAGAGCTGGGCGAGAAGTACAACGTGGGCGGCAACTCCGAGCGCACGAACCTGCAGGTCGTCGACGCGCTGTGCGCCGCCCTCGAGAAGTGGAAGCCGGCCGCGGCGAACGCGGCCCTCGCGGCCCGCGGCCTGACCTCGTACGCGGCGCTCAAGAGCTTCGTCAAGGACCGGCCGGGCCACGACCGGCGCTACGCGATCGACGCCTCCAAGATCCGCCGCGAGCTGGGCTTCGAGCCTCGCTACGCCTTCGAGGCCGGGCTCGAGGCGACCGTGCGCTGGTATCTCGAGCACGCGGCCTGGTGCGAGTCGGTGCAGTCCGGCCGCTACCGCCGCGAGCGCCTCGGGCTGGGAGAGACCGGTTGAAGGGCATCCTCCTGGCCGGCGGCTCGGGCTCGCGCCTGTGGCCGCTGACCCTCGCGGTCAGCAAGCAGCTCGTCCCGATCTACGACAAGCCGATGGTGTACTACCCGCTCAGCACGCTGATGCTGGCGGGCATCCGCGACGTGCTCGTGATCACGACCCCCGAGGACCAGGAGAACTTCCGGCGCCTCCTGAAGGACGGCAGCGCCCTCGGCCTGCGCCTCTCGTACGCGGCGCAGCCGCGGCCCGAGGGGCTCGCCCAGGCCTTCCTGATCGGCCGCGAGTTCGTCGGGAAGGACGCGGTGGCCCTCGCCCTGGGCGACAACGTCTTCTACGGCGCCGGGCTGCCGGAGTCGCTGCGGGCGGCGGCCACGCGGGCGGAGGGCGCCACCGTGTTCGCCTACCGCGTCCGGGACCCGGAGCGCTACGGCGTCGTGGAGTTCGGCCCCGACGGCCGCGCCATCGACCTGCGCGAGAAGCCGAAGGACCCGCGCTCGCCCTACGCGGTCACGGGCCTCTACTTCTACGACAACGCGGTCCTGGAGATCGCCGCGGGCCTGCGCCCGTCGCCCCGGGGCGAGCTCGAGATCACCGACGTCAACCGCGAGTACCTGCGGCGCGGCGCGCTCCACGTGGAGATCCTCGGGCGCGGCGTCGCGTGGCTCGACACCGGGACCCACGAGTCGCTGCTCCAGGCCTCGACGTTCATCCAGGCCATCGAGCAACGCCAGGGCCTGAAGGTCGCGTGCCCCGAGGAGGTGGCCTACAACATGGGCTTCATCTCCGCCGACGACCTGCGGCGCATCGCGGTCACGATGGAGAAGAACGAGTACGGCCAGTACCTGCTGCGGCTGCTCGAGGACGAGGGCCATTGATGAAGGTGACGCCCACGCGGCTGCCCGGCGTCGTGATCGTGGAGCCCGCCGTCCACGGCGACGGGCGCGGCTTCTTCCTCGAGACGTACCACCAGCGCAAGTACCGCGAGGCGGGCATCCCCGACGCCTTCGTCCAGGACAACCACTCGCACTCGAAGAAGCACACCCTGCGCGGGCTCCACGCCCAGCTCGAGCACCCGCAGGGCAAGCTGGTGCGCGCGGTCAAGGGCGAGATGTTCGACGTGGCGGTCGACATCCGCGTGGGCTCGCCGAGCTTCGGGCAGTGGGTGGGGATCACGCTCTCGGGCGACAACTTCCGTCAGCTCTACATCCCGGCCGGCTTCGCCCACGGCTTCTGCGTCACCTCGGACGAGGTCGACGTCGAGTACAAGTGCACCGACTTCTACGCGCCCGGGGACGAGATCAGCGTCGCCTGGAACGACCGGCAGATCGGCATCGAGTGGCCGGTGCGCGAGCCGCGCCTCTCGGACAAGGACAAGGCCGCCTCGCCGCTCGCGGCCCTGCTCGATCGCCTGCCGCGCTTCGAAGCGACGCCGGCCTAGATGAGGATCCTGGTCACCGGGGCGGGCGGCCAGCTCGGCCGGGCCCTTCCCGCGGCGCTGTCCGGCCACGAGGTGACGGCGCTCCCCCATGGGCGCCTCGACGTCGCGGACGCGCCGGCCGTGGACGCGGCGCTCGCGGCGGAGCACCCGCAGGTGGTGATCAACGCCGCGGCCTACAACGAGGTCGATCGCGCGGAGGCCGAGCCCGACGCGGCCTTCCGCGGCAACGCCCTCGGCCCGCGCGTCCTGGCCGAGGCCACCGCGGCCCGCGGCATCGCCCTCGTCCACGTCTCGACGGACTACGTGTTCGACGGCGAGGCCGACGCCCCCTACCTCGAGAGCTCGCCGACCGCGCCGCGCTCCGTCTACGGCCGCAGCAAGCGCGCCGGCGAGGAGGCCGTGATCGCGGCCAACCCGCGCCACTTCGTGGTGCGCACGGCCTGGCTGTACGCGCTCGACGGCCGCAACTTCCCCAACACGATGCGGCGTCTCGCGGAGCGCGGCGGCGTGCGTGTGGTGGACGACCAGCGCGGCTCGCCCACCTACGTGCCGCACCTCGCCGCGGCGCTCGCCTCCCTCGTGGGCTCGGGCGACTTCGGCCTGCATCACGCCGCCGGCCGGGGCGAGGCCACGTGGTACGAGCTGACGCGGGCCCTGTTCGCCGGCCTCGGCCTCGACGTGACCGTGGAGCCCGTCACGACCGACGCGTTCCCGCGGCCCGCGCCGCGGCCGCGCTACTCGGTGCTCGGCACCGAGCGCCGGCCGGCGCGGCTGCTGCCGCCCTGGCAGGACGGGCTCGCCGAGTACGTGCGGGCCGCGCAGGAGGCCGCGTGAAGGTCCTCGTGACGGGGGGCGCCGGCTACATCGGGGCCCACGTCGTGCGGGCCCTCGCGGCCGCGGGCCACACGCCGGTGATCCTCGACGACCTGCGGCGCTCCCGCGAGGATCGCGCGGGCGGCTTCACCCTCGAGCGCGTGGCGATCGAGAACACGGCCGCGGTGTCCCGGGTGTTCGAGCGCCACCGGCCCGAGGGCGTCGTGCACCTGGCGGGCTACATCAGCGTCGCCGAGAGCGTGCGGGACCCCGATTCCTACTGGGCCGCGAACCTGTCGGGAGCCGCGAGCCTGCTGGTCGCGGCCACGCGCTTCCCGCCCCGGGCTTTCCTGTTCTCCTCGACGGCCGCGGTCTACGGCAACGCCGAGGTGTCGCCGATCCCGGAGTCGACCCCCCTCAAGCCGACGTCGCCCTACGGCGCCTCGAAGCTGGCCTTCGAGCGCCTGCTCCACGACGCCGGCCGCGCGGTGGGCTTCCGGTCCGCGGCCCTGCGCTACTTCAACGCCTGCGGCGCGCACCCCGACTGGCACGTCGGCGAGGAGCACGAGCCCGAGGAGCACCTGATCCCCCGGGTCATCGCGGCCCTGCTCGACGGCCGGCCGGTCGAGGTCAACGGCAACGACTACCCGACGCCCGACGGCACCTGCGTGCGCGACTACGTCCACGTCTCGGACCTGGCCGACGCCCACGTGCAGGTGCTCGAGGCCGGCTCGATGCCGGGCGGAATGTCGGTCAACTGCGGCAGCGGCGCCGGCCACTCGGTGCTCCAGGTGATCGAGGCGATCGGCGCGGCCCTCAAGATCCGCCCGACCGTCGCGACCAAGCCGCGCCGGCCCGGGGACCCCGCGTCCCTCGTCGCCGATCCCCGGCTCCTGTTCGAGCAGGTGACGTGGCGGCCCGCGCACTCGGACCTGAAGGAGATCGTGGCCTCGGCCGTGGGCTGGGAGCTGTGGCGGCGCGCGCACCGCGCCGGGAGGTGAGCGTGCCGAAGAAGTCCCGCTGGCAGGCCCTGGGCATCCTGTTCGGATCCCACCCGTGGCACGGCGTGCCGTTCCCCAAGGACGCGCCGCGCGTGCTCACGTGCTACATCGAGATGGTGCAGACCGACACGGTCAAGTACGAGCTCGACAAGCTGACCGGCCTGCTCAAGGTGGACCGTCCCCAGAAGTACTCGAACGTCTGCCCGAGCCTCTACGGCCTGGTGCCGCAGACGCTGTGCGCCGAGCGCGTCGGGGCGTTCTGCGGCGAGAAGACCGGCCGGGCCGGCATCGTGGGCGACGGGGATCCCCTGGACGTCTGCGTGCTCTCGGAGAAGCCCTTCACCCACGGCAACATCCTGGTGCCGGCGATCCCGATCGGCGGCCTGCGCATGCTCGACGGCAACGAGGCCGACGACAAGATCATCGCGGTGCTGCAGGGCGACGAGGTCTACGGAGGCTGGCAGGACATCGGGGACTGCCCCACGCAGCTGATCGACCGCCTGCGCCACTACTTCCTGACCTACAAGCAGGCTCCCGACGAGGCCCAGAGCGTCTGCGAGATCACCCACGTGTACGGCCGCGACGAGGCCTACGCCGTGATCGGCCGCAGCCACGAGGACTACCTCTCGCGCTACGGCGGTCTCGAGGAGATGCTGACCGCGGCCCTGCGCGTCTGAGATGCCGGCCCTGCGGGGTCTCGCGGCTCGCGCCGTCCTGGTGGCCGCGCTGGTGGCCGGCCTCAACGTCGCCGTGGATCCCTTCGACGTCTACGGCACCGGGCTCGTCGAGCCGCTGGTGTTGGGCACCCGCCAGCCGAAGCTGACGCTCTACCGCGCGCGGACGCCCCCGCCCGAGATCGTGGTGCTGGGCTCGTCCCGGGCGTTCACGGTGGATCCCGCCTACATCCAGGAGAAGACGGGACGTTCCGCCTTCAACGCCTCGGTCCACGCGGGAACGCCCCGCGACTTCCTGGCCTTCGCACGCTGCATGGCGGCCGCGGGCCACTTCCCCGCCACGCTCGTGGTGGCCCTCGGCGTCGAGCAGTTCAAGAGCGCGGCGCGTCCGGCCGAGGGTCGCGATCCGCTGGCGGCCTGCGGTGGCTCGGACGGCCGGCCCTCGTGGCTCGAGGCGCGCCCCGGCTTCCTGACCCTCGACGAGACCTGGGCGTCGCTGCGCGTCCTGGGGCTGCAGATCACGGGGCGCCCGGAGGCCCTGTATTCCCGGATCGAGCCCGACGGCATGCTGCGCCCGCGCACGACGCAGCCCCTCGCGGAGGCCCTCACGGAGTCGCTCGCGCAGAACTGGAGTCCGGCGGCCCTCGGCGGGGAGGCGCTCCACCCCGTCCCCCTCGAGCAGCTCCGCGAGCTCCTGGAGATCGCGCGCGGGCAGAGGACGCGCGTCGTCGTCTACCTGGCGCCCTTCCATCCCCGCGCCCTCGAGCGCTACCGGGCCGGGAGCCACTTCGAGTCCCTCAACCGCCAGCTCCTCGCGAGGCTCGCCGCGTGGAGCCGCGAGTACCCGGTGACGGCCCACGACTTCACCGACATCGCGAGCGTCGGCGGCGCCCCCGACGGCTTCACGGACGCGTCCCATCCGGATGCCGCCGGCGACCGCTCGATCGTCGACGCGCTGCTCCCGGAGCTGCGCCGGTGAGCGTCGGGCGCTGGAGTATCATCCGCGGCATGCCGGGTCTGGGCGTCCCCGGAGTCCTGGCTCGGGCCGCGGCGTTGCTCGCCGCGGTGGCGGGACTCAACCTCGCCGTCAACCCGTTCGACATGTACCCGTCGCGCTGGTTCGTCCCGCTCGTGTTGAGCACGCGCCACACGAAGCTGCAGCTCTTCGAGGCACGGCAGCCGCCGCCCGACCTCGTGGTGCTCGGCTCTTCGCGGAGCATGACGATCGACCCTGCCTACATCCTCGAGAAGACCGGCCGCAACGCCTTCAACGCGGCGGTTCACGGAGCCTCGCCCCGCGACTACGTGGCGTTCGCCCACTGCCTGGAGGCGGCGCCGGCGTTCCCCCGCACCGTCGTGATCGCCCTGGGCATGGAACAGCTCCGGGGAGGTTCGCGTCTCGTCGAGCATCACGACGCCCTGGCCGACTGCAAGCCGGCCGAGGCGCGGCCCATGAGCGACGCCCTCGCGGACCTGGCCTCGCTCTTCACCCTCGACCAGACCTGGGCGTCGTTGCGCGTCCTGAACCTCGAGATCGTCGGCCGCCCCAAGCCGCAGTTCCGCTTCCGCGACGACGGCATGGTCGTCGAGGTGCGCAACCAGCCACTCGAGACGGCCCTGCAGGCGTCCCTCGACGGCAACTGGTCGCCGGGGATCTTCCGCTTCGACGCGTTCGATGCGACGCCCCTCGACCAGGTCCGCCAGGTCCTCGAGACCTGCAGGCGCCACGGCGCGCGGGCGGTCGTGTACCTGCCGCCGTTCCATCCCCGGGCGATCGCGCGCTATCGCGCGGAGAGCCGTTTCGTCGCGTTGCGCGACGGCCTTCTCGCCCAGCTCGAGGCGTGGTCGCGGGAGTATCCGATGAGCTACTACGACCTCACCGAGGTCGAGCGCTTCGGGGGTAGCGCCGCGATGTTCACGGACGCCTCGCATCCCAGCGACGAGGGCGGCCGGCGCCTGGTGGACGCCCTGCTGCCGGCGCTGCGGTGAGGCCGCGATGAGCCTGCACGGCCACGCCTATCTGTTCCTGTTCCTGCCGCTCACGTGCCTGCTGTACTGGGCCGCGGCGCGGCGCCCGGCGCTCCAGCAAGCCGTCCTCGTGCTGGCCGGCCTCGCGTTCTACGCCGAGGCCGGCCTCCCGCAGCTCCTGCTGCTGGTCGCCATGACCCTCGCCACGTGGCTTGGACGACGGCAGCTGGGACTGGCGGTGCTCGCCTTGCAGCTCGCGCTGCTGGCGGCCTTCAAGCTCGCAGGGCCGGGAGCTCTCGGGATCGCGGCCGTCGCGCTGCCGCTCGGCCTCTCGTTCTACATCTTCAACCTCGTCAGCTACGGCCTCGACGTCCGCCGGCGCCAGACCGCGCCGGCCTCCTCGCTGCTGGGCCTGGGCTCGTACGCGACGTTCTTCCCGACCGTGAGCTCCGGCCCATTGCTCCGCTTCGGCGACTTCCGGCCGCAGCTCGGCGGCCGGACGACCCTCGACGCGGCCCTGCTCGAGACCGGCGTCCTGCACCTGATCCTCGGCCTCGCGAAGAAGCTGCTCGTCGCCGATCCCCTCGGCGCCGCCATCGACCCGGGTTTCGCGGGCTACGAGACGATCGGGGCCGCGGGCGCGTGGCTCTCGGTGCTCGGCTACGCCTACCAGCTCTACTTCGACTTCTCGGGCTACACGGACATCGCCATCGGCAGCGCCGCCCTGCTCGGGTTCCGGCTCCCGCCCAACTTCAACGCGCCCTACGCGGCCCTCCACATCACGGATTTCTGGCAGCGCTGGCACATGACGATGTCGCAGTGGTTCCGCGACTACCTCTTCCTGCCCCTGAGCCGCGCCATGCTGAAGCGCAGTGACCCGGAGCGCTCCGATTCCGTGCGCTCGACGTGCCTGGTGCTGACGATGATCGTGATCGGCTTCTGGCACGGAGCGAGCTGGTCGTTCCTGGCCTGGGGCCTCTACCACGGCCTGCTCCTGGCGGGCCACGCGCGCGTGCGGCGGCTGCGCGCGCTGACGGTGCCGGCGTGGGCGTCGCGCGCGCTCACGTTCCTCGCGGTGCTCGTGGGCTGGGTGCTCCTGCGCAGCCCGTCGCCGGCCATGGCGCTGCGGCTGTGGGAGGCGATGCTCGGCCTGCACGGAGCGGGGCTCGGAGGGCTCGCGCCGCGGGCCGGGACCCTAGGCCTCGCGGTCGTGGCGCTCGCCGTCGTGACGAACCTGCCGGTCGAGACGCGGCTCGTCGCCCCGGGGCCGCGCGGGTTGCGGTCGTGGATCCTCGCGGGGCTGCTGGTGCTGAGCCTGCTCTCGATGGGCGGTCCCAGCCCGTTCCTGTACTTCCAGTTCTGAGGAGGCCATGGATCCTGCTGCAGTACGCGAGACCTTGCGGGCGTTCATCGCGAAGACGCTCATCCGCGACGCCGCCTATCCCCTGGGCGACGCCGAGCCCATCATCACGGCGGGTCTCATCGATTCGTTCTCGCTGGCCGAGCTCGCGGTGTTCGTCGAGCGCCAGTGGGGCGTCGACATCCCCGATCCCGAGCTGACGGTCGAGCGCATGAACACCCTGGACCAGATCGTCGCCCGCGTGCTCGCGGGCTAGCATGGCGCCGTGCTGACGCGCTCCAACCGCGGCGCGGCGTCGACGCTGCTCGCGGCCCTCGACGACCGCGGCGACGCCGGACGCCTCGCCGTCGCCTGGCGGGCCGCTGACGGCCGCGTCTAGCCCGTGTCGCGGGCCGGCTTCCGCGAGCGCGTGGGGCGCGCGGCCGGGGCCCTGGCGCGCCTCGGCCTCGGCCGCGGCGACGTGATCGTGATCGCCCAGGCCGACGGTCTCGAGGGCGTGTTCGCCTTCTGGGGCGCGCTGCAGCTCGGTGCGGTGCCCTCGATGCTGCCGCCGCTCACGGAGAAGCTCGACCCGGCCACGTACCGCGCCAGCATGGACCTGCTGGTGCGCCACAGCCAGGCGCAGCTGCTTCTGACGACGACGGATCAGGCCCCGGAGCTGGCCCGGGCCGTGTCCTGCCCGGTCCACAGCCTCGACGTCCTCGCCGACGGCCCGGCTCACGAGGGCCGCGCCGACCCGGGCCCCGACGACGTCGCGTTCCTCCAGCACTCGAGCGGGACCACCGGGCTCCAGAAAGGGGTCGCGCTCTCCCATCGCGCGGTGCTGAACCAGCTCGCGAGCTACGCCGACGCCCTGGCCCTCGAGGATCGGGACGTGGTCGTGAGCTGGCTGCCGCTGTACCACGACATGGGCCTCATCGCGGGCTTCCTGATGCCCCTCGTGCAGGGCCTGCCCCTCGTGCTGCTCTCGCCCTTCGACTGGGTGCGCAGCCCGGGCCTGCTGCTCAGGGCCATCACGAGCCACGCCGGCACGCTGTGCTGGCTGCCCAACTTCGCCTACAGCCACATGGCCCGTCGCGTCCGGGAGCGCGACCTCGAGGGCGCGTCCCTCGCGAGCGTGCGCGCGTTCGTGAACTGCTCCGAGCCGGTGCGCGCCGCGAGCCAGCAGGCCTTCCTCGAGCGCTTCGGGACGATCGGGGCCCGGCCGGAGCAGCTCGCGGCCTGCTACGCGATGGCCGAGAACGTCTTCGCGGTGACCCAGACGCCGCCAGGCCGACCGCCCCGCCTCCACGACGGCCACGTCTCCTGCGGCGTTCCGATCCCCGGCGTCGAGGTGAAGATCGGGCCCGGCGGCGAGATCCAGCTCCGCAGCGACTGCATGCTGAGCGGCTACCACCGCCGGCCGGAGCTCGACGCCGCGGCCTTCGACGACGGCTGGTACCGCACCGGGGACCTGGGCTTCCTCGCCGACGGCGAGCTGTACGTGATCGGCCGCCAGAAAGACCTGATCATCAACGGCGGCAAGAACTTGCATCCCCACGACCTCGAGGCCGTGGTGAACGGCGTGCCCGGGGTGCATCCGGGCCGGGCCGTGGTCTTCGGCGTCGCCGACGAGGCCGAGGGCACTGAGCTGATCGCGGTCGTGGCCGAGACCGACGCCGCCGGGGACGAGGCCTCCCGCGCGATCGTGGCCGCGGTGCGGCAGGCCTTCGTCGGCCAGGTCGGGGTGGCCGCGAGCTACGTGCACCTGGTTCCGCCGGGCTGGCTCGTGAAGACCTCGAGCGGCAAGATCGCCCGCGACGCCAACCGCCGCAAGTGGCTGGCCGAGCGGGAGTGACCCCGCTCCGGACCTTGGGGTATCATCCGCGGTCTATGGGCGCACTCGACATCCTCAAGGGGAAGTTCGTCGACCCCACCTACGCCTCGGTGCACGCGGGCGGCGACATCATCACGACCCGGCTCGACGCCCTGGTGAAGTGGGGACGCAAGTCCTCGATCTGGCCGATGCCGTTCGGGACCGCCTGCTGCGCGATCGAGTTCATGGCCGTGAGCTTCTCGCACTACGACATCGCCCGCTTCGGCGCCGAGGTGCTGCGTTTCTCGCCCCGCCAGGCCGACCTGATGTTCGTGGCCGGCACGATCGTCGACAAGCAGGCCCCGATCCTCAAGACCATCTACGACCAGATGCCCGAGCCGAAGTGGGTCATCTCCATGGGCGTGTGCGCGTCGTCGGGCGGCTTCTACCGCTCGTACCACACGATGCAGGGCATCGACGAGATCATCCCGGTGGACGTCTACGTCCCGGGCTGTCCGCCGTCGCCCGAGGGCCTGATCGCGGCCCTGATGAAGATCCAGGACAAGATCCAGGCCGGCCAGCAGGCCCGCGAGCCCCAGGGCGAGGACCGCCTCGGGGCCTCCGGCGCCGGGGCCATCGACCGCCGCCAGCGCCGCCAGGCGTGGGCCAGCGACGATCGCAGCCGGGCCGCCGAGGGCAAGGACCCGCGCGGCGTCCTGCACATCGCGGCCCCCGTGGAGAAGGAGGAGGTCGGCGGCCATCATGGCTAGCGTCCTCGAGACCCCCCAGGCCCCCGCGGCCTCCACCAGCCCCACCGTCCGGATCCTCCGTGAAAAGCTCGGCGACCAGGTGCTGCGCGTCGACGAGTGGCGCGGCGACCTCGCGGTCACGGTCTCGCGCAAGGCCTGGGTCGAGGCGGCCCGCACGCTCTCCTTCCACCCGGAGCTCGATTACAAGCTGTTCCTCGACCTGTGCGGCGTCGACTGGCTCGACCGCGACGGCCACGACGACCGCTTCGAGGTGGCGCTCCACGTCTACTCGGTCTCCCACAAGCACCACGTGCGGCTCAAGGTGCCGATTCCCGAGAGCGACGCCACCCTCGACACGATCGTGGGCGTCTACAAGGGCGCCAACTGGTTCGAGCGCGAGACCTGGGACCTGTACGGCATCGTGTTCAACGGCCACCCGAACCTGTCGCGGCTCCTGACCCACGACTCGTTCGTCGGCCACCCGATGCGCAAGGACTACGAGACCCCGAAGCGCCACCTGCTGAAGGAAGCGAAGCAGTGGCTGCTCAAGGTGCCCGAGGGCTCGGAGCACATGATCGTCAACATCGGGCCGTCCCACCCGGCCATGCACGGCGCCTTCCGCGTGCAGGCGCTGATGGACGGCGAGACGATCCAGGACGCCGAGGCCGAGATCGGCTACATGCACCGCAACTTCGAGAAGATGGCCGAGGAGCGCACGTACTGGCAGGTCATCCCCTACACCGACCGGCTCAACTACTGCTCCGCGTTCATGAACGGCCACGGCTACGCCCTGGCCGTCGAGAAGCTCCTGGGCGTGCCCGCCCCGCCGCGCGCCGAGGCGATCCGCGTGATCCTCTCGGAGTTCTCGCGGATCATGGACCACTTCATCTGCATCGGCGCGAACGTGGTCGACCTGGGCGCCATCACCCCGTTCTTCGTGGTGTTCCGGGCCCGCGAGGCCATCTACGACCTGATCGAGGCCTGCTGCGGCGCGCGCCTGACGGTCTCGTACGTGCGCATCGGCGGCCTGGCCCAGGACGTGCCCGACGACTTCGAGGCCCGCGCCCGCACGGCCATCGCCTCGGTGCGCGACGTGACGAGCCAGATGGAGAAGCTGCTCACCCGCAACCCCATCTTCGCGAATCGCTTCAAGGACGTCGGCGTGATGAGCGCCGAGGACGCGCTGTCCTGGGGCTGGGTGGGCCCGTGCCTGCGCGGCTCGGGCGTCGCCTACGACGTGCGCAAGGACCACCCGTACTCGGGCTACGAGCAGTACGACTTCGACGTGCCCGTCGGCACGGTCGGCGACTGCTACGACCGGTACCTGGTGCGCGTCGAGGAGATCCACCAGAGCGTGCGCATCATCGAGCAGGCCCTGGCGAAGCTGCCGAAGGGCCCCGTGATCACGGACGACAAGAAGGTGGCGCTGCCGCCGAAGTCCGAGGTCTACTCGAACATCGAAGCCCTGATGAACCACTTCAAGCTCGTCTACGAGGGCATCCTGCCGCCCGCGGGCGAGGTGTACGGCTACACCGAGGGCGCCAACGGCGAGCTCGGCTTCTACATCGTGAGCGACGGCGGCAAGTTCCCGTACCGTCTCAAGGTGCGCCCGCCCTGCTTCGCGATCTACGCCGCCTTCAGCGAGATGATCAAGGGCGGCCTGCTGGCCGACGCCGTGGCGATCATCGGCGGCCTCAACGTCATCGCGGGAGAGCTCGACAGGTAAGACATGCCCAAGTTCACCATCGACGGCAAGGAGATCGAGGTCGCGGCGGGAACGACCGTGATCCAGGCGGCCCTGGCGGCCGGGATCCACATCCCCCACTTCTGCTGGCACCCCGACCTCGCGGTCGACGGCAACTGCCGCATGTGCCTCGTGGAAGTCGAGAAGATGCCCAAGCTGCAGATCGCCTGCAACACCCAGGTGGCCGAGGGCATGGTCGTGCGCACGAACAGCGACAAGGCCGCCCAGGCCCACCGCACGACCCTCGAGTTCCTGCTCGTCAACCACCCGATCGACTGCCCGGTGTGCGACCAGGCCGGCGAGTGCTACCTGCAGGACCAGTACATGGACCACGGCCTCCACGAGTCGAACGTGGAGATCGAGGAGAAGGTCAGGAAGCGCAAGGTCGTGGACCTCGGCCCGATCATGCTCGACGCCGAGCGCTGCGTGCTGTGCTCGCGCTGCATCCGCTTCGAGCGCGAGGTGACCGCGACCAACAGCTTCGAGTTCTCGAACCGCGGCAACCAGATGCAGATCGGCACGTTCCAGAACCAGCCGATCCGGCACGACTACGCCGGGAACCTGGCCGACGTCTGCCCGGTGGGCGCCCTGCTCTCCCACGACTTCCGCTTCAAGATGCGCGTCTGGTTCCTGAAGGAGCACGAGTCGGTGTGCCCCGGCTGCTCCACGGGCTGCAACATCCACGTGGACGAGCGCGACGGCGAGACGCAGCGGCTGCGGCCGCGCCGCAACGTCGAGGTCAACAAGTCCTGGATGTGCGACCCCGGCCGCAAGCTCTACAAGGACATCGCCGTCACGACCCGCATCTCGGGCGCGCGCCTGAAGCGGCCCGCGGGCTGGGAGGGCGTCGCCGTCACGGCGGCCCTCGACGAGGTCGGCTCCTGGATCAAGGGCTCGGGCAACACCGTCGCCTTCGTTGCGTCGCCCCAGGCCACGAACGAGGACCTGTTCGCGTTCAAGGCGCTCGCCGATTGCGTCGGCGGCCTGCTCGACTTCCGGGTCGGCGACCCGCAGCTCAAGCTCCACGAGCGCATCGACGGGGTGCTGCAGCGGGCCGATCGCAACCCGAACACCCAGGGCGCCCTCGATCTCGGCCTCGGCAAGGACGGCGTCGCCGAGATCCTGAAGCGCTGCGCCTCGGGCTCG
Source organism: uncultured Acidobacteriota bacterium (assembly GCA_902826455.1). Classification (GTDB taxonomy): domain Bacteria; phylum Acidobacteriota; class Vicinamibacteria; order Fen-336; family Fen-336; genus CADEEV01. Next base: position 2,810 of record CADEEV010000037.1, on the reverse strand, counting down.
GTGCGCGCGCTGGTCCTCCAGGGTCCCGAGCTGCTCCGCAGCCCCGAGGCCGTGGACGCCCTCGCGAAGGTCCCTTTCATCGCGGTGTTCGCGACCCACGAAGGTCCCGAGCTCGAGCACGCCCACGCCGTGCTCCCGCTCTCGCTGTGGGCCGAGGTCGAGGGCACGTTCACGAACTACCAGCGCCGCGTCCAGCGCATCCGCAAGGCCGTGAGCGCTCCGGGCGACGCGCGCCCGGGCTGGGAGCTGGCCTCGGGCCTGCTGCAGCGCGCGGGCGGCAGCCTCCCGGCGCAGTCGGCCCGCGAGGTCTTCGCGCGGCTCCAGGCGACGGTGCCCGGCTACGCCGGGCTCGACTACAAGATCATCGGTTCGGGCGGACGCGCGCTGCAGACGGCCGAGCCCGCCGCGGTCGAGGCGAGGGCATAAGGTGGCCACGGTCAACGTCGTCCGCGTCGAGCGCAACACGCACCCGGGGATCTACCCCATCCTGCTGGGCCTCAAGATCACGTTCATGAACATGATCCGCACGCTGTTCATGGGCCAGTCGGCCACGATCCAGTTCCCCGAGCAGAAGCGCGTCAGCTCCGGCCGCTACCGCGGCATCCACCTGCTGACCGCCCGCGAGGACGGCACCCCCAAGTGCGTCGCCTGCTACATGTGCGCGACCGCCTGCCCCGCCGAGTGCATCTACATCGAGGCCGGCGAGCGCCCCGAGAAGTCCATCGAGAAGTACCCCACGCGCTTCGAGATCGACCTGCTGCGCTGCGTCTACTGCGGCTTCTGCGTCGACGCCTGCCCCGAGGAAGCGATCATGATGAGCCGCGAGAACGATCTCGTGGGCACCACCCGTGCCGAGCTCATCATCGACCGCGACCGGCTGATGGAGCGCGGCAAGCTCGCCGAGTACGGCCCCGGCTACCGTCCGACCGACCACGACGTCCGCCGGCCCGTCCGGATCGCGGCCCTCGAGCGGCTGAAGAAGGAACACGGCATCGTCCCGGGGATGCCGCACCGCTAGCCTTAGCCTGTGGGGGGTTCGGCCGACCCTCGCGATTCGCCCGCAGCACCTCCTCTTTGCGCGAACCGACCCTTTGTATCAGACAATGGTACGCTTTTGGCAGAGTGGGTATTTTCGGCGGTAGGGTGCCGACGAACGGGTTTCAGGGCAGCGCTACCGGAACGGGCAGTAGTGGTCCCAACCCCACCATTCGAGACGATATCGCTGGCGGATCTCGCGCCGAAGACCAGGTAGGACGCTGGCCCGTCGAGCAGCGTCCTCAGCCTCGCACATTCCACCGTGCACGTGGCTGATGCGGGCGATGAAGGTCCCCATCTCCTCACAAGCGTCCGTCCACTGGCGCATCGTGACAGAGCTGGTACTGGCCACGCCAGCAACCGCAAACCAGTCCCGATCTCCAGCCGCGGCAACGGCAACCGAGCTGCTGGTGATCTGCAAGACGTTCTCGCGGCATCCTGCGGAGTACCGGTGCCAGGCGAGGTCGGCCTCGTCAGCGCGAGCTGAAAGAACCGCTACTTTGCGCGCGAAATCCTCAGCCCCAAGCCGCCGCCGTACGTCGGTCTCGGACTCGACGAATCCTGTCGACGGCAACGTCGCGGGCGGCGGAGAGGGTAGGAGTGGCGGCTGTTGCAACGGGACGGGAGCGGCCGGGCTCGTTTCGTCTGTCGGCTGGGTGTCACGCTCTAATGTTTCGGCAGGTGACTCCGGCGCGAGAGGCTGACTGCCGACCGGCACCGGTGATGCCTCTACGACAAGCACTCTAGGGGAGCGAAGCCTACGAAACTTCTCGACTATCGCCTGATTCGACTGATCTGATGCACCTCCGTAGCGCCATGCAGCGACGGATGCACCGCCGAGCGCGACGGTCACTAGCGCAACCCCGACGATCCGCGTGGGGCTCGCCTGGCCGGACCTCTTGTGTTCGGATCCTTGCCCGATCCGGACCTGAGAGGCTTTCCATCCAGTCCTCTCGCGATCAAACCCACAGGAGCAGGTCGAGGCGCGCGACGGAACATGCTTTCGACACTCAGGGCAAAGCCAGAAGGAACCGGTCTGTGCCGGATTGTTGGCCATCCTGCTACTCCGTTGAGGGATTGCGAATCATAGCCCATGCACGTATCCCTTATATACATAAGAGATCGTTTCGGTGACGCCCGATTGCTAGACCTTCGGTTGTAGATGCACGGAATCTCGCGGTCTACACCGCCCGAATCGGTTTAGGATGGACGGCATGAAGCTCCATCGCCCCCTCGCCCGCTTCGTGTCGGCCCTGTTGATCCTCACGGTCTGCGAGTCCCCCGTCTGGGCGACCTGCGGCGGCGGTGGCGGCGGCGGCGGCGGCGGCACGGGGGCTTCGGCCGGGGCGTCCGAGCAGGTCTACCACGTGCCGTGGAAGGTCGCGGGCGACGCGGCGGCGCCCAGCGAAGGGCTCGTCCTCTACTGGTTCCCGGCCTCGGCCGACGAGGTGAAGGCGTCGCCCCTGCGCACCTCGCGCACGCTGTCGCTGCTCGCGGGCCAGTGCGTGTCCATGGAGATCGCCGCGGCCGACTCGCCCTTCGGCAAGAAGCTCGACGTGAAGGCGGTGCCGGCGAGCGTGCTGGTCAGCGCCGACGGGACGTCGATCGGGCGTGTCGACGCGGCCGACGGCAAGCTGAAGGTCGACGCGATCGAGAAGCTCGCGAGCGGCGAAGTGAAGCGCCGCGAGGACGCCGTCAAGAAGGCGATGGACGACGGCAAGACGAAGGCGAAGGCGGGCGACACCGCCGGCGCGACCGACGCGTTCAAGGCCGTG
>CADEEV010000036.1 GCA_902826455.1 uncultured Acidobacteriota bacterium | reverse complement strand
CCCGCGAGCACTCCCATCGCCTTCGTCTCGAGGGTGTAGAGGGCGGCTCCCGAGAACGCGGCGTTGTCGACGACGGTCACGTCGCCGAGCCCGGCCAGCAGCGCCGGAACGCGGCCCGGCACGACGCTCAGGCGCGCGGCCAGCGTCCCGAGCTCGGCGCCGGCCGTTCCCGCCTCGGCGACGAGCAGGGCGGCCGCGGCGGCCACGTCCTCGTCCGCGAGCGCCGCGAAGGCCTGGACCCGAGGGAGGTCGAGGGCGCGCCGCTTGGGAGGGAGCGGGTTCAGGACCCGTGCGCCCCCGATCGTCGCCGAGGGCGAGTACGAGCGCAGCACCAGGCGATCGCCCCGGCCCGCCACGACGGGGGTCTCGAAGCGGAGCTGGGCGGCCGCGGAGCGCCCCGGCTGCAGCTCCGTCGGCCCCAGCAGCCGGACCCGCGCCAGGGCTTCGGCGCTCGCGAGGTGCACCCGCACGCGCACGCCTTCCACGAGCGGCCGCGACCCCGGCGAGAGCGAGAGCTCCACGTCGAGCATCGAGGTCGGCCGGAGCGTTCCCGGCCGGGTCAGGACGTCGCCTCGCGACATCTGGTTGACGTCGACGCCGGACAGGTTGGCGGCCGCGCGATGCCCCGAGCCGACGCGCGCCTGGGTCTCGCCGTGGACCTCGAGCCCACGGACGCGGGCGCGCAGGCCGGAAGGCAGGACCTCGACGTCGTCGCCCACCGCGAGCTCGCCGCCCGTCACGGTGCCCGTCACGATCGTGCCGAAGCCGCGCAGCGTAAAGGCGCGATCCACCGGCAGGCGCAGGAGCCCGCTTGGGGCCCGCGGTGGCGTCGCCTTCGCGAGGGAGAGCAGTGCGGCCCGGAGCGCGTCGAGACCGGCGCCCGTCAGCGACGAGAGGCGCACCACCGGCGCGCCTTCGAGGAACGTTCCGGCAGCCAGCCCCCGCACGTCGGCTTCGGCGACGGCCGTCGCTTCGGGGCTCGCGACGTCGGTCTTGCTGAGCGCGACGAGGCCGCGCCGCACGCCGAGCAGGCGACAGATCTCGACGTGCTCGCGGGTCTGGGGCATCACGGACTCGTCGGCCGCCACGACGAGCAGCAGCGCGTCGATGCCGTGGGCCCCGGCGAGCATGTGGCGCACGAAGCGCTCGTGGCCCGGCACGTCCACGAACGACGCGACGACACCGTCGCCGAGCGCGACGTGGGCGAAGCCGAGGTCGGTCGTGATGCCGCGCTCTTTCTCCTCCTTCAGCCGGTCGGGATCGGTCCCGGTCAGCGCCCGCACGAGCGCGCTCTTGCCGTGGTCGATGTGGCCGGCGGTGCCGACGATGAACGAGCGCATCAGGGCTCGGAACGCACGTCGGGAAGCCAGATCTCGCCGTCGGGCCGGGGCTTGAACGCGACGCCGGGCCGGACGCCGTAGACGTCGTCGGCGACGTAGAGGGGCAGCACCGGCATGTCCTCGAGGACGATGGCGGCCGCCTCCTGCAGGAGTCTCTGGCGCTCCGAGGCCTCGAGCACGGCGCCGTTGCTCTCCGCGATCCGGTCGATCCGCGGGTTCGAGTAGCGCCCGTAGTTGAAGAACCCGAAGGCGCCGGTCGGCGTGTGCAGGCAGTACTCGTAGAACTCGCCCGACTCGCCGCTCGTGAAGCTCCATCCCACGAGGAACGCCTGGCTCTTGCCCTGCTGGGCGCGGTCCCAGACCTCGTGGCGCGGCCACTCGCGCACGTCGGCGCGGATCCCCACGCCACGCAGGTCGGAGGCGACGCTCTGCGCCGCCGGCACCACCTCCCGCGCGGCGTCGATCGTAAGGGCGAAGCCCTCCGGATAGCCCGCCCCCTTGAGCCCGGCGACGGCCGCGGCGCGGTCGACGCGCGGCGCCGGCAGGGCGGGGTCGAAGCCGAACACGGACGGAGGCGCGGTCTGGAACGCCAGGGCCGCCATGCCGTTCTGCGCCTCGAGGACGATCCGCTTCCGGTCGATCGCCGCCTGCAGGGCGGCCCGAACCTCCTTCCGGCCGAGGGGGTTGTTCCTGCCGGGTCGCAGGTCGAGGCCGAGGTAGTAGAGCGTCACGCCCGGCCGCCGCACGAGGCGCGCGCGGGTGAGGCTCGCGGCGAGGCCGGGTGGCACGTCGTAGGCGATGTCGGCGTCACCGTTGTCGAGCCGGCTCAAGCGCTGCGCGGGATCCCGGACCGCCTGGAAGGTGACCTTCTCGAACTCGGCCCTGGGACCCCAGTAGTCGGTCGTGCGGGCGAGGTCCACCTGGCCCGTGTCGCCCCGGTAGGCGGCCACCCTGTACGGCCCCGTCCCGACCAGGGGCGGGAAGGCGCCGCCCGCGTTCTTCTTGGTCACGTACACGACGGGCAGGCTCGAGAGCAGGGCGCGCGGCTGGGCAGTGACGAGGTCGAGGGTGCGATCGTCGACGGCCGCGATGTCCACCACCTGGCTCAGGAACTCGGAAGCCTCCGAGCCCTTGTCACGCTGCACCGCGAGCAGGGCGTCGCGAACGAGCGGGGCCGTGAGGGGCGTGCCGTCGTGGAAGCGCACCCCCGGCCGCAGCCGGAAGCGCCATTGCTCGGGCTTCGGGTGCTCCCAGGACTCGGCGAGCATGGTGCGGATCCCGAGCTTGTCGTCGAAGCCCACGAGCGGCTCGTAGACGTTGAAGAGCACCGACTCGGTGACGCTCTCGACCTCCCCGTTCGGGTCGAGACCCAGGATCGCGTCGGAGAGCAGGACGACGAGGGGCCCTCGAGCGGGGCGCTCGGCCGGCGCGGGCGCCGTGCACCCCGTGAGGGCCGCGGTCAGGATCGGGAGGAGGAGGCGTCGTGCGCCTCCCTTGGGCATCAGTCCTCGCGTGCCGTGACGCCGAAGACGGACTCGGCGGTCTTGTGAAGCTTCGCCGCCAGGGCCAGGCGCGCTTCCTTTTCGGCACGCACGATGAAGGAGTAGTTCTCGCGGGCGAGCTTGATCAGGAACAGCAGCTCGTCGCGGGTGAGGTTCAGGACGATGCGATTCTCGGCCTTGTCGAAGAAGCCCTCGAGCAGCTTGTCGCGCAGGCGCAGCCGGGCTTCCTGCTCGTCGTCCGTGATGAAGTGGTAATCCTGCCGCGTCACCTTCTGAAGGAAAACCAGTTCCTTGCCCGTCAGGTTGAGCGCGACGCTACGAACGTCGGGCATGAGGGAGCCTCCACTGTGGCGTGATTCTAGCGAATATTGCCGGTGCGGGGGCCCGGCGCTGCGGCTCGGCGTTCCTGTGCGATGTGTCACAAGCACCTCGATTCTTCTTGACCCGGACGCCGCGCGGCGCGTAGCGTCGAAGTGTCGGCTGTCGTGATCGGCCTCGACCTGTGCACTCCCCCCTCTTCTCCGCGACCTCGGTGTGCCTCGCCCTGACGCTGCTCTCGTCCTGCGCCTCCCCCGAGGTCGACGCCGAGCCCCGGCCGCTGCGGAGCCTGGGCGCGTGGGTCACCTACTGGGATTTCGCGAACGGCCTCCAGCGCGTCGACGGAACGCCCGGCGCCGTGGACCAGGCGTTCCTGTTCCTGGCGGATCTCGATGCGGACGGACGCCCCGGCGTGTCGCGCGCCGACCTCGACGCCGGCCGGGTCGCGGGCCGGCTGCGGGCCGAGGGCGTCGCCACGTGGCTGACCGCCGTCAACGACCGGCGCGATCCCCGCGGCAAGGCCAGCCTCAAGGACTCGACCGTGATCCACGAGCTCCTCGCCGACCCCGGCAAGCGCGCCGCGCATCGCCGCGCTCTCGTGGAGCTGGCCATGGGTCACGGCGTCTCGGGCCTCGACGTCGACTACGAGAACCTCCAGCCCGCCGACCGCGACGCCTTCAGCGCGTTCGTGCGCGAGCTCGAGGCGGACCTGTCGGCGCGCGACCTGCGGCTGTCGGTCACGGTGCAGCCCAAGAGCCAGGAGAGCCGTTCGGTGGGCCCGGGTGCGGCGGACTGGGCCCAGCTCTGCGGCAGCGCGGATCGCCTGCAGATCATGCTCTACAACCTCCACAATGCGCGGACTCCCCCCGGCCCCCTCGCCACCCGGAGCTGGATCGCCTCGGTGCTCGCCTACGCCGCCAGCCAGTGCCCTCCCGGGCGCGTCGTGCCCGTGTTGAAGATGGGCGCCATGGACTGGGGCCCCCGGGGCTTCAAGGAGCTGCAGCACGCCGATCTCCCGGGCCTCCTCGCGGCGCGCAAGGGCGACGTCGCGCGAGACCCCGACGGAAGCTCGGCCTTCTTCCACTACGACGCGCCGGACGGAGACCACACGGTCTACTACGAGGACGCGGCCAGCCTTCTCGACAAGGTCGCCTGGCTGCAGGAGCTGGGGTACGACAGCGTCGTGCTCTGGAGCCTGGGACGCGAGGATCCGGAGATCCTGCCGGGCTTGCGGGCGCGCAAGGCTTACCAGACCCGGATCTCGAGCGACGCGCCGACGCCCCAGCCCGAGTAGCCGGGCGAGCTGCTGTAGCGCCCCTCGACGAACGACCCGAGGTTGCGCCCCCAGGGCTGGCCCGTCCGGGCCGCCACGTGGAAGGTCGGGCGCTCTCCGCGAAGCGCGTCCCTCGCCAGGCCGTAGCCGAGGTCGGCTTCCGCGGACCAGCCGCCGCCCCAGCGCCGCGCCATCGACAGCGTGCCGCGAGCCCAGCGCACGTTCTCGGGGCTGTAGTAGAGCGGGCTCTGGACGAGGGTGTCGCTCCAGCCGGCCGACGCGCCGAGGCCGAGCCCCACGGCCTTGCCCCAGGCCGGACGCAGGGTGAGCCGGCCGATCACGTCGCGCCGCTCGTTGCCGTCGTCGCGCCGGTCGTAGGCGGCGTCCAGGGTGGCGAGGAGCCCGCGCGTCACGCGCAGTCCGGTGTGGGCGCCCCAGGTCTCGGCCTGGATGCCGGCGGCCCGGGCCTGCAGCGTGTCGATGTCCTGGCGCCCGCCGTGGAGGCGCAGCTCGAAGCGATCGCTCTCGAAGCCCAGGCCGGCGGCGAAGCTCAGGCTGTCGCCGGCGCCGTCGAGGGCGCGCTGCCAGGCGCGGCCGTCGAGGGCGAAGGGGCCGAAGGGCCCGACGCGCGCCGAGGCCTCGAGCTCGCGGCCCTCGAGGGACGCGAAGCCGTCCTCGCGCAGCGCCACGTGGCCGACGCCGAAGGCGGCCTCCACGGGGCCGAGGGCGGCGGCCCGGAGCTCGAGGCCGGCGCGCTCGGTCTCGCGGCCGTCGGAGTCGCGGGTGAGATCGGCGCGCGGCGCGACGCGCACGCCTTCGAAGCGGATGCGGCGCGCGAGATCGGGGTCGGCCGCGAGGCGCGCGGCGCCCAGGCTCTCGGCCAGCTCGAGGTGGTGGCGGGCAGCGTCGTAGCGGCCCCGCTCGTACTGGATCGAGGCCAGGTAGTAGGACGCCTCCGCCTGAAGCCGCGGCTCGTCGCTCGCGAGACCCTCCCAGATCGAGCGCGAGCGCGCGTACTCCCCCGCCCAGTAGTGGACGCGGGCGCTCTCCGCCAGGGCCTCCGCGCGGGGGTTGTGGACGGCGAGGTGGAGCAGCAACGCCTCGCCGTCGAAGTCGCGGGGCACCGAGAAGCGTCGCAGCAGCCGCAACGTCGCGTGGGGCCGGACCTCGTTGTAGCCGTTCTGGTCCTGCACGAACCCGAAGCGGAACAGGCGCTCCAGCTGGGCCTGGTTCGTATCCGCGGAGTCCGGCTCGTTGCCGACGCTCTCCTGGCCCGACTCGGAGAAGGGGAACGCGTAGCCCACGACCCGCACCGACGGGAAGCGGCTCTCGATCTCCCGGATGCTGCGCTCGTAGTCTCCCGACAGGCGCGCGACGTACTCGTCGTGGGTCTCGAGGCGCGCCTCCTCCGGCAGCCACTGCCGGTTCACGAGGAAGCTCCCCTGGTCCTGGTCGGCGTCGAGGGCGATCGGGTCGTGGGCGAAATGGCCGTGGCTCTGGATGTCCCAGCGGCCGCTCGCGGCGAACGCCTCGATGCGCGACCAGTCGGCGAAGAACGGATGGCGGTCCCGGATGCGGCCGGTCGGAACGAACATCGTGGCCTTCATCCCGTACCGCGCGAGGACCGGGTCGGCGCGCTCGAAGGAGTCGAGGCGCGCGTCGTCGAAGGTCACGAGGATCGGCCGCGCGGGCAGCGACGCCTCGCCGTTCGCGACGCGCGCGAGATCCGCCACCGTGAGGGTGGTGTAGCCCTGCGCGTGGAGCGCCGCCATCTGGGAGTCGAAGCGGGCCAGGGGAAGGCTCGCGCTGCGCTCGTGGTCCCCGATGCCGTGGTAGAGCAGGATCGGCACGTAGCCGGCATCGGGAGCCGGCGTGCTGACCAAGGCCAGCGCCTGCTGGGCCCGGTCCTCGTCGTGCATGGCGACGCGGATGCGGGCCTCCTGGAGGCGGGCCTCATAGGGCTTGAGGAACGCGTCTTCGCCGTCCCGCAGCACCGCCAGGGCCTCGGCCTCGCGGCCGGTCTCGAGCGCCGTGCGCACGCGTCCCTGGAAGACCTCGCGCTGTCGCGGATGCTCGCGCGCGAGAGCGGCGAGGGACGTGCGGGCCGCCTCGGCGCGGCCGGCACGACGATCGAGATCTGCGACGGCGAGGGCGACGTCGACGCGAGCGGCGTGATGGCTCGCCGCCGCCTCGAGGGTGGCCCGGGCCGCGGCCAGATCGCCCGCTTCCTGCTGCAGCCGCGCCAGCTCGAGCCAGGCCGGCAGGCGCTCGGGAAAGCCCGCCGTCAGGGCCTGGTACCAGCGGATCGCATCGGCGCCCTGTCCGAGGCGCACGGCATCGTCGGCCAGGAACTGGAGGAGCGGCTGCTTCGGGCCGTCTTCGGCGACCAGACGACGGGCCTCCGCGAGGGCCGTGTCGTACTCCCCGAGCTCGTAGAGCGACTGCACCCAGTAGAACTCGGCGCGCGGCGTGCGCACGCCCATGTCGAGCACGCGACGCCACTGCGTCTTGCCGCGGGCGAAGTCGTGATATTGCATGAGCAGCTCGCCCCACAGCACCTGGGAGGCGACGTCGTCGGGATTGTCCCGGGCCACGGCCTCGGCCAGGTCCCGGCCCTCGACGAACTGGCCGCCCCAGAAGAGGGCCTTCGCGAGGCGCAGGCGCTGGGAGGGCTGGTCGGGCTGGAGGCGCAGGCTCTCCCGGGCCGCCGCGATCGCGGTCGCGTAGTCCTTGCGCTCCAGGGACACGCGCGAGAGCAGGTTGTGGGCCTGGGCGTCGTCGGGATGGGCGGCCGCGTACGCGCGCCAGACCCGGGCGCAGTCGTCCCACAGGTGCTGGGTCCAGTAGATCCAGCCGAGGTCGCGCAGCGCGGCCGCGCTCTGCGGGTCGAGGGCGACCGCCGCCTCGAGCTCGCGCCGCGCGGCGTCCGTCTCCCCCGCCTTGGACGCGACGCTGCCCGCGTGAGCATGCAGGCGCGCCAGGGCGCGGCGGGTCTGCTCGGGCCGCGCGGACGCGCCGAGCCGGCTCTCGAAGAACTCCAGGCCGACCGCCGGCCGCTCGGCCTCGTCGAAGAGCGCCGCGACGCGCATCGACCATTGCGCGTCCGCTTCGGGGAGCGCGAAGAGCTCGCCCAGCCAGTGCCGCGCGTCGTCGTCGTGACCCTCCTCGATCGCGATCGCCGCGAGGCGATAGGGGACGCTGGGCTGACGCTCGGCCTCGGCCCAGGCGCGGCCGTACATGGCCGCGGCGGTGTCGAGGTCCTCCTGCTCGAGGGCCGCGTCGGCAATATGGCGGTAGAGCGCGCTGCGGCCGGGGTCGAGCTCGAGGGCCACCTCCCAGTCGGCGGCGGCCGCGGCCACGGCGCCGAGCTGGCGTTGCGCCCAGCCGCGATTGATCCGGTACTGGCCGACGCGGGGAGCGGCGGTCACGGCCTCGTCGTAGGCGGCGAGGGCCGCCTTGTAGTCCCCCGCGCGATAGGCCTCGTCGCCACGCCAGGCGACGAGCCGTGCGACCCGCACCGCGAGGATGTGGTCGTAGGCGCGGAGCCGGGGCCGGGCCTCGCGCAGCGCCTTCAGGGCGCCGCTGCGATCCCCCGTCCGCTCGAGGAACTCCGCGAGCCGCAGCGTCGGTCCCAGCTCCCGAGGGTTGTGCTGGGCGACGGCGCGATAGGCAGTCCCGGCGTCGTCGAGACGACCCGCCTTCTCGAGGGTCTCGGCCAGCCTCAGCCGGATGCGGGGCTGGCCCTCGTCGGCGGCCAGGCTGCGCTCGAGGAAGCCGGCCGCCTCCGCCCAGTGACCGAGGCCGAGCTGCACGGCGGCGATCTCGTTCAGCAGCCGCGTGTGGCGCGGCTCCACCTTGAGGACGCGACTCCACGTGGCGAGGGCCTCGTCGTGATGGCCGCTGCGGTGGTACGCCCAGCCCAGGTTCTCCCAGGCTCGCAACAGGCCCGGGTCGAGGCGCGTCGCCTCCTGGAAGGCCACGATCGCGTCGCCGTAGCGCCCGGTCTTGTAGAGGTCCGTGCCGCGATCGAGGGCGGCCTGCCCTGGAGAGCCCGCGTGGGCCGGCGCCACGAGGAACGCCGCCTGGAGGAGCACGAGACCGGCCAGCTTGCTTCTCATGGTTCGAGACCTCCATCCGCCACGCGCGTGTCGGCCGGCGGCGCCGACCGCTCGACCACGACCCGCAACCCGCGCCGGGCCGCGAGACGCTCGAACTCGGCGGTCACCGTCGCGACGCTCGCGTCCGACCCGGACGGCGCCCCCCACTCGAGGCGCAGCCCGCCGAACCCCGCCTCGCGCGCCCGGCCGAGGGCGCGGTCGACGCGCGCCCGCAGGCGATCGCCCGGCGGGCCCTCGACGCGCGCGGTGGGCAGGATCTCCCAGCCGTAACGCCGCGAGAGGATGGAGAGCAGGTCCCGGTCGAGCGGACGCTCGCGCAGGGTGCCCGCGCCGACGTCCAGCCAGAGGGGCGACAGGGCGCTCAACGTGGGCGCGACGTCGATCGCCGCCTGCACCTCGCCTTCGCTCGGCTCGCCCGCGACGACGCGCGTGAGGTACGGGGCGCGCCCGAACCGCAGGCGCCGCACGCGGAACTCGGCCGCTCCCTCGCGGCCCCAGCACACGAGGCCCACGTTGCCGCGGAAGCGGTCGGGCAGCCAGGTGGGCCGCTCGGCCACGGGTTGGCCATCCCACACCACCCAGAGGCCCGTGCCGCGGCGCCGCAGCTCGAGGCGGTGAACGCGCCCGGGCTCGACGCGCGCCGGGAAGCTCGCGAGGGTCTCGACGCCTTCGGCCGGCCGACGCCTCTGGAGGTGGGTACCGCGCTCGTCGCCTCCCCAGCGCCACTCCTCGGAGAGATCGGCCGACTGCTGCACCACCCAGAACTGGCCGCCGCCGATCGTCACGTCGGCCTCGAGGGTGAAATCCTCCGTCCACTGGCTCCCGACGCGCCACAGGTCCGCCCGCGAGGTACCCCGGGCCACGAGGTCCGGGCCGCTCGGATGGGCGGTGCCCGTGGCGGGCACCCAGAGACGCTCCCGCTCCTCGTCGGCGCGGGGCCCGGTCACCGGCGGAGCGATCGCGGCGTCGAGGAAGGCGGCGAGAGCCTCGCCCTGCCAGCGCGCCCCCACGCGGAGCCGCTTCAGGTGGTGCGGCTCCGCGGCGCGCTCGTTGGCGCCGAACAGGTCGTCGATGAACGCCACGGGGTACAGCTCGCGCACGACGTCCTCGTACACGCGGTGGACCTCGGGGTCGAGGCTCGTCACGGCGACGTCGCGCAGGGGCGGCGCGTAGGCGACGGCAGTCCGGCCCAGGCGCTCGAGGATGAGCTCGCGGGCCTTCAGGTGGTCCTGGCGGACGCGCGCGGCGAACTCGACCCAGGTCTCCTCGCGCCGGGCCGCCGTCAGGTACTCGCGGCGCAGGAAGAACGCCCCTTCCTGCCCCTGGGCGTCGACGACGACCGGGTTGTGACCCTGGTGCCCGTGGCTGCCGATCTCCCAGATGCCGCTGTCGAGCATGCCCGCGAGGCCCGGCCAGTACAGGAAGAACGGGTCGCGGCGCTCCTGGCGCTCGGTCATCACGAACATCAACGCGGGCCAGCGCCGCTCGCGCAGCACGGGATCGGCGGCGTCGAGGCTCGAGAGATAGCCGTGGTCGAACGTGAGCAGGACCGACTTCGCGGGAAGCGTCGCGCCCGGATCGGACAGGAAGCGCTGGACGGCCGCGAGCTTCACGGCCTGGTAGCCGTGGCGCGCGAGGGCGTCGAGCTGGCCGCGCAGCTGGTCCGTGTCCACGTGGCGGCCGTCGGGCCGCGACACGACCCGGTCGTACGCCAGCACCACGAGCCGCGGGTCCACGACGCCGGCAGCGGCCGGCGCCGCGATCACGGTGCGGTGGGTCCAGCGCTGCCACGCGAGGGCGCCGGCGCCGACCAGGGCCGCGAGCAGCGCCCAGGCCAGCACGTCCGCGGCGAACGTCCGTGTCTTCAGGGCCTCGGCGGTGCCCGCCCGCTCCATCGTCAGCGGGTTCCCCAGTGGTTCTTCTGGACGGTGAACATGGCGTAGTAGGTCTGCCAGACCAGCACGAACATGTAGAAGAAGCTGAACGCGACGCCGTACACCCAGAGGCCGTTGCGCATGCGCCCCAGGTAGTACAGCCCGTAGAGCGCCGACATGAGCGTCGCGCCGTAGATGTAGAGCATCGAGAGGGCGCCGCCGCCGAACAGGGGCAGGAACAGCGCGTTCGCCACGACGATCGGCGACAGGAACGGGAAGATGGCGCCCATGTAGAAGAAGAACGCGGCCATGGGATTGCGGCGCCACATGAAGCGGCCCGCGATCAGCGTCTCGCGCACCCAGGACTTCTTCCAGCGCAGCTGCTGCTTGAAGAACTGCCGGTAGGTCTCCGGAACGATCGTCGAGCAGATCGCCTGGGAGTTGTAGATCACGCGGTGGCGCTTCAGCATGAAGTTCGTCAGGCTGCGGTCGTCCCCGAAGGTGGCCTCCGTGCCCAGGAAGCGCTGGTTCAGCCACACGTCGAGGATGTCCATGACGTAGCTGCGCCGGTACGCGGCGAGGCAGCCCGAGCAGCACGCGACCGCCCCGAACAGCGACTCGGCCGCCTTCACGACCCGGAACGCGACGTAGTACCGGACCTCCTGCATCCGGGTCAGGAAGTTCGCGCGGGCGTTGTGCACGTAGGCGTGGCCGCACACGGCCCCCACGTCGGGGTTCGCGAATCCCTGGGCGATCTGCGCCAGCGTGTCGCGGCGCAGGAAGCTGTCGGAGTCCACGTACACGAGGATGTCGCCGGTCGCCGCCCGGGCTCCCGCGGCCATGCCGTGGCGCTTGCCCAGGTTGCGGCCGAAGTCGATCACCTCGAGGCCCGCGTGGCGCTCGGCCGCGCGGTTCATCTCGGCCAGCGTGTCGTCGGTCGAGCCGTCGTTGATCGCGACGACCTGGAGCAGCTCGCGCGGATAGTCCCCCGCGTACACGCAGTCGATCGTGCGGCCGATCGAGGCCTCCTCGTTCTTGCACGCGATGATCACCGAGATCGAGGGCCGGTAGCCCACGTCGCGCGGCGGCTTGTAGAACGCGCTCAGGGCGAAGCGCGACAGGATGTAGATCGAGATCAGCAGGCTGTAGAGGTTCGCGAGCGGGCGGTACCAGAAGTAGTGGATGTTCGACTCGCGCAGCAGCAGCACGTGGCCGACACCCGCGGCGAACAACAGGATCGCGAGGACCGGGATCGCTCCGTACACGAGCTGGGAGAAGAACGACCGGAGGCCCGTGCGGAATTCGAGGCCGTAGGCGTAGCGGCCCGGCGCATCGACGTCGGCGCAGGCGCTCACGACACGGGCCGGGATCCGGCGGCCTGCCCGTAGCTCCTCCGGGGCGTCGTCCGGAACGTCGACCCGGATCCACTCTCCGGGGTCGAGAGGATCGCGGGTCTCGAGGCGCGCGCCCACCGGGCTCCACTCCCGGAGGAGCGCCGCCTGCTCCTCGGTCTCGGAGCGGCGCCGCCGGTAGCGCACCCGGACGACGGATTCCTGGCGGACGCGGGCGCGCGGGCGCGCCCAGGGCAGGGAAATGAGTTCTTCGACGTTCACGTTCAGCGGGAGTCGAGGTGGATCGGGCGGGCGAACCCGCCTCGATCTAGGGCGTCCGGACCTCGGGGCGCACGCGGGACGACGAGCCTAGACGTGAACGGAAGGAAGCATGAAGGCGCATGGGGGATCTCCGCAAGGAACGCGATATGACGGGAATGTCTCCGGCGATGAACACTGCATATGGTGCGCCACGGCCAATAGCGTCACTTCAGGGTAGGCGTCGGCGCCCCGCTCTGGTGTGACGGGACTCACACGGCCGCATTTTCCCGCGGGGCTACGGGCGCGGCGCGCGCGGGCTCTCGGTCTCGGCCCGCAGCAGCGCCAGCTCCTGGGCCAGCTCCTTCACTTCCCGCGAGAGCGCCGTGAGGCGCACCGAGTAGTTCAGGCTCAGCAGCGCCAGGTAGAGCACGCAGAGGAAGAAGAGCGTCGAGGTCGGGATCACGGCCCCGACGAACCCGGTGAGCTCGATGAGCAGGTCGTAGCGCAGGATCAGCACGACGTTCGTGAGCCCCGCGGCGATCCAGAGCCAGGAATACTCGACGCGCAGGCGCCGGCGCCGCACCAGCTCGAAGATGACCACCACGAGCAGCAGGGCCACGGTCAGGAAGAAGATCTTCTGGCGCATCGGCATGGGATCACCCCTTGAGGTCGGCCTCGCGGCCGAACGCGGCCACGAGGAGCGAGAAGAGCATGTTGAACGTGTAGCTCACGGCGCGCAGGCCGTCGTGCATGCTGTGGCGGTTGAGCGAGGGCCGCATGCGCGCGGGGCACTCGGCGATCGCGAGCCGCGCGCGGCTCGCCAGCACGAGCGCGTCGGCGTCGGGAAAGCGGTCCGGGAAGCGTGTCGCGGCGAACAGCTTCTGGGCGGCGGGGCCGAGGGCCTTGAGCCCCGAGGTCGGGTCCGTGAGCGAGAGCCCCGTGAGGGTCCAGGCGAGGAACGAGAAGGCGCGACGCCCCACCCGGCGCGCGACGCCGCCCTGGTAGGCGTCGGGGGCCAGCACCCGCGAGCCGAGCACGAGGTCGGCGCCCCGGCCCACCGCCGCGAGCAGCCCTTCGATGTCGGCGGCATCGTGCTGGCCGTCCCCGTCGAAGGTGACCACGACGCCGTAGCCGCGGCGCAGGCCGTACTTGACCCCTGCCTGGACCGCCGCGCCGTAGCCGAGGTGGATGGGCAGCCGCAGCACGCCGCAGCCCATCTCGCGGGCGAGCGCAGCGGTGCCGTCCTCGGAGCCGTCGTCCACCACCAGGACGTCCGCGTCGGGCCGGGCCTTCCGGACGTCGCCGACCACGCGGGCCAGGTTGCGCACCTCGTTCAGCGCCGGGATCGCGATCAGGACGCGCCGGGTCATCGCGGAGCGCCTCGCGGCCCGGTGCGGCCGCGTCGGAAGTCGCGAGCCCCCTCGAGGACGGCCTTCAGGGCCGCTGTGGCTCTCCCCTGGGTCGCCGCATGTCCCAGGTTCAGGGCGAGGACGCTCGCGGCCCGCAGCCCCGAGTGCAGGGCGCCTCGAGGCGCGAGCCGCGCGAGCGCTCGCAGGTGCGAGCGGGAGGCGTAGTAGAAGCGATCGGCCGAGCCGGCACCGAGGCTGACGCTGCCCTCGTGGCGCGCGCGCGCGTGGAGCACGACCGCGACGCGCAGCCCGGCCTGGCGCGCCCGGTGGCACCAATCCATGTCCTCGAAGGAATGGAAGTAGGACTCGTCCAGGAGCCCGATGCGCCCGAGAGCAGCGGCGCTCAGCATCAAGACCGCGCCGGACAGGGCCGGCACGTCGGCCAGGCCTTCGCGCGCCACCGGCGCCTCTCCGAAGCCGAGCAGACGCACGCGGCCCGTGGCCGCGTCGAAGCCGAGGCCGCGCGACTCGAGCCGCCCGTCGCTCGCGCGCACGATGACCGGCCCGACGGCCGCCAGGCCGGGATCCTCGAGGGCTTCGGCGAGCCGCCGCAGGCAGCCCGGCTCGAGGACCGCGTCGTTGTTGAGCAGCAGCAGGCGATCGCAGCCGGCCTCGCGCAACCGCCGGATTCCCGCGTTCATGCCTCCCGCGAAGCCGAGGTTCGCCGGCAGCCGCAGGATCTCGACGCCGGGCTCCGCGGAGGCCTCGGGACCGGGGCCATTCTCGACGATGAGGCGGCGCGCCGCGAGGTCCTCGGAACCTGCCGAGCGGGCCGCTCGACGGGCGCGCTCGGGATCGGCGCGATCCAGCACCGCGACCCCGATCCGGCCCGAGCGTGCGCGCCGGCGCTCGACGGCGCGCCGGTAGACGCCCTCGAGGGCATCCACGTGGGTCTCCATCGTCACGAACGGGGTCCGCGCCGCGCGCAGGCGGGACAGCAGCTCCGGCTCGTTCACGAGGCGTGCCAGGACGCGCGCGAGATCGGCGGCATCGCCGGGCCGGAAGCGCAGGCCGTCGACGCCCTCGCGCACCTGCTCGGCGAGCCCCCCGTGGTCGCTCACCACCAGCGGAAGGCCCGCGCTCCGCGCCTCGTCCACGACCAGGGGCGCGTTCTCCTCCCAGATCGACGGCACGACCAGGACGTCGAGACCCGCGAGCACGGCCGCGACCCGGCCATGCTCGAAGGGCCCGCGCAGGACGCCGTCGGCGCCCGGCCCGAGGAGCGCGCGCACGCGCGACTCGTAGCCGACGTCGCCGTGATAGGGCACGAACGGTCCGTGGATCTCGAGGCTCAGGCGCGGGTCGGACAGGCGCCGGAAAGCGTCCGCCAGGACGTGGACGCCCTTCGACGGGATCGCGGCGCCCACGAAGCCGACACGCAGCCGGCCGTCGCTCGCCGGCGCGCGCGGCGGCCAGGCGATCGGCTCGTGTCCGTTCGGGACGACCTCGACGCCCGGGACCCCGAGGCTCGCGAAGCGCTCGCGCAGGAAGCGTGAGGGGGCCAACAACGCGTCCGCCGCCTGCAACGTGGCGCTCATGGCGTCGAGGCGCTCGCCGATGCGGCGCTCGCCGCGGCGGCTGCCGCGCGCCAGCAGCCCGGCCAGGCGAGGCACGCCCGGGAGGCGTCCGAGCCCCCGCGCTCCCCGGGCAGGAGCCAGGACCTGGCCGCCGACGCAGCCGAGGCAGCGCTGCGGCGTCGGGCCCGGGCAGACCTGCAGGTCCAGCGTGAGCAACTGCCCGAGCGCGCACAGGGTCGCGAAGTCGTGGAGCGCGAATACGACCGCCGCGCCCCGGTCGCGCGCCGCGAAGACGATGCCGGTCGAGAGGCCCGACAGGTGGCCGACGTGGACGACCTCGGGCCTCACTGCCTCCAGGACGCGCGCCGCGGCCGCGGTCACGCCCGGGTCCCGGTACGCCTCGAAGCCCGGCGTCGTCCTGTGGGCGTTGTTCAGCGAGAACACGCGAACCGCGCCCTCGCGGCGCTCCACGACGTCGTGGTCCGGCCGCGCGAGATCCAACCCGCGATGGAGCACCGAGACTTCATGGCGACGCGCGAGACCGCGCGCCAGGGCCGCCATGTAGATCTCGGACCCGCCGGTCCCTTCCGTCGGCCACGTGTGATGCACGAGGAGCAGCCTCATGCCCACTCCGGATACGGCCGGCCACGAGCCTCGTCCGCGGCGCCGCGATACTGGCCGCAGGCGGCCGCCACGGCCTGGGCGGGGGTCGCGAGCCACTGCGTCAGGGTCGCGCCGTCGCGAGCCAGGGTCGCGAGGTCGCGACCCAGCGACCCGGCGATCGCCCTCGACAGGAGGGCCACGGACGGGATCGTCGAGAGGCCGAACTGGCGTCGCAGGGCGCGGTGGGCGAGGTAGTTGCGGCGGAACAGGCCGCGGGCGCTCCGGCGATGGGAGTGCACCACGAACGCCTCGGGAACGTACGCGATCCCGAAGCCCTGGGCGATCATCCGGTCGCCCCACTCGAGGTCTTCACCGAAGCGCGTCGCGGCGAACGGATGGGCGAGCAGCACGCTGCGACGCACGGCCGAGGCGACGTTGTCGAAGGCCGTGAGGCGGTGACGCTCGAGGGGCTCCAGGGCCGCGAGCCGCGCGGGCTCGAGCTCGACGACGAGGCGCGGCTCCGAGGACCCGGCCACCCATGCCGCGAGGTCGCGCCGCGTGAGGGGATCGGCGTCCGGACGCGGCACCTGGCGTGCGAAGACCCCGGCCAGACGCGTGTCGGACTCGAGGCGCTCGACCAGGCGGCTCACGAAGCGAGCGTCGCCGGGCACGGCGTCCTGGCTGAGGAACACCACGCACTCGGTCCAGGCCTCGCGCGCGCCGCGGTTGCGCGTCTCGCCGTGATCGAACTCGGCGCGGCCGATCGACACCACCCGGGCCCCCGCATGGCTCAGCAGCGCGGCCGAGTCGTCCTCGGACGCGCTGTCGATCGCGAGCACGCGCACGGGGACGTCCTGGCAGCGCAGCGACTCGAGGAGCGCCGGCAGCCAGCGGGCGCCGTTCAGCACGGGCACGACGACCGTGGCCCGCGGGCTCCCGCTCGTCATCGCGGCGCCCGCTCCCGGATCACGCCCGCGTACACGCCGAGCAGCTCCCGGGCTCCGGCCTCCACGGTCTTCATCGCGAGGGGCTCGAGCGGCCCGGCCAGGTCGCGCCCCGTCACGACGGCGCGCAGCGCTTCGGCGAGCGCCCCGGGGTCGCCGGGCGGCACGAGGCGCCCGCTGCAGCCGTCGTCCACGAGCTCGGGCACGCCTCCGGTACGCGAGGCTACCACCGGGACGCCCGCCGCCAGGGCCTCGAGGAGCACGAGCGGGCTGTTCTCCCACCAGAGGGACGGCACGACGAGGACGTCGAGACCGCGCAACGCCTCGTCCTGGCCTCCCTCGGCGAACGGGCCGCGGAAACGGATGCGCGCGTCTCCGGCAGCAAGGCTGCGGAGGCCGTCGGCATAGGCGGGATGGACCGTGAGGGATCCGAAGATGTCCAGGGAGAGCGGAACCTCGGCGAGGCGGCGCACGGCGTCGATCAGCACATGGACGCCCTTGTGGGGGGCGACGGTCCCGACGAAGCCCACACGGGTCCGCGCACCGGCCGGACGGGGCCGCGTCTCGCCCACCACGCCGTAGGTCACGACACGCAGCTGACTCGCGGGCACGCCGGCCTCGAGGGTCCGCTCGCGAACGAAGGCCGTCGGGGCGAGCAACACGTCCATGCCTGCGACGGCCTCGAGCAGGCGCGCGCGACGCGTGTCGAGGGCGCCCTCGAGCCCGGCCGAGGGCGGTTGCGCGCTCCGCACCAGGCGCAGCGCGGCCTCGCTCGCCCGCGGCATCAGGTCGTGGAGCACGTGGAGGCTGCGGCCGGCGCCGACGCTCCTCAGCGCTCCCGAGAGACCGCGCTGGAGCGGCGGCACGAGGTACGGGCTGTCGGCGAGGCAGCGCGCGCAGACGTCGTGGGCGACGCTGTCGCACACCGCTCCATCCTCGCGGCGCCGCTGGCCGTCGCGGGGACAGCTGAGCCAGTAGTCGTGGAGGGTCCACACCACGGGAGTTCCCCGGTCGCGCGCGAGCCGTGCCACGCCGATCGAGAGGTTGAGGAGGTGCTGGAGATGCACGACGTCGGGCCGGAACGCCTCGAGCACCGGGGCAGCCGCAGCGTCGACGTCGGGATCGTCGTAGGTCGCCTCGAGCGTGCCGCGATGGTGGACGTTCACGATCTCGGCGACGTCGACGCCTTCGTGGACGCGGCGCCGCAGCGCGCCGGGCCGGTCGGCGAGGTCGTGCACGGCACTCAACACCAGGACCTCGTGGCCGAGGCCGCGCAGCGCCTTCGCGAGCCGCAGCGTGTACACCTCGACCCCGGCCGTGGCGTGGGGCGGAAAGCCGTGGACCGCGAGGAGGACGCGCATCAGCCGCGGCCGCGCAGGCGGGCGTGTACGGCGCGCAGGGGCGCCGTGAGCCGCCAGCTGAACGAAGCGCGCAGGGCGCGAAGATCGTGGCGCGCCGCGGCGAGGGCGTGCTCGAGCTGGGCGATCCGGTCGCTGCGGTCGTCCGGCACGTGTGCCGGGTGCGGTCCGGTGGCGGCGGCCCTCGCGGGCGCCGAGCGCTGGCAGGGAGCCGCGCCGGAGTGCGGGGCGACGGCCTGTAGCAGGTCGCCGAGGCTTCGCTCGAACGCCTCGGGATCGCATTCCGTCCGAATCCGCGCGAGACCCGCCGACCGGAGGCGTGACCACAGGTCCGCGTCGGTCTCGAGGGCCGCGCAGGCCCGCGCGAAGGCGTCGGGATCCGCGCCGCTCAGGAGCGCTTCTCCTGCCGGCCAACCCAGCTGCGCGGCGAGCACCGGTGTCGTGACGACCGGCAGGCCATGGCCGGCCGCATCGAGGATCTTCAGGGGAATCCCGGCAGCGCGGCGCCCGGGGGCCACGAAGACGCGCGCCCGGTCGTAGAGCGGCGCGAGGGATCGCACGGGACCGGCGTGGCGCACGTCGGCGCCGAGCAGCGCGGTGACGCGGCGGGAGCCGTTGATGCCGGCGAGGGTCAGCCCGCTCGTCACGCCGAGCGCGCGCAGGCGCGGCATCACTTCGTTCACGAGCCACACGACCGCGTCGGCATTGGGGCTCGCGTCGTCGGGAATCGCGCCGGCGAACAGCAGCCCGGAGCGCTCGGCGAACCCGGCCGGCGTCGGCGCGGCCGCGAGCGCATGGCCGAGCACGGTCACGCTCGCGTGGCCGGCGCCGCGGAAGACCTCGGCCTCTGCGGCCGAGACGCTCGTCACCGCGCGCGCCTGCCGGCTCGCCTCGAGCTCGCCGGCCCGTCCCTCGAGGGCCTCGCCGTCGTAGATCCACGGTGTCGTGCCGAAGAGCGGGCCTGCGCCTCCTGCCTTGCGCAGCGCCTCGAGGGTGCCGGCACGGCTGACGAACGCGACGTCGTAGTGCCCCGCTCGCGCCTCTCGGAACGCCTCGAAGCCGTCGCGGCCGAGACCCGTCATGACCTCGACGTCCGGCGGAAGGGCGGTGTACACGCTGTCCCAGCTCTCCGTCGGGAACAACAGCGGATACAGGGTCACCTGATGGCCGAGGCGCCGCAGGGCCTCGACGATCGCGAGCGCCCGCGGGTAGCCCTGGCCGAGGCTCGCGTGAGGGACGCGGTCGTCCACCCAGAGCACCTTCAAGCCGCTCACACGGGCGCGCGCGGCGAGGGTGGCGCGGGGATCCGGCGCCGCCTGCCGGGACAAGGCGGCCCTGTGCTTCTCGAAGAAGAGCGGGCGCCGGGCCGCTTGCTGGGCGAGTGCGTCCTCGACGGAAGCGGCGCTCGCGAACTCGAAGTGGCGGGCCGTCGCGCGCGGCTCGTACACGACGCGGAGGCCCGCGGCCCAGAGGCGCAGGCCGTAGTCGGCGTCCTCGTAGTAGGCCGGCGCCAGGGCTTCGTCGAAACCGCCCATGCGCTCGAAGACCGCGCGCGGCGTGAGCAGGAAGGCGCCGGACCCGAAGTCGACGTCCCTCTCGAACATGTAGGCCGGCGCGTCTGGCTGGTCGCCCCGCCCATAGCCGCTGCACGTGCCGTCGCTCCAGACGATGCCGCCGGCCTCCTGGAGCCGGCCGTCCAGGGCCAGCAGGCGGCCGACGACGGCGCCCACGTCCCGGGCGCTCTCGAGGCGCGACACCGCGCACTCCAGGCTGCCCGGCAGCAGCTCGCAGTCGTTGTTGAGGAACAGCAGCAGCGGCGCCCCGGCGCGGCCCGCCGCCTGGTTGGCCGCCCGCAGGAAGCCGGGATTCGTCGCGTTGCGCAGGACCGTGACGCCGTCGAGGCGCTCGAGCAGGCGTGGGGTCGCGTCGGTCGAGGCGTTGTCGACGATCACGAGCTCGAACGGGACGCGCGTGGCCCGCAGGGCCAGCAGGCAGCGCAGCGTGAGCTCGGCGCGGCCGTGGAGCACCAGCAGCACGCTCGTGCGCGGCGCGGGGCCGGCCCCGAAGCCGAGCCTTTCGCGGCCCGTCAGGAACGACTCGAGGCCCTGGAGCGCCTCGCGGGTCGCGACGTCCCGGGCGGTCGTCCCGAGCGCTTCCATGAGCGGAGGATTATTTCACGCTACCATTCGCCCGCGAGACATGCCCCCCGCCCAGGTGCTCGGCGTCGCCCGGAGCCCGGCCCGGCTGGCGGCGACCTGCCTCGCAGCGCTCCTGGCGAGCTTCGGGATCGACGCGGCGGTCTTCCGCAGCGGCCTCTATCCCCTCGAGCCCGATTCCACCACCGGGCTCTTCGAGATGATCCTCCGGCGCGAGCAGGAGGCCCAGGAGCGGACGCCCGCCGGGCTCGTCGTCACCCTGGGCGACTCACGTTTCGCCCTCTCGCCGAAGCTGTGCAATGCCTTCACGCCGCGCACGGGCCTGGTGTTCCGCAGCGCCGGCGTCGCCGGCACCGACGCCCGGGCCTGGTACTACATGCTGCGGGACCTCGATCCCCGCGCCGATCGCTACCGCGCCGTGGTGTTCGGGGTCTCCGACTACGACGACCTGGGCGACTCCTTCGACAACGCCAACGACGAGCGGACGCTGCACTACGTGGTCGGCCGCCTGCGCTTCACGGACGTCGTGGACTTCGCGATGTCCCATACCGACGCGACCCTCCGCTTCCGGGCGCTCCGCGGCGGCCTCTTCAAGGGCTTCGTGCTGGCGCGGGACGTGCGGGCCTTCCTGCGCAACCCGCCGCGCCGGCTCAACTACGTGGCCCTGTGCCGCACGGGGTTCGAGGGCTGGACCTACGACTTCGAGGAGACCGAGACGACCATGGTCGGGCTCCAGATCGACTGGGCCACGAACACCGCCACGTTCCCGCCAGGCATGAGCTCCGACCAGCTCGGCACCGTGAACGCCCACCTCGAGCCCCAGCACGTGGACGAGCGCGTGGCGCGCTTCCAGCGCCTCTGGTTCGGCCGCATCGCGGAGCACTACCGCGGCTCCACGACCCGCATCCTGTTCCTGAGGCTGGCGCGCGGGCCGATCCCGCGGCCATCCGTGGATCCCGCGGTACCAGCCCCTTCGTCGATCCGCGACCTCGCGACCCGTCCCGGCGTCGCCCTCGCCGATCCCCACGCCTTCGACTTCCTCGAGCATCCCGAGCTCTTCAAGGACGGCGCGCACCTGAACCGCGAGGGCATCGCCCGCTTCTCGCCCCGTGTCGTGGAGGTGGTGGCGTCGCTCCTCGGCGCCCCGCGGCCCTGATGCTCTTCAACACGGCCCGCTTCTTCGTCTTCCTGCCGGTCGTCCTGGCGCTCTTCTATCTCTGCCCGCCGCGCCACCGGAGGTACGTGCTGCTCGTGGCGAGCTACGCGTTCTACGCGAGCTGGAACCCGCGCTTCGTCCCGCTGCTGCTGATCCTCACCCTGGTGGACTACAGCGCCGGCCTCTGGCTCGAGAGCGTGCGGCCGCAGCGCCGCAAGGCCGTGCTCTTGCTGAGCCTCGCCGCGAACCTCGGCTTCCTGGCCTTCTTCAAGTACACGAACTTCCTGCTCGGGAACCTTGCTTTCCTCGGAGGGCGCGAGCCGGCGTCGCTGCACCTCGACATCGTGCTCCCCCTCGGCATCAGCTTCCACACGTTCCAGAGCCTGTCCTACGTCGCCGACGTGTACCGGGGCGAGCAACGGGCGATCCGCAACCTCGGCGACTACGCCCTCTTCATCTGCTTCTTCCCGCAGCTCGTGGCCGGCCCGATCGTGCGGGCCCGCGACTTTTTCCGCGACCTGCTGGGCTGGCGCCGCCCCACGACGGCCGAGGTCGCGCGCGGGCTCTTGCTGCTCTTCCTGGGGCTCACCAAGAAGATGGCGCTCGCGGATCCGTTCGCGATCGTGGCCGACGGCTACTTCGGCGACGTGGCCGGCCATCCCGGGATGGCCGCCGCGTGGAGCGGCGCCTTCGCGTTCTCGATGCAGATCTACTTCGACTTCTCCGGGTACACCGACATGGCCATCGGCATGGCGGCGCTCTTCGGCTTCCACTTCCCAGTCAACTTCCGGCGGCCGTACCTCGCGGCGAGCGTCACGGAGTTCTGGCGGCGCTGGCACATCTCGTTGTCGTCCTGGTTGCGGGACTACCTCTACGTGCCTCTGGGCGGCAATCGCGGGGGCCGGCTGCGGACCTACCGCAACCTGTTGCTGACGATGCTGCTGGGCGGCCTGTGGCACGGCGCGAGCTGGAACTTCGTGCTGTGGGGCGGCTATCACGGCGCGCTCCTGAGCCTCGAGCGCGCGGCACGGGGCCGCGCGGCCGTCGTCGACGAGCGCCGCGGCCCCCTCTATCCGCTCCAGGCCGTGGCGACCTTCGTGCTCGTGCTCGTGGGCTGGGTGTTCTTCCGCAGCGTGACGCTGTCCGACGCGTGGCTGGTCCTGCTGCAGATGTTCGCGGGGGGCGGCGGCGAGGCGACGCTCGAGGCGTGGCACCTCGGCCTGGCGGGGCTGGCGCTCGTTCTGGCCCTGCTCGAGGAGCGGCCGGGCTGGTTCGAGCGCGTGGCCGAGGGGCCGTCGTGGGCCTACGCCGCGGTTCTCGTCGGCCTCTTCCTGTGTCTCGAGATCTTCGGCGTGACCGAGCAGGCGATTCCCTTCGTGTACTTCCAGTTCTAGGAGCGATCCGTGGCGGCGTCCCGCAAGTCGATCGCGACGGAGATCGGGAGCGCCGCCCTCCCGGTCCTCGCGGGCGCCTGGTTCTACGCGAGGAACTGGCTCGAGACGTTCCCGCTCATCGAGTACCGCAACTGGCTGGCCTATCCCTTCGCCTGGCGCAGCGTCCGGGAGCTGCTCTTTCACCTGTTCTTCCGCGAGATCCCGTTCTCGCGCGACGTCTCCCTCTTCACCGTGCAGCTCACCGCCGCCACCTGCGGCCTCGACATCCACTGCCTGAACGCGATCCCGATCGGCTTCCTGGTGGCGAGCGACCTGCTGCTCTACCTGCTGGTGCGGCGCCTCGTCGCCTCCCCGGCCTTCGCGTGCCTGGCCGCGCTGCTCTGGATGTTCAGCCGGCCCGTTCTCGACGCCGCGTCGTGGCAGGCCACCCACCACGACAAGGCGGCCGTGCTGTTCTCCCTGCTCGCCCTCCACGCGGCGCTCGCGTTCCGTGCTCCGCGGCCCGGCCTGGGCAGGATCGTGGCCGCGAACCTCGCGATCGGCGCGCTCACGATGCTCGCGTACAACTCGAAGGAAGCGGCGTGGGGTCTCGTGCCCTGCCTGCTGCTGTCCGGCATCGCCACGGGAGACGGGCCCTGGAGGCGCTGGCTGCGCGAGACGGCGCCCCTGCTGATCCTTCCGACCCTCTACGCGGCCTACCAGAACGCGCGCTACTTCGTGGCGTTCCAGGACGACCTGCCCTGGAAGATCCACGTCACGACCGGCGACCCGATCGACAACCTGCGGTTGTACCTGGGCTTCTTGATCAACGAGCCGGCCTTCACGCCATGGGCGCTGCTCCCGGCCGCCGCCGTCGCGGCCGCGATCGCGGCGCGCGTGGCCGCCTGGAGCCGGCCGTTGCCCGGCCGGACGGCGCGGCTCGCCGGGGTCGTGTTGTGGGCCGCGTTCGGCTGGGCGGTGTCGACGGCGATCGTGCTCCGGCTCCAGTACCCGTCGGGGTTCCACATGGTCGTGCCAGCGGCGTACTTCCACCTGCTGGTGGCGGCGGGCCTGGCCCTCGCTTTCGAGTCGCAGCCCGTCCGGTCCTGGCGACGCGCCATCGTGGCCGCGGCGAGCATCGCCACCGGCCTGCTGCTGCTGCACCACTCGGTGAGGAGCTACTCCGAGTACCAGGCGATCCGGGAGCGCTCCGTCGCGTTCATGGCCGGCTTCCCGGCCTTCGCCCGCAGCATCCCGGTGGCCGGAGACGAGCCCATCTACCTCGTGAGCGCCGACAGCCGCTACGACGCCTACATGTTCCTTGGCGAGCCCCAGGCCCGCGACATCTACCAGTACATCTACGGGCAGTTCACCCCGGACGCGAGCTTCGAAGCCCGCTTCCGCAACCTGACCCGCAGCGAGCTCGACGCGAAGCCCGGGCGCGAGGCGGCCGCGTACTACGCCTTCTTCGACGACCGCATGCGGCTGGTCGCGATCGACCACGGAACCCGGCCTCTCTTCCGGGAGCCGTGAAGGCGGTGTGCTATGGTCCTCGCCGATGCCCGTGGCGGTGCTGATCCCGGCCTACCAGCCGCCACCGTCCCTCGTCGCCCTCGCGCGCGCCCTGGGTGACGCGCCACCGGTGGCGCGCATCGTCGTCGTGGACGACGGCAGCTCTCCCGACTTCGCCGGACGCTTCGCGGAGGTCGCCGCGCTCCCGAAGGTGCACGTGGTGCGGCACGCCTCGAATCGCGGCAAGGGGGCCGCCCTGAAGACGGGGTTCGCCCACGTCGCGACGGCGTACCCCGACCTGGCCGGTGTCGTGACGGCCGACGCCGACGGCCAGCACGCCGCGGACGACGTGGTGCTCGTGGGCGAGGCGATGGCCCGCACCGGCTCGATCCAGCTCGGGGCGCGTGCGGTGGGCGCCTCGGCTCCGCTCCGCAGCCGCTTCGGCAACGCCCTCACGCGTCACGCCCTGCGCCTCGTCACGGGCCTGCGGCTCAGCGACACCCAGACCGGGCTGCGCGCGATCCCCATGTCCCGGCTGGGCGAGTTCCTCGAGCTGCCCAACGACGGCTACGACTACGAGATGGACATGCTCGTCACGTGCGCCCGGCGCGGCCTGCCGGTGTCGGAGGTGACGATCCGGACGATCTACCTCGACGGCAACCGCAGCTCCCACTTCGACCCGATCCGCGACTCGCTGCTCATCTACTACGTCCTGCTCCGGTACCTGGTGTCGTCCCTGGTGTCGGCGGTCGTGGACAACGTGGCGTTCGTGCTCGCGTACGCCGCGACCACGAACATCCTCGCGGCCCAGATCGTGGGCCGCGCGGGCGGAGCCTCGGTGAACTTCTGGCTGAACCGCAACCGCGTCTTCTTCTCCCGGGAGCCCGGGCGTAGCACGCTCGCGCGCTACGTCGCCCTGCTGCTGGCCTCGGGCGCGCTGAGCTACGGGCTGATCCGCGCCCTCGTCGCCGCGGGCATGGGCGTGCTGGGCGCGAAGATCCTCGCCGAGTCCGCGATCTTCTTCGGGAACTTCGCTCTGCAGCGGACCCTCGTATTCCCGCCCGCGGGCTCGGCCCGTCCGCCGGTATCCCGAAGGTGAGGGCGACGCGGGCCTGGGCGGACGCCGCCGTCGCCACGCTTTTCCTCGCGAGCCTCGTGGTCCTCGTCTACGGCTTCGCCGGCAGCCGCGTGATCGAGGACGGCCTTCTGGCCGCGTGGTCGCCGAAGGGCGTCCGTCAATGCGCGGCCTTTCTCCTCGCGAGCCTCGCGAGCGCCCTCGTCGCCGCGCGGCTTCCGCGCACGCGTGCGCCCCTCGTCGCGCTGGCCGGCGCGTGGCTCGTGGTGGCCCACGGCCTGGCAGCGACGGCGGCGACCGCCCTGGTCGCGAGCGCGGCGCTCGCCCTGGGCTTCCGCCTCTCGCGACGGGCCGCCTTCGGCGAGGGGCCGTTCCTGGAGGTGGCGCTGCTGCGCCTCGTCCTGGGCCTCGCCGTGATCGTGGCCGTCGTCCAGCTCCTGGCCCACTTCCCGGTCAACACGCCGGCCCTCCACCTCGGACTCCTTGGCCTGTGTCTCTGGGCCGGGCGCGCGGGCCTTCGCGAGGCCGCGGCTCGTCTGGGCCGCTTCGCCGGCGAGGAGCCGGCGCCCCGGTCGGCGGCCTACGCCCAGGTCGCGCTCCTCGTGGTCCTGGGCCTGCACTCCGCGATGGCGGCGGTGCCCGAGGCCGGCAGCGACGCCCTGGCGGTGCACCTGATGGTTCCGCAGCAGGTGGCCTCCCACGGCCTCTGGGGCTTCGACTTCCGGGGCTTCGTGTGGGCCGTGGTGCCGATGGGCGCCGACTGGCTCTACACCACGGCCAACCTGCTGGGCGGCGAAGGCGCCGCCCGCCTGTGCAACTTCGGACTGCTGGTCGTGGTCGCGCTCCTGGTGCGGCAGCAGGTGCGGCGCCGGCTCGGCGAGGGCCTGGCGACGCTGCTCGTGGCCGCCTGCGCCGCGGCGCCGATCGCCTTCCAGGAGTCGTTCTCTTTGTGGGTGGAGAACCTCCTCACCGCGTTCCTCCTGGCGGCGACCCTCGTGACCCTCCGGACCTGGCGACGCGCCCGGACGGCCGACGTGGCCGCCGCCGCCCTGTGCGTCGGCGGCGCCTTCCTGACCAAGTCGCTCGCCGTGTGCGCGCTGCCCCTGCTGGTCGCGCAGGGCTGGAACGTCGCCCGCGCGCCCGGCTCGGCGCGGCATCGCGCACGGCTCGCGCTGCTCGCCCTCGGGCTGTTCCTGCTGGTCGGGGCAGGGCCGTACGCCTATGCCTACGCGGTCACGGGCAACCCGTTGTTCCCGTTCTTCAACGACGTGTTCCGCTCGCCCTACTTCGGCGACCGCTTCGTCGACACGCGCTGGATCGAGCACGCCGGCCCCGACCTGCTGTACCGGATGACGTTCCAGTCCTCCGTCTACGGCGAGCTCTACGACGGCGCCTTCGGCTTCCACCACCTGCTGCTGCTGCCGCTGGGCCTGCTGGCGGCTCTCGTCCGCTGGCCGCGTGCCGCCCGCCTCGGTCTCGTCGCGACGACCGCGACGCTCGTCGCGTTCGTGTGCGGGACCCAGTACATCCGCTATCTCTACCCGTTCCTCTGGATCGCGGCGCTGGTGGAGGCCGAGGCGCTGGGGGCGCTGGTGGCGATCCCCCGCCTGCGCGTGCCTGCCCTGGCCGCGCTGGCCCTCGCCTTCGCGGCGAACCTGGCCTTCCTCCCGACCGGGTTCTACCTGATGCGCAACTTCCCCGTGGACACCGTGTTCTCGAAGACCGAGCGCGACTGGTTCATCGCCGTCGAGGCGCCGTACCGGCGCCTGAACGAGGTGGTGAACGCGACGAGCGGCCGCGCGTCGCGGGTGCTGTACCTGACCGAGCCCTATGGCGCGTACCTCGAGGGCGTTCCCGTGTACGGCAACTGGCACAACCCTTCCGTGGTCGCCCGGCTCGGCGCGGAGACGCCCGAGGAGGTCGAGGCGCTGCTCCGCGAGGAGCGCATCACCCACGTGATCCTCGCCGCGGAGCCCGAGCTCCCGGCGTTCCGTGCCTGGCTCGGGGAGCACGGCCAGCGCCTGGCGGCGCTGTGGGGAAACGAGCTCTACGCTCTCCCTAGCTGGCCCGACGCGAGGTGATGAGGGCCTTCAGGCTGCGCGACGTGAGGCGCCGCTGGGCCTCGACCTTGCTCGTGGCCTCGTCGCCGGTCGGCGTCTCGTAGCCGGCCGGCAGCACCGACTCCATCGCGAAGTCCGCCGCCACCGACTCGATGTCGAAGTCCGCGTCGGACAGCCCCGAGTACTTGACGATCGAGTTGCTCCAGTTGAAGAGCCAGAACTTGAAGTAGAACCACAGCGGACGCTGCGGCGTCGAGCGCCGCGCGACGAGGGCCGCGGCGCGCAGGATCGCCACGAGGCGCAGCGGGTGACCGACGAGCCGCACCAGGCGCAGCGCGAGGAGCACCAGGTAGAGCGGCTTGCGCGCGGTCATCGCGAGGAGGCGGCCCAGGTTCGCGTAGCCCGTGGCGCTCGCCGGCGGCGCATAGCTCCCGCTGGCGCCGATGTTATCGAGGAACGCCGCCAATCGGGCGAGCTGGTAGTCCGGCGCGTTGAAGTCGCGCACGAAGCGCTTGAAGTCCTCGCGGATGCCACGCGTCGCGCGCAGGTAGCGGATGTTCGTCTGGTACTTGAAGCCGCCCAGGCCGAGCTTCGCGTCGCGCAGGCGCCCCGAGAGCCGCATGCGCTGATAGAGCGGCGTGCCGGGCAAGGCCGTCAGCAGCGACGGATCGCCCGAGATGAGGCCGGCCTCGCGGATCCCGGCGAGCGTGATGTCGACGATGTCCTCGGTGTCGGTGTCGAAGCCCATGATCAGGCCGGCCACCACGATGAAGCCGTAGGACTGGATGCGGCGCAGGGCCTGCACCAGGTCGAGGGTGGTGTTCTGCACCTTCGCCGTCTCGAGGAGCGACGAGCGGTTGAAGCTCTCGACGCCGATGAAGAACATGTCGAAGCCGGCGGCGCGCAGCTTCTGGAGCAGGCGCGGATGGTGAGCGAGGTCGATCGTGAGCCAGGTGTAGAGGCTCATGCTGCGGCCCGTGCGCGCCTTCCACTCGATGAGCCGGTCGCAGACCGCCTCGGCCCAGTGCGGATCCCCGGCGAAGTGGTCGCACGCGAAGAGGGTCTGGCGGATGCCGAGCTCCCAGAAGCGGTCCACCTCCTGGATCACGAGCTCGACCGGCTTCACGTGGGAGCGGTTGTTGTCGGGCTGGACGCGGATGTCGCAGAACTCGCAGAGGAAGGGACAGCCCCGCGACACCTCGAGCACGCCGCCGTAGTAGCGCGCCGAGGTCTCGCGCAGCAGGCGGTCGTTCATGGGCCTGGCCTTGCCGAGATCGAAGCGCTCCGCGGCCTTCACGATGCGGGGAGCCACCTGCCCGTGCTGGAGGCCGCGCAGGAAGGCGGGCAGCGTCTCCTCGCCATCGCCGATGAACACGTGGTCGAAGGCGTCGAGCTTGCCGAGGCGTCCCGCCATCTCGTAGGACCAGCAGATCGGGCCGCCGATCACCAGGAGCGCCCGGGGGGCACGGGCCCGGACCGCGCGCGCGGTCTCGAGGATCGCGTCGCAGTCCTGGTTGATCCCGGTGAAGAGGTACACGTCGGCCACGGGCCCGCTCGCCGGCATCGGATCGAGCCGCAGGTCGTGGAGCTCGATCTCGAGGCCCGGGACGTCCTCGAGGTGCGCGGCCAGGGTGTAGGCCCACACGGGCATGAAGTGGATGCCGAACATCTGGGTGTCGGCGATGCGGTTGTCGACGGCATGGACGAGGGCGACGCGCATCGGAGGGTGCTGCGCGGCAGGATAGCACGTCGCCTCGGCGCTCATTCGCCGCGCTCCCGGCGCCGCAGCACGACGCGCTCCACCACCATGCACAGCTCGCGGGAATCGGGAGCGATGCCGAAGGTCATCGGCCGGTGCACCGGTCCGCAGCGCACGGTGAGGTCGCCCGGCGACGAGGGGTCGAGGTTCGCCTCGAGGCGCATCCGCCCGCCCGCGCTCACGACCCGCTTCAGGACCGGCACGCCGTCCACCTCGAGGCCGAGCGTGAGGGACTCGAAGCCCACCTGGCGGAACACGTAGTCCGGGACGTAGGCGTCGAGCACCAGGCGCGACGGCTCGCGCAGCGGCAGCGTCGCGTGGGCCTCGGCCCCGATCCAGCCGTCCTCCATCCAGCCGCTCGACTTGACGACGGTCAGGTCCGCGGGCGCGCTGGGCGCCAGGAACACGCTGTCCACGTCGATGGCCGGGCGCTCGGCCTGGACCGCCATCCGGCGCTCGGGGCCCAGGCGCTGGAAGTGGTTGCCGAGCTCGAGGAGGAAGCGCTCGGAGGTCGAGACGGTCTCGCCGCTCACGAGGCCGACGGTCACCGGGCGGCCTCCGGTCTCCGCGAGGCTGCCGCCTACCAGCCCTCCCTCCAGGGCCGAGAGATCGTAGATGAGCGCGAAGTCGGTGAGCAGCAGCCCCGGGGACTGCTGGGAGCGCTCCGCCGAGGCGAACACCAGGTACCGGCCGGTGCCCGCGCGGACCTGCCGGAGCACGAAGAAGCGCCCCATGTTCGCCGGGATGCTCTCGAGCCGGTCGGTGACCGAGACGGGCTTGCCCCCGCGCTTGGTGAAGTAGAAGGTCCAGAAGTTCCTGTACTGGGCCGCCAGGGACGGGGCCGGGTCGATCGCGGCGCCCACGAAGTTGATGGTGGCGATGGACCTCCACAACGACGGCGCGTAGATCACCGAGTCCGGCGCCACCTTGTCGTAGGCGGGGCTGCGCAGGAAGCGGTTCACCGCCACGAACCGCTCGCGGCCCCGGGCCTGCCATTCCCCCACCGCCGCGTTCGTGTAATCGACCACGACGCTCGCCGCCATGAGCGGCAGCGCGGTCGCCACGATCCACAGCCAGCGGACCGCGGGCCGGACCGGCAGCCGCGCCAGCCCCAGGAGCAGCGCGACGGCGCCGAGCACGGCCGCGAACAGGGAAAAGTACGAGCACTGCATGCCGAGCTGCTGCTTCACCTCCTCCTGGTAGCGCACGGTCAGTCCCGGCAGCACCGAGGGCGCGAAGAAGAAGAAGAGAGCCGCGGCGAGGAGTGCGAGGACGCGTCTCGGCCCGAGCGGCGCAGCCTCGCTCCGCGCGCGCGCCAGCAGGAAGACGTACACCCCTCCGGCGATCAGAGCCTTCACGATCGCGCCGGCCGTCAGCCACGAGAGCAGACCGGGCAGTGCGGAGGTGCGCCGGGCGGCGTCGAGGAGATAGTCGTACTTCGCGCTGAAGAACAGGTAGGTCGGCAGCGAGGACACGCTGAACTGCCAGACGACCTGGGCGACCTTGTCCAGGTCGAGGCCCTGGGCCACGGTGACGCCCGCGTAGTTTCCGGTCCGGTGCGCATGGGAGACGGACCATGCGGTGAGGTGGACCGCGACGGCGAAGAGATGCAGCGCCATTGCCCGGAGGGCGCGGCCGGGCGTCCGGCCCGCCAGGAGCGCGAGCCCGAAGAACACCGGGACGTAGATCAGGTACATCTCGTAGGACGCGATCGTGAGCAGGAACAGGCCCGCGCTCGCCGCGACCGCGAACGCCGAGCGCCGCTCGAGGTAGTGCTGGAAGGCGAGGAACGACCCGAGCAGATACGCGAACGTGAACGTGAAGAGCCCGGGGAACGCCACGAGAGGCGTGTGCTCCCAGCTGTTCTGCAGGCCCACCAGGACCAGCAGCACGGCCAGGTAGAACGCTGCGCCGCTGCCCAGGAGCCGACGCAGGAACCAGCCGAACAGGAGGATGTCCGCCGCGATCGCCGTGAGGCTCACGGCCTTGAAGTACACGAAGCTGTCGAACGCGAAGGGCAGGTACCAGCTCGCCATCTGCGCGATGTCGAGGCGGCCGTCGCGGCGCGTGAAGCTCCACAGGACGGTGGCCGCGCCCCGGATGCCGCGGTCGAGGACGGCGTTCGAGAGCTTGAGGTCGTCGTTCGTGACGAACCCGACCGACAGCAACGGGAACAGGCTCTGGATCCCCACGAGGGACAGGAGCCCCACGAGGAGCAGGCGCTCGGTGCGGCTCAGGCGGTGCTCCCTCCGGCCGTCCGGGCCAGGGCCGCCTCGAGGGCGGCGTCGAAGCGCTCGCGCACCACGGCCGAACCGTGGCCGGTCTCGACTGCGGCCCGGCCGAGCGGCGAGAGCGCGTTCCACGCCGTCGCGTCGTCCAGGAGCCTCGCGATCGCCGCGGCGAACGCCGCCGGCTCCTCGGCGACCACGACCTGGCGGCCGTCCTGGACGTCGAGGCCCTCGATACCGATCGACGTCGAGACGCACGGCGTGCCCGCGAGCAGGGACTGGATCACCTTGCCCTTGGTGCCGGCCCCGTGGCGCAGCGGCACCAGCGAGAGCCGGGCGCGCTCGAGGTAGGGCTCGACGGCGGGCACCCAGCCGACGGCGTGGACGCGGGGATGCTCGGCGAGACCCCCGAGCAGGCCGAGCTCCAGCGCGTTGCCCACGATCGACAGGGGGTGCCGCGCGAGCAGGCCGGCATCGAGTCGCGACACGACCTCCGCCAGGAAGGCCAGGGCGTCGACGTTCGGCGGGTGCCGGAAGTTCGCCAGGAAGACGAGGCCACGCCTCTCCTCGAAGCCGCGCGAGGGTCCGGCGGCGTCCTCCATCAACGGCACGCACAGGGCATGACCCGGGCGGCCGACGAGGTCGTCGATCCAGCCGGCCTCCTTGGCGGAGACCGTGAGCACGGCGTCGGCTCCGGCGTAGACGTTGAGCTCGCGCCGCATCTCGTCGCCGTAGCGGCCGTCGAGAACCCCGGCGCCGTCCCGCTCGCGTCCCGCCACGAACACGCCGCGCGCCTGACGCAGGAAGTGCAGGTCCACCGAGTCGACGACGAGCCGCGTGCGGGGCGAGAGCGCGCGCAGGCGCGGCGCATGGCGCTCGGCCACGTGCCAGAACGCGACCAGGGCGAGATCGAAGCTCTCCTGGGACAGGAGCACGGCCGGATCCGGAAGGCGCTCGGCGCCCGCCCCGCGCGTCGCAGGGCCCGCGTACACCGCGGCGCCGCGCTGCCGGAGGGCGCGCGCGTAACGCTCGCCGCCGCTCGCGTTCTCGACCAGCACGCTGACGGTCCAGCCGCTCTCCAGCAGGCTCTCGATCTGGTGGAACGCCCGCCGCGAGCCGCACTCGCGGTCGGGCTCGGGCATCGTGGGCAGGATCACGAGCGCACGCCGGGCGTCGCGGCGGCGCGCTCGCAGCACGTGCAGGGCCTGGCGATCGAGGCGCGCGGGGGCGACGGGTCGATCCGCGAGGGCGTCGGTCCAGCGCGCGGCGAACGTGGCCCGGTTCGCGACCTGGTGCCGCTTCGCGCCGCTCGTCAGGTCGCGGCCCGCCGTGGCGCCCTCGAGATGCACGACGCTCGACTCCGGCTGGTAGTAGACCTTGCGTCCCCGCTGCCGGAGCCGGAACGCGTAGTCGGCGTCCTCGTAGTACGCCGGGGCGAACGCGGCATCGAAGCCGCCCATCTCCAGGAACAGCGCCCGCGGCGTCGCGAGCACGGCCCCCGAGCAGTAGTCCACCTCGCGCAGGTGGTGGAAGAGCGGGGCGTCGGGGTCGGCGGCGCCTTTGCCGAAGTTGCAGCCGTGGCCGTCAGCGAACACGACGCCGCCGGCCTCCTGCAGGGTGCCGTCGGGGTAGAGCAGCTTGCCGCCCACCGCTCCCGCGTCGGCCCGCTCGAGCACGGCGAGCAGGGGCGGCAGCCATCCCGGCCGCACGAGCGTGTCGTTGTTCAGGAACACCAGCACGTCGCCGGAAGCGGCGGCGGCGCCGGCATTGCACGCGGCGATGAACCCGCCGTTCGTCTCGCGCCGCAGCCCCTTCACGCGCGGCTCTCGCGAGGCCCAGCGCGCCACCAGCTCCGGCGTCGCGTCGGTCGACCCGTCGTCGACCACGAGGATCTCGCCGGCGAGCCCGGGGGGCCAGTGATCGACGACTCTGCGAAGGCAGGCGTCGGTGACGGCGCTCTCGTTGAAGACCGGAATGACGACGCTGACGCTCACGCTCGCGCCGTGCGCGGGCGCCTCCCAGAGGATCTCCAGGGCTCCCTGGGCGACGGCCCGCGCCACGAGCGTCGTGGCGAGCCGGAGCACCGGCGCGGGATCGAGGGGCGCGGCGCCGAGGACGACCACGTCGAAGCTGCCTTCGGCATAGGCCGAGAGATCGGCCCGCAGGGGCGTCACGATCAGCTCGCCCGGCAGGAGCGCGGCGAGCTCGAGCCCCGACGCGTCGAGCACGCTCGGATCGCCAGCCGAGCGCGAGCGCAGGGCTGCCAGGCGGGATCGCAGCGCGGCGGCCGCTTCGGCCCCGAGGGGTTGTGGGCCGGGAGCGGACGCGGTCTTCGGGCCGTCCGCGGCGCTCGCGGGCGTCTCCGGCGCGGCGGCGCTCGGACGCCGCTCCACGACGACGCGGCGCTGGGCCCGGACCCCGCGGCCATCCAGGACCTCCACCTGCAACGTGAGCGGACCCGGCGGCTGGCCGTCGAGGGAGAGCTCGCCGGTGAAGCCGCAGCCGATCGGGCAACCGTGGGTCGCGGCCACGTCGGGGCGCGCCAGGCCGTAGGAGAGCGGGACCGGTGGCGCGCCGCCCAGCGTCGCCTGCACCGTGACGATGGCGCCACGACGCGCAAAGGCCCAGCCGGCGACCTCCAGGGTGCGCTCGGCCCGGGTACCCGGCACCGGCAGGTCCAGGTCGATGCGCGGCCCGCCCAGCCAGCTCATCCGAGGATCCGCGGGGGCTTCAAGACCCGGCAATTCTAGCGTGGTAGCTTGTCGCGATGGAGATCCGCTGCGCGAGCTGGGCCGAGGCCGGCGGCGACGCCCGGCCCGCCTGGAGCGCCCTGCGCGAGGGCAACCCGGCCCTGCGCAGCCCCTACTTCGCGTGGTCCTTCATCGACATCGTGGCGCGGCATCGGGGCGGGGTCGAGGTGAGCGTGTTCGAGGAGGGGTCGCGACCGGCCGGGTATCTCCCCTTCCAGCGCGCCGCGCCCCGGGCCGCCGAGCCGGTCGGCACGCCTCTCAGCGACTATCACGGGACGATCGCCGGCCCCGGCCTCCGCTTCGATCCCCGGCGCTGGCTCGAGGCCTGCGAGCTCGACAGCTTCGCCTTCGACCACCTGGTCGTGGACCAGCCCGGCTGGGAGCCCTTCGTCGAGGCGCGGCCGCGCTCTCCCTACGTCGACCTGAGCACGGGGCTCGACGCCTGGATGGGCGAGCGGCGCCGCAACGGCCGCAGCGCCTTCGACCGGCTGGGCGAGCTGGGCCGCGCCCTGGTGCGCGCCCACGGCCCGCTGCGCTTCGAGCGCGACTCCCGGGACCCGGTGCTCCTCGAGCGCCTGCTGGCCTTGAAGAGCGACCAGTATCGCCGGACCCTGGGCGACGGCCGCGATCTCTTCGCACGGCCCGAGATGGTGGCGATCGTGAACGAGATCCACGGCTGCCGTGAGCCGGAGCTCTGCGGGGTCCTGTCGGTGCTCTGGGCGGGCGACACCCTGGCCGCGGCCCACTTCGGCATGCGCTCGGCCGACCTCCTCCACTGGTGGTTCCCCGTCTATGCTCCGGCCTTGAAGCGCTACTCGCCGGGAGCCCTGCTGCTGCTGGAGATCGTCCGGGCCGCACCGGCGGCGGGGATCCGCCTGATCGATTTCGGCAAGGGCGCCGAGGCCTACAAGCTGCGACTGGCCAACGGCGCGTTCGAGGTCGCCGAGGGTCGCGTGACGCGATGAGGATCGCGATCCTGATCCCGGTCACGAGCCGGCGGCGCGCGCTGCGCGGCCCCGAGGACACGGACCTCGTGCGTCAGTTCCTGCCGTCCTTCCTCGCGACCGCCGACTGGGACGGCGCGTTCTCCTACGATCTGCACGTCGGCGTCGACGACGACGACGCTTTCTACGCCGATCCCGTCCAGCAAGCGAGCCTGCTCGACGCCGTACGCCGGGCCCTCGGGAACCGGCCGGCCCGCGTCGTCGCCCACGTCCTCGCCGGCACCGCTCACGCGCCGTGCTGGTCGTGGAACGCCCTGTTCGCGCGCGCTCTCGAGGACGGCGCCGACTTCTTCTATCAGATGGGGGACGACGTCCGGCTGGCGACCCACGGCTGGGCGCGCGACTTCAGCGCCGTCCTGCTCGCCAACCCGGTGGTGCCCGGGCTGGGCGTCGCCGGCCCCCTGGAGACGGTGGCCCGGACGATCCTCACCCAGGCCTTCGTGTCGCGCCGCCACGCGGAGATCTTCGGCACCTTCTATCCGCCGGTCTTCCGGAACTGGTGGAGCGACGACTGGATCACGAACGTCTACCGGCCCGGCCATCTCTTCTTTCGCGAGCAGCACCTGGTCGAAAACGTCGGCGGCGCCGAGCGCTACGAGATCGACCGCTCGGCCGAGGCGATCCTGGGGCGCGAGGTCGAGGCCGGGCGCCTGCGGCTCTCGGCGTGGCTCGCGGCACGGGCCGGGAGGTAGGGATCGCGTGTCGGCACCGCTGCGCCACCTCTGCACGTACTTCGACGCACGCTACCTGTCGCGGGGCCTCGCCCTCTACGACTCGCTGTGCGCCCACGCGGGAGCGTTCCATCTCTTCGTGCTCAGCCTGGACGACGAGGTCCATGGCGCGCTCTCGGCCCTCCCCCACGTCACCGCCTGGCGGCTCGCGGATCTCGAAGGCGCCCGCCCCGCGCTCGCGGCGGCAAAGAGCACCCGCTCCTGGCTCGAGTACTACTACACGTGCACGCCCGCCTGGATCGAGTTCGTGCTCGAGCGCGACGAGACGGTGGACCGCCTCACCTATCTCGACGCCGATCTCCACTTCTTCTCGAGCCCCGAGCCCCTCTACGCGGAGATCGGCGACGCGAGCATCGCGATCGTCGAGCACCGGTTCCCCGAGGCGCTCCAGCGCCTCGAGGAGTACGGCCGCTTCAACGTCGGTTGGGTGTCGTTCCGCCGCGGCGCCGAGGCCCGGGCCTGCCTCGAGCGGTGGCGCGAGCAATGCCTCGAGTGGTGCTACGACCAGGTGGAGCCCACGCGCTTCGGCGACCAGAAGTACCTGGACGAATGGCCGTCGCGGTACGCCGGCCTCCGCGTCCTGCGGCACGCGGGCGCCAACCTCGCGCCCTGGAACGTGGCCCGCTACGACGTGGGCGAATCGGCGGGCCGCGTGCGGGTCGACGGCGCACCGCTCGTCTTCTACCACTTCCATGGGCTGAGCTACGTGCGCCCGGGGCCCTTCCGCTCCGGTCTCGCCCCGTACGCGGCGGCGATGACGCCCGTGCTGCGCCGGCACGTCTACCGCCCGTACATCGGCGCGCTCCTGCGCCACGACCGTCAGGCGGGTGTCGGCTTCCGGCGGAACAGGAAGCCCTGATTGTCGACGCGGGCCCCGAGGAAGTTCCAGGTCTCGGGCGTGTCGCCCTCGAGGAGGCTGCGGAAGCGATCGAGCGTCGCGTAACGCGGCTGGAGCGTGGCCAGGAAGCGTGTCTCCCCGAGGAACCAGGCCGGATAGCTTCCGCCGCCCAGGTCCGGCGGCACGTGCTCGATCGTGAGGCGATCCGTGCCCGTCTCGAGCAGCGGCAGGCGATCGAAGAACAGCCACTCCGCGTCGAGCGCGAGGATCGTGTCGAGCAAGGCCCACGGCTCGGGGAGGTACTGGAGGACGCTCGACAACACGACCAGGTCCGGGCGCCACGCCTGGCATGCGGCAACGACATCGGGCCAGAACGTGAGCGTCTCGCCCTGGAACTCGGATCGGCCGAGGCTCACGTAGTGGGGCTGCTCCACGACCCGCCAGTCGAGGCTCCCGTCGCGCACCACCCCGCGATGCTGCCAGTAGAGGCTGCCGAGAGCCCCGCCGAAGTCGAGGACCCTCAGGCGGCGCGCCGAAGGCGCCGTCCGGGCAAGGGCGGCGACCAGCGGCGCGTTGAGACGGGGCTCGGTGAAGGCCCAGCCGTCGCGCTCGTAGGCGGCCGCGCCGTCGCGCACCTCCCGGCTCGCGGCTACGACCCGCTCGAGGATCGCCGGCGCGCCGTAGCTGCCGGCGAGGGCCGCGGCATCCTCCCAGCGCGCGAACTCGCCGCGGAACCATTCCCAGGACACGATCGACGATAATAAGCCCCATCGTCATCGTGGATCCCGGCCCTCATCCCGCTCTCGTGCGTTGGCTCCGTGCCGAGAGCTCGCAGCCGATCGCGCTCCTCCATCTCGTCGCCTCCTTCTCGGAAGCAGACGCGCTGCTCCGCCACCTGGACGACGCGGCGGAAGGACTGGACGATTCGGCAGCCGCGCGGCTCGCCGCGCTGCGGGAGTTCGTGGACGGACACCGCAGCGGCATCGCCCTCGTGCGCCGGATGGGCGCGCTGCACGTCCGATCCGAGAACGAGCTGCCGGCGCGCGGCGTCGCCGCGCTTCGCGAGCTCTACGACGAGCTCGCCGCTCTCGACCCCACCGCGGCGGTCGCGCTCTACTCCTTCGGAGACGCGGGCATCCTGTCCGAGGCCACCGCGGAGGTGGTCGAGTACCTGCGCGCGCGCGCCGTGGTGTCCCCGGAAGTCCGGATGCTCGATCTCGGCTGCGGCACGGGCCGCCTGCTCGAGGCCTGCGCGCCGAGGTGCCGGAGCGTGTCCGGCATCGACGTCTCTCCCCGCATGGTGGCGCTCGCCGCGGCTCGCTGTCTGGGCCTGGCGAACGCGAGCGTCACGCTCGGCGAAGGCGGCGATCTTCGCGGGTTTCCCGACGCCGCCTTCGACGCGGTGCTGGCCGCGGACAGCTGGCCTCACGTGGGGAGCCTCGGGCCCGAGGCGAGCCTGGGCCTGGCGCGGGAAGTCGCGCGCGTCCTCGCCCCCGGCGGAACGTTCACGCTGCTCAACTACTCGTACCGGGGCGACGACGCGGCGGACGCGGCCGATGTCGCGGCGCTGGCGGAGTCGTGCGGCTTCACGGTGGTGGCGAGCGGCGAGCGCCCGTTCGCGCTGTGGGACGCCACGGCCTTCCGGCTGCCCCGCGCCGTTGGGATACCCTAGGGCCCGTGCCCCCGGCCCGTGCTGCGTCCTCCCCCGTCGTCGGCCTCGTGTGGACCCTGGTGCGGACCGACTTCAAGGTCCGCTACCACGGCACGATCGGCGGGTTCGTCTGGGCCCTCCTGAAGCCCCTCATGATGTTCGTGGTGTTGTTGGGGGTGTTCTCCCTGATCTTCCAGTCCGATCCCAACTACAGGCTGAACCTGATCATCGGCCTGTTCCTCTGGGACTTCTTCGCGGAGTCCACGAAGATCGGGCTCGTGTCGCTGGCTGCGAAAGGCTTCCTGCTCACGAAGACGAGCTTCCCGCGCTGGATCCTGGTCGTGACGTCGATCTCCAACCCGCTCGTGACGCTGCTCGTGTTCGTGGGAGCGATCGTCGTCACGACGGCCGTGGCCGGCCGCCTCGCGAGCCCCTGGGCCGTCCCGCTGGTCTTCTTCTACGTGCTGCAGCTGTGCCTGATCGTGACCGGCTTCTCCCTCGCGACGAGCGCGCTCTTCCTGCGCTATCGCGACCTCAACCAGGTCTGGGAGGTGTTGCTCCAGGCGGGCTTCTTCGTGGCGCCGGTGGTGTACCCGCTCTCGATCCTGCCCGAGCGCGTCCA
Source organism: uncultured Acidobacteriota bacterium (assembly GCA_902826455.1). Classification (GTDB taxonomy): domain Bacteria; phylum Acidobacteriota; class Vicinamibacteria; order Fen-336; family Fen-336; genus CADEEV01. The sequence continues at coordinate 7,005 of CADEEV010000036.1, read as the reverse complement.
CTTCCTGCTGTACCTCTGGCCGCCGACCGCCGTCATCCAGTTCACGCGCTCCGTCCTGGTCCTCGGGGTCGTCCCGTCGCTGCGCGCCCACGCCATGCTCGTCGCGGCCTCGCTGCTCTCGCTCGCGGTGGGCTCGTGGCTGTTCCGGAGGCTCTCGCCGCGCTGCGTCGAGTATCTCTAGCGGCCGGGCGTCAGGCCTGGGCGGGATGCGCGGCGTCGCGCATGTACGCCGCGTAGATCTCGGTCGGCGTTCCCGTGGCGGCGACCCGCCCGCTCTCGAGGAGCAGCGCCCGGTCGCACAGCGACACCGCGCGCGGGTCGTGGCTCACCAGGAGCACCGTGTGCCCCGCCGCCTTCAGCTGCTGATAGCGCTCCTCGCAGCGCGCCCGGAAGCGCGCGTCGCCGACCGCGTAGACCTCGTCCAGCACCAGGATCTCGCGCACCGCCTTGAAGGCGACCGAGTACGCGAGCCGCGACGCCATGCCGCTCGAGTAGTGGCGCAGCTCGAGGTTCGCGAAGCCCTCGAGCTCGGCGAACGCCAGGATCTCCTCGGTCGCCCGCCGCGCCTCGCCCAGGGTCATGCCCATCACGGTGCCGAGGAGCAGGATGTTGTCGATCGCGTCGAGGTCGGGGTTCCAGCCGACGCCCAGCTCGAGGATCGGCGTGATCGGGGCGCCGACCGCCACGCGGCCGCGGTCGGGCACGTAGATGCCGCAGAGCAGCTTGAGCAGCGTGCTCTTGCCCGAGCCGTTGCGCCCCATGATCGCCACCGATTCGCCGCGGCGCACCTCGAAGCTGACCGAGCGCAGCACCTCGAGACGCCGGAACTGCCGGGGCTCGAGCAGGCCCAGGAGGTGCTCGCGGACCGTGTCGCGCCGCACGCTCGGGACCCGGAAGCCCTTCGCGACCTCCTCGACGCGGATCAGCGCCTCGCTCATCGGGAGCGCAGCAGGTCGAGGACCGCGCGCAGCGGCGCGGTCCAACGCCAGGCCCGCGAGCCCAGGAGGGCCTGCAGCCGGTACTGCAACGCCGCCTGGCGCTGCTCGTGGGAGGCGATCGCGTCGACGAGCTCCTCGCTCACGGCCGCGAGTCGCGCCTGGCAGCGCACGCCTTCGGCCCGCAGGGCGTCGCCTTCCGACTGGAGCCGGCCCACGTCGCCGCGCAACGCCTCCGCCGACGCCAGCGCCTCGCCGTGCAGCCGCATGAGGGCTTCGTGCTGGGCGACGCGCTCGGTCCGCTCGCGCAGCAGGGCCTCGCGCTCGACACGCAGGCCGCCCAGGCCTTCGAACAGGACGTCGCGCTCGCGCCGCAGCGCCTCGACCTGGGCGTCCTGGTGCGCGAGGGCGTCGCGGGCCGCGGCCTGCTCCCGTTCGAGCGAGGCGATGCGCTCGCGCAGGGAGTCGGCCGCGTCGCGGCTCGCCGCGAGGTCCGCGCGGGCTCCCGAGAGGTCGCGTTCCCGCGCCGCCACGGTCTCCTCGAGGGTCTCGACGCCGCGATGGTGGAGCGCGAGAGCCACCCGGGCGCTCCAGGGGTCGAACGGCATGAGGGTCGAGGACTCGCGGAGGAACGAGCCGCCTTCCTTCACGGCGTCGTACTGCACGTGCCAGCCCCTCGACCGCTCCTCGGGCGCGAAGCGCGGCAGGCGCTCCTGCAGGACCTTCCGTTCGCCGTGGGCCTGACCCCGGATCGGATAGTGCCGCAGCAGGAAGCGCAGGGGGAACACGCGCCGTCCCGGGAAACGCGCCTCGTGCCCCCCGGTCGAGACGAGGTCGAGGGGGCCCGGCTGCTTCTTCCAGCAGCGGATCTGCAGTCGGTCGAAGGCCCCGGCCGACTCGCAGAAACGGAACGCGTCGCGCGGGTCGTCGCCCTTCCTGAAGCTGTCGTCCACCGGAAGGAAGTTGAGGACCGCGAAGTCGACGGCGTTGAACCCGAGGCGGTCCACTTCCCGGATCCCGTCGACGAAATTGACGCCGGGCCAGGGGCTCTCGCGGAACTCGTCCGCGTCGGCGTTCACGAACCAGTCGCTGTCGAGCTCGGCCGCCAGGATCTCCTTGCGCCGGATGATCTGGGCCAGGGAGAACTCGCCGCCCTTCAGCCGCTCGATCGTCAGGGAGCCGCGCTCGCGCAGCCGTTCGACCTCCGCGACCGTGCCGTCGGTCGAGGCGTGATCGAGGAGGTGGACCCGGACCCCCTGCTCCATCAGGTCCGCGACCACCGGGCCGATCACGTCCTCTTCGTTGTAGGCCGCGATGATGGCCGTGACGGAGAGCGCTTGACGCATGCCGATCCGGGGATTTTAGCGCCTCCGGCGCGGCTTCGCCGCCGGGGCGGCCTTGCCCGAGGAGCGCCGCGGCCGTTCGGGCGCCGGGCCGCGACGAGGTCCGGCCGCGCCCTTGCGGGGGGCCTGGCCGGACTGCGGGGCGAGCCCTACCAGGGCGAAGTCGAGCTGGCGCCGCTCGAGATCCACGCGGGCGAGCTGCACTTCGATCCTGTCGCCGAGTCGATAGACCTTGTTCGTGTTGCCGCCCTTCAGCTGGTGGGCACGGTCGTCGAAGGCGTAGTAGTCGTCGGACATGGACGAGACGTGGACGAGACCCTGGACGTAGACCGCGTCGAGCTCGACGAACACGCCGAAGCTCTGCACGCCCGTGATGTAGCCGGAGAAGCGCTCGCCCAGCTTGTCCGCCATGAAACGGACCTTCTTCCACTCGGTGAGCTCGCGCTCGGCCTCGTCGGCGCGGCGCTCCATCTCCGAGAGATGCAGGCCCATCTGGGGCAGGGCTTCCTGGAGCTGCGCCTCGCGCACGGCGTCCTTCTTCCGGCGCGCGGCGCGCAAGGCGCGATGCACCACGAGGTCGGGATAGCGCCGGATCGGGCTCGTGAAGTGGGCGTACATCTTCGTGGCCAGGCCGAAGTGGCCCAGGTTCTCCTCGAAGTAGCGCGCGAGCTTCATGGTGCGCAGCAGCAGCGTCGAGATCAGGCGTTCCTCGGGCTTGCCCGCGATCTGGCGCAGGACGCTCTGGAAGTCCTCGGGCCGGATGCTCTCGAGGTTCGTCGGGACGCGGTACCCGAAGGACTTCGCGAGGTCGCAGAACTGCTCGACCCGCTCGAGGTCGGGGGCCTCGTGGACCCGGAACAGCGCCGGCGCCCCGGCGTCGGTCAGCTTCTCGGCGACCGCCTCGTTGGCGGCGAGCATGAACTCCTCGATGGCGCGCATGCTGTCGAGGCGCGCCGACGCCACGATCCCCGTCATGGCTCCGCTCGCGTCGAGGACGAGCTTGGGCTCGGGCAGGTCGAAGTCGAGGGAGCCGCGCTCGTAGCGGCGCTTCCGCATCAGCTTCGCGAGCTGGTCCATGCGCTCGAAGAGGGGCACGAGGGCCGCGAAGCGCTCGCGGAGCGCGCCGTCACCGTCGACGATGGCCTGGACCTGCTGGTAGGACATGCGGGCGGCGCTGCGGATGACGCCGTCGTGGAACTCGGTGCGCAGGACGCGCCCCTCGGCGTCCAGCTCGAGGACGACCGTCTGGGTCAGCCGGTCCTCGCCGTCGATCAGGCTGCAGATGTGGCTCGACAGCGCGTGGGGCAGCATCGGCACGACGCGATCGGGGAAGTACACCGAGGTGCCGCGCAGGTAGGCTTCCTGGTCGAGGGGCGTGCCCTCGCGCACGTAGTGGGCCACGTCGGCGATGTGCACGCCGAGCAGCCAGTGCCCGTTCGGCATCCGGTCGAGGCTGATCGCGTCGTCGTGATCGCGGGCGGTTTCGGGGTCGACCGTGCACGTGGGCCAGGGACGGAAGTCGGTGCGGCCGGCCGTGTCCTCGGGCCGGACCGTCGTCGGCACGGCCTGCGCTTCGGCCTCGACCTCGGCGGGGAACGCGTCCGGCAGACCGAACTTGGCCATCACGACCTTGAGGTCGACGCCGGGGTCGTCGAGCCGGCCCAGCACCTCGAGAACCCGTCCGAGAGGATTGCGGGTGGCCGACGGCGGCCGCGTGATCTCGGCCGAGACCATGTCGCCTGCCTTGGCGCCGCCGCCCTCGCCGGCGGGCACGAACAGCTCGTGGAGCACGCGCTTGTCGAACGGCACCACGCGGCCGCCGAACTTGCCGTCGTCCTCGTAGCGGCCGACGAGACGCTGCATGGCGCGCTCGAGGACGCGGATGATGCGGCCCTCGGGACCCTTGGGAGTGACGCGCTCGACGCGCACCACGACGCGGTCGCCGTGGAACGCTTCCTTGAGGTTGAGGGCGGAGACGTAGACGTCCTTCTGGCCGGCCTTGCGGGTCTCGGGCGCCACGAACCCGTAGCCGGCGGGGTTGCAGGTGAGGCGGCCGGCCACGAGGTTCATGCGGTCCGGCAACCCGATGCGGGTGCCGCGGATCTTCACGACCTCGCCGTCGCCGATCATCTGGCGCAGGGCGAGCTTGAACTCGCGCCGGACCTCAGGCTCGAGGCCGAGGCGCCGGGCGACTTCGCGGATGGGAGCGGGCTTGCCGTCCTTGTGGAGCAGATCGAGGATGTTTTCGCGGAGAGTCAATCAGTCAAAACCATTCACCACACAGACACGAGACGACAGAGAGGACTTCCGAACCCATCCTGGTGTCCTTGTGTCTTGTGGTGACGTTGAGGGGACTCCGAATGACTGAAGGAAGGTGGTGCCGGAGGTGGGACTTGAACCCACACTAGCCGAAGCCAACACGGCCCTGAACCGTGCGCGTCTGCCAATTCCGCCACTCCGGCAGCGGGACAAACCGTGACTTTAGCAGGGAGTCGCGAGCTCTTCAACCGACGACACGAAAACCAGGAACAAACCCGCGCCGCTCGACGTCTGGCAGAACGACGATGATCGACTGGTTGCTGCTCGTCGTGCCCGGCCTGATCTGGGGCGCGTCGTTCCTCTTCATCGCCGAGGGCTTGAACGCCATCGGGCCGGCGGGCGTCACGTTCGTCCGCATCCTGGTGGGCTTCGCGGCGCTCTCCCTCGTTCCGGCGGCCCGCAAGCCGATCGTGCGCAGCGACTGGAAGGGCGTGATCTGGCTGGGCATCCTGTGGTTCGCCCTGCCCCTCAGCATGTTCCCCTTCGCCGAGCAGCGCGTCTCGTCGGCCCTGACGGGGATGCTGAACGGGGCCACGGCGCTGTTCACGGCGGCGGTCGCCTCCGCGCTGGCGCGCAAGCTCCCCTCCCGGGGTGTCGCGACGGGGCTCGGCGTCGGGCTGCTGGGCGCGATCCTCGTGGCCTGGCCCAGCGTCAACGAGAGCGCCAGCAGCCTCGAAGGCGTCCTCTTGATCCTGGTGGCCCTGGTGGCCTACGGATTCGCCCTGAGCATCGCCCGCCCCTTGCAGCAGCGGAACGGAGCGCTGCCGGTGATCTGGCGCGCCCTCGCGGTGGCCCTGCTGCTGACGGCACCCCTGGGACTGCCCGATCTGCTGAAGGCTCACTGGACGCCCGTGCCGTTCTTCTCGCTCCTGGCGCTCGGAGCCCTGGGCACGTGCGTCGCGCAGGTCCTGGTCACGATCGCGGCCGGGCGGCTCGGCGCCACGAAGGCGTCGGCGACGACGTTCCTCATTCCTCCCGTGGCCCTGGTGCTCGGTGTGGCCGTCCGCGGCGAGCACGTCGCGCTGCTGTCCGTCGCCGGCGGCATCGTCTGCGTCGCGGGCGCGTGGATCATCCGGCAGGCACAGACGGCGCACTAGCCGCGCGATTGATGGCTCCGGGGAACCGCGGCTAAGATCGGGCTTCTGATCGCCCTCGACCCCTCCCACCGGCGCGCTCTCGGCGTCGCCTTCGTCGCGATCCTGGCGACGGCTCTCGGCTACCAGTCGCGGCGCCCGTGGTCGATCCCGACGGGGCCGGGCCTGACGACGGAGGCGCTCCTCGACGGCTTCCACGCCGCCGAGGGCGACGTGCGCTGGAGCGGACCGCGGGCGCAGGTCCGCTTCCCCGACGCGCCGCTGGGGGCGCCCGTGCGGATCGAGCTCGATCTGGCCGGGTGGCGGCCGCGCGCCCAGGCGCCGCCCACGGTGCGCGTCGTCTCGAACGGCGTGTCACGCAGCGTCAAACCCGATCGGCGCGGCGAGAGCGCGGGCCTCGAGGTCTCGGCCTCGGGCCTCTGGAGGTCGAGCCTCGTCGTGTCCCTCGAGTCCGAGACCTTCTCGCCCGGCGCCCACGACCCTCGGCGTCTCGGCGTGCAGCTCCGCGGTGCGCGATTGATCCCCCTCGGGACGGTGCGCCGGCCGCCGCTGTGGCCGCTCCTGCGGGTGGCGGCGATCGCGCTCCTGGGCATGGCGCTGGCCGGACGTCTCGGCGGCCGGCGTGCGCTCGGAACCGCGCTCGGGATCGGCTTGGGGTTGGCGGGCGGCGTGCTGCAGGCTGCGGCTCCGCTCCAGACCGGCCTCTGGGCCGGGACCCTGACGCTGGGCCTCGCGGCACTCCTGGTGACGGCAGTGGTCCTGCCGCGGCTGGCCCTGGGCGCGCGCGACCTCGTGGCAGGCCTCGTGAAGACGCTCCTTGATGGTCTCAGGGGTCTCGGCCCGGCCGCGGTCGCGGCCTTGATCGTGTGCGGAACCCTGGGGGTGATCGCCGCGCACCGCCTGCACCCGAGCGTCGACTTCCCCATCGGGGCGGACCGCACGCTCTGGGTCACGAGCGGCTTCGGCGCCTTCGATGCCGCGGACGGGCGCACCTTCCGTCTGGCGCGAGGCGCGCGCCTCGATCTGCGCGACTTCGGCGGCGGCGCCGCCTGGCGGGTCGTCGTCGAGTCCGCGTCCGCACAGGACGGCGCCCCATGGACGCCGTCGGCGCAGATGCTGGATCGCCCGAACGGCTGGCGTCCCGGGCCCGTGCTGACCCTGGGCGAAGGCGGCACGACCCCCCTGCGCGTGGCGCGTGTCAGCGTCGATCGCGGCGGGGGTTGGCCGGCGCTCCGGCTCGTGGCGCTCGTGGTGCTGTCCGGGCTCTGGCTCGGCATGGCGCTGGCGGCGGCGGGCCTTCCGGCGCGCGCGGCC